>CAXBLU010000002.1:0-585034 GCA_963976815.1 uncultured Pseudomonadales bacterium | reverse complement strand
CCAAGTGGTGCTGATGGTCAAGACGGTGCACAAGGTCTTCAGGGTATAGCAGGCCCAAGTGGTGCTGATGGTCAAGACGGCGCACAAGGTCTTCAGGGTATAGCAGGCCCAAGTGGTGCTGATGGTCAGGGTGGCGCACAAGGTCTTCAAGGTTTAACGGGTTCAAGTGGTGCTGACGGCCGAGATGGTGCTCAGGGCCCACAGGGTCTAACAGGTGCTGATGGTCAAGACGGTGCACAAGGTCCTCAGGGTTTAGCAGGTCCAAGTGGTGTTAACGGTCAAGATGGTGCACAAGGTCTTCAAGGTCCAGCCGGTGAAGCTGCTGACATGGCACTCGTTAATCGCAACCGCGATGATATCGATTTTCTACTTCAGGTTCTCTCGGAAAACATCGACCTAATTCAGATCCAATCGTTAAGAATTGACGCGCTTGAAGCGCTACATGCAACCCAGTCACGAATCGAATTCCGACACACTGAAGGCTCATCTACGGCGATTGAGGTAACCGCCAATATTCTGGAATCTATGGGTGAGATTGATGCGCAATATGTCATGGTGGAACAGACTGGCGCTGGTTCTGTGTGCTTTCAAGCAGGACAAGCAGCTTCCCTACTAGCGTCCGAGGGTCCGGTGGATTCCGAATTTATTCCAGCTGACCACCATTTCCGAGTTGCCGGTGGCGTATGGCAGCCGACATCCGGTGTGTTCGTTAGAATCAACAAAGAAGCGACGGCAGAGACTATCTACTTCGCAATCTTTGATGACTACCTGCCGAATACACTTGGATATTTTGCAGAAAATGGCGAGGATAACTTTAGTCCTTCACTGGTCCTGGTCGTTGGCCACACCAGACAGGAAACTTGTGGCTTCTAAATGAATGATTGCCAATCGGTGACTTGTTAATCACCGATTGGCAAACCGCCTGCTTTCTCTCTCTGTTCGAAAGCGGCCAAGGCTGCCCTGCAAAACTAGCAACGCCCCCCATGCTATCTAAATGCTGAGCAAACTATAAAACAACCCCTTAGGGTGATACGTGCGCGTGCGCTTGATCACTAGACTAAACAAAAAATGACAACAGCTAGAGTAGAATTATGATCAAAACACTAAGAAGACGATTCAGCTTATATTTTATGTTTACAGCACTGAGCTTACTGAGCCCTCAGCTGCTATGGGCGGAAGAATCAGTCGTCATCATTCAGGATGACATCGACTTCAACAGCGCCGTTGTTGTTGAAAAGCCCACTGGCAGCAGTTTTGCAAGTGCTGCGACCGTAGGCGGGATGGTGAGTTATATCGTAGCTGCAGGCCCCGTACACGCAAATGGTGGGTTTAATGCAACAAGCGGCCTTGAAGATTTTATACAGTTCTTCCGAGGCTCCATCACCCAGGGCGATATTTATACTTCGTTCTCTAGTGTCCCTGGCCATGAATATGTCTTAAGTTTTGATGTCCTACCCGCAGGGTTCAGCGATGGGAATACACACCTGATAGTCGGCAGTGCTATTGATGGCGTAGGTTTATCTGGTGCCGTGCTTGGAAGCTCTTCTCAGGTAGGTATCAACCAGGCTGGGAACTACACGTTTATCGCATCAAGTGCGATGACGACCATCCGCTTTCTCGGTATTCCAGGCAGCAATAATAGTGCGCGCGATCTTGTCATCAGCAAAATATTGCTGATTGAACTTTCTCCTGCTATCGATACAGATGGAGATGGTCTTACTGATGATGAAGAAGTTGAGTTGGGTACGGACCCAGGTAATCCAGATTCGGATAATGATGGCCTAAATGATGGAGATGAAGTTGTGAGTGGTACTGACCCATTTAATGGTGATAGTGATCAAGACGGCGTTTTAGATGGTGCTGACATAGATCCGTTGAGCGCCACCAGTGACAGCGATGGAGATGGCATTAGTGATATTGAAGAAAACAACAATGGCACTGATCCACTAAGCACCGATACGGATCAAGATGGCGTTGAGGATAGCAACGACGCATTCCCACTGGATGCTAACGAATCAATCGACACAGATAATGATGGTACAGGTGATAACTCTGATGCATTCCCAAATGACTCTGGAGAAACGACTGACAGCGACGGCGATGGTGTTGGGGACAACGGGGATGCTTTCCCGAGTGATCCATCTGAATCAGCAGATTCTGACAATGACGAAATTGGCGACAACGCTGATGCTTACCCATTGTCGAACCTCTCAGCAACTTTGGTTCTAAACGAGACCTGCGATAGCGGTGTGATCAATCAGTTATTGCCCAATGGTGCAACTTTTGCAGATCTAATCACAACCGCAAGAGCAGCAAACATTAAAGATGGACGTTTTCGTAAAGCGGTTTCGAACCTAACCAATATTTGGAAGCGGGCGGGAATAATTGCTGGGCGAGACAAAGGAAAGATCATGTCTTGCTTAGGAAAGAAGTCTATGAAGTCGGATAAAACTAACAAATCTGACAAATCCAAGAAGTCTGACAAATTCAAGAAGTCTGAAAAAACAAAAAAGTCAGGCAAATCAAACAAAGGTCGTTGAGTGTAGAGGCATAGATGAGCCTTCGAGGGACAGTTTACCTAACTCTCCCAATCAGCTATATCAATGGATGTTCATCTAGTTTTCTTTGGGGATGGTTTTCTGGGCTTTAACATTTCCCGTCATTGCTTCCAGCCTCTCGAATCTATGGGGTTGGTCTGCATCCTATGACATATAGTGCGAATATGCTGGCAGCATCGACATGAAACAAATTGTCTAAGAATTGGGGTCAGAGTAACGGGACAGAGTGGTCTTCCCCCAGTTCTTTCTTTTCGAGGGACACTGCAATCAAATCCATCTCTCTAACAGATCGGAGGGTAAGACCTAAGAATGCCGTTATTGCCATGCTGATAGCTGCGCAGCCTAGCACCATGCGGATATCGTAGAGGTTAATCAGTGCACCGCCTGCTGCCATCGAGACAGGTGCTAGTCCACCGGATACCGTGATCACCAGGCTCAGCACCCGACCCAGCATGGGTTTTGGCGACCTGAGTTGAAACCAGCTAATGATCAGAATATTCGCGTATCCATTCGCCATGGCGGCGAAGGTCAAAGCCGTCATCGCCCACCAAACGGTAGGTGCCAGTGCTACCGCGGCGAAGAAAATGCCCGCCACCCCGACGACGGATATCACTGTGCTACCAAAACGGGCGGGGTTAGGTCGAGGTAAGCCGCCGCCAAGGGCGAAACCAATCAAACTCCCAAAAGCCATCGCACTCATCAACCATCCCAGTGCTGTGGGGTTCGCCCCAAATTCGGTTCTGGCCATATAGGGTAATCCAATCGCCATGGGACCGGTAATGGCGAGGTTGATGATAGCGGCAAGCATGAGCATCACTCGAAAGCTGGGATGGCGGAATACAAAGGAAATGCCTTCCTTGATGGATTCTAAAAAGCCCTGTTTGGTCGCTGAGTCTTCATCTATGCCCCCTGAAGAAAGCTTGAGGTAGCCAAGGGCGAGGATGACAAAAAGGAATGTGACCGCATCAAATATGAAGGCGGCCCCAATCCCGATTCGACTGGTGGTCGTCGAAGTATCGCTTAGGTCCGAACCAAAGAACGCGATAAAGAACCCGGCGGCAACCGGCCCAACAATACCCGCGATCTGATGAGCGCCTGAGACAAAGGCGTTTGCGCTCGGGAGCTGATCGGGCTGTACGATTCGGGGCAATAGGGTCGTTGCTGCGGGCGCGGCAAAAGCATCAGCGATGCCAAATACGATGGCGAGGACAAATAACATCCAGAGTTTGATCAATCCGCTAAGGACTAATACAGCCAGCAGGAAAACGAGGATTGCTCGCAGGCTTGCGGATACAATTAATATTAGCCTCGGGGAGATTCGGTCCGTGACAGCGCCGCCAAAAACCATCAGCACAACCCTGGGAATTGCCGCGGCGGCCATAATACTGCCCAGTGCCATGGCGTCATCCCCGGTAATCAGCAATACCAGCCAGGGTAGCGCCAGCAGGTAAAATTGATCCCCGAATTGTGAAATGGTGCTGCCAAACCACAACAGCTGGAAATTTCTATTGCGAGCAATTTTCTCTTCGGTGGCTTCGTTCTCACTCATATGTTCGACCGGGAGACATAAAGCGCCCCTTTATGTGTATGCCATCATCTAGCAGGTAGTTACCTTGCCCCTGTACTCAGAACCCAGTTCTTCCTACTTGAATCTTTCAATTACGTGACCATGATAGACTTACAAGCATTGGAGCGTACACCATGTCACTGGAACTCGCTGAGATTCAACTGGTCGCAATGTCACTTGTCGGCTTATTCATCTTCGGAATGTATCGCTTGTATCGATGGACAAAGACTCGTTCACCCAACTCTCAAGTCTGGGGCACGATATTTGAGTCCTTGTCGCACTACACCCAGCCGCAAGAACCCCTTAAAGAACCAAAGCAGGAGATTCACAAACAGAAGCGTCAAAGTGGTGACGACAAAGACAAGAACGAGCAGCACTACTAAGCGGAACAGCGGATCAAACGCCAGAAGCCCTGACATCTGATGCGGCTTTGCCAAGATATAGCTTTATTTTTTCACCAACAATAGGAGCGCCAGGAACCTCGAAAGGGCCAACTAGCCCACTGGGTTCTTCACTAGAACCCAGCGCAGCAAGGAAACGCAGATAGTCGTCGTAGTTGCTCTGTCGTTTCGAGGCCTCAGTTAGACTAGAAACGAACTCGTGTACCAGAACAACAGCGCGGTTCGCTTTGATTCGCTCAGCTTCCGCTAACGCGGCACCACTTGCCGTTAGCAATTGATACCTAAGACCCTGGACAAGTTCGTCCGTCGGAGCCCGGTTAAAGAGCGACATTGATAGCCGCTCTAAACGTTCTCTACCTTTCGATTTAGGCGAATCGAGAAGCCGCTTATCTGCGTCTTTGATCGTATCCGTTACAAGAGCGCCAAAGGATTCATCGGCTTTCGCTTCCACCACAATCGCTATTGGGCCACGCTGATCTCGAGCGCGAAGCAAAACATCAATGTTGGGTGGCTCACCTCTGAACTCATCAATCCGCACAGGCGCTTCGGGTTCAGCATTCCACTTCTCGATCGTATCGAAATCAGGATGCCCGTTTATCGGTTCTAAAAGTTCGGGGGGGATTTGATTCGTGGCCAACCAGGACTTGGCACTTTCTTTCGCACTGCGCCCGTCTTTCCACTGAATTGCACTTTTGGGACCAGCGCGAACACGCCAATCCTCAAGGTCATTAATTTCTGTTCCGTCTTTGTAGATTCCTGTATTCATCGCTTCAGCTTACTGCACCGGTGGGCTTCGATAAACTAGGCCGTTCTAATTTGCGTTCAGACCAAACTCACCGCGGGTATGGAGTGCTTCTTTCCAGAATGATTCTCGAAGGATCACGTACTGTTCGTTAGCTCTATTGGATATGTGCTCAAGCAAACACATTTGCATGTGCTTTCTAGCATATTCGATTGGATTCTTGCGGTTACCGAGCAGTTCCTTAAGAAGCACATTGTTTCCGTGACCGCCGGTTTTAAAGTAGGCGCCCCACCTTGACCAGATTCCGTCCTCACCATAAGCCGATCCCACATATCGTCGGCCAGTTTTGGTATCTGTAATTAGATAAACACCCTGACAGTTAGCGAGTGCGGTGTACCAATCAGGTTTTGAATCGTGCCATAACTGCTCAATTATAGAAAAAGGAAGGTTAATGTTTTCGTAGCCGGGGAAATCAATCCCCACATAGATCTCGGGTAACAACTCGGCAATGGACATGTTTGGTAGAACCGTAGCGGGCTTGCGGCCTTTCGCACGTGCATCTTTATTCCAATGAAAAACTAATCGGCCGATTAAGGCCTGTCCTTCTGTGGCAAGCGACACTTTATAAAAGGACATTTCTTTTCCGTTTCTCATTTTCTTCTTATGCGATAACACCTGGAATATGCCACCAAAGAGCCATTTGTCTGGCTGCGTTGGTAACTCGATAATTGAGAAAATGAAAGGTTGATTCCAGCAATGATTGGAATGATAAGCGCCATTCCACTTGTTTTGCCACTCATCAAAGCTGCGTGTAAAAACATCAATGGGCTGGACCGGGCCCGACCTTTGGGCAATATGGAACTTAGCCAGACTCCAATCGAAGTTCGGGAAAATCGATTCAACTTCAATTCGGGTATTCATCCTACCTCTACTCGCCGTGCGGCTATATAACTATGTTGTCCAGGGACAAGCGATCCAATCAAAGGTCTTCATTATGAAAATCGCCTATAAGAAGGGGGAAACGAGGTTTACTCTGGCACTCTACTCTGCCCCATTTCTTGTAGCTCAATAAAGTCCATTCTATTGAATGTTCTGCTTACGCCAGTTATCAACCGCAATTGACAAACGCTGATCTTTGACCGGTTTTTGCCATTCATCCCAAAAATCAACCGTGCCACTGTTTGGCTTATTCTGAGGCTCATCAATTCTGATCCTGCTTGGTAATAGACTAGCATCGCCAACAACAAGTGCTTCACCAGTATCGAGTGTCGGCAAAATGTCGCTAAACCCGCCAAGACTATCTGGAAGTAGACGTTTGATAACCCCCTGATCCTCGGCGTTGGTTAACCTCATGGATACAAAATTGCTACACTGGCTAAGCATCGTCTTATTTACTTCGGACGGACGTTGGCTTATCACCACCAAGCTCACACCGTATTTACGGCCTTCCTTCGCGATGCGCTCGAAAATATCAAGCGAGATGTCGTCGGCAGAATCAGCCATGTTACGCTGTGGCATGTAAAGGTGCGCCTCATCACACAGCAGTGCAATAGGATGACGTAGCTCCGATGGCGTCCATTGTTGGATAGAGAATGTTACCCTTGCGACCAGAGACACAATCAATGGGAGAACATCCGAAGGCACCTCCGAAAAGTTAATGATCTTAATCCCAGCCTTGCCATTCTCACTTGTACTCCCTAATACAGCAGTAGTGAGTTTCTCGAGCCAAGTAAAATCTAGCACGCCATCACCGCCATTGAACATAAAGCCAAGGCGCCTATCAGAGATTTTGTTCTCAAGACGCGAAATCATACGCGCTAGTTTTCCAAAAAAATCTCCTTGCTTCGGTTTGCCACCTGCCCCTGGTACCATCTCGACGTTAACTTCATTCAATCGCCTCATAAGAACATCGAGATCAAACGGAACTGGGCTATCTATTGTGAAATGCTTCAACACTTCTAGCTGACCATTTTCCTCCAAGTACTTTTGCTTCGCTTGGTTGATTTCGCGCGCCATAATCATGGCCTGATTTGGAGCATTCTGGTCGCTACGGTCGACGAACATGGACACGAGTGCTTCATAAGAAAGCAACCAGTAAGGAAGATAGATCACATCGTCATTAATGGTACGCTTGGCTTCAACGTCAGCAGGACCAGCAACCTTGAAGTGCTGAATACCTTTTCCCACCAAAGGAGCGTATTCACCATGGAGGTCAAAGACGATAGCGTTGGCGGTAGAGAGTCCCGACATTTGTTCGATAATTTTCGCAGTCGTCCAGGATTTACCAGAGCCGGTGCTGCCACCAATAAAGGCGTGACGTTGGAAAAATTTGTTGCCGTTTAGGTAGGCAACTGCATGCTCATCCAGCGTGTACTTGCCGAGAGTCAGAGCATTCCCGTCGGCTGATACACTTGAAAGGGTACGCATGAAACCCGTTAGGTTATCACTTTCAAGCGAGAAGCAGTTCGCGTCAATTTCGGGAACACTTTCAAGGGTACGACGGAATACGTTATTCTTTTCGCCGTCACGATCCAGCATGGTGCCAATCAGGGAGATACGGCATAGATTTAACTCTGGCGGGTGGTCGTTGATGCCGTCATTGATAATGTCTTCGATGCCACGTTTCCGGGTCACCTGAGTAATGAGGCCAATGAGATGTTGCCCGGGTCTGCTGCTTTGCAACACAGCGAGATGGTTAACCTGCAACCTTTTGAGCTGGTCAACGTTCTCCACCTCTACGATCACATTTGTAGTATCGACCGAGGCAACCTTTCCAAGCGCTTCTTCATCCGCGAATGCAAAAATCGGCATGTCTTCTTCCTATATGATTAGTGACAGGTAGCCTTCAAGACTCCAGATGTTCATTTCCACCTTAAGCGGAGCCTTATCCAGAGAGGAATAGACGATGGATTGATCGTCTGTTTCACCCCGTTCGATTGCTAGATAATTCTGAGCTTTACCATCAAGAATAAGCTTTTTTGCTGAGTCAGAAAGGGCGTGAGTAATAATGGTTACAGGTGTCTTTTGTCTAAGGCACTTCATCATAAGCTTCGGTTGAATGTGTTCGTCATTAAAACCGTAGCCAATACAAAGATAAGAGCTAGCTTCATTGATAGCTAGATCGGCGTTGTTGATAATGGAACGGAACGGCTCCAGATGTGTTTTTTGGTATTTTTGGGTGCCAGGAGTCACAATCTGCGGTTGGTAGTTATTTGGTATCCCTTGGATATTTGAAAGGGCCACAGTATCTTCCAGAGGGGTCTGAAACCAATCTAGAGATCCATGGACCTTCCAGATATTAACCCTGCGAGCAGAAGTGATTTCTGTAGGGGCCGCGAGTTGTCGGAAGAAGCCGTGCGTAAATCCAGTGTAATGATGAATGCCCCTCTGATCGCAGGCATACTCCGCTAGGCGATCATAATTTGTAGTGATAATACTTATCTTTTTGAGGCTACTTCTGAACATATGCTCAAGAAGGTGACTCAATGGAAACATCGTATTATCCTGAAGACTCTTCTGAAAGATTTCTATGTCTTCAGAGTTAATTAGTGCCCAGGTGGCTTTAACGATTCTGGACGTTAGTTCTTCAGAAGTTGCTACCTTGTGTAGGGCAGACTCTAGGTCTACGCCTTCACCCAAAACCTGGCAGAACTTTTCCCAAACCTCCAACTCAAGAGCTGAGAGACCGGAAACGTCAGTGTGCTCTATGAGATGCTTTGCAAGCGCCCCCATCCCTGACATGCCGTGCGCAGCCGAGGCTCCGCTGCCCATAACTATGACAGGTGCCTTTCCATAGAATTCCTGCGCTTGTTTTTGGTAATTCAAATCAGGCATATCATTCTCGCTATTAGTGCCCCGGCATCCTTCAGTTAACTTTGTGGCTTTCGACAGCGCTTACTCGGACACCTTACTCCACACCAATACCCCAATCTATCAATTACACGCAGCAAGCGAGCATACTGGTTACAAAACAACCAATATTGGGAAGAACCTTTCCCAAAGTCGCTACCTTTAGTGAAAATTCATCCAACCAAAAGCATCAACCCAACAAACAACACCCACAAAAAAGGGCGGTACCTTTCGGGACCGCCCTTTTTTGTTTCGTACTGTTTAAGTCAAAGACTTAACCAGCATCAGCCTCTGACTCATCGTCAGCAGGGGCATCTTCTTTCTCAATCAATTCCTTGATGGAAAGCTTGATTCGGCCGCGTTCAGTGTCGAGACACTTCACTTCAACTTCCTGACCCTCTGTTAGGTAGTCAGTTACTTTCTCTACACGCTCGTGGGCGATTTGAGAAATGTGCACGAGGCCATCTTTGCCAGGCAGGATGTTCACGAATGCGCCGAAGTCAGCGATCTTCACAACCTTGCCTTTGTAGACCTTGCCGATTTCTGCTTCTGCAGTAATAGACTCGATCATGGCAACCGCTGCATCACGAGACTCTTTGCCTTCACCGTAGATGATGATGGTGCCGTCGTCGTTGATGTCGACGTCTGCGCCAGTTTCTTCGGTGATAGAACGGATCGTTGCGCCGCCCTTACCAATGACGTCACGGATCCTATCGGACTCAACTTTGATGGTGACCATCACCTGTGCATTTTCAGAAACGGCTTCACGTGAACGACCAATCACCTTGTTCATTTCAACAAGGATGTGCAGACGTGCGTCTTTGGCTCGCGCCAGAGCGGTTTCCATAATTTGCTCGGTAATGCCCTGGATCTTGATATCCATCTGCAGAACAGTAACACCCGTTTCAGCACCAGCCACTTTAAAGTCCATGCTCATTCGGGGGACAGTTTACACAATCCTCACAAGCGTGATTCCCGAAATAGGTAAACTGTCCCCTGAACCCAAGCACAACCTAGCTACTAGATTTTCAATCCCCTGCTCTACCGAGTGGGCCAACTAGAGAAGATCTGGAAATTTGAAGAAACGATGCTGGGTGATGGTCGACAAGCTGGAGTAGTCCATCCACAAATTCTTGAATGTGCGGCTTGGTAAGAATCGGGAGCTGTTAAACGTCAATCATTCTGGCCGGTCGTATTGCCTCGCTTAAAAAGCATACTATCGTCTGTCGTCACCCCAGCGATGACTCAGATTGAGTCAAAAATAGAGCCAGACAGCATATTGGATGATTTCTGACGTAAACCGGTGTCGTTTGTATATATTTAAATTAGTCATTCCTAAATCGTGGCCCAGACATAGTTAACTTGCCAATACCCATCGTTAGCTTGCACCAAAGCCAGTTGATATTACCTGTATTACAGGTAATATGACCTTTAAATCAGGTAAACTGTTATTCACCATGATTCCAGCTCTAGACGCAATATTAGGCAACCCCACCGCAGCTCGTGTTTTGATGTATCTCGAAAATTACGACTCGGGATATGCAAAGAGAATCTCTGACACTTTCGAGATACCGGTGAACATGGTGCAGGACCAACTTAAAAAGTTTGAAGCTGCTGGTGTTTTAACCAGCAGTACAGTAGGTAGAACTCGAGTATTCGAGTTCAACCCAAGAAACCCGACAGCCAAGAATCTTAGGACGTTTCTCTCTTCGGAGTTGGATGGGTTGCCTGAGGCTCTGATAAAAAAATACTTTAGAGATCGGCAACGACCTCGCCGATCAGGGAAGCCCCTTAAAAGAGCATGATCAATCCTGAGACCAGTTTAGAGGAAATCGCCGCACTTGTTTCAGGCGCGCTTTCAGAGGCGGGTATTGACGCAGTACTAAGTGGTGGCGGTGCTGTTACTTTCTATTCCAAAAACGAGTACATGAGTACAGACTTAGACTTCATCACTTCCGAGCGAAAAAAACGCATCGCTCCCATCGTCGAAAAACTCGGCTTTGAAGTTACGGAAGGCAAAGACTTTCAACACCCACATTCAAAATTCTTCATCGAGTTTCCAGCAGGACCGCTGGCATTTGGCAGTAAGTACATTGATAACACCGCAGCCGGCACATTAGAAACGGAGTTCGGCCCAGTTCGCATCATCACTCCAACTCAATCGGTTATGGATCGTTTAGCTTGGGTTGCCCACGCAAACGACCACCAATCCAAAGAACAAGCGGTTCTTGTTGCCAAACATCAAGAGATAGATTGGGAAGAGATCTTTGAATGGGCAGGTACAGAACAAATTGACAAAGCGTTGATATCTGAAATTCAGAAAAAGGCCGGTACTAAATAACGCAACCTAAGTGCCGGTGTAGATCTCGTCACTCTAGCTTTCGGAATTTCCATCAAACCATAAATACCGCAGTGTTTCTGGTGATACTCTTCCAGTATCATTCAAATCGACGGAGCATATGCAGTATCTTGTCGAAGGACGCCCAAAGCCTCTTCAATTAGAGTTAGCATCGCTTCAGAATCGGTCAGATCGTTTTCCAGGTTAGTCCGTATAATGCTCAGCGCCACGTAAAGCTCCCTGGGGTCTTCTTCAACCTTTTCCGCATCAAAAGTGATCGCGTTACCCTCAAGAGGCTTTACGTAACTGGTCATGACCGGAAACGTATTTCCCCTAAGCATATTTCTCACTTCACTAATCTTGGATATGGCAACGTGCTTCTGCCAGACATTACCCAGGCTCTCTCTCAATTGTGTGGATTCGATCAGCCGCATGCTACCGGTATCCTTTAGCTCTTCAAAAGTACCAAAATAAACTGGAAAACTACCTCTAAGTGATGAACTCTGGAGGGCGAAGAATAATGCAGGATAATCCCCTTCACTCCTTTCTCTTTTTGCCAGAACTGTTAAGCCGGACTCCAACCTCTCAACGGAGCGCCCGATTCGGTCAATACTCTCGTTAAGCGCAACGATGCTCTTTTCAAAGTCGTTTTCTAACCTGGACAGGTACTGCGACTCTAGTTCACGATCCTCACGATCATTCTGCCATTCATTGACCTGCAAGCTGATAAAAAAGCCAAGCACCAGGACAACGAACTCTAGTATTAAAAAACCGTATTCCTTGTTTTTGGCTCTGGAAAAGATCATGGGGCCTCCTTCAGTTTTTGCTCAATAACGACATCATAATGCAGAACTTATCCTCGGTATCCACATCATCGTGCTCGCAGCATAGACGCCGAATGCGGTCAGAAAAGCCATCAGCGATACACCCATCGCCGCCACCAACCAGGTTAACGACTCTTTTCGTCTTTCAGCCCAGAAGACCAATTCGGCGATCGCCATTGGCAGTAGGTAAGAAGCAAAGGAGATAGCAATATCCGCGGGACCATCGATTAAGCGAGTGTTTCCGTACGGTCCATCGTTGACCATAAACCAGGCCATCAGATACAAGCGCACACTCCACACACCGTTAATCAAAATGAAACTATGCACGGCCAATCTGCGATGCACCGCAAACTTACCCTGAACCGCTGTTCGCCAGGCGTAAAAAACAAAGATCGGGATCAGAATACCGTTCAGCGAGACCCCAATCGCACCCACGTCACTTAAACGACTGCCCATCCCCCAGGTCATATAGAGACCGCCTATTGCCCCGAAAAAACCAACTGACAAAAATAGCCGCCCATTCCAGCGATGAAACACCGGAAACCGGCGGCGTACATAAGGAACGAGCTGAAACGTGGCGCTGAGACTGATCAGCATGACGGGGATAATGTGGGTTAACAGCACGGCATTATTAAATGTCTCGCCGTTTTTATAGCCTCGAATCATATTGCTAAATTGTGACTCATCAAGCTCTCCGAGCAACCAGGGCATGGTAAATCGAGCCAATATGTAAAACCCAAACATCCATTGCCCAATCAAAACCGCACCAATCCAGGCTTTTATGGCGCCGGACAACCACGGTTTAAGAATCGCATTTGAGAGATCCCCTTGTGTGTTTGAACTGACCAGTTCACTCATAGCATCACTTCTTCTTTGTTACTGAAAGTTCGCTATTGTTGGCGTTTAGAGGCCCCCAAACTCTTCAATTTCAGAATTTGAGTATAGAAAATGATGAACCTGTTGATGCCGATCGTTGTTTTGATTTGTGCTAGAGTTCAAAAAGATCACTATTGGACAACCAATGTCGGAAAATGCTGTTCATCTTGTGTTGCTTGGCGTGTCCATCTCAAGCATTGCAGGATTGTTTGCCTTCAAACCCAAGAGATTGGAGCATGCATTATTCGCCATATTAGCCGCGTCTTTGCTGTTGCTCGCCATAAGCCAGCTCTTACCCGCCTCTTTTAGGCTTGAACAACAGTTTATTGGTCTCGGAACGTTCGCCACCTGCAATGTGTTTTGGCTGCTTTCACGCGCCATATTTCGAAAGGGTAACGCCCTCAATAAGGGTCACTACCTGCTCGCCGGCTTGATAGCCTTCCTTATTCTGGCGAGTCGTAGCACAAGTATTTTTGTTTCGCTGGATTGGGTTGAGCAAGATACCATCGCCTGGCTCAAGGGGTCGCTGGGTGAGCTGCTACAGTTACTCTCTTCAGGTGTGATTCTCCTGGCCTTCTGGGAAGCCGTTCGCAATTACGCCTCAAGCAACAAAAGACTGCGAAAACAAAAGATCCTGTTTGCCGGTTCTATGTTCGTTGCCGTCATGGCGACCCGTGTCATTGCACCAAACATTCCTGTGCCACCTGAAAACAGCTGGCTGCTCTATCTTTGGATTAGGAGCATGGCAGCGTCACTGATTCTCGTGTCCACCTTTATTGTGCTTTGGCTCCAGTTTAAAGAACAAGAACTTCTGAGGTTGAACGCGGGCGCGGCGGCGACGGATGAGGACGACGAGCAGTTAGATACCATACAAAAACTGATGCAGGACGATTCTCTGTTTCTCAAGCCCGACCTTAAGATGATGGACATTGCGAACACGTTGAGCGTGCCCGAATACAAGATCAGTAAAGCAATCAGAGAGAAGACCCACTTTGATAACTTTAATCAATATGTAAACAGCTTCCGCGTCGAGTTTGCCAAAAAATTACTCACCGAGAATCAAGACTGGACCGTATTGGTCATCGCCATGGAATCCGGATTTGCGTCGCTCGCGACGTTCAATCGCGTCTTCAAATCAATTGAGGGCTGCACGCCCAAGCAATATCGCCATTCGGGGGACAGTTTACACAATCCTCACTAGCGTGATTCCCGAAATAGGTAAACTGTCCCCGGACCCTGAAAGGCATTTAAAAAGAAGCCTATATACCACTTGGGCTTTCTATTAGAAGCCTTAGCTTGACTAGAATATGTTCCTCATGTAATTTGATGAAATGCATGCAATTAGATGCCTAGGTATTATTTAGGCCTGTAATCAGAGGCAAACATGGCGAAGACGAGAACATACTCTAAGTACACGCATCAAGCTGTCCATCTACTAGGTCAGCACATCAAGCTTGCGCGCAAGAAACGGAATTGGACCCAGCGTGAACTTGCTGAACGTGCTGGCGTGGGCAGAACGACCGTTCAGAAAGTAGAAAATGGTCATATGGGAATCGAAATCGGACTCGCCTTCGAGATTGCGAGCATCGCTGGCATTCCTTTATTTACGCATGAACAGAACTCTCACTCTTTAACGCTTAGCAATTCTCTCGATACAGAATTGCGCCAAGCCCAGGAGCTACTCAGTGTTTTACCACGGGGTGTACATAAGCCGGATGTGAAGGTGGATGATGACTTCTAATCCACCAGGAAACGCTTTTGTCTGGGTGTGGTTGCCAGAAGCAACCGAGCCTGTCATCGCCGGTCAAATCATTCGCGAGGAAGTCGGGTTTAGCTTCTTATACGGCCAAAGTTATCTGCGAAGAGATAACGCAATTGCCCTATCACTGGATGAACTGCCCCTGACAACGGGACAGCAAGCTCCGCTCAAAGGGCTAAACATTGCAGGATGTTTGCGAGATGCTGCGCCGGACGCCTGGGGCCGCCGCGTTATCTTGAACAAGCTTGTCGGCAGAAAAGGCGCCCAGGCAGATCCTGCTGAGCTGGATGAGCTCACATACCTACTAGAGTCAGGATCGGACAGGATTGGTGGGTTGGATTTTCAGATATCGGCTAGCGAGTACGTTCCTCGCCAGCATGAAGGCGCAAGCCTGGAAGAGCTACTGACCTCAGCCGAACGCGTAGAGAAAGGAATTCCGCTTTCACCAGAACTTGATCAGGCTTTGCAGCACGGAAGCTCAATTGGCGGTGCGCGCCCTAAGGCGCTCATTAGCGATGGCGATAAGAAACTCATTGCCAAGTTTTCTCTGCAAAGTGATACCTACAACATCGTGAAGGGTGAATTCGTTGCGATGAAGCTCGCAGAAATCTGTGGACTGAGTGTTGCTCCTGTGGAGCTAAAACAAGCAATGGGCAAAGATGTTCTGTTGGTTGAGCGCTTTGACCGGGAACCTTCTGACAATGGTTGGCAGCGAAAACTCATGCACTCAGCGCTCACACTATTGCAGCTCGATGAGATGATGGCACGGTACGCATCTTATGAGGATTTAGCGGAACTCATTCGAAGAGGTTTTAGCTCGCCAAAAGCCACCCTTGAGGAGCTTTATAAGCGCTTGGTGTTCAATATACTCAGCGGAAACAATGATGATCATGCAAGAAACCATGCCGCTTTCTGGGATGGCAGTGAGCATACGTTAACCCCAGCGTATGATATATGCCCTCAGAACCGGGTGGGTCGTGAAGCATCTCAGGCAATGCTGATAGCAGGGAACAACCGATCCTCTCAACTGCTCTCCGCCCGCGAAGCAGCAAAACACTTTTTGTTGGAGGATGATCGCGCACTCGCTTTGATGCGGGAGCAGATCGAGGCGATCCGGGCTAACTGGGAGGCAGTTTGTGATCAGGGCGCATTAAATCAGACAGAACGTGAGTTCTTTTGGCAAAGACAGTTCCTCAACCCTTTTGCTTTTGAAGGAATGGAGGGCGAGTTCCCTCATTCGGGGGACAGCTTACTCAATACTCACAAGCGTGATTCCCGAAATAGGTAAACTGTCCCCTGCAATGCGGAACTTCTTTATCCACTCTGACATGGTCATATCTTCGTTTATCGGCGTGCCGCCAGGCGTGAATACATCAGGCTTGCTTCATGCACCGAAGCTAACCCGGGATGACTTCACTCTATCCTCACGACGTACTATACTATACCGTCCAGTCGGTATAGTTAATTACAATGTCAACTCGATCAAATAACCAGGCTAGCAATATCCTACTTGCCGCCACAGAGGTCATCGCACAACGCGGCGCTGGCAAGCTCACAATTGAATCTGTGGCCAGGCAAGCAGGCATGTCAAAAGGTGGCGTGCTGTATCACTTCCCCACAAAAGATGCGCTGCTTGAGGGCATGCTCTCAGCGCTGCTTAGCAAAATAGATGATCGGCGAGAGCACGGATCTGACAAATCGGTTCTATCAGCCCTGCTTGGCTCTCTAGATTTTTCAGATCAATCAGAACGCAATATGTCCCTGGCAATACTGGCAGCCTCGGCGGAAAGACCAGAACTACTCAAACCAGCAAAAGCCTATTTTCAACAGGTCACTCGTGACGTCGCAAGGGAATCGAAGGATCCAGATCTCGCGAAAATCTTAATGCTTGCACTGGAAGGTTTGCGCTTCATGCATATGCTTGACCTGGTACCCTGGTCGTCGAATCAAACCAAATCGCTAATGAAGCGAATGCTATTGATTGCGGCGGAGGAGAGCTCATGAGATCGCTGATAATCTTACTATCCGCATCTCTTCTCGGTGCTTGTTCTGATCGAACACCACCCCCACCGGCCGACCAAATGATACGCTCGGCTAAAGTGATGAGCATCGAATCGGTTTCAAGCATTCAACCCGTACAGTTGGTTGGCCGTGTCGAAGCCGCACAAACCGTTGAACTTTCTTTCCAGGTAGGCGGCCCTTTAGCAGAGATGTACGTGTTAGAAGGTACGCTGATTCAACAGGCCAACCTGATTGCAGCTCTGGAACCAGCGGATTTTAATCTTGCAGTCAGGGAGTCTGAAGCCCAGCTAAGGCTAGCGTCCCAGGATCTTGGACGTAAGCGGCGAGTCCTCGCTGAGAATGGCATCGCCCAATCAGCGGTGGACGACGCCGGGACAATTCAACAACTGCGTCAAGTTCAGCTGGAAAAAGCCGAGAAAGCGCTCGCCGATTCGAAGCTATATGCGCCATTTGATGCGTATGTTGCCCAGCGCTACGTCGACAACTTCACCAATGTGAGGCCGCTTGAACCCATTGTCAGGCTTCACGACTTGAGTGAGCTTGTGATTAAAACCAGTATCCCTGAATCGCTTCTGGCGACCGTGTCTCCCGAGCGCATGCTAACTGTCACGGCTCACTTTGATTTTCTACCAAACCGAGCATTCCCTTTGGCCTATCGGGAAAACCAGGGTGACGCCGAGGATATGGCGCAAACCTACGAGATATCCTTCACCATGAAGAACCCAAAGGAATTCAACATTCTTCCCGGTATGACTGCTCGAGTTAACCTACAACTTAGTCGCAAAAAGGAAAATGAAGTCCTCGCATACTTACCCACAACCGCCATTGTCTCCGATGCGAACAATGAACTATCTGTTTGGCTGGTCGATCAAGATTCGAAGCGGGTAAGCAGACAAATGATCACGGTTGGCACTCCAGAAGGTGATCGCGTACCTGTCACTGCCGGTCTTGTGCCGGGTGACATGGTTGTGACAGCTGGTGCGAGTCAGTTGGTTGGTGGAATGCAAATCGAGCCCATAACACGGATAGATCGATAATGGACATCGCTCGTTTTTCAATCGATCGACCCATCTATACCTGGATGATTGCATTTGTCTGCTTATTTGCAGGTCTGTTCGGCATCGAACAGGTGGGACGACTAGAAGACCCACCGTTCCCGCTAAAGTTTGCTTACATTGTGACGCAGTATCCTGGGGCCTCTGCCATTGAAGTCGAACAGGAAGTGACAGATCAGATCGAAGCGTCACTACAAGAGTTACCTTACATCGACAAGCTCATCAGTAAATCAGTGCCCGGTCGATCTGAGGTGCGTGTGGAAATTCTTGAGGAATATGGAGCAGAGGACACGCCGCAAATCTACGATGAACTTCGTCGACGTGTCAGCGAAGCCTCCTCTCGTCTACCGCCCGGAGCAAACACACCTATCGTTGAAGATGACTTTGCCGATATCTACGGCATCCTGTTTGCCATTTCAACGCCTGGGTTTGACCCCTCAGAGCAACGCGAAATGATGAGGCGAGTGTCTAACCACATAAAACAAGTTGAAGATGTAGCGAAGGTCGAAGTTCGTGGCCTTCCACTCGAAGCGATTTATATCGAACTGCCTCAGCAACGGCTAAAAGCGCTTGGCTTATCCATTGACAAACTCCAGCAAGGCATTAATCAGGAAACCATGGTAGCGGGTTCTGGCTCAACGAGGCTAGGAGATCGCCGCTTAGAGCTCTCGCCGGGGGCTCCGTTTAATGATGTTCAAGCACTTCGTGAAATGCGTGTTGGTCAGCCAGGCTCGACTCGATTGTTAAAACTCGGCGAAATTGCCAACGTGACTCGCGAAGAAATCGAAACGCCACCGGAAAAAATTCGCCACAAAGACGAACCCGTCATCGTTGTCGCAGTCTCAGTCACACGTGGCCGCAATGTCGTTAAAGTGGGCGAGAGCGTCGAGTTAGCAATGAATGAAATCATCGCAACGCTACCTGTCGGCGTCACCCATAACATCATCTATGCCCAACATGAAGTCGTAGACGATGCAATTAGCACTTTCTTAGAGAACCTCGCCATGTCGGTGGCGACAGTTGTGCTCGCACTTTTCCTCTTCATGGGGTGGCGAGCTGGCACCGTGGTTGGCCTGGTCTTGTTTCTTACCGTTATGGGCACCTTAGGTTTCATGAATCTATTTGAGATCGAACTACAACGAATCTCTTTAGGGGCGCTAATGATCGCGATGGGCATGCTCGTCGATAATGGCATTGTGGTTGCCGAGGGCGTTGTTGTTGGAGTTAACCGCGGCTTGACACCAGGTCAGGCCGCGAGTACGGCCGTTTCAAGAACACAATATGCCCTGCTCGGTGCAACGGTAATCGGCATTACCGCCTTTGCGCCCATTTCTCTATCAAATGATAATACCGGCCACTTCCTGGTGACGCTGTTCCAGGTGATAGCGATATCGCTACTGCTCAGTTGGGTCCTGGCCATTACAATTGTACCGCTGTTTGCGAGCTACTTACTTAAGACTAGCAAGGCACAGCCAGAAGAAGCTTTGTACAATGGTCCACTCTACGCGCCTTATAAAAAACTTCTTGCAGTTAGTTTGCGACATACCTGGCTCACTACCCTGGTCATTTTGGGTATCGTCATGACTTCATTCTGGGGCTTAGGCTTTGTTCGACAGGGATTTTTCCCGACCACCAGTTCACCCATATTTTACATAGACTACAAACTTGCTCAAGGAACTGACATTGCTTACACCCACAAGGATGCAACGAAGTTAGAATCTGAGGTGCGCGGGCTAGAAGGCGTTGAGACGGTGACCTTATTTGTTGGTCGTGGACCACCACGCTTTACCGCTATCATGCAGCCGGAACAACCCAACTCGGCTTATGCGCAGTTTGTTGTTCGGGTGGAAGACGTGAGCAAAATGGATGGCACCATGCTTAAGGCCCGTGATCGTTTAAGAGCCCTCAGACTCGATGCAGAAGTTCAAGTCTCTCGTGCCGAGTTTTCACCAAGTGGTAAATCAAAAATTGAAGCGCGTTTTCGCGGCCCCGATCAATCGATACTCCGGCAGTTGGCGGAAGACGCTAAAGTGATTTTCCTCAAGCATGGCCTGATTGACGTCAAAAACGATTGGCGTCCGCAGTCCCTGCAGTTATTTCCAGAATTCAGTGACACCAACGCACCATTAGCCGGTATTACCCGGCGCGATGTGGCACAAGCCCTGGCATACAACACGCTTGGTGTTCCCATCAGTTTGTTTCGCGATGGTGACAATCTCTTGCCAATCATTGCACGTGCGCCCGGCGTAGAGCGACGAGATATTCAACAATTGCGCGATCGAGAAGTCTGGAGCAATGCCAGTCAAAGCTACGTTCCAATGACTCAAGTCATACAACAATTTCATTTAGTCGCCAGCAATACAACTATTTATCGACGCAATCGCGAGCGTACAATCATTGCCCAGGCAAACCCCCCACGTGGGCACGATGTTAAAGATGTTCATGCACTGATTAGAACTGAGATCGAGGCACTGCCGCTTCCCGTGGGGTATTCGTTAGAATGGGGTGGCGAATTTGAAGCTAGCGCAGAAGCCACTGCCGCACTTGGTGCAAGGATCCCACTAGCGTTTGGCATTATGATCTTCATCACGATATTAATGTTCGGCCAACTTAGACAACCGATTGTGATTTGGTTAACAGTACCAATGATTATCTGCGGCGTGGTCATCGGCATGCTTACGACCAACTTACCGCTCACTTTTCCTTCGTTTTTAGGAATCTTGAGTTTGGCTGGCATGTTGATCAAGAACTGCATTGTACTGATTGATGAAATCGACAAACGGCTCGAAGAAGATGGCGCGTCGGTTGCAAACCTCTATCTTGCCAGCATTTCTCGTTTAAGACCGGTACTGCTTGCAACGGGCACAACGGTAGCTGGGATGTCTCCACTATTAACCGATGCATTTTTTGCCGAAATGGCTGTTTGTATTATGAGCGGACTCATATTCTCAACCTTGTTAACTTTAGTCGCGGTGCCGGTATTCTATAAGATCGCGTTGGGTCAGAAACTTCGCGCATTGGATGTTTGATCTATGGGGTCAGACCCAAGTGCCAGGTCCAGTTGACAGATCTATGGTGTCAGACCCAAGTGCCAGGTCCAGTTGACAAAGCAAGCTAACGTTATCCCTGCAATGCGGCAACCTGTCCACGAAATGCCTGGCTACCCAGAACGACCCCCCTATTTAAGCAGTGCCTGATTCTATGTATTGCTTCTACAGATAGTCGCTCGCCAACGATAAGTCGATAGGCGGTTGCGCGATCAGTAGTAGTCCCCAGGATCAGAAGCCATCCCAGCCCTCACAGGGTGCCAAGCAATATGAGTCAGAATCTAAGGGGTCGAATCTAAGGGGTCGGAGGAAAGTGCCGGAGTAAGTTGCCACCGATAGTTATGCCCGATCGCCGGTAAGGTGCGCGAACTGCCTTCGGAACTTCTCCGTACCGAGAATCAACCCTTTGTTGGCGCAGTGATGTGTAGAGTTCATGGGGCGACCATAGTTTTGGTCGGTCACCAAAAGCATGTGTACGATAACTGGACCAGCGATAGTCGCCGGGGTCTGTGACCATCCCGGCTCCGACCGGGTTGAGTTCAATGTATCGAAGGCACGTGATCAGATAGGTTTCTCCCTGTATGAGACTGGACTTAAATCGATCTGTACACTTCCCCTAACCTGAGACAGAGATGATCTGAGTCTTATGCTTTATCCCTCAATCGCGCCCTTGTGGTGCGCGTGTTATGCAATAGCCGATCGACCTCTAATATTTACTGATTGAGTTGAAGGTTTCGTTTAACCTGTCTTGAACTTAACCCACACTGCGTAGCAATGGTGCTCTGACGTTGATAGATATTAATAACTTTGATGCAGTGAGTTTTGACGTCTATGGCACCATTTTGAATTGGGAGCCAGAAATTGCGCAGTTTCTTAGTGATTGGTCGGCCGCGAATGGTCGAACCCTGGACCAACAACAGTTGCTGAATGCTTACGACCGGGTCCGGCAGCCACTTCAATCCATTAGACCAGCACTGCGTTATCCGGAGGTTTTAAGCGGCACTCTGGCGCGACTAGCGGAAGAATTCGACCTGCCAGTAGCCGACGATCAACTGCTTGCGTTTTCTCGTATTGCCGCGAGCCATAAACCATTCCCGGACAGTGTCGAAGCACTCAGTGATTTGCGCTCCATGGGTTTAAAATTGGCGGCCCTTAGCAATATAGATGATGCGTCTTTTGCTAAGGCGACATCAGCGGCCAATCTTAGTTTCGATATCACCGTAACTGCAGAGCGTGTCGGTGCTTATAAACCTGATCATGCACATTTTTGGGCCGCACTTTCAGACCTGCAAGCTTTAGGAATCCCTATGCACCGCGTACTGCATGTTGCTCAAAGCAAACGCGCCGACATTGTCGTGGCAAATGATATTGGTCTCACCTGCGTATGGGTCAACAGGCCGGGTCATGTATTCGGGCGAACGGGCCAAGGTGCTGAAGGCGCTAAGCCCGATTATGTAGCGGATAGTTTGGCTGCTGTGGTGCGGATGTTGAAGTCTTGAGCTATGGGGTCGCAGGAAAGTGCCGGAGTGGATGATAAAGAGAGTAAGCGGAAAAGTTGCTAAGGACATCTGGTAGCAGAACCAATCCAAGACCCTCCCCGATGAATACTGGCTCAGAGCAAAGGCATTGCTCACCATCATGCATTCCACTACAAGAATCGAAGACTTAAAAATCAAGGGAAAGCCACCAGACATCAGGCTACATAAGTTAAAAGGCGATAGAAAAGATTATTGGAACATCAAAGTTAAGTTACCGTGGTGCATTACCTGCAAATTCCAGAACGGTGAGTTCTCAGAAGTTAAGATCGAAAACTGTTATTGAGGTGAGACATGATTAAAAACACTTTGCCGCTCCACCCGGGAACCGTGCTCTCAGAAATATACATGTCGCAAATGAATCTGAACCAGACGGAACTCGCCAAACTGTGCGGTTGCTCGCCTAGAAAGGTGAATGAGATTGGCATTCGGGGGACAGTTTACACAATCCTCACAAGCGTGATTCCCGAAATAGGTAAACTGTCCCTTGCAATGCTGTGCATTAGGCTGGTCCGATGCAACTTTTCCGGCAAATGCGGTCGTCTCAGAGTGCAAGAGCGTTAAAGAAGCAGCGCGTTTTCTTGGCTTTGATGACTGAGTGAAAAACAAGAAAAAATTGGGGTCGGGGTAAAATTAAAGCGAATTTTACCCCGACCCGTTGTGCTGGACCCGTTGTTCTGCCATCAAGGCGAACAGTACAGAGCTAACATCGATACGACCTGATGTGCCTGAATCTCCACCAGAAAGAAGTACACTGGATAGGACGTATCACCCAATGCGATATCTTCCGGTTAGAAACTGTCCTGGGGTTGGCATAATAATCCACGCTCACTACTGCCTTTACTCTGGAAGGGAGCACTGGCAGCGTTAAGTATTGCTCCGCGGCACAATCGCCACTCATCACCCGAACAAGAAACATCGACAGAGACACTGTCGGCGGGAACAATCGATCTCGATGTTCGGATAACAAAGACTCTACGATTGCCAACAATATTTCGCTGGTTGGCAGTTTGAAGAAAGACCAACTATCAGATGACTTGATGTGCTGATGAATACATCGATGTTGCTGAAGCGCGCCTCTCGATCAGCATGGCTCATGATCGGCTCTCTCGTGTGTGCGCCCAAGTCTCGCAACCAAAACCTACACGGTTGAGCTGGTCTTTCTATACCTAATTCAACGGCTTGCGCTTATGTAAGCGCCATTCTACTCTGACCCGATATTGGGAATTCATTGCAGCCTGCTTGCAAGTAGGGGCTTGCGACACAAGCTGCAATGAAGGGGGCTACATGGCACTAGAAGCGACAGACCTTTTGTTATCCATCTCATAAATGGGTGCTAGTCCTTCTCTTCACCGAAGATCGGATGCACTCCACCGAACAGGTCTAGGTACTCTGGCCATTTGTCCGCGTATAGATAAATCAAGGCTTGCATTAATGCACTTGAAATCACTGTCATGTGATTCAGGCCGGGAAACACCCTATCGGTTACAGTAAGTTTTGGATCATTCACCTTACTGGTCTTTCGTACCAATGCGATATAATGCTTACCAACGATATCATGATAGAAAGGATCGGTGAGTTCCTGTTCACCTAATGAGAGATAAACTCGCTGATCCCTATCGGACGCCTTAAAGTTCTTGAAGATATCGAGATTCGTCAGGTCACCGCCAGGACTACCGATCCAATATCGATCGAAGATCGGACTATGCTTTAAAAACGCATAGGCTGAAAACAAGCCACCGAAGGAGTCTCCTAACAGCCCGCCCGGCTCATCCTCGATGGGGTATTTCTTTCGCACAATAGGATCGAGTTCCTTCTCCATGAAGGCGAGGAACTTATCCGCACCACCCAGGGTTTGTTTGACTGCGTCGGTTCGCCAGTTGACGCTGTCCAGGTACTTTTGGCTCACCGTATCGGCAGGCGTTAGATCTTTCGTACGTAGATCGAAGGCCTTGTTCGCATCAGGATAACCGACGCCAATTACGATCGGCTTAAAATCACCCGCCAACTGCATTAGATGCAGCAGGCTATGAACCATGCCGAAGTAGGCATTTGAGTCCAATAAATAGAGCACAGGATATCGTTTGTCACCCTTCTCGTAACCGACCGGGAAACCAACCTGGATCAGATAGTCGTTCCCGGTTTGCTCTGAACGAACCACAAACTCTTCTGTATCCGGCAGCGTGACTGCCGCGTTCGGTGTAGCCGCATTGACAAGGTCGGGTGATAGCAGAAAGCAAATCAATCCAGCCAGTCTGTAAATTGGTCTCATAACAGCGTTCTCCATACTACGTTAGGGGTGATAGGTGAGTTCAATACCAACAGTACGCGGACGATTCACATTCGACACAGAAGGTGAATAATCTAGTTGACCCTGGGCATTTAATTTCGCCGCACCCGCGTTACCAAAAATGGATTGGAACTGCACCTCATTAGTCGCGTTAGTAACAAAGCCCACGACGCCAAACTTCTCATTCTCAACACCAACTCGAAGATTCAAGAACTCATTCGAATGCAAGAGACTCGAAGGAAAATTTTGTACCGCGGAGTAGCGGTCATCAATGAATTGATAACCGATATCAGCAACCAGGTCGAAACCAGAACTGCCAAGTGGGTAATTCATGGTTACTCCCGTTGCTACCGACCATTTCGGCGCGTTTACTGGCTCATTGCCTTTAGGCACATCAAATGTAACCAATGTACCCGCCGCAGGTACAAGCAATGCATTTTGAACAAACTCGCCATGTTGGTATGCAAGATTCAGGTACATGGACATGAAACCAGAGGGCTGCCAGAAGTTTTCAAGTTCAAAACCGTAGATGCGCTCATCCGGGCCATTCTGCGTCATTACGAAAGGCACAGACATCTGCACCTGTGGGTTGTCGTAGTTGATTCTATAGACTGCGACATTAGTCGTTAGTGCATCTTCCAGCCAACGAGTTTTTAAACCAATTTCCATTGAAACCAGTTGATCTTCGTCGAAAGAACGCGCCTGACGGAAGATGTCCGGATCACCGCCGCTGAAGAAAAATGCTGTGACCGCCGGATTCAAATTGCCCGCACGAATACCACTAGACACGATACCGTATAGCAATGTGCTTTCACCTAGATCATATTCGACGGAGACCCTTGGTAACCATTTTTTCAATTGGAAAACTTCTCTCGATGGAAGCCCTGCTGCTTCAACAGCCGCACCCGAATCAAAGATAACAAACGGTGGTCCAAGACCTCCCTCAGTTGCGCCCAGCGCAAATTCAGAACGCGTGGTTGTTGCTGCCACTTCAGCGTCCACGTAGCGAACACCTCCGATTGATCGCAAGCTATCTGTTAATGCATAGGTGACCTCGGCAAAGACTGAGGTTTGCTTGCTCTTTGACAGACGGTCTTCATTGAATAAAACATCACCGCCGACGGGTGATGTTACAAATGGAATTAGCTCTGGCGCGGTGGAACCGACATTGTCAACCAGCTTGTCATCGCGGTAGTAAGCACCTGCAACAAAATTGACCGGACCACTTAGGTTAGAAACAAGACGAAACTCCTGGGTAAAACTATCGTCGTCAGTATCCAATAGGTTGGTACCTGATAGTGACACTGGCAGGAAGGTGCCAAAGGCTTCAGAGTTTGCATTATCGTAACGTTCGACTCGGCTCTGTCGCTGGTATAGACCCGTAATTGATGTCAGCGTTACAGATTCCATATCGTAAGCTACTTTTAGTGAGTACAGGTCGAAGTCATCGACGCTGGTGCCGTCAATTGCGGAACTAAATTCTAGTTCATCAGCCGCCTTAGGTGAATCCACCACATTCGGTTCACCAACATCATCACGACCGCTAAATATAGATAAGCGTAGCGAGAGTGCGTCTGTTGGTTGATACAAGGCAACGATCCTGGCGCTGACAGATCTGTTGTCATTGATATCATCAATACCCAGTACTGGATTATCGATAAATCCATCATCATCCCGGTAGTTGAGCACACCACGAATAGCCAATACATCTGGCACCAACACAATAGAACTTGCACCTGATATAGATTTGTTAGTACCACCGTCGGTGGTGGAAGACAGTCGCGTCGTAATGATCGTCTCGGATGGAGACCCTTCTTCCAGCTTAGGTTCTCTGGTGACATATCGAATCGTGCCGCCCATGGAGCCTTCACCAAACAAGGTTGGTTGTGGTCCCCGCAGAACTTCAATACGTTCGAAATCAAAGAAGTTGAAATCCCGTTGACTACCAGTCGAACTGGTCACCGGTAGGTCATCTAAAAATTGTGACACGAGTGGCGCAGAGCCACCGGAATCTGCGAGGCCAGGTGTAACCCCGTTAGACACACCACGCATCGCCAGATCGTTCTGGTTAGGACCACGATCAACCAAATCAAGGCCAACAGTCCGCCGCGCGATGTCTTCAAAATCCGTCAATCCTTCTCTGGCAATGGTTTGACCGCTGGTTGCAGAAATGCTGCCGCCAACAGTTTGAACGCTTTCTTTACGAAATCGCGCGGTAACCACAACCTCCTCGATCATCGGTCGACTTGCCGGTTGGTCGTCGGCAGTTGCTGCCTGCGTCCCCAGCAAGATCGCTACCGCACTCGATAGCTGCGCGATGAATGATGCCTTTGCATCTTTATGTTTCATGTTCAACTCCTTGGCTATTCCAATATTGAGTTGACCTTGCTCACCAGGCACGACGACGAGGTCCGTACCCTCTAACAGTTGGCTTAAGCCTTCTGCTTTTGTGTAGGTACCAACCAGGCGATTCGACTGCTTAGTACTGGCTCTATCGAATGGAAACAAAAGGGTTTCATTCGTTTGTAGTGCAAATTCTATGAGCGCGAGGTCAGCTCGCTGCCGAGGGATGTTAAATTCAATTACGGCTTCGCTAGCAAATAGGAAAATTGGTTGAATAAGAAAAAAACCGCACCAAAACATCCATCTTGCGCTAAGCTTTACAGCCCTCAAGAACATAGACGATGCAAGCGAGAATTTCCGCCAGTTGAATAATTTCATCGAAGATACGAACTCCGTCTAATTCGAATCAACTTCTGCTAAGGGTGCAGACTTAAGAAGGATGCGATCATTGTCGAGTTTCTCGGATACTATATTAAAATTAGCCTTCAGTGCTTCGAGAAAGCCCGCTACATCACTAGCCTTAAACATACCCGCGACACGCACCACTTTCAGGTCGTCATTTTTGAAGACGAATTCTACCTGCGTGTATCGAGAAATTTCTTTAGCGACAGTCGCAAGAGAGTCACCGCGAAAAATAAGGTTACCGCTACGCCAGGATAGCTTTACTTCGATATCTTCATCATCAATCGCTTCTACCTGTTCAGTCGTGGCGCGCAGACTCACCCGTTCATCTTTGTTAACGGTCATCGGGTCCGGAACAATTATCGGGTGTTTCGAGGACCGGGTATCTTTCAATGTCGATGGTGGCCGGATGCCCACGATCACACGGCCTTCCTTCACCATTAATTCAATTTCAGAATCTTCTTTGATTTGAACCGAGAAGGCAGTTCCGACCGCCTGCACCACCCGATCAAGTACAAGCACACTCAAGGGGCGTGATTTGTTATGTGCCACTTCTATCAGTATTTCGCCATGCTCCAGATAGATTAGCCGTTGTACAGCACTATATTGCACCTGCACCCGTGAGTCAGTGTTGAGCCACAGGCGTGTACCGTCTGACAATTGTACGGTGGATTGCGAACCTACCGCGGTTTCGAACACGCCTGACTGGGTGCTTGCGATATGGTTTTCGCTTGCCGCCGGCGTGAGCCAGAAGGTACCACGAACCCACATCCCCAGCGCAATCGCAACAACTAGCGCCGCTGCTATCGCTACCCAGGGCGTGACGAAGGATTGTCTTGGTCGCTGGCGCGGAACAATCTCCGACAAGCGAGATATCACATCCATCTTGTCCCACAAGCTCGCAAAACGAAGTAATGTAGGCTTATTGCCCGAATCTGCTGCAAACCAATGATTTAAGGCCGCCACTTCCGACGGTGATAACCCGCGCTCAATCTTAGCAAGCCATAAACTCGCCTCGTCTTCGCGTTGTGTTTCTTCATGTAGTCGGTGCGTACTCATCCCTCTTTGCCTCCGAGCTTCGTCACACTACCGATGACCGGTGTGTCGATTACATAATGACGCTCCATAAATTGCGCACAGCGCTTGATACCAAGCGCGATGTGCTTCTCGACGGTGCTCTCGGACAAACCCAATTCATCCGTGATTTCTTGTTGCGAATAGCCATAGACCTTTTTCAACACAAAAGCTTTGCGGCATTGTGTTGGCAAATGCCTGACCGCCTCACAAAATACAGCGAACTCCTCGTTAGTCGTTGCTGAGTGGAGGGTTCGGTCGACGTGTTCCTCGAGATATTCGTCTATGTTAGCAATTGTGTCCGTACGTGTATTTTCAGCACTTTTTTTATGATCGAGCGCCAGATTCCGAACTATACGAAACAGATATGATTGAGGCTGCTCGACATCCGCCGGGTCTTTTACAAGACACAGGCGTACATAGGCCTCCTGGACGATATCTTCGACGTCCCTTAGAGGCGCGATCTTGGCCGCAACCCCGATCAACTGTTTGCGTAGGGACAAATAAAGTTCCCCCCATCGACTGTGGTCTACCATACGCTTAACTCAAGACGTAGTTGTTTAAGCAATGACGAATCAGGAATAAAAATCCGCTAATTGGATTAAAAAAACTTTACCGGAGCTTGAATCGAAAATTACCTGGCTTCAACCATCCAAAGACCGAACCGTCAACAGATCACGAAATACGTCCTGCTTCGACTAGACCTGTGTTCCCCTTAGTGCACGGATACCCGATGTATAAACAAGCCTAGCGTGAGCCGCATCGAACGCTTCAAGGAATACCGTGTTGTACCTAAGGCCGGCTTCTAACGCCTGAGCAATCTCAGCCGCGATAGCCGGCGTCACCCCTTCTGCGGGATCTATGGGGTCAGACCCAAGTGCCAGGTCCAGCTGACAAAGCAAGCTAACGTTATCCCTGCAATGCGGCAACCTGTCCACGAAATGCCTGGCTACCCAGAACGACCCCCCTGTTTAAGCAGTGCCTGATTCTATGTATGGCTTCTACAGATAGTCGCTCGCCAACGATAAGTCGATAAGCGGTTGAGCGTTTCGAGGGACAGTTTACCTAACTCTCCCAATCAGCTATATCAACGGATGTTCATCTAGTTCTTTTTGGGCATAATTTTCTGGGCTTAAACATTTCCCCGTCAGTGCTTCCAGCCTTTCGAATCTATGGGGTTGGTCTGCAGCCTATGACATGTAGCGAGGGTATGCTGGCTGCATCGACATGCAAACAAATGTGTCGACATTTCCCAATATAATCGACACGACAATACTATGAGTTGATACCATGTACACACAGTAAATCAGACAGAACTTGTGAAACTGTGCGGTTGCTCGCCTAGAAAGGTGAATAAGATTGTAAATGGCAAGCGCGGTATATCCCCTCCTTCGCTATCGAATTAGAGAACACGCTCGGCACATCGGCAGCGATGTGGGTGCGAATGCAAGCTGAATACGATCTCTCAGAAGCGAGAAAGAAAGCTGCGTGACGCGGGTACAATTCTCGTCCCACAATCATTGAGTGCTATGCTAATCTCAAATCCGAACGCTTTGCCTCCAGTAACATGAATCACAGCACCACCAGAAAACAAATACAGAAACGATTGCAAGAAAACTCCGGAGCTGAGTCGCTACTACAAGCTTCCATGTCGTGGATGGAACCTCTCTATGATCCCGTGCAAGGTCTGCTGCGATACCCCCAAAACCCAGAACAGCACATGGTTCGAGAATCGCTCTGGTTTGCCTTTGGCCTGGTGCTTCAAGTCCGCTTTTTTGCTCGAAATGAATCCGATCTGATTCAAGCGGAAAATATTGCCCAGCAGGTGCTGGCGAATCAGTACGATGTACCAGGCGAGGTCTGGCACGGTACGTTTAAGCGAGCACCCCAGGAACCCGACCCGCCGGCGCCGGCTGTGATGTGGAAAGACTACGATCCAAACTGGCGTCAGTTTATCGGCACTGTCCTGTTGTTGTGGCGTAAACTAGAAGGCGACCTGATGCCAGCAAGTTTGCAGGCTGCAATCGATTCGGCGCTTAAGAAGTGTATCGAAGGCGAACCGGTGAACCGGGTGCCTGTTACCTATACCAACATCGCTTTGATGAAGGCCTGGCTCGAGGTCGAATGCGGTGAACTAATCGATGATCAAGGCCGCAGAGGGGCGCTTGAATATGCAGATGATATCGCTCAACGATTTAGTCAACACAACGCTTTCCAGGAATACAATTCACCCACGTACTACGGCATCAACTTTTTTGCCCTGGGGCTTTGGCAGAACTTTTCTGCTGACCTATCATCTATGGGGCGGCGGATGAGCGTTGCGCTCTGGGAAGACGTGGCCAGGTACTATCATGCAGACATGAAAAACCTGTGCGGGCCATGGTCACGTTCTTATGGCATGGATATGCAACAGTATGTTGCCGCACTGGGGCTTTGGATCTGGGCTGCAACCAACAGAAACACTGCGCCGCTTCCAGAGTCCACCGATAACCTGCAACATGCCCACGATTTTTGCCTGGGGCCAATCGCCGCGTTTTCCGCAACTCTGCTGCCGGATGGTGTCACAAACTGCCTGAATGGTTTTCACGGCGAGCGACATATTCAGCAACAGATATCAGATGAACCTCATCGTTCTGTAGAAGCCTACCTTTCAAAAGACATTATGCTGGGCCTCGAGTCCTCATCGATTAGCTTTCACGGCACCGACCAATATCACCCATTTACGATTCATTGGCTGGATGAGCATGGTCAGGTTCACTGGTGCCGGATGCGATTCAAGGGGCGAGTTGAGGGTGAGCTTGGCCAGCGTTCTGTTACGCTCAGGATGGCTGCTGATGAGGGCGTCAACACAGCGAGTTTAGAATTTAGTGACGCCATCCAACTGAATCACCATACTCTACATATTCATGGGTTAGCGCTGGTGTTTGATACAGATTGCCATCTCAGTGCAGATCTCGATAACCTGACGATTGAATTGAATCGATCAGCCAGCACTCAAATTTTGTCTTTCAGTTATGAACTGGAGGGACAGTTTACCTAACTCTCCCAATCAGCTACATCAGCGGATGTTCATCTAATCCTTTTTAGGTCCTGGTTTTCGGGGCTTTAACATTTTCCCCGTCATTGCTTCCAGGGTTTCGATAAAGCTTATGCTGCCGAGGGGGCGGCCTGTCCGTGTGTGTTTTCGTATCCTTTCAAATTTATTTTCGGAATCACCTTGTTCGAGATACCCGGACCAGTTCGGAAACTTTTCCAGCATGGGTCTAACTGAAACAAATCCGTCATCGTTGGAACTGAGGTGAGCGTGAACGCTGGACCACTGCCAATCCTGAGGGTTGTTGCAAAGCCTCGCCTTAACTGGGTTTAGTTCCACATACTTTACCGTGGCATTGAGATGTTGTTCATCCATAACGAAAGAGTGAAAACGCTCCTGCCACAGATGCCCACGCCAATTTTCCCGGAAGTTAATCCGACGCGTATAACGACGATGCGCTTCCTTGAACAAAAGGGCCAGGCTGTCTTCAAACTCGGGAACAATGACAAAATGAACATGATTAGGCATAAGACAGTATGCCCAGATATCACACCCTGCTTTCGGTTTCGCGATAGCTATTAAATCGAGGTATGCCTGATAGTCTTCAGTATTGAAGAAAGTTTTCTGGCGTCGATTACCGCGTTGAGTGACGTGATGCGGATAACCAGGAACGACCAATCTGGGCATGCGAGGCATTGATGAATCTCAGCACAAGAACATGACCATTTTCGGTGTCGGACTAAACACATGGGTAGCAGAAATATCGGGGGTTGTTGTAAGAAGAAGCTGATTTAGGTTGTGGGAGATAGGTAAACTGTCCCCAAACTAAGTTCAAGCAAGCGCTGGCGTTCCGCTTCTGCTGAAGAAGCCCCAATAAGGTTCTCGTTTTCGTTGGGATCGCTATTGAGATCAAAGAGTTCTACACATTCCTGGGTACTCTTTTCATAGGTCAGGCGGTAGTTGCCATCGGTCACCGCCACCCAGGTTGGCATGTCCGGACGTATGCGAATCATGCTGTGGGCGAGTTCGCGTGCGCTATGGGTTTCTCCGTTTAGTAGCGGCAAGAGAGATTCAGCGGGAGAGTCTTTCATGGAGGCAGCGCCCGCGGCATCGAGCATGGTGGGAACCATATCAAAAGCTTGTACCGGACTGTCACAGACCATCGGTTCAGACCCACCAGGAGGACGAATAATCATCGGAATACGAACCGAAGATTTGTAGAAACACATCTTCGCCATCAAACCATGATCACCCAACATTTCTCCATGGTCCGACGCATAAATGATGAGTGTGTTATCAAGTTCCCCCCTGGCTTCAAGGCTATCTAGAAGCTCTCCGATTTTCTGATCGATCAATGACACCATTGCGTAGTATTGCCTGGCACCTGCCAGAACAAACTCGTCAGTTAAGAGTTCGCTGTGGGAGTGTTTTCGTAATACTTCCAGGTGCTGAGCCCAGGACTCAATCCCCGATTCTGGTATCGCCGTTGTACTTCTTGGGATCATCACGTTTTTGTAAAACTCCGCCCATTGCGGGTCACCCATCAACGGTACATGGGGCTGCACGAACGCGAGATTTAGAAACCAGGGCTTGTCCTCGGATTGAGCTTGCAGCCAGCTCTGGGCTTCGCTTGTGAGAAAGCTCGTGAGATCCAGTTCTTGAGGTAACGGACTCGTGACGGCTTCCCAGTGTCGGTCCCCAATTCTAAATCGATCACGCACAGCCTGCTGGTAAGCTTCAAAGTCTCCACGATCTTTAACAAACTGCGTATATGGCGTCTCGTAGTTAATATGAACATATCGATCAAATTCTTCTACGACATGATCGTAGCCGAAGCTTTCTAACCATTCATCACTGGGCGCAGGCTCCTTCTCTTTACCCATTGGCCAGTTTGAATAATGCGTCTTACCAATGACTGCCGTGGTGTATCCCGCCTGCTGCAGGTTCTTAGGATAAGTTTGCCAGGCAGGATCGCACTCGCCAGTAAAATTACCAATGATGCCGTGTTGATGGGGGTACTTCCCCGTTAAGAGAGACGTTCTGGCAGGCTGACAGATTGGGCTTTCTGTCCAGGCGTTTGTAAACCTCACGCCTTCATTGGCAAGCCTGTCCAGATTCGGTGTTTCAATCAGCGAGTTGCCAGCACATCCCATAACATCTGCTCGATGCTGGTCTGAATAGATAAAAAGTATATTTGGCTGGCTCATGCTGGCTCCTTCGAAAGTATAAAATCAGCGCTAAGGGACAGGGTACACAAACCTCAATGAGATCGCGGCTCTTTCAACCACTCATCCTGAGCAGTGATGACACAATCCATTAGACTGAATGGTGGGACAGAATACCCAATACCTTCTCAATTGAGTCCCGTTTGTACCTTCAATTTCGGGAAAAACTCCCCCAATAAAGCAAATTTCTACTTGATTGAATGAATCAATCAGTTTCAGCTCTGGAGCCATTGCCGAGACACATCCTGGAAGAATTCTACCGCTACTAATAGTTACTGCATTTTACCGTGTAATTTCAGGGGTGACCTATACTAACTAAAGATGATTTCTCGCACCCAGCTCCTCGCCGCAAGCTTGCTCTACTGCATTGCCCTAACCAGCGCACCAGCCAGTGTACACGGGGCAATAGTAGAGTCATCCCCTTTGGCCATTGAAAAATCAACAAAGACATTTCAAGCAGAAGTTAGCGGGCATCAATACGCCATCGAAACCGCTTTGACAGTGACCAATTCTGGCGGCGGACCACGATATTTACTCCTCGTCTCTCCGAATGCATTGGTTCAACTCACGAAAGTTGTCATGACTCAACCGGATGGCATTGAAGTCCCGCTTCGCAGACTCGATCTCCAGACTGACCAGTTGGTCTATGAACTAAACATAAAATCAGGTGAGACCCTGATTTCAATACGGCAATCTGACATAGGTTCGTTCCTACCCGATTGGTCTGTCAGTGAACCAGGACCCGCCATTAAAAAACTCTTTGCTGAACAACTGATGTTAACCGTTGGCATCACGATCATATTAATTCTGGCGGTCTATCAGTTAGGAATCTATGTGATCAGTCGAGACCCTGGATACCTCAATCTATTTGCGATGCTCTCAACGATGGGGCTATTCATTTTTGCACACTCTGGTTGGGGCGGAACTCAATTTGGTTGGGAGCGGATAACCGTGCTGCAGTTTTTCTTCGTTACGACAGCCGCTGGGCTACATTTTGGTTCGTCTTTCCTGGATCTTAAACGAACCGCGCCACTATCAGGGACACTGGCCAACGTTCTTTGCCTGTTAAGCCTGGGCACGGCTGTTTGTTTTTTCTTTACCTCTAACCCGGCTGTGCTTGAATTTTTGCTGCTTGCGGTTGTAGGCGGGTTCATTTTGTTACAAATACAGGCATTCCGACTGGCCTGGCGGGGAGAAACCCGTGCCAAGTTCTATCTTGCGGGTATTTCCCTACTATGCATTGCTGCCGTATGGGCCATCACTTCATATCTTCGGGTCGGGTACACCACGCCTATAGACACATGGGTATTGCTTGCCGCGATCTGTGTATCATGTCTCGTTTGGTGTGTGTCCTACGCACAAAAGTTAAAAGAATTTCAGGATGAACAGATCCTAAACAGAGAGCATTTACTCCAGGCGCAAAGAAGCGAAACCGAAGCCATCAAACGCTACCATGTGGCAACCGCTGAAAGTGAGGCTGCTTCTGAGTTCCTGGCTACCATGAGCCATGAAATTCGCACGCCGATGAACGGCGTTCTTGGTATGGCTGAGGCTCTACAAGATAGTGAACTTAATCCCACCCAACAGAAGCACCTGAACATTCTGACCAGGTCTGGCCGGCTTCTGATGGTCGTGCTTAACGACATCTTGGATTACTCAAAATACTCATCAGGCAACATCGATCTCGATGAGCAAGAGACCGATGTGATTGAATTACTCGATGACTCCGTTGCGGTATTACGCCAGCGTGCTAGTGAAAAAGGTCTGGACCTATTTATTTACCCTGGCTCAACGTTACCCACCAGTATCTATATTGACCGAGAGCGAATTCTACAAGTTCTGTTTAATCTCATCAGCAATGCAATAAAGTTTACTGACAAAGGCACCATTACTTTATCAGCAGAGTTCGCAATAGATACGCAAGAACTGAAACTTAATGTTGTCGACACTGGCATCGGCATTTCCCAGGAAATTCAGCCGCGATTATTCGCAAGGTTCACCCAGGCAGAATCTGGAATCCGAAGGCAATATGGCGGTACTGGGTTGGGTCTGGCAATAGTAAAATTGTTGGTAGAATCCATGGGTGGAAGTGTGGGGATCGACAGTAAACCCGAATTGGGTTCTCGTTTTTGGGCGAACATCCCTATTACCAAGCACAAGTCTGAGCCACCATTAGATACCAACACCTTAAGTATTCGATCAGGCAACAAACAGCTGCTTAAGCAATCCCGTATGTTTTTTGAGTGGCGAGAACAAAGTGTGATTGAAGACCATGATGACTCAGAGGGTATACACGTCCTTGTCTCAAACCAGGCAAATTACTTCACCCCTCCCGTCACCTTCAATGAACTCAATAGCATTCTGGGCCACAAAAAGAGAGCTGGTCCTGACCTGAGGAACACGACACTTTCCCTTAAGGCCAATCTATTGGTGGCCGAGGACAACAAAGTTAATCAGATGGTCATCCAACGTTTGCTGGAAAACAAATTCGATTGCACCTATACACTGGTTGAGGATGGTCAAGCGGCCATTGAAGCATATGAAGCCAAGAACGGTTCGTTCGATTGCATATTAATGGATTGCGAAATGCCCGGTGTCGATGGGTATGCAGCCGCCATCGCTATACGAGCGCTTGAAGCCTCAAACAAATTACCGAAGGTGCCGATCATTGCACTCACGGCCCACGTGGTCGAATCCTATCGAACACGAGCAATCGAAGCTGGCATGACCGATTTTGTAACGAAACCCATCAATCATGCGACCCTCAAATCATCGTTAGTGGCAGCAATTACTAAACTCGAGGGACAGTTTACCTAACTCTCCCAATCAGCTACATCAGCGGATGTTCATCTAATCCTTTTTAGGTCCTGGTTTTCGGGGCTTTAACATTTTCCCCGTCATTGCTTCCAGGGTTTCGATAAAGCTTATGCTGCCGAGGGGGCGGCCTGTCCGTGTGTGTTTTCGTATCCTTTCAAATTTATTTTCGGAATCACCTTGTTCGAGATACCCGGACCAGTTCGGAAACTTTTCCAGCATGGGTCTAACTGAAACAAATCCGTCATCGTTGGAACTGAGGTGAGCGTGAACGCTGGACCACTGCCAATCCTGAGGGTTGTTGCAAAGCCTCGCCTTAACTGGGTTTAGTTCCACATACTTTACCGTGGCATTGAGATGTTGTTCATCCATAACGAAAGAGTGAAAACGCTCCTGCCACAGATGCCCACGCCAATTTTCCCGGAAGTTAATCCGACGCGTATAACGACGATGAGCTTCCTTGAACAGAAGAAAAAGGCTGTCTTCATGTTCGGGAACGATAACAAAATGAACATGGTTTGGCATAAGACAGTATGCCCAGATATCACACCCTGCTTTTGGTTTCGCGATAGCTATTAGATCGAGGTATGCCCGATAGTCTTCAGTATTGAAGAAAGTTTTCTGGCGCCGATTACCGCGTTGAGTGACGTGATGCGGATAACCAGGAACAACCAATCTGGGCATGCGAGGCATTAATGAATCTCTGCACAAAAACATGACCATTTTCGGTGTCGGACTAAACTCCCGGTAGCGGAAATATCGGGGTTTGTTGTAAGAAGAAGCTGATTTAGGTTGTGGGAGATAGGTAAACTGTCCCCTAGCTGCTTATCCCGCTTCAATTGCAGGTTTTAGCTCTTCGAAGCAGGCCACCAGATATTCAGTAAACCTCCGAATGCGCAACTGCGTGCGCAAACGCGGATGATAGAGCAGCCAGATTTCTGGCAAGGGGTCGCTTTGCGTCGCAGAAATTCTTACTAGCCTTGGATCATCCTCCGCCATATAGCAGGGAATTTGTGTAACACCCCGGCCCGCGGCAACCAATTCTTTAGCCACATCAATGGAATTGGTGTAGATCACCCTGTGAATTTTTTTACCCGCACCCAGATCTGGCATTTCAGCTGTCACATAGGTACTGACAAACTCAACTTCTTCAACCTCAGGCAGCCGCCTGGCCAACTCCTGACCCGCATAAATCGCCATCTTCGGTCGAGCGAGCAGCCGGCCAATCAATTGTTCCGATGGATGAGTTGTGAATCGCAGAGCAATATCAGATTCGAGCAATTGCAGGTCTTCTGAGGCGTTGGTGACATGGAGATCAAGCAGGATATCAGGGTACTCAGTCTGAAACCTGGCCAGATAAGGAGCGAGCAAACAGCCAATACCCTGCGTCAGCGTCACGCGAATTTCACCGGACAACTGTTGGTCCCTGCCCAGCACGCTTCGCTGCAGGCTCTGAACTTCCCCCTCAATCAGTTCTGCCGCTGCAACAGCTTCCTGTCCTGCGGTGGTCAGAGCCAGCTCGCGACCGGTTTTATCCACCAGCCTCACCTCCAGCGCCGCCTCCATCTGCTCGATTCGACGGGAAACCGTGGTTCTATTGACGCCCAGCGCTTCAGCGGCCCGGGGTAGGGTCTTGTACTGGGCCAGGGCGAGCAAAAACTGCAGACCATTCCAATCCATATTTTGACTCATATTTGCACTAAAATGATCACATTAAATCTTATCGGTGCATTTTTGCAATCTATTGTGCACTGCGTCGGCTGTTCTATGGGACGTCAGACGTTATTGTGCCGGCTCCATTAACCTATGAAGGAACAAACAATGAAGCGAGCCATTTCATTTGTTGCTGCCACCGCGGCACTCTTCTTGTCACAGGGCCTCTTTGCCCAAGACAACGAACCAAAACTGTGTGCTGTTGCTGCCCAGGCAGTGATCGGAGAATCCCGCTACGAATTGCTGGATGCAAGACCGGTCATGCTAGGCCAAAACTGGTACAAACTGACCCTAGCAGCCGAGCAGAACCAGACAGAGGTCGTGTGTAGTGTACGAAACGGTCGAGTGACTAACCTCGACATTAGCCGCGTGGAGACTGTCGCTAGCGCTATTTAGTAAATTTGGTAGTAACCTCTAAGCCCGCCATCGTCCCCTACGATCGCGGGCTTTTTTTTGCTTTATCCGACTGCAGGTTGGCTGTGTTGTAAAAGACTCCAATGCAGAATCCACGTCACCCATCAGCAAACTTTAAAATAAGAACGGTATTTCACTCCTGCCGGCTCTCAAGACCAAAAACCTGACAGACGTAATCTGGTTGTTAACTTTTACTCCAATGATCCACATCGAAGACCCCATGGCCTATGACCATTGCACCCCTGAGATCAGTGTCCCGAATACTGTGAGCTTGTTACTATGTTTGCGCGAAACCTTTGTGATTAAAAAGCCGGAATCATCATGAACAAAAAAACTCTCTTGATTGGAGCAAGCTTAATTGCCATTGCGGCAATAATTAGTGCAGCCGCAATGTTTCAGGTAGAACAACCAGACGAGAATAAAAACACCTCGGTTGATCCGCTCAACATACTTGAACGGGCAAACGCGCCAACCAAAGGTCCCCATGGAGCAAAGGTCACCATTGTCGAGTTTTTTGACCCGGCCTGTGGAACATGTGCGGTATTTTATCCATTAGTGAATGACCTCATTAAACAATACCCTGGAAAGGTTAACGTCATGATGCGCTACGCCCCACTTCACCAGGGCTCAGACGAAGTAGCCAAACTTCTGGAAGCTGCTCACTTACAAGGACAGTTCTGGCCAGCAGTAGAAATTCTGTTTGCCAATCAGCAGGCCTGGACTCACCACCATGTTGCTCAACCACAAAGTGCCCTGGCGTTGCTCAAGACATTGCCGCTAGATACCGAGCAGCTAATACGCGACATAAACAGCGAGTACGTGAGCAACGTCATTGCGCAGGACGTGAGGGATGGCAAAAAGCTAAAAGTACGTGCCACCCCGCAATTTTTTGTTAACGGCAAACCACTAGTCATTTTTGGTCACAGACAACTAATTCAGCTTGTGGAAGACGCGATTTAGCACGGGGTCAGACCCAAGTGCCAGGTCCAACCGATAAATCAAAATAACTTTGTCCTCGCAGAACAGCAACCTGGTCTCGAAATGCCTCGTTTCCCGGCACTCCTACTACCATCACAAGACCCGCGTTTAGAATGCGACAAAGACGGTGGACCTGTTGCTCAATATCAACAAGAATAAGCGTTACATGAATCTCAAATTTGTGGCACAAAATGACGTTATCTGATGAGTCTCATGACCCTACAGTGAAAGCGAATTATCACTATTCCGCCGAGCTACCATCCATGGAGCCGGCACCGGTTACGTATATTCAGCAGACACGGGAGCGTTACAAAGGTCTTGGGTATCCACCTTATCAATGGTTCGAGGCGACCGAGGTGCCAGCCCTTGTACCCTTACTAAAACCGTTACATGAATCGAAACTCGGCGTTGTGTCTACAGCCGGGACTTACGTGTCGGGTCAGACCGCCTTCTACTACAAAGACGATGCCAGTATCCGGCAGATCCCGGCCAGCACAAACTTAAGCGATATTCGGTTTTCGCACATCATGGAAAATTATCTGGTAGAAGCCTGGCAAGATGCAGGTGTGCTATTTCCACTTGAACAACTTCAGGGTATGGAAGAAGCCGGTTTAGTCGGTTCACTGGCGGATAATTTTATCTCCTGTATGGGAGGAATTTATTCCCAGCGCAAAGTCACGAATGAACTCATTCCCGAAATCGAAGCCGCGGTGGACAAACAAGCACTCGATTTGCTATTGCTTGTACCCTTGTGACCTGTGTGCCACCAGACCGTGAGTCTGATCGCACGTCACTTTGAAAAACTAGGACTACCTACCCTGATACTCGGTAGCGCCTTTGATATATTGTCTGCAGGAATGCCGCCCCGCGCTGTATTTCTAAACTATCCACTAGGCTTTGAAACAGGTAAACCTTTCGATAAGGCCAATCAGGCTGAGGTGGTGAGAGCAGCGCTGACGAAATTTGAGACTTTTGATGCACCCGGAATCAAAACATTGGATTTCGAGTGGCAAGAAGGTTGGCAGATGACCCATGAGCGTGCGCTGCTTGCAAATAAAGATAATCGTTCACCACGGGATACGACACCGAGGTATCAAAAAGACGAAGACCGCCTGCTTGCTGAGAAGGCCAGGAATTAATAATCTGTCAGGAATCTTGATTGCCAGTCTCCGGGAACTTCCCTCTCCACAGCATTAATGTGAATAAGGAAAAGTAATAGTGAAGCTTGAAACGATTGAATACGAAAAGAAGGGTGGGGTCGCATACGTCACATTAAATCGGCCAGAAAAACTAAATGCCATGAATGAGATACTTCATCGTGAATTGGGCGAGGTGTGGATCGACTTCAATGAAGATCCAACACTTAAAGTAGCAATTCTTTCCGGTAATGGTCGCTGCTTTAGCGCCGGCGCGGATCTCTCAGGCGGTGCGCCAGAAAACTATGTCTACCCAAACAACTATGCGGATATTACCCAGACGCAAAAAATCTATAAACCCATCATTGCAGCCCTGCATAGTCATGTCGTGGGATTCGGGATGTGGATAGCGCTTGATGCTGATATCAGAATCGCGACTGAAGATGTCTCTTTTTGGTTGCCCGAGCCACAGTGGGGCATCGCCACTATCCCTGCTGGCTGGTTTCCGAAAATCATGCCATGGGCAATCGCATCTGAGCTGTTATTGTTAGCAGAACCCATGAGCGCCCGTCGTGCATATGAGCTCGGGATGATTAATAAGATTGTTCCTAACGATCAGTTAATGGCAGAAGCTGAACGAATGGCCGCAAGATTTTGTGAGTTAAGTCCAATCGCGGTCCAGGGCATGAAAGAATCAATGATTAAGGCTTCTAGTCTTGATTATGTCGCGATCAATCACATTACTGAAGATGTACAAACCCGGGTAATGAATTCCGCTGATAGAAAGGAAGGCGGAAAGGCATTTTCCGAAAAGCGTAAAGCCAAATGGGATTAACATACGTAGCCGTTAGGGGGCTGGCCAACATCCAAGCATCCAAGGGGTCAGACCCAAGTGCCAGGTCCAACCGATAAATTTGGCTAACGTTCTCCTCGCAGAGCAGCAACCTGCTCACGAAATGCCTCGTTTCCCAGAACGATTCCGGTGTTCAGGCAGTGTCTGATCTTATGTATGGCCTCTACAGAGAGTCGCTCGCCAACGATAAGTCGATAGGAGGTTGCGCGATCTATTGGGCTCGTTCCGAGACGCAGGTATTCACTATGGGGACTCCAGATTTGAGCTGATTGGCCAAAAGCATGACAACGGTAACTTGACCAATGATAGTCCCCAGGGTCAGTAGCCATCCCAGCCCTAACAGGGTTGAGCTCAATATAGCGTATGCAGTTGAGCAGATAGTTGTCGCTCTGAACCAGTGATGACTTAAATCTCCCGTCAAATAGTGAGCCGGTCCTGGCATATCGGCGATTAAATGGTTGTACAAAATGGCGGCCGACATACTGCATAACCCGAGAAATACCGTTGTCGGTCGCGGGTGTCATAAGTAGATGTACATGGTTGGTCATAAAAACCCAGGCATGTACCGCTACGCCGAATCTGGTCGCACCATCATGAATGCAGCTCGCATAAGCGGCAATGTCTTCATCGCAGGTGAAGCAGACATTGCGGTTGTTTCCACGCTGGACCACGTGAACCGTATGTCCAGCAGGGCAGAATCGTAAAGGGCGAGGCATTCCATCATTGTGGTGTAGAGAGTTTTAAAGCGATGTAAGCGAAAGTGGATAATGATTGTGCGAAGTGGTTGAGACTGTCTGTCCGTTGGTTCTGGCACCTGGTCCTGACCCAGAGCTCCGTTGGTTCTGGCACCTGGTCCTGACCCAGAGCTCCGTTGGTTCTGGCACCTGGTCCTGACCCACAGCTCTCTGACCCACAGCTCTAAGGAGATTGGTAACCTAGCACTCGCCTTGAGTGCCGCTTATGATTCAGAGATGATGCAAAAAAGAGGAGAGCAGTCGATGAAGATAACAACCGGAATAGGTGGCTGGCCGAGCAGTGCGCCGGCACAAGCTAAGAAAGCAGAAGCAAATGGTTACGACATGGTCGCGTGCGGTGAGCTAGCCCATGACTCAATGCTGACGATGGCACTGGCGGCGACTCAGACTGAAAAGATTGAACTACTCACTTCCGTAACCATCGCGTTTCCGCGGAGCCCAATGGTGCTCGCAATGGAAGCCTGGGATATTCAGCAGCTGTCCGGAGGTCGATTTAACATTGGTTTGGGCTCCCAGGTAAAGGGACACAACGAAAGGCGATTTGGTGGCAGTTGGTCTGCGGCAGCACCACGCATGAAAGAATATATTCAAATGATGAAACGAATCTGGGACAGCTGGCAGAACGGCGAACCTGCTGACTTCATCGGTAAAGAATATCGTTACACATTGATGACGCCCAACTTCAACCCTGGCCCACTCGAAGTTCCTCGGCCAAAAATATATCTTGCCGCTGTAGGTCCGGCCATGGCGCGTGTCGCCGGTGAAGTTGCCGATGGTCTGCTCCCCCACGGCGGGATCATGACTGACAAATATATGCGAGAAGTCATGTTGCCGAATGTCAAAATCGGCTTAGAGCGATCTGGCAGAACCTGGGATGACATAGACATATCGATGTCAGGCTATTTAGCGCTAGGTAACAATGATGAAGAAATCGCGACCAGCCTGGACAAGTTTCGAGAACCCCTACACTTTTATGGCTCGACGCGAAGCTATCACCACGTACTCCGATTACATGGTCTTGAAGATCTCGGCATGCGTTTGCACAAGCTATCATTAGATGGGCGCTGGCAGGACATGCGAAACGAAATCACCGAAGAGGATTTGTTGCAACTGGCGGAAACATGTACCTATGATGACTATCCCAAATTCGTTGAAGAGCATCGTGAATATGCGAGCCAAATGGGCTTCGGCATGCCCACGGGCACGGAAGCAGAAAAGCTTCACGCTAGCGAAGTTATGAGCCAACTTCAGAAGGTAAAAACGACGGGTGTCCCCAAAGGTCTGGAGATATAGTCGTGCATCGAGACTACAGGGCAGTGCCGCATACCCAAGCTAAAATTCACTTGTAAAAACCTGTGGTAAGCTGAATCTTCGATTAGCGGGGAAGCACAGCATGGCATTTAGCTTCAATGGTGATGTCCGCGATCATCTCGAACAGATGGTCTCGGATCCTCGGTTTAAAACGCTGACCAATTTACCCTTATTTGCACCCATGGAAATAGGGCTGGGATTGCTGGCTTATTGCCTGTTTTTTTCCGGTACATGGTTGTATCTGGAAGGATCAATCAACTTGCCAGTCATGCTGCTCATGAATAGTTTTGCGATCTACCTCTCTTTTACTCCTCTCCATGATGCCACTCACAGAACCGTATCTCGCCATCGAGGGCTGAACGATGTCATTGGCACAGCCTGTTGCATGTTGTTACTGCCAGGAATCACCACTCGGGTTTATCGGTACTTGCATCTAGAACACCATCGTTACGCAGGAAACCCAAAAAAAGACCCAGATGAACCCTTTGTTTCAGCACCGGGTTGGCTATTGCCATTTGTCCTGGCGGGCCTCGATGTGCTTTGGGTACGCTGGTACCTACGCCACTGGAACACACGCCCCACGGGCGAGAGAATCGAATTCTGTGTTGGTATTACGTTTTATCTATCCGTTCATGTTGGGTTTCTTTCGTCTCCCTATGCGGTGGAGTTTTTGTTGTGTTTTTTTATACCCCAGCGCATGGGTCTGTTTTATGTGGCCTGGTTCTTTGCCCACATCCAACATCCGGAGGGAGTTGAATGGGAGTCTGCACCACTTCAGACGACTTACAAAATTCAGGCCGGGTGGTTATCCAATTTATTGTTACTTGGTCAGGCAACTCATTGCATCCATCATCTGGCACCGTCGGTTCCCTATTATCGTTATTTCCGTGCCTGGGATATCGGCAAAGATTCATTTGAACCATTGATCCCAACTCGATCACTATGGCGCGCATCTGTTGATAACCCGGCGTCCGACACGGATACGCAGGCCGAAAAACCTAAGCTGCGAGACAACCTGAGTTTCGAAGTTGAAATTGGAAGCACTGGAGAAGTATTTGAAGTCAGAGCTGAGGAAACCCTGCTCGACGTGTTACATGAAAACGGTTATCCCGTTATATGTTCATGTACCCAAGGCGTTTGTGGGTCTTGTTTAACACCGGTATTAGCTGGAGTCCCCGAGCACCGAGATGTGATTTTATCGGATGCAGATAAGGCGAAAAACGATTGCATGACAATCTGCGTATCGCGAGCACAGGGCGGACGAATTGTCCTGGACCTTTGACTGTCCCACAACCCTGCGGCTGACCGTAAACAATGATTATTCAACCTGACTCTCATCCATCCTTAGTCAAGGACCGGTGGCTCAAGAAACAATCTTTCAGCGTCCTGCACGGGCAGAGATTTTCCAAACAGATAACCCTGGGCATACTGGCAGTCCAAAGCCCGGATAAATTCCATTTGCGAGCGCTCCTCCACGCCCTCAACAATCACCTCTAGACCCAACCGTTGGATCATGGCCACAATGTCTCGAGTCAATTGACGACTTCGGAGATTACTGGCTAGATCGATAACAAATGCCCTGTCGATTTTTGCGGCGTCCAGATCCAGGCGATAAAGCGTCTCAAGACTCGACACGCCGGTACCAAAATCATCAAGGGCAACCTTGAAGCCATGTTCGTGGGCCTCTGTGATCCAGCGAGCCGCCGCGGCAACATCAATCGCAAAACTCTCGGTGATTTCCAGTTTAAACTGATCACGGGATAAGCCTGTACTGTCGACAATCTCCGCTGCCTGGGTCAGGAACCTTTCATTGATGACCTGTCGCCCAGACACGTTGATGCTCATAAAGAGCGGATGATGGTAACCCACCGCATCGGCAGATTTCTGCAAACGCACCATATCCTTTGATGCTTGTTTGAACACCTGGAGCCCTACAGGAACGATCAATTCGGTCTCTTCAGCTAAAGAGATAAACAAACCGGGAGAAATAAAACCCCGGGTGGGATGAATCCAACGCGTCAGCGCTTCAAACCCTGCAATGTGTCCGGTTCTAAGGTCAGCAATCGGTTGATAAAAAACCTTCAGCTCATCGGTCTCAAGAGCCTCCCTCAGATCTGCCTCAAGGCGCATCTTATTGATGCCATGATGTACATATTCCCTCGCGGCCAACTCGGGCTCCGCCAGTCGTTGATCACCTTTCATCTTGCTGAGGCCAGATCGATAGCGCTCAAGCAGCACCTGAACCAGCAACTTTAAGATATCGTCGGCTTCGGAGATTCGATCAGTAAGCTGGTTTTGCGTGATACAGATAAGCCGGGTTTGCTTCAGGGCCGTCGCTGTGGCGGTTCGTGGCGCACCATCAATGATGCCCATTTCACCAACAATATCCCCATCCACCAGGGAACAAATGACGAGCTTATGCCCATCAGCATGGGTGCTGATTTCTAATTCACCGACCTCAACGATGTACGCGGTGTCAGCCCCGTCACCTTCCTGAAATAGCGTTTCGCCGATTTCTAGTTCACGGATGTCCACAATTTACCTCTCTGTACAGATATACGCAGATTAGCTTGGATCTCGGAAATCTGAAAGGTCTCGATTTCTCTTACCAGACATGGCTCATCGCCTTCTGATGAGGGCGGGTTCATTTTTGTTGAATGAACCGCACAGCGAAACAGAAACATCGCGGCTGTTCAATGCGACAGCCGCCTACCACCTACCAGGTCAGTTCGTGACTCTTGACACGCCAGAGCTCCCCAATGCACGAAGACGTCCTAAAGAACCACCTAACCAGGCTCGCAGTTTATTCCGCTCCCAAATGTCGATCTTTTTCCTGCCAACGGGCTTCAAGCCAGGTTCGGGCGTCTTTAATATCACTCGCAAGGTAATTGTTGATCACAACATCAATTGTTGGGCAGGCGCCATGCAAGCAACGCCAGAAGTTGGTTTCTTGATTGCGATACACAACACTTAGATCAACCACAGGTGTGTCGGAGGGCGCGGATTCAAGCGCGATTTTTAAGCCACCTGGTTTTGGGTTGAGTAGATGTTGATAAGGTGACTGCTGTTCAGTGTGTTTTGCGTTTGTGAAGCGTGTGCCCTCGGCAAAAATCATTAAGGCGCCGCGCTCTCTTGATAAAACATCAGAAGCGGATTTGATCGCAGCCAGATCTTTCTGTCGGGCATTGTCACCCTGCCCCCGATTTAAGCGAGGAAAATTTAATGCATAACAGATCCAACCAATAATCGGCACCCACACCAGTTGTCGTTTGATCAGAAATTTTAAAATGGGGCCTTTGCCGGTCACCGTATGTTGAATGACGGGAATATCAAACCAGGTCTGATGATTACTCACTACAATCGGCGAAGGGTGATCGGGTAATTCACCAATGATATTGATACGGATACCAATCACTCTGGTCATCCAGAAGCTATCAACCAAAACCGCAGCGCGATAGATAAATTCTAATACTCGTTCACAAACCGCCGCAACCAATGGAGTCGGCAACAAAATCTTAAACACTGAAACGATCAAGAGTGGTATCAACCAGAATGACAAATTAGCGGCTACCCACAGGGCAGACATTAAACTAATGCCTTGACGGACAAATTTTTGTAGAAGCTGGATCATTGGTTGCCCATTCTACACCAGCGACACTTCCACGGAGAAATTGGCATTCCCGACCGCTGAGTTAACACAATTGAGCTCGTTGCCATTATTTCGAAACTCCTACGATATATAACACCCACCTATCACCAGAAAGGTTCGGGGGTTCTCTTCAAGTGCCAGAGTCAAATATGCACCTTGGGTCATGCGTTAGGCTCTTGAGACACTAATTTTCAATCAGCAGGCATCACAGACAAACCCAAAGATTTATTTCCTAGTTCTGGATGGAAAATATAGTATGTGGCTAATAATGGCTAACACTCTTGCCACGCAAGCGAAATACCAGTCATAACAAGAATAATAGGAAACAAGATATGAGCACTAGCGCAGCAGTAGCACAGGATGGCCACCTCACTGGATACGGCGAGCCGGGATACAGAAATTACGTCCTATTTCTACTGATGTTCGTTTATACGCTGAATTTTGTCGATAGGACCCTTATTGCGGTTGTCGCTCAGCCGATCATCGACTCATTCGGCCTGACCGACTCCCAGTGGGGGTTGCTCTACGGCCCTCCCTTTGCAATCTTTTACGCGGTCATGGGCCTACCCATAGCGCTATGGGCTGACCGCTCTAATCGCGTCAAAGTCATTACGGTTTGCATCATTTTGTGGTCAATTATGACGGCCCTGTGCGGTATCGCCGCGGGATTCCTGATGCTACTGTTTTTCAGAATTGGGGTCGCCATCGGTGAAGCGGGTTGTACCCCTCCTGCTAACTCCATCATTGGTGACTATTTTATCGCCCGTAAGCGAGCGACGGCGCTGGGCATCTACTCGATGGGTGTCACCCTGGGTTCTGTTCTCGCCAATCTATTTGGCGGCCCGATTGCACAAATGCAAGGTGCTGATTTTGGCGCATGGATTAGCAGCATAGGCCTCGGTGGTTTGTTTTCGGGTCTAGACTGGGCTGCCGTTGAAGGCTGGCGAATTGCCTTTGTGGTTGTGGGATTGCCGGGTGTTTTGATCGCACTGGTTGTACTGTTTACCATCAAAGAACCGCCCCGCGGCTACTCCGACACTCCGGACCTGGCGACAACTGAGCCCGCCCACTGGTCAATTGCATTTCAGGAACTCAAGCACAAACCCACCTTCTGGTGGATGGCAATAGGTGCCGCGATGGTGGCCTTTGTCGGCTATGGCCTATCCAGCTTTCAAGCGCCGTTTTTACAGCGTGAGCATGGCCTAGATGTCAGAGATGCGGCCATAAACTTTGGCGCGCCACTGTCATTCCTGGCCGCAATCGGTACATTTCTTGGCGGTTACCTTACTGAAAAGCTTACGCCCCGTTCCCAGACAGCCGTGGCCTGGGTTCCTGCCATCGGCCTATTGATCGCAGTCCCAGCTTATATCGCCGCTTTTTTTGCCGAGAGTCTGACAACTGTGTTTATCCTGTGGGGTATCGCCGCCGTTTGTCACTACGCTTATTTAGGTGCCCAGTACAATATCGGTCAGGGTGTTGTCAGCGCTCGTTCCCGGGCCACCGCAATTGCGACTCTGCTAATCCTCGTTTCAATCATAGGTAACGGCATCGGACCATATTTTGTCGGATTTATGAGCGACACATTTATGAGTATGCAACTTGCGGACAGTCATTTTGCTGGCCAGCTCACACCCGCAATCTGTGGCGCAACAGACTCCACGCTAAATGAAGCACAACGGGTAGTATGTGATACGGCAAATTCAACGGGACTAAAAAATGCAGTCTCCGTGACAGTCCTGTGGTTTATCGTTGCAGCGGGCTGCTTTTTGATGTCCGCACGCACATTAAAACGCGACTTTGTTGCACCGTTAGAAACTGCTTAAAAGTAGAAGCCAGAGGATGTTCAAACAGATTGCCGCCTTCAAGTGTCAATGAACAAGAGCGCATTAGTCCATGCCATTATTGACGATCTAAAGTCCGCCATAGATACAGCACTAGCTGCGGCGGACGAAGCCCGTGAAACCGCAACCAATAAGGAAAATGCCGCGGAGAATCGATACGACACACTAGGGCTTGAAGCTGCCTATCTCGCCCACGGCCAGTCAGAAAGAGTGTTGCAACTCACCACGGCCCTCGAGGCGTTTCAACCTCTTGCCACCTCTACCGACATTCATCTTAAAGCGACAACCGGCTCGCTTGTGTCACTGGAAGACGATTCGGGGAACCCGCGAGTTGTATTTATAGGTCCATCTGCTGGCGGGCTGGTTCTAAATTTTGAAGGCACCCGAATCACCGTCGTGACTCAGCAATCGCCGTTAGGCCAGGCACTAGTCGGAGCAACCTGCGACGACGAGATTTCGGCTGCAATAGATGGGAAATTGGTCATCTACACCATTACAACGTTGAGCTGATCTGGATAAAAATAGAAAGAAAAAATAAAGCACTTCCATGTCCTCATTTTCCCCCAGCAAGCCTTCTGGTATATCCTGAGTCGTTCAGCATTCGGGTTTTGACCATTATGTGTAAAAACAAATATCGCTCTGGCATACAGTGCCTCCTGCTGTTGAGTGCAGTGTCAATTTTTACACCGAACACCCTTGCGGAATCCCAGGGACATCCCGTTCGGGTTACCGCGGTTGAACTACGACCGGTTGTCCGGCAGGTCAGCACCTATGGCGTGTTAGCGCCCAAAATCGAAGACCTCTCTTTTAGGATTAATGGTCGCATCAAACAATTTAATGCTGTTGAAGGAGAAAGCGTTACCAAAGGCCAGATATTAGCAACCCTGGAAACCCGTGATGCCAAGGACAAATTGGATCAAGCGCGAGTTCAACGGGACCAGGCAGCACGAAAGCTGGAGCGTTTCGAGAAGCTTGCGGAAGAACGAATGGTCCAGACTTCCGAACTCGAGAATTCAAGGGACGAATTAGAAACCGCCCGAATTAACTTCGAGCAGGCAAAACTAGAGCTCGAACGTTGCACTCTTATTGCCCCTGCAGATGGCGTAATCTTAAAAGAGCACGAAGATTCACGAACAACCATCACCGCAGGCACGCCCATCTACTCTTTCCGTGACATCTCAAAATCCTGGGTGACAGAAGTTGAACTCACCGATCAAAATGCATTTGCATTTGGCGTTGGCACCATCGCCCGCGCAAGATTTGCACCCTACCCAGGTGAAATATTTAACGGCACCCTCACCAAACAAGCTGGCGTTGCCGACCGCCGCGACGGTTTGTACACAGTAGAGGTCACCATTGACGACGAAGGTCGAGAGCTTAGACCAGGCATGGTGGTAGAAATTGATCTCATTCATGAAACACAAGAGAGCTACACAATGGTGCCGCTCGACGCCCTGGTTGACCTCAGAGCTAACCAGGGCTCAATCTACGTTCTAGATGAATCACAAACGCGAGTCAGTGAATTCCCCGTACATATTGTCACGATTAGTGCCGGATGGGTCGCCCTGGTTGAGCCTGTAGCTGAAGGAAGTAAGGTTGTGATCAGAGGCCAGCAAAGTCTGCGCCACAACAGTAACGTCAGAGTGCTATAACAAATATGCGAAGCGTTATTGAATTTGTTGTTACAAATCGGCTATTTACCATTTTGTTTGTATTTGTTGTGGTTCTGGCTGCGTTGACCAATCTTCCCAATCTACGCATTTCTCAACTGCCCACGGTTGAGATGCCAACACTCTTACTCAATGTCAGCTTGCCCGGGGCATCATCCCGTGAAATTGAACAACGCGTAATCAATCCGCTAGAAGAGCGTTTAGAGACCACAAGAAACCTCAATCGATTCGAATCCTCAATATCTAATAGCCAGGCCACCATTTTAATGGAATACGATCACGGCGTAGATATTGACGATGAGTATGTTGATATCAATTCAAAAATTAACAATCTAAAACCGGACTTGCCTGACGATGCCGAGGTCACGGTGGCAAAACAAAGCCCAATTGATGTCATTGTTTCTTTTGTGATTGCCGTGGTGTCCAACACCGCGACGGATGCTGAGCGAGTCCAGATTGCAGAAAAACTGAAACGGGACCTACGTAACGTACCTAACCTTGCTGAGGTTGAGGTCTTAAAGCCGCAACAGGAAATTCGTATTGATTTGGATCTAGCCCGCCTCCATCGTTACGGCATAGATGTCGGCCAGGTCCACAGCGCAATCCAGGGCAATAACCGGTTCCTGCCAACCGGCACGTTTGAGATGGGTGACAAAGCCATCTCAGTACTCGCATTTAGCGGCGGCTATAAATCCCTCGACGCTATCAGCAATACCATGCTGATCACCAACTCTGGCAGCGCCCTGGCCCTTCGGGATGTTGCCACCGTACGTAAAACCATCGATAAAAACGCATTGCGTACCAGGGTAGATGGCGCGGCTGCCACGTTCCTAACGATGAAGATGGCGGCAGATGCCAATGTGTTTACGGTCAAGGCAGATATCGATCAGGTGGTTGAGGCTTCCAACGCAGACCTGCCTGAAGACGTCAGCGTCGATTGGCTTTTTGATGTTGCTGATGGCGTCGATTTTAAGCTGCGGCAACTGATCACCAATATTCTGCAGGGTATTGTCATTTTGACCCTGGTGCTACTTTTTTCAGTCGGCTGGCGCTCCGGGCTTGTGATCGCCATGATGTTGCCGATTTCGCTTCTGTTGTCGGTTGTGGGTTTATCCGCAACAGACTATGGCATTCAAGAAATCTCCCTGGCCGGCTTTGTCATTTCCCTCGGTCTAATTGTCGACAACGGAATCGTGGTTGGTGAAAACGTTTACAAGAATGAAGCTTATCGAGGCATGAACTCCATGGATGCAGCGATTGATGGTGCATCCTCGGTTATGTCACCACTGCTATCGGCAACGGCAACGACGGCCCTCGCGTTTGCCCCGCTGTTTCTGCTCACATCACCCACCGGCTTGTTTTTACACTCTATGGTTGCCACGATCTGGCTTTGCCTGGCGGCTTCGCTGATTTCAGCAATTCTTTTCTCGACTCTACTGATGTCGCGTATCGGCACACGAAAAACCATTGGAAGACTCCCGAATCCACCGAGTTTTCTAGGCTATATCGCGCCTATCCGCGATGGTCTCTATATCCGTTCACTCAGGCACTTAATCCTCCACCCGTGGCAGCTGTTAGGAGGCGTTTTACTGTTGTTGGCATTCACCGGATTCCTGGCGGCCCGATTAGAAGTAATAGTCTTCCCCGACAGCGAAGATCCATTTTTTACCGTCACAATTGAAGCACCAAGTGATCGCAGCAGAGATTTTGTGGACAACCTGGCAACGGACGTCAGAGAGATTGTCGCCAGTGAGCCGACAGTAAAACATTGCGGCACTGTTATCGGCGGCGGCTTCCCGTTTGTAAACACCGGCATTCAGAATTCACAAAATGGGCGCAACAACGCGACACTGTTCTGCACCGTCAACTTCCGCGATAGCGATCAAATTAATGAACTGACAAGCCGCATCAACACAAAACTTGCCGATCGAGTTGCAGACGCTAACATTCGCGCGACGCCGATGGTATTGGGCGGAGAGCCAGGCTTTTCTGATGTAGAGATACACTTAACAGGCCCGCGTATTGAACTTGCCCGTGAAGAGGCCAGAAAATTTGATAGCTATTTTCAAGAAGCCGAGATTGAAGGCATCCAGCATGTTGATAATCCCGCGAGCGATCGCTGGTACGCTGTGGACATTGCCTTCAAAGAGCGAACCGCCAACGCCGTCGGGGTGAGTCGCGCCCAGGTGGATCAAATGCTGGTCCTGCTCACTTTCGGCGCTGAAGTCGACACCTACCGGGACGACCAGGGTGATGACTTTCCGATTATGCTGCGTGCCAGTACTGATCTTGCTGACCCCTTCAGCGTGTTCGACCGGGTTTTTGTGACTTCTGTGACAGGCCAACAGATCCCACTTAGCCAGGTTGTGTCCTATGGCTTCGCTGAAGACGAATACGATATTCGCCACGACATGTTTCAACCTGACCTCAAGATTGGCATCACCGCTGAACCCTACTACCCGATCCCGAAGCTGACCCAGAACATCGAAAAATTGGTCGCAGAATATCCGTTACCCGACGGCTACGGCATTGAGATCAAGGGCGAGGTGGCAAACACCGAAAAAGCATTCTCTGGTGCGGGTCGTAATCTTGGCCTTGTGTCATTGGTTGTACTCGCGATTTTTGTACTGCAATTTAAATCATTACTACAACCGGCCATTATTCTTGTTGCCATACCTCTAAGTTTTATTGGCGCGTTTATCATGCTTTGGGTTGCCGGACAGCCTATCTCCTTCCTCGCGTTTATTGGGCTCACTAGCCTGATGGGAATTGTGATTAACAACAGTATTCTATTGGTGGATGAGGGCAATCAACTGCGTGGACTAAAGCCCGAACTCAGCCTGGTTGATGTTGCCGTTCAAGCCGGTGTAAATCGCTTTATGCCGATAGTATTAACCTCCATCACGAGTATTTTTGGATTACTACCACTGGCTATCGGCAACTCGATGTTTAAGGGTTTGGCGGTTGTAGTGATCGGTGGCTTGACCACCTCAACCTTCCTGACATTGTTGTGTGTGCCAGTGCTGTATTCATTGCTGACTAAATCAAAAGAGGTGATACCGGTCACCCAGGGTTGGTCCGGTCGATCAGAGCTTGGGGAAAACCAGGAGGAAGGGAAAAAATAGGCGAGTTGGTGCAGATGTTTTACTGGACGGTTGGGTAACAGTAGCAGTATAAGTGCTGCACACCACCATAGGGACCAAAGCTATGTTTAAGAAAATTGTATTGGTACTAATATTAGCACTATCACCCTTGTATGCCTCGGCTTCTGACGCAACCAGCAAGATCGCGAGCATTCTCCTGACTCTGAATCACTTTCCTTCCGATGCTGACAAGGTTGTATTAAATGGCATCCAGGAAAGCGATAGCGCGTCTTATAACGAAAAGATGCTCGCCCGGATTGTCTCTGAGATTCAGCACAAGATCTCTGAAACCGACAGGGAAGACCTTGAAGAAATGCTCGACGATGAAGATATCAAACCGCCTGTTCGTGTGATTGCCACGGCGCTACTTGGCATCAACCACAAAGTGTCCGGTAGCGACACAACAGCACTGAAGGCGCTAGAGTAGCACCACGATACTAAAATAGGGGTAGGTGCAATTGATCCGAGCTCTACCCCTACTTCTACCCCTACAATTAAGCCGACTACCATCCTAATTCAAAGGATGTAAAACAACCTGTAGCTTCGAGTAGCCTTTCACAAAATTTGACGTCACTCGCTCTGGTTCACCTACTACTTCCACTTTGTGAAATCGTTTGCTGATCTCTTCCCACAAAACCCGAAGCTGCATTTCAGCCAGTCGGTTACCCATACAGCGATGAATTCCGAAGCCAAACGACACGTGCTGGCGGGCATTTTTTCGATCAATAATAAGTTTGTCAGGGTTCTCGAAAACGGCCGCGTCACGGTTTCCGGATACGTACCACATAAGAACCTTATCGCCTTTCTTAATAGTCTTGCCTTGTATCTCAACATCTTCCAATGCAGTTCTGCGCATGTGCGCCAACGGAGTCTGCCAGCGGATGATCTCAGCAACCATGTTGGGAATAAGATCCAGATTACTTCGTAGCTTGTCGTATTGATCAGGGAACTGATTTAGCGCCAGAACGCCACCTGTAATTGAGTTTCGAGTGGTGTCGTTACCCCCCACAATCAGCAGCATGATATTACCTAAAAACTCTCCAGGTGGCATATCGCGGGTCTCAGGATTCCCGGCCAGCATGGACAGCAAATCGAAACCGTCATGGTCAGGGTCTAGCCGCTCTTGATACAATTTTTGGAAATACTTTAGGCAACCCTGCAGTTCCGTCATGGCTTCTTGCCAACTGGAGACATAACCGGATTTTGGCCCCATAACACCAATGTCAGACCAGTAGGTTAATTTGCTCCGGTCCTCAAACGGGAAATCAAACAGCGTCGCGAGCATTCGCGTGGTGAGCTCAATCGAGACACGCTCGACCCAGTTGAATTCTTGTCCAACGGGTAAGCCCTCCAAAATCTCAATGACCCGCTCACGAATTAGGGTTTCCATTTTTGCGAGATTCGGGGGTGCCACTACCGGGGCAACCGTTGCTCGCTGAGCATCATGCTTCGGCGAATCCATGGCAATAAAAGATGAAGATTCAGCACCAGGACTGTCTACAATACCGATGCCAGAGGCGCTGGAAAATCGGTGGTGGTCGGAATCAATCAGCTTAATGGCTTCATGGCTGGTAATGGACCAATAGGGTCCATAGCGACTCTCAGCATGATAGTGAATCGGGTCTTCTTTTCGCAGACGCTCAAACAAAGGCCAGTGCGCATCCTGCTGGAACAAGAAGTGATTTGAGACATCAAGCTGATTAAGGTCAGCCTCTCGCGCAAACTCCTGCGCACCTGCCAGGGTAGCATTTCTATAGTCGAACATATCCGGCGTCATCCGCTGCAAAAAAGAATACCCTAGCCACAACCGGCGAATCTCTCAAGTGTTGCCACCATTCAGGTAATTTATCATCCCGGCTCATTAGACATAATGATCGTGCCGCTGGCCGCAAACATGCCTCCAACGCCATGACACACGGTTGTTTTTGCACCCTCAATCTGGGCGGGTGCAGTACCACGCATTTGCCGAACACTTTCTTGTAACGCGTACATACCGTACATACCGGAGTGCATATAGCTTAAGCCACCACCGTTAGTGTTTAACGGTAGACTACCACCCGGCGCCGTGTGCCCCTCTTCGATAAATGCACCCGCCTCGCCTCGGCCACAAAATCCCAGGTCTTCAAGACCATAAAATGGCAGGTGAGCAAACGCGTCATAGATCATCAAATGATCAACATCTTTATGGCTAATGCCCGATTCTTTGAACGCCTTGGCACCGCTCACCTCAAACGCTCTCGATACGGTCATATCCTGCATCTGGCTGATCATCGGTGTTTCAACACTTTCACCGGTACCGACAATGTAGACAGGCCTGGTTGGAAAATCTTTTGCACGCTCGGCGGAAGTCATGATCAATGCGCCACCACCATCGGTGACAAGACAACACTCAAGTTTGGTAAAAGGATACGCAATCATGCGTGCATTCATCACATCTTCAACGGTCAGAGGATCCTTTTGCGAAGCCCGGGGATTCATTGCTGCCCACTGCCGTTGAATCACTGCAACTGAAGCTAACTGCTCTAAGGTGGTGCCTGTTTCTTTCATGTAGCGCAAAAAAGGAATCGTAAAAATACTCGGTGGCCCCATAGGTCCATAGGGTGATTCAAACTGCCCCTGTAGTGATGCCGGAGAACCACGATACCCACCACGGCCCACCCCAGACCGACCGCTCTCACCGTGGGTGATCAGCACGGTACTGCATAAACCTTCATTAATTGCTGCAGCGGCGTGACGAACATGCAACATAAAGGAACAGCCACCGACCATGGTACCGTCCGCCCATTCAGGCACGATACCCAGATAGTGCGCCATCGCCGTGGGTGATTCACCCGCACAGGCAATACCATCAATATCCGACGGCTTTAGTCCTGCGTCCGCCATCGTGTTTAACGCTGCATCGGCGTGCAGCTGAATTTGACTCATACCAGGAATTTTACCCAGCTCCGTTGTTTCCGCCGCGCCGACAATTGCTACTGAACGAGGTTTCATGATGCCGCTCCTGTTGGCCGAAAATAGGGCAGAGTAATGTCTTCCGAGAGCACTTCGAATGTCACCTCAAGTGGCATATCTAGAACAAGTGCTTCAGGCGTTTGTTCAACACCAACAATGTTGGTCATCATTCTTGGTCCTTCCTTAAGTTCAACAACGGCAATGGCATAGGGGCCGTCAAAGGCAGGATGTGGAAGATGATTAATCACATAGCTGTAAAGTGTGGCCTCCCCCGATGCGGTGAATACCTCAACTTCTCTTGAAGCACAGGTCGGGCAAAATGGCCGTGGCGGGAAATACGTGGCGTCACAGGACTGACAGCGCTGGAGACGCAGTTCGTTCTGTTTTGTCCCTTCCCAATAATGAGCTGTTTCAGGTGTTGGCACCGGTACCGGCAGCCTGGATTTATCGGCCATGTTCTTGTCCACTTCAACTTGAGAGCAGAGCGTACCGAAATCTACCAACGACGTCATCCTTCTCGGACAACGCCAACTATTACTAGCCCTATCCAGCAAAGCTGATTATCGTGTTGGTTTTTAACGAATCACAGGAACCTAGCAAATGGAACTGAATGGAAAAGTTGCCGTCATTACCGGCGGAAGTGGCGGTATTGGCAAAGCAATGGGTAAGGCATTTCTGGCACAGGGTGCCAGAGCCGTTGTACTCGCCGACCTAAACGAAGCTGCTGTTAAAGCCGCAGCGGCAGAACTTGGCTGCGATGGGGAAGTGTGCAATGTGACAAAAGAATCCGACATTCAGGGTCTTGTAAATCGCACCATCGCCAAATACGGTCAAATTGATCTCTTCTGTTCTAATGCAGGCGCTGGCGGTGCTGGCCTTATTCTCGATGCGGATACCGAGACCTGGCAACAGCAGTGGGAACTGCATGTCATGGCCCATGTCTTTGCCGCCAAAGCTGCATTGCCAGGAATGATTGAACGAGGAGACGGCTACTTTCTCAATACGGCTTCTGCCGCAGGTCTGCTAGCCGCAATCGGCACTGGCCCATACACCGTCAGTAAAGCCGCCGCCGTCAAGTTTGCTGAGTTCCTCTCCATTACCCACGGAGACGATGGCATTAAAGTATCAGTACTTTGCCCCCAGGGCGTCAACACCGCGATGGCACCTAGAAGCCTGGGTGATGGCCAAACGGACGGGATCATCGAAGCTGACGAGCTCGCTCAAACCGTTATTGATACCCTGCGTGAAGAACGCTTTTATGTGCTGCCCCATCCCGAGGTTGAAGACTACGTTCGACGTAAAGGTGATGACATTGATCGCTGGTTACATGGCATGCGCCGCTTAAAGAAAAAGGCTAGCGAGTCTTAATCAAACCCCCATCGGCGAATTCGCCCGTGACTGCCATTACGGGCGAACACCAACCCATATTTAGATCTAACGAAGTTAAACTAAAACCATGTTCACACTAAAAAACCTTCGCCTCACCGGCTACGTTGAGGGCACCTCAATGTTGTTACTTATCGGCATCGCTATGCCCGTCAAATACATGCTGGGAGAGCCTGCACTCGTGCGAGTTATCGGCATGGCCCACGGTCTTCTATTTTTATGGTACATCGTGCTGCTCGCCCTCACAGTCAGTCGCAACCCGCTGCCCTGGTGGACCTTTCCAACGGGCTTCGTCGGCGCTGTCATTCCCTTTGGGCCCTTCTTGTTTGAGTATCTGTTGGCAAGAAGCACTGGCAAGTCAGAGCAAAAAGTTATCGACACTTGAATTGTCAGCCAGTTTCATTTGATCGCCAACGATATAGGCCATCGAGCTTTTACACATCGCAAAAGATCTGCATGTATTCTTCGTCGTTTGCTGGATCAATTAAACGTTTGTATTTGTCAGTGATTTCCTGATCAAGTCCAATTCCCACGTTAAGGGCAAGGAAATCAGCCCTCTGAAAATAGCCCTCTAACGTCATTTGACTTCTCACCAGCGGGCCTAATCCTTCTTCCATTTCTTCTTCCAATGAGTCATCAGTTGTGTCGCTTATATGATTGCTCGAAAGAGCTAAAATTGTCGCGACCGATACTGTAGATGATTCACACCTCCGTTTTTTTATGCTGAGCGCTTTCCCCTCGATCAGAGCAGCGTTTTTACCTTCAGTCGTTGCATCCCCATAAATATAGGCAAGCGGCTCCCGCAATGTAAGAACGGTAAGAATTTGTCGCCAGCCAACATCGTGATTGTCCATGGTCTCTAAAGAAGCCGCGACCTCTCTTGTTAACCTACCTCGATTAAGCACCGTTGGTACCTCGCTACTAAATATCCTTTCCGCTGCTATCTCCTCAAACCACCAACTAAAACCCTCCTGGAATGCGACGTATTCTTTGTCCACACTATCATGCATGTCACGATTACCAATCAAGTAACGAGCCATTCCAGGCTGACCACGGGTCTTATTCAATGCCCAGTTCCCAATCGAACGATTAGAAGGGTAATCGATAGACTTCATTCTCTCGTATTGCCAAATATGCATCATTTCATGCACGAGTACAGAGACCTTCAAATCGTTCATGCGATCGTTCTTGATTATTGAAATCGTTTTGTTGATTGGATTCGCGTAACTCAACTCATGAGTCAGGCCATTTTTGGCATCTCGAATAATTTTTTTGTTGTTTGGATATTTGATTTCAAACTTGTTGATAAAAGTGTGATTCAGTTCGCTATCGTCTGGACTTAAGCTCCCCAGGTACTGATTCAACCTCTGATAGACGAGCCATATCATGGCGTGTTGCCGTGCTACTTCACTACCTCTATCCCACTTTCCCGATTGCCTAAAAACAACCTTGCCCAGATCGACGTGTCCCGAGAAGCTGACATCAGCTTTGGGTGATTGATAGACCTTGTACCAGTCTGGCGTCCGGTTACGGCTTTTCTTTACGTTAATCGTCGAACTGGCAAACTTTACTTTGACTCTTAATTTATAATCTTTTTCACAATCTTTTCCTTCTTCCTCAACTTCAAAGTTGAAGCGACCGGCAGAATCAGTTGTAGTTTCTTGCCACTTGGTTATTGCTCTGTTTTTCTTGCCGCCGGATAACCGAACCTCAACGTTTGCCAAAGGCTCTTGCTTTGAAAAGTATTGATCCCAGCCAAGCGAGGACTTTTCTTGGAGAGGGTTAACAATCAGTTTACCGCTAACCTGCAAGTTACAGGTTGCGGCAAAAAGGCTTGATGAATAAACGAATAAGGCTAAAGACAAAATGAATCGCATCAGAGCTCCGTGGCATATGGATGTCGTCGAAACATAAACAAAGGCTCAAATTAACGCCGGCAGGTTTCAAAGTTATGTCAAAGATGTTGCATGGATGTAAAAGTTTTGGGAAATGGACTAATGGAGCCTTACCAATGAACACCAATCGATCGCATAAGAAATGAGCGCTAAATGCAGTTAAACTCTTCTACACTATTACCGCTTGTTGGAGGAATACGAACACCATGTCATACGCGAACCCAAACTACCTGATACCCACAGATGACCTTGCCACCGCAATGGCAACTGAGCCGGAAAATCTCCGCATTTTTGACGTCACGGTCACACTCGTCCCAAGCCCACCAGGCTACAAAGCAGTTTCTGGTTTAGCAGACTACCAAAAAGGCCATATTGCAGGAGCGCAGTTTCTTGATCTGCCGAAGGATTTCTCCGACCCCGACAGCAAATTCAACTTTATGATGCCAACGGCCGAGTATATCCAAGCCGCATATCGCAAGACGGGCATCAACAACGAATCAAAGGTTATCTTCTACAGTACCGGGCACCCTATGTGGGCAACGCGAGCCTGGTGGATGCTGCATTCCTGCGGTCACAAAAATGTTGCTGTTCTTGATGGCGGTTTCGCTAAATGGCAGTCAGAGGCCAGGGTAGTGAGCACCGATGTTGTCACAGACATCGTGCCTGGAAATTTCACCGCTAAACTAAACTCCTCTCTCTGGGCGGACAAAGACAAAACCTTTGCTGCAATTTCAGATACCGATACCTGTACGATCAACGCCCTGTCACCGGGCGTTTATTCTGGCGAAGCGGATATGAACTACGGCCGTAAAGGTCATATTGAGAACAGCCTGAATATCTTCTATGAAGAGGTGTTAGAAAATGGATGTTTTCGGTCGGCAGAAGAATTGAAAAACCTTTTCACCAGCCGTGGTGTACTAGATAAAAAGCAAGTCATTGCCTACTGTGGAGGCGGCATCTCAGCCACAATTGATGCCCTCGCACTAAAACTCATTGGCTATGAAGACGTCTCGGTTTACGACGGCTCAATGGGTGAATGGGTCAGAGATGAAAGTCTTCCGCTGATCACCGGTAACAATTGATCAATGGTGGATCAGTAGTTCACGGTCAGGGTTTTACGCTTGTTCGACTTTTTGCCTTTTTTCGATTTGCCAGACTTTTTAGACTTGTCCAACTTCTCAGACTTATCTGATTTCCTGGACTTTCCTGACTTGTGGGACTTTCCTGACTTGTGGGACTTTCCTGATTTTTTGGACTTCCGACTCTTGTGTGACTTCTTGCTCTTGTTGGAATGATCATCATCAAAGTCGTCGTCAAACTCAGGCGGCAAGTCATGGCCATGACAGTGTGGATTATGGCTCAGCCATTTTCGAATCTGTTTGCGAAACTTGTGTGGGTTCTCGCGCCAGGGTCTGGGGATATCAAGCTCGCAGCTTGGCAAGACGTTCATAGAGACATCCATTGTCCCTTGAACGGTTTCGGCAAAGTTATCCGTGCCCCATAACATCAAGCCAATGATTAACAGTGCAGACTTCATGGTTGGCTCATCGCGTCGCAGGTGAGATCGCCCACGGAAACAATTGGGAACTCACTTTCCGGCACCGTAAATTGGAAAAGGCATGCATTGTCTTTACGGTAGGCTTTTGCCTTGTAGTTACCGGGCTGAAGTTGCTCAAGATACAACATCCCACCGAAGCCGGTGACCGATTTGAGAGTGGTATCGTCATCAACATAAACCTCTACCGAAGAATATTGGGCAGACTCAATCTCCTCACCTTTCTGATAAAACAGTCGACCCTCAACGGCCTGCAACTTGACCACCTTGAAGGCAACCGAACCGCCCCCTTTATATGGTGGAATCACGGTCTGGCTTTCCCTATCAATGCTGTATCCCATGGGTAGTTCGTCAACCTCTACTCGCAAACGATTGTCGTTAAAAGCCTGCAGGTTAGGCACCACCAACTGACCATTGCGGTTGGTCTGACCAATAAACTGTTGGTCCAAATGCACTCTTGCTCCGGAGATGCCCTCAACGCTCACCACGGCTACGCCATCATGAATGGGTGCGCCCAGATGAAGTCCTCCGCTAGTAGCCACTACCGAACCTTGCCAACTAGCGCTGTATTGTTGGTTCTCACCCTGTTCGCTCCACCGAGCCTGAACATCTCCTAATCTGGTGCTATGCCGCATTGAAGTCTCAAGTGAAGTTGCCTGCTCACTCTTATTGCTTCGTAATTGCAGGCTGCTTCTGTCGCCCAACTTATACTGTAGATTTAGAGAAAATTGTGGCGTGCCGTTATCGAGGGTCAACGAACTGCTTGCCTGCATCCGCTCACTGAGGCTGGTACGAGCGCGCAGAGAAACCCCATGCTCGATTGAACCCCGATCTTCCTGACTCAAGCTGACCCTGGTGCTTAGTCGAATACTGAATGGGAGTGCAATCGAAAAGGCAAAAGATAACTCGTCCGTGACGCTGCCATCCTGCGCTTTACTATGTTTAAACCGTGGTGAGACCTGGCCAATAAAAGGCAGCTCCAGGCTTGTGCTGAGGCTGGTGCGCCATGCCTGCTGTTGCGTTTGAAAAAGAGAATTTGTTGAACCGCCATAGCCCTCGTCTTGACCACTAATATGGGCCTGAAAAGGTAAGGAGCCCAGCCGAGAACTCAAGTCCATCGACCAACGTGAACCGCTCTGATCTTCATTTTGTCTGTGGGCCAGATTGAACTGCGCACTGCTATAGCCACCGAAGGCAAGGCTTGCTAAGCCGGCGAGGTTAGTGCTATTCGCGTTTACATTCGCGCCAACCCCCAGCGTCAAGTTCTGTGACCAACCATAACGGGAATGCCCTGCCAGAGTTAAAGGGCCGCCATAGCGAATACCTTCTAGAGTGCTGTTGGAGGCTACGCCAAAGCTCCAGTGATAATCATGTAGGCCCGGCGTCAACAAACTATCGGAGACATTGAAATCCTGCTCGATTCGTTGCACCTCACCAAATGCGTCCGTAATCACCAACACAACATCGCTTTGGCCGCTCATGCCTGGATGCTCGAGATTTAAGGGACCGGGCGGCAAAATTTCACGGCTAACGGAAACTCCATCAATAAAGAGCTCCACTTCACTAGGGGTATCAAGCACGCCTTCCATGGTGAGGCCTGGATTAGTTCTAAACCAGGGTTTCATACCAAAATTCGATTCAACACTGATGCCTGCAAGCGAGGCGCCACCCGCACCTGCAGCGTTCGCCTGCAAGTCTCCTATTGTCCAGCGCTGAAGCTTGTCTTCCTGGTCATAAATCAGTTGGCTTCGAGACCGGGTCCAATTCCCATCTTGTTCAATAACTTGCTGACTCGAGAAGAACCATCCTTTGAGGTTAACACCCAGCTCAAGTGGGATATCTGTTAGCCGGTTCGATTCATTAGTTGTTACGCTAAAGTTAAAAAAAGCAATCGGGTCAGACAGCACAGTGCCTTCTAACATGCGCGCTTCCGCGACATTTAAGGTTTGTCCAGCGAGTAGTTCTGGGTTGACCTGTATTTCGAGCAGGCCCCGTGCTTCGTCAACCGTAAACGTCAAGCGATCGAGATGGTCAGCAAGATTAAGCCCGGACTCGTCGTTAAGGCCATCGTTGAGTAGCTGTTCTAAACCTATCGCCAGCACAACGCCATGTTCAAGCAGAAGATTGCTGCCATCCATACCGATAAAGTGCGGGCCCTCATTCACACCGTTAACAAGGATCTCCACAATGGCCGGTACTGACTCTGCTGCCTGCACTTTTGCGACGTGCAGCAATAGTACACACAACAAAATGGCAATAAGCTTTAGATTGAGGCCAGTGGGGAGAGCCATAGATCACTCGCTCGCGTTTCCAGCTTCCGCTATAGCGTCAACAACATCGGTATCGGTATCATCACTTTCAAGTGACATGCACCATGCTGAGTCAACTGGAAAACTCGCTTCCGAATCACCTGCTTTGCTTCTGGCCACTAATCTCAACTGACCAAGGGATTGGCATTCCGCAGCCGTGATACCGAGATCAAATTGTCGTGTGACACCAGACAGTACATACCAGCCGCGAGCGTCTCGTGAGAATGCATCAGTGCCATCAGAGTTGACACCATGAACTTCAAGGGGATGCATCATCAGGAATCGGTTGTTGTCGTTTTTTACCTGAGCAACCAGTTGCTTGCCATCCTGCTTGACCGCAAGAATTGTTGGCGCAACCGGCTCTACACCTTCCGTTGGTGCAAGGAAGACCGGGATGCTCATGCGGATGGCAAACATGTTCGCCGTCTGACCTTCTGGAGAAACGGGGACCTCCCGAATAAACAATCGGTAAGCACGCTCGGTTTCCCCGACAGGTGTTTTGGATCCAATGCGCACAACCTGCTGGCCGCCCGGTGGTACTGTAAAGATTTTTGGATACCAGATCAGATCGCTAGCTTCATCCTGCATTTGATCCCGGCCTGCAGGTTCGGTCTGCTGCCAGTGCACGGCCCGGGCTTGAACGCTAATAGGCGCGTCGGAACCATTGCTCACCGTCAGGCTGGCAATAGAGCCTGCATTGACCTCCAATCTTGTCGGCATGACCTGCAAGCCAGAGGCAAAAGCGAGGACCGGCGCAACGAGTGCGCCGGCTAATAGGAGTGATATTAGTCGTTTCATCGCAACTGGCCTCAGTAGTAAACGGTGACAGTTAACGTGTCAGACATACTCGCAACCGAGGCACCAGCGAACGCCTGGACGAATACAGTGTGGATTTGGTCACCACCAGTGCCAGTGCCCGCTTTACTGACGTCTGATCCATCGCCTAGACCAGCACAAGAGTTATCAAAGTCTGCATCGCCCCAACCAGTGGTATGTCCGCTGTCCGTATACAAGCTGTAACCCCTGGCTGCACTCGAAGGTCCATTCATGATACGGCAGCCACCACCGAGGGTAGGATCTAATCCGCCATCAATTGCAATGTTATATGGCACGCCGCCTGAAGCGTTGACGGTTATGCTTCCAGTTGCAGTTGGGAAGTTAACCGAAGTTGGAACATCGCCAAAATCAATCGGAGAAGTTAACACCGACACTGACGCAATATTGTTGAGGCTGACGTCCATGGTAGCTGAGTCAGATGCTGCCAACGCGACGGCTGGCAAATAGGTGGCAAGCATTAGAGGAAGTAATAATCGTTTCATAATCGTGCTCCTTTTTTGGGTTAGTAGTAAACAGTCACAGTTAGGGTGTCGGACATGCTGCCAACTTTGCTACCAGCAGCCGCCCTGGCGTATACCGTGTGGATTTGATCAGAACCGTTGCCAGTCTCCGATTTACTAACATCGGATGCATCGTCAGAACCACCGCAAGAGTTGTCGAAGTCCGCGTCCCCCCAGCCGATAGACTGGCCGCTGTCTGCATACAAGCTGTAAGCTCTGGTGGTTGCAGGGTCGGCTTCCATCCAACGACAGTTGCCAAAGGAGCGGCTATAGAGTCCGCCATCAATCGCAATGTTGTAAGGCACGCCGGTTGAGGCATTAACGGTAATGCTGCCGGTTGCAGTTGGGTTAACAACATTTGTTCCCACATCGCCAAAATCAATTGGCGCTGTTAAAACCGATACAGAGGCAATGTTGTTAAGACTGACATCCATGGTGGCTGAGTCAGATGCCGCGAATGCTGCACTTGGCAGGCTGACAGCAACGATTAGGAAAAGTAGTGCTCGTTTCATGGTCAAACTCCTTTTTGGGTTTAGTAGTAAACAGTCACGGTTAAGGTGTCAGACATGCTTCCAACCTGAACACCTACTGCTGCTTCCGCATATACTGTGTGGATTTGGTTGTCACCATCACCCGTCTCTGATTTACTGACATCAGACGCATTGGCCGAACCTACGCAGGAGCCGTCGAAGTCCGCGTCACCCCAGCCAACGGTCCGAGCGCTGTCTGTATATAAGCGATATCGCCGACCTCCGTTGTCTCCGGCCATACGGCGGCAGCCACCTGCAGCTTGAGGATCTAATCCACCATCAATCGCAATGTTATAAGGCACGCCGGTTGAGGCGTTGACGATGATACTGCCGGTTGCAGTTGGCGCATCGACGTTCGTTCCAACATCGCCAAAATCAATTGGCGCTGTTATAACCGATACAGAGGCAATGTTGTTAAGACTGACATCCATGGTGGCTGAGTCAGATGCCGCAAAGGCTGCACTTTGCAGGCCGGTAGCAAGCATTAGGGAGAGGAGCGCTCGTTTCATGGTCCAGGTCCTTTTGTAGTTTTAGTTATTCACCGCAATGGTGTGGATACTCAAGTTAGCGCTGCAACTTTGCAGTGATATGTCAGATTTGTTGCAAGAATGTAAAAAGTGGCGATTAACGGTAAGATCAATCCAGAATGCGTCTTAAAGAAGCAGTCGCCCAGAAACTGCAATAGAGAAACTGTCATAAAGAAGCTATGGACATAAAAACCCCAGCGGAATCAGTGAGGATCCTGGTCGTCGAAGACGACGAGTTTGTGCGTGGATTGCTTTGCTCCGTACTAGAAGGGGCCAGGTTTGACACATCTGACGTAGGCTCAGTAAAAGCGTTACATAGCAGACGCGTGGAAGAACGCTTCGACGCTATACTGCTAGACCTTGGCTTGCCCGACGGCGATGGTCTGGATGCACTAAAGCAGATTCGTGATGAAGGCAGCAATGTGCCAGTGGTTGTGCTGACGAGTCGAACCGATGTGGAAGCACGTATCGCCGCATTGGAATTAGGTGCGGACGACTACGTCCAAAAGCCCGTTGACCCCCGGGAGCTGTTACTGCGAATACAACGTCTCGCTAAGCACTCACCGGATGATGAAGGGCAGCAACAGAAAACAACAGAAGAGCTGATACTAGGTGCGTGGACGCTTGATCTGGCACAGCGCTCATTACTTTGCTCTGGTAAGGGAGACGTGCCATTAACTCGAAGTGAGTTTGATTTGCTGGCAGCCCTATTCAGCGCCCCCAATCGTGTATTAACCCGCGAGCATCTGCTCGATGCCCTCGAGCGCGACAATGACAGTCCTTATGATCGTACGGTGGATGTGTTGATCTCTAGGCTCAGGAAAAAACTCATTGCAACTTCCGGTCAAACGTCCCCGATCCAGACTGTTCAGGGAGTTGGTTATAAATTAAGAGTGCCGTGAGCAGGTGTTGTAAGAATAAAGTGCTGTGAGAAGCTGTTGTAAGAAGATCACGCAGGCCGTGCTGCCTGCAAAGCTAACATCCCCTCCTCTGCAATCCCTTTGATGTCCAGGATTTGGCCCTCAAGATCTTTTACCTCGCTGGCTTTTAGGAGCAGCCTGGAAAACTTTTCTGCTTCGCGACCGAGATGTTCTAAGCCGACGCTTGAGGCAATACCGGAAAGACTGTGTGCGATAGCTGCTGTGGCTGAATCATCCTGACGGCCAACGGCATCAGTCAGGCGCACAAGCTGATCTCCCAGGCTGACCATGGCCTGACGGCAAAGTTCGTCACATCGATCTTTACCAACTGCCTCCTGCAACGTTTCTAGCACGCGAATATCTAGAGCCAACGCTGTCGAGCGTGAATCACCGAGAAGATCGAGAATGTAATAGCTGACCGCGCCAATATCGACTGGCTTGCGGAAGACTTGATTCATACCGCTGGCAAGGCATTCTGAAACTACAGCCGGGTCCGTTGCAGCGGTCAGTCCAACAATCGGAGCCGTGACCCGTCTTGCACGCACCTGTTCCGCAACCTGCAGCCCCGTCATGCCCGGCATATAGACATCCAGCAGCAACGCGTCGAATTGCTGACTTTCTATAAGTGATAAAGCCTCGGAACCATTCTGGGCCGTTGTTACCGAGAATCCAGTGTTACGCAACAATTCGCTTATAACATCCCTATTAATGGCCACATCATCTACCAGCAGCAAATGTTGACCCGTAGCATGTACTGGGGAAATAGCTTCGCTGGATTTTGAAACCAACGCTTTAGCATCTGCAATTTCCGCATAGATCTCAAATGAGAAGCAGCTACCCTGGTCAGGCTCACTAGATACCGAAATACTACCACCCATCAATTCCACTATTTGCTGGCTGATAAACAATCCCAATCCGGTACCTTCTCGCTTGGCGCCGTCAATTCGCTCGTAGGGTTCAAACAGCGCAGACAGCTTATCTGCTGGGATGCCAATACCCTCATCTTGGATTGAAAACCTTAGACTAACGTAGCCGTCTGATGCCTGTGTCCCGGTGAGCTCCACATCTATCTGCCCCGCATCAGAAAATTTGACGGCATTACTGACGAAATTCAAAAGTACTTGCCTGAGCCTCGGCTCATCTAACATCACAGCATCGGGTAGATCACCAGTTGCATGAAAATTAATAGCAATCCCTTTAGCTTCCGAACGCGCAGCCATCAGTGCCACCATTCTTTGTGTCAGTTCAGTGGGGTCGGCAGGTGCAAGACTAAGCTCCAAGACCTTACCTGCTTCATATCTCGATAATTGCAGCACATCGTCTAGTAACGTTACCAGAGCGTTACCTGAGTTGCGCAAATTGTCTACCAAATTCTTCTGACGTGCATTCAAAGGGGACTGTTCCAAAAGCGAAACCGTGCCAAGAATTCCGGTCAGCGGCGTGCGAACTTCATGACTCAAGATGGCAAGGAAGGTCGATTTACCCATGCTCTCCCGATACTCCGAGCGGGTTCTAAAAATCACACAAAACACAAACACGATGATAGTCGTTGGTATCCAAGCTGACACCAGCGCCGGACCGAGTTTGTCGTATCCGAAAAGCCCAACTCCAATTAAGGCAATAAACAGCGCTAACAACATAATAGGTAGCCAAGCCAACAGGTAAATAACCGCATTCCTGTCTTTTCTGCGTAGCTGGTGAATAGCAGCTGTCATCAGGAAGATGGGACCGGAAATCAATAATGGCTGGGCAGCCAACAGGCCAATGCGATAGTCGGCAAGGGAAACTACACCAGCCACAAGATAACCTGCAATCAACGCAAAAATTGCAAAACGTAGCCATCGCCCCATGTGGGCACCATCGAGGAAGAAGTATGAAAACAGCGCTACCGCTGCACAGGTGCAGCATTGAATAAACAGCCAGGCGAGATTAAACGTTCCGCCAGCATGCCCCAGAATCTGATAGGCATGACCGTGGAGCGTAAACTGGGTACAAAGCATCATCATTGTCATCAAAGCCAGCGATATATTCAGCGCAGACCGGCTTGCGGCGGCGATAACTACCGCGTAAATAAACGCAGCGAGAATGACCCCAAGGAATACCAACAGCCACCACTCCGAAACACGGTCATATTGAATAAATTCTTTGAGGTCCCAGATTTCCATACTGGTCCGAATGGTTGGGCTGGATATACGAAGGTAGACAGTTTTAGTACTACCGGGCTTAACATTAACGGTGTAGATGGGAAGTCGATGCTGAATATCCACCTCGTTGAGCGGAACGTACGCATCACGGTGCCGCGATCTGATATGACCGCCGTCACGATCAATCTCATAGAAGTCAAGTATGTGGTGGTTTGGGTACTGCATCACCAACAGTTTTTCATGGGGGATTTGATCGGAGTTTTTGAGCGTTAGTCGAAACCAGTAAGCCGCAGTTGCACGGCTGAACTGTTGTTGTCCTTCAAGTGGTATAAATTTCTTGGACCAGGTCTCGCTAAGGATGTCTTGCAAACCAAGGTTGTGGCTATTGTCTTGAAGAAAATTCAGAGTGGCACTGATCTCCGTACCACTGGAAGTGGTGGCGAGATCCAAAGGCGCAGGGCTTGCAAAGGCAGACGAACCAAAAGCCGCAATACAGATAGCCAACAAAATTGGGCGAAGAACTTTTTCGATCATGCACGAATCTTACGCGAAGAATACTGCCGGGACACCCATGGGATTATTGATCTGCGCCAATGTTCCAAGCGCTTCTTGGGCGCTCATTGCTCCGTCCAGGATAAACTCTGACCCATGACAGTAACTACTTTCATCTGGTGCCGGGAACAATGCGAGAATTGCCGAGTCATTAATAGAGCAACCCCTTGCATACCGAGGAATTCACCAGTTTGATTGATTGCGATCACACGACAATATGATTCACAGTCCGTAACGTCATGACTTGCTTCGCATTTATTGGGTTTGGGTAAACGCTTCACAGGCCACGCTTGCTCTCGCCTGGTCAAGCCCGTTGTGGTGGTCAGCTAATGCCATCGATTAATACGTGATTGAGCATTTAGCGACAACGCCGCATGATCTTATGCTCCTCAGCCCTAGCCCGCGACGCCCTCTCCCTTTACACTGACGCCGTCCAAGCCGACAGTTAACGCGAACTCTACAATCAACACTAACAATAATCGTCAATACCCGGAGAAATTCATCTATGACAGTAGCCACCGCATCTGAAGATAGTGGAGCGGAGAGTAAAATCACGGGTTTCGGTACCAAACGTTACAGAACCTATGTGCTCTCCGCCCTGACGCTTATCTACATAATGAATTTTGTTGACCGCGGCCTGCTTGCCGTCGTCGGACCGGATCTTGTGCCTGAGCTAGGCATTTCCGACACCCAATTCGGTCTCCTGACAGGATTCGGTTTTGCCCTTCTCTATACCATCGTGGGCATTCCTCTGGCCCGTTATGCCGATGCCGCTAATCGTGTTTGGATAATGACTGTCTGTGTTGCCCTGTGGTCATTGATGACGGTGCTCTGCGGGCTCGCAACCGAAGTCACCATTGGTTCGATCACCATCGGTGCGTTCTGGATATTGCTGATGTGTCGCGTCGGGGTCGGCATTGGTGAGGCGGGCTGTACACCACCGGCAAACTCTTTGATCGCAGACTATTACGCGCCACGCGACAGATCTCAGGCGCTTGGCGTCTACGCCATGGGTGTCACACTTGGCACGATGTTCGCCAACCTGATCGGTGGTTGGGTGACCGATATGTTCGACTGGCGAACGGCTTTTTTTGTGGTTGGCCTGCCGGGTCTGTTGATTGCCATTGTATTCAAATTGACAGTTAAAGAGCCGCCGCGCGGATATACAGATCCAACTAGAAAGGAAACCCAGGAACGGGTTGAACTGAAGGAAGCGATCCGTGAACTCACAACCAAACCCGCTTTCTGGTATATGACCGGTGGCGCTACAGTCGCTGCATTCTGTGGTTACGGTATCTCCTCGTTCCAATCAATCTTTCTAGTTCGCGCCCACGAAATTTCCACCGGTGAAGCAGCCATGTGGATCAATGCGCCTGTGTCATTGTCTTCCGCCATCGGCACCTTCGCGACCGGCTGGCTCGCCACAAAACTTTACAAAAAACACCCCGGTGCTATCGCCTGGGTGCCAGCCATCGGTTTAGCCTTGTCGATCCCCTTCTATATTTTTGCCTTTACGACCCAGAATCTACTGTTTGCTGCTCTCGGTTTGATTATTGGCGGTTTTGTAAAGTACGGCTATCTTGCCGCCCAGTACACGATTGGCCAGGGCGTCGTGAGCATGCGCGTGCGCGCGATGGCAACGGCGGTACTTCTATTTGTCGTCAACCTGATCGGCTACGGATTTGGTCCTCTGTTCATCGGTGCGATATCGGACATTTTCTTTGTCAGCGGCGTCACCGAGCTTGGCGTGGCGGCTGAGGAGCTATCGCGAAATCAGTGTCATCCGAGGGTAATCGCAGAGTTGAATGAGAACCTGCAAAGTGTCTGCGGCGATGTCTACTCTCAGAGTCTTCAATCGGCAATGGTCATTATGGCTTGTCTGTACGCTGCCAGCTCAGCGTTCTTCGTACTGTCCTGGCGTCGACTCGATAAGGATATGGTAGACCGGAACTAATACCTATTCCCTACAATCAATGATCCAAAGAATGGGCGGTGTGCTGAACTGAGCATAAGCGAGTGTTTACGGCTCGGCACGCCGCATGTCAACATCTAGCTGCCCAGGAACTCTATATTAGACAGCAGGCCCATATATTCGGGCTAGTGCACCCTGACCCAGCTATTGATTGATTCGACCTGGCACTTGGTCCTGACCCCTTTGCTCGATAAGGATATGGTAGACCGGAACTAATACCTATTCCCTACAATCAATGATCCAAAGAATGGGCGGTGTGCTGAACTGAGCATAAGCGAGTGTTTACGGCTCGGCACGCCGCATGTCAACATCTAGCTGCCCAGGAACTCTATATTAGACAGCAGGCCCATATATTCGGGCTAGTGCACCCTGACCCAGCTATTGATTGATTCGACCTGGCACTTGGTCCTGACCCCTTTGCTCGAATCGGCATAGGCAACCATACCAATCCAAGCTATCCTAAGTACTTAACATTCAAAACCTGACCCTATTCTGGAGACCGCCAGAACTCTGGTCATTGATTCCTCTATCTCTATAGTTATCTATGCAGCTACGTACTTACCAACAAGCCACCATTGATGCGATCCATTGGTATTTTGACAACGCCGATGGCAACCCTGTGGTGGAACTGCCAACCGGTAGCGGCAAGAGCCTGATTCAAGCTGAGCTCATCCGGGGCATATTAGACAACTCACCCAATCACCGAGTCCTGTGCCTCACCCACGTGAAGGAACTCCTTTCACAAAACCACTCGGAACTCATGACCATTTGGCCCTCAGCGCCTGCGGGCATCTACTCGGCATCCTTAAATCAACGGGATACACGGGAATCTATCATCTTTGCAGGCATCCAGTCTGTGCACCACCGCGCTGCTGAGCTGGGAAAATTCGATTGGATCATTATCGATGAATGCCATCTGGTTCCCACCAGCAGCTCGGGTATTTATCGCAAGTTATTGGACGCCATGGTGACGGTAAATCCAGCACTCAGGGTGATTGGATTATCGGCAACACCTTACCGACTCTCAGGTGGTTTGCTGGTTGAAGGCCGAGACAGACTGTTTACCGACATGATATTTGCAAGGAAAACGGGTGCAACAATTAGGCACCTCATTGAAGCAGAACATCTGTCGCCCCTCGTCACGCCCTCGGACAAACTCCCCTGTCTGAGTGTAAGCCAGGTTGGTGAGTCGGGTGGTGAGTTTAAACAGCTCGAACTTAATCAAGCAATCGAAGAACAAGCAGCCATCACAACAATGGCTTGCCGCGAGATTTTAAAGCGCGGCGCAAAACGAAAAAAATGGATCATCTTCGGCACATCAGTCGATCACTGTTACCAGATACAGGACCAGTTGAATGTGCCGAGCATGGTCATCCACGCTCAATCCACTACTCTGGAGCGAGATGCCTACATCCGTCAGTTTCGGCGTGGACAATTGCGCGCACTCATCAGCGTCAATGTGCTTTCGACAGGATTTAACGTGCCCGACATTGATCTGTTGGTGATGCTACGGCCCACCGCAAGCGCATCGCTTTATGTCCAGCAAGCCGGACGAGGCATGCGAACGGCAGAGTCTAAAAGAAATTGTCTAGTCTTGGACTTCGCCGGAAATATCGACAGGCACGGACCGGTCGACAACATCCAGGAACCTCGCTTAAGTAAAAGGGGCGGTGAACTCCCGATGAAAGAGTGCGAAGACTGCATCATGCTCGTGCCCGCGATTGCAAAAACTTGTCATTTTTGCGGCTTCCAGTTTTCGATATCCGATTGTGGCCACCTGGTCGATGCCGCCAGCACATCACGCATTCTTGATCTGGAAGAAAACCATACTCGATATGACAACTTGCAGACAGCTTACAGTGTGCACCAAAAACCCGGTGAACCTGACGCTATTCAGATAGATTACTTAAAGGGGTCAAAGCACGTCGCCAGCGATTGGATTCGACCACTCCACACAGGCTACGATGGCCTCCGGGCGGAGAAGTGGTTTGTGGAATACTGCGAATACTTCGGACGGTTTAGCACCATCATGGAGGCGTTAGACATCGCTCAACAACAAGCTGTTACCCCAGAATACATTATCGTGAATGAAAGCAGCCGCCCTCCTCAGGTAGTCAGTCTCGGAGAACCGAGACGTCTGGTGCTTGAATATTAATCTTGCTGCGGCACCCTGGTAAGCGGATCGCTATACAAACCATGCCAGGTACAATGCTTTTGCTTTAACATGACATCAATGCAGACAAACGGAAAACCATGCTATGCCTGACGACAATAAAAACCCATGGGGCTATACCATCGCCGGCATTCTCTTTATCACGATCGGTCTATCAGTATTCACAATCAGACTCGCCCACGCCGGTCCATATGTTATGCCCCAGGGTGCCGGATTTGTCGGCGCACTAGCGGCCATAGTCATTGGCGGCTTCTTGCTTTGGAAAAACAAGCCCAGGTTCTCTGGTTGGATTGCGATCGCACTCGCAACGGTTGCATCGTTACCCGCCATCTACTCCATTGGCGGCGAAGCACAGGAAGTCATCTCTTTGTATGCGTTGGATGCTGAGGATGGGACCATTGATCTAAGGCTCTGGATCGTCGATCGAGAAGACGGCGCTTGGGTCGGTATGGGTCGCGAAAAAGCCGTGAGGCACAAACTAGACGGGGCTCGACTAGAGATGCTACGTGACGGAAAAATGGTTTGTGTCACGCCCATACTTTATGAGGATCGAACAACCGTCCGCGAGATCCACGCAATGAAAGTGCAGAAATACAAAACCGCGCAAATTGCCGGTGCTGTAGGGCTTTATCCATTGCAGGCCTCACCCTCGACCGTCGCTCTGCGCTTGGATCCATGCTAATTGGAGAGCTAGATCAAGAGCTAGCCGATTTGATCTAGCCCATAGGTTTGCATATGAGCAACAAACCGTTCGACGTCCTGACACATGATAATCAAGTCATGTTTCTTACCGTTGCCATCTTTGACAAAATCCGTGAACAACGCTTCCTGGCGAAATCCTAACTCTTCAAATACTTTGATTGCGCCATCTTGATCGATGGTCATGCGGGCGGTAAGTTTTTCTAAACCCAGATCCATGCCTACCAAAAACGCCTCTTGAATCAGCCTGCGGCCTAAGCCAATTTCTCGTGCGTCACCACCAACCAGTACTCGGATATCACCAACGTGCGCCGAAAAACTTAATCTATCGACAACAATTGCGGTAGTGCCAACAATCTTACCGTCGAGTCTGGCGGCGACACTGACGATCTCACCTGCCTCAATCTGCTTTAGCCAGGCAGCAACAACTTTAGGCTCACGAATATTTCTTGAAAGAAATAACAGGTCATGATCAGCCAGTGTTTCTGCAAACGCCGCTGTGAGAGCTTGGTCAGTTTCTGTCATCAAAGAAAACTCTATGGAATTACCACCCAGATCAATGGTTCGGGGGTAGCGCGCTGCAACTTCGTTCATACTGATCTCTCTGATAACCACTTATCGATTGCAGGCCACATACGCAACACTGCTCTTGGACCTGCAATCAGGCTAACGTGCCCACCTTTCAGAACCAACTCTTCCTTCTCTTTTGAACTCACCAAATCCAATACCGGCTTGGCCGCGGCCATAGGTGCAATGTGATCATGCTCAGCCATCACGTTCATAACTGGGATGTGAATGTTCTTTAGGTTTGCGGACTTGCCATTAATTTTGAGGGTGCCTTTATACAGTTTATTGCCCCACATTAATTCTTTGGTGGTATCACGATAATACTCACCTGCAAGGGGTAGAGTTTCATTTCCCCAGCGTTCAAACGCTCGATAGGAACGAACAAAGTCATCATCCCAGATATTGTCCATCAGGCGAAGTTGCCCAGCGGTTTTTTGCGCCGGCCGGAGCATTTCAAAACCCCGCTCGATAAATTCAGCCGGGACAATGCCAAGTGTGTCAACCAACTTATCAACATCAAGGTATCGCTTGTCCGACCAGAGCTTAAACAAGCCCATTTCATGCTGATTAACCGGGCAGGTCAGTGTCACCAGATTTTTTAAGGGACCATCTGGATTACAGGCCGCATAAATCAAGGAGAGGATACCGCCCTGACAATATCCCACAATATTGACTTCCGTTTCGCCGCAGTCGGCTTGCACCTTTTCGATACAGGTTGGCAGGAAATCATCGGTATAGTCCGCAAGACTCAAACCTCGCTCCGAGGGCAATGGCGCTTCCCAGTCGATGACATAAACATCGAAGCCCTGTTTGAGCAAAAACTCCACCATGCTTTGCCCAGGCAACAGATCAAACAAGTAGCCTTTGTTGGTGGTAGCCATCACCAGAATTAACGGAATGCGATAAATCTCATCACTCTGGGGATGATAGTGGTAGAGCCTCAAGGTGCCCCGAGAATAGATAAGATCCTTTGGTGTTTGACCCACTTCCGCAGGACTTGAGCGAATAAACTGCATACCCTTAACGCTGCGCTGGATGGTCTTATCCACCAACGACTGCATTTGCTCAATCATTGTCGCATCAGCTGCATTTGACTCTGCCATGATCTAAGCCTCCTTAGATGGTGTTTTAGTTCTGGGCGGTCTCTTAGTTCTAGGTGGTGACTGACGTTTCGACTTAGGTTCGTTATTACCGAGCATCGCCGTGAGCATTTCTTCAATTCGCGACAAACGTAAATCTAGCATTCGCACGTTCTCAGATACCTGCATCAAATCATCCCGTGAAGGCATATTCATTCGCAATAAATTTTGCGCCATGGATTCACGAAAGGTTTTTTGGAACTCAAGTTGCAGTTTTTGCATTTCGTTCATTGATTGGCTGAACTGGTCTGTGCCCATCATTTGATTGAAAAACTTATCCATGCCACGCTCCCAATCACTAACAAATTCTTGGAACTGGGCTGAAGGGTCTATAGGTCCTTTTTTGTCCACCATAAAACGCTACCTCGAGTTCTTTTTTTAAACACTACCACGATGGTAGGCAACGTCACCAATTGTTATGCGGCTGTCAACATTTAGGTTAAAAGCCGGTTCCACGGAAGAAGGCTACTGCGCGCCCTCAACATATCGAGCTACCTCTGCTACACCTGGGGGAGCAAACTAAGCCGTTAATGAAAATGGCCAAAAGGAAGTAATCACCCATGCGAGATGACAGACCCAGTGAAACGGCCCTGAAAGTGGCGTTGACCATGGTGACATTGCAAGCAAAACCCGGCTGGAAAGATAAGCTGCCACCCGGTGTTGCAGAACTCTCCGAGCGCCTGATTCTCTCGGCCAACGCTTTTGGCTATTCCCCTGCTCTTATGCGAATGAGCAAGCGGCGCTGGATGGTCGGCTTTTATAACTTTGCGGACCGGATCATGCCTGGCATGTTTGAAGGTCTCGGGGAGAGGAAAATTTTTATGAATGCTGAGGTGGAACGTGCGCTAAAAGACGGCTTCACTCAGGTTCTCGTACTCGGCGCAGGGTTTGACACCCTGTGCCTGCGCCTCGCCCCTCGATATCCCGATGTTAGTTTTTTTGAAATCGATCACCCCTCAACCGCCCGGGCAAAACGAAAAGGTGTAGAAGACATTGGCCAACCATCCAACCTGACCCTGATCCCGGCAGACCTTGGCGAAACCAGGATGGTGGATGTGCTGGGAGATGACCCGGGCTGGGACAAACACAAGCAGACCATGATTGTGATGGAAGGTCTTTTGTATTATCTCAAACCGGATGATGTGCTGGACGTGTTCAGTCAGGCGTTAGAGTTAACCGGTGATCAAAGCTGCGTTACCTTCAGCCATGTACTCAACAAATTTCAGCAAGGCTGGACCCAGCCGCTACTGAGACTTATTGGTGAACCCTGGCTATCCAGCGCATCCGCCAGCGAGTTGCCGACCTACATCGGCGGAGGCTGGCAAATCATTCGCGCTGAGCAACCAGAACTCGATGGTCATTTTGAGGCTTTTGCTCTCGCGGAAAAGGCAGAGGCTAATGCTGCTATTGATAGGACTTTTGAATAGAGGGTTAGAGCAAAGCCAAACTATGTTCTCTTGACGGACTGCCAGGCTGCTTCTGCCAGTATTGGCGAGACATCACGCGGAGACTTCCGGCTTCTGCCGGAGAGCCACATGCGAGAGTGCTCAAGAGTGGGGCCACAAATCAGTGGCACATACATCCCGGTTGGAAGCTCCTGTAGCGTGCCAGATTTCACATGGGGCACAAACCAATCAAACAATGACTGGGCCAAAGCGCCATCCATTTCACGAAGTTCCTCTTTTGCACTATTCGACAACTTAATTTCGCGAGATAACAAGTAAGCCGCGAGCCGGGATTGATCCGTTACCCATTCGCAACAAAATGTGACAATAGATTTAATGCCGTTGTTAGCTGAATGCCGCGGCAGTAACGCCGCAAGAAGATTGGTATTGAATTGACTGACACCGTCTACAAAAAGCGCCTCGGCAATGCCTTCTTTATTGCCAAAGTGGTGGTACAGGCTACCCACGCTGCAATTAGCATCCTTCAGAATATCGCCAACATTGGTCCGCGCGATGCCGACTTCCGAGAAATGCGCCAGGGCAACCTCGATTACTCGGGACTTTAGGGCGCTGGTCTGGGTTTGGCGTGTCATGCCACGATTAGAACATAATTCTAGTATTTATTTCCAGCTTTGCTATATTGCACCCAACTAAAGACCTAGAGGACATGCTGAATGGATATTGATCTGAGCGCTGATGATCTTGCTTTCGAAAAAGAGGTAAGAGAGTTCTTAAGTGAAAACGCCTACCAAAACGGTACAAATCCGGAAGAATGGCGAATGAAATGGTTTGAGAAAGCCAAAGAAAAAGGCGGTTGGGATGTACCAAAATGGCCAGCAAAATTTGGCGGCCCAGGTTGGACACCAAATCAGCATTACATCTGGCAGAAAGAAACCGCACGCGCCGGCACACCCTGGGATATGCCCTTTGGCCTCAGCATGCTCGCGCCCGTCCTTATGGCGCATGGCTCTAAAGAACAGCAAGAACGTTTTATGCCGGACATCCGCGCCCGCAAGGTTAACTGGTGTCAGGGTTATTCAGAGCCCGGCGCAGGCTCCGACCTTGCCAGTTTAAAAACAAAAGCCGTGTTGTCAGAAGACGGCAGTCACTATGTTGTGAATGGCACTAAGATCTGGACCACGATGGCACACATTGCTGATTGGATTTTCTGCCTGACCAGAACCAGTGATGCTGGTATCAAACAAGAAGGCATTACTTTTCTACTCTTCCCAATGAAGCAGGAAGGCATTGAAGTAAAACCTATTATTACCCTTGGTGGTTCCCATACGGTCAACACGGTCTTTTTCACAGACGTTAAAGTACCCGTCGAAAACCGCATTGGTGAAGAGGGCAAAGGCTGGGCGTATGCCAAAGGATTGCTTGAACACGAGCGAACCGGTATTGCCGGTATTTCTAATTCCATCGTAGCCCTTGAGGGTCTGAAAAAGAAAGCCAGCAGCGTCAAACGAGGCAACGGTAGCCTGATGGATACCCCGAGCTTCAAGGCCAAGATTGCGGCACTCGAAATTGATTTGATGGCGGTGGAATATACCGAACTTCGAAGTCTAGCAACCGCAAGCGCTGGCTCAGCACCTGGTCCTGAATCATCAATTCTGAAACTAAAGGGAACCGAGATTCAGCAGCGTATCCAGAAGTTGACCATGGAAGCTGGCGGTGAGTTCTCCGCTGCCTGGGGTGGCATCAACTCAGGACCTGAATTTGCACGGGCTGGAATGGGCGGTTATATGAGCAGCCGCGTTTACACCATTTATGGCGGCGCCAGCGAAGTCCAGAAAGACATCATCACCAAGAAAGTACTTGGCATTAAATCGACGAAGAAATAGGAAAATTTTGATATGAATTTTGAATTGACTGAAGACCAGCAACTCGTTTCCGACTCGATTGAACGGTTTGTGCAAGACAACTACGATCTGGAGAGCCGAGTAGCTCTTGTAAAACAGACACCTGGATTTAGCGAAGCTCACTGGAAGACCATGTCCGAGCTTGGCTGGTTTGGCCTGCCCTTTAGTGAAGACGACGGCGGCTTCGGTGGCAACCAACTCGATACCATGATTTTGATGGAACATTTTGGCAAAGGCCTTGTGCTTGAGCCGTTTCTGGCCAGCATTGTTCTTGGTGGCGGTGTACTAAAGCGTGTCGGCACTGAAGCGCAGCGTAAAGCATGGCTAGAACCAGTAATTGATGGCTCAAAACAATTGGCTCTTGCGTATTCCGAGCCAGAGTCAGGCTTTGAGCCTCATAACGTTAGCGTCGCCGGAACAAAAAACGGTGACGGCTTCACAATCACTGGCACAAAATGCATGGTCCAACATGGCGCAACTGCCGATGCTTTAGTTGTCTCATTTCGAACCAGCGGCGGCACAGTAGATCAGTCTGGAATCACTCTCGCACTCATACCATCGGACCGTAAAGGTGTGACGGTTCAGGGTTTTCCGACCGTTGATGGCCTGCAGTCCTCAGAGATTGCTTTCGACAAGGTTGAGGTTAGTGCTGAGGACATTCTCGGTGAAGTCGATGGTGGCTTTGCGCCCCTCAATGCGACCATCAACGACGGTATTCTGGCTATTTCAGCAGAAGCGGTTGGCGCCATGGAAGTGCTTTATAAAGATACCGTTGCCTACACCCAGGAACGCGAACAGTTTGATCATCCCCTGGCGGACTTTCAAGTGTTACAGCATCGGATGGTTGAGATGTTCATGGAACATGAGCAATGCAAATCACTACTTTTTCGCGCCACCATGGAAGTCGCTAACGGCGGCGATGATGCCCAGCGCAACATTCACGCACTGAAACATCTGATCGGCAAGGCAGCATTTTTTGTCGGAGAGAACGCGGTACAAACCCACGGCGGTATGGGTGTGACCGAGGAGTTAAGAATCGGCCATTACTTCAAGCGTCTATTGGTGATTGAAGCACAGTTCGGCAACACCGATTACCATCTCGACCAATTTGCAGCTTAGGTTCAAACCTGCAATTTGAGCCTATCAGGATGACATCCCCAGCAATTGGGGATGTCATTCGGGCTACCTCGTTACAACTGAACTCTGCAACGAGAACACACTAACCACCCAATCCCCAATTCGCTTCTTCGCGAAGTCGCTCAAAGAAACTGTCTTCATAGGCTTCTTCTGGCGCTTCTCGAACGAGCTTATCGAGAATACGGGCATCCTCCCCAAGTAATACTCTCCACCTTTCATCACGCACACCCTGAATCATCATCGCTGCTGCTTCGGCCGCTGTTGTAGGTGCATTGTCACGGAAGGACTCACCCTGGGCTTTAATCATTTCACGAATCTGATCATTGGTTGTTGCGGACAGATCTAAACCCATGCGCTTTTCGATCCGCTCTCGTATGCCAGCAACCTCATCATCGGGCATATCAACCGGGTCAGCATGACCAGAGATTTTCCCAGAATTAATCGCGATGGACGTGCCAATATGACCCGGCATCACGACCGAGACTTTGACATGGGGCGCAGTGTTTCTAAGATCAGTCACCAACGCCTCGGTAAATCCTTTTACTGCAAACTTAGCTGCACTATAGGCGGTGTGGGTTGAACCGGGGCCAAGTGACGCCCAGAAACCATTCACACTACTGGTATTAATCATGTGAGCCTCGTCGGCGGCAACAAGGTAAGGCATAAACGCGCGGGCATTGTAGTAGACACCGTACCAACAGATATTGAAGGTACGCTCCCAGTCGGCCCTATCGCCATCAACAAAACTCACCCCTGATCCAATACCGGCATTGTTAAACAACAGGTTCACACTGTCGCGGCCATGCTGCTTTAACACCTCATCACGAAAGCGATTGACTTCATCTTCATTAGACACATCACATTTGTGCGCAGTAATACGAATGCCCTGGGGCGCTTCGATTTCACACAACCGTAGTGTCTCGGCCATGTTTTCTTCAATCACGTCGCAAATGGCCACATCGCAGCCTTCGGCCACAAGTTGTTTCGCCAATTCCCGTCCCATTCCGGTACCACCACCGGTGATTACCGCCAATTTTCCTGCGAAGTCTTTCATAATTGTCCTATTTTCTAGTTTTAGATCGTACCAGTCGAATTGCGCTGCCTACTTCGGAACAGCCCATTTAGTTGCGAAACTCTAGCCCCTCAAAGTTGCCTGCTTCTCGCCATTTAGCTAACAGATCCCAGAATTGAATGGACCCGCCACTATAAAAAGCGCTGTATTTGGCATTGGGGTTTGGCTTGCCCTCATTGTTGTAATAGCCAGGCGTACATCCATCTCCGCCAATTTGCATAGCAGGTCCTTCGCCGCCAATGATCGTAGCCACCCAATCAGCCTCAGCCTTTTCTGAGGCTTCTACAGCCTTAATGTCGTTTTCAGTTGCATGCTTGAGGATGTGAGCAAGGTGTATCGCTACCTCATTCAGCAAGTGCGGATAGTTTGCAGAAAATCCGCCCTGTTGAGCACTCATCAAGAAACAATTCGGAAAGCCTCGAGACTGCATTCCGTGAAAGGTCTTCATTCCATCGGCCCATTTCTCCGATAGCTTCTGACCGTTCTTACCGACAATGTCGTATCCCGCTCGTCTTGCGTAGTCCGTTCCCACCTCAAAGCCAGTACCAAAAATAATACAATCAACCTCGTATTCTATACCGTTAACGACAACGCCCTGCTCGGTGATCCTATCGACGCCCTGGCCGTTAGTGTCGACCAATTCGACATTAGGCCGATTAAACGCCGGTAAATACCCATCATGGAAACATGGGCGTTTACAGAACATTGCGTAATAGGGCTTCAAATCCTCAGCGGTATCAGGATCATTAACGAGCTCTTCGGCCCGGGCTCGAATTTCATTCATCTTCTCAAAGTTCGCGAGCTCCATAATTTCGCTAATATCCCGGGCGTTCTCGCCTTCCGCTGCACCATCCATAAACATTTTGACCATCTTGCCAATAAGATCGGTCCAGCCGTCGTTGACTAGATCCTCAGCTTGAGGAACACCTGATACAAGGGCGTTGAAGTTTTCCATCCGCTCTTTTTGCCAACCGGGTTTAAGGCTCTTAACCCAATCAGGATCAGTTGGGGAGTTACCGCGTACGTCAACGCCGGAAGGCGTTCGTTGGAATACGTAAAGCTGCTGGGCCGTTTCGCCAACATGGGGCACGCATTGAACTGCTGTCGCGCCGGTGCCAATAATCGCAACTCGCTTGTCATGTAGCTTATCAAGGCCACCTTCTGGAGAACCCCCAGTGTAGTCATAATCCCAACGACTGGTATGGAAGGTATGACCTTTATAGGTTTCTATACCTGGAATACCAGGTAGCTTGGGTCGATCAAGGGGTCCGTTGGCCATGGCGACAAATCTCGCCCGCACCTTATCACCCCTGTCAGTTGATACCGTCCAACGAGCAGCAACATCATCCCATTGCATACCCGTCACCTGGGTTTGGAACAACGCATTGTCATAAAGGTCATAGTGTTTACCTATATTCGAACTGTGCTTGAGTATTTCCGGCGCAAAGGTGTACTTTTCTTTGGGCACAAAATTCAGTTCTTCTAACAGGGGCAAATAGATATAGGATTCGATGTCGCATTGGGCACCTGGATAGCGATTCCAATACCAGGTACCACCAAAGTCGCCACCCTTTTCAACAATGCGAATATCTTGTAAACCTGCTTCACGCATTCTAGCGCCGGCCAACAACCCACCAAAGCCACCGCCAATAATAAGTACATCTACCTCATCGGCTAACGGCTCACGCTCAATTCGTTCTACGTAGGGGTCATCAATATACTTCGAAAAGTCGCCCTTAACTTCGATGTATTGTTCGTTGCCGTCTTCCCTCAGCCGCTTTTGGATTTCTTCTTTATATTTTTTTCTTAACGCTACGGGATCAAAGTCCAGGTCTTCGTAATTTTGTTGTTCACTCATATTCCGGCACCGCGCAGAGAATGGGTTGTCTTCAATAAACTATGTGACAAGTAGATAAGGAGTTCAAACGGAATCGGCCGATCCTTAGAATCATCAACTCGGTTGTGCTAAATACTTAAAAAACTCAATGTGATCTGTCTAAATGTTCTAGTGAATGCCTAATTAGGTGATCGAAAATCCTTCTAGAAGACATCTAGCAACCATCTAAAAGGTAGTGGACAACACCAGGAAGCTTATCGATGTTTGCAGAATTCAAAACAGATTCTATACCCCACTACCCTGCATTGGCTGTGTCTGAAACAACACTGAATAAGTGATATTGTCTGGGCTGGTCCGCCAAAATTACCGCAAAAGGTTAAGTATTCAGTGAGCACTAATATGAACAAAAATTTGATCCTGGTCGCGCTCCTCACGTCCCTTTGTGTGATCGCCACACCGGGCTATACCGCACCGTTTGCTAGCGCAGATCAAAGTCGTGTGGATTACACCAAAGCGCGTTACCAACCCAAAGTCTCTTGTGACAACATGACATCCCTGACAACAACAGAGCATACTGTGGTCAGCGCTAAGTATGTTGATGGCGTCTGTCGAGTTTCCGGTGTTATCCCGGAAGAAATCCGCTTTGAAGTCAACCTACCAGACAACTGGAATGGCCGTACGCTAATGCTTGGCAATGGCGGGCTTGCGGGTCAACCGGCAAGCGACCCACAAGTCATGGCAATGCGCGATAGCGTACTTGCACACAATTTTGTGTCTGTTTACTCCGACAATGGCCACGATTCACGAGTGGAACCTGGTGCTAGCTTTGCCCACAACAATATTGCCAAATTGATTGACTACGGCTACCGCGCCGTTCATTTAACCCAGGTTACCGCGGAACAACTGGTCAAAACCTATTACCGTCGTGCACAAAACCACAGCTATTTTATGGGCTGCTCAAATGGCGGCCGACAGGCTCTGATGGCGGCACAACGCTTTCCCAATGACTTCGACGGTATTGTTGCAGGGGCACCCGCAAATAACTTTACCGGCCTGAAATTTTCCCAGGCACATCGCATGCGCGCGATCCTCGATTCCGACATGAACCTGAACAAGGCCACCAATCTTGGCAAGCATATTTTGGCTGCATGTGACGAATCAGACGGCCTCAAAGATCGACTAATTTCTGATCCCACCCAGTGCAACTTTAAGCCGGATGACCTGCCCATCTGTGGCGAAGCAGTAAACGATGAGTGTTATACCAAGCGAGACATTAGTGCGCTCAATACGTTTTATGCAGCCGTAGAAGTTGCCGGAGTTCAGGTTTATCCACCCTTTCCCGTTGGCAGCGAAACAACTGGCCCACAAAGCTTTGGCGACTACCCCGGATGGATGCCCTGGGTAATTAACCCTCGGGGACGCCCCATTTTGGATGTGTTAGGGTCAGAATTCTTTCGCTACATCGTGTTTGTCAAAGACAATCCAGAATTGGTTTGGACCGACGTCGACTTCAACGAGGCACCAGATAACCTGGCATTTACACGGGATGTCTTAGACGCCGTTGATCCGGACTTAGCTCCATTTAAACAGGCTGGCGGCAAAATCATCAGCTACTTTGGCTGGGCAGACCCCGACATTAATCCGCTCTCGGCTATCCAATACCATTCTGAAGTTAAGCAATCAGTAGCGGACACAGATGATTTTTATCGCCTATTTATGGTGCCGGGAATGTTTCATTGCGTCGGCGGTCCCGGGCCTAGCCAGTTCGATGCATTCACACCTTTAGTTGAATGGGTGGAGAAAGATCTACCCCCATCCAGCATCGAAGCAACCCATATGCGTGATGGCGAGTCCGTGTACACCAGACCATTGTGCCCGCACCCAGAACAAGCCAGGTTTGATGCTGCCGGTGATGTAATGGCTGCTGCTAGCTTTTCTTGTCAGCAGTAGCCAGAAGATTAAGGTTGGAAAATTAGGTCAGTTTTACTTCTCCCTAATTTTTCATCCTAATTGTACTATCCAGGATAGGTTAACCTTACTATCAAACCAGACCAACGACTGTTCTCGCGCTGCCCGGGATGCATCAGCATATCGAGCTACGCGTGCAGTCTCAATTTTCGATCCGTGCTGTGATCGGGCTTTTCTATTCAGCAAATTTTCTGAGCAAATCTAATGAGAATAAACTTACAGAGAAAAAGCGGTGCTACACTTTTAAAGATACTCAATAAGAGCGCCATACATGTCTGAACAAGCCGAACGTAGAGTAGACACTCGATATCCCGTCAATGTGTTTAACATTCGCGGGCACATTCAGCCCGTCAAAGGTTTCTCTGACATCATCAGTCCGGCGGGTGCGCCGATAGACTTTCACTTGGTCGACTTTTCATCCGAGGGGTATCGCGTGCAGATCTATCAGCCAATCAAAGCAGGCGAGAAGATTCTGGTGAACTTCCAGGGTATTGGTGAGTGGGGAGATTTTCTCGATGTAAACGAAGAAGAGTTTTCCAAACTCACTCACATCCTACGAGAAGGTAATGATATTAATTGTCTAGGTGTTGTTCAGTGGCGTGAAGGCATGAACGCTGCGAAGGGGTTCCAAATCGGCATACACCTTCAAGAAAAGAGTCTTCAGCATAAGTTCCACAGCTATTTTTCATCGATTTGCTGTAGATAGTTAGCAGCGGAGTAAAATTGGTTTCCATTTGCTCCGCTGGCATTCCTTTAGATTACCTAATGCATTAACGTGCCAGGCAATATTTCAAAGCCGGGATCAAATCCAACCAGCGAGCCCGCTAATTTTTGTAGCACCAATGGGTTACCCTCAAACGTACCGATACCCGCTTGTAGTTGTGAGGCCAGAGTTGCCTGCTGCATGATCACGGTTTCAAGATCACTCCGATTCATCGTGATTGTCGCGTCTGGTTCAGCTGAAAGATAACCTTCAATGTTGGTAAGGGTCCCACCACTCATTTCTATCACAAACTTCTCGCTTGTATCCGGCGACACAAAGTTGATCACAAAATTGTTGCCATCGGCACGATGGCTATCCACCCTGATGGCGACCGCGTCCCACCATTGAGCGGTAGTCATAGCACGGGCAAGACTGGGACTCGCCCCATGGTTTGCCTCGATCTTTTGTACACCATTCCTCAATTCCTGCGCCGCAGAGAGAAACACATTACGCATACTGGTGCTCTCGTACTGAAAACCCAGTTGTTCATAGACCTGGGCGAGCAGATCCTTGGCTTGCTGATTGTCTGGTTCTGCGTAAACGAGTTTATTAAGGATTTCCATCGAAAGCCGATATTGCCCCGCTTTGTGCAGTGTACTGGCTCGGGTGAGAATGACTTTACTGCCCCCCATCATATCCACATACAGCGGTGCAGAATCCGCTGGCGATAACGGCGCTAGTGTTGCGGGGTTGCCATCCCAGTAACCCAGATATCGATTGATGACAGCCCGGGCATTATGGAACTCCGATCCATGATATTGACGAACACTCCATTGCTGACGGAGGCTTTCCGGCACCCGATATTTGTTGTGAATTTCGTTAATGGTGACACCGTTGTTCGCCAGGTTAAGGACCTGATTATTGAGATTGGCGTAGGCATCCCGTTGTGCGCGCATCACTTCCTGAATACGGGCATTACCCCAGCGCGGCCAATTATGGGAGGACACCATCACCTCTGCATCTTGACCGTAGCGGTATAGTGCTTCGTTAATGTGTTTTGACCATTGCAGCGCATCCCGGACCAGCGCACCCCGGAGAGTATAAATATTGTGTATGGTTGCTGTAATGTTTTCCGCTGCCCAGAATACTTTTTGAGCTGGGAACCAGGTATTCATCTCTGCAGGTGCTTCAGTACCCGAGGTGTTTTGGAACACCAGTTCCACACCGTCGACGGAGTGGGTTTCATAGTCGCTTTCAATCACCAGGGTCGGAGCAATTAAGCCGGCAGTTCCCACCGCCACGCCCTTACCAATAGCGGAGTCCACCTGGCCAAACGGACTGGAGGGAATACCCCTGCCATACTGAAAACCAGCTCGTCGTGTCATCGCATTTCCGGCATAGACATTTTCTGAAATGGCCTCCGCCATAAATCCTCGAGGCGCGATGATCTGTACCTTGCCGGCTTTCACGTCGGCCTCCTCGACCACGCCACGAACACCACCGAAGTGGTCGATATGTGAATGGGAATAGATGACAGCTTTGACCGGCAAAACACCCAGTTGCTCGTTAGCAAGAGCTAAAGCCGCGGCTGCGGTCTCATTGGTCAGTAATACATCAAACAGGATCCAGCCCGTGTCACCCCGGACGAGGGTCATGTTAGCCAGATCAAAGCCTCGTACCTGGTACATAAAACCAGGCACCACTTCATACAGACCAAAGTTCATATTCAGCGTGGCTTGTCGTTGCAGTGAAGGATGAATGCTGTCGTATTCTTCTCCGTTTAGAAGAAAATCATACTTCGTCATATCCCAGACAACGTGACCATCGGGCGCGATGATTTTCCGACTCGTCGGCTCGGCAATAAAGCCCCGCCTGGATTCTTCAAAATCGCGCTTGTCCTCAAAGGGGAGTTCATTGCGCAATGCAGATTGCAGCGCTGAAGTGTGAGCGCTTGCCTGATGTCCCTTTTCATTAAAAGGGTCCTGGGACCCTGTTGCGCTCGCTACGGTTATGAATACGGCAATCAAGCCACACACGCAGGTTATCTTTTTGGTCCAGGAAGATGGAGTCATTGGCGGCCTCTGTTTTTATTCTTAGAGTCAGGAACGTTAGCATAACTGGCCTTCACATCAACGCCGACTGATATCACAATTCGCCGCATCACCTGTACTTTCTGCCCAATCGCAACCCAGTCTTTGCCACCCCTCTGGCCAGAAAAATTAAAGAATAAAGCTCACACTACGATCATTCAGCACAACACCGGGCGATTACATGACAAGCTGAGAAAATGCGCTTTTAGTTGCCGAACTATTTCTCCAATCCTTTACCGACTTAATTGCCTATAATGGCCAAATATCGCGTCCTACATATCACTGAGCCAGCAGGTGCTTTTGAATACCGCACACTCACAACCTATCCTCAAACAAATTACTCTCAGCCTGATCTGCCTGGGGGGGCTGTCTGGCATCCTACTTGGCTACGGGGTACTGGCGGGTGATGCTCTAGGCCGGGTCAATCTACTTTATGTATTGATGTTATTTGCATTTTTGCCGGTGCTCGCACTGGCTCTGAGCATCTTGCTCTGGTTGAGTGGTAGCACTAAGGGCCTCGTGGGTGGCCTTTTAGAACTACCAATTCTACCGCGACAATTTCGCGTTGCGACTATGGAACTGGCGAGCTCCGGCAAGCGCAAAGCCTGGCTGTTTTATCAGACCCAATGTTTGACACTGAGTTTTGCCCTGGGCGGCATGCTCGTTTACCTATTGTTGCTACTTGGCAGCGACATCAGTTTTGTCTGGCGTAGCACCCTGCTTGAAGCGTCCGATCTATTACCGTTATTACAAACCCTGGCGATACCCTGGCTATTCTGGCCTGAGGCACAGCCAGGATTGGAGTTACTGCAACAAACACAAGACTTTCGACTAAGCGCACAAACTACTGATGCGCCTGTACTGGGCCAATGGTGGAAGTTTATTCTGGCGGCACAGTGTACCTACAACCTGTTGCCTCGCACGTTGATGTTAGTCGTTTCTCGCTATCGCTATTTGCGGCAGACAGATACTCCCCCCCAGGACATCAGTACCCATCCATCGCCGTCACGGCTGAATACCAGCACGGATAACACCGCGCTAGCGCCAGTTGTCTTTTCGGTTGGAGCGCCTTACATCTTGCTAAATTGGGCTGATGCGCCGTTACAATGTCAGCAATCGGTGACACGTTTTCTCGGTACAGCAACCAGCACCATGGACGTCGGTCCATTAGTGGAACCCGAATCAATAAACATCAACCCGCTAGATCAGTCTGTGGTTGTACTGGTTAAGAGCTGGGAGCCACCATTGGCCGAGCTTAGTGACTATTTGCTGAGCTTACCCTCTGCTGATTCAATTTCGGGTTCAAATTCTGGCCCTGAAGCCGCACAACGGTTTTTATTGCCACTGGACTGGACCGAAGCGCAAGTCGTGCCAACCCGATCCAACCACCTAAATGAGTGGCGCCGTTTCTGCAGCACTTTACCTGGCTGGCAATTATTGCAGCTGCGGGAGACACCATGACCTCAGGTGCCAATGCTCCCATTTTTGCCGTTGTTGGCCACCCTAACAAAGGTAAGTCTTCGATTGTTGCAACTCTGGCTCAGGATGACGGCGTGGCGATCTCTAATCAAAGTGGCACTACCCGGGTAGCAGAACCTATTGAGGTTAAGGTTGGCGCTAGCAGCTATACGCTGGTAGACACCCCGGGTTTTCAGCGCCCAACAAAAGTTTTGCGCTGGTTGCAGCAGCATGCCGACTCAGCCGACAAGCGCCAGGCAGCCGTTGCGATGTTTGTCGGGGATGCCCTATGCCAACAGCAATTTCCCGATGAAGTAGAACTACTGACGCCGATCATAAATGGCGCGGCAATTTTGTATGTCGTAGACGGCTCCCGCCCCTATGGCACCGAGTACGAAGCTGAAATGGAAATTTTGCGCTGGACCGGTCAGGCCAGTATGGCCCTGATCAACCCGATCGAAAATGAAGACTACGTCCAGCACTGGCAAAAAGCCCTTGGCCAGTATTTTAAAGTCGTCAGGGTATTCAATGCCATGCAGGCGGACATCGAAAAACAACGTTCGGTGTTAGAGGCATTTTCAATCATCAAGCAGGAGTGGCAGGCTGCAATCGAACAACTGATAGCCGAGTACCAGTCGGCGCGAGAGAGTCAGCAACAGCAGTCTGTACAGTTATTGGCAGCACTGTTAACTCGACTGTGTGTGTTTCAATTATCGCAAAAAGTGCTGACAAAAAGTCAGGCGCAGTTAGCAAAGCCGGTGTTACAAGCAAAATATATTGCGGAAATGAATGCAATTGAAAAAGAGAGTCACAACACGCTTAAACGCTTGTTTCGTTATCACCATTTGAACAGCGAATTGTACGGTCTACCCCTCGACGACAGTTTGTTTGATACCGAAAAGTGGATTGTCTGGGGACTCAATCGAAATCGCCTGGCCGCTGCAGCTGCGATGGCCGGTGCCGCCACAGGTGCTGGAATTGATCTGGCCCTGGCGGGTAGCAGCTTGATGCTGGGCGCACTGGGCGGAGGCCTCGTTGCCGGCAGCAGCGCTTGGTTTGCAGCTGATCGCATCGCTGAATTTAAAATTAAGGGTCTGCCAATCGGTGGCTTCGAAGCTCGACAGGGTCCAATTAGTAACCGGAACTTCCCCTACGTCGTATTAGGCCGCTTTCTTTTTTTGGAGCAGGCACTACTCAGTAGAACCCACGCCCGACGAGATGACGTTGTGGTTAAAGAGGGCGATTTGACAGAAAAAATTGCTTCGATGGAAAATTCTGAGCAACGGCAGTTACATCAGGCATTGGATCGGCTCAGACGACAAAAGTCGGTAGATGATCTAGAGAGCGTGTTACGACCGTTGTTCATTTAGGTGGTTTTGATTTTGACTCATACCATGCTCATCCACTACCCATATTCCCAAACGACACTGGAGTTAATCGGTGAACAAATTCAAATACTGCCCAATGTGTGCTGCCCCCTTAATCGAAAAGATAGAGGACCGCATTGAGTGTTCTGCTAACTGTGGTTTTGTGAACTACGACAACCCCACCCCCGTTGTAGCGGTAGTTGTTGAGTACGAAGGAAAGCTTGTGCTTGCCCACAACAAATCCTGGCCTGGTAAGTTTTGCGCTCTGATTACCGGCTTTGTCGACCATGGAGAAGGGCCCGCCGACTGCGCCGTTCGAGAAGTCAAAGAGGAACTCAATCTTGATGCGTCACCCGCGACATTAATCGGTTTGTATCCATTTGAACAAATGAACCAGGTCATTATTGGTTATCACGTGCATGCGACAGGCACGATAGCACTGAACGAAGAGCTGGATAGTTTCATTTTGGCGCCCCCCGAGGAATGTGTTGTATGGCCAACGGGCACGGGGTACGTGTTTCGTGATTGGCTGCACTCGAAGGGCCATAAACCAGAGATGCTGAAGCTACCTCGAAGAGCCAAGTGAGCTAGTTCATTAGATGTCTCGCTACGTCGTTTGTATGCACGCGCTACTACCAGTTTTGAAACCGTGGTAGTCTCGCCAGACATTGAGAACACGACCGTTGCGCAGATCAAAGCAGGAGAGGCCGATAAAATGGTAGGTGACTTAGCCGCGCCCACAGTGACGCACCAACATGTCTTGCGAATCATCAACAAACTCACCGGCGTAAATGAAAAAGCACAACTAGAGGCGAATCAACGTAAGTTGATAAAAAGCAATCCTCGGTTCTCGTTGAAACATCTTGTAGTGCCGAGCTAGAGCATTCCGATGCAAGCAAGATCTATCCCCCTCGGTGTCATTGGCGAATGCATGCTGGAATTTCGCCAACATGAAGACACCTACACACTCGGGTATGGCGGCGACGTGTTCAACACAGCCGTCTATGCATCACGAATCGGCCTCGATGTCACCTTCATCTCTGCAATCGGTGATGACCATTATTCTCAATACTTGATGAACGCTTGGAAAAATGAGGGCTTGGCAACCGAATCGGTCCGAATCATTCCCGGCCTAACACCTAGCCTTTACATCATCAACACCGACGAACTTGGAGAGCGAACGTTTCACTACTGGCGAGAAGCATCACCCTTCAAACAATTGTTAGCAGCAGGCTCGTACCTTGGAAGTTTGCCTTCTACATTGACATCCTGTCAATGTATTTACTTTTCAGGTATCACACTTGGATTGCTATCTAACGACGATAGAGCTCTCTTACTCGATCTACTTACATCGTATCAGGAGACCGGAGGCATAGTTGCTTTCGACTCAAACTACCGTCCACGCTTATGGAACAGTATCAAGGAGGCGCAGGTTTGGATTAACAGAGCCTACTCCATCAGCAATATCGCTTTTCCCTCTTTCGATGATGAGGCATTGCTCCGCGCGGACAAATCACACGATAGTCTGATAGAGCGTATCCAATCCTTCGGCGTCAAAGAGATCATCTTAAAAGATGGTAAAAAAGGCGCAATTGTAAGTATCGAAGGCAACACACAGTCAATCGCAGCCGTCTCACTAGAATCGACCGCGATTGTTGACACGACAGCAGCCGGCGACTCCTTTAATGGCGCATACCTTGCTACTCGACTAAAAGGTCATGACGCTATCGTCTCTGCTGAACTTGGCTGCAGGGTTGCAGCAAAAATTATTCAGCACCGCGGCGCGATCATATCATCCGATGTTAGCCTTGAAGCTTAATCAAAAATTAGACTTGCTAGTACATGAAGTGAAGTCATAAATTGACAATTGACTCAAATCAGAACTTAACAACGAGTCCTACCGCTCTCAACAACGTAAAATACTATCACTTACCCAAACTAGCCCGCGTCCTTGATTTGCAAAACCTCTCTTTTGCCCTGCATAACGCCTACTCAGGGCATACCTTGCAGATGTTCGAGCGCTGCTATCGACCTCACTAATCGCAACTGCCGCATTTGAAAGCCTGATTTGCTGGTAGGTATCGACCGTACGAGCATCAGGAATGACACCCACTTTGGGAATACATCACAAAACCGGGCAAAATGAGTTCCTTCCGCCATCGGATCTAGCCTATCTTTTTTCGTTCATTCACCTACAGAACCTATACAATGCGCGGCCTAATCAGAGAATCGAGCATTTCTCATGAACCCCTTTACCAAATTAGGTCTTTCCGAATCCCTCACTGATCCCCTGGAGCAACTGGGTTACAGTTCGGCCACTGAGATCCAGCAACTCGCGATTCCACCCATCCTGGCCCAGCGCGATGTATTGGCTTCAGCCCAAACCGGTAGTGGTAAAACCGCGGCGTTTGTACTGCCCCTGCTGGACAAGCTCCAGCAGACCAAACCCGCGAAAGGCCGCCCGGTCCGGGTGTTATGTCTCGCCCCGACCCGGGAACTGGCACAGCAAATCGACGACAACGTCGGATCTTTTATCGGTGAATTGCCACTTCGGCATGCGGTGATCTATGGCGGCGTGCCAATCAATCAGCAGATTCGCAAAATTGGCAATGGTGTTGATTTCCTTATTGCGACCCCCGGGCGACTCATCGACTTACTAGCCCAGAAAAACCTGGACCTTAGTCAGGTTGAAACATTGGTATTGGACGAGGCAGATCGGATGCTCGACCAGGGCTTTCAGACCCAGATACAACAGGTGTTAAATCAGCTTCCTAGGCAACGCCAGAACCTACTTTTCTCCGCCACATTTAACGATCAGATATCCATCTTTACCGATGGGCTACTGCAAAATCCTGTCATTTTGAAGGGCCAACAACTTAACAAGGCTGCAGACAATGTTAAGCTGATTATTTACGAAGTCGAACAAAACGAAAAACCCGACATCATTTATTACCTGCTCGCTAACAACAAGCAACAGTGCCTGGTTTTTGCCCGCACACGCCGAAACGCTGATTTAGCTGATGCTTACCTGCGTGAAAAAGGTATGAGCTGCGCAGCGATCCATAGCGACAAATCTCAACACCAACGAACTCAAACGTTACAACAGTTTAAAGATGGTGAGATTCAGATACTTGTTGCTACCGATATCGCAGCCCGCGGACTGGATATTGTCCAATTGCCCCTGGTGATTAACTACGACATCCCACGCCATGCTGAAGATTTTGTCCACCGTATTGGCCGGACCGGTCGTGCCGGCATGCAGGGAGTTGCCCTGTCATTGATGGGTGGTGACGAACGTCGCAACATTGCCGCGATCGAGAAACTCATCAAACAAGAAATATTTATCGCCGCCATCCCTTATATCGACGGTGAAAACACGTTTGAATATGATGGAGAAATTATCGCTTCGGCCAGCACCATTCAGCCACGAAAAATCAACCGGGTGAGCGGCATCAGTAAACGCGGAAATAACAAGAAAGACACTAAGCCTCGTAAAAAGCGCTCTTAACCCAGCGCGCGATCCCACCTAAAAATTGAGGCCCTGGTCCGTTTAGTGTTCCGCTAACGCCAACCTGGCATATTCAAGACCACACTTGATCGCGCTCCGGCAAACGTGGTTAATTGAGCTTATATTCCACAGCTCCAATTCAGCGGTTTTTATATGCTTCCTGTTCAACCGAATAAACGTCAATGCTGGGCCGCCTGCCTCCTGTTATTAGTAAGCATTTCCGCCTTTGGCCACGGTGCAGTACCAGACAGACCGGCGACCGACCGCGAAATCCATTTTCCAGATGTCGACGGCTATCAAACCCTCGTACTCGATCTACATACCCACTCGGTATTTTCTGACGGGCATGTCTGGCCAACCATTCGTATTGCTGAGGCAGAACGTGACGGTCTAGACGGGATTGCAATCACTGAGCACCTTGAGTGGCAACCACACATCATGGATATTCCACATCCAGATAGGAACCGCTCTTTTGAGGAAGCTTCGCTTGCTGCAGAAAAGCTCGATCTCTTGGTTATCCCTGGAATTGAAATTACCCGTAACGATCAAGCGGGTCACATGAACGCAGTATTCGTTAAAGATGCAAACAAATTAGTACAACAACGAAATTCATCAAATCATCTTCCAGAACACGAGTTCCCGACTGAAGCGGCTGCTCTCGAGTTCGCCAGACAAGCAACAGCCGGCCAACTAGTCGGTGCTCATAAAATAGAAGTGGCGGGCAAATGGGTCTGGCTTCCATTTGCTGACGAAGCCACTTACCTCATGCTGGTTGCCTATGGCCATGCCGCAGAGCAAGCGGCGGAAGAAGTGCTTGGGTTAGCGAATGACCAGGGTGCGTTTACATTTTGGAATCACCCAGGCTTTAGTTCACCACGGGCAAAAATGGACCCCTTTCACAAGAAAGTGGTTGAAGCAGGGTTACTGCACGGCATCGAGATTGCAAACGCTGGCCGATATTATGAAAACGCATTGAGCCTCGCACTGGAACATAATTTGGCACTGATCGGCACATCCGATGTGCATAACCTGATCGACTGGGACTATGCAATTAAAGATGGCGGTCATCGCCCAGTCACACTTGTCTTCGCAACCGCAAAAACTAACGATGCAACCAGAGACGCGCTGTTTGCCAAGCGTACCGTTGTCTGGTGGGAAAACACACTGATTGGGCGGCCTCAGGAACTGACAGCTTTGCTCAAGGCAAGTCTCCAGGTAGAAGAAGCCATCTGGGCAGGTAACATCTTAAGGCTATCATTACGGAACAATTCCGATGCAAATTTTCAACTCCGCAATCTGTCCGAGCATCTAGTACTCAAACAGGGCCCTGTGATTGAGGCTGCACCAAACGATATAACCATTGTAGAGTTTCAGTTTTCCGAGCCAAGCAGCAAAGTTAGCATGCAGTTCGAGGTGCTAAACACGCTTATCGCTCCAAACAAAGCTGGTGTTCTCGAGTTCAATATCGACACATAATTTTTGGCTCATACAATATTCGAGAGTGATGAAACAACTATCCTCAGCCTTACCAATAATCCTGTCCGGGAATCCCCGGAAGCGGTCAATTACGGCCTGAACTCAAACTGAACTCTGCTATCAATCCGTTCTAAGGATAGAACGGTAACCCATGATCAGCCCCATCAATGCCAATGGTCCTTTGAAAGCCTCGGGTGTAGTATCAGCGGCATATCATTCATGCAAGTACAGGAGCCACAGATGACCCAGGGCATAGAAATCCGTCTTAAATCCCGCCCCAAAGGCATGCCTACCGCAGACAATTTTGAAGCTGTGAAGGTAGACGTCAAAGATCCAGGAGAAGGACAAGTCCTACTACAAAACCTCTGGATGTCCGTTGACCCCTATATGCGGGGCCGTATGCGTTTAGCCAACGATGGCGACCCATTGTTTGGCGGTACCATTGGGCGCGTAATTGCATCGAATAATGCTGACTATGCCGAAGGCGACATCCTCAGCCATGGACTCGGCTGGCGCGAATACGCCCTGTCTGGTCCAGAAGGACTAATGAAGGTTGACCCAGATCTAGCGCCCCTTTCTACTTACCTCGGTGTTATGGGTATGCCGGGCATGACCGCCTATGGCGGCATTCTTGAAATTGGCAAGATGCAGGACGGTGAAGCCGTGTTTGTCTCAGCCGCCTCCGGAGCTGTCGGCAGTGTCGTCGGCCAGATTGCAAAAATTAAAAACGGTACAGTCATTGGTAGTGCAGGTAGTGACGCTAAGGTGGCACAACTGACCGAAGCCTTTGGCTTTGACCACGGCTTTAATTATAAAACAGCAAATGCCCTTGATGAATTGAAGAAAGGCGCGCCCAAGGGTATCGACATATATTTTGAGAATGTTGGCGGTGAACAATTGGAAGCTGCATTGACCCACATGCGCCCCCACGGCCGGGTACCTATCTGCGGCATGATTGCCCATTACAACGACGACGGCACCGCCAGTCCCGGACCACGAAACCTGACAGAAACGATCTATAAATTTGTCACACTAAGGGGGTTTGTAGTCTCTGAGTTCGAACACCTGCGAGAGCAGTTTTTGCAGGATATGTCCGGCTGGGTGAAATCTGGCCAGGTCAAATACTTCGAGACCGTCCATGAAGGAATCGAGGCTGCACCAGAAGCCTTTATGGGCTTATTCACCGGATCTAACAACGGCAAGATGTTGGTTAAGCTCGCGGATTGATAGATACCCACGCTTGGAGGAGATGTCGGGCAGCTTTGTCCAGCTCAGCACCTTCAAGCGTGACACCACTATCCACGATGGCACCATTTTTTTACAGCTTCCGATCTCGACTACGCTCAACGGGATCTACTGATACTATGTAGATCTAAGCGGTCATGAGCACATTCGATGGATAAGATTGGTTTGTTTGTGGATGTGCAAAACATTTACTACACAACAAGACACACCTACGCGAGGCAGTTTAACTATCGCGCACTGTGGGAGATTTTGCAGCAGCAGGGTGACATCACCGTGGCCAATGCCTATGCCACCGATCGCGGCGATGAGAGCCAACAAAAATTTCAAACCGCCCTACGCCATATTGGCTTTAACGTAAAACTTAAGCCTTATATACAACGCGCGGACGGCTCCGCCAAAGGTGACTGGGACGTTGGGATCACCATCGACATGTTAACCAGTGCGCCAACACTCGACCGGATATTTCTCCTTTCCGGAGATGGAGATTTTGACCTACTAATTGATACAGTTCGCACCAAACACAATATCCCCGTCGAGGTATACGGCGTGCCCATGTTAACCGCAGATTCCTTAAAACGTTCAGCTTCTGCCTTCCACTCAATTAGTGAGCCACTACTGATATGAATAGACTATCGATACTTGCCAGCCTGATCGCATGCGCTCTACTTTACTCCTGCACAAGCCAGGACGTAGGAAACACGAGAAACGACATTGTCATTTCGAATGTCACCTTGATTGATGCCAAACAGGGTCTTATTAAAAATGCGACGGTTGTTATTCAAGAAGATGAAATCATCAGTGTTTCAACTCACGTCACTACACCTTCCAGACACACCGCGAGCACAGTGATCGACGGCACCGGTAAGTATTTAATACCCGGTCTATGGGATATGCATGTCCATCTGACCTATGACGACCGATTTACCGATCTGATGCCCGGGACATTTCTCTCCTGGGGTATCACCAGCGTCAGAGATACCGGGGGTATGATGAAAGACCTATTGCCGGTCATTGCCCGTATGCGCGCACCCGATGCGACGGCGCCCAGAGTTTATTTCAGCGGCCCACTGCTTGATGGCCAACATGTTGTCTACGACGGTAATGCTCGGCCGTTAATTGGCACGCAAAATTCCGGCATCACCCAGGCCAGAGAAAATGTCCGGCGTCTAAAACAAGGAGGCGCTGACTTTATCAAAATTTATGAACTGGTCAGCCCAGAAGTCTTTGCCGCACTTGTCGATGAAGCCAATCAACTCTCAATGCCCATCGCCTCCCACGTTCCGCTACATCTACTAGCATCAACTGTAGGTAATCAAGTTGGTACGATGGAACATCTGCGGAATATCGAGTTGGATTGTGCATCAAATGCGGAAGCGCTACTTGCTACGAGGAAAAAATTTCTAACCGCTGAGAATATCGAATCCGGCCATGCCCTACGCTCGTCACTCCATCAGTTACAGCGTCTTGATGCCATTGCGGTACTAGATGAAGATCGTTGCGCTAGAGTGTTATCCAGCCTAACGGAAACAATACAGGTACCGACCTTAAGATTGAATGCCCTGCCCCTTGCACCACCTTACGAACAAACAGACTGGGATGATGCAATCAGCGCCATGTTGCCGGAGGTACAAGAAGATTGGAACAAACCGAATAGCTTTATTCCCAAGGACTTTGCCAAGCGCGATCTACGGTTCTCCACCTACTCGCTTACTATGGTGAAACGCATGTTGGATGCCGGAGTGCCGATCGGCGCCGGCACCGACACACCTATCGGCCTGGCAATACCGGGTTACAGCCTGCATCGAGAACTTGAAATGCTCGTTCGAGCAGGGTTAACACCTTTGCAGGCGTTGGAAGCCGCAACCATTCGACCGACGGAATTTCTGGGTATAGAAGATCAGCTTGGCACCATAGAAGTCGGTAAGCGCGCAGATCTGGTATTACTGTCAGCCAACCCTCTGGAGGACATCCGCAATACCAGGCAAATTGATACTGTTATTTCCAAAGGGAAATTAGTATCACGGTAAACTTCCAAATTACCGAATCACGCACACAAAGTGCTCATCTTTCCCTTACTCGCGCTGTATCGGTGCATAAATATTAGGTGCCTTTCTCTAAAATCAATCACTTGGCGGTTGGCCTGATTTTTGTATATTAATTCTCTATAAAAGTATTCGTATGTTTTTCTAAAAAATCGATTCGTGACCACCATGGGTAAGAACGGATCAACAAACAAGGCAATGGCGCCTGAATTCCTCTCTAGGAATTCAGGCGCTTTTTTTTGGGGCAAATAAAATGATCAAGTCAGTAGTCTTCGTCACAGTTCTGTTTCTATCGCTCACGTTCACATCCAACGCTTCCTACGGAGCCAATATATTACGAGATGGAGAAGGAAAGTTTCTTTTCCGCTTGCGGCACGAGGCAGTTGATCAATCAGGGCTACCCGAGGACGCAAGTGCCTCTACATTGCTAAGCCGTTTCACCTGGGATTCTAGCCCCGCATCAAAGTGGTCAGTTGGTCTTGAGGTGGATTACCTTTCCGTGATTGGTTCTGAAGCTTTTAACACAACCGAGAATGGCAAGACGCGCTATCCCGTGGTACCAGACCCTGAAGGACTGGATCTCAACCAGGTGTTTGTCCGTTACGATCAGGGTGAGGCGGTATTTATTTTTGGCCGTCAAAGAATACTGCTTGATGACCAACGTTTTGTCGGTGGAGTTGGCTGGCGCCAGAATGAACAAACCTATGACGCGTTGAGAGCGGTCACCACTATTGGTAAACATAAAATTGATTACAGTTATGTGTGGAACGTTAATCGTATCTTCGGCCCAGATGACGGCGCGCAACCTGCCGATTGGCACGGCAATAGTCATTTTCTAACTGCAGGTTTGTTCGACACTGAACATCATCATTTTAGCGGCTACGCCTATTTATTAGATTTTGAAAATGCCAACGGCCCCGCCAACTCCTCGACAACCTACGGCCTGAGCTATAAAGGTACACTCGACCAACTCAATTTACGTGCCTCGATCGCTCGTCAGGCAGACTATGGGGACAGCCCCCTGGATTATCGAGCCAACTTCTATGAACTTGCCGCCGATTACCAATTTCCAGGCGTGAAGGTTAGTGGCGGATGGCAACTACTAGGTAGTGATGATGGCGCTGCAGTATTTAGCACCCCTTTAGCGACGTTACACAAATTTCAGGGTTGGTCCGACGTATTTCTTAACACGCCCACAAACGGCATTGAAGATATTTATGTAGGTGCGAGTGGTGGCATTGGGAAGGCTAAACTGGCGCTAAACTATCATCACTACAACGCCGATGAAGGTAGCACCAGCTACGGCTCGGAATGGAATCTGGTGGGCACGATGAAACTCACTGATATGCTGACGCTGCAGGCGAAGTACGCGGATTATCGGGCCGAAGATTTTGCCACCGATAGAACCAAAATCTGGCTAACTCTTATTTTTAGACCCTGACTGCGTCTCGTTACAGGCCATTCCAGCAGCAAACCTTAATCTAGGCACTAGACTTGCACGTTAGATTTGTTAGAAATGAGCGAAAGATGACGATACCGAATGTGAAGACTCCAAGCATAAGTAGCAAAACGACTTGATCCCTGCCCTCAGAGTAATGCTGGTTGATGACAACGCAAAGCGCGCGCTTTGGGTTGAAGCATGTCTGCACAAGGCAGGCTTTTCTGATGTGCGAACAATTAGCTGCGGTAGCCGCTTACTGATGGAAATTTCCGATTGGAACCCCGAGGTGATCGTGATTGATATGGCCTCACCGGATCGGGATTTACTAGAGAGTTTGTCGATTGTGACCAATCACAATCCAACTCCGATTGTCATGTTTTCCCACGATCATGACCCCGAGTACATCGAACATGCGGTCGAGGCAGGTGTATCGACCTACGTAGTCGACGGTATTCAGGAAGAAAACGTCCGCCCCATTATTGAGGTCGCAATGCTGCAATTTAAATCCTTCCAGCAGGTTCGTCGCGAACGGGATGACGCCAGGTCCGAACTTGAAGAGCGGCGCTGTATCGACCAAGCAAAATATCTCATTATGAAACAACGCAATATTAATGAGGAGCAGGCTTACGCAGAGCTACGAAAACAAGCGATGAATCTAAACATACGCATGGCTGATTTAGCACGATCCATTATTCGCTCGGCAGAGGAGATTTAGTGACAATACTCAATCCAATTAGAGTCGGTTATCTGAGGCTTACAGACAGCGCACCCTTGATCGTTGCCCAGGCTTTAGGTTTCTATGCTGAATACGGGCTGAATGTAGAACTGGTACAAGATGTCTCCTGGGCTAATGTTCGAGATAAGTTAGCTGCAGGAGTATTGGATGCCGCTCAAATGCTAGCACCTCTACCCGCCATGACAACCATGGGGGTTAGCGGATTACGCTCTCATCTAATCACTGGTCTCGTGATGTCCAGAAACGGCAACGCGATAACAATTTCCAATGAGTTGTTTGAAGACATCAATCACAATGCTTGTGAACGCCCCCTTAATCAAACGGCTGCCAGGTTGATTGGGCAGCGAGTACAAGACCTCGATCATAAGCTTACCTTTGCCGTCGTGCATACCTTTTCTGGGCATATGCTGTTGCTGCGGCGGTGGTTAGCCTCGGGTGGACTGGATCCAGATTCGGATGTCCGAATTATCATTATGCCACCGAGCCAAATGGCCGATAGCTTATCAACCGGGGTGATCGATGGCTTTTGTGTCGGCGAACCCTGGTCAACGGTTGCCGTAGAGGCAAACCAGGGCGCCATCGTAGCCGCGGGTAGTGAGATCTGGCCAGCTGCGGCTGAGAAAGTTTTATGTGTACAACAACACTGGCATGAGTCCAACCCGGAACACCACCTGCAGCTCCGAATGGCACTGATGCAAGCCTGTCGCTGGATCGACCAACCAGAAAACCATGACCACCTAATTCAGGTGCTGTCGGATGTTCTAGGATTATCAGCCACAACGCTCGCTCGATCACTCTCCGGCAAGATAATGCTCGACCACAAAAACACCATAGAAGTGCAAAACTTCCACATGTTTCATGGCAATCGTCTAGGTGCACCAGATATCGAGGAACAATGCGAACTAATTTCACTTTGCGCCGCCATCATGGGCAAAACCATAGATAGAGAGAAAACCTTATACCTGGCAAAGCAAACCGCCCTTCCCCAGTTGTACGCCCAGGCAGAAGCAGCCCTCGGCTGGCAATAACGCACTACTGTGGATCAATTTTTTCATTATTGCCCCATCTTGATTCGAATATTTGACGACGAGCCCCGATCAATCAGTATCGGGGCCTCGCGCAAAGCAACTAAAAATAACGGACACAGCAAACTGCAAAAAATTTGGAAGCCTTGGCACAGGCTTTGCTCTTCTATCTACATACAGAGCATGTACAGAGCTGACATAAAGCATCGGTAGCAGGACAAGGCTCACACAAACAAAATATTTTATGGGTAACGGCGCCCGCACGATCACACTGATCGTGCGGGCGCTTTGCGTTTCAGGTTTTAGAAAAAGGATTCACCATGACTATGCGTTTTTCTTCTCGCCCCACAGCATTGATATTACTAGCCGGTTTGTTCGGCTTCTCGACCGTTGCTGCCGAAATGAGCGAGCCAGAAAAGGATGAATTGACCTTCGGGTTCATCAAACTGACTGACATGGCGCCGATCGCAATCGCGTACGAGCGTGGATATTTTGAAGATGAAGGACTGTACGTCACGATTGAAGCCCAGGCGAATTGGAAGGTGCTACTAGATGGTGTGATTGACGGCCAATTGGACGGCGCCCACATGCTAGCGGGACAACCTTTAGCAGCAACCATTGGCTTCGGTACCCAAGCACATATTGTCACGCCGCTTTCAATGGACTTAAACGGCAATGGCATCACGGTTTCGAACGCTGTCTGGGAAGAAATGAAACCAGGTATTCCCAAGCAAGCGGATGGCAAACCGGTCCACCCAATCAAAGCCGACTATCTTAAACCCGTTGTTACGGCCTATCGGGATAGTGGCAAACCTTTCAAGATGGGCATGGTTTTTCCCGTATCCACCCACAACTATGAACTTCGCTATTGGCTAGCCGCAGGTGGCATTCACCCTGGTTACTACGCACCACACAAAGGTGACACCAGCGGACAGATTAACGCAGACGTGTTGCTTTCAGTTACGCCGCCGCCTCAAATGCCAGCAACCCTTGAGGCCGGCACAATTCATGGGTACTGCGTAGGCGAACCCTGGAATCAGCAAGCCGTGTTTAAAGGTATTGGCGTGCCAGTCATTACCGATTATGAAATCTGGAAGAACAATCCAGAGAAAGTCTTTGGCATGACAGCCGAGTTCACCGAAAAATATCCAATAACCACCATACGCATCGTTAAAGCCATGTTACGCGCAGCCCAATGGCTTGATGAAAACGAAAACCAAAACCGACCTGAAGCTGTCGAAATCCTCTCTCGTGGTGAGTATGTCGGGGCTGATGAGGAGGTCATTGCCAATTCAATGACTGGAACCTTTGAATACGAAAAAGGTGACGAACGAGCAGTCCCTGACTTCAATGTATTTTTCCGCCACTTTGCAACCTACCCCTATTACAGCGATGCAATCTGGTATCTGACTCAGATGCGACGCTGGGGGCAAATCGAGACACCAAAATCCGACCAATGGTATATGGATACTGCAAAGTCCGTGTATAGACCAGACATCTACATGCAAGCTGCCGCTGAACTGATCAAGGATGGCGTGATGGTTGCCGCCGACTTTCCTACAGTCGAGGAAACCGGCTTCAAACCAGTCCAAACAGGCTTTATCGACGACGTGACTTACGATGGCCGAAGACCCAACGATTACCTTAAGTCTTTAAGCATCGGCTTGAAGGATGAAGTGTTGTGATCAAAGCGATACCGAATTTTGTTCCGGATATAAATCGGATTACAAACTTGCTGGTAGAAGCGGTGTATCCCGCCATTGGCCTGACAATGTTTCTACTGGTCTGGCACGTGGCAGCACAAAACATCAACACTTCTCTCGGTGAGTTTCCAGGACCGGTACATGTTGCCAATCAAGTCAGCGCACTCTATCAAGAACATCAAGACCAACGTGCCAAGCAGGCTAGCTTTTATCAGCGTCAGGATGAACGCAACGCCAAAAAACTCGCGAAGAACCCTGAAGCAGAAATGAAATTTCGTGTTTACACAGGCAAACCATCGTTTCTTGATCAGATCTATACCAGCCTCATCACAGTCGCTACAGGTTTTTTAATTGCGTCACTGATTGCAGTGCCATTAGGTGTGTTGTGCGGACTCAACGATAGTGTCTATCGATCCCTAAACCCAATTTTCCAACTGTTTAAACCCGTCTCACCTCTAGCATGGTTACCCCTGGTGACCATGGTGGTGTCTGCCTTATATATAAGCGCAGATCCAATGTTTGAAAAATCGTTTCTGACTTCCGCCATTACAGTTGCACTGTGTTGTCTTTGGCCTACGGTACTAAACACGATCGTTGGCGTGACTGGCGTCAACCGAGATTTGATCAATGTTAGCCGGGTTATCAAATTACGTACCTTCACGCATTTAACCAGAATCATCCTGCCCGCCTCGGTCCCAATGGTTTTTGCTGGGCTGCGGCTTTCTTTAGCTACGGGATGGATGGTGCTAATCGCTGCCGAAATGCTGGCGCAAAACCCAGGCCTGGGCAAGTTCGTCTGGGATGAATTTCAAAACGGTAGTTCAGACTCACTAAGCAGAATCATGGTGGCTGTACTGACCATTGGGGCGATTGGTTTCTGTCTTGATTTTTTAATGCTCACCCTGCAGCGATGGGCGAGCTGGGACAAGACTGCAACTATTCGCTAACAATCATTCGTTATAAAAGGCATCGCTCATGGAACGATATCTAGATCTTAGTCAAATCGGAAAATCTTACCCTACACCTAACGGTGACTTTGAGGCGCTATGTAATGTCAATCTCATCATCAAGAAAGGGGAGTTCATTTCTCTAATTGGTCACTCTGGGTGTGGCAAATCAACCATTCTCGATATTGTCGCCGGTCTCCAGCAACCCACTACTGGCGGGGCCATTTTAGAAGGTAAAGAAATTTTAGACCCCGGACCAGATCGCGCGGTGGTATTTCAAAGCCACGCATTGATGCCCTGGTTAACGGTTTATCAAAATGTTGAACTCGCCGCTAAAAATGTCTTCGCCCACAGTAAGACCAAAACCGAATTACAAGAGTGGATCTTGCACAACCTATCTTTGGTTAATATGAGTCACGCTGTCGACAAGATGCCATCCGAGATTTCGGGAGGCATGAAACAGAGAGTAGGGATTGCACGCGCCTTGTCGATGGAACCCAAGGTGCTTTTAATGGACGAGCCATTTGGTGCATTGGACGCGTTGACCAAAGCTCAACTACAAGATGTGACCATGAAATTGCACCAGCAGTTGGGTAATACAGTCATCATGGTCACCCACGATGTGGACGAGGCGGTGTTGTTAGCCGATCGGATTGTCATGATGAGTAATGGACCTTCGGCTACGATTGGTCAGATTGTCGAAGTTAGCTTACCGCGTCCGAGGAATAGATTGGCACTGGCTGAGGATGCATCTTACAACCACTGCAGACGTTTGATCCTCGATTTTCTTTACGCCTCCCATGCAACGCAAGAACTCCCAGCCGAAGCCGACGACATTTCTTGCCAAAATGATGAGGCTGCCTAGGTGTCAAGAACCATCATAGTAGGCGGTGGGATCGCAGCCTGGAAGCTGCTCCAAGCCCTAAGCGTAAATGACTATTCTTTGCCCGTAACGCTGATTAGTCAGGAGCAATTACCTTGCTATAACCGTGTTTTGCTACCGGAGTTTCTAGCAGGTAACTGTACTGAACAAGCTTTATCGGAAGGCGTAGATCTTACCGACTTTCCTCATTTGACAGTTCTTACAGGAACAACGGTCATTGAAATTGACAGTAACCACCAAACCGTCCGCCTCGATTCCGGTGAAGAGCTTGACTATAAAAAGCTGATTCTTGCCACAGGCGCCCTCGCAACCCAACCGAAAATTAGTGGCATTGAAATAAGTGGCGTACACCAACTGCGTGCAGTTGACGATGCCAGGTGGTTTCTTGAACAGAATTTACCCGCAGCAAACATCGTGGTAGTTGGCGGTGGACTACTAGGACTCGAGGCTGCCTATGCCTTATCTAAGCAAGGTGCAAATGTCACTGTCGTCCATCGAAATGCCAATTTACTAAACCGTCAGATCGATACTCAGGCAGCAAACCAGCTACGCGCAGAACTCGAAGAATTGGGCCTGAGCTTTGTAATGCAAAACAGTGTGGCAGAAGTTCTAGGTAATTCTCGCGTGACGGGCGTTCGACTCGATGACAATTCGATAATCCCAGCCTCGCTCGTTCTGTTTGCAGCAGGAACACAGCCTAACACTCAGCTTGCCGCGAGTGCCGGTATTGAAGTAGACACCACCGGAATCATAACGGACCGATTTTTTGCAACCAGCGCAGCTGACACATTTGCACTGGGGGAGTGCGCACAGGTCAACGGATATCGATCGGCATTAGTTTCAGTTGTGACTGATCAAGCTAAAGCACTTGCCCAGAATTTAGCCGGCATTTCCACTGAATTTGTAGAACAACCAGGTACCACACGACTAAAAGTTGGACCAGTGGAGCTTTTTGTCACCGGAGAACTGGGCACTAACCACGATGAAGACATCTTCATTTCAGGCCAATCCATCTATAGACGCCTGCATTTTATAAACGGCCAACTAAAAGGGGCGGTGTTGCTTGGCGATACCCGCGGTGCCCGCTTAATCGCCGAGAACCTTGGCAAACAATTCACACAGCAAAAAACCCGGGCCGGACTGGTCTGCGGATTGGAAGGATAAGACGATGCAAAAAGTAGTGGTAGTTGGAAATGGAATGGTGGGGCAACACTTCGCTGAACAATACTACGAAACTAACCGGCGACTCATCATTCTTGGCGAAGAGCCTCGTGTCGCCTATGACCGTGTTCACCTCTCAGAGCTTTTCTCTGGTAAGTCAGCAGAAGAGCTGACCCTAGCTGATTCTGATTTTTTTGCGCAACCCGGCATCGAACTCCAACTAGGCGATGCTGTGGTTGAAATCAACCGCTTGGAAAAAAACGTCACAACCTCATCAGGGAGAAAGATTGAGTATGGTCAACTGGTCCTTGCCAGTGGTTCATTCCCTTTTGTCCCGCCTATTCCCGGTAATGATTTGCCCGGCTGTTTTGTTTACCGAACGATTGAAGATCTCGAACAGATTCGCAACCATTCAATGAATGCACGACGCGGCGTTGTAATCGGTGGTGGCCTATTAGGATTGGAGTGCGCCAATGCCTTAACTAACCTCGGGCTTGAAACACATGTGGTCGAGTTTGCACCGGGTCTTATGGGCGTACAACTAGATGATGAAGGCAGCAATCAGCTACGTTCCCACATCGAAACACTAGGTGTAAAAGTACACACGTCCACAGCCACCGAATCCATTAAGCAAACTGACGCGGGCCTAGAGCTCGCATTTTCCGACGGTAACTTTTTACAAACGGACTTGATTGTGTTTTCCGCGGGCATAAGACCCAATGATTCCCTCGCTCGTCACGCAGGACTCGAGCTGGGTGAACGTGGCGGCATCAAAGTCAACGAGTGCTGCCAGACCAATGATCCAGATGTCTATGCAATCGGAGAATGCGCATTGTACGACGGCCGAATTTTCGGGCTGGTTGCACCAGGGTATCGAATGGCGGAGGTTGCCGCTAGCCAGATTCAAGGTGGAAGAGGCATCTTCGAAGGTGCTGACATGAGCACCAAACTAAAGTTGTTAGGAGTGGATGTGGGCTCTATCGGCGATGCCAAAGGCCAAACCCAGGGATCGCTAAGTTACACCTATATGGATCCGGTCAAACAAGTCTACAAGCGACTCAATGTAAGCGGCGATGGAACCCGAGTATTAGGTGCAGTGCTGGTAGGAGACTGCGACAGCTACGATACTATTTTACAGTACTTTCTTAACGATCTACCCCTGCCGGATGCGCCGGAAAGTCTTATTGTGGCTGCCGAAGCAACTGCACTGGACAGCAGCATGTTGCCCGCGACTGCAACAGTTTGCTCCTGCCACAATGTCGCAAAAGGCGATATTGTTAGCAGAGTTGGCACAGGCTGCTTGACGCTCGGCGACCTAAAAATTCAAACCAAAGCAAGTACTGGCTGCGGTGGCTGCGCCGTTCTCCTCAAGAAAGTATTTGAAGATGAATTGGAGGCTCGCGGCATCGAAGTAGATAAATCTCTATGCCCACATTTTTCTTTTACCCGTCAGGAGTTGTTTCACAAGTGTCAGGTGAAAGGCATCAAAACGTTCGCCGGGTTATTGACTGACTCTGGTAGCGGTTCCGGGTGCGACATTTGTAAGCCTGTTGTCGCGAGCATATTAGCGTCCTTATGGAATGACTATGTACTAGAGCCCGCCCATGTTGGCTTGCAGGATACGAATGATCGATACCTCGCAAATATGCAAAAAAATGGCACCTATTCGGTTGTGCCACGAATTCCCGGTGGTGAGATTACGCCTGACAAGCTCATTGTCATTGGCCAGGTGGCGAAACAATTTGATTTATACACCAAAATTACCGGTGGTCAGAGAATTGATCTGTTTGGTGCACAACTACATGAATTGCCGCTGATCTGGCAACAACTCATTGATGCCGGATTTGAGACCGGTCACGCTTACGGTAAAGCGCTCCGAACCGTAAAGTCATGCGTCGGCTCAACCTGGTGTCGTTACGGCGTACAGGACTCGGTTGGTATGGCGCTATTACTCGAAAATCGTTACAAGGGATTGCGTTCACCGCACAAATTAAAAATGGGTGTTTCTGGGTGTACCCGAGAGTGCGCTGAGGCCCAGAGCAAAGATATTGGTGTTATCGCTACGGAGAACGGCTGGAATCTATTTGTTTGCGGCAACGGTGGCATGCGACCGCGACATGCTGATCTGTTTGCAACGGATCTGGACGATGCCACGCTAATTGCTTATATCGATCGAATTTTGATGTTTTACGTACACACAGCAGATCGGTTACAACGCACATCGGTTTGGTTAGAAAACTTACCCGGCGGTCTAGATTACCTGCAAGAAGTGGTAATTGAAGATCGATTAAATCTGACCCAGGCTCTTGAACAGCAAATGGCATCTATTGTCGGCACCTATCAATGTGAATGGAAAACCACCCTCAACGACCCAGCGAGGCTTAAGCAATTTAGAACCTTTGCTAATGACGAAAGCGATGATCCCGATATTGTTTTTGTGCGCGAACGAGGAATGCGCATTCCAAGCGACGTACAGGTATTAGTACCTGAAACGGAGTTCAGTCATGGGTAATGCAATAGCATTCGAAACCGCAACAATCGCGAAACAAGATTTGCATCCTGGTGCTGGAGTCGCACTAAAAGTCGGTGACCACCAGATTGCTTTGTTTTGCTTTCCGGATTTTAGTCCAGGCTATTTTGCGGTAGGTCATCGCGACCCCATTGGTCAGGCAAATGTGATCGCACGAGGTATTCTCGGTGATATTGGTGGTGAGCCCGTTATCACCTCGCCTCTATTTAAACAACACTTTAGCCTACGCACCGGTGTCTGTGTTGAACAAGCAGAGTATGCCTTACCGGTATATGACATCACGATTTCTCAAAATTCGGTACTAGTAAGCCTGTGATCATAAAGGCGACCGATATCATTACCCGCTCAACCTGCCCCTACTGTGGTGTCGGCTGCGGTGTGGAGGCGATAACTGGCGGCGACCAACTACGGGTTCGTGGTGATGCTTCGCATCCAGCAAACAAAGGAAAGTTGTGTGTCAAAGGTAGTAATCTAGCACCGACCCAGCCAATTAATGACGTCACGCTTGCACCGGTTGCGGATGGCACTAAGACTGATTGGGATATTGCGCTGAAACTTGTTTCGGACCGCTTGCGGGAAGTCATCAATACTTCTGGGCCAGAGTCGGTAGCCTTTTATCTCTCAGGACAACTGTTAACCGAAGATTACTATGTAGCCAACAAACTCATGAAGGGATTCATTGGTAGCCCAAATGTGGATACTAACTCCCGGCTATGCATGTCCTCCGCTGTTGTAGCTTATCAAAGGGCGTTTGGCGAAGATGTCGTACCCGTCAACTACGAAGACATAGATGTAGCTGATCTCGTGGTTTTGGTGGGCTCCAATGCCGCATGGACCCACCCAGTTTTGTACCAACGAATGTTAGCCGCCAAAGCCCGCGGAACTAAATTTGTTGTTATCGACCCCAGGGTCACCGCGACCTGCGACTTGGCCGACCTACATTTACAACTTAAACCTGGCTCTGATGTGGCGTTGTTTAATGGTTTGCTGACTTATCTAGCAGACACCGATTTACTGCACGATCAATTTATAGAGGATTCAACTGAGCAGTTTTCTGCTGCACTAGATATGGCTCGTACCGATACGGAGACCACTGCCAGACTCACCGATTTGTCGACACACAAGATCGAACAGTTCTACAACTGGTTCGGAGGCCACAAGAAGGTCGTCAGTTTTTATTCTCAGGGGGTCAATCAAGCCATCAACGGTACTGACAAGGCCAACGCCATCATCAATTGTCATCTTGCAACAGGCTCTATCGGAAAGCCGGGTTGTGGTCCGTTTTCTATCACCGGACAACCAAATGCGATGGGTGGCCGTGAGGTCGGCGGGCTTTCAACCCAACTAGCAGCACATATGGGCTTTACTCCCGAAGAAGTTTCTGCGGTCAAAGAGTTTTGGGGCGCAACCAATATGGTGAATGGGCCAGGTTTAAAAGCTGTCGAAATGTTTGACCGCGTTGCCAGCGGCGAGATAAAGGCCATCTGGATCATGGCTACAAACCCCGTGGTCAGTCTACCGAACTCAAGCGCAATCGAGGCAGCACTAGCCCAGTGTCCCCTTGTCATTGTGTCTGATTGTACGATTGAAACCGATACTGCCAAACTCGCTGACGTGTTTCTACCGGCAGCAGGATGGGGTGAGAAAGATGGCACCGTCACCAACTCCGAACGCGTCATCTCTCGGCAGCGCGCCTTTCAATCACTGCAGCCAGGCGCCCGCCCAGACTGGCAAATTGTTTCTCAAGTCGCCGTACTTATGGGTTTTGAAACTGCATTTTCCTACACCTCAAGCCATCAAATATTTTGCGAACATGCGGCATTAAGTGGCGTCCATAATGAGGGCCGGCGTTTGTTTGATATTTCCTACCTTGGTGACTGCAAACAATCGGAATATGACAACCTACCCCCAACCCGTTGGCCACAGGCTGTGCGACCATTTGCCAACGGAAAGTTTCCTACCCTAACTGGGCGCGCCAGATTTGTTCCAATTCAAAGTAATCAGCCCTTCCAGGTACCCGAAGCCCGACATCCATTTATCCTAAATACCGGTCGAACTCGCGATCAATGGCACACAATGACACGCACAGGGGTTTCCGCAAAGTTGATGCAACATGCTCCTGCCCCCACTATCTTGATCAATGATCAAGATGCAAGTGAACTCAAAATCGAAGAAAACACGCTCCTACAATTGTCGAACACACAGGGTCTAGTCCGTGGTCTGGCAAAGCCCACTTCGGAGATTCCTTCAGGACAGTTATTTCTGTCGATTCACTGGAGCCAGCAATACGCCTTCCCCTGCCGCGTCAGTCAACTTATTGCTCCGGTCTACGATCCACATTCAGGGCAACCAGAAAGCAAACATGGAGTCGTCTCAGTCTCGACGGTCGTAGCAACATGCTGGGTCAGAATTTACAGCCATGATCGCTTTGAAATTGATGCAATGCTTTTTGAGCCTATTTTTTGGGTACGAACACCGGAGGGTGCAGGTTGGTTGTTTGAATGTGCATTAGCAGAAATCGCACAAGTAGATGAGTTGCTAGACGCTCTAGGCACGACCGAAATGGTTAGGTTCGACGACCAACTGTTTGGTTCGCAAAAAGTCATTGGTCGACATGAAAACAAAATTCAATGGGTACTATTTAGAGAGTTAACACGTGCTCAATTACCGAGCCCGATGGACCTGGCTAATGTCGAGGATGACTGGTCCGAAGTGGTTACCGGATCTTCAACCGATGCAGGTGACAGCACTCCAACTATTTGCACTTGCTTCGAGGTGTCCGAGGGAGCGATATGTTCTGCAATCGAATCAGGTGATAACAGTTTGGCTGCACTCGGTGAACGACTCGGGTGTGGTTCAAACTGCGGTTCTTGTGTACCAGAGTTAAACCGAATAATAAAAACCAAAAATACTCTAAGCAAAAAAATTGTCCAGATTAACAAACGACTTAAAGTAGGGGTGCACTTATGAAGATGGGTAAAGTTGTTCTAGTTGGAGCAGGTCCAGGCGATATTGAACTGGTAACCGTCAAAGGTCTGCGTATGATCGAACAGGCGGATGTGATCATTTACGATAGTCTGGTCAACCCGGCATTGTTAAAGTTTGGGAAAACTCAATGTAAGAATTGCTATGTTGGCAAACGTAAGGGGAAGCACAGTGTCACACAGGCACAAATCAACCAACTCATCATTGAATATACCAGAGTACATCCGTTGGTTGTACGTTTAAAAGGCGGCGATCCAATGCTGTTCGGCCGCGCGGGAGAAGAACTTAAAGCGCTAGACTCAGCCGGGATAACCTGGGAGATAGTACCCGGGATTACCGCGGCAACTGGCGCTGCTGCAAGTGTTGGGCTCACCCTCACTAATAGAAATCAATTTCAAGCAGTAAGTTTTGTGACGGCACAACGAAGCTCGAACGCTACTACCTCAGAACTCGCCATTGACTGGGAACTTGTCCTTCACGAACATCAATCGGTAGTATTTTATATGGGATTAAGTTTACTCCCGGAGATTGTCGCTGGATTGCTCACCAGAGGTAAGTCTCCCGGCACTACCTTTAGCGTAGTAAGTGAGGCGACGTTGCCTGGCCAGGTTGTCGTATCTGGTACCTTGGAGTCGATTGTTCAGCAGGTCGCAGCCGCTCACATCAAAAGCCCTGCTCTATTGGTTATGGGACCAACACCACTCATCACCAAGACTTTATTGTCTGAAGGATTATTGATGAAGGATTTGCCTTTAGCTCAGCTTGGATAGCTCGTGCAATTGATATCTAGCGTAAAACCAACAAGGGCAAATGTGTACTTTCTAGCATCTTGTGGGTATTGCTGCCTAAAAACGCATGGGCAATCTTAGACCGAGAAAAGGCCCCCATTACCAACATATCCACATCATTGTTTGCCTTGTAGTCCGTCAACGCTTTGAAAATTCCACCTTCTAGTAACGTGGACTTCACATCAAAGCCACTTTCGACCAGCATAGACTCAGTATGTTTGAATTTTTCCAGTAGGTCGGCACTACTACTTTTTACGGTCACTAGATGGCAGGGCAAATTATGTAGTAGCCCGCCTTCGATGATTCGTTTAACGGCTTTGTCGGCAGTTTCTCTACCGTCATAGGCCAACATAAAGTTGCGGGGCTCCGTAAAATTCTTGTTTGCAATCAGAACAGGCACATGAACCTGACGGATTATCTGTTCGATATGGGAGCCAAGCGCTTTGAAGTCCTGCTCATGGCTCTCTCCAGAGCGACCTACAACAATAATCCGTGCATCTGATTCAAGATCACAAATTGCTTCAACAATACCGCTATGTCGCTGGGTTTTTTCTATGTTTTCACAGCCCTGCTGTTGCGCCATTTCATTAACATGATTCAACATCTCTTGGCCGACTTGCAAAGCTAGTCGGGCTCTTTTCTCATCCAGAGAAGCCAACTCTTCGAGTAATGCTGAACGAGCACCCAAGCCGATAGAACCGCTCAAATCCTCTGCAGCAGCTCGATTTTGTTTTTCAATCGCGTGTAAAAATAAAATGGCTTTGTTGAGTTTCTTTGCGGCCCAAATACCTGCATTGCAAACATCATCGGAATAAGCTGAACCATCTATGCATGTAATTATCTTGTTCAAGATTATCTCCTTAATGACCAGACAGCAGTTTTTCAACTTCTTCGGGATCGTTATGGACACCAAATTTATCGACAATCGTTTCAGTCGCTTCACTCATGCCAATCACTTCTACTTCCGCACCATCTCGCCTAAATTTAACCACAACCTTATCCAGTGATGAGACCGACGTAATATCCCAAAAATGCGCATGGGTTAAATCGATGATCACTTTGCTCACGGCTTTCTTAAATTCAAAAGACTCAACAAATTGCTCTGAAGAGGCAAAGAATACCTGACCAATGACGTGGTAGATATGCACATCCTCATTCGATTGGTCAGGCTTAACAACCATAAACCGACCAATTTTGTTGGCGAAAAACAGCGTCGCAAGCAGAACACCAACAAAAACGCCCAGGGCGAGGTTATGCGTTGCCACCACGACAATAACGGTGGAGATCATAACCACACTGCTTGAAAGCGGATTTTTTCTGATGTCCCTCACCGAACTCCAGGAAAACGTTCCAATCGACACCATAATCATGACGGCCACAAGTGCTGCCATAGGAATTAGCTGCAACCATTCATCCAGGAATACCACAAGAATAATTAGGAATAGGCCGGCAGTGAAGGTCGAGAGCCGCCCCCGCCCGCCGGACTTAACATTGATAATAGATTGACCAATCATGGCGCAACCTGCCATGCCGCCTAGCAAGCCTGCACCAATATTAGCGATTCCTTGTCCTTTGCACTCCCGGTTTTTATCACTAGGTGTGTCAGTTAGATCATCAACAATAGTTGCCGTCATCATCGACTCTAATAGACCCACAACTGCCAGGCCAATCGAATAGGGCAGAATAATCATTAAGGTTTCTAGAGTAAGCGGCACTTCAGGCCATAGGAAAATAGGCAAGGTGTCGGGAAGCTCCCCCATGTCCCCAACGGTACGAATATCAAAGCCCAGATAGAGGACCACTGCGGTGATCACCACAATACACACCAGGGGAGATGGAATGGTTTTACCAATCACAGGCAAATATGGAAATAGATAAATGATCCCGAGCCCCGCTGCGGTCATTGCGTAAACATGCCAGGTCACATTGATCAGTTCAGGTAATTGGGCCATAAAAATAAGAATGGCCAGTGCATTTACAAACCCCGTCACAACCGAGCGAGATACAAAGCGCATCAAACTACCGAGCTTGAGATAGCCCGCAAATATTTGGAACACACCGGTGAGTAGGGTTGCCGCCAGAAGATATTCAAGCCCATGGTCCTTAACCAGGGTGACCATCAGCAGCGCCATTGCACCGGTGGCCGCAGAAATCATGCCGGGCCGACCGCCCACTATCGAAATAATTACGGCAATACAAAAAGAAGCGTACAAACCTACCTTGGGATCAACACCTGCAATTATTGAAAAGGCAATCGCTTCTGGGATCAGGGCTAACGCAACAACAGTGCCCGCCAGTAAATCTCCCCGTATATTGGAAAGCCAATCTTGTTTTATTCTTTCAAGCATAGAAAACCTTGTAATATTTTTAGCAGCAACGCGAAGCTCTGACTGGTAGATCTGGCCTTTCAGCCGGAACTACTGCATATGCGTTATAGGTGCTTATCGATAACTGCCGGCACAGGCGTACCTGCAGTGGTGATGGTGTTGTCTCGTGAAATCTGGTCGACGATGGAATATCCAGGGTAGCTCGATGTGCAAAACGCTTTGCCCTGTCTCAGTCTAGTAAAAGCCGCGCATTCTGCCACTGCTCATTTCTATAAGCAAGAAACCCGCCTTATCGCAGGCTACATTGCAATCACAAGGGTTTGAGCCACATCTTCGAACATTAGGAGCCTAACTTTAGAGACAGCGAGAATCCTCAGGGTTCCGCCCAGGCCAACACCGTGGACCCATCGAGATAAGTGATCTAATTTTCGCCGAGCAGCACTTGCCAGATCGCGTCGGGCGTTCCCCTGAGTGCAGCCGCTTATTCAATAAACAGATGACCCTATGGAGAACTCTATCGCATTGCTGGGTGCTCACTAGGCTTCAAGTAAAAACTTCTTGCGTCCTATCACCCGTCCATTGACCACAATTTCAATTTTATGCTCACCAGGATAGAGGGTTCTAGTGGTCATCGGTCTAAAAGTCTGGCTTTTGCGACAGGATGTGGTTTCGCCTTTTACCATTGCTAAATCTTTTACCTTAAAAACCTTTGTCGCATGTGAGCCGTTGGCCTTCAAATAGTAAAGCTTGAAGCCTATTAGCAGTCTTTGGTCTACCTCGGAATGGAGGTCAAATGAGAAATTAAGCGCATCACCAACCCGGATAGAGCCTGGTACATCAAGTTGCTTTAGCTTTACCTTCGGGTCGACTGGGTATCCCAATAACGCCAGAGCGCCCTTGTGATCTTGTTTGATTAGTGTCCGGAGAGCATGCCGGGTCATCCACTCCAGTTCAGTAGGCTCTTGCTCACCTAACCTGCCCCAGTGTTTAAGTTGTTCTAGCACAAGCTCTGGAGCAATTTTGCTGATGTCATTAAGGTTGTTCGCAATCGAGCGCGTGACATAGCGAGTCTTGTCACGGTGTAATTGATCTAACACCGATAGGACGTCAGCCACCGGCAGATCCACACGGGGGGACCAGGGCAAGAACGGCCGAATGCCCTCCGATGCAAGCCGGCGTACATGGTAGTTTTTGCTTTGCGCACATTTCTGGACAAACGTCATTGTTGCTTCCGGAAATTCATTGAGAAAGGGGCGAATTGCATTTTCGGCCGAGAATCGCATCGTCGAATATTGCAGAAACTTTAAAGAATGTTTTAGCCTGTTTTTGGTGCAGCCGTAGGTTGCGACATACTCGCCGGGGACAACCCAAATAAATCGTCCAAAGTCATCGTCTTCAAGTTTTGGATCCAGCGCTGCCGGTAAGGCTTTCTCGAGTATTCTTAACGATTGTGGGTAATCCTCAGGCAACTGCTCTGCCATCATATGCACAAGATGTGCAATTCGCTCTTTTAGTTCGAGCTGAGGAAATGCCTGTAACGAGCCTTTGATAAAGCGGTCTTTGACAAATTTGGGGCTGGCTTTACCAAGTGCGTGAGCGAGTTCCGTCACGGTTGATTGATTAAAAAGCTCATCCTTAAGTGAGAATGACACCTCAGCCTTAATTGCCATTTACGCTCCTGGAGTCATGCTGTGGCTCAACTTAAATGAGCTTTTCCTGAGTAGGAATACCACAGGTTCGGGTCAGTTCGCTTGCGCCTTCTTTCTATGCAGATACATCAAAAGCAACGCCACAAGCATAGTTGGAATAGCAGCGGTTATTTGGTGGTAAGGCGTTAAAGCATCAACAATGGTCGCCTGTCCCCTGATACCAACCGCATCATTAATAATCCCATGGATCAGTATCGCAGGCAGAATACTGCCTCCCATTCGAAGCATAAAATAGCCGATCACAATCGAACTTGAAATGGTCCCCGCGAGAAAACTCGGCAGGTATAAAAAAAGATACGTCGAGAATCCTAACCTTTCGATCACCCCGGTTGTCACGTCTCTCGGCAAGTGCCATAGCCCCCAGGCAATTCCGACAATCACCGCAACCTTCAACACACCCAGACCTTGTTCTTGCAACGCGTCGCTGGCAAAACCTCGCCAGCCCAATTCCTCGAGGATTGCACCCTGGTCAAACAACGCGATAGACAAGATTGCCGGGATAAGGCTCCAGCCAACAACACTCAGATTTTGAACTGGTTCACCGCCGGTGAACGTTCTGATAAAAAAGGACAGATAAAGCGCCGGCACCAGTAAGGCAAAAATGAGTGTGTAATTCTTCAGCGTTGAGCTGACGGAGACGTTGATTCCGGGCCTAAATCTATTCATCAGCCTCAGCCATGCCTGGCGGTCATACACAAAAAACATGACTATCAGTCCGGCAATACTGGGTACAGCGGATCCAAAAACCAACATCCAAACCATTGGCTCTGCCAGGCAGAGACGAATCAAGTTTAGAATATTCGAATTCCAAATAACCCCGGTTTCGGCAGATGCCTTCTGGGCCGCCGCTCCAAAATCCATAGACCCATCGTTAAAGAGCAGAGCCACCACCGGAATAAATGCCAGAAGTAGGAAGCTCAATGCATAGAACCAGTACAACGGCTTTAATTTAAGACCTGACTTTTGTGTCATGCACACCTCAAGGATGAAGAGTGTTATGTGTTATTTAAATTTGCCCCTTGAAGCCTACGGTTATCGCGGCGCTCGATGTGGCCACGCATACGCTCCTGACGCTGTTTTGTCAGTGGGTATTTCCAAAGCAATGGTAACGCGACACAGGCTAGAATTGCCGGTCCGATGCTGTAGAGCACAGCAACCGACATCTTGGCAGTGTCAGTGTTGTCTGCAATCGCCGGGTCAAAACCAAACCAGGCAACACCGTTTGTTGCCAGCAATACACCAAGTGCCACAGCGGCCTTATTGACCATACCCCACAGAGAAAAGTACAAACCGGTCCGTTGCTCTCCGGTTCTCAAGGTGTCCAGGTCCACCACATCCGCCGCCATCGAAGCGGGCAGAAACACGAGTGCCCCAACTGCAGACCCTTTTAGTAACATAATCACAAAAAACAGCCAGAATTGTTCCGGACCCAGCAGCGGAATACATGCACTCCACAGTGACAACCAGACAATGCCGAGAACCACCGTCTTGTGTTTGCCAAGGCGGCGCGATATCGCAAACCAGATTGGAATGGCCAGACTACTGGAGAGATAGTAGGCGAGGATAAATAGCGCGTATCGGTCAAATGGTTGTTCCATGACAGCATTGACAAAAAAGAACGACAGAGTTGCCGTCATGCTGACCGCAGCCACCAGAAATATCAGGCTGATGACCAGACGGATATAAGGACCGTTGGATAAGACAATTTTTAAACCACGTTTCCAGGATACGTTTGCAGCTCGAGGGGCTTTTAGTGCAGATTGTTCACGTACCCACAAAAGTGCCGGCGCCATGAGTACCGGCAGCAATACAACTACCACCATCGCAATTGCCAGCAACGCGTTGTCAGCACCAGGTTTCCCAAAGTACAGCGCCATAATCAGCGGGATGGCAAGTGCCATCAACGTTCCGCCATAGCCAAAAGCTTCTCGCCAGCCTGTTACCCGAGAGCGCTCGTCATAATCTGCTGAGAGTTCTGCACCCCAGGCGCGGTAAGGCAGATCAACCAGGGTAAAAGACAGGTACAGGGCGCTGATCCAGACAAACAGATAGAGGTTGGTAACAGACTCCCCGCCAACCGCCTGCCAAACGCTTATCGCAAAAGCACTTTTGGGGACAAATAACATCCATAACGACAACAACATCAGCGGCATACCCATAACCATCCAGGGTTTACGGCGACCAAAACGGGTTTGCCAGCGATCCGAGGCAATACCAATTGCGGGATCGGTCACAACATCAGTGAGCCGAGAGAGCGCGATCAGAAGGCCTATTGTGGCCAGTGACAACCCCAGATTTTGGGAGTAGAAGGCGGGAATATAAAGCGCGATGGGCAATCCTACAATCGACGTCGGTAGATTGGCCGCGCCGTACAGCGCCATTTGAAATTTGCTCAGGCCCCTGTCGGTAGATCCTTTTGCAGCCCGATTGACTGACTCACTCGAACTTGCTTTCAAACTCTCATTCAAACTCTCACTCAAACTCGGCTTCCCCTTTTAGCCCAGCCCCACTCTGCCCTCGTTACTGCCATTAAAGCAAGAACAATAGGTCCGAAGTCAGCATATGAAAAAGGTCAGATAAAAAAAAGGGACAACGCGAGCTACCTCGTGTTATCCCTTTTAAATGAACCACTTAGCTACCGACAAGAAGCCGGCAGTGTGACTCGGATTAGAAGCCTACTTTAAATGTGGCGTAGGCCATACGACCGCGGGCGTCGTGCTGACGTGGGTCATAGCTGAAGTTAACATCATCCCAAACCAGTGGTGGCTCTTCGTCTGTCGCATTCAGCATGCCGACCGTAATGACGGCGACCGCTTCTGATACTTCAAACTCGTAAGCGTACTGCAGATCCCATGTTAGGAAGTTGTCAATATTGTTGCTGTAGCCAGCAGGCGGGCTAACACGGGTTGTCTTGTAGCTTGAGATATATCGTGCAGCGATAGATGCCTTATGGTTATCCCGGCTCCAACGGAAGGTGGTATTTGCCTTCGTTTCTGGCAGCGATCGCGCAAAGTTGTCATGGTTAAACAATCCAACTACGTCTGTCATTTCACCAGCAACAGGAATCAAGTACTTCACCATATGTGTAGCAGAGAAGGTAAGACTCATATCACCAATATCATTTACTGGTAAAAAGTAACTTGCTTCAAAGTCAAAACCAGAGGTCTCAACATCAGCGGCGTTAAAGTAATTGGTTGTGACGCCAATCAGGCTACCCGTTGCATTTCGCTTAACATCGGACTGTGTAGGATCAGTAATCACTTTACCCTGAGCATTTTCGATGGTGATTACATTGGTGTAATCCACTCTCCAGTAATCCAGTGAGATATGAATGCTATCGGTTGGATCCCAGATGGCACCCAAATTGTAGTTGTCCGCTTGTTCAGGCTTCAGATTCACATTAGCGTTCTGGGCAATACGAATAAAGACAGAACCACCTACCGTCGTGCCATCAACATTGTAATCCTGGATACCTTGCAGGCCAACAGAACTGGCATACAACTGGTGCAGAGAAGCTTGACGGAACGAGCTACTCGCTGAGCCGCGGAATACGAGATTATCCCGTGCTTGATAGCGAAAAGAGAGTTTGGGATCGAAGGTTGACTCGTCTTCCAAATCTTCATAACGACCGGCAAAACGAAATTCGAGTTCATCCGTTGCGTCCCACTGAAATTCAGTGAAAACGGCCCATGCAGAGCGAGATTCATCAACATTTACACCACCGCCGAGGAACAACAGATCGGCAACTTTTGTCAGGTTACCAGCTGCGTCAAACTCAACTCGACTGATATCATTTCGGTCAACGGTCAACTCGTCATGACGATACTGGAAACCAGCAGCAAAATTAGTCACACCGAGCTCACCGTCAATAACAAAGTCCAGGGTAGTCAGGTCAGTTTCAGTTTTGGTCAATTGCTGAACTGATACAAAATCGATCAGTGCCTGGCTGTTATTAGCTGGGACAAACAGATCCCAGGTTTCATTGCCATTTGGACCGCCAACACCGGTGATCGCGTCGTTAAAACGTGAAGTACTGGTGTCTGGTTGCGCACCATTGCCCTCGTAGGAGCTCTTGGTTATTGCAGTGTTAAAGTGGTAATCACCGATGTCACCATCAAGTTCAAACGATACACGCATATGCTCGTTATCTCGTGGTGCATCAGGCGAAGGAAAGGCTGAACCCAGTGGGCGACCTAACCAAAGCGTAGGCACACCAAATGGGTTGCCAGCTTCGCCTGGCGCAATTGGCCGACTTAAGAATGAAAGAGCGGGATAGCTGGGTGACTGAGGATTATCCAGCACTTCAACTTTTGCCCACATGGCCTCGGCATTAAACGTCATGCCATTTTCAAAATCATGTTGGACGTTACCGTACAAATGGGTGCGCTCTTCCTCGTTCACAACGTTAAAACGTGGACCATAGGCAAAACCACAACGGTCACCACTTGCTTGAGGAATGATAGTCCCGCCGGTACCAACACAGTTTGCATCTGGAATGTTTTGAAATGCAGTGTAGGTGCCAGCGTAAGGACCCGCCGCAACGGTTGCTGGAGCAAAGACTAAGAAGGAGTTACCGAGACCCGAAATAGCCAATTGAGTTAGTTCTGGTCGGTCGGCACTGCTCAATGCTGTGCGTTCCATATACTCGGCAGCAACCACTATGTTAGTAGAATCGTTCGCCCAGCCGTGCAGAACACTGATCTGTGCGTCTTCTTGACTATCAGACGTTGTTGATTGGAAAGTTCCACCAATCTCAGTGCCTTCAAAATCTTTGCGCGTAATGTAGTTAACAACACCAGCGACGGCATCTGAACCGTAAACCGAAGCAGCGCCTTCTTTTAGCACTTCAACCCGTTCTAGCGCAGACGCTGGAATCATACTGGTATCAACAAAGCTTGAACCGTCGTTGGCAGTTGCCGCGGCTAGTGTGTTGCGACGACCGTTGACTAGTATCAGGGTTGAACCCAGACCCAGTCCACGAAGGTTAACATTACTCGTGCCCTGGCTCGCGCCAGAAGTAAATGAGTCAGGTACATTTTCTGAACCAGAGTTTACGGTCAGATTACGTGTGATATCAGAAATGGTCATAGCAGCCATTTCATCAATGTTGCTACGTGAAACGACTTCAACTGGTGAAGCGCCATCGGTAGGGCTGGACTTAATGTAAGAACCGGTAACAACCACTTCCTCCATCTGTTGTTCAGCACCAAAGGCATTAAATGCCAATGCCGGCAGCAGAATTGCTGCCAAAGCTTTAACTTTAAAATTTCCCAAAATAAAAAACCCCCAAAAAATTTATAGCTAGCAGCAACAACTTACGAGCAATAATCTCGAGTCGTAAAATTGTGACTAGCGTAACGAACGGATTGTAAAGACGGGGTAACGCAGAACGTAACTTTTCCCCCTCCCTTTTGTGGCAATTGGCGTAGATGTGCTTTAACTACTGGTTAAGCAAAAGTTACTCTACTCGGCTTATTATTTATCTGCCGATTGTTATTCCATTTTCCATGGCCGGCATCATACCTAAATTCACTAAGAATTCTAGACATGACCTTGCGATTTTATTAGGGATTGTTTGACACCAATCATTTTGATTGATGAACTGATGTTTTACAGCGCCTCTTTAACACCTAGTCGATTTCAAACACTTCAACAATCCCAATTCCGGTACTATCAGCAGTTCCTCGAACAATTGCCGTGTAAGCACCTGGAGCTAGTGTCCGGGTGATGGCTGACTCAGCGCTGCTTGAAGGTCGTAGATCACTTCGAAGTAAAACTGCCGAGCTATGGTCGCTCCAATTATCGTTACTGTCGATTAGTTCGCCAGAAGCGTTAAAAAGCTGAACGAAGGGATCTGCAAGCAGGTTTTGTAGATTAGGATCAGCATCTATCAGGCTAGGACCCCGCGCTCGGATAGTCACGGTTTTGGCTTCCTCCCCTTCAATAATGACTCCCCCTATGAGGACATCATCACCGGCACCCACAAAACCGCGGGTTGAAATATTAGAAAGCCGGGTAGCGCCGGCACTCACCTCAAAGATTTCGACAATCCCAACACCTTGACCATCTCCAACACCCCTCACAACAGCAGTATAGGCACCGGGTTGTAATGTCGCCATGAGGGCTGATTCTTCTGCCCTCGTGGGACGTAAATTTTCCGGCAACTCGCTAACACGGGCATGGGACGCCCAGTTATCATTTGAGTCGATGAGATCCGCGCCACTAAACAGCTGAACAACGGGATCCGATAACAAGCCTGCCAGATTCGGGTCTGCATCCGCTAGACTCAGCCCACGGGCACGAACCACAACTGTTTTCGCTTCATCGCCCACAATAATGACACCACCAATAATGACCTCATTCTCAGTTTTCACCGGACCTCTGGTCGAGATATTCGCCAGCCGAGAAGCTATAGATCTAGAGCTGTCTAATGGAAAGGCATCGTCTACATCTGGGACACCATCACCATCATCATCTGTGTCGGCGTTGTTGCCGGTTCCATCATTGTCAGTATCCGCAAATTCTGCCGCGTTTAAGGGAAAGGCATCGGAAACATCCGGCACACCGTCGTTATCGTCGTCCGTGTCAGTGCTGTCGGGGACCCCATCTCCGTCAAAATCGGGTTCAGTCGAAACAGTGGCATTAATAATGGTCACAAAGATACTGCTATTAATAGTGCCGCTAAAATTGATCGTCGGCGTTGATGCAAACACGCCTCCACCATCCAAATTCGCAAGGGGCAGCGCAGCAATGGCATCAACAACCTGCATACCATCCCCGATGATCCGGGCAAACACGGTAAAACCGCCATTTTGATTATCAAGATTTCCGGAGTTATCAGCTAAATTCACAAACCACTGACTCGTTGCGGTATCTGGCCCCGCTGCTGTTTTTGCCATCGCAACGGTGCCTCGAACGTTAGACTCGCTAAATTCGTTGGCAATGGGAGGGTCAACGGCAATCGCGGGCGCAGTATTGGTCGCCGCGTTGTAAGAAAAACCTCCACCCTGGACCACAAACCCGGGCACAGAACGATGAAAAAAGGTGTCGTTGTAGGCACCTCTTTCCACATAATTGAGAAAATTTTGTACGGTATTTGGTGCCTCGTCTGAAAGCATCTGCATTTGGAACGACCCAACTGGTGTCTCAATGGTGACCACGCTGTTGTTGGCGCCAAACAGAGCTGACGTATAAAAGAGGGCTAATATCCAGACTAACTGCTTCAAATCACTTCCTAAAAAACTTTGCTATCAAATGTAGACATCACTTTGATTCGTTTTATTCCAAGCTAATGCTACAAATTGCAAATTGGAATCTTGCCGAATCTATATGGCCATCGTTTGCTACGATAAAACCGCTAGTTGACCACAATCTTTGCGCTAATAATTTTTAACTCTTCAGAGGTTGCACCACCTCGGCTACCGCGGGCCTCCAGTGCTTTGAGGACTTCCATGCCATCGGTCAATTCACCAAAGATGGTGTGTTTGCCATCCAGAAATGGCGTGGGGACAAAGGTGATAAAAAACTGGCTGCCGTCTGTTCCCGGTCCAGCGTTCGCCATGCTCAATAAACCTGGCCTGGTATGGGATAGGCCCGCCGCAAACTCACCGTCATATTTGTAAGCGGGGCCGCCGCGACCTGTGCCCGTGGGATCTCCACCCTGGGCCACAAACCCAGGAATCACCCGGTGGAACAGGACTTCGTCATAAAACCCTAGCTCAGTTAGATAGACCGTGCTGCTCACGTGCATCGGCGATGCCTCGTGGAACAGTTTAAAGGTCATCGTTCCGTGATTGGTTTCAAGCTCCCAAAGATAGGTTTTGCCTTCCTCAAAAGACATCAATTCAGGTTCCGTTACTTTCGATTTCCAGTTCGCATCTGTTTTGTCGATCAAATTCGCCGTTGCTGAATCAACCTGGGACCCGGTCGCTGTAGCGGGCTCAAGCGCATTCTGGGGCGATTCAACAGCCTCAGTTGAAACAGCGGCGGACTCTGGTTGAGCCGGTTGCTGGCTATCACCACACGCAGCGAGCAATCCAAGTAATCCAAGAAGCGTTAAAATCCTCATTGCGAACACCTATATAGTTTGTTGATTGGGCGGCAGCCGGTAACTGCCTCACACATGATTGCGTCGGTCGAATTCAGCAAAGGAGATGAGGCGCTGGTTCGATTCATCCCACAGGGCAAGTTTAGCAAGACTAAAACTCTCCCAGAAGCCAATTGACTTACATTCCTGTAGTAATGGATCCGATTCGTAGCAGTCCGACAACCGATAATTCGGGACTTTTGGATTTAGGTGATGAATGTGATGGTAGCCAATATTACCGGTCACCCAGTGAAGCCAGCGGGGTAGATTATAAAACGAGCTACCTTGCAGAGTTGCTTCCTTGTAACTCCAATTCTCCTGCCGCTCCCAATAGGCGTCATCAAATTGATGCTGAACATAGAACAACCATGCTGCTATTGCCGAAGACATCAGCACAACCGGAGCAAACACAAGTAGCACAGATTCTAGGCCAAAGATCGAAATCAACGTACCATAAAAGACAACCATGCCAAGGTTTGTACCCAGAATACTGCGCCAGATTTTTCCGGGGGCACGGGTTTGTTCGAAGGGATATCTCTGCATGATAACAAAGTAGATCGGCGCGAATATAAATATCAAAACATATGGGTTACGCCCGATTCGATACCAGACACGCCCCCAGAAGGCTGTTGCCTCAAACTCTTCTGTTGTGAGTGTATCTACATCACCGTAGCCTCTGCGATCTAAGTTACCGACCGTCTGGTGGTGAAGTAGATGCTGGCTAGCCCAGTAATCTAGAGGTGTGTTGGTTAACACACCAACAATATTGCCTATCACCTTATTCTGCCAGCCCGCCGTTCTCGGGAGGAAAGATTGGTGCGCGCAGTCATGACCGATCATAAAGAGTCGAACGTGCGCCACAGTTGCGAAAAGTGAGATTGCGAGCACATAGCCATAGGATGCGGGCAGTAAGTTGAACATCAGGTAGATCGAGACTACATAAAGTAGCAACGTGTTACCGAACTGAAATAGTGCTCTAGTATAGGAAGGCGAGGCGAAGTCCCTCGCAATCTGTGAAGCCGATACATCGCCTGTCAATTAACTACGTCCCTGGGTGTTTATCGATCGAAAAGTGAAATGTGCTAAACATCCCAACGAAGCCCGCAGTATAGGTAACTGTCTTAAAAATGGATAGTTTCACCGCATAAAAAGCCGGCTAACCGAAGCTACCCCGCAAACGCTCCAATCAGGCCGGAACCCAGAGGAAAACACTCTGAGTCCCGGATCCTGATTGACCGCTTATCAGTTAGTGAACGTCGGACCAAAAAACGGCACCGGCGAGGATCCAAGTAGTGCCTCTGTCACAGGTATTGTCAAAATGCCATCATTTGTGCCAACTGGATTTTTAACGCCGATCCTGACAGCCCCGTTTGGGTATTCTGCGCTCGGCTCCATCATGACGATTGAACTGCCGGTCCCCGCAAAACCCGTTGTCCCTTCAAATGCTGTTAAAAAGAACTCCGCGGTCTGAACTTCCGTACCTGATGCGTCACGAATGGTTAACAGCACCTTACCGATCTCATTGTCGTTAACGGTCGCGATCACCAACTGTCCATTCGCATTGGACTTCGTATAAGGGGCGGCAGTCTTGATACCAGGGATTGGCGCGGAGAAGTTAAATGTGGGAGTGCTCGCTGCGTTGGTAACCACATCGCTGAAAAAGACCGGGTGAATCTCTTCACTGTCAAAGGCACTCACTGCACATCCCAGAGTCTCGGTATTACTAATGCTGCAACTAGTCTCGGTTTCGCAAGCGAGGCGTGCACAACTGATACCCAATGCAGTATCACCGACACTACCGAGTTCTGTTGCTGTAACAGTCTCGCCACCGAAGTTGAAGTGATACATTTTGCTCGGAGTTTCGGAAGTGATGCCAAAGCCCGTCTTAGAAGTTGCGGGGAAAAAGCCGATTAATGTTTTGCCGATCAAACCAATTACATTAAAAGCGCTTACATTAGTATTAGAGCCATCCGCGTTCAGAGTCCGCAACTTCACCCCTCCCGCATTGTTTGTCGCATAAGCCTGATTCGAAATCTCACTACCGTCATCATTGACCGCAAACTGAATGTCAGTCGTAGTGCTAGTGAAGTCCGACAGCTCGCCAAAAACTCCATCAATTGGTTCGGTGATAAATACGCCGGACTCACCGTAGACAAACAGACGCGAAGTCGTGTCCGCCACAAGTGCCTGGGCACCAAAAATCGATCTGTCGCTTCCATTAAAATTTAGCACCCGTGAACAACTACCGGTGTTGTTCACAATTCGCGTTTGAGTGTTGGATACCACCACGTGAAAACGCTGCTGCTGAAAACTACACTCGTCAATAACAATGCGTTCAGGGGCCTCGGTAATTCGCTCCACGTCATTACCAATCGAGATAAACTGAGGTTCTGTGATCTCTATCGTTTCTCTGCAAGTACCATTTGCTTCAACGCGAATAAGCCCATCCTGGGGCAGTAAACCGCCGATGCCTGAAATGTTTTCAGTCCAGTAAACGTCAAATCCAATTCTTGCGGTTAGACCATCAACTGACGCGTCGTCACACACAGCGGAGATACTGCCGTTTCTTTCGTCAAAAGCACCATTGATAATAATACTATCCACGTGCTGCTCGCCGCTAATAAACTCCGAGCCACTAATCACCTCTACCGGCAGCAATTCAGTGTCGCTGATTTTTTCTGAAAAGATAATCCGGTCTCTTTTCTTAAGCTCTTCAGCATCTCCACCGTCTACCAAACTATATTCCCAAAGAAGCAAACCGCCTTTTCTAGCACCAGGATTATTAATCACTATTTTGTAGGTTCCAGAAAAAATCAGAATTTCAGAAAAGTGATTGATAGTGGTTTTAACTGTACCGAGAAACGGGTTAGTAATAACTCGCCCCAAAACACCTTCCTCAATACCATTACTGCGGGATACGACATGCTTGACAGTGTTCGGTCTTGTGCTCGAAGTTGGTAGTGTCCAGGTCATCGTCACGGGTTCAGCGAATTGTTGTCCCTGAGGACCCAAAAGATAGAGACCATCAAGGGGGCGCTCTTCGCTATCCGCTGCGGCTCGCACGGCATCGGTCGGTGATCCGATGGTAATAATTGTATTCACGCTGACTGCATTAGCTGGAAAGCTCAAGGTCATCAGCCCATCAGGCGATGTCAATGTACCACCATCAGGTCCTATCGTGGCACTGCTAGCAACTGAACCCTGAGCATCCAACGGTAGATTGTCATCCGCATCAGCAACACCGTCACCGTCATCATCGGTATCCGAATTATTGCCAAGACCATCTCCGTCAGTGTCTAACTGTTCTGCTGCGTCTAACGGAAAGCTATCTGAAACGTCATCAACACCATCTCCATCATCGTCCGTATCAGCGTTGTTGCCAATCCCATCACCATCGGTATCAACGGTTTCTGTGGCAACCAATGGCAGCGCATCAGCACTATCCAAAGTGCCGTCACCATCATCATCATCGTCACTATTATTGCCAATGCCGTCACCGTCGGTATCTAGACTTTCGTCTCTTTGCAGAGGAAACGCATCATCACCATCGGCGACACCATCGCCATCATCATCATCGTCTGCATTGTTACCAATGCCATCGGAATCCGTATCTAGAGTTTCGTTTGCATCCGACGGAAATGCGTCTGCATTATCGGGCACACCATCACCATCAATATCAGGCAGTGATTTTGCTGGTCGGGCGACAACCGCTACGCTTCCCGAGGTAATATTGGCTGTCGCTACCGTCACACCGGTAGTACCCGTCTCACTGACAATAATGTCCGCTACCCGGGTAATGGGAGTGGTTGTGCCTGGAATCATCAGCAATGCAGGATCAGTCCCGACCACTGCATTAATGTCAGTCACTGCAACTAAAGTCGCGACAGCACCGCCCGCTGACATGCCATCAATCGCACCATCTGACAAATCTTCAGAAATAGCAGCCAATACATCGTCTACTGTAATGGCACTGGTCGGATCAACGGCAAGAATCTCGGTCGCAAGCAAATCTAAAATTGCTGCCAGACCCTCAATGGCCAATCGATAAGCCAGCACTCGTGCCTGCTGCTCGTCGGTTGTATCTGCCGCGGTAAGCAAAGGGTTACTGGTAAAAGGGTCAGTAGAAGCGTCCAATCCAAACCCAAGAGTGGAGATCACCTGTTGAGCACTTAGGCGAAGCGCTATATTTAAGTCCTCAAGAGAAGCATAGGGACCCGACTGCTGAGCGAGCGCTAGTGCGAGTGTTGTTATAGGTGTGGCAAAAACTCGCCCCGTGCGTATTGCCTCTGCATTGACTACGGTTCTATAGACCGTGAGTATGGGTGCAACGCCACTGTTTAAATCTGTGGTATTGCTATCCGCTGTAATTTCAAGCAAGAAGGTATCCAATGCACCGGCGGGTATCGTGATGCCCTGTAACGCCGCTGATTCATTTGTACTGCCGCTTGAGATCTGAGCGCCCTTTAGATCCGTCGCCGTCAAGTCCACAAGATACAAAATGGCGTTGGCATTCACCAGTGGTCCCTTCACCCCTCCACCAGAAACCGGTGAAGTAGGATCAGGTTGCGTCAGGGTAACGCCCGTAGAAGCACTAGAACCGCCGTCACCAGAACAGCCACCGAGAAAGAGACCAAGTAACACAATACAGATGAAACGCCGAATCATTGCCAACTCCCTGCAAATTAAGATCGGGAGTAGTTTGGCAATTACCTCGGTTAGGCGGTCCCCCATGAATCAGGGGGTAAGCCCCCCTATCGGACGAACGGCAACTCGATTGACGGGAATTGGCACTGGTTTGAAAACACGGTAAAAACCTAAGAATGCTCTCAATCCATAGGGATTTTGTTAGCCTAAGGCGCTCTGATAACATCTGAACGAAGCCATAAAATTGGAACTGGGATGGAGCACTTCGACCCACTTAATGCAGCCTTCTGGTACACCATTGGCATGTCTATCATCTGCGGCACCATCATTGGCTGCGAGAGAGAATACCGTGGCAAGCCGATGGGGGTCCGAACCAGCATCCTTATCTGTCTGAGTTGTGCGGTATTCGTGCACCTCGGACTAACAAACTCTAGTCCCGTTGGGGACCCCGCCAGAGTTCTCGGCCAAATCGTAACTGGTGTAGGTTTTCTTGGCGCCGGCGTCATCCTTGCCAAGGACGGTAGAGTGACTGGTGTCACCACAGCCGCTGTGATTTGGCTACTGGCGGCGATAGGTTCCGCTGTTGGATTTGGTCAGCTCCTAGGTGCATTTTCACTTTCACTCATCAGCGTCACCGTATTGGTGGGCATAGAGTTTATCGACGAACAGCTCAAGAAACTCATGAAAAGCAGACGCAAGCAAGATGACACCCCATCATAATATTGTCAGTCAGAACTGCCTGGCGAATTTTTAGGTTAGACTAGAGTTGCACGCCTTGGCCAAACTTTTCGTCTAACTTTTCAGCCACGGCTATATCTGACATGCGCTTCCCTTTAAAGGCTTCGATGGCTGGAAAGATTCGAGGCACAATCAAAATTGAAGCCCATTCAACCTTCCGGATCTTTCTCCCTTCATTCCACTCAAGTGCATCTCGATGCCCAACAAAGAGTTCTAACATGCCTGATTTTAACCGATTTGACAGTTTCTTTTCTCTGTAGGGATAGTTGTTTTCATCCAATGGAGACCTGGCTAAGAGTAGATCCGCTGTTTCGTGATTCCCCTCACGTTGCAAACGAGCAATAGCCTCCTCGTAACGTAGTCGTTTAGGCTCATCGATACCGGTTTCATTAGCAATATGCTGCATACCGTTTAGTGACAATGCCTCGGCACAGAATTTCGGCAGCATCACTACAAACCCAATAATTGGAATGCCCCTTATAATTTCGACACCTCGGAAATTTCTGCCCTCGTTATACTCAAGACCAATTCTGTTACCCATAAAGATCGTTGCCCAGAATGGCTTCCAGCCTTTTCTTTCCTCAAATTGGAGCGGATCAGGCACGGCAAGTTGCTCTGCAGCTATAGCGTGCATACTATGGCCACTCATCAATATCGTCAGCATAAACAAGCTAGCTAGCTTCGAGGCTGATCGAAAAATTAAATTTACTTCATTGGAAATTGTTGATTCATACGCATCCATATTAAACACGCTCCGTAATTGTCATAGAGGTTAATAACTAGACCTTAACGATCCAATTAATGTTTCAAAACCTCTTAACTAGGACGAATACCGCATGATGATATCGGCGCCACACAATGCTAATCGGGACGCAATGGCGCTTGTGAAATCACTAAGGTCTAACTCCGGTCATACTGACCATGCACAGACTTCTTACTTTCTTTCTGATCAGCCTGATTTATCAAGTGAGCTTCGCGGCTAAGAATGGATTCGAGATCATTGACCCCCTCGTTCCGCTGAACGAAATTGTCTCAGGCGGACCACCAAGGGATGGTATTCCCGCCATTGATCTGCCCAAATTTGATGTTGTAAAAAATGTTCAATGGTTAGCAGATGAGGACCGGGTTCTGGGTATTGAAATAGCAGGCAAGGTACGAGCCTACCCTGTGCGAATTTTGAACTGGCATGAGCTCGTCAACGATCATGTCGCCGACCAAAATTTCACAATTTCCTATTGTCCACTCTGTGGATCTGGGATGGCTTTCACAACCAACATTGCCGATACAGCGTTGATATTTGGAGTTTCCGGCCTGTTGTATAACTCGGACATGTTACTTTACGATCGAAACAGTGAGTCCCTGTGGTCACAACTATTGGCAAAGGCCATTTCAGGTCCGTTGAAAGGAGCAGGATTACCTCAGATACCCGTGACCCACACCACCTGGAAACATTGGAAGTCGTTACATCCGGAAACGGTTGTCTTAAGTCGCGACACAGGATTTGAACGTAACTATAAGCAATCTCCCTATCGGGGTTACGAGAAAAGTCGCAGACTATTTTTTGAGGTTAACCACAAAGCACCAAAGACTTACCATCCCAAGGAAAGTGTTTTAGGCGTCGAATACCAGGGCCAGTTCAAGGCTTACCCCTTCATTGAACTCGAGAAGCACAACAAATCAAGTTTCCCAGACACCGTCGGCGGTGAAAGCTTTCTCATTCATTGGGATAAAGCTTCTCAAACCGCAACCATCGAATCCAAGAATGGGCAGGCCTACCCTTCCGTTGTCTCTTTTTGGTTCGCCTGGTTTGCGTTTCATCCAGAAACGGACATTTTTCAAACACCACCAGAATAAGTACATCGTGATGTCCCCTTCCCTCCTGCCCCATCCATACAGACACTCGTTAAACGCCATACACCGATACAATTTTGCTCAACCAGGCATAGAATGTAACACTGCTATCCAAAAGGTTAGTTATATGGCGCAACGGGACCGGTTGATCTATCGAGAGTTTCTCAGCGACGCAGGCACGAGAATCCTCGCAAGCGCTATTATCGGTGTGGCAACTGCCATGGCGGTTTGGCTACTCACCACTGGGTCCAGTCGCATATTCAGCTTTTGGCACCAACATGCTTCTCGCGAAATTTTTTCTATTCCAAACGCCAACTGGATCATCTATTCCGGCACCGCGTTATTCATGGGTGCACTTATTGTTAGCGCATTATTAAAGGCGCTGCCCGATGGCAAGGTATCTTCGCCGCCGGACACCTTGCATTCTCTGGCGGACCCAGATCATCGCATACCACCTATAACTAGCTTAATCTCAACCCTAATCGCCGGCATCAGTACCGCTAGCGGTGCATCTGTAGGTCTCTATGGCCCCCTGATTCATTTTGGTTCCTTTGTCGCAGAAGTGATGCGGCGGGTTATGGGCACCGCACATATTTCCTGGCAGACCCTGGTTGGCTGCGGAGTCGCCGCGGCAATTTCAGCAGCATTTTTGACACCAATTGGCGCAGCCCTATTCGCCACCGAATTTGTGATGCGCAGGATGAACCTTCGGGACTTCCTGCCTCTGGCGGTTGCCAGTTCCACAGCCTGGGGAATCGCCCTGGCAATGAACTCGAAGCCTGTCTTCGAACTGGATACCAGTAATTTTCAACTAGGCATTAGTAGCCTCATTACAGCCGCCATCCTGGGTATTGCCCTGGGTATAGTTGCCATCGCTTTTACAAAGGCGCTTGAGTTATTTCTCCAGGAATTACCAAAACGAATCCCTATACCCGCGCTCAGTCCAGTCTGGGCTGCGGCAATGTTGTTTGCTATTGCTCTATTTATTCCAGCGGTACTGGGTACCGGTATGGACTTTGTCCAGAGCCTATTTACTACTCGATACGCCACCTTGCTATTGTTGTTATTGCTCGTCGCTAAATTTTTCGCCACGGGGATCAGCGTCGCGCTTCGATTCTACGGTGGCCTATTTGCCCCAAGCTTATTTATAGGTGCGGTGGTGGGGGCGATATTTGGAAATTTTTTGTTAGCAACACCCCTCGCAGCGGTAACTGATATCCAAACTTCCATAGATGTATTTCCTGTCATCTCCGCCTTTGCCGTTGCAAGCGCACTAGCTGGAGCACCCTTTGCCGCCGCCATTATTATTTTGGAGATGACCCAGAGTTATCAGGTTGCGTCCCTCGGCTTCTCGACCTGCGTCATTACCTGCTACATTTATTCTGGTTTTATGGGCAGGTCATTCTTCGACCGGAGATTGCGAGAGCGAGGCTTGAGTTATGAGGAATCAACGCCGGTTCGTCGCCTTGGCGTAACACCGATTCGCGAACTGGCAAGCTCGCTAGAAGACATTCTGCAACAGGACAGCAGAGAATCAATTGAGTTGGCGGCCATCCAAAGTCATCAAGAAAACCAGAATGGAAAAAATACTTTGCTACTCCCGCCTGAGATCACAGCACTGGAAGCAATGCATGCAATGGACATTGCAGACGTGCACTTTGCAGAAGTAGATTTAGCTTCAATTGGCATACAGGACGACCGACGATTTCTACATCGTGAACGCTTGAATGAGTTGGCCTGGAAATTTACTCAAACTGACTCCAAAGCAAATGTATTGGGTGTGATGCAATCGAGGGATTTTGTATCGCTGTATGACAGTAATCTCGCCAGAGAACTGAATACAACTGAACTCGAGACATTGGAGTTGTATGGCCGCCTTCGGGTTGTCAAAGCAGGCACAACGCTATTAACACAGGGAGAAGTCTCCAGAAACTTTTTTATACTCAATGCTGGCCTTATGAGCGTCAGCCGTCCTGACGAAAACGACGCAGGAGAAGGAGGCCCAAAAGAAGAGGACAATGTACTAGCCTGGTTGCTTTCCGGCAGCGTGTTTGGAGAAATGTCGTTTCTGACCGGGGAACCTCGCTCCGCAGCAATAAAAGCAGAATCCGATTGTATCGTTCAGGAATTTTTACCTGAATTTGTCGGGCTCGCCGATGGTGAATCGAGCATGGCCAAAGCCCTGGCAAAACTGGCAAAACGCCGGGGCATCAAACTCAGACATTAACGAGTAGCAAGCCAGATCACATGTCGCGAGCCTTTGCCACCGTGTGCGCGAACCTGGCGTTCGTCTACCTTAAAACCAACCTTCTTGAGTAAAGAGGTAAATCTGGGGGATTTTGATGCGGACCAAACCGCTAAAACCCCAGTTTTGCGTAACGCATTATATGCGCATTCCAAACCCGTTAGAGAATAAAGGCTGTCATTATCAGAATGTGTTAATCCTTCAGGTCCATTGTCGACGTCCAACAAGATTGCATCATAGGCATCGGTAGCGTGATTAATAAGCCGGCCCACATCTGAGATTTGAACCTCTACTCGATCGTCAGACAAAGGGTTACCTGCACACATACCAAGCAATTCACGATTCCATTTTTCCACTCCCGGAACCAATTCTGCGACAACAACTTTGGCCGTGGGCGGCAATGCTTCTAGCGCAGCCGCTAGTGTGAAGCCCATGCCGAGACCACCAATTAAAATTTCGGCTGATCCTGAGTTGCTACAATGGGCACAGGCTAAGGTACCGAGCGCATCTTCCGACCCATGGGTACGACTATTCATCAGGTCACCCTGGGTACCTACAATTCGGATGGAAAACTCATCACCCCGCCGCAAAAGGCGCAGCGTGCCACCACCGTTGGGAATTTCCGCTGTATCCAACTCTTCCCATTTGTTCACTGCTTTTCCTCTTCAGGCTCACGATTGCACCCGTTTATAAGCGAGCGATAGTTGGGGCGCATACTAGACCTATTTAGGACGATAGGCGAAAAAGGGTACCCAAACAGCGGACATAGAGAGCACCCTATCTCTCATCGCCCTACTGTTTTACCCTGTCACCTTACTCTGAGTTACGAGTTAACAGGATGACAACCCCCACGGCGCTGAGTGTTAAACATATCAGCAAACACTATCAAGATGGTGACCGTCAGATCGAGGTCATAGCCGACCTGACATTTACGCTTGCTGCTGGAGAGTCCCTTTCTGTGACCGGTCCCAGCGGCTCAGGAAAGTCGACCCTGTTAAACCTGCTGGCGGGATTACTGGAAGTAGATCAGGGCGATATTACCCTTCAGTTGGGAGACAAGGTTTTTTCATACGCTACCGCCAACGAACGAAACCGAACCTCACTACGCCGGCAACACATAGGTTACGTCTACCAGTTCTTCAACCTGGTTCCGACCTTAACGATTCTGGAGAATGTCCGTTTGCCCGCGCGATTAAATCGTCGACCCGACCTTGAACGACAGGCGACAACATTGCTTAAAGATTTCGGCCTGTCGGATCGGCTCAACGACTTTCCAGATGTGCTTTCCGGTGGTGAACAACAGCGCGTCGCAGTGGCCAGGGCACTGTTACTCAAACCAACACTATTGTTGGCAGATGAACCCACCGGCAATCTTGATGCTGAAAACACTGCCCTTGTTGCGGACCTGCTGTTTAGCAGCTGTCGGGAGCAGAATATTTCTCTAGTGTTAGCTACCCACAACACACAAATTGCCGCAATGGCGCACACCCGGTTGCACTTAGCCAGACCGCTTCGCCTGGATAGCTCGTCGCAGTTAGATGGGACATTATCCCCAGCAACAACCTCGCAAAAAGCACAACCTCTGTAATGATTGCCCTTGCACTACTGAGGTTTCTGGCGCGAACACCCTGGTCTACAGCTCTGGCCCTGATTGGAATGGCGCTGGGTGTCACATCGATTGTTAGTGTGCATCTGGTCAGTACCAGTATTTCGAACCGACTAGATGGTCAAATACCCAATGCTCTCGCTGGATACAGCCATTATCTGCATCGAGACAACCTGAACACCTCGGACTACTTTGCTTTACGGCGCTTCTGGCGGACTGGCGTTTTACCCCCAATACAGCAACTCGCTCCGTTAATAGATAAAACCGCACAGCTTACCCTGAATATTGACGGTCAAAACCAACACCATAGTGTTCGGGTATTGGGCGCTGACCTACTCGCGAGACCGCCAGTCGCCAACGCCAACTCTATCGCGCGGCAACTGGCCTGGGACGGCGTCTGGATAGATAAGAGTCTTAAGGGTCAATTATCGCTGCCTATCAATGGCATTATAGATGCACCCAAAGGTACCTTACTGGCAGACATAGCGACTGCCCATGACCTGCTGGATTGGCCAGACAGTAAACTCTCCTACATCGGCCTGGTGTTAAGTGAGCCTGCTGCCGACATCATTGCGATCGCTGAGAAACTCCTGCCGGGCTTCGGTGCCGGGTTTCCCTCCGCCAAGCCGACCCTCAACCTTCCTGCCGGCTGGCAACTCATCAGTAGGGCAGAACAGTATCCCGCTCAAGAGTTTGGTAAATCGATTCTTTTTAACATCTCGGCATTGGGCATGCTCGCCCTTCTGGTCGCCTGGTTACTTATCTATCAGGTCGCAGTCTCCTGGTTAAGGCGCCTTTGGCCTGTCTTTGATCGCCTGCATGTCCTGGGTGTTGAATGGCAACAACTGCGCGGTTACTTCCTCTTTTCTATCGGATTCGTGGCAACGTTAGCCGCGGCTCTTGGTCTTGTCGCCGGGTGGTGGCTCGCCAGTTGGTTGCTGACATCTGCGATACCAGGACAGACATTTGAGTTGGAACTGGATCGCTGGGTTATTTTCAAAGCAGTGGGATCTTCCGTTGCGGTTTGTTTGCTCGGTGGTGGCTGGGCGTTCCATCGATCACAGCAAGAAACTCGCCGCTCTGTTCTGCCCATGATGATTACGCTAGCACTATTAATCGCCGCAATCTGGTGCATCTTTCAGCCCCAGACAGGACTCGCGGGCGGATTTTTTGCCATTGCGGTATTAAGTCTGGCCGCCTCACAGCTCATTGCGCCTTTACTCAGTCGTTTGAAGGAATGGTCCGCGATGATTAGTGGTTCCTACCTAATGCGGATTGGTGTTAGGGAGGCGCTCTGGCATCCAGGAGAACTTAGCATTGCCATCACTGGCCTCGCCCTGGCGATAGCAACCGCGATTGGCGTAGCGCTGATGGTGGATAGTTTTCGGGTCGATTTTAATCAAATGCTCGATCACCGGTTAAAGTACGATTTGGTCGCACAGGGCGACGAAACGACTTTGGGTAGGCTATCTGACAGTAACAATCCAATCACGCTTGCAGACCGAATACAGGTATATCGGCAGGCAAACTTGCGCGTCAATGGACTATCGATGGAGTTGAATATCACTCGTATGGATGGCTTCGAATCCTCACGTTATGGGTACGATGGAAACCTTGGGATTCATGAAATTCTTTTAAGTGAGCAGGCCGCTAGAGCGTTACAGCTTTCAGCTGGCGACCTACTGACGGTCTCAGGCGAAACCATGACCGTCGCTGGACAGTTCTCCGCATTTGGGGATCTACAGCCCAGGCTTATTGTTAATGAAGGCAGTGCGCTAGCCGCCAGCTTTGCAACTGAGCTGCAGATAGATTCAATATCATTTAACAGTGATTATCCCGAAGCCCTGATCGAAGAACTGCAAAAACCATTTCCTGACCTTAGTTTGAGTCTTCAGTCTGATATTCGACGCGTTGCCCTGGATACATTCAATCAGACCTTCGCCATTACCACGGTTCTAATAAGCATCGCGTTGTTAGTTGCCACAATCAGCGTCTATATCGCCGTGACCACCATGCGCCTGAATCGACAAACCGGCAGGCAGTTGTTAAACACCCTGGGGGTTAATCGCCTCGAACAACTGATCATGAATATTGCACTGGGCACCGGGCTCGGCCTCGTCGCTATCATCATTGCACTACCCCTTGGCATAGCATTCGGCTGGATACTCTGTAACGTTATTAATCCAAGAGCCTTCGGCTGGACCATCGATTTGCAGCTGTCAACAGCATCACTGCTAGCCTCCTGCACCTGGGGAATGCTGGCTGCTATTGCAGCCGGAATACTACAGAGCGGCGGTCGAGAAGAAGGAGCCTTTGGTGAACGCTAGACCGATAGTATTTTTGTTTGTGTGCCTCTCGACGCTTGTGATTACCGCCTGCCAGCCGGATGTTGGACCTGCTTCACCTGCCGTCTCCGGATTGCGATTAAACAATATACTCGGTAAACCAGAAGATCAGGGCTTTGCGCTCGCAAATCAAAAACGAGACTTTGTATTTCCGTTAGACCACGGACCGCATAATCGATACCGAAGTGAATGGTGGTACCTGACGGCATTACTTGAGGACGAAGAGGGTCATGAGTATGGCGTGCATTTTACGCTGTTTAGACAAGCCCTATCTCCACAGCCAACTGGCGAAGGCCCCTGGCACACCGGTCAAGCCTATCTGGGACATCTGGCAGTCAGTGACATTTCGACGGCCACTCATTTTAAAGCCGAAAGGTTTGCCCGGGGCCACCCTGAACTGGCTGGCGTTTCAACCGGCAAACAATTTCGCGCACTGATCGAGGACTGGACACTATCAGGTGATGCTGAAGATAAATTGGACCTGAGCCTCATTGCAGAAGAGTCCAATCGGTTTGGAGTCGACCTGCAGATCCAGCAAACCGGGCCCATCGTCTTACAGGGCAATCGCGGCTTATCGAAAAAAGGACCAGATGCTGCGAGCTACTATTATTCAATTCCACGCTTGCAACTTAGCGGCACACTCAAACTCAATGGGCGCGCCTTGAAAGTGAAAGGTCTCGGCTGGCTCGACCGTGAATGGAGTACGTCGGTCCTCGGTGAGTCACTAGCAGGATGGGATTGGTTTTCTCTACAGCTCAGTGATCAACGCAGCATCATGGCATTCCAATTACGCAGACATGATGGCGCCAGAGACGATTATGATCACGGTCTGGTAGTCGTTCATCCACAACTGGTACAACAACAGACTGTTGTCGGTAAGGGTGACCCGGGCATTACGTTATTAGGCAGGGATGACTTTTTGCTCACGCCTATTCGGTTTTACAAAGACGCCCGTGGCATCAACTGGCCCGTCAGCTGGACGCTTAATCTGGGAGAAGAACAATTAACAATCAATGCACTGTTGGATCAACAAACCGTTAATCTTTCGATTCTCTACTGGGAAGGGCTGGTGGAAGTACTGGACCAAAAAGGTAATAGATTGGGTCGGGGTTATATGGAGTTAACGGGATATGAACCTAAGAATTGACATTTCTCTATCATTGGGAGACACCCAATTTGAGTCCAGACGCTTTGGCCATGCCTCGTCTGTGTCGACCTATCCAGACTTTCGCACAGCCTGTCATCGTTGTAAGACACCATCCTGGCCCAAGATACCGCGGGTCCCCGTTTAACATATAACCACACTACATCTTCCTGTTTACCAACCAAGTTGTTCTAGCTTGAAACTTATAAACAAGCATCTATGGCATTCCATTCCTTGTCTTTAAGCATCACAAAACGGCATTTCCCATCCGACATTTCAGCCCATAAATTACCTACCTTACGATCCATTTCGACCTTTGGGTTATTCCACATATTCCCTCCTTTGTACTCGACAACTAAAATTGGGCCATCGTCCGACAACTTACAAACAAAGTCAGGATAAAATTTCCCGTCAGCTTTTTGCAGTGAAAAAGACGAACCTTCACGCCTGACAAGGTTCCTCACCCAAAATTCAATGCGACCTCCCTCTGCTTGTTGATCTAACCATACGGCGCACTCAAATTCTTCTTTCGAATCAAAATCGCCTATACGGCCGTAGTAATGGGAATGAAAATCATAAGGGCCATAACGCCCATCATAGTCACGATTCGGTGCGTAAGCGTAGGGATTAAATGTGAATGCATACTCGTCGCTAACACCAATCCTATCCGTAGCATTTTCACCAAACAAGCAGTTTTGATACGCATCACTTGCCGCTTCTCGGCGAAGCTGGTTGAACCTGGCTTCCAGAAGATTTCGAATTTCAAATTTTCTTTGGTTTATTCTGCCGAGGTCCATGTCTTCACGTTTCGCCAAATGGTCAACCCACGCGGAAACAAATGCGCGTTTACTCTCGTGAGTAAGAGTGGTGTCTGTGAGATTGCGGCATAACCAGGCAGTTAGCTTCGTTTCGTCCCAATGTTCTGGCTTGTAACTTAGGCCAAGGTCTCGTTGCAGGTTGGCAATAAAACTCACTTTCATTTTCCCGCTGTCTTCATCGACATCAAGGTCTCCACCAGCTGCCACGCGATTGATCACATCAAGACGCGAGAGTTCGTCCGCTGTTGGATGCGCATCATAAACAGAGAGGTCCCAAGGGTAATTCAGTTGTTCTGGGTCTTCGAAAAGCTCTAATTCTTCCTGGTATTTGAGGACCAGTTGAGGAACCTCAAACGGTATACCCATTTCTGCAGGCGTCTGGAAAAACTCGATTGCCGTAGTTCGGCTTTCAACACTAGCCGTCTCAACAATATCGATTGATTCCGGCTTACTCAGTACAGCCTTAATTTCTTCTGTTTCTTCCGGACTTAGAGGTTCATTAATCGTTAATGTATTGGTTTTTTTGTCCCACTTTATTTTGCCTCGAGCCCCTTTGGGAATCTGCTTTAACTCTGGAATTTCTCCAAGCTTAATAACTACCGGACGTATCACAGCCCTGTGAATGGGATTACGGTAATCTAGATATTCTTGTTTGGGATCTGCGACGGTTACAAATGCAGCAGCCTCTTTTCGATCGAATCCCCCTCCCTGTACCAACCGGTCGCGAAGCCCCTCGGCAGTTGCATTAAAATCTTTTGATACGACAAAGGCATAGGATCGATTCAATGCCTCGCTCTCCCGGTGTTTGGCTCCAGGTTGCCTGAGTATTCTACCTAGCAGTTGTTCTACGGCTGTTGATGAGTGCACATCCGCCATACTGACGAGAATGTAAGCAAAGGGGCAATCCCAACCTTCAGCTAAAGCTTTCTGGGTGATGACATACTTTACTGGACACGCTTCTGCAAGAATGCCGTCATCGAATTCGGCATCAATTGACTCTAAACCTTTTCTTTCTCCCGTCGCAATAACAATTTCTTGCTCAGGAATGCGATGGTTCTCAATGAGTTCCTTGAAGACACATTCCACGTCAAGGGTATCTTTAGAGCTACTATGTGCTTGTGCTTGAATCAGTACTATCGGCCTTAAATAATTAGCACCTTGACGTCGTTCTTCTTCCGCAATGTTTTGTAATTCATCACGACGAGAGATCCCATCTGCTAAACACTGCTGCCAGTCGGGTTCCGCTTCAAGGCGTATCGGGAGCTTTATCATTTCTTCTCCCTTGAGTTCAGCTGCATAAACACTATGCAATACATTGCTGGGTGTTTTATCCATATCCGGAGTCGCGGTGAGCTCCATTATCCCGCTAGGATTGAACCGAGTTAACGTTTCAAAGGCAAGCTCTGACCGACTATTGTGAGCTTCGTCGACAACGACAAAGGGTCGGCGCAAACGCAGGACGTTTGTGAGTGAGTAAGGCACAACACCGTCTTGCCCTTCGAGCAAAGCACGTTGTTCAGAGTGTAAACTATCAAAATGATGCATGAGCGCACCGCTAGATTCATAAACTTTTCGAATCTCGGTGTCCCCAACCTGAAAGGCCTGACGAGTCGTGACAATAACAGTGGTCGAAGTATCCAGCGTGGCACGAGTAACATTTTTTGCCTCATCAAGATCCAACACAGTTACAGGTCCAGCTTCTTGCAGAGCTTGAAAATAAGGATGCAGTCGATTTTTAAGCGCTCTCAGCGTTTGTTCCCGAATTGCGTTGCTGGGGACGATCCAAAGGATAATGCTATGTTCGGCACTCAATAAGTGCGTATTAATCAAGGAAACCGACTTTGCAGCCAACCAGGTTTTGCCACCGCCAGTAGGTACCCGTAAACAAAAATATGGCATGTCGGCAGCAAAGCCTTCGATTGGATTGAACTGACTACCTCGCCCCCACAAATCAAGAGTAGTTTGGTAAAAGGCGGTATTGGCATTACCAAGTTCGCGACAGGCGCGAAGGTAGCTTTCCACACTTTCCAATACGGCACTTTGGTAGTTCTTTGGTATAAAAGCCGCCATACTTATATCTCCAGCGCGTAGGGCGTTTGCTTGAATTGAACACCTAACTTATCCATTCGTGTTTTTCCCAATCGGCACGCTGCAGCATAAATAACTTTGGGACCATCGAATTTAGGAAGAATGTCGAGTACAGGCGTCGTCAAAACATTGCCGCCGTTTATTGACTTGTCTTTTAGAATTCCATTATAAAGGAGGAATATTGCTCTGCCTTCAAACACGCCTAGTAGTGGTGAATTTGTCTCGCCGGTAAAGCCGCTGCCACATTCCGAGAACCAGATGAATTCTGCTAATTGAGCAAAGGTAACATCTTCGCGAATTTGCCCATTGGCATTGAATAAAGGTTTTTCGCTTAGTCGACAGAACTGGAAACCTCCTCCTAAGCCATCTATTTCTTTATCTTTGGCCGTCGTGTAACCATTTACAACGCTATCCATCCTTGCAACAGTTACATTACTGGCAATATTGGAATCCATTTCAACCATGATAACTTTGCGTGAACCGCCATCTTCTGAATTTTGTTTAAGTACTGCATGACCTGTCGTTCCCGAACCAGCGAATGAATCCAATATTATTGAGTCTTTATCGCTACCTATCTGTAGGATTCGCTGTATCAGACGTGTTGGCTTAGGCGTGATAAAGACATCATCCGAGCTCTCAAAGTTTACTAGCTCAATCAGCTCCTTTTTAGCTTCTTGAGAGTGGCCAACTTCCTTATAGAACCACATGGTTTGTGGTACTCGTCCATCTTTTACTTCGCTGAGAAACCTTTTTATCTGCGGGATTGCGTTCCCATCCTTGCCCCACCAGATTCTATTATCAGCATTGAGAATGTCGAACCGTTCACGAGAAACGCGCCAATACATTCCTTTCGGCGGAGCGCTAATAACCCTCCCAGATGGGCACGTAATTGCATAAGTTCCAGCTGAGTAATGGTTACGCGCAGAAAGATCTCCAGTTTTCCAATTTCCTCTAGCATCATTGTCGGGATTCTTATACGCCGCATTCTGGTCTTCCGTTCTAGGTAGCAGATTGGGTCTCCAAGCATTCGCGCTTAAGGCGTATATAAGGACATAATCGTGATCTTCTGAGAGATGCCTAGCTGAATTCTTGGGAGAATAGACTTTTTGCCACAATACCGATGCTATGAAATTACTCTTCCCGAAAATTTCATCCATTAGTAATCGCAAAGTAGCCACTTCGTTATCATCAATCGAAATAAAAATTGCACCATCACTGGTTAAGAATTGCTTAAGTAATAGAAGCCTCGGATACATCATGCAGAGCCACTTATCATGGCGGCCTAAATCATCAAATTCCTTGCCAACCACATCCCCCAACCACTGCTTAATTTCAGCACTATTGACATTGTCGTTATAGACCCACCCCTCATTACCTGTATTGTACGGTGGATCGATATAAATACATTTCACCTTGCCTGCGTAACGGGGCAGCAAAGCCTTCAGCGCATGTAAATTATCACCTTGAACAATCAAGTTCCCACTCTCAGGATCACCGTGCGACAAATCTTTTACCGGCTCCAGCAAACGATACGGCACGTCTTTATGATGTTTCACTACGGCTTTTTTGCCGATCCAATCCAATGTGGGCATAGTGTTCTCTAGTCACAAATTTCAAAACTTAAACCAATTGTTTGCGCTCAAGTGTATTTAGTAATTCTGCGAAGATTAGTATTGCTGGTCTACGACCAGAAGCTTCACGAACAGTTTCTAGCAAACCTTCCTTCATAAGGCTTTTGATCAGTTTATGCACCGTTGGCTTAGGCACATGGGCTCGTTTGGCAATATCAGCGGCAGTAAATATCGGTCGATCAAACAATGCATCTATTAACTGAGGACTGTGTGGTGAGTGAGTAATTTCTCTTACTTGTATTTTGGTGGCTTCATATAGATCCATTATCTCTCTCAATGTTCGGCCGTTTTGCTGAGCTTGAACAATTACCGCTTCGAGGAAAAACGCACACCAACCGGTCCAGTCCCCATGCTCAGAAATTGCTCGAAGGCGGGCATAGTATTCTTCTCTATGGGACTCTAGATAAGCTGATAAATAAAACATGGGGCTAGAGAGCCATTGTTTGCTAAACAAAATTAGCGGAATAAGCAGACGACCAATTCGGCCGTTACCGTCTTTAAAGGGGTGCAGCAGCTCAAACTGCGCGTGAACGATAGCCGTTTGCACTATCGGGTCGATATCATCGATACCAAGATATATTTCCCAGGCTTCAAGATGGTCAACTAGCTGAATAGGGTTAGGCGGTACAAATGTAGCTTGCTCTATTGTGCAGCCCGGTGCACCTATCCAATTTTGGTCGTTTCGGAATTGACCTGGTGTCTTATTCTCCCCGCGGACACTTTCCATAAGAATGCTGTGCATGTCTCTAATAAGGCTCAAACGGATGGGCCGGTCAACAACGCTGTTTTTTGCTAGCATCAGAGCTCGACGATAATTGAGGATTTCCTGGATGTCTTCTTTTTTATCCTCATCGTATTCTTGGCCAGCTTCGTGCTCCAGTACTTCCTCGATCGTTGCCTGTGTACCTTCAATCTTTGATGATAGAACGGCTTCTTGATTGGTGAGCGGGGATAGCATAACTGTTGGGTTAACCACTCCCATCAAGAGGCCGTCATAACGCGCCAGGGCAGCATTAGCCTCGCCAACTGCCGTGAATAGCGCATTTTTGTCTATATTCTGGATGGGAAGTGTTTCGGGTTTATAGGGTTGCACGATACTCTCGAGCTACGATGAGTATTGGAGATATTAGTACTGTTGTGTATCAATAACAACAATAAATGATACGTAATCGGAGTTTGTGTATCACCAGTGATGCATAAGCCCTTTTTAGAGCGTGCTTACCATTTGTGAAGAAGACAATTTACGCTGCTTCCAAATCGATGATGCGAAGTACTTGCAGTTCAATTCAAAGAGCGCTACTTGTAGGAGCAGAGAACTCTATTTCTTGCCGTTCTATAGCGAGCATGACAATCTGCCGCATATAATTTAATACGGTCAGAAAGTTAGAATGAATAAACTCGAGCAGCTTAAATCAATGACAGTGGTCGTTGCGGACACCGGCGACCTGGATGCCATTAAAAGTTATCTACCTGTTGACGCAACCACAAACCCATCTCTGGTTTTAAAAGCGGCCCAGTTGCCCGCCTATGAGCCACTACTAAAGGAAGTACTGGATTACGGCAAACAGCATTCAGACAACCTCGAAGGTCAACTCGAGCACAGCGTGGAAATGCTTTCGGTTCGGATTGGCGGCGAAATTGTCCAGCATATCCCCGGCCGGGTCTCGACTGAGGTTAGCGCCAGATACTCATTTGATAGTAACGCTATTGTCGAAAGCGCCAGACGCATCATCAAGCTCTACGCAGCCAATGGAGTTACCAGCGACCGCATCCTAATCAAAACAGCCTCCACCTGGGAAGGCATACAGGCAGCCAGGATTCTCGAGGCAGAAAACATCCAGTGTAATCTCACGCTGCTATTCGGTTTTGGTCAGGCAGTTGCGTGTGCCGACGCGGGCGTATTTCTGATCTCTCCCTTTGTTGGCCGGATTCTCGATTGGTACAAGGCGAGTTCTGGCCGAGACAGCTATCCGATTGAAGAAGACCCCGGTGTTCTGTCCGTTCGAAGGATATACAGCTATTACAAACAGCACGGCTACAAGACTATCGTGATGGGCGCGAGCTTTCGAAGCAAAGACCAGGTGCTTGCGCTGGCCGGTTGCGACCAACTGACCATTAGCCCGCAACTGCTGGATGAATTGGAATCTGACTCAGAAAAACTTCAGCGTCAACTCGACCCCGCCGACCCAGGCGCAAAAGAACCTAAACTTGATATGAGCGAAAGCACCTTCCGCTGGATGCTGAACGAAGATGCCATGGCCACTGAAAAGCTGGCGGAAGGTATTCGGAATTTCTATGCCGATGAATTAAAACTCAGAACCTTCCTTTTAGAACGAACATAAAGAAAAATAGCATCAATTCAGAGGAAACTATTCATCGCGTCAGCGCGTTACTATCTTCATCACGGCCAACAACAACCAACGGTTCTTAAAAACACCGGCAAGAAAAAGACAAGAAAAAGGCCAAATTCAATTTCTGAGACAATCTGCGGTGCAGAAAAATTTCCGCCGCCATATTCGAAAATGAATTTGTCCTTTTTCCCAACATCTCAATTTGCTACTTTCTTACGTATTCGACCTTACCGATTGAGATCAACGACTCCACGCAGTCGCGGATGGAAATATCAAGCGGTCGAAATTCCATATCAAGGGTTTCTCGAATTCGATCATTACGTAGTTCACAACCACCCCAAATTGCTCTGAACTCAGCTTCTTTTGCCTTTACCTTGTCGGGCAACGGATCAACGAGTTCCGCACCGGCAAACCCTAATTCTGGTAGGAGGCGATCAATACTGGCGCAAACGTCTTCAACATTACGGGTCTCAGTGGACCAGGCAATATACCGCTCACCGTTATTCACATTGACACTTTCCAGCATTCTGATGTGCGCTTCTGCAACATCTCGCACATCAACGGTAAACCAGGCGCGATAGGCACCCATTACATTCTGTGAATACTTGCCAAGCAGCATGGTCTCGATGTGATGCTGCCACGGACCGAAGTTCTTTTGGTGAGCAGATAGAATAGGCCCAACGTTATCACCTGGGCAGCAGGTGATGGCATCCCAGCGACCACTTTCTTCCGCGGCGTCAGAGAAGGCACGCTCAGCAAGCACCTTACCCATCGAGTAACCCTGACCACGATTGGTCTGGCGATTGGGATTTTGTTCATCGGGGTATCGATCCTCATACAGTACCGGACGTCGCACGAGTTCCTGTATATCGGTTTCGGACATCACCGCCGCAATACTTGAAGTCACCACAACACGGTTAACAGTCTCTGACTGATTAACGCTGTTAATGACGTGGTCGCACACCATTTTGACGTAATCCATATCATCGTAACTAGAAACATGGGACAGGTGCGCTACGCCATGACAACCTTTAAAGATCTCATCAAAACAACCCGCTTCATCCAGATTCGCCGAATGAAGCGTTAGCCGACCCGATGCAAAACCGGGCATCTCCTTAAGAAAACCGACCTTAGCGTTGTCGCTCGTATCCCGAACACATGCACGCACCCGGTAGCCCTCCTCTAACAGCTGGTGTACGACCCAGCCACCAATAAATCCTGCGCTTCCGGTTACCGCTACTGTTCCACCTTGAGGGATTGGTGCCATTCGTCTGCTCCTAAAATTATGTCTGTTTGGATTGCCCAATAATACTTGAGCTGAGTAGTTTTTGTTCTAGCATCTCACGAACCATGACGTGGAAACTGCAGGGACGCAACCGCGCCTAAAACGCCCATCAAGCTCGCCAAAATAAACACGGGCGTAAACGAACCACTGAGATCAGCAATAAACCCACCAATCGGTGGCGAGATTGTCTGGGCAACGCCAAAAGCCAATGTGCCCGCGGCAAAACTCGGCCCATAATCCTGAGCCGCCGTATTCTCAACCACATATAACGTCATGAGGGTCGGGATACCGCTAAACAAAAAGCCAAGACCGACACAGGCCATCAGGGTGGGCCATTGCATTCCGGTTAAAACAACTAGAATAAAACTAGGCCAAAGTAAAAAGGCAAGTACAGCTGACCAGCGAGCACCAATTCGCGATGCAAGCGCTACAATAATAGGCCCACCAAATATCATCGCCAGGCCCATCAGTGTAAAAGCAACGGACGCTTCGCTACTGCTCCAGCCACTGTCGTCTTCGAGCCGTGTGGTAAGAAAACCCATCACCAGCAAATACATAAAGCCAAATATTGAATAGGCAAAAATAAACGGCTTCCAACCCCGCATCCGCGTTAGCGCGGCAAAACCACCAATACCACCCCCACCAGCGGGTCTATCTTGTTTGTGGCGCACCAACATAAATAGCGCGACCAAAACGATAAAACCAAGGCCACACATAATTTGATAAACATGTGACCATGCACCATCGCCACCGCTCGAGCGCAAACTACCACTTAAAAGACTCACAAAAGAAACACCAATACCAATCCCCGACCCCATCAGCGCAACGGCAACACCACGACGGGCAGGCGGCAAGGCATCCGCGGCGATAATCGGTGCGGGAATCCAGACGCAGGCACCACCTATACCTGCCACAAACAATGCAGCCGCTAACAGGATGGGAGAGTTCGAAAGTGCCGCCAGCAATAGACCGAGCACGGCCAACACAAGACCAGCCCGCAATACCTGTAACAACGGGAATCGACTGGTTGCCCAGGCGACTACCATAGTCCCAAGCAAATAGGCGCCAACATTTGCACCACCAATAAGCCCCGCCAGAGTATTGGTAATCCCCATATCATCCCTGACTGCGGGTAACAGCAGACCATAGCTAAACCGACCAAAGGCTTGCGCAACCGCAGCAGCCAACGCGAGCAATAGAACCGCGATCCAGCCAACTCCGAATCGCCGCGGTATAGAGTTCGAGTCATCCAATGACAAATCACCAACAAATAATCCGTTAGGGTAACTTAAAAATTGGGCTCAGGGTAAAGTGCCGGAGTAAACTTGTGTCAGATAAGAATTTACTTAGGCTACAGAGAGGTACCGGGGAGCTTACTCTGGTACTTGATCCCAGAACTGATTAACCACCGGATGGCAATTATGGATGCATTCACACCTCTCCTATCCCTTACCCTGGATAATCGGGGAGGCGCACAACAGAGTGCAGCTGAGCCCAATGACAAAGACCAGCTCCAGTGGTTGCAACTGGACTATAAGGACGCTGCCTCCATCAAATGGTTACGAGAGCAAAGTGGGATCCCAAATGTATATGTTGATGCACTAATCGCAGACGATCCCCGTCCACGCAGTCTTGTGGACGCTGACTCGCTGCTTCTAATCCTGCGCGGCGTCAATGTGAACACTCACCACGATCCTGATGACATGGTATCTCTTCGCCTCTGGATCGAAGCCAATCGAGTCATCACACTTCGACATCGACCACTTGCCTCGGTACAGGAGGTAGTGGATGAACTTACCGTTGGAAAAGGTCCAACCTCTCCAGCAGAACTGCTCAATGAAATACTGACACGCATGCTCGCGCAAATTGGATTGATCGTTAGCGATATCGAAGACGCCGCTGACGAACTAGAAGAATTAGTCCTAACTGCAGAGAGCCGCGAGTTACGCTCACGCCTGTCCGCGTTGCGCCGCCAGTCAATTTCACTACGCCGATTTATTGCGCCCCAACGAGAAACCATTGCACGTCTGTATGCCGAGCGCGTCTCATGGCTGAACGACGGAGATCGGGCGCATTTACGGGAATCCGCTGACCGAATCACTCGCTATATAGAAGACCTGGATGCCGCCCGGGATCGTGCGGCGGTTACCTACGAGGAGTTATCAAATCGGCTTGCGGAGCAAATGAACCATACGATGTATCGATTATCGATTGTTGCGGCAATATTTTTACCGCTAGGATTACTCACCGGCCTGCTTGGTATAAACGTGGGCGGTATTCCCGGCACAGAGTCCCCACTGTCCTTTAGCTTAGTGACACTGGCACTCGTGTTGATCGGGGCAATACAATGGTGGTGGTTTAAGCGAAGCAGTCAGCTATAGCTAGACCTTAAAGGCAATGTTTGAAAGCAATGTTTGAAGGCAATGTTTAAAAGCTATGTTTAAAAGCTATTGTTATAACCCGGGCGCGTCATCATCAAGACCCAGAATCACCCGGCCGGCGAGTTCCATCACGGGTTCTGCAACCATCATATGCTGGGTCGCGACATGAACGTCTCGAAAATGTTGTTGCAAGCATGAAGTCTCAAACACCGATGTACCACCAACAATGGTGTACATCTTGTCGATGACTTCAACCGCGGTATTAACAGCATGTACATTCGCTGCTCTTAATTGTTGACGTTGTTGAAGTGTCGGCTCTTTGGTCTGGCAATGCTGCCAGACATCGTCGCTCAACATATAAAGATAACTCCTGGCAGCGGCCAGTTTTGCATCTGCAAAACCAATATCTTTGTGTAGGGCCGGGCGATGGGCAAGCGTACGCCGGCTTCCCTGGGGCGTTTTTTGATTGGCGATTTCTACCACTTCATTAATCGAGGCCCGAGCCATACCAAGTGTGATGGCACCGATCGGCAGAGACAATAGGGCAAATTTTGGGTAACGGTAAATCGGCAGGTGCCGGAGTTCCGTCTGCTCGATGGAAGACGCTAACCGAGCCGCAGGTAGCCAGACATCCTTAGCGCGATAGTCACTTGAGCCTGATCCTCGAAGACCGGAAACACGCCAGTTGTCTAGAATTTCAATTTCTTCCGGTTTGAGAAATGCCCGGGTCAAAACCAGGCCTGTACTCTGATAGGGTTCGCCGCTGGCATCCACCTCGTGTATACCACCTGAAATCCAGGTCGCATTATGGCATCCCGAACCCCAGCGCCAGTGGCCGTTAATCAAATACCCCGGCTGATTATCTCTTTCTTGAAATAGCGCAGTGCCACTATCTGCAAACACGCCGCTGGTAATGACATTGGGATCGGCCATCATTTCATGTTGTTGTTCAGCTGGTAACGCACCAAGCAGGTATTGCGAGGTTGATCCGATAAAAACACACCAGGCTGCCGAGCCATTTGCAGCTGCTAGTTTCTCGCAAACCTCGTAAAGGGTGTTTGGGTCCTGGGCCAGACCACCAATCTGCTCCGGCGTGCATATTCTGTAGAAACCTGCCGCCGCCAATTTGTCGGCGAGGTCCTGGGGCAACTGGCGCGACAAATCAATATCATTGCTGCGTTCGCCTAGCTCCGGTAGAAACTTTTCCGCGGTCTCAATTAGCTTTTCGTGCTGACTCATTATTCTTTCTCTTCAGTTGATCAAACTACCAATCGATCAAATTCGACACAAATGAAGTCACGCCATGACAGTCTTATTGTTGTGTCGAATACATCTCATTCAGGTAAGCAGCAATACGTATGCCCGCTTGCTGAAGCCTTAGAGTTACTGTTGGCATCTGCTCGTAAAGGTAGTCCCAGCTGATTTTATCGCTGTCTGGATAGATGGTATCGCGTATTTTTGCACTCTCCGTGATCCACACCTCAGGATTCGGCTCAGACCACTTTTTCACTTGAGTGGGCGTGATTTTCTCACCCAACCATTGTGACCATTCTGAGTAAGATAGCTGCCGGCGATCAAGCATTTGGGAATCCCATACTCTATGTAGATTGCTCTCCTCTCTGAAGAACTCTATCTTTAAATCATTGCCACCGCGATCTGTACCGTCCCCGGCATGCAGTGGCTGATGTAGGTCACCAATGATGTGAACGGTGAATCTGAGCGCTAACTGTTTTTGTTTTTTAGTTGCCCTGGGATCAAGTAACGTTTTACGAAACTTATTCAGGGCGGAAGCCGCGTCACCCTCGCCGGGCGCGCCTACATCCGAATACACCTTGCCTTTGGGTACTGTCACATAATGATAAGGACTCGCCTCCTTCTGCCAAAATCTATCGGGATTGGAACGCATTTCGTCAGCATAGGTCGCGGCTTCCGCCAGTGATTCATTCGGCAACAGGTCCACAACCGCAGTCTGGGCTTCCTCGGTTAAATACTGTTCCGCAATCGCTCCGGTCACCCGGTGACCAATCTGACCCCAGGCATTTACCTCAGCACTCATAAGCAAAGATGAAGCAAGCACAATTCCAACAATTTGTTTCAAAGGAAGTTCCTCAAGCGATTCTACAAATGGACAGTTAGACAAATAGACGGTTATAGGAAATAAAGAGTAAAGCAATTTAACGGATTCTAATCTCTGCCACAAATGAACATATTCGTCATAAAACCGCCGTCACGTCGCTCTATCGAGAGGCGATGGGTGATCTACACCGTGATCCATAGCAGCAGTGTATGCCGGGCGCTCCTGGAGTCGAGCCCAATAGGCACTCGCATTAGCTGATTCGTCAGTAGGCGCAAGCCGCTCACACAACAACATGGTATAGCCCATCATAATGTCTGCGGCGGTAAATGTTTCGCATAGAAATCCACTTGCGCCCACCGCATCACCGACGGCCGCCCAGCACAATCTTGCTCTCGCTTGCATTTCCTGTATCGCAATTTCGGATTGATCGCCCGGTGGAATTGCGCGTTTGTGGTTTACGATCTCACCGAGGGGACGCGCAAAGGTCGCTTCTGCAAACCAAAACCATTGCAAGTACTGACTGTACTCCGCAGAGTTAATCACCGGCTCGAGTCGACCCTGGCCTTCTCGTTGCAGCAAGTACTGAACCATCGCGCCAGACTCAAACATCGATTGCCCATCGTTCACCATGGCGGGGACTTTACCGACGGGATTCATCTTCAACCATTCCGAACCCAATCTGAACGCTGGATCAAAAGAAATCATTTCGACTTCGTAGGGGATCTGTAGTTCTTCACACAACCAGATCACCCGTACCGATCGCGTGCCTCGGACATGAAATATCTTAAGCATAAAAAATCAACTCAATGGTCAAGGTTTGTCTCGTCTCAGATCAATTAGCCTGAGTTACCAGTGCCTTCTCTGCAGCCAAAACTTTTTGTACCTCCGGTAATGCCATCATACGAGCCCGGTGCTCAAGGACATTCACCAGACTGGTTGTATCAACCTTATCCGCCTCAAGCCATCGTGCAATGGCCAAAAGATAAATATCGCAGATGGAAAACACATCCCCGAGGACCCAGGGTCCCTGAAGCATTTCTCGCTCGATCAGACCAAAACACTCACCCATATTCTGTGGCACCTTCTGGCTCATATCCTGAAATGAGGGCGCCTCGTCTGCCCATCGATAACCGCGATGACCATGGGCGTGAGCCACATGAACGGTCGCGCAGAGATACGCACAAAAAGATTGTAGGCGCGCAAACATCCAGGGATTTTCCATGGGTGCCAATTTTGTTTTCGGGTTTGTTTGTGCGATATAACAGAGAATAGCGGGCGTCTCGGTTAGCACGCCTTCAGGTGTAACCAGTGCTGGCACTCTTCCCTTGGGATTAATTTCCAGAAAGGATTTGGCTGTTCGACCTGATTCTCTCGGCGCTAACCGCACTTCGTAATCTGCCCCGGCCATTTCAAGCGCAACATGGGAAGCAAATGCACAGGAACCAGGTACGGTATAAAGAATCATAAACAGCCTTTAAGTAGGAAATAACAATTGATAGCAAAATTGGACTTTGACACAAAGACTATCGTATACATTCAACCTACGAAACATCCGGCTCAGAGTAAAGTGTCCCGTTACTCTGGCACTTTACTCTGACCCCAATACTCAGGAGAATCGAAAGCATGACATCCACCCCCGCCGAGTTTGACCCCGCCGTTATTGCGTCGAAATCTGCGCCAGAGTCGCAGATGTACCATGCTGAACGATCATCCCAGGAACCCATGAAGTCTGTTCTCGAAAACAACCCGGAAATATATTTTGTGCCGCCTAAACGTAGCAGCGAGTGGGGCAAGTGGGAGTTCAAGCCGGGCTCATACTACGACACCACAACGGGTACAAAACATCCTTATTGGCAGGACAAAAAATTACCCCAGGCAAGCAAGGACATTAAACAACTTCGCGCGGATATGCTGACCTGGGGTTATTGCAAGATAGAAGACGCCCTGAGCGTTGATCAGGTGGAGCTTATTCGTCAGCGAGTACTTGAGCAGGCAGAAGGCGAGCGGATGGCAGGTATTGCACAAAAAACCCCAAGCGGCCAGAACATCAATTGCTGTGTGAACAAAGGCGAGTGTTTCGAAGGACTGATTGAACAGCGCAGCGATGTCGTTCAGGGCGGCCCCCTATTAGAACAGCTTGTGACTGAAGCACTCGGTCCAGATTGGATCTGCACCTCTTTAATCGCAGCCATTTCATTGGAGGGCGGCGTACCCCAGGCTTTGCATCAGGATCAAAGTAGCGATTTAGATTCGAGAAGCCCAATGACCATCAACATTCTGACGGCAATAACCGATGTGGATGAAACCAATGGCGGAACCCTCGTCATCCCAGGCAGCCATCTTGTTTTGTCCGATGCGGTACGTGCAAATAAACCCGTTGGTAAGCTTCCTCCCGCAATCAATATTGACGCCAGGGCTGGCACGATGGTGATCACCGACGGTCGCCTGTTACACGGCACCGGCATCAATCACACGAAGTCACCTAGAATTGTGATGCTCAATGGCATGCAAAAACCTTTTCTTAGGCAACAGGAGAATTGGATGTTGTCGGTGCGGCCGGAAGTGTTACAGCGAGCAAGCTCTAAGCTCTTGCAACGCATGGGCTATCAAGCAACTAATGGCGCACAAACAAACGAAGGACATGGCTTTGGCGCTCGGGGCCTAATCGATGAAAAGGCAGGACTACTGGTGGACTTTCGGTTTGCCGCTGATCGGGGAGAATATCTGCGAGTCGGACCGCTCAGCCCGAACTCATCGGCTCAAGAATTGAACGCTGCGTTCACCCTGCGTGATGTAGTTGGCAAAGCCAGAGCCGGGGGACAGAGCGCACCGGTAGGAATCGGCGCGGTGAAAAACAAAGCCTAATTCAGGATGTGAGCATCAACGGTTCTGTTCGTTTACTCTCAGCAACCTACTGCCTCCTGATCGTGAATTTTGACGGCCTAAAGCTCAGCCACCTCATCACGGGTATAAAACACGCCATCTAATTCAAAACCTGCGACTACACCTGCCTTAAGAGATTCGATACTGCCATCCTCATCGAAGCATGAACCCCAATCTCTGGGTAGCCAACAGATCAGATGCATGGCGGCGGGTTTGCCATTAGCCAATCGAGCCAACTCTATACATCCCGTGGTTTTATCTAAAAAGGCAGGCCGAAATCCTGAACGAGTATTGTTCTCGCTAACGCCACGGGTACCGGCAAAGGCTAAATTTTCATAGTGCAGCGTATGTTTGTTCATGCAACGCTCCAAACAGATAGTGATGACACCTATTACAACGCACAAGCCATGCCAACAGAGGGCAAATTAGCTCTATCCCATTGTTTTAAATAAAATTTATCTACCTATGATGTCCGGGCACGCCCCTGTTATTGCAGCTATCAATCGGCGATTTTTACGCCAAACCAGCCCATTTGGTCACATTTTAACGAAGGCTATAGCACCCACAGACCAATTTCCCTTAGATCATCTGACTGGATTTCCGCTAACTTGTTGCTTCGGATCAGCTTGCGATTCTGCCTGATCGTTTGATGGGAATATCACTTCCTTGTCATTGGGTTATACTCAACCTCCCTTTACCGCACTGTCAGTAGTTCTCTACTTTTTAGCTTCCGGTCAGGTTTCTTTACCTGCGTCATCAGACATCTATTCTGACGACATAGGCAAAGACAGGCGCCATGTCGCTGTAAGGACATGGATGAATTCACTTCCCGCAAGGAAGCACGATCATTACGACCCCGACAGTAGAGCCTGCAATTCGAAAACCCGGTGCTTTTTCAGTGCTGGCGCTCCCGGAGTTTCGCTGGCTCTTTTTCGGCAACGTCGCGTTCTTCTTCGCCATGCAGGGTCAAATATTGACCCGTACTATTCTTGCCTGGGATCTGACGGGTTCAGCCCAGTCGTTGGCATATATCAATCTGATTGTTGCCGTACCCATGATATTTGCTTCGATGATCGGTGGCGCAATCACCGATCGTGTTGAACGGCGCCAACTCATCATCATCGGTCAGAGTCTCATCACCCTAAACGAAATTTTTATACTAAGCCTGCTGCTGCTCGACAAGTTAGAGTTTTGGCACCTGCTCTGTACAGCGTTCATAGCCGGATGTGCCTTCCCGTTTATCATGCCTGCCAGAATGGCCATTACGGTCAATGTTGTCGGACCCGAGCGGATCCAAAGCGCCATGGCAATATCTAGCGGCGCAATGAATTTGAGTCGCGTTGCCGGCCCCGCCATGGCAGGGCTTATCATTGCGCAATTTTCAGTTGTGGGTGCCTACATCGTATCCACGCTACTTTACGGTTCCGCGGTATTTTGTATGTTATTTGTTAAGCGCAATACCGCGCTCCAACCTGAAGGTGGTAAAAAGCCATTACTGGCGGATATCATCTATGGATTTCAGTACATCAAGCGCAACAAACCCGTCATGGTTTGTCTCCTTTTTGGTCTAGTGCCAATGTTTCTTGCGATGCCCTTTCAAAACTTGTTGGTCATGCTGGTCGAACAAAGCTGGCAAACAGGGGAGACCGGTCTCGGTATACTAATGGGTGCCGGTGGCGTTGGCGGCGTTATCGGCTCAGTCTGGATAGCCAGGCGCGGTGACAAGTCCGAGCGGCTGCGGCTTATGATCATGACCGCTATAGGTTTTGCGGTATTCCTCGCCGTATTCACCCAGACCCATATATTTTATCTCGCACTTATCCCGCTTATCCTGGCAAACCTGTGCGCAAGTGCATTTCAAACGGTTAATAACGCCACGGTACAAATTCTGGTAGATGATAGCGTTCGTGGCCGTATGAGTAGTTTTATGATGATGTCCTTTGGCTTAACACCGCTAGGGGTTTTCCCTATGGCCGTCGCCGCGGATCACATTGGCGCGGCAAGCGCGATCCTCGGAGCATGCGTGATTCTGATTATCATTACCGCAGCATTTTGGGGGCTAAGCAGAACCCTGCGCAACCTGGACAGCACGGTAAAAATAGCCATGGATACGGTCCGAACTAGATAGTCCCCGCTCCTGCCTGCATTGCCCAGAAAAACAATTGAGCGCAATACGTTAACCTTGTATAAATCCGCATCTTTTTTTGGATTCATTGGGTTGGACACTACTCAAACATTAAGTACCGCTCCCTTCACCGACGAACACCTGTTTGGATCCATCGCTACCGGACTCGAACAGCGGGGGCTTGTGATATTGCCCGGGGCAATGCCTCTTGAAATCACCAACTGCCTACAGGAAGAATTTTCCCGGCTGGGTAGCCCTGCCTTCAGGCGCGCTGGAATCGGTCGTGGCCATGCCCAATCGGTGAATCGGTTTGTGCGCCGTGACCGAATACATTGGATTGACGAATCGAGCCAACACGCAGCGTCCTGGCTCACCTGGGCTGATGAACTCAGGCGATATCTAAATCGGCGCCTGTATCTAGGGCTCTTCTCCTTTGAGAGTCAGTTTGCTGTTTACGAACCAGGCGCTTTCTATAAGCGGCACGTTGATGCTTTTCGCGGCGAAGCAAATAGGGTGCTGTCCATTGTTGTTTATCTGAATCAAGGCTGGGCGCCAGACCAGGGAGGTGAACTCGTCATCTATGAAGCAGACGATAGTGGAATGGAAAATACCATCAGAGTGACACCAGAGCTGGGCACCGTCGCTGTGTTCCTGAGCGAAGAATTCCCCCATGAAGTCCTGCCGGTTAGTCGAAGCCGATATAGTGTCGCAGGCTGGTACAGGTTAAACAGTTCCGCTGGACTAGATCAAATTGATCCACCACAATAAATTGAGCACCGGACCTGGACTCAACTTTTCTGTGGCTTTTTAGGCTTCTTTGGCTTTTTAGGCTTCCGAGGCAAAGGCACTCCCTGAGATACCGGGACATCTTGATCGGGACTAAAACCGTCAACATAGCCACGCCGAATGATCTGTTGAATCAGTTGTTCAATATTGCGCAACTTCTCAAACTCATCTGCAGCAACAAGCGAAACCGCCTCTCCGATCCTATTGGCTCGACCAGTTCGACCGATCCGGTGTACGTAGTCTTCGGCAATTTTAGGTAAATCAAAATTGATCACAGCGGGCAAGCCATCAATATCTAACCCTCTGGAAGCAACATCGGTTCCAACCAGCACCTGTAATTCTCCGCTTTTGAATGCTTGCAGGTGTCGCAACCGAACAGCCTGGCTCTTATCGCCATGAATAGCGGCGGCTACAATTCCCTCCGCTGAGAGCGCTTTGGTCAAACGATCAGCATCTTTTTTCGTGTTAACGAATACCAGCGTCTGTTGCCAGTGGTTATTCGTTAACAGGAAAAGTAGCAACGCGGTCTTACGTTGTTTGTCTACCGGCGCTAGCCACTGATCAACTTCTATTGCGGCAACACGTTCCGAACTGACGGTAATTTCAATAGGCTCATGTAGCATTTGCCCAGCGAGATGCCGAATTTCAGTTGAAAAAGTGGCTGAGAACATCAAAGTCTGACGCCGTTTGGGCAGCAGGTTGGCTAGCCGATTCACCTCGTCTGAGAATCCTAAACCAAGCATCTTGTCTGCCTCATCTAGCACCAAAATTTTGAGCTGATCAAACTTCACTGCGTTCTGGTTATACAGGTCAATCAAGCGACCCGGCGTTGCTACCAACAAATGTGCCCCCCCGCGCATCGCCATCATCTGGGGGTTAATTTTCACGCCACCGTAAACAACCCCAGTACGCAGTCCACTATGCATACCATACTCTATGATCGACTGGTGGACCTGAACGGCAAGTTCCCGCGTGGGAACGAGGATTAATCCTTTAACTTGATTTGACTCAAGGCTGGTACCTGCCTGCATAAGATCCAGCATCGGCGCAATAAAACTAGCGGTCTTACCCGTGCCTGTTTGGGCGATGACCAACACATCTTTGCCTTTCAGCACGGTGGGAATAGTTTTTGTCTGAACCGCCGTTGGGTCTTGATATCCAGCAGCGTCCATCGCCCTTCGGACTGCTGGCGATAACCCAAGAGACTGGAATGTCACTTTCGCAACTCGTCATCTGGATGGCGGTTGACCGAGTCAACGTGAACTTTCTCTATCCCTTGAATGGGCAACCAGAGTTCAAAAACCATTAGCTCGTCTTCTTTGTGCCAATCCACTTTTGCACTGATCTCTGATGCTCTGAATTGGATGTTAGCGAGGCCGTTACCAAATCGAGAAACAGCCATATCTGACGAGCGGCTCCTATTTGCTAAGCGAAAATGTAGCGTCTCACCAATTTCTATTCTGATCGCAAAAGGCTGGTCGGTTCCCTGGTGTAAAGCATTGGTAATGGCTTCACGAAATATACGAATTAGATGATAGCTTGTGCTGCTCTCAAGGGTAATGCCAACGGGATCTCGGTTTTGATCCCAGGTAAATTCCTGCCGGATGGCTTCTGCTCGGATACGCGTTTCCTCTTTACAATCCGATAATAAAGAAGAAAGGTCCAATTCTGGGTACTTGGCTCGAAAGATAGCAACCCGTAAACTTTCCAGCGCTGCCCTTGCAAGGGTGGGACTCTTTTCCGTACTGGGTGATTGAATAATCGACACTAACTTCGAACCAACATCGTCATGTAGATCCCGGTAAATTTTTTCCCTCTCCAGTAGGGCAGACCGCTTTAACTCGACCTCCCGATTCTTCTGATAAATCCCCTCGAGTTCCCGACGCTTTTCTAGCACTCGATCCTCTAGCTCAAGATTGAGGGTTTCAACATCCTTTAAGGCTCGGATAAAACGCTGCCCTAGCTGGGCAAATAGACAAACCAATATTAGGGGTGCCGTAAACTGACTGACATGTGATGCCTTTATCCAGTTTTCGCTGTCGGTTAAAAGGAAAACGTAAACGTCATGCATGCCAAGCAGTAGGATGCCGACAAAAGCCAGCGGGATCCACGCTCTGGTTGGATTAAAATCCCTAAAGATGACATTAAGAGCTCTGACAAAGGTATACAGGAGGATGCCTAGATTTAGGATATGTGTCCCGTAGGCAACATACAAAAAGTAATCCAAGGGCACCACTATATAACTGACCGCGGCGATGAGACAGATTGCTAGCATCGTTTTTTCAACCCGATCCGCCCTGAGGTTTACCGATTGATTAATAAATGCCATAAAGAAGAAACAGGCAAAATCAATGGCACCGTGAATCAGCACCAAAAGGCTAGATAATCCTATCGGGTAGTCCGTCACAAAAAGATAAACATTTACAATCGCCCAGCTAATACAAGCGCCGGTAAATTTAAGGTACAACTGATCCGTTGGATTTAGCCGCCAGAACCAAAAAGTTAACATCGCAAGGAACACACATAACGCGAAGGACATCTTTGCAGTCTGCACCTGCCAGAACATTCGGTTTTGCCATTGCTCATGAAGTAACAACTGGGAGCCAAATACAGGGGGCGCCATTAGTGGACCCAGGTCATCGCCAACAAGTCGAATATAAAGGTAATTATTTGATACTCGCCAACCCTCAGCTGGCAAGTTCACCAACAATGGATGATTCCACTCCGTCGACATTCGTCCCCTGGGCGTCAGGTTGCCGCCTACTAGATAGGCATTCAGAAAAACGCTGGCTCTCGCTTGAAATCGATATATGTAGACGGCAGAAAATTCGGTCGGCGCATCAACAGCGAATCTAAACCAGGTTACTTTCGGCCGCTCGGCAAATGGCGTGCCTGAGGTGATATAGGGTAGTTCGATGGGCTGCCAGTTTGCAATTTGGTTTGGCGGCCGTTCACTATTGTCGACGATAAACTGAGCCGAGGTCAGCTCAATCACCTCGGAGCCTTCCACACAATTCGACAAAAACAACATCAACAGAATTAGGCAATGGCTCAATCCTAAATCCGCTAGTTTACTGCCGCGATAAATCCAACTGCTCAAGCCTTGCTACACTTCTACTGATTAAATTAGGAGTGTGAGAGTAGTGGGTCGAGGCGAGATTGGCAATCAGAGTAAATCGATACTCGCCACCCACGAAGCTTACATCGTGCCATACAATCTATTCAGATTCCCATAACATGCGGGGTCAAGGTCTTTGTTTCTCAAGGGCTCAAAATCAGGTCCGTAGCGATGACAGCGGAAAACAGGTTTCATCCGACCACCTAAACGCGGATTATTGACGAACATGGGATTCCACCCCACTTTTTAATCCAGGGTAACTTCAAAGAATTGCCCCTTGGATGTCTCGCAGCAAAACCCTATCCAACATAAAATTCGATCCCGGTTGCTTCTTCCGTCGCCTGCCACAATCGCCGTGCAACCGCAGCCGAGCGAGACACAAAACTAGAATTTACCTTACGAGCGTTACCTCGCATTTCCCCGAGTCCATCTGGGCCAGTGTAATCTCCACCTTCAATATCCACACCAAAACCAGCATAAAGTGTGGGCAGCGCACCAAGCTCTGCAGGCTGGGCAATAATATTGGTATAGAACTGTACCAGCGTTTCTCCCAGAGGTGACCCCGACATCCGCGGACCTGCATAGGCAAGATTGGTAGAGGAGATGCCTGGGTGACATGCAACCGATAGCACATCCAACCCCGCACTACGACAGCGGCGGTCAAGTTCATAGGTAAACAACAGGTTTGCAAGCTTGCTTTGGCCATAAGCCGCCCAGGGATCATAAAAATACTGGCCTTGAAGATTAACAAAGTTAATAAAGCCAAACTGGTGTGCCAGGCTCGAAACCGTCACCAGCCGCGCATCCTCCGCAGCATTTAGCAACGGGAACAGCTGGGCACTTAAGGCAAAATGACCAAAGTGATTAGTACCAATCTGCAGCTCAAAACCATCTTCTGTTTCACGCCGCGGGACGCCCATAACACCAGCATTGTTGACCAGCACATCTAACTGCTCACAACGTGCGTGTAATTCCTCAGCACACTGAGCAACAGAATCGAGGCAGGCAAGATTAAGAGAAACCGATTCAATTGTCCCAGGACCACCCGAAGCCTCAATTGCATCGCAGGCCGATTCCGCTTTACTGACATCCCGGCAGGCTATGATGACCCTCGCGCCTTTACCCACGAGTGCTTTAGCCGCCTCATAGCCAATCCCACTGTTTCCACCGGTGATCACGATGATGCGCCCATTTTGATCCGTTAGATTATCAAGATTCCAGGCCATTATTATTACTCCTCGTGAGGTTTAAGACTGCCTAGCAGGACGAGTTAGATTCTAGCGCCTCCAACTTTTGGTCTTTTTCTTCCCAGGTTTTATCAATCCAATCGCGAAAGCCTTTCTGCAGCCTCGAATTAGAGTCAGTTGTCGCAACATCTAAGGGTACCGGCAATTGCTCGATGTGGACGGTCACTTTCTCCAGTTGACCGCAGAGAAAGTCAAAGAACTCCGGTGCCCCTCCTGGATAGTGAATGGTGACGTTGAGGACACAATCAAGCTTATCACCCAGGGAATTAATCACCATTGCCGCACCACCACTCTTTGGCTTAAGCAGATGTTGGTAGGGCGACCCCTGGGCCTTTTGTTTCTCGGGAGTAAAGCGTGTACCTTCCAAAAAATTCAGAACAGAAACTGGAGTAAGCTTAAATTTTTCGCAGGATTTTCTTGTCGCCTCAAGATCTTTCCCTTTGAGCTCAGGGTGTTTCTGCAGAAACTCCCTTGTGTATCGTCGCATCACGGGGAAATCGAGCGCCCACCAGCAAATACCAATAACCGGCACATAGAGAAGTTGTTGCTTAATGAAGAACTTCTGCATCGGAATCTTTCGATTAAAGACTCGCTGCAAAATGACAATATCAGCCCAGGTCTGATGATTACTAAATACGAGATACCACTTATTAGGACTCAAGCCCTCCAGACCCTGCACCTCAAGCTCTAGTTTTGTAAACAACCCAAGCAACACATTATTGATGTCAATCCACAACTCAGCGATGTTCATTGCCCGGCGTGTACACCAGGGCTCTGCCGCCGTTGGGCCGACAAAGCGTAACGCCGCGAACACATACAAGGGCAAACACCAAAAAAGCGTGTTGAGAATAACAAGCAAACTTGCCAATATTCCGCGAATGCGACGGGGCAAAAAAGTTAGCATAGTTCGTGCTTCACCATGACCAGATCCAAGATCATAAGGCATCGCTAACCCCAGCGCACGCGGCTCGTTATCTAAACTCTACGGTGTATTCTTCACGGCCGATTTACCCGGCCGTTTTTTGCGCTTGCCGCTGGACTTGTTAAAAGACTTATTTGGAGACTTGTTAAAAGATTTACCAAAAGGTTTGGTTTTAGACCTACCGAGGCCGGCCAAAGATTGCGGGACCTGTTGCTGACTCTCCACAACCAACTGGCCTAGTTCTTCGATCAACGGCTGCATCAGCCCGTTGTAGCTAGCAGTTCGCTCGGTGATGGCGGTAAGGATATTCTCCCATCGCGCGGTTCGGTCGGGTTGTGTCGCGGACTCGGGAAGCGCTTCGATCAGCCCGCGTCCTGCTGCGGTTGATTCAATATGTTTGGACACTCGCACGAGAAATCCACGTCTAAACAGCAATTCTATTATGCCTGCCCGGGTTGCCTCTGTACCTAGACCATCGGTGTCCCGCAGGGTTTTTTTCAACGCCGCATCTTTGACAAAATTGGCAATGCCAGTCATCGCACCTAATAACGTTGCATCCGTAAAACGTGCCGGCGGTGTTGTTTGTCGCTCAACAACTTCTCCCTTATCGGTGACCAGCGTTTCACCTTTTTTTAGCTTCGGTAGTGTTTGAGTTTGTTGGGCTTCCCGCTTCTCCGAGGTAAACAGTTGGCGCCACCCCTCCTGAATTTGCTCCTTTGCATTGGTTAGAAATTGCCCATTCTCAATTTCTAACTCAACCCGGGTTTCAGCGAATTCGTGATCTGCAAGAAACTGCGCAAGATAATTTCGACAGATCAGGCTGTACACCCGCTTCTCGTCATCAGACAGAGATTTAATCTGACGTGTAGTTGGAATAATCGCATGGTGAGCGGCCACTTTCGATTCATTCCAGGCTTTACTCTTTTGACTAAGATCTAATTGCTCCTGCAGCCTCGAAAACCCATCAGTACCTGGGTTTGAGAAAATCGCGGAAGTCACCTCTGCTGCCTCGGCGTGGTGACCTTTTGGCAAATAACGGCTGTCGGATCTAGGATAGGTAATCAGTTTGTGTCGTTCATAGAGCGTCTGACAAATATCCAACACACGCTGGGCCGGCAAGCGATACTGTTTTGCGGCATCAATTTGAAGGCTGGACAAACTGTGTGGCAGTGGCGGTGCAGCACGGCGCTTTTTACGCACAACACTAACAATATGTGCGGTTTTACCCGTTATGCGTCCCGCGACGTTCTCCGCCAGTGCTTTTGATGTATTGCGACCGGCATCATCCAAGAAACGAGCGCAGGCATCACTCGGTACCCAACGAGCTTTAAAAGTCGCGCCTGTAGCGGTGCTAAGATGAGCTTTGACCTCATAAAACGGTTTACTGACAAATGCCTCAATTTCCGCGTCACGCCCAACAACCAGACCTAGAATGGGAGTCTGTACTCTGCCGACCGAGAGCACGCCACTATAATTTACTTTGCGGCCCTGCAGCGTGTAGGCTCGGGTCAGGTTAATGCCATATAACCAATCTGCCCGGGACCTGGCGAGTGCGGAGGTTGAAAGCGGGACAAAATCACGGTTGTTCCGTAAGTTTTCGAGCGAAGTTTTGACGGCGGTTGTATTCAGGTCATTAATCAGCAGGCGTTGAACCTCAATCGGATCACGGCCGAGGTGATGAATAACCTCATCAACCAATAACTGCCCCTCGCGATCCGGGTCACCGGCATGGACAATAAAATCTGCCTGTTTGATCAACTTCTTTAGTACAGCCAGTTGCTTTCGAGTCTGCTTTTTTTCCGTGAGAATCCACTTCCCGGGGATAATCGGTAGGTGGTCGTGGGACCAACGTTTGAAGGCCGGGTCATAGGCTTCAGGCTCTGCCTGCTCGAGCATGTGGCCGATGCACCAACTGACAATCGAGCCGTCGCCGGTTTTAATAAAACCATCCTGACGTTGATGGGGTTGTGGCAATGCATCAGCAATTGCCCGCCCTAGACTTGGTTTTTCTGCAATATACAGCCTCATAGCGTAACGATACCGCATACTGTTTTAATATACAGTAGTTAGTTTTCTGTAGCAGCAGGATATGACAAAACCCCAGGGGTATGTCTACCGGGGCGCTGGTTGAATTTGGAGCTGTTGGAGCGCCGCTTGCAGTTGCTCAATCCTCACCGGTTTCGACAGATATTCATCCATACCGGCGGCAATCATATCGTCCCCATCAACGGCTCGAGCGTTCGCGGACAAGCCGATAATGGGCATAATATTTAGCGGTGGCGCTAACGCACGAATTCGCCCAGCTGCGGTCAATCCGTCCATAACAGGCATCTGCACATCCATAAGCACCAGGTCAATTGGTTCGGATTGCACGAGCTCAAGGGCCCGCAGGCCATTTTCTGCTTCAATCACATCGTGGGACAAACGACGCAGCATCTTAGCTGCGACCATACGGTTGATCGAGTTATCATCGGCCACCAGCACCCGCAGTTGTTTCGTGTCCAATTTAGACCCATGGGTCTCAACCTTAATTTCCGTCGTCTCAATTTCACATCTGTCCAACGGAAGGCGTATTGCAAAGCTTGAACCCTCTCCCGGTGTAGAACTAATTGTGATACTCCCCTGCATCAACTCCACCAGTTGCTTAACAATATTCAACCCTAGTCCGGTGCCGCCATATTTTCGCGCTGTCGACGAATCCGCCTGGACAAAGGGTTGAAACAACTTGGCTTGTGCTGCCGGAGATATCCCAATTCCCGTATCCCTGACCACAAATTCAAGCCCGCCGTCGTATGTGTTCACACAGATACCGACAGATCCGTGGTCAGTAAATTTGATTGCATTGCCACACAAATTGAGCAACACCTGCAGTAAACGCAATGAATCACACATGACCCAATTCGGCACATCCGACTCTACCTCTGCCGAGAGCTTTATACCCTTATCAATCGCAACGAGCTGCAGCGGCTTTAGGACCGACTCTACCAGCCCCCTGGGTTGGCAGGGCTGCAATTCCAATTCCAGTTGATTGGCTTCTAGCTTAGAAAGGTCCAGTACATTGTTGATCAGTTCCAACAATAATTCTGCGCTGGAGGTGACAATCTCCATCAATTCCTGCTGCTCATCCTGAAGTGGCGTGGTTTTTAACAGTTGAGCTGCACCGATTACACCATTAAGTGGCGTGCGTAATTCGTGGCTCATGGTGGTCAGGAACACCGCTTTTGTGCGTTCAGCCGCCAGCGCATTTTCCTCGGCTTCACGGCGGGTATCGACCTCTGTAGCCAAACGCTGCACATTTGATTTCAAGCGATCTTCAGCTTCGCTTTGACCACGCCGAAAAGTATACCCAGCGATCGCCAGCATAAGGGCAATCAAGGGTCCCGAGATTGCAATAGCAGTCGCGTGCCGCTCCGGTCGCACCCCAACATCCAACAGGCCCATGGTGGTCAATCCGGCAAAGAACCAGATACTCACAATTGCAAAGGTTGTCCATACAGCAGCAACAACAAAATTGAATAGCAGCAATGCGAGCATTGGCACAACCAAATAGAATGCCCAGTTGCTTGAGTTCAAACCCAATTTCACGATCAAGGCGGTAGGTGCAAACCAAAATGCAGCAATCAGACTATGGGCAGCCAGACGCGTCCAGCCAAATGTCGCCTGGAGAAATATCGTGACCCAGAGAAAAAGCATGGCGGCTAGAATCGGCACATTCTGCTGCCAGTCCGTGTCGAAGGTATAGCGGTTCGCTGCCATCAGAAGAATTGCCACGGGCGTCAGTGAGAATATTGTCATCGACACCATTCGGCGAAGATACAGCAACTCGGCATCCGCGGCATAAGGATTTAGCCCGCCGTTATATAAAAATAGAAATAGTCGGCGAATACTGCCCAAATTTAATAACCTCTACGCCTTAGTCTAGACGAGGGTTGGAAGGTTATTTGGGTAAATTTTGTGGTTTAGCTTGTTGCCGCCAAACCGGGGCAAATTTGGCCCCCGGATTCGCCGATCTTGGAGAAATCCATCACAACGCTGGTACACTGGCCCCGGATAATTCAATTATTTCGATCAAACGAGGCAATTCATATGGCGACCCCATCCGACAATGCACCTTCCACCTATGCCGCTCCGACCATTGATTGGGTAAAAAAACACGTTGAGCTTTATGAAAGTAGTGGGGGCAAAGAAGGCACAACCCTACCCAATACTGATATGCCCTGCATCCTGGTGACTCACCAGGGGAACAAATCCGGCGCAACGCGCAAAATTCCACTGATGAGAGTCAAGGTTGGCAATGCGTATGTGCTGGTGGGCTCCATGGGCGGCCAACCCAAAAACCCTGTCTGGGTGTACAACCTCCGCGCCAACCCCCAGGTAGAAATAAGGGATGCCACAGAGGTACACAAAATGAAGGTCCGCGAAGTCGAGGACGCTTCAGAGCGCGCCCAACTCTGGAAAACCTGCGTAGAAGTGTTCCCTAACTACGCGGAATATCAGATAAAAACGAGTCGAACCATACCTGTATTTGTTGCCGAACCAGCTTGAATTAAAGGGCTCAGCGCGAAAACCTTGCGAATAAAGCCTGGACCAGTGCACGCTGGTGTTTGCTGTATTCGCTATCAACAGCAGTCGGCGCGTTGCTATGCATGGCGATCACCAAATTCGATTTTGGCTCAACAAATATCTGTTGCCCAAAAATACCCAGTGCGGCAAATCGCTCTGATCCAAACAACCACCATAGGTAGCCGTACCCGTCCATTCCCAGGCTAGGTGCGGTGGATTGTTGTATCCAATTCTCAGGCAGCACCTCTGTACCATCTTTTAGTTGGCCGTTATGCAACGCAAATAGCCCAATTCGAGCATAGTCACGCAGTGTTGCACTGATGCAGCAGCCGCCTAGTTCACCGCCATCTTCTCCACCTAACAACCAGGTTGCATCCGCGCCCATACCAAAGGGCTTCCAGATTTTTTTGCTTAAATAAGTCGACGCATTATTCCCAATCGCAGCTCTTAGGATCTCACCCACCAGATTCGTCTCACCGGTGCTGTAGTTAAACTTCTCCCCCGGTGTAACCTCAGTAGGCAAGGTTGCCAGATACTTGACCAGTTCAACGCCGTTCAAGCCACCAGCCTTTGCAACATCGGAATCTCGATCAGCATAATCTTCATTCCACTTCACACCCGATGCCATATTCAGCACATTTTTAATTGTCGTGTGCTCGTAGGCTGTCCCACGCAGGCGTGGCAGGTAATTGATAACTGGATCATCAACACTTTCAATAAACCCATCCTTGATTGCCGCACCAATCAGCATCGAGGTAACGGACTTACTTACAGAGAATGAGATCCAGCGGGTTTCGGCGGTGTTCGTAGCGGAATAGTGCTCAGCCAAAATTGTGTCGTCCTGAACAACAATCAACCCCACATGGGCGTCCATCGCGCGAAAGTCCGCGAGGCTATATTGCTTACCATCCACTTGATAGCGGATGTCGCTCAGATCAACGGATTGACTGGTCAGGGCGTAGGGAGAATCCCCTGCCTGAATGGTTCTTGTCGGAAAAATTTGATCCACATGGCCAAACGCGACTCTACGTTCTGGTTGGCTCCAAAATAGCAGACCATCTACAACATCTCCCGCTTTGGCTCTGGCGGACAACCCCTCGATCAACGCGGCTTCTGGCTCGCCCCCAACACCAGGCGCTTCAGCACCATTGCTGGCACAACCCGCAAGCCAGGATGTCAGGAAAACTAAAACAATAATTCGTAATTGAATAGCCACTACTTTCTCCTTAGTGATTTTTTTTGCCCTGCTTGGTTCAAATTCAGAGATTTTCGACCAGACTAAAGCCTAGGGGCGAATCTCATAAAATGCATTAAAAACATCCCCATCAAAAGGTATTCTGCGAAACCGACTAAAGCCTGCTGCCGCGGACATCTCCTGGGCCTTTTGCTCATGAAACCCCAGGGTCCCAAGTCCCGCACCACCCTCAACCGACAATCCCGCAGACATACAAACCAGCACAGAAAATGAATATGCGAGGGTTGCAATTGGATTGTCGCTTTTATTTTCACTAAAGGTTGGCCGACCCTGCACATCCGCACACAACCAGGTTCCATCCGGCTTTAATGAACGCTTGATGGCGTCAATCAGCGCTTCAGGATGGGTTGTGTCATGAATCACATCAAATGTTGTAATGAGGTCGAGGGAACCATCCTCCGGTAGCGGATGGTCGATAGGATTATGCAGGTGAATATTCTTTAAGCCAGCGCCATCAATATTGTGCCTTGCCCGATCCAGTGCGTGCAGAGAAATATCATAGCCCGTAAATTTACTGTTCGGAAAGGCGTTTGCCATAGCCACGGTTGATGTCGCAGCACCACAACCGACATCCGCTACAACCGCGCCGGATGCTAGTTTTTCGACCAGACCATCCAGACGAGGCAGTAACGCAGGCACCAGATAACTTTCCTGAAACTTACGGCTCATACGCTCTATGCCACAGGCACAGGACTCGCCCTTATCGTCATAACTCTGGCCAACACCCGTACGGAATGATTCCGGCAGGTCACCCAGGGTTTCAAACATCGCAACCACCGAGTGGAACATCCCGCCCAGGTACGCCGGGTGATCAGGTGTTGCTAATACAGCTTCTGCCTCAGGGGATAATGAGAAACGATCCGATGCATCATCGTAGTCAACTTGTTCTATACAGGATTGTTGATATAACCATTCCCTTACCCACCGCTCGGACAGGGACGTTGCATCCGCTAACTCCTGACTATTGCATGGTCCCACTTTAGCGAGGGCTTGATACAACCCAAGTTGGTCGCCCACCAGGGTCAAGGCGCAATTCAGCCCACCCGTCACACTACCGGATACTTTTCCCGTAAAGGCCCGCAATGCATTCGGGTTAATTTGATCTAGAGCCATAATCCATTCCTAAGACAAAAATATATTCTGAGCATATCGCGTTTCATTGTTTAGTGCCTGAAGCTGAAACTCGGCCTGGTTGTGGGCCAATGTACCAGCAATTTAAGGGCCTGACGTCATCCTGGCGCCTGTCTGTTTCACACCATCTATCTGCATACTATCTGCGAAGGGAATCGTCCGTTACAATCGGAACAAGTGATTTTTCTTCCTGCAAAAGCAAACGGATATTGATTATGTCACTCACAGCAGATTACAACGCCTCACCAGGATCCTGCGTTCTTCAGCACTATATTCACCCCCTCTGCCAATCCGCACTGGTTGGTGAAATCTCAGCCGATGCATTCTGGCAACAGATCGCACAGTCAGGCGCGCCACTGATTGAAATAGATCCCGATCATAGCGATTACAGTCTGGTCACATTTGTTTTTCGGAACGACCATTTAGCACAACATATATGTGTTGAAAACAGATTTGGTCAACCGGTAGAGCAGCAGATGACGCCTATTGAAGGTACAGACATTCTGTATCTGAGCTATCGATTCGAGAACGACACCAGACTGACCTATGCATTCGCAAAAGAAATGCCCCTCGTCAATATGGCTACGGCTGAACCCGAAGCAAGGAAGTCTCTGCTAAAATTTCTTGAACACGCTCAACTCCTGCCGGACCCATTTAATCCTCAACGGTTTGATGAAAGTAGGTCCTTGTTAGCCCTGGAAAACAGCCTGGCGGATGACTACGCCAAAAAACGAGACGGGATAGAGCGAGGCTGGCTACACGAAGAACATTTCGCTAGTGAGATACTCGGTAACGAGCGATCAATCTGGATCTACACCCCAGCTGGCTATGACCGCTCAGACGAGACTTATCCGGTGCTGTTGCTATTGGATGGCGGCGGCCAGATTGGCGTTGGCCACACCCATCGCATTCTCGACAATTTGATCGCAGATGAAAAAATCCCGCCGGTGATTGCCGTTTTTATCGATAACGCAGACGCCGAAACGCGTAATGTTGAATTACCCTGCTCGGAGTTATTCGCTGAATTTATAGAGGTCGAACTTACTCCCTGGCTTTACCATCACTTCCCCATTCGAAGTTTACCAACGGACTGGTATGTGACCGGCGTTAGTTACGGTGGACTGGCTTCACTTTGGCTGGCTTACAAGATGCCACACCAGATCGGCAATGTTATTTCACAGTCAGGCTCGTTCTGGTGGGGTACAGGTTTTCGCAATGAAGAAAAGATGAACCCGTCGAGTGGGGACTATGATCAACGGTCATTTATAAAAGAACTTGCGTGTGTCGACCACCTTCCCCTTAGAATCTGGCTAGAAGTCGGCAAACTCGAAGCTGAAGTTATGCTTGAATCAAATCGCGTACTGCGAGACCTACTCATAGAAAAACAGGTCAATCTGGTCTACCACGAATTTGGTGGCACCCATCACTTTTCGCACTGGCAGACTAGCCTACCGTTGGCACTCGTTCAGATGATGGGCACAGCAGAAACTCCATAGCTCCAGACTATTTGATAATTTGAGTCAGCGTATGCTGATCGCCACCACCTAAGCTTATCCCCTGGGTAACAGCAGCCTCAACACACAACATAGACTGATAACCATCATCCCGCATATCCGCCATCGCTAACGATTTATCTATCCATGGATTCCAAACAACAAGACTATCGTGCCCACGGAAATCTATATTGATTGAGAATGTTTTTGTTTTTATTGCAACGGGGCCAATTGGCCCGAGATGAATATTATCGGTTTCCTTGTTGAACAAAAAAGGCTCGAGTGAACGCTTACGCTTAAAATTTTCAGCTTTATCTAGATACTCACCCGTCACACCCTCGAGTTGAACCTGGCGAATATTTTCTATACTGAAGTAACTATGCAACGCAGCGCCAAACTGAAATGGCTTCGTGCCAAGGTTCATCGTCGTTAACTGGAGCGTTAACTCATCGGCAATGGTGATACTCAATTGTAAATCCGCCGCCCCATCGAACCCCGCTCCACTGACATTTTCAGGTTTCAATTTGATTTGAGTAGATCCAGCAGAATCCACGCAATCAATGACATGCCAGGCTTGCGTCCGCACATAGCCATGGGCTGGCATACCTGAAGATGAATGATCGCCAAACCACGGCCAGCAGACCGGTATCCCGCCACGTATAGCTTTGGTGCCGTCCAGTACAGCTGCGTCACTGAGCCACAACCGATCCCTGTGATCACTTTTCAAAACATAACTTAAAACCTGCCCACCAAATAAGCTGATTTGCGCCTGGGCTATGTCGTTATCGACTATCAGCGTATCTACCTGGTTCTCCTGAGATTGAAGAAAAACACTATCACTCAGCCGCATTGTCTAATGCCCTTGCAATAAACACGATTAAATCCCAGGGCTATGTCAGAGCAGGTTCGGCTAATCATAGATCGGGTAGAAGGTATTAAATGCAGCTTCACAGAAATCACCGGGATCATTAAATCGCCGATTAATATTCAGGTTGCTTATACTATTCATATCGGTATCAGTGAGTTCAAAATCAAACAGACTGATATTCTCCCGCATTCGTTCAACCCCAGTTGATTTGGGAATAACAGAAGTACCGCGTTGTACTCCCCATCTGAGCACCACCTGGGCTGCAGTTTTATTCAGCCTCTGCGCAATAGCGGTTACAACACTGGATGCCAATACCGATTCTTTAGCTTCCGCCATATCCAGTTCCAGATACGACGCTGCTCCCAGGGGAGAAAAAGCTGTGACCGCCAAATCGTAGTGCTTAGCAAGCCGAATGAGTTTTTCCTGTGTTAAATAGGGATGGGATTCAATTTGTAGCACTTCCGGCTTGTGCTTAGCATAGGACATCAAATCCTGTAGCAATCCAGAATTATAATTACAAACACCAATGTGTTTTGCCAAACCAAGCGCTTGCATGGCCTCCATCCCTGTCCAGGTTTCATGCAAGGGGACACCGGAGGGTTTCATTACCGGCATGGCCTCAACCGGGTCATGGACCCACTCAGGAGGGTAGCGCACGTCAAAGGGAACAAACTCAAGGGCAATAGGGAAGTGCACTAGATACAAATCCAGATACTCTAACTGTAGATCCGCAAGGGTACGCTTAAGCGCGCTCTCCACATGCTCCTGTGCGTGATAGGTGTTCCACAGTTTAGAGGTTACCCACAGATCCTCTCTGTTACACAGCCCATCGTTGATTGCCCGGGCAATACCTTCACCAACGGCTTTTTCATTGCCATAATCACAGGCGCTATCTAAATGTCGATAACCCACCTTGATAGCGTCGTAAACCGCGGTAGCACAATCATCGGTAGATATTTTCCATAGTCCAAAACCAATTGCAGGTATATCTATTGCCATGTAACGCTCATCCTGATGTCCATCCTGTGCGGAGATCCTTAGCCCGTTACAGGAATCAGTACAAGTTCTACCCGCCGATTTTGAGACCGCCCCTCTTCACTACCGTTATCTGCAATAGGTCGAGACTCACCATACCCTTCCGTCAGAATTCGCTTAAAGGCAACGTCATTTTCCTGCAGCACATTCGACACAGACTGGGCGCGACGCTGGGACAATTGCAGATTGAATGCATCGGAGCCCGTGGAATCCGTATGGCCGGTTACCTCCAAAATAGTTTTATCAAATTCTGCGAGCACTACTGCAACAGAACCCAATACTTCACGGAAATCCTGTTTAACATCAGAACTCCCCGTCGCAAACGTAATGTTACCTGGCATGACCAAAATTAAATTGTCACCGTCTCTCACAACCTGGACACCTGACTGGCGCAGACTCGCCCGGAGTTTGGCTTCTTGGCGGTCCATATAGTATCCAGCCCCACCACCAATCGCGCCACCTGCCGCTGCTGCTGCCAACACGCGCTGATTACGAGTTCTGGAATCGTCTCCTCGGTTATCAATAGCAGCACCGATGGCACCTAGCCCAGCTCCGATCGCCGCGCCAATTGTCGCCTTGCTTACCTGCTTATCGTCCGTATAGGGATCGTAGGTTGCACAGCTGCTTAAACCGAGAACAAGAGCCATACCTATTAGAATTGCGCGCATTGTGTTTGCCGATGATTTGAGGATGTGAAGCCATAGTACCGAATTCCACCGTGCACTTCAGTCAATTCGATCACACTCTGGGATCACTATTCTGGCATCACTAAGGTGCAAGCAAAGCCTAGAAGCCGTGTCGTTCCACTCGCGCAATGACAATGGCATGATGTAAACCACAAACTGATGGGCTAATGGATCATGACAATGCTAGCTACCCTCGACGCGTTGCTCCGCAAAGGTATCAAACAGTATCAGGTCCCGGGCGCAAGCGTTGCGGTCCTCAAAAACCATCGGGTAGTTGCGGCACTTGGCGCTGGCGTGACAAACCTTGATACCAGGGTAAAAGTAACCAGCGACACCGTGTTTCAAATCGGTTCGATTACTAAGCCTCATACCGCAACCTTAATCATGCAATTGGTAGATGAAGGAAAGTTGGAACTAGATGCTCCGGTAGTTAACTATCTACCGGATTTTCGCGGTGCTGACGCGGAGACCAGACAAATAACCATTCGCCAGCTTTTGAGCCACACCGGCGGTATTGATGGCGACTACTTTGTTGGCTCCGGCCGAGGGGATGATGCCGTCGAGCGCTATGTGCCAATGTGCCGCATGGTACCCAACCTATTTTCTCCGGGCGAACGGATGAGCTATTGCAACCTTGGCTACGCCATTCTCGGACGTGTTATCGAAGTGTTGCGGGGCAAGAGTTATGACCAGGCATTAATTGATCACATCTTTCTACCCCTTGGTATGGACCATGCGTTTTCCAGGCCCGAGGAAAGCTTAAGATTTAACTGTGCTGTAGGCCATGTACCTTCCAGTCGCAAGAAGAACACCTGGTATGTGAGCCGCATCCCCTATCTAGCCTTCGGCCAAAAGGCCGCGGGATCAACACCCACCATGTCCGCACCAGACCTTTTGAAGTTTGCAGACCTGCACCTTAAACGCGGCAAAAAAGATACCGGAGAACGGGTGCTGAGCGCAAAGTCCGTCGCAGAGATGCAGAAGCCACAGGTGAAACTAGCCAAAAATACTCAAATGGGAATCAGTGCCTGGGGACTTGGCTGGTTTCTACCCCGCTGGAGCGGCAAGAAACTCTATGGACATGATGGCGCGACACTTGGCCAGTTTGCATTTCTGCGAGTATTTCCCGAGAAGAATCTAGCGGTGGCATTACTCACCAATGGCGGTGATGCCAAGGGCCTCTATCAAGACATCGTCCCGCCTCTGATCGAATCCATTGGTAAAGTGTCCGAGCCAGGTTTCCCCGCTTCAATGGTTCGGCAACCGGATCTCGATGCTTACTGCGGACGTTTTCGAAACCTGCAAACCGATATCGTATTTTCAATCAAGGGTAAGCGGCTTGTGATGGAAGATACAGATCGTGACTCTGGCCATCCGCTCCACAAGAAACAACTGCCACTGACATTTATCGACAAGGGGACAGCCAAAATTGACAGCGACGATCCTGTGCTATCTCGTGGGGTGTACCACTTTAGTAATTGGGAAAATGGGACGCCTAAATTTGTGCAGACCGGTTTTCGGCAGTTCAAACGTACAAACTAGTCGATCTCGGCAGCCTGGCATTTTTTTGCTGCCGCCGAAGCACATTCTCATTCGCGTTCCCTCCCAGTGAAAATTCTGGCGCCTTAAGGTTCACTAATAGAGATATTGGGATAGAAGATCCAGCGTCGCAATTTTGAATCAAGCCAAGCTTAAGCGTCTGTTTAATTTCGATTCACGTTCGATTCATTTTTATTCACGCAGAATAGGCTCCATCAATCACTAACGATTGTTTACTTGTTACCTATTTTCTAAGTGAGGAAAAATTGAAAAGAATACTTAACGTGATGTTATCCGCAAGTTTGTTGACTTCGGCACCCCTGGTACTTGCCGATGATTCACAATCCGCCAGCAAGATGAATTCGTCAAAGTGGACTTTAGGGCTAGCAGCCATCGGATTCGAGACGCCCTATCGGGACTCAAAAAACAAACAATATATTCTACCTATCGTGAACTACTATGGTGAGAAATTCACAATGGAAGGTGCCCAGTTCAGTTACAAATTTTTCGACCGGCCTAATTTGAACGTCTTTGCCGTGTTAGAACCCGGAGAGGAGTACTTTAATGCAAGTGATTCCAACAACGCAGCACTCGCAGTATTAAGCGACCGGAAACTCTCCTACTACGCCGGTGTTGGCGCTAATCTAAACACAGAATTTGGTCAATTCGGTTCAACAGTCACCGGTGATGTAAGTGATCACAGCGACGGCACCAAACTCAAACTTGCATACAGCTATCCCATGAAACTATCGGAGAAGTGGCGCTTTACCCCATCCATCGATGCCGTTTGGAACAACAGTGATGCTAACGACTACTACTACGGAGTCGACCCTGGGGAATCCGCAAGCCTTGCAGCCTATTCTGCTGACTCAGGTATTAACTATGGTTTAAGCCTGCATGCATCCTACGAGGTGACACAGAACTGGTATCTCCATGGCGCTGCAAAATGGCAAAAACTCGACAGAGAAATCGAGAATTCGCCTCTGGTCGACAATGACACCCCAGCATCGGTATCACTAGCCATGACCTATCGCTTTTAATCTAGCGGACGACTATCGCTGTCGGTCACCTGGCGGCGATAGTTTTTTAAGTGTCTATCCGCAGAAGACTAGATCGAACCCGTAAGTTGAAACGCTGCCCAGTAATAAGGATGTTGATAGCTTTGCTTGGTTGACAGGATAGCCTGCGTTAACGCTTCTCGCTTGTTCATAGTTCGTAGATTCTGGTAGAAAGATTGCATCAATAAATTGGTTGCCTGATCATCCACCTCCCAGAGGCTAGACACTATTGAGTTAGCACCGGCGTATAGGAAACCTCTGGTAAAGCCGACAACATCATCGCCATTAGCTACATCACCCAGCGCCGTCTCACAGGCAGAAAGGGTGACAAGGTCCGCATTCAGTTTCAACCCGTACAGTTCGCTTACCGTAAGATCGCCATCGTTTTTGTTGTCTTTCACTAGCAATAACCGAGAATTTAGAGGCGCGCTGTCATCAAAAACCCCGTGGGATGCAAAGTGAACATATTGAAATTGCGCTGCGGTCTGCTTAATCGCGGTTTCCGTCGCTTGTTTGCGAAGTAACAGCACCGTATTGGTTCCGCCTGCAGCAGATGCGCGATTTCGCTCAACAATCGCGACCGCTTCACGTTCAGCACCGGGCAGATCCATATTGCTGTCGTTGCGATCTGGATTGCCGAGCACCAACAGTGAAGCGTCACCTCTATGACCCTTGTCTAAAAACTGTAGGACAGAAGCACTGGGTAGCACTCGAGTTGGTTTCTGTTCGATCAAAAACTGGCCGGCCGAATACAGCGCAACAAAAGGCACATAGTGCAGAACCCCATGGGGAACGATAGTCAGACCGTTGGCTTGTGCAACCTCTACTGCAACTGGCTTGAGTAAGAGGTCGTAAAGTTCAGAACCAATTGTCTGATAATCATCGTTATTGATATCAGCCAGACTTTGACGAAATTCACTGACAAGGGCAGAGAGTTGGGGCGCTTGAACGGAATAGGCTTTGATGTCAGAGCTCGAAATCGAAAAAATCAACAACCTGCTGTCAGTCTCGTAATATTCTAGCAACAACTCACCTGGACTAAGCAGCCTCTGAACATCCTTAAGTTGTGTTGGCTCACTGGTCACCAGGGATGCATATTCCGGCGCAGCATCTCGCAAGTTCTTAGCCGCAGTTCGGTAGGTTTGAATATCCGCGCTTCTCGACTCCGCTCGTTCGACTAAATTTTTAGTGGCGTTCGCTGCCACAAGTGCATTCAGGGAATCAACAGCAGCAGCACTTACTGCATTCGGTGACAAAGGAACAATATCATCCTTACCCGCCAGCAAATCAACGAGGGCCCTTGACTTCGCATTTTCAGCAACCTGGAATGCTTCTGTTAGCTTGCCTTGACGGTATAGCACCCGTACCAGAGATTGAAACACTTCCTGCTTATTACCCACGTAAGAGATTTTTGCCGCATCATCTTGAATTGAGCTTCGGCTCGTTTCGATCACCTCAATGGACTGGCGGTAAAATTCTGCGGCCGCCTCGTCATCACCCAGCGCCTCTGCGACCCTGCCTCTATCGTGAAGCACCGGATAGTAGAGTCTGCGCATGCCGGTAATGAGCCCGGTGGATAGGACTTCATCAAACCCAAGTTTTGCAGATTCAAAATCACCTAACTCTAATTCACTTCGCGCTTTAATAATTCTGGGTAACAGCTTGTTCGCAAACATCGTATCGGCAAAGCTTTGCATCTTACCTTCTGCAGTTCGAGCCCCAGTCACCGTTGATTCGAATGCCGTTATGGAAGCGTACAAAGTACTTCGTAAGAATCCGATGTTCTCCATCATATCGATTGTCTCAGTGCTGTAAGCAAGCGCCTGTTCATACTCACCAATGGCGAAATACGCCTCTGTGAGTATGGGCGAAAGTAAGAATTCTTGAACAATTCGAAACTTGATAGCCTGAAAACGCTTTTTCCCATCTCCAACGTAGCGGTATAAGGCTAAACGCTTAGCGTCTTCAATCGCCTCAAGCATTTTTTCTTTGTCACCTTGCACCGCTCGAGCGCGTAGCAATACTCGAGTTGCTTCATAGGCGAGCCTGCCATTGTCAAATATCAAATATTCTTCATAGGGTTCAGCTTCCATCAGTTGGATAACCTTCTCACTCAGCGCAACAGCTTCGTCATATTGGCCCAACCCAAGCGCTATCTCCGCGTCCATGGCATCGTACATCGCCGTAAGCATGGTAGGCGTGAAGAATTCAGCGAGAGGCCCTTTACCCGCGCTAAGCTTGCTCTTCAATTCATCCTTGCAAACGTAAAATTCATCAAATAGCTCAACCTTCGCAAGGGACTGGCAGACTTTCCACACACCGTAGTCGTCAAGGGATTCGTATTGATCCGCGTAGGGAACTATTTGCAGGTAATTCTGTTTTAAGTACATGCCATGAATGGTGGTGGATGTGCCACACCCACTTGCCAGAAGCAACAGTGCTATCAAACCGAAATGTTTCAAACTGAATTCCTTTATCGATTGTTTTTATTATATTTGTCGGACCCAGGTTCGATTTGAACTGCCGCCCAGCCCAAAACGCTAAGCCATCCAATGTTGAACCAAAGTGGTGATTCGCCACGATACCATCATGTCTGCCTACAGCTCTGCTTGCAAACCGCTAGAGGTGTTCGATTGACCTGGCGACTAGACTTAATGAAACAGATTCATTAGATAGATTTTGCCCCACGGCCTGGTCGGCGGTGATGGGCTGCAAAGTGAAGATTATCCTGACGCAATTGACTATGGGAGAACGTCCTGTTGCACCTCAGTATCAATGTCTGAACCTATCGACAAGCTGTTCAAGATAGTCAATGCGCTGCCGTAATTGTTGGTTTCGGTCTGAAAGCTCCAATGCAAGCGCAACGCCGTGGAGATTCAGTTTTAGATCGTGCTGCATACGCTCGGCGCGCAAACACCTATTTAATGCATCACTGGGAAACAGCCATTGATCCTGATTCAGCGCCGGGTCAAGAATACCGTGTTCGACCAATTCAAAAACGAATTGCTCCTCAACATCCGCAACGCTACAAAATTCGATCAACGTGTAGACAATCTCGCTCATGATTGCCTCGCCATGGTTTCCCTCGGGTTAAAGCTAAAGGCTGCTTTTAAGCTTTCATAAACGGCTTTTTCAGCGTCACTTTCCACCGGTGGATTGACCAACTTGAGAATCACAAATTGATCGCCACTATGATCCTTAGGTCCAAGCCCGCGGCCCTTTAATCGCATTCGCCTACCGTTTTGGCTATTCGCTGGAATTTTAAGGTTTACCTTCCCACCTAGCGTCTGGACCTCAGCACTTGTCCCAAGCGCAGCTTCCCAGGGCGCAACCGGCAAGACGAGTGTTACATCGTCACCATCCGCCTCAAACAATGGATGCTTTATAAAAGATATTTTAAGAAAAATATCTCCGGCCGACCCCTTACCCTGGCCAGGCTCACCCTGACCTTTTAATCTGAGTTCTTTGCCCAGGGTTACCCCTTTGGGAATTGTCACATTAATGGTTTTGTTACCGTTTGGTGTTGTGAGCCGCAGTGATTTCTTTCCGCCCTCAAAGGCTTCTTCCAAAGTGATCGCGAGGTCATAGCGGATGTCCTGGCCGCGCACATTCATACTGCCTGCCTGACGTCCACCAAAACCCCGCGCACCCGTCGTAAAACCACCTTGATCGCCAAAAATGGATCGCAGCAGATCGTCAAAGCCATTCTCCGCAGAGAAGTTTGGATCAAATTGAGCCCGCTCTCCCCCCGCACCACGGAACTGGTTCGGGTTCAGTGCATACTCTCGCAACTCATCGTATTCAGCGCGTTTATCTGCGTTTTTTAATACCTCGTAGGCTTCACTGACTTCCTGAAACTTCGCCGTCGCATCAGCTTCTTCGCTAACATCAGGATGATATTTTCGAGCGAGTTTCTTATAGGTGCGTTTGATTTCCTCCTGCGTAGCAGCAGGGGGTAGGTCGAGTATTTTGTAATAGTCTTTAAATTCCACAGCACAGATTCCCAGGCGTTGTATGCAGTATTGGGGCGTTCTTGTCGCATTCAAGCACCCGGTAAAGCAGGAAGCCGGTTGAGGATAGGATAGACAAAATTGATTCAGCATCGATGAACCCGAACTGAAGATCCATAAATTAATTGATCTACATCAAACCAATCTCCAATTTTTAAGGTTGAGCTTGTTGCCTCAATCAACGGAGGGTATAAGTGCACCGTTGACCATCATCACGGACCTCCAATGAAAAATATTTTGATCGCCACTGACCTCTCAGCCAACTGCGACCGGGCAATGGCAAGAGCCATAGTGCTAGCCACCCAACAGAAGGCAAAGCTGCATATTGTTCATGTGCCCCCGACCTACCACTTGGCAGGCAAAAAGAAACAAGCACTGAGCTTCCGAGAAGAATTGGCAAGCACAATTGAAGACTACTTAACTGGCTATGCCTTAAGTAACAAAATCAAATCCAGCGTAACAATCACCACTGGGAGTAACGCTTACGAGGAAATCATCAGCGTCGGAGAACATGTGAATGCTGATCTAATTGTCATGGGCATACACAACAAGGTCGGCATGATGGACATGTTTGTTGGTACCACCATCGAGAGAGTGATTCGGAAAGGCGTTAAACCAGTACTTATGGTAAGGGACAAACCTCAGGGCAACTACACAAATCTCGTTGCTGGCGTCGACTTTTCCACCTCCTGTGACAATTCATTTCACACGGCTCTACAGATTGCACCGGGCGCAAAAGTAAACCTGATCCACACTTTCGATTTCCCAGATAGCTCTCAAGGGCACAAAATCGAAGCTTTATCAGGTGACGTTATTGAGAGACTAGAAACCGAAAAGATGGAGCAGTTCATTAAACAGCATCAAAAGACCCTGAAAAGATTCAAGGTCCCAGCGAATCAATTCAAGTATGCGACAGTTAGAGGTCCAGCTGCCAAGATACTGACAAAGCAAGTTAAAAGTAATAAGGCAAACCTCCTCGCCATCGGCGTGAACGCGCGCGCAGGTCTAGGACATCTGAAGCTCGGTGGCGTTGCTGCGCAAATTCTTACCAGCCCCCCCTGCGATATCCTTGTCAGCAGAGGCTACTAGAGTGATCAACGGCCTGTTACGTTGATCACCCCATCACTCAGGCACTTAAATAGTCAGCTTACTCGTTTGGTGGAGGGTAAGCTCTGGCTCCAGGTGTTGATTGGTTTACTTCTGGGGCTGGTTACAGGTGTTGCGATTGGTCCCGGCGCGGGTTTACTAGAGCCCCAAACCGGGATCGTGATCGGTAACTGGCTTGCATTTCCAGGCAAACTGTTTCTCGCTTCGATTCAGATGATTGTTATTCCGTTAGTGTTTGCGAGTATCGTCACAGGACTAACGGGTAGCGGCGGTACAGATCAGCTGCGCACTTTGGGTATCACCGTTGGATTGTTCTTTGTCGTATCTACAGGTTTAGCCGCAGCTGTTGGCATTCTGCTGGCCCTCTGGGTAAAACCCGGCTCCTATATCAGCATCAACACCAATCTCGACGTTTCCCCCGAGTCTGTACCCACAACCGACAAATTGCCCATTCTGGAGCAGCTGCCCGATATGGTGGTTGGCTTACTGCCGAGCAATCCGCTTAATGCCATGGTTGAAGGGCAGATGGTGCAGATTGTCCTATTTGCCTTTGTCTTCGGGTTTGCGCTGCTCTCATTAGCCCGGGATAAATCGCGCCCTCTGTTAGAGCTACTTGGAGCGCTCCAGGAAGTCTGTATGTCAGTCGTCCGCTGGGCGATGATGCTTGCGCCCTATGCGGTATTTGGCTTAATGGCCCAGTTAACCAGCAGAACGGGTTGGCAAACGTTGATTGGTCTGAGTGTTTACGTACTAACGGTTATAGCCGGCCTCGGCCTGTTACTAATCGCTTATCTACTGTTCCTGCGACTGGTTGCCGGCGAGCGCCCATTACAGTTTCTTGGTAAAGCCAGGGAGCTGATGTTGCTGGCATTTAGTACCTCAAGCTCTGCCGCCGTGATGCCACTCTCAATGAAAACTGCAATTGAAAAGTTCGACGTTAGAGAATCCGTGGCCCGATTTGTGATCCCCCTGGGTGCTACAGTCAATATGAACGGCACGGCACTTTACCAGTCGATTGCCGCGGTTTTTCTCGCCCAGGTTTATCAAGTTGAGTTGAGTATTGGAGCTCTAGTCTTGATCGTCATGACTGCAGTGGGCGCATCCATTGGCTCCCCGGCGACACCAGGCGTAGGTATTGTCATCCTCGCCGGCATCCTAACGAGCATTGGCGTACCCTCATCCGGTATTGCGTTAATTATTGGCGTGGATCGCCTGCTTGATATGAGCAGAACCTCGATCAACGTCTCAGGCGATCTGGTTGCTGCAATCTACGCAGAACGCACGCTTCAGCGCAAAAGCATAATGAAAATAGCCGCTGCAGAGTAATCTGCCAAGCTTCATTTAAAAGAATCCAATTCTTCGCCTATTACCTCTAAAGTAATCGCAAGACTGTCTCGAATGAATAGTCTTGCAACAACTTGAAAATAGAGATGCCGCAATGACACTGGAAATTATTACCGAGAGCTCCCCTACCGACAACGGCAGACCTCATTTGGTTTTTGTACCGGGTAGCTTTCATGGCGCCTGGTGCTGGCAGGAGCACTATCTGCCGTATTTTTCACAGAATGGTTGGCATAGTCATGCCGTAAGCCTGCGCGATCATGACAGCCAGGGCCCAAAAACAGGAATGCCTGATTGGTCGTTAGCAGACTACACATCCGACGTGAACAATTTTATCGCTAGTCTAGACAGACAAGTGGTTTTAATTGGGCATTCGATGGGAGGCGTCATCGCACAAATGAGTTTTGTCGATAACGCCAGGGTTGTTGGACTCGTACCATTCGCGTCCTCCCCCCTCAGGCCGGCCCGTAGCGTGATATTCCGATTGTTACGCCAGCATCCGATTGCATTCTTAGGCGGCCAACTATTAAAACGCCCTAATCTTCTACGTAAGGCCATGGAATCATTCTTTTTTTCTGATTCACTCGACGCTGCGCTTTTAAGGGTGTACCAAAAGCAACTCACAGGTGAATCACAAAAAGCATTAGATGAAGTTTTTACCCGTGACAAACCTCAAATTTCGACACAGGAAAACCGACCTGTTCTCGTCATCGCCGGTCGCAATGACTGGTCAATTCCGATTGCTGACCATAAATGGTTAGCAGAAGTTTACCGCGCAGAACTGGCAGTGTGCGATGGCGCCCACGATATTATGTTAGATCCACAATGGAAAGATTCCGCAGATACACTTCGAGTCTGGTTGGAACATCAATTCGGAAAAATCTGAATATCTACCCACCTCAAAGATTTTGGGGTGCAAGCATCTAAAATACTAAAGGCATCCAGATCAAGAAGTGAAGTTATTCACTCTATTCGATGCCCAATCGCCTGGGTAGTCGTAATTACTTCTCGAAGTAGTAACGTGAGGCCAGAGATTAAGAATAGCATCGACAGGATAAACACCAACGAGATGAGCATCGATAAGGAAATGGCAAAGACGTAACTAAAGAACAACATCACCACCACCAAACACACCGTCAGGGCCGACATCGAGCACAACATAAAGGCATTGTTGAGTAATCGTGCACGCCGCCAGAGCAAGTCCAATTCAAGCGACTGTAAGGGTTCTACCTGTTCACCAAGTTCATTGGTAATCAATCGAGCCTCTAACGCTCGGGCACGATCCGTCACTCGACTTAAGCGATTGGACAGTATGCCGAGCAACGTCCCCACACCCGTAATGAGAAACACAGGCGCAACCGCTGCCTGAACCACCTGTCCGATGCTGAGAATATCAAGTACTGAATTGTCCATGGACAGAGTGTACAGGACAAAGTTTGAAGGGGAGAAAGAACCGGCAACAATTCATAGTTAGTTCTCGGTCAGACCCTAAAAGGACAGATACATCCATGGATATGCTAGTGTTTAGCCTCGATCAGTCAGGCAATTCCAGGATCAATATGTTTCCAGATATAGCCACCCGAATCGCTCAGCTGCTTACAGAGAGCGATGCTACCGTTTCCGTTGCCGAGTCATCCACCGGCGGGCTAATCTCAGCCAACCTACTGGCCGTGCCGGGGGCATCAAAGTATTTCCAGGGGGGTAGCGTGGTCTATACCCTTGCTTCTCGTCGCGCCTTCCTAGATCTCAACAAAGAGCGCCTGGAGGGCCTCAAACCGTTAACAGAAGAAATGGTCCTGGAATTTGCCCACGCCGCCAGGGAGAAACTCGGCACAACCTGGGGCATTGCGGAACTCGGCGCCGCAGGTCCAGCAGGAACACCTTACGGACACGGCCCAGGGGTCAGCGTGATAGGCATTAGCGGTTCGCTTAACAGGACTATTATGGTTAAAACTAATTCAGCCGACCGGCAAAGCAACATGCAATTGTTTACCGAGTCAGCACTGGAGCTGTTTGAGAACACGCTTAACGAACTCGTGGGATCAGTGCGAGAATGATATTTTTCGGAATAAGACCCCACCATTTTTCCGACTCCAATATTTTCTAGATAAACACGTTAAAACTGCTTAATCCAACCAGGCTCAACAACTCTACTAGCTGATTAATGTCGCTGTGTACTATTGGTTTTTCTGCCTCATCCACGAGCATATATTGCTTTTCATCGGGACCAATTAACATGACAAACCAATCCTGATCTGTGGTTGGGTTTTTTCGCACGTTTTTCCTCACGTGGGCTGTCGTCCAGTATTTTGAATTTCCCTTTTCGATAGCGTTAGATAACTTCATTGTTTCCCGTTTTTGTCAGATGATTAGAAACCTCGGCGAGTGAAGAGAAAAATCGAATCGCCCCATCAACGGGTTGCACTTTGGCTTTGGCGAGGGTTTTTAACGGTTGGAACTGCCAGTCGGCAAAATAGATTTTCTTACCACTGTCAGCATGCGCAGTCATTAACTTAGACATTGCAGCCAACCCTCCTGCATCTAGAATCGGCACGGCCTCCATATACAAAACCACACCATCAAGATGTTTTAGCTCTTCATTAATTTCTCCAAACAATCGATCCGCAGCAGCAAAAAAAAGTGGCCCATTCACTTTGAAGGCTTTCCAGTTTTGCGGCAGCGGAGCACTCAAAAATTTTTCGTTTCCTGTTATGTCGATCACTTTTGTCATGGATGCTATCTCGCGCATAAATAGCATTGATGCCAACAAAATCCCGGTTGAAATAGCAATCACCATATCGAACCAGACCGTCAGGCTAATACAGGTGACAAACACCGCAATATCACCCGTCGGTGAACTCTTAACAAGATGAACGGATTTAGGCGCCTCGCTCATATTCCAGGCAACTACAAGTAACAAGGCCGCGACGGCAGGCATAGGCAGATAGCCCAATAATGAGGCGAAGAACACAAGCGCCAACAACACCACTAGTGCGTGAACTACGGAGGCAATCGGCGACTGAGCTCCGGCCTTATAGTTTGCAGCCGAACGAGCAATTGCGGCAGTTGCCGTGATGCCGCCAAAAAAAGGTGCGACAATATTTCCGATGCCCTGTCCGAGCAGTTCACTATTGGCACTATGGCGTTTGCCCGACATGCCATCTAACACAACAGCACACAGGAGGGACTCAATAGCACCCAACATCGCAATGACAAAAGCAGACGGCAGGAGATCAACGATGGTAGCCCAGCTGAAGATAAAGTTTGTATCGCCAAGATCTGATCTTAACCAGGGCCATTCAAAATGAGGCAGGACCGAGGGTATACCGTACCCCAGAACACCATCCTCATCTAAGAATTGAAAACGCGTACCAATCGTATCAATGACGTAGCCATTATCGTTTAGCCATACCGTCAACAAGCTAGCCAGGACAATGGCGGGTAAATGAGCTGGCACCGGCGTCTTCAATTTTGGCCATAAGAGCATCAAGATCAGGGTAAACGTCGCGACAATAAAACTCCCAAAATCAATTGCGGTTATGTGCTCGGCAATTGTGAGGATTTTTTCATAATAGTGTTCCGGCAAACCCTGGACAGGTAGGCCAAAAAAATCAGGAATCTGAAGAGTCGCAATCACTATGCCGATCCCACCGGTGAAACCCAGAGTCACGGACTGTGGAATGTATTCGATAAAGCGACCCAATCTGGCATAGCTCATCAATACTAAAATGACACCCGCCATGATGCTGGCAATCAACAGTCCAGCCATCCCATGCTGGGTAACAAGGGGATGCAATATGACAACAAATGCTGCTGTGGGCCCTGAAATGCTGTAGCGACTTCCTCCCGTTATGGCAATGAGGAAGCCGGCAATAATCGCTGTATATAACCCGTATTGAGGTGGGACACCGCTGGCAATTGCCAGCGCCATCGCTAACGGAATGGCAATCAGACCTACCACGCAGCCTGCCATACAATCTTTTACCAGGGACGAACTGCTGTAGCCCTCCGAATATGATTCGCGAAGCGCATGGGCAATTCTCAGGGAGAAAAGGTGGGCTCTGTGGGGCATCTTGTTCTAGTCCAGTAAAGTGCGGCTCTAAACTACATTTGATTATAATAACATTAACAATGTATGTTAACATCATTAACATGTCCTGCAGTACTAAGGACTCCACCCCCATGGCCTCATTAGCGGCATCAATGCACAGGCTGGTTTCTACAAAGGTTCAATAAGGGGGAGTAATTTAGAGCAATGAGGGTGCCAAGAGGGTGCCGACACCCACGAATTGTATTAGAATCTAATTATCATTTAATTCACACATGTCACACATATATAGCCGGGCCCACCATGGAACAAAAAACAGCGCGCCTTACCATTTTGATTGATCCTGGAAAGAAAAAGGCATTTGAAGAGTTATGCTCATCCCAGGATCTGACCTCCTCACAGGTGGTACGTAAACTGATTCGGGACTATCTCCAGGCCCATGACGTCACCTACCCCGGGCTGGCGAAACCCTCTCAATAACTGTAGAGAAATACCACGATACGGCAGGTGACGGAAATGACCGCTCAATTGCCAGACACCACTTTAACGTCACGCGGGAGACACTAAATGGCATCCGAAGAAATCCTATCTAAATTAGAATCCTATGGCATCAAGTCAGAACAGGTGCTCTACAACCCAAGCTATGAAACGCTCTTTTCAATGGAGACAGCCGATGACTTACAAGGCTATGAACGTGGCCAGGTAACGGAGCTAGGCGCGGTAAACGTAGATACCGGTATCTTCACAGGACGGTCTCCCAAAGATAAGTATTTTGTGAAGGATGACATCACCCGGGACACACTCTGGTGGTCCGATCAGGGCAAAAATGACAACCACCCGATCACTCAGGATGTCTGGTCTCACCTCAAGGGAATTGTTGGACAACAACTCAGCAATAAGATCCTCTTCGTCAACGACATGTACTGTGGCGCGGATCCCGATAGTTGTCTGAAGGTTCGATTTGTTACGGAGGTCGCCTGGCAATCCCATTTTGTTAAAAATATGTTTATTCAGCCTAGCGCCCAAGAACTAAAAACCTTTGAGCCAGATTTCATTGTCCTAAATGGTTCAAAAACCAACAATCCCGATTGGCAAAAACAGGGCTTAAACTCGGAAAACTTTGTTGCTTTTAATATGACCGAACGCATGCAACTCATCGGCGGAACCTGGTATGGCGGTGAGATGAAGAAGGGATTATTTTCGATTATGAACTACCTTCTGCCTCAGAAAGGGATTGCATCAATGCATTGCTCTGCGAATGTTGGCGGCAAAGGCGACGTGTCTATATTCTTTGGCCTATCCGGCACGGGTAAAACAACCTTATCAACGGATCCTAACCGGGCACTGATTGGTGACGACGAACATGGCTGGGATGATAACGGCATTTTCAATTTTGAAGGCGGCTGCTACGCCAAAACCATCAATCTTGATCCCGATAGCGAGCCGGACATCTACCGGGCAATACGCCGTGATGCATTGCTAGAAAACGTCTCGGTAGACGAATCAGGCAAAATCGATTTTAGCGATGCTTCTAAAACAGAAAACACTCGAGTGTCCTATCCAATCAACCATATCGAAAATATTGTTAAGCCCATTTCAAAAGCAGGGCACGCAACCAAAGTTATCTTTTTGACTGCGGATGCTTTTGGTGTTCTGCCGCCTGTGTCATTACTAACACCCGAGCAGGCAGAATACTATTTCCTCACCGGATTCACCGCCAAACTGGCCGGCACCGAACGCGGTATAACCGAACCCACTCCAACCTTCTCTGCTTGTTTCGGCGGTGCATTTTTGAGTTTGCACCCCACCCAATATGCCAACGTGTTGGCTAAGCGTATGCAGGCGAGCAACGCCCAGGCGTATTTGGTGAATACTGGCTGGAATGGCACCGGGAAGCGTATTTCCATTAAAGATACGCGAGGCATTATTAGTGCCATCTTAAGTGGTTCAGTGAATAGTGCACCGGTGATTGATCTGCCCTATTTTGGCTTGACCGTCCCCACTCAACTGCCGGACGTGGACAGCAATATATTGGATCCTCGCAGTACCTACAGTGACTCACAGGAATGGGACAAAAAAGCACGCAAGCTAGCGGGCATGTTTATCGACAACTTCGTCCAATTCACCAACACAGATGCAGGTCTTCAGCTGGTGAATGCGGGACCGGAGTTATAACGACTATTGATTTTCCTGGCTAGAGTGATTCCGTTGGATAGCCCGCTTCTAGCCAGGCTTCAATACCACCTCGCAATGGGTACACCTTATCGAACCCTAGTCTTTTTAACTTGAGAGCCACACGGGCACTCGATGCTTCATTGGGTCAGCTACAGCACAGAATTATGTCCTTGTCCGGCGGAATCGACATCGCGTGCTCCGTAATGGACTCCATCGGTAACCGACTAGAACCCGGCAACAAATGAGGGATGGCCTGCAAGTCGTAGTCATGGCGCAGGTCCAAAACGTGAACATCATCTAACTCTTGAATGCGATGCAATACCTCATCCGGGTTCAATCGGCGCATGTCGAGAGAGCGAACAAATAGATGTCGCTTGATCACTTTAATCCCAATGTAGACCACAGCCACAATCCCGAGGACGATACCCGCGACAGTCCCGGCTTCTGTCACCTGACGAAACACTTCCTCCAGTACCGCATGGAAAAAATAACCTAAGAGGATAAACAGCCCCGACCATATCAGCGTACCAATTGTATTAAGCCAGAAGAATCGGGTCATACTCATTCCGGTTAAGCCCGACATGGGTGGCGACAGCAACTGCAAACCGGGAACAAACTTTGCCACGACAACGGACAATGGCCCGAGTTTGCGAAACAGGTCTTCAGTGTTTCGGACACAGTAGTCCGGCTCAATGGAAAGAATACACAGCAGGTGTAAGACACGGGCACCCCGGAGCCGACCAAGCCAGAACCAAAACATATTAATTGGGATTGAAGCGAGTAATGTCACGGCAAAGACCAGCGGCAGGGAGAGTTCTCCGAGTCCCGCCAATGCTCCAGCCGCTATCAATAACGGGATCGACGGTATTGGCAGCGCCGCTTGATCCAACGCAACCCAAACAAACAGCACGATGTAGCCGTAATCAATCAGAAATTGTAGCGTTTCTAGCATTCATTCTTCTCTACAACATCAAAAGTGTCATGTTACGCCATCAACACTAGCGCCGGGTAAACCATTCTCACGTAGAATCTACGCATTACATCTTCAATACGGTGATCACCATGGTTTTATCCAGCGCGCTTATATACCTCTGTGCCGCCGTCATTTCAGTACCCATCGCTAAAAAGCTAGGTCTGGGGTCCGTCCTGGGTTATTTGACGGCCGGTGTTTTAATTGGCCCATTTGCCTTTCAACTTGTGGGTGACCAGACCGAGGTCATGCATTTTGCCGAACTGGGCGTGGTGATGATGCTGTTTTTGATTGGCCTGGAACTTCGACCTGGTCTGTTATGGGATATGCGAAAACCGATTCTGGGCTTAGGCGGCCTGCAGGTCCTGCTTACTACCGCTGCAATTTCTGGCGCGATGCTACTCCTACCTAATATCAATGGCAGCGTTGCCCTCGCCGTCGGTTTGGCACTAGCACTTTCCTCCACCGCTATTGTGGTCCAATCCCTGACCGAGCGTGACTTGATGAAAACCGCAGCGGGCAACAATGCCTTTGCTGTGTTGTTGTTTCAAGATATCGCCGTGATTCCGATTCTTGCACTACTACCCCTGCTCGTCGCAACGGACCTGATTGCCCCAAACAGCGTACATTCGACTAATTTACTGGAGGGTATGCCCTTTTGGTTACACACGGTAGTGATCGTCGGGGTGATCATCGGCATTATTGCTATTGGGCATTACGTCATCACGCCATTTTTTAGATTTATCGCAACAACGCACCTACAGGAAATTTTTACCGCAAGCGCACTACTTATTGTCCTGGCCATCACGATGCTCATGCAATTGATTGGCTTATCTCCTGCTTTAGGTAGCTTCCTTGCCGGTGTAGTCCTTGCGGAAAACGAGTTTAGGCATGAAATTGAAGTAGACATTGCACCCTTCAAGGGGCTGTTGCTCGGACTGTTTTTTATTACGGTCGGCGCCAGTATTAACTTTGCCTTATTAGAGGATTCACCGCTCTTAATTCTTGGCGCCGTGGTTGCACTTATTGCAATTAAGGCTTCAGTACTCGGCATACTCGCATGGATATTCAAACTCGGTAAGTCACAGGGCATCCTGTTTGCACTTGCGCTAGCCCAGGGCGGTGAATTTGCTTTTGTGCTAGTTGCAACCGCCACCCAGATTGGCGTGTTTGACCTGGAAATTGGCAGCACCATTACCCTGGTTGTTGCACTTTCTATGTTAGTGACACCCCTGCTATTTGTCGCTTACGAATACTGGAACAGCAGAGCTAAAGCACACATCAGCGAACCTGAAGCTGATATCAATAGCATCGAACCAACCCACGACGTAATCATTGCAGGCTACGGCCGATTCGGTCAGATCATCGGCCGCCTGCTTACGGCACAGGGATTCCACTTGAGTATTTTGGACCACAGCCCAAGTCAGATCGAAATCGTTAGAGGGTTCGGCAACAAAGCCTTTTATGGCGATGCCTCGCGCCGGGACCTACTCGAAGCTGCCGGCGCAGCAGAAGCCAAACTACTCATCATTGCGGTAGATCTTCCGGATAAAACTCGAGATATCATCAATACCGCAAGAGAGCACTTTCCCCATCTAGTTATCATGGCCCGGGCGGTAGATCGTCGACATGCCTATGAGCTGGTTCGACTCAAGGTAGCGAGCTTCAGACGAGAAACTTTTGACTCTGCATTACACCTGGGAGTAGATGCACTAAAAGCCCTGGGTGTTAAGAGCCATACCGCCGAACGAGCAGGCAAGCTGTTTGATGAACACGACCACCAATCCCTCGAGAAGCTAGCGGATATCTGGGGTGATGATGCATCCTACGGTGTAGCCGTCAGGCAAAGGCTGGAAGACCTGACAGCGGTATTACAGGAGGATCAGGAGACTTCAACGGAAGATACAACCGAGACTGAGAGGTTAAATGGCGTTAAGAATTGAACAACAGACGAAACCATAATTGGATCAATTTGTTACTGAACTATTCAACAGGTAACGTCACACTCTTCAAACACTGGCCCCCGTGTGCTGAATTTTGGAATAGGCACCACCTCTCGCCATCAGTTCATGATGTGTACCTTGCTCAACCAGGCCTGCCTCGCCTAGTACAATAATTCTGTCCGCATGCTTGATTGTCGATAACCGGTGCGCAATCACAATGGTCGTTCTATCTTTAGCGATTTCAGTTAAGGCCGCCTGAATTGCCCGTTCGCTCTCTCCATCCAGTGCACTGGTGGCCTCATCAAAAATAAGTATTGCAGGGTTTTTTAGGAACGCTCTCGCAATAGTCAGTCGTTGTTTTTGCCCACCCGATAACTGCACACCACGCTCTCCGATATCAGTTTCATAGCCATTTTGCAGTTTGACAATAAACTCATCTGCATGGGCCAGTTGTGCCGCTCTTACAATGTCATCCCTGGACGCTTCAGGATTCCCGTAAGCGATGTTCTCAAGCACCGACCCTGCAAACAAATAAACATCCTGTTGCACGAGGCCAATTTGTTTTCGCAAAGATTGCAACGAAAACTGTCTAATATCCCGATCATCAATGTAAATGGTACCTGTCGTCGGCTCATAGAATCGGGGAATCAATGAACACAGGGTGGACTTTCCGACACCGGATTGGCCGACCAGTGCAACAAACTCCCCCGCCTCAATCTGCAGATCAATCTGGCTCAACACATTGTTTTGATTTGTGGCATAACCAAAGCTGACGTTCTCAAACGCAATTTGTCCGGCCACAGCGTTAAGCACTTCGACACCCGGCTGGTCTTCAATTTCCGGTGATATCTCAAGGACCTCCATAAACCGATGAAAACCCGTGATACCTTCTTGCCACAATCTCGCAAAATTTGCTGCACGCTCAATGGGGTCAACCAATATGGCAATACACAGCAAATACGTCATCAAATCCGCCACAGAGAGCTCTTCCTCCAGAATGGCCAGGGTACCCAACACAATCACCATGAGTGTCAGCAGCTGTGCATAGGTTTGTAACCCCGCAGAAAACAGCGCCTCGGCCTTATAACCCTTTCTGCGCGTTTCCAAAAAGCTGACATTCTCCCGGCCAAATCTAGAAATCTCCTGAGCCTCTCCGCCGAAAGCTCGCACGATTCTCACCCCGGATAATGAGTCTTCGACGTGTTCATTAATGGCCGCAACTCTCTCTTTGCTCTGCTGCACTGCTTTGCCCATTCGGTTATTAAAGTAAAGTGCATAGGCAATGGCGAAGGGCAGTGAAATTAAAATCACCAGCGCCATCGAGGGGCTCAGATAAAACAAAATGGCCATCGCGCCGGTAAACTTGAGGAATGCAATTGCCACGTCTTCCGGGCCATGATGAAACAACTCGGACAGAGCAAACAAGTCATTCGAAATACGCGACATTAGTTGACCCACCCGCTGCCTATCGTAGAAGCTAAAGGACAGCTTCTGGTAGTGCTCAAACAACTCTTCTCGCATATCAGTTTCCATACGAGCCCCCATAACATGCCCCTGATAGTCCACAAACAGTCGGCTGATGGTCTCGAGCGCAATTAGAAGCAGCATCAATCCGGCAACTAGATAGATCTGATCAAAAATCAGCGTTTTCTCAGTACCAATGGTGAGTTGTTCAACTATTAGGTTGGCACAAAGTGGTAGCGCCAGCGTCGTGGTTGCCACAAGGAAAGCACAGGCAAGATCCGCTGCTAGCACGGGGAGATGGGGCTTATAGTAGGAGAAAAATTTTAGCCGACGCGAACCAGAAAAGACCCGAGGGCTAAATACATTAACGGTCTCGGAAAGATCAGGATCAACCGCTACGGTTTGATCAGAAGATTGTTCTACTGGCTTTGTGGCCTGGTCATCTTTAACCAGATGTGGCTGTTCGGTCTCGTTGTAAATAGGCGGCATTGTCATTCATATCCATCAAATATTGAGTACAGAAAGTGTTTTCTTTACTTGAATTGATAGATGTCATGGGCCCGTCCTCGTTAGTAACCAACTATTGCAATCATAAACCTAACTGCTTTGTTGGCTTGACACAAGAACCGAGCTTGAAGCGCTAAGAGTAAAATCGATCGAAAACATTTTGTCGCAATCTCGTACTCAGTCTCCACTACCCAGATATCGCTGTGTCTGACTAATCGTGTTGACCCTCCCATGAGCAACAATTGGCGGTAATAAATTACGCTTACCAAACCATAGGCACATCATCGAAAGGCTAAAACCGATACATCCGGTAATCAGCCCCCCTTTAGCCCTTGATAGTAAAAGTGCCGATAGCCAAAGAAAAGCGATAGGACCGTGGCAACGCTAATACTACCCAGGATCCCGCCAGCGACAGCATCGCTACCATGGGTAATGAGGAAAGCTCGAAATGACATCTCTTCAGAAAACGAACTGTGGGTCCAAACAAGCATCATGACGCCGAGATGTGCGAGCAAATTACCCTCGACACTAGCGAAGCGACCACTGGCTTTCTTATCCAGGAAATACTCACTCGTGCTTAGATCAGCCAGGTGAGCGGTCACAACAATTCCAAAAAAGGTGATGCGCGTATAAAAAACAGTGGTTTTCCAATGACTCGGCCAAACAAACCCCAGCCCCTCCATCCAGAACTCCGCCGCCAGAGCAGCAAAGTCGTGGCAGGACCTGCTAACAAACATGAGTGGGGCAAGACATTCTGTTTCACCATAACCAACAACGCCAATACAACAGCAACATCTATGAGTGCGTTGATCCTAGGGTTCATCGCTGTCGGCATTCTTTTCTCAATACTGATTTGGTATATATTGGATGCGAACAATCGCCCACGGGTTTAGATTGATTCAACGGAAACAATCCCCCTGTCGGGAAAACGACCAATGCGCCCACTGTCGTAAGGTACAACATGCCAGAGATAAACTTCGATGGGATTGGGTGCCAAACTGGGTAACATCACCCCCACCTCAAAAAAGTCAGTCCCTATGCGAGGACTGTTTCAGCCACTACTGGCCAAAGCAGTAAAATAAAAATGGAAGACGTAACGTTAAAATATAGTCTGAGTACTTTAAACCATCACTTGCCAGCGAGATCTCGCTAGACCCTTAGTCCCCGGATCCATTTAGCTGAAACGCGGCCCAATAGTACGGCGAGTCGCCGTAATTTTTTCGTGTATCTATTTGTGCAAGCCGAAGCGCTGCTTGTTTAGAGTGATCCGGTAGATACTGATAAAACTGATTCATTAAATAGTAGGTTGCCGCATCATCTACCTTCCAAAGACTCGAGATAATGGTCTGGGTACCGGCAAATAGAAATCCTCGAGTAAATCCAATTACGTCATCGCCACTACTGACTGTACCCATTCCGGTCTCACAGGCTGAGAGCGTCACAAGCTCCGCAGGCAAATCCAAATCGTAAAGTTCCGCCACCGTCAGAACACCATCGTTTTGATCGTCACCCGACATTAATAAACCTGAGCTTAAAGGCGTCGCCGCATCAAAGGTTCCGTGCATGGCAAAATGAAGATATGGGAATTTATGCCCAAGCTGCTTTAGGTTTGTTTCGGAAGCCTCACCACGAAGTAACAATCGAGTTTGAGAGAACATACTCGCAATGTCATTTACTTCCCTCTCGGCGCCAGGCAGATCCATGTCCCGATTGCCTAAATCCGGATTACCCATCGCCAGAATTTCATAGCTTGAGTTGGATGGATCAGACCCCAGATACTTCAGCACTGAAGCGCTAGGCAAGACACGAAGATTTCGAGATTCAACAAGAAAGTCAGACTTGTCACGCAACGCATTAAAGGGCAAATAATGTAGTGGACCATGGGGAACAATCACAACCCGGGTCGTCAGCAATGACTCAATGGAACCAAATAGTTGGCGATAAATCACATCCGCCAGTTCTGCGACATCATCTTCTTCCTGGGCCGTAATCGCGTCTCTAAACCAGCGGATGTTCTCGTCTAGCCGCGCGATTGGTACAGTTTTAACGTTGATGTTTACCGACGAAACGACAAAAATGAATAATTCCGCGTCGCTACCGAAGAACTCGACTAGCACTTCAGCTTCAGACAATTGCCCCTGGATCTCTCTCAACTGTGACGGAACAACCGAGACAAGTTCCGCAACCTCCGGGGCAATCTGCTTTAATTCTTGCAACGCCTTAACGCTCCTCACAGCCCTTTGATTTGAGTGCTGCTGTGCGCCCCTGGGCACATAAGCTGCCATAGCGCTGCGCTTGTCTTCTTGATCGATACTAGAAAGAAGCTGGCTTACGGTTTCGGCACTTGCTCCCCGCCTGGAAAATGTTTGTTTAGTGGCGAGCACATCAACCAACGCTCTAGCCTTGCCCCTTTCTACATATTCAAAAGCACTAGCACTTTCGTTAGACTCAACTAATTCCTTCACGAGTTGGCTATAAACTGCCTGGGTATTCCCAGCAAAACCAATACGACTCGCCTCAGTACCGATGGTTTTCCGTTGGGATTCGATCACCTCGATAGCGGTCTGTAAGTAGTCAATAGACCTTCTGGGCTCACCATCAAGTTTTGCTATTCTGGCGCGATCAGTCAGAGCAACCCAATAGATTCGTCCTACTTCAGCAATACGTCCGCTTCCGAGCAATTCGTCATACTTCTGTCTAGCTGCATCAATGTTTTGTGTTTCCAGCAATGCACGCGCTTCTATATACAGGCTGGGCAGAGCAAATTGGCGTAATACTCCATCATCCCAGCCTCGCATCAGAAGGCCTTTTCGCTGTCTAGAATCCGCTAAGGCTGCTTGATACTCCCCTAGACCAAACTTTAAACTGGCTAATACCTGATGTTTTTGAGTTGTGAGAAGCATGGAGGTCAGGCCTTCGGTACTAATCGCCTCTAACAATACAATCTGCTTATTAACCGCAGCGTGATCCTCCTGTAGCAGGTACGCAGAGCCCCGTAAGGATGCCACTTCGATTTCAAGTACCTTGGTGTGAAAATACTCGTTGCCTGCCCTGACTCTAATTTGTTCTGCGGCATCTGCCGCGTCTAATGCACTGGTTATATCTCCAATTGCAAGCTTCGCTTGGCCGAACCAGATTCGCTCGAACGCCCTTGAGTCGCCAATCCCGGTAAAATTAAATTCGCCAACCCTGACAGACGCACGGTATAAAGCCAGACAATCAAACGCGTGATCAAAATTATTAACCTTTACATAGGCACCGCACACCGCAAATAGATCTCCGGGCTGCAGGGAATTGAAACTCTCGCCACTGGCATCAAAATCTTGAACTATCTGGGCATAGTTCGCCTCGCCAAAATTCTTGATGTAGTCACTCCAGTAGAAAACACCGGGGTTACTCGCACAGCCGGACAGCAGAAATATCGATAAAACCGGGAACACTACATACCGAAACAAGATCTTAAGCCTGGTCAAAAACGAGGCGACAGGGTATCAAAGTGGCAAAGCGACGAAAAGTCGAATGCGACGCAATCGCGAACAATGACATATAAAGTAGAATTTTATTGATTAACCCGGGGCTTACCCGGGAGAAATACCAGCTCGATAGAAGAACCTTAACCCTTGACCTGACTGTCCACCGTAGTAGCAATGGACTCGCGCAATGCAGTTAATCGGATCGGTTTAGCAAGATAGTCATCCATACCCGCAGCTAACAATGTCTCACGAATACCCGGTAAGACATTCGCAGTGAGTCCAATAATAGGCACCTTGCCCGCACCCTCACGAATTCGAATTTCTTTGGTTGCTTCAATTCCGTCCATATTCGGCATGTGCACATCCATAAGAATTAGATCCAGGCCTTCAATCTCTTCAGCCCTAGCAATCGCTTCTTGACCGTCAGAGGCTTCATACACCTCGTGGCGCAATTTTTTTAGCATCTTTTGTGCGATGTATCTGTTGGTCGTATTGTCATCGACCACCAACACTTTTAAGGGGCGAGAAAGTTTTTCAACTTCGGCAGAAGCGGCGAATTCAGAAGCGGCATCCGCTAACGGCAGCTGTACTCGAAACAAACTACCGTGTCCGATTTCTGAGGTGACCTCTATCGTTCCAGCCATTCGATCTATCAAACGCTTCACGATAGACAGTCCGAGGCCGCTACCGCCGTACTGACGAAATGTGGATTCACTCGCCTGATTATAGGTGTCAAATAGTTTTGGCATAAATTCTTCGCTAATGCCAATACCCGAATCCTCGATATCAAATCGAATAAACTCAGCTTCTCGAGTGACGCTCATTTTTATTTGCCCAGCCTTTGTAAACTTGACGGAATTACCCATCAAGTTGAGCAGGATTTGCTGAATTCGAATTGGGTCTCCTGCCACCCAGCCGAGACCAGGTTCAATGTGTAGTTTTACCTTTACGAGCTTCTGATCAACGGTGACAGCGATTGATTCGCATAGCTCTTCACACAGGACAACCAGATCAAACGGTTTGTGCTCTAGTTGCAAACTACCGGCGTCCAGACGCGAGACATCCATAATGTCATTAATCAGCTGCTGCAGGATGCGGCCACTACTGAGCACCACCCCCATAAACTCCCGCTGATTCTCATTCAGTTCGGTATGCTCTAGCAGTTCAATAGCACCAATCACGCCATTAAGCGGCGTCCTGAGCTCGTGACTCATAGTCGCAAGAAAATTCGCCTTTACCTGCTCAGCTTCACGGGCGGAGAATTCAGCTTCCTGTCGAATGGTAACTTCTTTGTTGAGGTCCGCAACGGTATGTTCCAGCTTGCGCTCGGCCTTTCGCTGCCCGAAGTAGAAAACCAGCGTCATGGCAAAAATTAAACTTGCAGTCGCAGTCGCCTCCGCACCAATAGACAGAGGTGACGGAATAACCAGATCGCGATGAATGGCATATTCTTCGTGGAATGCGAGCAACCATATTGTTCCTATCGAAACAAAGGTAGTGGCAATGCCGCCATACACCCCGAGCAGCAGCACGCCCAGCAACGGTAGAATCAGCAGCCAAACCGCGGTGAGTCCGTATATCGAGCTATCCAGGATAGACAGCGTCGGCGCAAGCCAAAACGCAGTAAGTATAATGCTGGCGGCGACCTTACGCGCGCCCGAATAGGCCTGCAGAAAGATGGAACCTATACCAATTCCGACACTGGCCAGAATAAACCAGTTGTCATGGGCCTCATCAATAATGACGTTCATTATTGCCACAAGTATCGCCACGACAGTACCGAACACAGCAAACCAGCTAATGAACCGGCGGCTGCGAAGCTCTATTAGATTTTCTGTATCAGCAGGGAGCCCACCGTTATGTAAAAACACTAACCAGGCTCTCAGGAGAGCAAGAACTTCTGTCACGACTATCTCTTTTGGGACACAGTTTCAGTATAGATGCCCGTAGCAGATACGCCTGACTAACCGCTCACTGCATCAGTACGTGATCGCCGGCCTTTAAACCAGAGATCACTTCAACCGTGCCATCGGGATACTGTTTGCCGATTCTGATATAGCGCCGTTCTGGTCCGGCATCCGCACTGACCGAAACCATATTGAGTTGGCCAACTTTGATCACATACTGCTCTGGGATTGAAAGTGTAGAAACATTGCCCGCAGGGACCAGCAATCTGGCATACATACCCGGCAACAGACCTGCAGAATCACTCAGCCTGCTCTTAACCAGGAAGCTGCGGGAACCCACATTGCCCGCTGGAACAAGTTCTTCAACTTCTGAATTCAAAGTTTTGTTAAGAGATGGCACATCCACCTGAAGACCCTGCCCCTTGACCAGATTCACGGACAACTGTTCTCTGACATTGGCCTCGACCCTCAACGATACGGGATTGTATAGAGATAGAAGTTGAATACCTGGCCTCGAAATATCCCCCGGCTCAGCAAATCTATCAACAATACGACCATCTATCGGCGCCGTGATGGTAGACAACGCGAGACTGGATTCAGCTTCCCTTAACGCTTGATCAGCATTGCTCGAGTTGGCGACCAAAGTATCATAATCCGCCTGGGCACGATCAAAGTCAGCATTAGCAATGAGTTTTTGCGCAACCAGATCCGTTGCCCGGGACAATCCAAGTTTGGCCTCAGCCAATCGAGTATTCACGGACTGCAGATTAGCTTGCGCCTGGGAGACCCTGGATTGCAGATCAGAGTTTTCCAATTTAATCAGGACCTGCCCTTTTTTAACCATATCCCCTGCCCGGACGTTTACCCGTTCGATTTGCGCCATAATGCGCGAGGAAATCACCGTGGCCTGTTTCGCTTCGATGCTTGCGGGGACCGGTTCGAATATGGCCCGCTCGCGTAAGGTGACCTCGAGCGTCGCCTGCCCCGTATAAGTTACTGGGACATGAGTTCCCGGAGCAATCCGGGGATCAAAAGTCCCCGCCATCCACAGAATCATTAGGGCTAAAATCACAATCGCCAGGGTTGAATAAATCCAACTGCGCTTATTGTTCATTAATCACGTCTCCCGATTCAGTCGAATCACTAAAAACCAATAGATAAACGACCGGCACAACTAACAGAGTAAATACGGTCGAAGCCACGATGCCGAACATAATTGAAAGGGCGAGACCACTAAAAACCGGATCAAGGGTAATGATGATGTTACCCAGCAGAGTTGTGCCGGCAGTCAATAGGATTGGTCGCATTCTTGTGCTACCCGCTCGCAGTAGAGCGTCTTCAATTGATAACCCTTCCGCTCTTGCTTGAGTAATAAATTCAACCAGGATCAATGAGTTTCTAACGGCAATCCCTGCGAGCGCAATCATCCCTATCATGGCTGTCGCCGTGAATAAAACCGGATCCGGAGCACCTGCAATAGTCCGCTCTCCCACCTGATTTAAGAACCAAAAGCCAGGCATGATACCGATTACCGTGAGGGGTATTGCTGACATAATAATCACAGCAAGAGTGGTTGATTTGGTTTGATAATTCAGCACGAAAAAAATACCAATTAGGGCAACTAGATATCCAAGCCCCATATCTCTGAACACCGCAACTGTAATCTTCCATTCACCTTCTCCGGTCCAGGATATTTCAATATCCTCAGGAACTTGCCAACCATCCCCTGCCCCCAGGAAGAAGAAGGTCCGGCCCTGCCAGTCCGATGTTTCTTTGGTTGTGGCATTTTGATCAGCGTTAACATCGGCGATAACTTCAACCGGAGTCCGCCCGGAAATCTCTGCTGTGACATAAACAACGGGCGAAAGGTCTTTATGGAAAATCGAAGAGTCTGCAGGCAGTTTATTGAACTCCCCCAACTCTCCTATTGCCACCAGTGGCCGCGGCGCATTTTTAAGTCCATCGCTCAAGGTTTCTTGAACGATCCCCGCCTGGCCTTTAACCTGCAGACGCTCTAAATCTTCGACACTTCCCCGTTGCGACAAAGGCACGCGCATAACAATTGGCAATGGCTTAGCTTCTCTCTCGTCGACCAGGTAACCAATCCCAACCCCAGTGTTCGCCATATCCAGTGTCATACTGATATCTTGTGTTGAGATACCGGAAAGCGCCGCTTTTTGTTTATCCACAACAAAGCGGAGTCGCTCCTGTGAAGGTTGGGCACTGGTGTCAACTTCGACGACAAATGCTTCCCGGGATAATCTATTAGCCAAAACCTCCGCCGCATCAACGAGCGTTGAATAGGGGGTATGACTTGAACCATATACTTCCGCGACCAGGGTACTCATCACCGGCGGTCCCGGAGGCGATTCTATGACGTGAATCTTGACGCCATCTACGTTGAGCGGTTCAAGCATTTTACGAAGTCGCAAAACGATGCCGTGGGATTGGTGTTCTCGCTCTGCTTTATCAACCAGAACAATTCGGAGGTCCGCCATATATACAAAATTCCGGCGAGAGTAGCCCCGCACCAGACCATTAAAGTCGATGGGTGAAGGCTCACCCACAAAGCTTGCTACGGAACGAACCTCTTTGAGTTGTCGGACGACCCCACTGACTTGTTGAGCCGTCGTCGCGGTCATTTCTAGACTTGCTGTGCGTGGCATATCAATCACAACCTGAATTTCATTTTTGTTATCAAACGGCAGCAATTTGAGCGGTACCAGACGAAACATCGGCAGCATAGCTGTGACAACAAACAACCCGAGCACTAACCAGAGTGTCGATTTGGCTTTTTTTCGATCCGACAGCAAAGGCTTGAGTATTTTCCGATAGTGGCGAGTCAGGAAGGTATTGTCAGTGTCTTTTTCTGGCGTACCAATTTTCGGTTTTAGCAACTTACTGGCAAGCCAAGGCGTGACGAGAAACGCGATGACGGTACTTGTCGCAACCGCAACCGGCACGTTAAACGCCATCGGTGCCATGTAAGGCCCCATCATGCCGGTAATATAAGCTAGCGGGATAAAGGCGAGCACAATCGTGACGGTAGACATTAACAACGGCACTTTAATTTCCGATATTGCAGCTACTACACGATCCTTAACCGACCCGCTATTTTTTCGAAAGAAACGCTCTATGTTATCTACACCAGTGATGGGATCATCAACCAGTAAACCCAGTGATAAAATCAACGCGAACAACGTGACGCGATTGATCGTATAGCCAAATGCCATATCCATGGCGAGCGTGATACCGTAACTGATTGGAACCGTTAGTCCGACAACCAGAGCGGACCTCGGGCCAAGAAATATTGCAATAAAGATCACAACGGTCAGTATCGCGAATCCAAGGCTTGAGATCAGTTGATTAACCTTTGCATCGGCTGTTTCGCCGTAGTCCCTCAAAATCTCAACCTGGATATCGGAAGGCAAAACATTGTGTTTAAGATCAGCGATTAATTGATGGACATCCTGAGCGAGGCTGACCGCGTTACTGCCACGCTGTTTTGCGACACTGATCGTCACCATCGAATTACCATTGCGCCCGTCTGTGTAATCGCTATGACCCTGGGCGAACTCTATCCAACTATAACTGTCTGGTTCCGAGGGGCCATCGACGATACTCGCCACGTCCTGAAGAAACACAGGCTTACCGTCCACAACGTTGATCACGGTGGTTTCTAATTCGCCAACCGTGCGAATAACGTCACCACTCTCCAACTGCATGGCTTCACGACCGAGTACATAATTACCCGCACTAACCAATTGATTGGATACCAATAGGGCATTGTAGATGTCAGAAGGTGTGCTATTGCGACTCGCCAGACTTTCTGGGGTCGGCAGAATTTGAATCGTTCTGATTCGACCACCGATGACATTCACTTCGCTGCTGTGATCGACAGTTTGCAGCAGTGTTGCAACTTCATCGGCTATCCGACGAAGCTCATAGTCACTGGTTTGCTCTGGCTTATTACTCCATAGCCCAAGCATCAGGATCGGAACATCATCTACTTCAACTGGCTTAACCTGCCAGTTAGTGACAACCCCCGGGATCTTATCCTGATTTGAATACAACTTGTTGTAGGTGTTCAAGATAGACGTTTCTCGATTTTCACCCACAAAAAACCGCAATGTTACTGAGGTTTTGCCACTCGAGGCGGTTGAGTATATGTGCTCAACTCCCGGGATTTGAGCCAGTAGCTTTTCTAGTGGTGTTGTCACTTGTCTTTCAATTTGGCGAGCAGATAATCCCGGCGCCACAACGGACACATCAACCATGGGCACAACAATCTGCGGTTCCTCTTCCCTCGCGGTAAAATTCAGTGCAATAGCACCGAGCAGCAAAGAGATAATAAGGATAGACCCAGGTAAGCCGCCGCCGAGTGAATATCTAACAAGTCTGTCTAAAGGGTTGCTCATGGCTTAGTCATCTTTGGTGATGCCAGGTAAGGATTACGCCTCAATTTAATCCGTCAACGGCAGAAAATCTCCTGGAGGCCCGCGATGGTTGGAATATTAGCAGACATAACATTAGATACATATAATTTATTTACATCTAAATTATTACTATCTAATTTATAGTTATCTAATATAATAAGGGCAACTACATAAAGCAGGCAAATAAAATGAACATCAACGATGCGCTACGGTTAATTGCCGGGATAGTTGTACTGGCTTCTGTCGGATTAGCGATTACGCACAATATCAACTGGCTGTGGCTTACCGCCTTTGTCGGGGCCAATTTGCTGCAATCTGGAATAACCCATTGGTGCCCGATGATGTGGCTTCTGGATAAAGCGGGTTTAAAACCATAAACAGGCAAATTAGATAGCTGATTTGAGATTGGTTAGACTGCAGCCTGGAGAAACTTATGTGTGAAATTTTCGCCTTTTCCAGCAGCGCGCCAACCCGGGTCAGATTTGCCCTCGAAGAATTTCGACAACATGGCTGCGCAAAAGGACCACATTGTGATGGCTGGGGGCTTGCGTTTGTGGCCAGCCCTTATGCACAGGTTTTTAGAGAAGTCGCGCCCGCCGCCTATAGCGAGTGGATGGAGTTTCTTATTAACCACCAACACTACAGCCAATGTGTGATATCCCATATTCGCAGGGCAACCCAGGGCGGCGTCAATTTACAAAACACCCAGCCTTTTAGTCGTGAATGCCACGGCGTACGCCATGTCTTTGCCCACAATGGTGACCTAAAAAACTGGCAAGTTGACGACAACTTAAATCGATTTACTCCTATAGGTGATACCGATTCTGAGCTGGCTTTCTGCCAATTGATGGAGCGAATCTACTCCATGCCCCAGGAACCACTACCTACCCTTAACCAGAGACTTACTGTGCTGGAGTTGTTATTGGGAACCTGGTCAAAGCTTGGTCCTGCCAATATTGTCTATACAGATGGCGACTACCTCTACGCTTTTGCCAATCGTCGCACTCAACTAAATGGGAAGGTTGAGCCCCCTGGATTGCACTATCTGATACGTACACGAGAGGTTGACCCTAAACAATTGACCGGCGTCACCCTTGATGGTGAAGCGACGACCACCACCTTGATCGCCAGCGTACCCTTATCAGATGAACTATGGATTCCATTTTTACAAAACGAGTTAGTCGTTTTTCAAAATGGAAAAATTGTCCACCAGAAACAACTTTAGAACGCGGCAGGCGAGCACACAGACCAATGTCGATGAAAGCCCAGCTACCCTAGCTGGCAAATGCAGGTAACGGAATTACGATCTCAATTTTATTGATCTCCTCGCCGCGTAAAAACTGATGAATGACTTCCGTGACTTCCGGTGAGGACATAAACAGATTGTGTCCAGCATTTACGACGGTGACATGCGTTAAATTCGAAAGCCCTGCAGTCGCCTCTGCCTGGCCTTCGATATAAGTTCGGCCGTCAAGGGAGCCAGATAACAATAATGTAGGGACATTGCTTCGTGGCAGAACACGAAAACCGTCACCTAGATCTAAATCGGGTATCTCATTCGCCAGTTGGGGCATCGGGAAATTTAGAGCAAGCCCAAGTAGCGAGGTTTCTGCCTCCCGCTCAACTTGCTTTAACCTTTCAGCGGTAATGCCAGATGCGACATCCATTGCCAGTGGCATCAAATCAAATGTGATCCTGCGTGCCAAAAGACCCGCTCGTTTCACCACCGCAGTTAACATTTGTTCGGTTTCTTCAGACAAACCCTTTTTCAAATCAGGGTAGCTGGCGGAATCCATGGATTTGTAAATAGCTTTGTCATTGGTTTCGTCTATGGTTTCGTCTATGCCACGATATAGCGCTAACAACGTCGCCACACCTCGATGGGGGTCCGCGATCATGCCCGAGGCAATGGTTTGCATATGAAAACGTTGAAACAAAAATTCAGTTGGGTTTTTGTTGTCCTCCGGCACAAGCAACAAAATCGGCTGCTCCTCCAGGTGCTTGTGTACGCGTTTAACCAGTGCATTAATGTCGGGATACAACGCTTTGGCAACTGCGTCGGTATTGATTGCTAACTGCAGGCGCTGGAAATAAGCGTCTGTTCTAGAGGGAAGTTTTACCGTTTGATCTAGTCCCTCGGCACTGGCAATCACAATTTTGTGCACGTGATTTCCCATCACCTTTAAGCTCGCCAACGCAAGATGGCTCCCGTAGGAGATTCCCCAAAGTGTCACGCTGTTGGCGCCCAGGTGCTGTCTCAAATCGTCAATGTCCCGTGCACTTTCAAGAGTGTTGTAGCCCGCCACATCAATACCCTGTTGCTGCCAAAAGCCAACACACTCTTTTGCTGCCACGCCGAGCGAGTTTGTAATTTTGTCATCGGTAAATCGTCTATTAAGGGCTATCTCCGCACTGGAAATACATTTGGGCAATGAAGAAGCCGCACCTGTGCCCCTCTGATCCAGAGCAATTACATCACCATGTTCCCGGAGCGCCATAAACAGTGGAAAACGAAATCTTGGATATTTCGCGGTCATGATGCCTGACCCACCGGGACCGCCCGCCAAATAGATAATGGGTGGACCTGGTTTGTCCGTTGTCGCCGGAAAGCGAACATAGTGGACTGAGATCTTTCGGCTCTGGGGGTTATCACGATTTTCTGGCACCTGAATCACGCCTTCAAATGCGTCAACCGTTTGCCCATCCATCGTTTCGAAAACAATTGCAGTCTCATTCGCAATGGGGCCAGGTAAGGCCAGGCTGGCGCTAGATGTGAATATCAGGACTAGCAAAAATGCAATCATCGCACCCAATGTTCGGCGTTCACTCTTTGGTTTCATGGCTTTCTTTCTGTGATTGAAGTTTCCCCATTAGCGCACTAGAAACTAAATGGTTCATGTTATATTCGGCGAGAGACACTGCATTTACTGCTCACGTCGGTGAGCGGCTGTAATATTTCGGTGAACAGCATGCATTTCCATCATTTTTAGCTGCCGCCACTCGAACCCAGGACCACACTTTAAATGCGCACCCGTTCTATTTGTTCACATCGTGACTTAACTCGATTCTGTGGCTGGGGAATATGCTTGTTGTTCTCACTGGCCCTCAGTCAGCCTGTCCAGGCCCAAACTCGCATGGTCTCCGTGGATCATAGTCAGGTAGTGGCTTGCCCCGGCGGCGTTGATGGAGGAATGCCAGATTTTACTGGTCCCGAATGTACACAAAGCCTGTTTTACGACGCTAATCCCCAGCAACGCGACATTTGGCTGAAGACCACTATCGACTTACCGGTTGCCTGGCTTGACGAGTCCACACCCCTCGGCCTATTTGTATTCGCCAAATCCTCAAGCGAGGCCTATCTGAACAATCAGTTTGTGGGCCGAAACGGCACACCCAGCACCATCGCCGACGATGAATTCCCCGGTAACATCGACGCGGTATTCTATTTGCCATCAACACTGCTCAAACCCACAAACGACATTGTGCTACATCTTTCATCTCACCATGGGTTCTTACAATTGAGTCGACCGATCCATTTTGTCGGTATTGGAGATTATGCATCTCCCCAAAGTCTGTTTCAGAATCGGACGCTATTTTCTATGATTCTGCTCGGCGCACTTTTACTCGGCACATTGTATTTTCTTGTACTTCGGCAGCAGTCATTGTTTTTGCTAATGGCCGGCCTTGCCTCTGCCCAGTTAGCGGCTGAATCTATTCGCGGCATTTACGCATATTCATATCCACTCCACGATCTTAGGCTAGTCGTAATTGTGCTGCTATCCATGGGTTTTGGTCTTTGTCTACTTGCTTTCGTCGCAAGGAAGTTTGCTGAGCAAATTTTTGCTCGCTGGATGGTGATCGGTGGCATCACAACAGCGCTGATAACAATCTTCACCCCCTCATTCGACACCAAAACTGCACTTGCGATTCTGGCACCAGCAACCTGTGCAACTGCGCTACTTGCCTTTGAAACCTATCAGTCACGCACGAGGGAATTGGTGAGCTACCTGAGCGTATTCATTATCTTTGACGGCGTTGTGCTGCTTACTCTAAACACGTTCCACAACATCACCTATTACCTGTTGATTGCAGCCATGACAACCTATCTATTCGCTTCCCAGGCACGAGCTTTGACTCGCGAACGGAAACTCTTAATGGACGAACAACAGCGGGTCTCAAAGCTGACCTTCAGGCTCGACCAGCTAAAGCAGCAAGACACCCCCACCACAATTGTCGTCAGCGGCGCAGGCGAAATATCTCATATATCAACCCAAGAGATTAGTTACTGCAAAGCGGCTGGCGACTATGTTGAACTTCATTTGCTGGATGGTCGCGCTCCTTTATATAGCGGAACACTGAAAGGCTTGGAATCCAGTTTGCCGAACACGTTTCTTAAGGTGCACCGATCGTATGTGGTGAACCTCGAGTTCGTCTCAACACTCAAATCATTATCTGGTGCAGGCATATTAGTACTGAAAGGCGGCGAAGAAATTCCTGTCAGCCGCCGAGTTATGCCAATCGTGAGGGACACGCTAAAGGAAGGATAACGTCTGATTATACTTATAGGTCTTTAACATATTTATAAGTAACTTCAACAATGCGCCCTAATCACAACTCAAAGGGCCACCATGTAACCGCAAGCCACTCACGATCTCACGGAAACCCACACCCATCAGATTCGACAACTGGTCTGAGCAACCGCCGCTTTAGTATCGAATAATAATACCAAATCTCACATATAGTGATGCTATTTCGCTTTTGGTAGCCAATACCACACCCTTCTCCTAGATTGCTTCTGCCTGCCCAACATTCAGCAGGAGACCAATCCAACCAGGGAGACAGACAAAATGACCACCCAAGATGAAACTTCTCAAATGAAGCGTCGACGATCCACCATCGCACAAATGCTCACAGTTTTAGCTTTAACCTGCTCGCAGTTGGCTGGCGCGGCGGGGCTACTGACGGCAAAGCACTCAAACCTCGCGACACCAGATATTCGTCAGCATCACGTCGATGTGGTCATCGAAGATGGTTATGCCATCACCTCGATTGATCAGACATTCTACAATCCGAACCACCAGGATATTGAGGCGGTCTTTATCCTCTATCGACGCGCTTCCCAATATGGATGCTACTCATAGCGATGCGTCCCATCAATCAACAACACGTTTGGCTGAGCGCAGTTCCAACGGTTGCCAATCCCGCCGAAAGGAAATTAACAAAGTCGATGCCTGCTTACCTTCATGGTAAGGAGATTGCTCTGTAACGCTGACGTATTCACTCGCCAACCGATCTATTTGATGCTTGATCTCCTCCATATCTTCCGGCGCCACCAAACCCCAGGACATACGAAAGTAACTCTTATTCTCGTCTTGGCGCGGACTGAAGAAATCCTGCAAAACTGTTTGGAAGAAAAACTTCTGTAACGGACCATTAGTTCGCCAGCGAAAGTTTCGAGACACTCGTAAACGGTAGTGATTCCTTGGCAAAAGCTCAATGATATTTAGCTTATCGAGTTTCGCAAGCAACTGGATAAGCTCATGTTCAGTGAGTTGGTAATGAGCAAGAATCGTCTCGAAGCTCCATCTGTTAGTCACACAAATGCCCACCATCAGTAATCGGACGTCGCTTACCAACGCCTCCTCCTGGTTCTGGCTAAGCTCATCAATCGGCGTATCACGCGCCTCCGCAGATTTGATAATTTCAGCCAACGTCATACCTAGTAAATCTGCAGTTGCTTCGATTCTAGGCAAAGATAGAGTTTGTTCAGCGAACAGTCTCTTAACGCTGGCATTTGACACCGCCAAATGCGCCGCCACATCTCGATAGGTCAGACCGTGGGATTTAAGAAGCCGCTTGAGTTCTTCATAGAGACGTTCAGTCTGGGTCATGGTATTGAGCCTTACAGGGTTAAGGTATCAGATATTAATACTCAAATGATTGTATGTGCAATAACACTCCTGGTTTGGCAATCTAAATTAATACCAACACGACAGGCCCCGCAATATGCATATCTGGAACAAAGCCCTTGAAATATCCTCCCAGACTCCGCCGGAACGAGAGCGTTACGTCGATTTTCTGCGAGCCCTGTCCATCCTAATGGTCGTCATAGGTCACTGGCTGATCGCTGGATTCGAGTTCACCGGTGAAACAATTGAATCTACCAACCTACTGAAGACAAGCCCCGGCACCCAGTGGCTGACCTGGATCTTTCAGGTCATGCCCATATTTTTTATCGTTGGCGGTTACGCTAACGCAGTATCTTTGGAAAGTGCTACGAAACAAGGTATCTGCTACGCCGACTGGCTAACGAGCCGACTTAAGAGATTACTATTCCCCCTGTTGGCACTCATAGGTGGCTGGGCAATCGTGGCTTTAGCGATGTCTGCTATCCAGGTTCCAACAGACATCATTCAACAAATCACTAAAACCGCATTGATCCCAATTTGGTTTCTCGCCATTTACATTATGGTAGTGGCACTAGCTCCGCTCACCCATCATGCCTTTAAGAAGTACGGCGTAAATACGATCTTCGCATTGGCTGCTATGGCCATACTGACCGACGCGATAACACTGAATACCTCATTCACGTGGATCGGCTGGACCAACTACTTCTGGGTTTGGCTTACCGTTCACCAATTAGGATATGTCTGGCGCAGCGGTCAATTCCCCAGCGCACCATGGTTAATCGTGATTTCAATTCTCGGTTGGATAGCCCTCTCATTATTGGTGTCCTTCGGACCCTACCCAATTGCGATGGTGGGCTCCCCCGACCCTCATATGAGCAACACTTTGCCACCTAAGGTCACGTTGATTGCCCTCGCCGTCGCTCAATTTGGATTAGTACTGAGCATTGCTCGCCCCATAAAGGCATGGTTGGCAAACCTAAAGGTCTGGGCAGTAGTCGTCATGATCAACAGCATGATCATGACCATATATCTGTGGCACATCACGATTCTGATTCTGCTTGTAACTTGTTGTTGGCTACTAGGCGGTATTGGGATCAACATGGACCCAGGTTCAGAAATATGGTGGGCAACACGAATCATCTGGGTCAGCGTACTATTTTTGATTCTCATTCCTGTCGCACTACTTCTAGCACCTATTGAACAGCAGGGCTCAAACTCCTCACGAGTTCCAGGGGTCGCCCGGCTAGTCACTGGCGCTCTACTATCTTGTCTCGGTATCGCGTTACTTGCGATGTATGGCATGGGTCAACCGGCGTTACCGCACCTCGATATTGCTTCAGTCGCTATGGTTTATATTGGCGTTTGGCTCGGCGGAGTGTTTTCAATCCGGCGCAGCATCGGGATAAAAAATGATGAGCATATCTAACGCCGCCACCCTGCAAAGGGTTTGCTATCTGCCAAACCAGGCGACTTAAACCTCGAAGCTCGTGGCACAGTAACTCCGCGAGCTTCAAGGTAAAAATTGAGCCAGCATAACCTCAATCGCTCACAACAAAGTTCCCGTGAAAACCAAAGGGCACTCTTGCACCTAGTTTTACTATCGCCAGTGGTTCGCCGGAGAACTGCTGAGCATCTAGAATGTGAATCTCGCTTAACTCAGATTCAGCGCAGTACACAACAGAAAGTATATAACCTTCATCCTCTCCAGGGCCCATTGGCACAAAGACAGGCTCCCCCGCAGCCTTGTTTTCTCCCGCATCATAGTGGGCTGTTGTGCCCGCTTCGAAGTTGTATTTCAACAGGCCTTTAAAGCCAAGTAGCCCACCGGTTTCAAGGGTGTAACCAAATGTATGACGATGACATTCTACCCTTGGGTCAACCCGCGGAAACTCCTGGTCCACGTCACTCAAGATAGTTTCCGTCACCTTGCTTTGCTTAGTATCGATAACCCATCGCACAAGCTTTGAACCTGGGTTGTAAGAATCATCTTCTGGCGTCGTGAACATTTTTTCGTACTTAACGACATCCATCACAATCAGGTCGCCGTCATCAAATGCATTAAGTGGGTGGAATACATAGCAGGGGTCAATATCGATCCAATGAACGGTATCAGTCGTAGCATCCCGATTTAGAACCCCTAAACGGGACTGGTGTTGATCATCCCAACTAAAGGGCATGGAAAAGCCTTTTTCCATCACACTAAAATCTCCCACCACGGGAAGATCCATAAACACGACTCGAGAAGCGGTGACACTAAAATCATGCATCATCACCGACCGGGGCAGATTAATCTCCACCGTGCGAACTAGCTCACCGGAAGCATCCACCGTGTGAAACTTTAAAAATGGTGGCATTAAGTCATATCCAAAAAACAACATCTCACCGGTCTGACGATCTATCTTGGGGTGCGCGGTCATATTGCCCGCCAACTTCCCTTTATAGTCGTACATGCCCAGCGTGTGAACGTCGGTGCTCATTTCAAATGGCAGACCGATCTCCGGAAGCGCCAGAATACGACCCGCGTGGTGCACAACATTCACGTTTCCGGAGCCTTGAATCATCAAACGCGTTTCACTAACAGGTGCGGCTTCAAACCCTAACTGCTCCGCCAGAGCTTCCGTTCTAACCCAACGGTTTTGATAGCTCGACGCCTGCCCATTGGCGAATGCAATACTGTGCAACATTGCATCACCTTGAAACCAGTGATGATTGGGCTGAGGGTTTACAGGGTTGGGTCCATTGCGAAGTAATGTTCCGTTCAGCTCGGAAGGAATCGTGCCGATTACTTCAAGATCAACCAGAACCTGCTCTGTATCAACGGGACCAAAATTCCCCTGTAGGATGGGGTTGTCCTGTTGCGCAACCGGATTGTTCTGGGCAAGTGTATTGAGTTTTGTCATTGTCTTTCCTCTGTTTGGCTGTAGCAGCGGAGCCTGGTTGCTGCCCGCTTTATTTTGTCTCACTATCCTTATGTCTCACTATCCTTATGTCTCACTATCCTTATGTCTCACTGAAGGACGCCACGTATCTTGACAGTGTCTAGTTTGCTATTCTGCCAATTAACTAGACAGTGTCAAGATAATATTCGATAATTTTGTTATGACAAACCAAAACAAGCATTACCACCACGGTGACCTCGCAGAGACCTTAATCCAAGCAACAGTCCTGCTGTTGCAAGAAAAGGGACCCGCTCAACTCAGCCTAAGGGAAGTCGCGCGAAACGCAGGGGTATCCCACGGAGCGCCCGCCCATCATTTTGTCGACAAAACTGGATTGCTGACGGCCATCGCCGTACAGGGCCAAGAAATTCTCGCGAGCCATTTGGAGCAAAGCCAGCTTGGATTAAGTGAACCACTTGAGCGCTTGAAATCTGCGGGCGAAGCCTATGTTCGATTTGCCCTGAGCCATCCCGGGCACTTCAGTGTCATGTTTCAAAAAGAACTGATAAATTCTGAACTAGATAGTTTTGTAAACGCCAGCAAAGGTGCTCGCCGGGTACTCGAGACTGCGATCGAAGATCTTGCTAAATCCCAGCAAACCAGTGGTAGTGTGAGTCGCCGAAGAATTGAAGCCACCCTGGCCGCGCTCTGGTCTCAGGTCCATGGCTTTAGCCTCCTTTGGAAAGCAGGAAACTTTGGCAACCCGAATGACCAAAAGCGCTTATCAAAATTATTAAAGGATATGCTGATGGGTATCTCTCCCCAACTGGATGATTCACGGCAGAGTAAACAGTGATAACCTAAATAATTCGATGGAATCTGCAATGAATAAACTCAAAGTCGCCGTTGTGGGCCTTGGTATTGGCCAGCAACATCTTCGCCATTGGCGTTCTCTCTCTGATCAGTTTGAAGTCATAATGGTTTGCGATCCTGATCAAGCGCGACGAGAAAAAGTATCCGAGCGAATCAACTGCGAGGGTGTCTCAGACTATCAAGAGGTCCTGGCTTCAGATGTTGATGTCATCGACATTTGTACGCCACCGTATTTGCATTTGGAAATGGCAACCCAGGGACTTAAATCTGGTCATCATGTGGTTTGCGAAAAACCCCTCGTCACGTCTCTAGAACAAATCGATCAATTGATCGAAGTACAAAAAAGCACTGGATATCACCTAATGCCAATTAGCCAATATCGTTTTGCTGGCGGCATTCAACGGCTTAAGCATTTGGTGGAGCAAGGTATTGCTGGCACTCCCTATATCAGCACAGTAGAAACTCACTGGAACCGAGGCAGCAGTTACTACTCCGCACCATGGAGAGGGCGTTGGGAGACAGAACACGGCGGCGTCATTCTATGCCATGCATTACACCTACATGACCTTCTGTGTTTTATTCTCGGGGACGTGGAGAGCGTCTATGCTCAGGTCGCCACTCGTGTTAATCCTATTGAAACCGAGGACTGTGCGATGCTGAGCTTAAAAATGAAAAATGGTGCTCTTGTCAGCTCCAGCGCGACATTAGGATCCCGTGATGAGATTAGTCGGCTACGGTTTTGCTTCGAGAATTTCACCGCAGAAAGCAATCTGGAACCCTATAACCCGGGTCGCGACCCATGGACCACTACGCCGAAGGACGTCAAACAAGACCGCCGCATCACCGACGCACTTCAAACTTTTACACCACCGATATCGGATTTTGCCGGGCAATTTATGAACCTCTATGATGCAATTCATGGCAAGGCAGATCTTTCGGTAACCCTGCAGGACGCGAGGAGATCACTAGAACTCGTGACTGCGATCTATGCCAGTGCACAATCCGGTCAAGCGGAAGTTCTGCCGATCAGCTCGAGTCATCCCTTGTATAAGAACTGGCAGCCCTCAATAGATTGACGATATACGCCACCGAGCTATACAGACACAATGTCGCTTACCGCAGGCAAAGTAATCGGGATAATAAATAACGTGACAACATCTAAAGACTCTACTGGCAAAAATCGGTTATTTTCCTGGCTTGTTAGCGCCTTCGTGCTGATCGCGTTAATTGTGCTCGGTCTCTACGCCTGGCTCTGGTGGTTAACGGCCAACGCCAGTGTCTCAACCCACGGCACCGTTGATCTTGGTCCAGGTAATATTGAGATTCCTTCAACACGGCGTGAGCCAACTGCCAACCAATCAGCTCTCACACAATCCGTTATCCAACACTGGGCTGATCAAGATTTTTCAGACTGGCAGTTAGAAGGCAAGGTAGACATGGTGCGCGTACTCATCGGCAAGCTTGCTGCGAAGCGCGACATTGAAGCTGTCAACGACTACATACTTGCCGCTCATGTCCGGGGCACCGTGGGCTCCACAAGCTATTTTCATCCAGGAGGAGATTACGATTTCACCCTGGCGGGACTATGTCTGCTGCTTTATACCTTCGGCGACTCACCAGAATTGCTGTATCCAGATACCGTTGAACACATTGTGAATGTCCTGATGACCGAACAAGGTGGCACACCAATTGAATTCACGCCACGGATTTTGGGTCTGCCATTACGAGATACCGAGAATCATATTCTTATGACCGAGGGTTCCCGTTACTTGAAGAACCGTTGGCTGCAGCAGCATGGTAATGAGGACGCTCAATTTGATAACGCCACCAATGGCCTGGAGCATTTCCTCCTCGATGATCTTGCCAGAATGGAGCGGGCAGGCTTCCATGAATACAACTCCAGGCCCTACATCGGTTACACGCTCACTGCACTACTCAATCTTCAGTCCTTTGCTGCTGAGCCCGTAAGCGAGGCCGCAACTCGTATACTCGATAGAGCCAATTGGGAATACGCATTAGGCAGTTTACAGCTCCGGCGTTTTCCTCCGTTTCGCAGACAACCGGCCCACGCCCCCGATACAGATTTAGACGGGGATTATCACACTGCTATGATCAAATCCTGGCTGAGCTTGAGTCACAAAACAGTAAGTCCAATGGAAATTCGGTCCGGCTTGCACCATGCAATTTGGGTACCTTTCACGAGCTATCGTTTACCCGATGAAACCGCCGAATGGCTAGTGAAAAAACCTACAAACTATTTTGTTCAAATCGGTCACGGTCACGATGGGTCGCCCGAGATCTATTCCGGCGCGGAACATTTCCTGATCTCTGCAGGCGGCGTCGCCAGAGATCAATTCAAACAGGCCGTGGCACGGCCTACCACCCTTATGCTGAATGACAATAAGCTAGAGCTAAAGGATTTGCTGCAGATTACAGGGTCTGGAGACGACTATCGGCGGTGGAATAATACGGGCGTTTACAAACAGTTCGCCGTGGGGGCACGGTTGATTGTACCCAATACCTGGCAACCAACAGTTACCCAGGGTCCCTGGGCGTTGTATCTTCAATCGGGTGTAGCCATTGTGAGTTACGCAGCGCCAACCGTAGCATTATTCTACGTGTTACCCCCCGGGGAGCCTGTTTCTCAGCTCGAGCAACTTATGGCGAACAACAACACTGAAACAGTTCAACATCAGTTCACCAATATTGCTAACGAAGTGATTCAATTTGATATCAATGTAGCAACCCACGATTGGGTTATCACAAACGTGTCGAACAAGCCGCCCCTCAACCGGAACATTCTTTCATGGTCGCTGATGTCAGGGCAGATTGGTGCCGACCAGATTCAAACTGGACCAAACTGACTCCTATATACAGCTAACAGATCCACAAGTGGTTAGAATTTGTACACCGACAACCTTTGAATCTCGCTCCGCAACATCGCTATAATCTCTAACGCAATTACCCTCGAGCGAGCCATGCAAAAACTCAACACAATGTTGATGACGATCCTCACTGTTGCTTTCCCTTGGGATAGTCAGGCCACCGAGGCAAGCCAAGCTAACAATTCCCATCCGGCAGTAACTGCAGCAATCCACTATGTATTGCCTGCGGACGACTGCACAAAACCAAAATTACGTAGTTTTAATTTTGCGGTGGATCTCGACGCACAGGTAGCCGAGAAGAAAGCGTGGATAGAATGTGATCAAGCCTATTCAGCGGAACTACTAAAAAACTTCAACACGCTTAAAGCTTCAGCGCAGCATGGGTTAACGACCGATCAGGCCAAAGCTATTCTGCAGAATATGGCTTTGATTCAGAATGCGCTAATTGAACAACAAAAAGCACGCAAACGTTATAACCGAGTGCATGAACGAAAACTCAATCACATTACCCTTCAGCCTGAATGATTCGATTGATCTACCTCCATACCTTCTAGTTCTCCTGACTCGCGCCAAGCTTTTAAGACAGCATTAAAAGCATTGATGCCAGGCGCATAAGGTGAGTTCTGGGCATTGGCCGTGGTTGGGTGACCTTCTCGATTGTAATATCCCGGCGTGCAATCCTGTAGAAACGAACTGGCGGCCGCACCCGAGCCAGCAAGTTGTACGATCTGATCAACCCAGGCCTGCTCAGCATCAGCGGATGCTTCGATACATTTTCCACCGCGTTTGAGCACCTCATCAATAACATAACTCACATGAACCGCCTGATCATCAAACATCGAAGTCATATTGGGCGACAAGCCATTTTGGTTGATGCCAATGGTGAACCAGTTTGGGAATCCGTGGCTGGTCAAACCGTGCAATGTTCTAAATCCATCAGCCCAATGGTCATAAAGTGATAATCCATTACGGCCTATGGTGTCAAAATCGACTCGACGATGGGCGGCGGTGGTGATCTCAAAGCCCGTTGAATAAATAATACAATCAACCTCGTATTCAACACCATTTACCACAATGCCATTCTCCGTAATGGCCTCTACACCTTTAGATTCGCTCACATCAACAAGGTCTACATTTGGACGACTAAAGGCCGTCAGATAGTTATCGTTAAACGTCGGTCGTTTACAGAATTGTCGATACCAGGGTTTGAGTTTCTCGGCCTTTTCAGCATCCGTACACTCTTCATTACATCGCGCTCGAATCTCATTCATTTTTTGGAAGTCCGCGATTTCAGAGCGCAGCATGATCTCCCCCATATCAAGATTACCGCTGTCGGAGTTACGGTTTGACAGCGACAATCCAATGCGCCTTGCGATATCAGTCCAACCGTCATTCACCATGTCGTTGGCAAGTTCCTGACCTAACAAAACCGCCGCAAAGTTCTCCCTTCTCTCCCGCTGCCAGCCCGGCTTCAACGTCTTGTACCACGCCTCGTCGGTGGGACGATTGCCCCGCAAATCCACGGAAGACGGCGTTCTTTGAAATACATAAAGTTGCTTCGCTGATTCAGCCAAAAACGGCACGCACTGAATGGCCGTAGCACCAGTTCCAATGATCGCAACTTTTTTATCACCTAGCTTGTCGAGATTGCCTGTATGGTCTCCGCCCGTGTAATCATAGTCCCAGCGAGAGGTATGGAAGGTGTGCCCCTTAAAAGATTGAATGCCTGGGATACCGGGTAACTTAGGTCGATTGGCAGGGCCCGTCGCCTGGATGACAAAACGCGCTTTAATATCATCGTCTTTGTGGGTCGATATCTGCCAGAGTTGTTCATCTTCCAACCAACGCAGCTCCGTCACCCGTGTTTGAAACAGGGCGTTTTCATAGAGCCCAAAGTACTCTCCAATTCGTTGGGTATGCTCGAAAATCTCCGGCGCAAAGGAGTATTTTTCCTTTGGCATATATCCCGTCTCATCAAGCAATGGCAAGTAACAGTAAGACTCTATATCGCATTGGGCACCGGGATAACGGTTCCAATACCAGGTACCGCCAAAGTCACCACCGGACTCAATAACTCGAAAATTTTTGATGCCTCGCTCTTTTAGTCTTGCGGCAGTCATTAGGCCGCTAAATCCAGCACCAATAATTGCGACATCAAGGACCAGGGAAACCGCTTCTCGCTGATCGTCCTCGACATAGGGGTCCCCATCGGCGTAATCAGAGAACTCCGCAGCAGCCTCGATATACTGATCTTCACCGTCCTCTCGAACACGCTTGTCCCGCTCGGCGCGGTACTTATCCCGTAGTTCCTGGGGATCAAAATCCAGATCCGGAAACATATTATGCAGTCGGTCTTTTTCAGTGCTCATGTCGTGTCGTGTCCAATCCCTCAATCATTTAAAACATTCGCCTAGATCCCTTTGGATATCAAGGTTGCCGAATGAAAAAGTGTAATTGCGCGCCTATAGAGGACAATTTTTAGAACAGCCGGGGCTTCCTTCGAAATTGCTCACCTGAACAAAACACACTAGCAGCGTTCCTACAAGCACTCCTCAGGTTGGTTCGCCCTGAAAATCTAGACCTTAATTCTGAAGCCAAGATTGAGCTAGGGATAGGGAGAGAGAGATAGAGATAGAGATTGAGAGATTGAATCATCGAAAGTAGATGAAATACGCAGTAGACAATACGTGTATATACATCTATTATTCCATCCAACTACTCCCATTTGCTCTTTTCAGGGTTGGTTTACCGACGAATTTCGAAACGTAAAACTGATCTTTGCAAAGTCCATTTAGATATATAGGTGCATATACACCTTTAAGAGGGCCAAAATCATGCTCGAATCATTATTCCGACAGATATTAAAATTCCGCTTGCCTGTTCTGATTATGGGCACGCTCTTTATGGGCTTTGCGGGTAGCTTTTTACCAAGCATTACCCGCGATACAACCTCAGACGCATTTATACCTAAGGACAACCCCGCTCGTGTCTATAGGGAGGAGGTGAAGGAGACATTTGGGCTCGCTGATCCCATTGTCATTGCTGTTTTTCAAGATGGTGATGATGGCATTTTTACACCCGAGGGGCTTCAGCTGGTTGAGCAGCTAACCCTGGCACTGCAGGACATCCCCAACATTGACCCTGAACGGGTGGTCAGCCTCTCAACCGAGAATAATATTGAGGGAACCGACTATGGGATGAACGTTGAGTCGTTTTATAAACCTTACCCAAAAGATGCGGTGACGGCGCAACTCGTATGGCAGAAGGTCAGCGATTTCCCCCTCTACCTTGGTAGCCTGGTCGCCAGGGATAAGAGTGCCACATTAATTGTCGCGGAAGTGCTCGACGAGGTAAAAGCTGAGGAAACATATCTCGCTATCGAGTCGCTCGTCAACAACACCGCGCTGCCCTCTGGTATGTCTCTCCATGTTGCTGGCGAAGCGTCAATCACTGGCTTTATGGGCATGTACATTGATTCCGACGCAAAACGCTTAAATCCAATTGCCGGCGTCATTATTACCATCATTCTATTTCTCGCCTTTCGAACCCTGGCCGGCGCACTCATTCCCAATTTAATTGTTGCCGCAACGGTTGTTGGAGCGATTGGTATGATGGCGGCGGCCGGTGTGTCGTTTTTTGTCATCACCAATTCGATGCCTGTTGTGCTGATCGGAATTGCTGTTGCTGACTCGATTCATATTTTTTCAGCCTACTATGAGTCCATCGCCAAAAACCCGAAGATTCATGGGCGGGACGCGGTGCTGGGTGCCATGTTGGAAATGGCAAGACCCATCACGCTGACTAGCCTGACAACCATAGCTGGCTTCCTTGGCCTTTACATATCCTCTGTGCAACCTCCTATGCAATATATGGGATTGTTCACCGCCCTCGGCGTTGCGATTGCCTGGGCTTTCTCCATGACCTTTTTACCCGCGGCAATGAGCTACTTAACCGTTAAACCCAGTAAAGCCCTGCAGGTGAATCGATCCAACGATCTGGCCCTGTCGCTACTCAATTGGATCGGCGCGGGTGTCGTACGCAATCCTCAACGGGTCGCGGGCATGTGCCTACTGTTGATTGCAGCGGGAATACTTGGCGCATTGAACATAGAGGTCAATGATCGACGCATTGAGGTTTTTAACGAAAAGGAACCGGTTTATCAGGCTGACCTTATGATCAATCGTCACTTCGACGGGACCAGTGTGTTCGACATTGTTGTCGAAACCGACAGACCAGAAGCATTATTCAATCCGGTCTATCTTAGAAAAATGGAGGCACTACAGCGAAAAATCGAAACCTTTGCGCCAGTTGGCGGCACCACGTCGGTCGTTGACTATTTGAAGCAAATGAACCGTAGCCTGAATGAAGGTAAGCCTGAAGAGTATCGGTTAGTGGATGATGCGGAACTCAACGCCCAGCTATTCTTTCTTTACTCTACCTCCGGAGACCCAACGGATTTCGAAGAGGAAATTGATTACGATTATCAGCGCGCCAATATACGCGTCAACATGAAGGGCCCCAGTCATCAAGAAGTCGCCCCCGTTGTTGAGGGTATTCAAAAATACATACTGGAGGAGTTTAACGAACCTGGCCTCAAGGCAACGTTGAGTGGCCGCTCGATGGTGACCTACGAGTGGGTCCGATCGGTCGGTAAGAGTCATTTTAATAGCGTTGCAATATCGATGTTACTGGTCCTGATCATGGCGAGTCTGGTCTTCCGGTCCCTCGCCGCTGGACTCCTGTCGCTTACTCCAGTCGCTATTTCGATTCTTTGTGTCTATGCGGTGATGGCAATTTTTGATATCGCGATTGGTATTGGGACAAGTATGTTTGCCTCCGTCGCAATTGGTCTCGGCGTTGATTTTGCCATCCATTCCATCGATCGCATCAAAGACATCTATCGGGGAGACGACAAGTCCGATGACGTGATGCTGGCGCTATTCCCATCAACGGGTCGCGCACTGCTGTTCAACCTACTCGCAATTGCTTTTGGCTTTGGCATTTTGATGACCTCAGATGTTGTCCCACTCATGCGTTTTGGCGCTATTGTTGCTTTGTCGGTTTGCACGGCTTTTATTTTTAGCCTGACACTGTTGCCTGCACTCATTCTTATCATCAAACCACGTTTTGTGTATGGCGACACAACCGGTACGCCAAATTTAATGAGTCACGGCTCTGGGATCTTGTTGGTGTTGGTTTCAACGATGCTGCTGATCGCACCAGGGTCTGTGTTTGCTGACGAAGCACTAACAGGCCGCCAGGTGATGGAGCAGGTAGTTGCCAGGGACGAGGGACAATCGGCTTCGCGAAACTTAACAATGGAACTGACCGACCGCCGTGGCAAAACCCGAATCAGGAAAACAAAAGGATTTCGCAAATATTTTGGCGACGAAAAGCGTACTGTCTTATTTTTTCTTGAGCCGGCGAATATAAAAGACACCGGTTTTCTGACTTACGATTATAAAGAAGCTACCGAGGATGATGACCAGTGGCTCTACTTACCAGCGGTTCGGAAAATTCGCCGAATTTCCGCCTCGGATCGAGGTGACTATTTTCTCGGTACGGATTTTAGTTTTGAAGATATCAAGAATGAAAGCAAACCGAACCTCAACGACTACCACCACAAACGGCTTGGCACAGAATTAGTAGATGGCATTGAGTGTATTGTTGTAGAGGGTTTACCGGTATCCGACACTGTGGCCACGGAGTTAGGTTACGGCCGCGTGGTTTCCTGTGTCGACCCCAACATCTGGATGGCGCGAAAAACCGAATTCTGGGACCCAAAGGGTAACAAACTAAAAGAAATTCGAGTTCATCGCATAGAGCAAATAGACGGCATTTGGACAAGCCTTGACGTCCACGTAAAGAATATCAAAACCGGGCACAAGACTCGATTCACATTCTCAAATGTGGACTATCAAACGCCCGTTGAAGATCGTTGGTTTGAGACCAGTCAACTGCGACGCGGACTATAACGGTGCGTTTTTTACCCATAATCATGCTCGCCTGCAGCCCCTATTGCTTCGCCCTTGAATCGACGGCGCTGATAGAGATCGAACAGGCCTGGCGAAAAGGCGCTACGCAAAAGTCCACAGCGGAATTGAAGGTGGAGTTTAATCACTCGCTCTCAGACAGAACTGAGGCGACAGCCATTGTCCGCGCCAAAGCCCTTGGACCTGATTCCTTTGAACCGGGAGAGTCGGATCAGCCAGCCCTATCGAACGGGACCAGACGGCATTATCTAAACGATATCGTTGAGTTTGAATTGCGGGAGCTCTATGCAGATATTCGCTTAGACAATGGCAACCTTCGAGTAGGAAAACAGCAGATTGTCTGGGGCCAGGCAGACGGACTCAAGCTACTGGATGTCATCAACCCTCAGGACTACAGGGAGTTTATCCTGGACAAGTTTGAAGACTCGCGAATCCCGGTTTGGACCTTAAACCTTGAAGTATTCCTCTCATCGGGAGATTTACAATTGGTCTGGATACCCGATACCAGTCGGCACAATCTGGCCAAGGCAGGGTCAGCCTTTGAGGTGACAGCACCCTTATCTAACATCCCTCCAGGTGTTCCGATTATGCTTCAAGACATGGACCGCCCTGATGACCCCATTAAAGACAGTACCTTTGCCACTCGTTTTTCCACCTTCAAGGGGGGCTGGGACCTGACCCTAAATTACCTATATCGCTTCGATAATTTTCCGGCACTGACCAAACAAATCGATTCTACCGGACTGACGCTGACACCAACTTACCATCGTACACACACCCTTGGTGGATCTGCGAGCAACGCCTTTGGCGACTTTATTTTTCGAAGCGAAGCAGTTTTTAACAGTGCCATATATATTGACACTCAACTCACACGTACATCAGGCGTAGCACCGGCAAAAGAATTTGCCTACGTACTGGGTTTAGACTGGTCAGGTCTGAGCAATACACTGCTGAGTGTGCAAATGTTCCAATCTATATTACTCAACGATCAAGATTTCCTCCGGGACGACGTCGACACCACGCTAACGCTTCTGGCCAGAAGAACGTTTCTCAATGAGTCCTTCCTCACAGAAGCACTTTGGATATACCACATTAATGACAGAGATCATCTGCTCCGGTTCAAAGCGGACTATCAATGGAGCACCAACATAACCATCGGATTCTTCGCCGACATCTTTTCCGGTGCCGAAGACCAGCTTTTTGGCCAGTTTGATCAAAAGGACCGGATTGGGCTCCGTATAGAGTTTGGCTTATAGAACCCACTAGCTTTCTTCCTGCCAATGTCTAGGATTTCCAGTGCCAACAGCCCTCACCGCGTGTAAAACGATATCGAATCCCCAGAACGTGTAGAATGGGCTGGCTGCTCGTCGCGTATTTGACGAGTTACATCCACTCGGAGTCCCTATGACGATTCGTGTTGCTCTCAATCACAACACCTATTACAAGTTTGACCGTCAGGTCAATCTATCTGCCCATGTTGTCCGTCTTCGCCCGGCCGCCCATAGCCGTACTCACATTCATAGCTATAGTCTAAAGGTCACGCCGGAGACGCACTTCATTAACTGGCAGCAGGATGCTTTTGGTAATTACCTCGCCCGCCTGGTCTTTCCGGAAAAAACAGACCACTTTTCGATAGAGGTGGAAGTGATTGCGGATATGACCGTCATCAACCCTTTTGACTTTTTCCTTGAAGATTACGCTGAGGAATTTCCTTTCTATTATGACAAGCAACTAAAAAAGGAACTGACGCCTTACCTGGCAAAAGATAAGCACGGCAAATTGTTTATGAAAGCGCTTAAAGCTGTGCCGAAGAAGAAAATGCGCACAATCGATTTTCTCGTTGCGGTCAACCAAATCGTTCAAGAAAAGATCGCCTATAGTGTTCGTATGGAACCGGGCGTACAGACGCCGGAAGACACCCTTAAACTCGCCATTGGTTCTTGCCGTGACAGCGCATGGCTCTTAGTTCAAATGCTCAGGCATCTAGGACTTGCCGCAAGATTTACCTCGGGCTATCTCGTCCAGCTAACGTCTGACGAAAAATCTCTCGATGGACCCAGCGGTCCTGAAGAAGACTTCACCGACCTACATGCCTGGTGTGAAGTGTATCTTCCCGGTGCTGGCTGGGTAGGTATGGACCCCACCTCCGGATTGTTTGCAGGAGAAGGACATATTCCCCTTGCCTGCACACCAGACCCAAGTTCCGCCGCACCAATTGAGGGCTCAACGGACAAGTGCGAGGTTACTTTTGACTTTAGCAACACCGTGAGCAGATATCACGAAGATCCCCGGGTCACTAAACCCTATACCGATGATGAATGGCAAAATATTATTGCCCTCGGTGATCAGGTGGATGAAGTTTTAGCCGCCAATGACGTCAGGCTAACCATGGGCGGTGAGCCCACCTTTGTCTCCATTGATGACATGGAATCCGAGCAATGGAATACCGGCGCCCTCGGCACTGACAAGCTTCGGCTTTCAAAAACGCTGCTACTAAAGCTCAGAGATCACTTTGCTCCCCAGGGACTATTACATTACGGTCAGGGTAAATGGTATCCAGGGGAAGAGGTGCCCCGTTGGGCATTGGGTGTTTTCTGGCGCAAGGATTCGGAGCCCCTGTGGAACAATCAAGAATTGCTCGCACGGATCGACCAGGACTACGGTCATAATGTGGAAACAGCCCAGGCCTTTACGACGCTACTCACCCAGGCCCTGGACCTCCCAGAGAAGTATGCTCAACCTGCCTATGAAGACGCACTGTATTATCTGCTGCAGGAACAACAACTCCCTGCAGACTTCGAACTCAACCTCGCTAATGCAAAAGATGATCTGGAGCGCAAACGTCTGGCGCAGCTGCTGGATAAAGGGATGTCGGAGATCACCGGTTTCTGCTTACCGTTGGAATGGAACAATGAGATTGATCATTGGCAATCATGTCAGTGGTCCTTTCGTCGGGGCAGACTCACGTTAATTCCTGGGGATTCCCCCATGGGCTTGCGACTGCCCTTAAGTGAACTAGGCGTGGAATCAGAGGAAGACTTCTACCAGGCAGAGCGCGACCCATTTGAGCCCAGGGAACAGTTGCAACAGCGGCAAGATATACAGAGCCAATATAGCGGGCGTGTCGCACCTGACACTAAACGTCCCCAGAACGTAAAATTGGCCGCAGCCAACAAATTAGTCCGTACCAGTCTTTGTATTGAGGCCCGGAGCGGTAAAATTCATATTTTTGTACCGCCGATTAAGCGTCTCGAAGACTATGTCAGCTTGATTGTTGCTATCGAGAGTGTCGCCTTAGAATTAAAAACCCCAGTCATTATCGAAGGCTACGAGCCCCCCAAAGATCCTCGCATGCAGAAGTTACTCATCACACCGGACCCCGGTGTGATTGAAGTCAATGTACATCCGGTCAAAAGCTGGCGTGAGCAAATCGCCAACACCACGGAACTCTATAAGGCCGCCAGAGAATCACGCCTTGCTAGCGAAAAATTTATGCAGGACGGCAGGCACACGGGTACCGGTGGCGGCAATCACATCACACTCGGCGGCCCTACCCCGGCAGACAGTCCGATTCTTCGCCGCCCTGACATTCTGCGTAGTTTTGTCACCTACTGGCAGCATCATCCAAGTTTGTCTTACTTGTTTTCCTCAGCATTTGTCGGACCAACAAGTCAGGCGCCCCGGGTGGATGAAGGTCGCGATGAGCTATTATATGAACTTGAAATTGCCTTTGATCAAATGCCCGATGGCATTACGGACAAGCCCTGGTTAGTCGACAGGATCATGCGTAATCTCCTGATTGATATCACCGGTAATACCCACCGGGCAGAATTTTGTATCGACAAACTCTATTCCCCCGGTAGCGCAACTGGCCGACTGGGGATTCTGGAATTCCGCGGTTTTGAAATGCCACCCCACAGCCGAATGGCACTACTCCAAGCGCTGTTGATTCGCTCCCTTGTTGCTAGATTCTGGCAAGAGCCCTACAAGAAGCCACTGGTTCGTTGGGGCACGCAATTGCATGACAAGTTCATGCTGCCGCACTTCGTCTGGCAGGACGTAAAGGAAGTTGTTCAAGATTTACAGGATCACGGATTTCCATTTGAACTCGATTGGCTCTTACCATTTCAAGAGTTCAGATTTCCGCATTACGGACGCGTCATGATTGATGGCATCGAACTCGAACTTTGCTGGGCAATTGAACCCTGGCACGTCCTGGGCGAAGAAATTGGTAGTTTTGGTACCGCACGCTATGTGGATTCTTCCGTTGAACGCCTGCAGGTGAGGGTCACGGGTATGACGGAGGGCCGATACCTTCTGGTCTGTAATGGTCGCCGGGTACCGCTAGTACCCACGGGCAAACAAGGTGAGCAGGTAGCTGGCGTTCGTTATCGAGCCTGGGCACCGCCCTCTTCTTTGCATCCAACAATGGGCGTTCATACGCCTTTGAATTTTGACCTGGTTGATACCTGGAACGGACGCTCCATTGGCGGCTGCTCTTACCATGTCTCGCATCCAGGGGGTCGCAGCTATGATGACTTCCCGATCAATGCCTTTGAGGCAGAGACCCGACGTATATCGAGGTTCACGAATACTGACCATACCCAGGGGACCTACTCACCGCGACCTAACACCGACGCGCTGCGGGAGTTTTTCGAAACACCACCGCGACCAATGAGTCCACCTTCCGAGGAGGCGCCAAACGAATACCCAAATACATTGGACCTGAGGCGCGACAGAAAGGTCTAGTTGGCGTAACAAAATCGGGGGCTACATTAGCCCCCAACTTCAAACTGTTTGGAAAGCAAAAATCCAGACACGCAATAAGTTTACCTGGCGCAAACTCACATCCCCTCCCGATACCAACCAACTCAACCCCACGCAAAAGCAAACTCAAAATATAAATTCTTTAAGGTACACTTTGCCAACCAATTGATGCACGCGTGAGCTGCCAACTAATCGTCGCTTCGACCGTAAACAAAGGTGATCTTGTGAAATACTTTTTATTCTTAGCATTAACATTGATGACCTATAATCTATTTGCGGAGGAAAAATTAGGCACCGATCCAGGCAAGCACTGGCAAACAATCAAGCCAGCACAGGCCGGTTGGAATAAGGATCTGCTCGATGAAGCGTTAGCCTATGCCCAAAACCAAAAGTCTAGCAGCGTCGTGATTGTTCATCAGGGTAGGATTATGGCGGAGGGTCACTGGCCAGTATCCGGCTCAATGTTTTATCGATTACTGACCGATGATAATAATAGTCAGGGGCATGTCATCGAGGATGTCGCCTCCATGCAAAAAAGCCTGGTTGGAATATTAACCGTACTTGCGAGCACTAAAGACCTGGTCAAACTGAACGCACCGGTGTCGCAATATCTCGGTGAGGGCTGGTCGAACAGCAAGCCAGAACAGGAATCAGCGATCACACTCCAGCATCTGTTATCGATGACAAGCGGACTAAACCCCGAGCTTGCATTCCAGGCGCCGGCGGGCACTCAATGGTTGTACAACACCAACGCATATAGTCAACTCGTACCGATACTTGAACAGGTTACCGGCCAAACAATCGGCGAGGTTACATCACTTTGGCTTACTGACAAGATTGGTATGTCGGACTCCGAATGGGGCCGCCGGGCATGGGTTCTGCCAGGTATGGATGCAAACAAGTTTGGCTTCCTAACCTCCGCACAGGATATGGCACGCCTGGGTCTCTTGATGCTCAACAACGGCAATTGGAATGGCAAAACCATTATACCAGCCGCTGAGCTCACGCAAATTCACAAACCTTCCCAGCCCTTGAACCCATCCTATGGAAAGCTCTGGTGGCTTAATGGACAAACGGCACTACGAGACGGAGAAATGATCACCGGCGGTCTCGTGCCAAGCGCACCTGGTGACATGTATTCGGCTCTCGGCGCATTGGGTAGAAAACTCTACGTTGTACCTAGCCTAAATCTTGTGGTGACTCGACTTGGCGACACAGCAGAAAAAGACTTTGATCAGAAGTTCTGGCAGAAACTTATGGCGGCGTCACCTACGGGCAACCTATGTGGACAGTGCAATGGCGCGATAGCAGATAGCATCAGTACCGCCAGGTCCGCAGATGGTCAATACATATCCTGGCGGGAACATATTATCGATGATCCCTCACTGGGCATCGCGGATTTAAGTGGAAGTGACGGATTAGCTATGGCGGATCTTGATCAGGACGGATTCGAAGACATTGTTTCAGTCCATGAATCTGACACAGTTTATGACGGCAAGCCCATCGGCCATGTTCGAATCGCCTGGGGCAGCAAGAACCCAATACAGTGGGAGCTAAGCACCCTCGCATCGGGCAGTGAAGCCGCAGCGGCAGAAGACGTTAGCCTTTATGACGTCAACGGCGATGGTTTTACCGACATTGTGGTCGCCTGCGAACTTGCACACCTGATCTACTTTCAAAACCCCGGTAAAGGGTTTCGCACCCTACCCTGGAAGCGAACCATACTGGAAGTGAGTAAGAATCGCGGCTCCTATATCCGAGTATTTCTTGCGGACTTTGATGGAGACGGTCGTCCGGAGGTAGTGTCTCCTAATAAGGGCGAGCAAAGCCCCGATATTAAAACCGCTCCCCTAAACAACATTTCTCTATATCTTCCTCCTACCGATCCACTCAACGGACAGGATTGGAAAGAGCAAGTTCTAGGCAAAGTCAAAATCCCAATTAACTCAGAACCTATTGATCTAGATGGTGATGGCGACCTGGATATCGTCGGCGGCTCGAGGGCTGAAGCACGGATTCTATGGTTTGAAAATCAAGGTAAGCTTAAGTTTGTGGAACATGCCATCTCTATTCCGAAGGCACCAAAAGAACTGGCAATTACTGGTTTCAATATGGATTATGCAGACCTCGATGGCGACGGCCGATTAGATATTATTTCCACAGCCTGGCCAGGAGTCATCACCTTACTACGCCAGCCGGAAAGCAAAGATGGCGATTGGCAGTTTTCGAACATTGGTAATGCATCGCCGGACCAACTAGTGAGCGTGAGACTTGCCGATGTTGATAGTGATGGTGATCTGGATATATTTGTTGGCGCTTATAGTCGCGGACCCCGAGACATTGATGGTCCGTTAGTATCCGCAGGCAATCCGATAGGTAGAATCGCATGGTTTGAAAACCCAGGAGACGGAAAACTTTCCAACTGGCCCAGGCACGATATATCCCGGCGCAAACGTGGCATGTACGACAAATGGCTGTTCCGGGATTTGGATGGAGATGGAGATTTAGATGTACTCGGCACCCGGGGTAATAGCGAACCCTATGACGGAGTATTCTGGCTAGAACAGATCCGAACCGTGGCGCCAGCCCGGGCGTTCACCCCGGCACGACCTATAGATAGTTTGCAGATGAGTTTGCCTTGAAACTTCATCTGCCCACCAAAGCATAATCTAGCAATGGGCCCTACAGTGCCCATCCTATTGCTTCTATTTTTCTGATTTAGGCTGCTAAATTTTGGGATTGTTGATAAAAATTAGAATTACAAAACCCGCATTTTGATGTATCGATATCACTAGCGAATGTTGCGCCACATCCAGACACCACTAATTGCCATACCAATCAGCAATAGCGCCACCAGATCGGCAAAGAGCTTGCCCGGAAGCCCAATGACAACACCGCTATGCAGGTCAAGGATGAATTTTTGCCAGGTTATTGAATCACCTAACAACATCTCAGTCGGAATCGGCACCCAGGCAGGCGCTTGCACTGCTTGAGAAAATTCCGTGGGAGACAAATCTAAAGTCAAAAGATCAAAGGACTGCCACGTCGAGTCTGTATTCACCAAAAAACCCGTGTCATCAACCTGAATATTTGCGACGCCCTCGGGCAAACCCACACTATTATCAATCCTCTCGATGACCTGGAAGTCCGGAGTGAGGATTATTAGCCCCCCGTCGCAAAGGGCAATTTCCTGGCCGTCAAAAAACTCAAAGTCCTGCAGTTCCAAACAACTAGTAACCGGAGCACGATCAACAAAAAGCTGCCCGCCAAAACTGTATAAATATTGATCTTCCTTCTGAATGCCTCGTACCTCGGTAGAGCCAAGGTAAAACGCTGCAATCCAACCTGGAACATATTTTTTATCAAGCGCAAGGGCTTCAGAGTGATTGAGGGCAATACCCGTGATCGCAAGTAGGCATAAAAACACAGAAACAAAAACACCAACCTGTTTATGCAGTCTGCGGAGCTTACCAACCCGTGGTGCCTTGCGGGCAGCACGTCGCGAAGCGCGATTCGAACGCTCCATACCTAATTCTCAACCTGACTAGGGAGCGGCTTATCCTGCTCTCCCTCTGACCGTTCACTTAGCTGTTGACTTAAGTACAAAGCATAACGACTGATATTCGAGACAGCTCTGACCGATAGTGTGGCACCTGATATACCATTGATTCGTGCACTCAACCGATCATTAGGTTTTAAAAACAGCCCAACAAACTGATTTGTGAAAAAAGGATGGCGCACCTCACCACCACGGGATTCTCGATAGGAGAGAATCTTCACATCCTGGATTTGGTTATTGGATATCACAACGCCAATGGTGATGGGCTCTTCTTTACCAATCTCATCGAGGACCCATGCAGTCTTATCCCCCTGCTCCCAATAACGTAATCGCAAACTTCGATAGGGATGACCCAGTAGTTTTTTCGCAGCCTGTTGATGCACTTCCTTCAGCCAGAGGTTTTTTGCCGTGGGCTCAAGCTCAAAGCTGTTTTCGACAAAGGCCTCTGCCGTCATGTAAACCGTAGCCAGTGCAGTTGGTGTAAAGAAGACACACAGAAATAACAAAGCAGCTGAGCCGACACGACTCAACTGCTTGTTGAAAAACAACCTAGAAACTATAGCCGACTCCGAGATTGAAACCATCTATGTCAGTTCCATTGTCGTTGTCCTGTCGCTGGTAGTCCGCCTTGATAACAACGTTTTCATGCAACCAGTAGTTAATACCAAAATCGAACTGGTTTCGCTCGTCGCTTGCGGCACTATTACCTGCTGTCAGATCATACCCACCGTACCGAACGAACAAGCCGAGGCCATTTTCGAATGTATATGAAGGCTCGAGATACCAGCCCCGTTGCTCATCAGAGCCGGAATTCAATAATTCAATTTCATTATCGATATCCCAGGAGGCGTACAGGGCGCGCATCTCAAACCCACCCCGTTGATAAGAGATGTTTGTTTCAAACAGCAGCCCGCTGATTTCGCCAATTCCAATGGCATCAGCATCACCTTGAGCAAGATCGGATTGATATTGAATCGACGTATTCCATTGAAAACCGGGGTAGCCTGAATAACGTAAGCGAGCTGTGTACGCCAGGCTATCAGCATTGGCCTCGGCAACTTTTTGTCTTGAGGAGCGAATGCTCGATCGGCTACTGGCACTGGTGTTAGTTGTGTCGAGCTTTAATCCCGAGTGCATCGCAACGTCATAACCCCAACCCGGTGCAATCTCACCACTCAGTCCCAGACCAGCTTCCCACCAGGTTGAGGGGATAATATTCTTCTCAACATTATTTCGTTCAACACCAAAAAACGTATCCGGCTCGTGGGTTTCATTCAAAAGACCAATCGGCAATAGAAACAACCCGAGTTTAGCGTGGTGATCCTGAGCATAGCCCCACTGAATATACGCCTGCTCGACCTCAACTTCTCCAGGCTTTCCTTCGCCAGCCAGGGAATGCTCAACTTCAAGCTCTGAATGGAATGCCAGAGTGTCGGAAAACTGGTGAGAGAAAAGCATCACAAAGCGATGAAAATCAATTTCTTCCCCATTATCTAAATCGTTATAGTGCAGCTCTCCATAGCCACCGATTGTCGTGCCAGAAGAGGGCTCCGAGAAACTTGCTGAACTGACCGCGGCAACCGTGTTTTCAATCGCGACTTCAGCTGCCTCTAACTTGCTAGATTCCTGAGCGAGTTGCGCCTGGGTTTCCTCTAGCTGGTTTTGGCTATTGGCCAGCCGATCTTCTAGCTGCTCAATCCTGAGTTGCTGTTGCTGGACAATCTTCCAGATCTGGTCAATATCCGGCGTATCGGCCTGGACCGGAAGTACCAGGATACCTGTGAGTAACAAAACCGCTAGTTTCGGAGAAAATAGAAACTTCATGGTACTTCTGCTGCCTAGACTGTAAGGGGAGCGAATAGTACAGCTGTCGGAATCCAACCGCAAATCACTATCATTAACATAACGATTATTATGAATGGGCAGGCTGATAAATGGACTGGTTGGGCTCTAGCGGAGGAATAGCAAGAACAGGAACGACTTAGTCAGCATCTTGAACAAGACTACTTCTGATACGTTCGGCAAGTTCAAGGGGTTCAAAGGGTTTCGCAATGTGGCTATTCATACCGACCTCAAGATACTGTTCGACATCTTCTTTGCTCACATTCGCTGACAGGGCAATGATCGGTAACGTATCAAGTGAAGAGTCCTGTCGTATTTTCTTAGTAGCGGCCACACCATCCATAACGGGCATATTGATATCCATCAATACAAGATCCACCGTTCGATCATTCGCCAAGACTTCTATGGCTTCCCGACCGTTGTCAGCCAGGGTGACCTCTGCACCGTAATCTTCGAGCAGACCCTCAACCAGTTGTTGATTGATCAAATTGTCCTCAACAACCAAAATATGCAAATCCTTAAGCAACTCCTCCTCCGGAACAGATTTCTGGAAAGTGCCTGGTGCATCCAGGGACAACTCTCGAGCAATGGCACCAAAGAGCTGAAGTTCAGTACAGGGCTTTTTAAGGACGCGGATAGTGTCATCGTGCAGTTGTACACGAATCAAACTAACATCATAAGCTGACAGTACCGTCACCTTAATGTTTTTCATCAGGCCTTGTGACCTGGCGGATTCCAGAAAGGCCTGACCACTCATGATTGGCATGGTCCAATCCAAAACCACTGCGTCAAAATCTTCCGTACTTAATGCTACCAACGCCTGCCTGGCGTCACGTTCGACAAAAACATCCGCCCCCATTGCGGTCAGTGTTTCACGCAAAATTTGCCGCGCTGCTGCACTATCATCTAGCACAAGTACTCGGATGGGACTCGGGAAAACGGGTCGACTGTCACCCAACACAAGGCAATCGTTGACCTGAACATTGATGGCTGCAACAAACTTGCTACCGCGACCGGATTTGCTTGTTACTGTTATTTCTCCGCCCATCAGCCGGCACAACTTCTGACTGATACTTAACCCAAGTCCGGTGCCACCATACTTTCGAGTGGTACTAATATCAGCCTGGGAAAACCCCTCAAACAAAAATTCCAACTGATCAGGATCAACACCAATTCCAGTATCTTCAACACAGCACACAAGTCGATATTTGCTAGAGTTCCCGATTGGTTCTGCGTCCAAGGACAATTTCACAAACCCTTTCTCAGTAAATTTTACAGCGTTAGAACCCAGATTCATTAATATTTGCGTGAGCCGAACCCCGTCACCAAACATATCCGGTGGGGTTCGTTCGCTTACGGTACAACTAAATTCGATTCCCTTTTCTTCGGCGATGACACCAAGGGTTGCACTCAACTGCTCGACCACTTTATCCAGAGAGAAAGGATGTTCATCGAGCACCAGATAGCCACTTTCAATTTTCGAAAAATCGAGAATGTCGCTAATCACAATGCCGAGATGATCCGCCGAGGTTTTAACCTTGCTCAGATAATCAACCTGCTTAGGATTGAGATCCGTACGAAGACACAATTCAGTCAACCCAACAATTCCATTCAGGGGCGTGCGCATTTCATGGCTCATATTGGACAAGAATGCACTCTTTGCATCGTTAGCAGATTTCGCGAGCAACATAGCCTGCTCCAGATCAGCATTGACACTAGTAATTTGCGCGGTTTTTTCTCGGATACCAATAGAAAGGCGCTGATTTTGGCTCAAAATTAGTCTCGCCATTCCCGCCATCAACAACGACAGAATCGTTCCTGCGACCAGAATAAGTGTAAGCAAAACTCGATTAGCACTAAGGCTCACTGGTGTATTCGAAACCACCCTCAGTTGCCATTCATCATTCACAACTTTAAAAGGCATCGTAATTTGAAACCGTTCTGAGGGAGCCGCGACATCCTTAGTGTTCAAGAACAAACGTTCCGATGGAAACTCAAACCCAGAACCATCCGCCGCAATCAGTAAATAGTCAAAATCAGATCTTTCGAACTGCGCCACGGTATTGTGGAAAATATCCGGCAAATAATTCGCCGAGACTATGGCCCCTTTACTTATTTTTGAGTCGGAATCGTTGATTGACCCAATAGGATGCACAATCATAAAAAAGGGAGCCCTGCCAGCGGGTTCGAGGGGTTCTCGAAAGCCAGATAGCACCAACGATTTTTGTTCGAATGCTGGCCCTATCAACGACCACACGGGAAGATTTCTGAGGTTTCTACCAAGAAAATTTTCGAGCCTGGTATCGGGATAAGTATAAGTAACACCAGCGATTTTTTGCCGACTCGCTAGATCAATCGGTTTAGCTTCCCCGCGAAAAAAATTAAAGAAACTGAATTCCCGGAGGTTCTCCTGGGGATTTTGCCTGATTTTTTGTTCTAGCGCTTTCAGCGTGTCGGGGCTTCCCCAATTTACCCAGGTAACCCGACGATTATCAGGAAACTCTTGATAAACCAGCTCAATCATTCGATCGTATTCCGCCTTCGAGACCCACTGGCTTGTTGCAAACAGATTGGTCACCGCGGCCACCTGCATCACCCTTTGCTGTACTGCCGCTTCAATATTGGCAGCATGGGTTTGCGCCTCCATTTCAAAACGCGAGCGCGACTCCGATTCAATATTCGATTGAACGTAGAAAAACAATACAGCCATAAGCCCAAGGCTCACGACTAGTACAATTGAGCCGACCAGATCCGCAATAGGAATTTTGTCGACGAGGATTCTGCCCAGCCTAATCAGAATTCCGCTCCCAGTTGCAGCGTGTAGTGCTTCATACCTGAACCAAGCACATTCCAGGCAAACTCACCGGGGCCCCCGGCTATTCTCGAATAGCTTCGAGTTTCCGTCAGATTATTACCGGCTAATCGAATGGAGTATTGCTGCTCCGAACCAAACTGATACCCAATGCTTGCATCCAACATCCGATAGCTCGACAACTCACTGCCACGACTGTTACTAATCAGTAAATATTGAGGTCCCACATACCGAGATCTGAATTCCATATCGAATCGACCATTCATCCAGTTTGCGCCATAGCGAATGAACATGTGCGCGGTATAGTTAGGTGCATTGGTGATTTCGTTTCCGACCGCAGCCAACGACGCTGCTGGGTGATTATCTGAAAGGCCTGTAATTTCAGAATCAAGGAGACCCAACGCCACTCCAGAGCTCCAATTTTCTGACATCCACCATTCGAGGTTTAGCTCGGCACCTAAAATATCAGTCTCCTTTATATTAAGTGTCTGCGGGTTTCCGGCCACAACTTCAAAAAGCTGTTGATCATCCCAGCGATATTTGAAAAGCGCCGCATCAATGGTCAACTGCCCTTCAAAAAACTGATCTTTATAGCCGATCTCGATGGCGGTCAAATACTCAGGGTCAATGGGGGCGGATCCATCTCCAAGCGCCCGGTTGTCATAGGCACCTCCCTTAAAGCTATTCGATGCAGTGAAAAACAGGATCTGATTTCGAGTGCCTCGCCATGCCAATCGAGCGTTCCATCCTGTCTCCGATAGATGCTGCTCTTGAAGATCTAATATCTCAGACCTGGTGTTGGCAGAAAATCTTAAAGTGGGAATCGGCCCGAAGGATATATCACTACACTCCGACTCAATCACAGCACGATTGAGTCGATTTATCTCCGATAGGCCATTGCTTTGTAGCCCACCCAATTTAGCTGGCGGGAAGTTAGTCAGATAGTCATCCGCTCGAGCGCTGGTGTTACAGGCCCACTTTTCGTAGCGCCTGGCTTCCAGGACTTCTTTCGAATGACGAAGGCCAACGGTCAACAACAGGGACCTAGAGAGTTGATAATCGACCTGACCAAAGAGTGAATAATTTCTAAATCGGTTATCAATGAGTATGCCCGGCGCAATCCCACGATCAGTTCGGAGGACAATCGTATCCTCTTCTGAATCCTGCAGGGCGACATAGGCGCCTATCAGCCACTTTAGTTTTTCATTTCCGTCTCCACTGGAGGCGAGTCGCAATTCTTGCTGCCAAATATCCCACTGCCCGAGTTGGGCGCTTGCAAAACTGTGGAGGTCACTTGAGAACTTAGCATCAACGTCGTACTTCAAATGTGACGTGACACTATGCAGCGTCATGACTTGATATTCGTGTTTGAAATGGATGGCACTCAGTTCAAGCTGAGAGCTGGCGAGGGAAGCAGCGGGGTCCTGCCAGGTATCACCCCAGGGCGCTGAGTAATTGACTAGATAGGTCCCTGGTTGCAATGGGTCTGCTGCCAGCAAAGATGTGTTGCCCTGCGCAAAGGCTTGAGTCAAATATGAACTTCCGTCTAGCTGACTCTGATTGATTCTTGTTGTGCAGGTATTTCTGCCACCCACTGCGCTGACACCTTGAACAGGGCAATTCCCCTGTCCTGTCTCATCCAGGTCTCCCAGCCAAACCTGAGGTAAAGATTCAACGCGCATGTCAGCCTGCATATAGGAAAACCGTAAATCAGTTTGCGCTTGAACTCGCCAGCGGGTATTAACCCGAAACCCATTTCGTTTAAGTCCACCGTAGTCTTTGCCGGTTGCGAGGTTCCGCCATTCTCCATCCTTAGATTCATCAATGCCTGAAATACGAAACGCAAAGGTATTCGCCACACGCATACCCACAGCAGCCTCCAGCCTCCTGTCAGCACCGCTGCCCGTTGAAGCTTGAACGCTTCCATTAAGTGCTGCGTTAGGGTCGGCCTGGCGCGTTAGATAGTTGACCGCACCACCTATTGTATTTCGGCCGTACAGACTATTTTGCGGGCCCCGCAATACCTCTAGGTGATCCATATCCCAGAGCGCAATCTGACTGACAAACGGAGACACGAGGGCAACCTCATCGAGAAAGCTCCCCACCGATTCTTGACCAGAAATATGAAACGAATCCGTACCAATACCTCTAATAGCGAGACCGGACTTTATCGCGGATTTTTGATTAAGCGCGAGGTTCGGCGCTGTATCCTGGATATCATCGCCATCCAGGATTTGCCGTCTAAGCATTTCTTCACCGCCCAGCACATCGAGAGACATCGCAACGTTTCTCTCAGTGGTTTGCCGCTTTTCCGCTACAACTACTACCTCTTCGATATCCGCGTGAACCAAAAGCGGTACGAACAACAACAACCAGCGCACGCCCATGACCGGGACACCCAATTATAGATATCCTTTAGTTATAGCAGAGGCAGCGATTTCTGCCTCGGATCGGATTATATCCGCCATGATTTTGAGTAGGAAACTCAGACAGAAGGTTAATTGGCTGCGCCGGTTTAGCTGCTACCTGTACTCCAGTACCTGACCATCTCTCGCAACTCAACACCTTAACAGGGCGATATATGGTGGCACCTGGCTAGATTTTCGAATCCCACTTGCGGCACATCGCCCATCCCTCATGGGTATCTTCTACGATCAGAATAACGCCTTCTGATGTGTCGCGAGCTTCTTGATGATTAAAGGTTGGATAACATTTTCGGCCACCGCTGGAAGCACAGGCACGAATCCGCAACGTCTAGCTCCTTTTGATGGTTCTGACATTGCTGTAATCACCCTATTGTGCTGCTCGACAATGCTAGAGCAGTTTGCAAGGTAGAAACCCGCGCCTTTACTCGGTTCCTTTATTGTATAAAAGGGGATTAAATATTCTAGGCAATTGTGCACTGTCGATACCCTTACCCTCGCCGCCAACTTCAAGACAGGCATAAAGATCAGGTATAAAGATCACGCATCAATCCCAAAGGTAAATGACAAAACACATCATCTAGATGAACCTCTGAGGTCGCCAATTCAATTACCCCTATGGATTCAATTAGGGCTTCGCGAATAATGCCTAAAAATTGATCACCAATTTACTGAAATTTCGAAAACGAAATACGGTATTATTTTGCCCTCACTCGCGCTGGTACGATTGATGTTTTCAAGAACGATATTTGTAAGCCTTCTCATCATGCTGAATAGCTGTAGTGGCGGCGGTAGCGGTGACAACTCATCCAGTAGTGCAGCCACGCCACTACCGATTCCAGTTTCAACCGGGGTATTTCTCGACAGCCCCGTCGCCGGTATCAGATATTCAACGGCAACCGAATCGGGTCTAACCAATTCTGCAGGTGAGTTTTCCTACCGGGCTGGGGAAACAGTGACATTTCAAATCGGTGATATCACATTAGGTGCTGCGGCAGCGGCGACAGTTGTAACGCCTCTAGACCTAGTGGGCGCAAGCTCCCTTGACGAAGCTCGACAGTTGGGCGTCTTTACTAGATTAGTCAACACAATCCTACTGCTGCAGTCTTTGGATCTAGATGTCAATCCCACTAACGGTCTCGATCTATCAGGTCTGGATGAGCAAATCAGTAATTCCAATCTCGATCTAAATTTGAGTAACGAGGCGTTTATACAGGGCAACTATCGCAAGCTGATTAACAAAATCGGCGGGCAGTATGTGCAACCGAGACGCGCCATCAATCATCTACTCGACAGCTTAAACGAGAGCACTACAGTGAGCTTGCTAACGTCTCAAAGACTTGATTCTGATGGAGACGGAAATACAGACAGAACAACAACATTCGACTATAACGAGCAGGGACAACTAACCACCATTACGACTGACCTGGGTGGGCGATCGACAATTACTTACAGCACCGACGGTCAGATCGCCTCCATATCAGATTCCCCGCCAAATTCTCTTAGCGTCACCACAGAGCGCTTTGAGTATGACGAGTTGGGCAGGTTAATCTCTCAGTCCCAATCTCAAACGCAAGCGCAAACACAAGAGGAATTGGTCTTGCGTGAGACGACCTACCAATATGATTCTGTGGGCAATGTGGTAGAAACGCGGCAACAATCGTTTACGTTCAACCCCTTCCCTAGCACCTCGATCAGTCTCTATTTCACTGAATTCCAGTTACTCTTTGGTCTCGAATTTGGCGTGGCCTTTCCATCACTACGCCCGGACCTAAGCGACTCTATTACGCGCGCCGGTACAGATCTCATATTTGATAACGCTGGACTTGTTCCAGTTAGCCCGACAAACGATGTCCTTGAGTTCGTCACAAACTATCAATACCTGGAGGACGGAACGATAAGTGAAATTCGCCGAACAGGACTTATCAATGCTACGACAACATTCAATTCAGCAATGAATTGTTATGAAGTAGAGTCTGGCTCACCGATAACAGTAATCACACCAGGCATAAGTCACAACCCGGCGTTTGTTTCAACCATAGTCGCGGACATAAACGGAATTGGTATATGCGGAAACAACCAGTCCGTGCTGCGCGACTCCAGAGGCAGAGTAGTGGAAATTCAATACAGCACCCAATCAAAAACAAGTTTCAACTTTGACGGCGAGCTTCTAGTGTCCCTAGAGACGGTGGATATCCGAGAAACAGAACCAGATACAATCAGCAGAACTGAATTCTCCTATAACAGTTTCAATGACATGATTCTCAGAGCAGGGTTTATCGACGGGGTTCTCCAGGCAAGCTTGACCCGTGAATACGAACGCAGGGTGCTCGGTTCACTACCGTGATCAGAGAATACCATGGCAAGAAGTTTAAAAAGCCATTAGTCTGATTAGATGGATATCAATCAAGATATGCTCGACGGTGCGCTGAAAAGCCTCTTTAGTCACCCTACGCTAAAACGGGCGCCACAAATGCGTCGATTGCTTGAGTATCTGGCGGTCGAGGAACTGGCTCGCCGCGGTGACAGATTGACGGGTTATAAAGTTGGTGTGGAAGCTCTACGCAAACCGAATGACTTCGATCCAAGCTCCGATGCTAGTGTCCGAGTTGAAATTGGCCGTCTACGCCGGATTCTTGCTCAATATTATTTCGAAAATCCAGACGAACCGGTTGTCATCGAAATCCCCAAGGGTGCGAGCCGCTTGAAAATTATTGATCGCGACAGGCAATTGGCTTCGATCGATCACGCCGAGTACCTATCCCGACCTACTTCCATGGGTCCGTCGATCGCACTGCTACCGCTAGAACATAATGAAGCCATAGAAGATGCGAAATTATTGGCGATGGGGCTGCGCGAGGAACTCGTCTCAGAACTCACACGCTTCCGCGAATTTCACTTTGTCGATGCCAGTGGCGTTGACCCAAGACAAGCACCTGAACGGATATGTGCCCACCAGCTTGAATGTGAATTTATGCTGGCTTCACGCTTGATTACGGAATCAGAACAATCCCACCTCAGGGTGACCGCAACAGACATTCACACCAGCAAGGTAATTTGGACAAACCGATTTCAGATCACGCGAATCAACCTCGACATTATTGAAGTTGCGATGAGCATCGCCCATCAAATTGCCCATGCGCTAGCAAGGCCGACCGGCGCCCTTGGCATAGCGGCGGTTAAAAAAAGGCTACATAAACCTATCGATACCTGGAATGCGACAGATTGCATCCTGCGTTGGCATCTCTATCGACTTAGAGAACGCGGCCCGGTAATGCACAAAATACTTCGTGAAAAGCTTCGTAAGCTCCTCAAAAAAGATCCCGGTTTCGCCCTCGGCTACGTCATGTTCGCACTGCTCAAGATTGATGAAGTCGTCTATCGGCTCAACCCTGAAGGCACTCCCACGGAAGCTTTAGAGCGAGCAGCGTTTTTAATTACCCAGGCGATCGGTACCGACCCAGACTCAGCCTTTGCTTATTATGTCAAAGCCCAGTGCAACTACTTTATGGGTGAATACGAAGACTTCCTATTCTGCATTGACCAGGCTCTAGAGTTACATCCCCATAGCGTCGAACTACAGCACCATTGCGGTGCATTTCTATGCTTTTATGGAGACTGGGACCGAGGGCTGGTTCTACTGGAGCGCGCCGGTATGAAGTATCACCCCGGCGTGGGATACCGTCTGGCACATCTAATTATCGAGTACTTTAAAACTAACGACCCAGAACCCGGCAGAATGTTGCTTGAAACAACTTACATTCCAGAAGAGCTATCGGTCGCCAATGTTGTTGCCTGTTTGATCCAAATAAAGGCTGGCAACCGCAAGGCAGCAGAAAAATACTTGATCAAAGCCATCGAGATTGAACATGGTTTAAAACGTGAGCTGAAGGAATTAGTGCCACTCTGGTTTGCACACAAGCCTCTCGCCGACAAGATCCTACAAGATCTGTCTCAGTTAGAGCAGACTACTGGCGTGGTGATCAAACTACGTTAAAAGATCAATTCCTGACAGATCCTACCCGTAACATACGCCCCAGCACTTCAAGTTACCCTACAACCCGAATAACATCGCAGCCTATTCCAACCCACAGAAAATTTGCATGGAACACATTGAGCTGCACGGATCGATTTCCAATGACCAGCTACCCGACATTCTTCATGAACTTAGAGAGAAATTAAACAAACCGCGAAATTCCGCCTGCTTAATTAATCTGCAACAAGCACGATTGAATCTGAGCAATGAGGAACTTTGCCTACTCGTGGTCGAAATCAAAAAACTAAGTCACAGACACAGAAAAGCCATCGCGGCTGTCGCCGTTGATGATTTATCATTTGGTTTATTACGAATCCTCGGTAGCCGACTAGCCTCAGAGAATTTCTCTTTCCACGTCACCAGAGACTGTAAAGGTGCTACCGAGTGGTTACGTGAGCAAGCTGACAATCCACAAGCCTCGTCATACATGCGCCAGACTGAATTGAGCCACCGACAATCAAAGCACTACTCGCCAGACTAACTGATCAATAAGAGCGAACCCTGAGCTGGACCGTCCAATACGAAGTTTGTGGTTAGCACGACCGACCGCAGACAACCCCATTCGCAATCGCCGGGTCACCCTGTTGATTTAGAACGCGATAGAACACCCGCAGTTCGTCACCAATAACCTCTGACTCAAGGCATTGAACTTCTATGGTCGTCTCCATTAACACCATCGCTCTTAGTTGGCCGCACAATCTGGTTACCCTTCTTGGGTCCCCAGCAAAACAACGATTCACGATGGCGCTAAGGGCGTGGGCCTTGGTTGCACTGCCATGCAGAATGATGTCAGGCAGGCCCGCAGCAACGGCTACACTACGCTCGGTATGGATCGGGTTATAAATATCCGAGCACTCGGTGTACTGCTGGCCCGCATGCCTGGGAATCGCAATATGCTCAGTCCACAACGGTTCCTCTGGCGCTTTAGTTAATACCGGTACTACCGGTGAAGGCTCGAGGCTTGCGTCAGGTCCATTTAACGTCGCGCCTCTGGTGATGCCGTTATAATCCAATTCTGCTAAAAGCTCACCCCGGCTATTGGTCATCCGAAAACGATCAACACTAAAAACACCTGGCGGAATCTTACGCCGTGAAATTAGTTGGCCCTGAACCGTCACAATCTGATCTTGTTGAAACGGTTTATGGATCCGTAAATCGGTTTCCGCATGGACGCCAAAGGGAGCGGCTCGCGTGTTGGGCGGCAAATCAGGTCGAAATCGTGTATTCCATTGGAGTGCAAAACTAATTGCCGGATGAACACTTAAACCATCAGCTCGCGTGTCATCAAAATAAGCCTCGTTGGTATCATTAATAGACGCCGCATAGGCCATAATTTTTCTGGCATCAAGCTTGTAGGATTTTGCAATAGTGAAACCGCCAACATCTTGAATATCTAACTCACCGGGACCTTCTGTCATACGTATCTCTTTTTTGTCTCTTCTGTATCAAATTTTATTATCGACAGCCTCCAGGGCGTTATACCTGAACAATTGATCCATCACACGGTCTCCTGCAATTCCGACCGCTTGATTTCGCAACCATGCTTTTATACCGGACAGATGAAATACCTTTGCGTTGCGGCGTGAACCGTTTTGAATGCTCGCAGTTCGAGGTCGGCGCAACATCTCGTATCGGTTAAGGTTTTCGACAAGATTCTGGTCTTCAAGACAGCCCGCTAATACAGCTGCATCTTCAATTGCCATTGCTGCACCCTGCGCCATAAAGGGTAGGGTCGGATGACAGGCATCACCCAATAGCGAAACACGACCCTGGCCCCAACGGGACATGGGAGCCCGATCATACAAAGCCCACTTGAAGAGGGAATCACTATCCGCGTGATTAATTAATTGTTGGATGTCCTCGTGCCAGCCAGAAAAATCATGCTTGAGCTCTGAGACATCGCCGGGCTCGGTCCAGGATTCTACTTCCCAGCCTCGCTTCTCAACCACACAAACACAATTCACTAAGGTTCCACCCCGCACATAATAATGAACAAAGTGTTTACCCGGTCCCCACCAGGCTGTCGACATCGGCCGAATCAGACGAGGAGGCAACCTTTCCGTTGGGACAAGTGCTCGCCAGGCGATATTCCCAGTAAAATCAGGCTTCTCTTCACCCCAGAGCCCCGTGCGAACTGTCGAATGAATACCGTCGGCGCCAATCAAAATATCACCGGAGAAGTCGCCCTGCTTTGTATTTAGCAGAACCCGGGTCTCGGTTTGACTAAATGAATCGACCCTTGCATCAGTATTGATTTGTACTTTTCTTGTCTGCTCCACGGCATCGCAAAGCACCTTTAGTAGGTCACCCCGGTGAATATGGTAATAAGGCACACCGTATTTCTGAATAACACTTTCACCTAGAGCAGACTCTCCTATCACTTGCCCAGTACGCCAATTTCTAAACTGCGTACCTTCAGGTAGAAAGGCATACTTGCGCAGCTCAGCCTCCAAACCCAGATCGTGGAGTACCCTGGTACAGTTCGGAGACAGCTGAATACCGGCGCCAATCGCAACCAATTCTGGTGCCTGCTCGAACACAGCCACCTCAAAGCCTTTTTTCGCAAGGCATAGGGCTGCTGTTAGACCGCCGATGCCTCCCCCTGCAATCAATACCTGTCGTGAAGTCACAGGCTGTATCCTTTGAATAGGCAGCCAGCTTAATCGTTCGCCATAGAACTGTAAAACCTGGTGATTGCCCCTTAGTCAGGCAATTATCATCACAACTATTGCAGCAACCCCTGTTGCTAAATGATATGTTTCTTATCCTAATAAAAATTTAATCGGCTTGACGGAGACATCACCATGTTTGCAATGACACAGCTCATCAAGAGACTCGGCCAAACTGAACCGAATATGATTGCGACATCCATGGATGACAGGGAACAAACCTGGGCACAGTTTAATGGCAAGATTGCAAAATTTGCCGGCGGCTTACAGAAACTGGGTGTGGGTTCAGACACATCAGTGGCAATTCTTGCGCTAAATAGTGACCGCTATTTTGAGTTTATGTTCGCCGTGCCCTGGGCCGGCGGCGTATTCCAACCGATTAACACACGCCTTGCCGGTCCAGAGGTGGTGTATTGGTTAAACGACTCCGAAGCCAAGGTCTTATTAGTGGATTCAACCTTTGCACCACTCATAGACTCGATTCGAGAAAAATTGGAGCATGTCGAACACTTTGTTTTTATTGATGAAGGTGAAGTACCAGAATACTGCTCCACCTATCAGGAACTGGTTTCAGCAGATGCCATCGCTGATGTCGGCCGATGTGGAGACGATGTTGCCGGTTTGTTTTACACCGGTGGCACAACGGGCAGGTCCAAGGGCGTCATGCTGACCCACAACAATCTGGTAGTAAATGCGATGCAGGCAGCACCCTTACTCAATGCATTGCCGGGAGATAACATTCTCCACGTGGCACCCATGTTCCATATTGCCGACGCCTGCGTCAGCATGACTTCCGTTGTCATCAGTGGCTCAAACTATTTTCAACCCGGCTTCGATCCGGTGGCAACCATGGAAGGGATTGCTCAACACAAAATTGAACGCATGATCATGGTGCCCACCATGATTAACATGTTTGTGAATCACCCTGCCATTGGCAATTACGATCTATCAAGCTTACGGGCGGTGCTCTATGGCGCCTCACCGATGCCTGAGGCCGTGATTAAAAAAGCCATGCAAGAGCTACCAAAAGCGAGTTTTTATCAAGCCTATGGACAAACGGAAACGGCACCAGTGATCACGGTTTTGGCTGCCGATAGACACACCTTTGAAGGTCCTTTGGCGGGGAAGATAAAAGCCGCCGGACAGGCTATCCCAGGTGTTGATTTGGCAATTTTTGATGATGATAACAAGCCCGTTGAAGCGGGCGTTGTGGGTGAAATTTGTATGCGCGGCCCAAACATGATGAAGGGCTATCGAAATATGGCAGAACAAACCGCCAAGGCAATCGTCGATGGTTGGCTCCACACTGGTGATGGCGGATATATTGATGGAGATGGGTTTTTGTTTATCGTCGATCGCGTCAAAGACATGATTATCTCTGGGGGAGAAAATGTTTATTCAGCGGAAGTTGAGAATGCACTGTATCAACACGCCGCCGTAAGCCAATGTGCCGTTATTGGTATACCCCATGAAAAATGGGGTGAGCAGGTACACGCGGTAGTCATGCCCCATGCAGACCAGCAGGTAACAGCGGAGGAACTCATCAATCACTGTAAAACGCTGATTGCCGGTTTTAAATGCCCGCGTTCCATATCCTTTCAGGACGAACCGTTGCCATTGTCCGGCGCCGGCAAGATTCTGAAGACTGAACTTAGAAAACCGTTTTGGCCCGAAGACGGACGCAGCATTAATTAGCGCCCCCTAAAAAACTATTGAGTGAATACCAAGAGTGAGGCAAGAATGAGTATCAAAGACTGGCCAGACGCCCCGGAACTGCAACGGGCGGATATACCGCTAACGCTCGGTGACAACAAATTCCTTGGCCACCTGGTCGCGCCAGCAGACTCAGCCGGACCCAGACCTCTTGTACTCGTGATTCATAACTATCAAGGGCTCAAATTCTTTGATGTTGATGTCGCAGAATATCTAGCACGACTTGGTTATGTTGGCCTTGCCGTCGATATGTACGGAGAAATTGTCCCAGCCGACGAACGCACCTGGCCGGAAAACGCCGAGCGTATTCCCGAGTACCAGAAAAAATGTTTTGCAGGCATGGTCTCCTGTGACCACGACTACACATATTTTCGCGATTTGATCGAAGCTTGGCGTCGGGCCGGCATGGCACATCCAGCCGTTGATCAATCAGTGTCCCCGAGTGCAATCGGATATTGTTTTGGCGGCGTTGCGGTACTCGAGGCCGTTAGAGGAGGTCTTGATTTTGCTGGCGTTGTATCCTTCCATGGCCTGCTCCAAACCGGAGAAGACCCAAGTCCTGGCAATTTTGGTGTTGGGCGCCCGCCCCTTAAAATCTGCGACAACAAGCACAACACGAATACCGTTGTTGTAATTGAAAACGGCGCTGAAGATCACCTTGTCTTACCTGAACATAAACAAAGGTTCTACGACGAAATGAATACCGCAGGTGTGGATTGGATATTCAACGATCACGCAAACACACCCCATGGGTTTGCCCTACCACCCACCATTGGCCCTCCGGGTCACCTGCACGAAGCAACAGACCGACGTTCTACCATGACGATGCTAAATCTCTTGAAAGAACTCTACCCGAAAGTTCAACAGAATCCAGTGTCAACAAATGCTGCGGGCACTGCAATTCCCCTGTAACGCCTGACTACTTGCCCGTCATATCCATAAGCCCGCGCAATAGGCCGTGGAAAATTCAACCGACTCCTTTGCAATGGGGAAGCGCGGCCAATGCTGGGTTAACAACGTCCCGGGGCAGCTCTATGGTAAAGGCTGCTTTTTACCGCTATTTATTAGTCTGCGTTTTTGTCAGCAAAAGTGATCTCGCGATCCAGATCAGGTACTAACGATTAAAACGGGAGCCCAACAAAATTCGATGAAACCGCTAGTGCCTCTGTAAATTTCCACCGGAAGTGATTCGCCTTTGGTAATCTATTTCCAACCAATAAAAAGGCACCCTATGCGAGTTCTGGTTTTCAGTTTGTTTTTATTACTGATCAACAATGTTGAGGCGGCGGTCGGCAATCAGACATTGTCGACTAGAATCCTGGAGCCAATTCTCACGGTCGAATTTGTTCAACGGCAAGAGCGTCAGTGCAATTCACCGAATAGAAAAAACCGGCCAGAAAAAAACCCATCAGTAGAAAACCCATCAGTAGAAAATGAAGTACTGCTCGGCATTCTGCTTGCAGCAAGGGAGAGTGGTATTGAGGTAAAAACCATCGAAGAGAATCTTTGTTTCGACAAACTCAATCCCACCTAAGACAATCGATACAGGTCAATCTACTCGCGGGCTTGCCCATAGGATTTAAAGAGCTCCAGGATTCGGTTCATTTCTGCTTCGGGCAAAATATTCGGCCCTCCGATCGCAAGGGTGCCACAATAAACCGCCGCCTGTTCTTCTACTTCTTCGGCAATCAATAGTGCTTGTTTCAAACTCCCGGCAATTGCTACCTGACCATGATTTGCCATCAACGCAGCAAAACGACCATCGAGCGCTGCAATGACACCATTAGCCAAATCAGCTGAGCTAAAAGTAGCGTAGGGTGCAACGGGTATACTCGAACCGCCGCTTACTGCCACCATATAGTGCATTGGCGGTATTTCTCGTCCTGCACAGGCAAGTATTGTGGCATGCCTGGAATGACAGTGAACAATTCCGTTCACATCTTCTCGCAATTCCAGCAGCCGTTGATGCATAGACCACTCGCTGGATGGGCGCATACCCGTCTTATCGTATCCACCGGTGGGATCCACCAGAACTATATGTTCAGGTCGTAAATCCCCGGGGGCGACGCCGGTTGGCGTCACGAGCATGTTATTTCCACAGCGTGTTGAGACATTGCCTGAGGTGCCACGGTTTAGACCACGGGCGTCCATCGCTTCCATGACCTCAACGATCTGTTCACGAAGTTCTTCCTCAGCAGCCTCAACCATCAATTACTCCTTAATCAAATTAAATAGGCCAGCGCCCACAAATGCCAAGATAGCATGCACGGAATAGCCCATGCATTTGGCCGGATGCCAGCCCTTATGTAGAATCAGTAGATCGCAACAAGCCAACATCTTAAACCTGATCTCATCGTGAGATGGGCAACCGGAAAAACCCATGAAAACATGCTTACTCTGCATTGTCCTTTCCTGTGCCAGCATTGCAACGGCGGATGAATCCTTAACGGCTTCGGGTCTATCTCTTGAATTCATCATGCAAGATCCAGATTGGATCGGTAACACAGCAAACAATGCCTACTTTGGATATGACTCGGGCAAGGTTTATTTTGAACAAAAACGCAGCGGAGAATTATTCTCCGATCATTTTGAAGTCGATATTCAGTCAAACATTCAAAACAAAATTCCGGCACCACTAGATTCAGCCCAGCGCCACTACAATCCCACTCGTAGTGCATTCGCCTTTACCCGGGAAGGTGACATATTTTATAGAGACACGGTCAATGACAAAATTGTCCAGGTCACTCAAACACTGGCCAAAGAAACTTCACCACAATTCACACCGGACGGCTCAGCCATTGTATTTCAGCAAGCACAGAAGGTTTTCCTCTATCACCTGCCCACCCATCAAACCCGACAGCTAGCAGAGTTTATAACTGAATCAGATCCCCTTGAGGACAATACTCAATACAGTTTTCTGACCCAACAAGAGTCGCTATTCGCCGACCTTAGTGAGGATAACCGGCGCACAATAGCCAGGAAAAAAACCAACCATGAGCGACAGACGTTAGACACATCCCAGGCGCCTCCGGCGACCTATCTAGGGGAAGACTACAAACTTGTCAGGATCTACCCCTCTCCAGACGGCAATCAATCCGTGATCATTACGACCAGGGTAAAAGATAAATCCGGCGACAAGGCGCAGATGCCCAACTACGTCACCAACAATGGTTATGTACAGTCACGGGATGTTCGAACCAAAGTTGGCGAGGCGGAACCCAGCCATCAAGAGGCCTGGCTGGTTAATCACAACACAGCAAAGATCAACCAGATCACCTTCGAGTCACTCCCGGGCATAAAAGATGACCCACTGAAAAACCTCCGAAAATCCGCAATGGCCTGGCATTTGGCCCGGGGTGGCAAAAAAGAATCACTAGCAAAACTCATTGATGCACCGGACAACCGACCCCTTAGAATCCAGCAGGTACGCTGGAATGCCGTTGGTACTCATGCCGCCCTGATGATTTTTTCAATCGACAACAAAGATCGATGGCTGGCAACTATCAAATCGAGTGAGAGCGGAACTGCCAAGAGCGGAACTGCCAAGAGCGGAATTGAAGGGAACGGAATTGAAGAGAACGGAATTGAAGAGAACGGAACTGAAAAAAAGGTCCCGGTCAAAAACCAACACCAACTTTCAGCGCCGGACTCCTGGGTCGGCTATAGCCATAATAATTTTGGCTGGACACCCGATGGCAATGCACTTTGGTTTCTCTCGGAGCAGGATGGGTACTCTCACATTTATTCAAAACCACTTCAATCTAGCAGAGCCAAACAACTCACCAAAGGGGCGTTTGTTGTCGAGTCCCCGATTTTAAGTCGAGACGGCAGTCAATTTTATTTTGTCGCCAACAAGGAAAACTCTGGTCGCTATCATCTCTACGGCCTAAGCGCCGCGGGAGGAGATCTGATTCAACTAAGCGATCGAATCGTAAACACCAGCCCATTGGGTCCTAGTGGCTCGCCGCCTTTTGCATTGTCGGCGGACGAAACTCAGCTACTGTTCAAACACGGATCAAGCAACCGCCCACCCGAACTTTTTTTAATAGAAAACCACGCCCTGAATTCAAAGCGTGGCAAGTCCGCAAGACAGTTATCCAACACCACCTCAAAGGCGTTTCTGGCTCGTGATTGGCGGCAGCCGCAATTTGTTTCTGTGCCCTCTAGCCAGTTCAAAGGGTCGATTTCCGCCAGGCTCTATCAACCGTCTACGGACAACTCTGAACCGGGAGCCGCGGTAATATTTGTTCACGGCGCGGGTTATTTGCAAAACGCCCATGAAGGTTGGTCCGCGTATTTTCGGGAATATATGTTCCACCAGCTGCTCAATGAACATGGCATCACGGTGCTCGATATTGACTACCGAGGTTCCCGCGGTTATGGGGCCAAGTGGCGTACCTCAATCTATCGTCAAATGGGATATCCAGAGATTGAGGATATTTCCGACAGCGTTGACTGGCTCGTTAAAAACAAGTCGATAGATCCCAGCAGAATTGGGATTTACGGTGGCTCCTATGGCGGTTTTCTGACGTTAATGGCCATGTTCCGCACTCCAGAGACATTTGCGGTCGGCGCGGCACTTCGACCCGTGACTGACTGGGCGCACTATAATCATGGCTACACATCCAATATTCTAAATACCCCGATGATAGATCCGCAGGCGTATGAAAAAAGTTCTCCGCTGTACTACGCCGAGCAATATCAAAATCGACCTTTACTGATCGCCCACGGCATGCAGGACGACAATGTACATGTCCAGGACAGCGTCAGACTGGCACAACGGCTCATTGAACTTAAGAAAGAAAACTTTGAAACCGCTTACTATCCCCTTGACCCCCACGGATTCAAGCACGCGTCTTCCTGGCTTGACGAATACCGACGAATTTTCAAATTATTCAAGACCCTCTAAAACAAAGCGCTTTAGGTTATTAGAAATTTGCTTCCCTATCGCGTAAGCTCGCCCGCTTTCTCTATTTGCCAAACCACCTTCAGCCGGACATAAAGCACTCACATGGATACTAAAAACTTCTCCTGCATCCTTTATGAATCACGAGAACCTCTTGCGCTGATCACCATCAATCGTCCAGAGAAGCACAACGCCATATCACTGGAAACATTGGATGAGTTACAGGACGCCGTTGCTATTGCAGCTGAGGACCCTGGGATTCGAGTCATCGCGATTACCGGCGCTGGCGGCAATGCCTTTGCCTCGGGCTCCGACCTCAACGAAGTTGCCGACAGAGATCTAAAAAAGGCCCTCGAGCCCATTGTTCAAGGTCTAGCACAACAGCTGGAAGACACCCCCAAACCCACTATCGCCGCAATTGATGGAATTTGTATGGGGGGCGGGCTAGAGATTGCACTGGGTTGCGATATGCGTATCTGTACACCCCATAGCCGTTTTGGTACCCCCGAAGGCAAGCTTGGCATTATCCCAGGCGGCGGTGCGACCGCTCGCTTACCCAGAATTGTCGGCCGGGGCTGGGGCCTCGAAATGCTCCTAATGGGTAACCCCATAGATTCGGAGCGGGCGATCCAAATTGGTCTGGTGACCTGTATTGTTGAACGGGACGAGCTGATTGCTGAGGTTGAACGCCGGGCTGAGCATCTCGCGACGTTTGCACCCTTTGTTCCGCAGTTTATGAAAACCATGGTTCATCAAGGCATGGAAGGCAGCAAAGCATCCGCCCTTGCCATGGAGAAGTTTGGCCAGGGCGCCCTGGTTCAGACCGAGGACAAAACAGAAGGAATTGGGGCGTTTTTAGAGAAACGAAAGCCCCAGTTCAAAGGACGATAGCCAACGTTCCACCTGCCCAGCTTACTGTTTTGACTTATGACACCTAATTTCCGTCAGAGATAGTTTTTGAACTATCGCATACTTGCGCCTAGGATTTCCGACTATGAATGAACTGACTTTATTGCACGAATCCATTGTTGATGATTCCGAGATCGATAGCCTCGGACATCTAAACGTTCGCTTTTATGTGGCCCGGGCGGCAATGGCCAATTTCAAACTGCTTAACTCCCTGGGGATTAAAGCCGCAGAAGGTCAATCTCTGAAGCGTACAGATACCTACAATCGCTTTCACAAAGAGCAGTTCGCCGGTGCAAGGCTAGGCGTCTTTGGTGGTCTGACTGCAATTGAAGGACAAACAGGAATCAGCGGCTATTATGAAATAAAAAATTTGGATGACGGACACCTCGCCGCTTCATTTATTATGACCAGCAATCTGGTGGATCGAACTACTGAATCCATCGCCCCCATGACACCCCTATCTCATGAAGTTACCGCCCAGCATACGGTTGCCGTTCCACCCCATGGGCAAACCAGATCCCTGAAATTGACTCCGCCAAAACAAGTTACCCTAGCCGAGATGGAACCCTTGATTCCAGATGAGTCCCGACCAGGCAGTATGAACGGTCGGCGGCAAGGCATTATCTTACCCATAGATTGCGATAAAACAGGACGACTCAAAGAAGAAGTCGACCCGATGTTTGTGATGTTTAGACCCGAACCCGGCGAAGAACTTAAAAACAGCGGACCACCTGTCCAACGAGATGAGCAAGGCCGTCGCTATAGCTTCGCCATGATGGAGATACGCAATGTTAGCTGGCACCAGCCCAGGCTCGGCGATACCGTCTTGTCTCTGAGTGCCGATATTACCTTTGGTGAAAAATGGCGTCATACCCGGCGCTGGCTCTTCGCTAAAGAAACAGGTGTGTTGTTGGGCATCAGTGATAACGCAGCAGTGTGTATGGATCTAGACGCCCGCAGGGCCATCCCAATTCCAGCTGATATTCGTGAATCAATGGAGCAACTCAGTCTACCCGGCTACGCATAGCCTCTAGACACCTAACAACACCAGCACCAGGCGAGTTTTTAGCGGTTCCTATTTGCCACCAGCAATGAAACAATTTGATCATATTCATTGTTTAGGACTCAACCTTGGCAAACCTGTGGAACCCTAGTGCGGAAAACATGACTCGAAGCGAACTTCGCTCGATGCAGTTCGACAAGTTAAAGAAACTCGTCGAACGGGTCGACCAGGAAAGTCCTTACTACCACAATAAATTTCACCAGGCTGGCGTATCAGCCAAAGACCTTAAGAGTCTTGAACACTATCAAGATTTCCCGTTTTTCGACAAAGACGAAGAACGCAAGAGTCAGGAACAATCAAAAGAAATACTTGGTCATCCCTTTGGGCTGCACATCACCTGCGACCCAAAACTTGTTAATCGCGTTTCATCCTCCTCAGGCACAACCGGCTCTCCAACTTTCAGCGGCTTTACCCGGTTTGATCGTGGAATTGCTGCGGAGAACACGGCGCGAGGATTAAAGAGAATTGGCATAGAACCGGGGGACGTTGTCCTACATGCCAGCGTGCTGTCGATGTGGATTGCTGGTGTACCCGCAGTTGACTCAATGATGGCCTACGGCGCCTGTGTTGTGCCCGTTGGTGCCCTGAGTGGTGTCGAGCGAGTCGCCCAGATTGCTAAAGAAACCCGGCCTAAAATGATACGCACTACCGTGTCCTTTGCCCGACATCTCGCCGCCACCATGCAAGACAGGGCCGGTATCGATCCAACATCCCTGGGCATTGAAAAGGTTGTGGTAACCGGCGAACCCGGCGGCAGTATTAAGGAAATTTACAGCGAGATCGAAGCAGGCTTCGGTGGCGCAACGGTTTACGACAATATGGGTGCAACGGGTTGCCATAGCCCAACGGGGATCTCCTGCGAAGCCCATGCGGGGATTCACTTTTACGCCGAGGACAATGCCTACTTTGAAATTGTCGACCCCAAAACCCTGGCACCTATGCCGATTGAAAATGGGGTTGAAGGGGAAATTATTTTTACCGGTCTAGAAAGAGAATGTGGACCACTGCTGCGCTGGCGCGACAAAGATATTATTCGCATCAATACGGACCCCTGCGAATGTGGACGGCCTGGTGTACGCATGACATTTAAAGGTCGAGTTGATGACATGCTGCTGATTAAAGGTGTGAATGTATTCCCCAATGCTGTTCGAGATGTCGTGAATCGCCATTCTGACCAAACCACTGGGAATTTAAGAATCCTATTGCCCACTCCAGGCCCTGTTGCTGAACCTCCCGTGACGGTTTTAGTGGAACATGTTAAAGGACTAACGGCTGACCAGCTTTCTGCACTTGCAAAGGACCTTGAAACTGCGTTGCATCATCAATTGCGATTTCGGGCCGCGATTCAGCTCCAAAGTGACGGCGTATTTGAAATACAAACCGGCACCACCGGGAAATCAAAACTGGTTGAAGTGCTGTCGGCCTAATTCAATTACGCCGCAACCCATACAACTGACTTAGGGGAAAGGACAATGAGTGAACGATTTCAAGATCGAGTGACCCTAGAACAGGTTGAGAGAGTGGCAATCATCTCCCTCGATCGGCCTGAAAGACTCAATGCCTTCGACGCCGCGATGTATGAAGGCATGAATGAAGCATTGAACAAATTTGCCACAACACCAGACCTTTGGGTTGCCGTGATTCAGGCAAAAGGCGATCGAGCATTTAGTGCCGGTGCGGATGTGAGCGACCTAAATGAGAACGCAAAAAAAGGAGTAAACGCGGCCCTGGGCGGATTAAATCTTGATAACCATATGGTGACCAACAAGCCCATAATTGCCGCGGTCCATGGTTACTGTGTCGGAGAAGGGGTGAGTCTCGCGCTATGCTGCGACATGATTTTTGCAGACCCAAAAGCGAGCTTCATCATATCCGAAGCCAGGGTCGGTACAAACGCCGTGGATATCCCGATTAAGCTAGCCAAAAAAATTGGCTATTCAAAAGCTTTTGCATTTCTGACACCCGGTGATCCCAAAACTGCTGACTGGTGTGAACGTGCCGGGTTTGTAGAAGTCATCAGTGAACCTGGGCAGGTCCAGCAAACTGCGCTGGATTTTGCCCAACGAATTTGTTCAGAAAGTGGCCCCCTCGCCATACGAGCGCAAAAAGAAACACTTTGGCGCAGCGTGTTTGAAGACGCTACAAAAGCCAAAGAAGTGGGCCTGGCGATGAGAACGGCAATTCGACAGTCCGGGGACTACAGGGAAGGTCGAGAAGCATTTCTAGAGAAACGAGACCCTGACTTCAAAGGTATTTAAAGCCGCCTGATTGAATAAACTTAAGGCCGTAGCTGTTTGTCCTCGGTGCGATCTAATATTGTACGAATATCATACCGCAATGCCTTGTCGATTCGACGGGTCCCCGCATACCCCAGCAGAGCACGCAATTTATTCGGCTTGCTAACCCAGATGGACCTACGACCCAGGGTTTCAAGGTCCCGAAGCTTTCTCCGCTTCAACCCAAAATTACGACGACTCGCCTCGAGGTCGATAAACCTCACCTGATGCAGGCCATCCGGCCCAGCTTCCCGGGCGACGAAGACGTGTTTGGGATACAGATGGTAGTGTTCTATACCCGCATCATGCATATGCCGAATCGCGACGCCAATAGATCGATAAACTTGCCACATTGTCTGACGTGGTAGAGCTTCCGACGTTGTCAGCAATCGATCCAGCGAAGAGAAGCCATCTAATGATTCGGTGATCAGTATCGCTTCCTGTGCACCATCGTCTGACTCCCGCCAGCCAAAATAGACAACACTCAAACAATGGACCTTATGACGGTTGTACCAATTGATTCGATCATATTCTGCTTTTAGCGTGGGGACTCTTAACCCTCGCCTATTAGGCCTAAAACACAGGTGATTACTCTGCCTTTTAACGTAGACCACCTGATTGTCCATATCCATGCGACTCACGGTACTCCAGCCACCTCGATCAAAATTACCTTCTTCTATTGCTTCTAACTCAAGATCCCAGAGCCCACTGAAGACATTGGAATGGGTCGACAAAAGTGGCTCCTGCCAATTCGGATGAAAGTACTCTTGTTTTGGTTGCCACTTTGTCATGTTGGTTGTCACGCTTGCTGGTTGCATTAAATGGTTGCATTAGATAATTACACTAGATGGATACATTAGACGGATACATTAGCTAAAAACTATACTCCTATTCACCTAGTATAAAAAAACCGCGCTGAAAGTCGAAGGTTGCCTCAATCGCAGTGATCGCCTACTATCCAACAACCCCTAGCCTAACAAGGACATCAATCATGAAGCCAAACTCCTCCTCAATCGCATCGTTAGGCTAACTCAGACGTTTCTTTTGCCGGCATTATTTCCACCATTGTGTCAGGCATAAATTAAGAACCCTCTTTTAAGATGGCCAGCGAGCGCCTACGTTCACGTTCGCACCTTAAAAAGACTGTTGAATAACGGTCCAAAAGGAATTCATCTTGAAAAAAATTGATAGCTACAGGTTTTTCCTAGGTACTGCTTTTTACTTCAGAGTTTGTTGGGCACTCATGGTCACCGTTTCGATGGTGTATATGGTGACCGTGGCCGGCCTTGATCCACTGCAAATGGTGCTTGTTGGCACCATTTTAGAACTCTCGACCTTCTTATTTGAAATTCCAACCGGCGTTGTTGCTGATGTCTATAGTCGCCGTTTATCTATGATAATCGGCTATGTGATGACGGGTCTTGGATATGGGCTCATCGCCTTCTTCCCGAGCTTTGAAATGATTCTGCTGAGCCAGGTAATCTGGGGCATCGGTTTCACTTTTCTAAGTGGCGCTAGCCAGGCATGGATATCGGACGAAATTGGCGTCGAGCGTGCAAATAGGTCTTTTATCCTCGCCAGCCAGATTGGTCAGATAGGTATGCTCACCGGCATCACCCTTTGCGTTGTTCTTGCTATGGTTGATCTTGCTTTACCGATCGTTGTTGGCAGCCTGGGGCTTGTTGGCCTGGGTGTTTTTTCCCTGATTTTTATGGATGAGAAAAACTACCAGCCGCTAAATGTCGACGAGAGATCTTCCTGGCACCAAATGAAATTTACCTTCGCATCCGGGGTCAGCCTTATTCGACAGAGCCCGGTACTGCTAACAATTCTAGCCATTGCATTTTTTGAAGGTATGTTTAGCGAAGGCTACGACCGCTTAAATGCGCCGTTTCTCATCGAGTCTTTTGAATTTCCACTAATCTCAGGTATGGACTCGGTGATCTGGTGGGGAGTGATGGGTGCAGGTGCCACTATCGGTGCATTTTTAGCACTTACCTGCGTACGTCGATTTGTCGACACTTCTGATTATCACCGGGTAGTGATTATCCTAACGTTTGCCAGCGCGCTCCTTGTTGCCTGTGTATTTGCCTTCGCAATGGCAGGAAATTTTTACATGGCGATTTTGAGTTATTTTGGCATCGCAATACTTCGCACCATTAAGGGGCCGCTGACAACAATCTGGCTGAATCAAAACCTTAAATCTTCAACTCGCGCAACCGTCTTTTCGATCCAGGCTCAGGCTGACGGTATTGGACAGGTGGGCGGCGGCCCGGTTCTGGGCGCGATCGGTAAGTTCTATTCGATTAAGGCTGCGTTAATCGTTGCCACTTTTGCACTGGTGCCAGCAATTCTCCTTTATCGGTCAGCACTACTAAAAAAGACACAAACAAAAACTGAACCGTAACGCAGGGAAAACCAACCAAGGCTTTAACCGGTGTCCCTATTCGATTAAATCGCCCAGGGACACCGCAAGATCATATCGCTCCTTGGCCACTTGCATCATGCTCTCGGCGAATTGTGGGTGTTCTCGGAGAATCCGGCTGAAATGTGACTTCCTCAGGACAAACAAATCACAGCGTGTTTTTGCCCGGACCGTTGCCGTTCTGGCGGTTGCCAATAACAAACCAATCTCACCAAAAAAATTACCATCTTTCATTTCGCTGACAACCTGACTTTCGCTGTCGAGCACCTCAACTTCTCCCCGGCAGATCAAGTACATATCATCGGTGACATCACCCCGCTTGATAATAACGTCCCCCGCCTCTTTGCTAACGGACTGCATCGCCAATATCACAGCATTTAGGAGGAAAGGCTCCGCCCCCTTAAACAATAGTGACTGCTCGAGGACATCGGAGGTGACCACCTCAAACCATCGCCGCCCATCCCGTTCCAATAGTTCGTAGGCAGACTTTGGCCCCCAGGAACTGCGACTATAATTTGGAAAATCTATCGCCGGGGTTGTCGACCAATAATCCAATATCGGTTGGGCGATGCGCCAGGCAGCTTCCACCAGATCCCCCCGGGAAAATAACGTTGCATCACCCCGGGAACACGCATAAATCATGACCTCATATCCCGTGTATCGAGAGGCGTTGAATGCATCCCCATAGTCAAAATTCATATCGACACTTTGCAACTGAATCGTAGGGCCAGGTGTTTTAGCCTGGAACATTAACTCTATGCCCTGGTAGGGCTGGATATGAAAAACCAATCGATTAGCATCCAAATCAACCACGCTGGTGCCCTTAAATATTTTCTCCGGCGGCTTCTTAAATTCGATCACAATTTCTGTACCGCGCTTCCATAGCGCTTTTCCTGAGCGCAGATAAATCGGCACACCCTGCCACCGCCAGTTATCGATTTGTAATTTTGCAGCCGCAAAAGTTTCCGTATTGGACAGAGGATTTACATCCGCCTCACTGCGATAACCGGGCTTCACTTCATTTCCAGACGCATCAAAAGACGGTCCATATTGACCCCGAACAACATTTTCCTCCACGCCCGCCTCGTCGTAGATTCTGACGGACTCAAGCACCTTAGCCTTCTCGTTGCGAATGGCATCGGCATCAAAGGAACTAGGCGGCTCCATACAAATATAAGACAGCATCTGGAACATATGGTTTTGCATCATGTCCCGCAAAACCCCGGAGTGATCGTAGTAGCCACCCCGACCTTTAACATCCACCGACTCACAAACATTAAATTGGATATTGTCGATATGCTGTTTATTCCATAAAGGTTCAAACATTCCATTGGAAAACCGGAACGCCAACAAATTCTGAACGGTCTCTTTGCCAAGATAGTGGTCAACCCGATAAATCTGATCTTCCCTCCAGTACTGAAGAATTTGTGCATTCAGATCCAGGGCAGATTGAAGATCATTACCAAAGGGCTTCTCGACAATAATGCGTTTCCAACCCTCACCATCTTGAAAACCAGCCTTGAATAGGTTTTCACAAATGGAGCCGAAAAATCTTGGCGCCATGGCAAAATAGAACAGGACATTGCCGCCGGCGTTGAACTTCTCGTCAAGAGACTGGACAGTCTCCTTCAAGCGCGTAAAACCTTCGACATCAATATTTGCGCTTTCGAAATGGAATCTGGATAGCAACTCGTCACAGGCATCCTCATCAAATGAGTTTCTCGTGTGGAACGCGCGCAAGCCATTGTCTTCGCTCGCCATACTGACCCTAAAATCCTCGTTGGATATTTCACTCCGACCCGTTCCAAGGACTGCAAAATTTGGCGACAGCAGATCATCGCAAACAAGGTTATAAAGCGCAGGGACTAATAGACGCTTGGTCAAATCCCCCGAAGCACCAAAAATCACCATTACACAGGGTTCACTTAGCGGATTCCCGGAGGGGCTGGTTTGCGTCGGGACCCGTTGTTTGGTTTCATTTTCTGACACAGACAATCCTCATTTGGTTTCGGGTGATGATAAACCTAGCGGCAACCTATGTGCGAAATTTCACCAATTCCGACAACATATATTAGCATTTTGTTTGGTTTACAGAACAATCACGTTTATAAAAGGCTGCTATAACGCAAGAACATCAAAAAGTAAGGGGGATTCATATGAAAATGCTAACTGTACTCTGTCTCAGTTTGACCCTCGCCGCCTGCGCTTCGAGCGACGACAAGCCCGATTATCTGGCCGCACAGGTGAAAGCACATAATCAAACGGCCGAAGAAGGTGATAAAATCATCTGTAAGTACGTCAAGGACACCGGTACGTTTATTAAGAAAAAGCGATGTCGCACCGTGACCCAAATAAAAGCAGAGCTAGAAGACGCTCAACGTACTATGGGCAATATCATGTCCGGTAGTACCAACTCGTCGAGTGGCGAAAACTAAACTGAACTCCCGACTTTGGATGGCACCCATTGAAGAAATTTTGTCTCAGCATTTTTTTGTTCCTCACCTCAAGTATCAGTCTTGCCGGGGTTACTGCCACAGACCCGGAGGCTGCCAAACTACATAGTATCTTTGATAAGCATTGGGAGCGGCGATTGCAGCAAAATCCAGTTCGTGCCTCCTACCTTGGTGATAGAAGATTTAACCAGGACTGGCAGGACCTGACGCCTTCAGCATATCGTCAGAGAGAAGGCGGGGACCTCGAGGCTTTAAAAGATCTGCAGTCAATCGACACAGAACTGCTTTCGAAGACGGACAAATTGAATTACCAGTTGTTCGAACAACGATTTTCAGACCGGGTTGAGAGTGCGCAGTTTAAAGCCCATTTGATGCCCATTAGTCATCGTGGCGGCATCCAGACTCTCGACGAAACCGGCAATCGCATCAGGATGAGAGAAGTCAGCGATTATGATGATTGGCTTGCGCGCCTGGAGAAGCTAGACCTACCCATGAGCCAGACGATTCAGCTAATGGAACAAGGCCGCAAAGAAGGGCTAATGCCCCCTGCTGTGCTTATGCAGCGGGTGCCTGCACAGATCAAACGGCAGCTTGTCACAAACCCCGAACTCAGTCCCTTTTACAAACCCTTTAGCGACATGCCCAACTCTTTTAGTGAGGCTGACAAGTCCAGACTGAGGACCAAAGCGAAACAAGTTATTCAACAAACCGTCATACCCGCTTACCACCGTCTCAACGAATATTTCACCAATACCTATCTCCCCGCCAGCAGAACAGACATCGGTACATCGACACTACCTAATGGGAAAGCCTATTACGAGCATCTCGTTCGACGGTATACCACCACCAGCATGACCCCTGAAGAAGTACATAATCTTGGATTAGCTGAAGTTGCGAGAAACAAAAATGAAATGCGCGCCGTCATGAAAGAGGTCGGTTTCTCAGGATCACTCCAGGAGTTCTTTACCCATTTACGAACGGACAAAAAGTACTATTACGATTCACCTGAAGCTTTATTCGACGCCTATCTTGCTATCACAAAACGTATTGATCCAGAACTGGTTCATTTGTTCGGCAAACTACCCAGAATGCCTTATGGACTTAAGAAGATCCCAGATGCAGTAGCACCTGATACCACCACCGCTTACTACACCCGTCCAGCAGCGGACGGAAGCCGCGCTGGCTACTACTATGTCAACTTATACAAACCCGAAACCCGTCCTAAATGGGAGATGGAAGTTCTATCGGTACACGAAGCCGTACCGGGCCACCATTTGCAGATAGCACTCCAACAAGAGTTGGAGGAGATGCCAAATTTCCGCCGTTACGGCGGATTTACCGCCTTTACCGAAGGCTGGGGGCTCTATAGCGAAAGGCTTGGTTATGATCTTGGCATGTATAAAGACCCCTACTCGCGGTTTGGCCAACTAACCTACGATATGTGGCGCGCCGTTCGACTGGTTGTTGATACCGGCATGCACTACAAAGGCTGGGAGCGACAGGAAGCCATTGACTACTTTTTGCAAAATGCACCTAAAAGTGAGCTTGATATTACCAATGAAATCGATCGCTATATCGGCAATCCGGGTCAAGCACTTGCCTATAAGCTCGGCCAACTTAAGTTGCTCGAATTACGTAAGAGAGCAACCGAGCGCCTCGGCGACAGGTTTGACATCAAGGCCTATCACGATGAGGTGCTGAGTTACGGCTCGGTACCGCTGTCGGTACTGGAAACTATTGTCGACGAGTGGATTGCAGAGCAGATTTAGTCTGACTCTGCTTCCAGGCTTTCTATTTGCAGGCCATGCTCTTTGATGTAGTCGATCAAGACATCTCTCATCAACATACTTTTGTATTCAACCAGCAGAGCATCTCCTGCCACTTTTTTCGCCTGGGCCGCAACAAAGTCGCTGGTCGCCACGGTATACAACTCGTTATCATCAAGACTCGCCACACGTTTCGCCTGGAATTCTTCCGGCGCTAGCATAGCCTTAATGATGCTGCCCTTAGCAGTCACCGTCACAAGCTGATTACTAAAGGGTTCAACGTTCCATATTTGCCTTGCGGTAATAGGGCCTTTCCTTAAGGTATCTCGAATACCGCCCATATTGTAATAGCCAAAATCTGCCCCGGTGGCATTCGCCAATATTTTTTGCAGGAATGGCTGCATCTCAACCTTTGAATAGTCCCGGGCCGCAGTGCCGATCTTGAAATCCACTTTACGCGCTACTTTCTTTTCCCAGCGTTTGACTAACCGCTCCACTTTTTTGTCCGGTGGCGGTAAATCTGCAGCTGGTATTAGCGTACCTTTGAACGTGGTCATGGAATTTGATTCGGTGTCTACCGTCAATTCGATCTTGCCAACATATGCGCCATAGTATCCGGCCTGGGCAACGTAGGTGTCCCCCACCTTCACCGGCGGTAGCACCTTAGTATGGGAATGCCCGCCAATAATCACATCAATACCCTCAATGTCTTGAGCCAGAGCCTGTTCCTCCTCGTGGCCAACATGAGACACCACCAACAATAAGTCTACCTGGGGCCTTAAGGCGGTGACCATTGCCCGTAGCATCTCTGCCGCTGGAGCAAAGCTAATATCCTCATTACCGGCTGGGATAATGATGTAAGGCGTCGTCTCGGTCGTCAGCCCAATGATCCCAATCCTAATGCCATTTATCGTGGTGATAAGTGAAGGTGCATCAGCAATAAGCGCTCCGTCTGGACCAAATGCGTTGGCCGCGAGAATCGGATAATTTGCTATATCCCTGAACTTGCGGATCTGCTCGTAACCATGATCAAACTCGTGATTGCCAAGGGCACCCGCGTCATAACCGACTTCATTTAACACTTCAAAAATCGGCACCCCCTTAAACATGGTCGAAACCGGCGTGCCGGATATCTTGTCACCCCCGTCCAAGACCAACACACCGGGATATCTGGCACGGGTTTCTTTTACCAGGGCTGCAATTCTCGCTGCGCCAGCATATTCGTTTTCCTGGGAGATATGCCCGTGAAAATCATTGGTATGCAGAATCACCAACTGTTTCTGCTCAGCAAACAGTTGAACGGAAAATAATAGGGGGACGAGTAACAAAAAGAGTCGATTTGAATAACGCATAGCAATAGGTCAATTTTGGGGTAGGCTTATGCTAGCAAGCATCGTCAGCTAGAACTAATAGTAAAAACCATCAACACAGCTCCGAACAACAACAACCCGTAAAGACATAGCCCCCACGGATTGTCCGGTTGGACCCGTAGGTGTTGCTTGTAAACACTTCTGTCAACTATGCTTAAGCCATGCTCACGGCCCTGGCCGATGGATGACTGAAACAACAGAGGTAGATAATTCTGAGGCTTTAGCCAAACCGGTAACTTTCTACGGCGCTCTGTCTCGCCGATTACTTGTCCTTATACTCTGCTGTAGCACGCTATTCACTTTAGTCGCCACCTCACTTCAGCTTTATCTTGAGTACCAGGATGATTTAGCCAAGATGAACGAAAACGTTCGTTTTATTGAATCTAGCTATGTACCCGCCCTCGCGCGCAGTCTCTATGAACTCAATGATGAACAACTCAGCTTACAAATGGCGGGCGCACTCAAACTAACCGATATTGTCTATTTGAAGGTGATTGAAGATTTTGCGGGTGAAGCACGCGAAAGAAACGTCGGCTCCACGGATTATGTCAATCTAGAGTCAACGGAATTTCCCTTGAGCGTTACGATTTCCGGCACGCCTTTTAATGTGGGTACGTTATTGGTGCTCTATACAACGGACAACATCGCTCGCAGGGTACTCTCTCGGGCAGCACAGATCCTGAGCATTAACGCGGCCAAAACCTTTATTGTTGCCTTTTTTATGCTTTGGATTATCCAGCGTGTAGTCACCAGACACATCATCGATATGGCACAATGGGCTGATGGTTTCTCTCTAGAACAGCTTTCGAAAGAACCATTCAAACTCCGGCGAAAGAAAAATATTCGCGATGAATTGTCGCAGGTCACTCTCGCTCTGAATGAAATGCGAGATCGGATCGCCTCCGACATCACTGCTCGATCGAAGCTCGAATTGGAATCTCGAAAATTAGCTCAAGATCTTCATCATGCAGAAAAGCTACAAGCTATCGGAGAACTCGCCGGAGGCATCGCCCATGATTTCAACAACCAACTGCATATTATTCTCGGTAACGCTGATTTATTAAGAGACAATTATCCAGATGACGCCAAGGTATCTGAATATATCGACAAGATCATTAAGTCTTGCGACAACTCCAGAGACTTAATTTCGGACTTAATGACATTCTCTCGAAAGGATGAAGCAAGAAATACTAGCGTCGCCATAAACCAGATGTTTGGCGAAGTAGCATCTATCCTTCGCCTTGGCGTAGGAAGTGTACTCGAAGTCAAATTGGATACACGGGCTGAACGCGACATTATTTCCGGTGATACATCACAGATCCAAAATGCTTTTCTCAATATAGGGTTGAACGCTCGTGACGCGATGCCGAAAGGGGGTAAGATCAGCCTTGAAACAGAGAATGTCTGGCTAGTAAAAAATGCATTTTCGACCGGCCCCTCTGAAGCTGGATGGTTTCTAAAAGCCAGCATCGTTGACACCGGGAACGGAATTGATCCCCGGCATATCTCAAGAATATTCGAGCCATTCTTCACAACAAAAGAAAGCGGCAAAGGTACAGGAATGGGTCTTGCTACGGTTTACGGAACCGTAAGATCACATAACGCTATTATTGAGGTCTCTAGCAAACTAAATGAAGGCACACGCTTCGATTTGTATTTTCCTGTTATTCAGGAGTCCCCCGATGAAAATAGTTAGCCTGATCCTAGGGCTTATCCTCTCTAGCACAAGTGTCGCAGCGGATGTTATCCGTATCGGGTTTTCACACTTCCCGCCTCTTAGTTCGGTCGATGATGGCATCTGCCGGGGTCTTTTTTGTGAACTCACCAAGGAAATTTTTGAGCAACAGTTGGGACTTAAGGTTCAGGCAGTAGAACACCCGTGGGAGCGAATCCAACGACAAGTAGAATTAGGTAAAATTGACGTAATGTTGGCCCTACCCTCAGAGCATCGCAGAGGCTATGGCCTTATTAGCGAGGAGCCCATCTATCTATCGGAAATGAAGGTGTTCACTTATAAAGACCACCCTAGATTGGATGAAATAAAATCGATTACCACCCTTGATGATATCAAGCAGAAAAACCTGACCTGCATCACAAATCAAGGGAACGCATGGCACGAAAAAAATGTCGCATCTCTGGGTATCCCAACGGTCCACGCCATAAGTGATGAGCACATCATAAAAATGTTGGCTGCACAAAGAGGTGATCTAGTCATCGACATGGCACCCTCCATGCAACTGATGATGGACAACCTTAACCTCACTTCAAAACTCATTTCCACAGGTGTCACTTTAGATCGAGCAGAAATTCACGTGATTGTCAGTCGGCGATCATCATTTGCTGACCGGATGCCCGAAATCAACGAGATCATTGCGTCCATGAATCTTCGTTAGACACAAGTGACTTCGAGACCACCACGGGGTTAGAATTTCACGATCACAAATTCGAGGTACCCAAATGTCCATTCAACTCGAGAGACAGGCCAACAAAAGCGGTGATGAAACGGTTGCCAGTCAGGGATTTGGTCGGGTATCTAAGACACCGGCGCCACTATTTAACCCCCTCAACGAAACGGCAGAGGCTATTCGCTACTTCGAAACCAATGGTTTTGTTGTCTTATCTCCCTGTTTAAACAGTCAGGAATTGGTAGAACTCAACCAGTTTTTTGATCGTACCCAGGTGGAAAAAGCCAATGAATGGGGGCTGGGAGAAAAGAGAAAACCCCACCACAGAAACCAGGGGCTAATTTATTCACAACCTTTACTCGATCACCCGGAACTGGATCCCTACACCCAACACCCCGCTACTTACCCAATTGTCTCTGAGCTCCTAGGGGGAGAGGAGCATGTTCGATTTAGCGAATTTAATTTTCGAGAGACACCAGAAAATGCCGGGCTCGGATCGATGAACTTTCACCATGATGCCACGGTAGAAGATCGACTCATTCGTCGACCTTATTCACCCTGTGATTGGTTATGTGCAATTCACTATCTCACCAATGTTAACGCATCGACCCCGGCCTTTTGTGTTGTACCAAAATCAAATCAGTACGAAACGCTACGGGAATCATTCGAAGCTTACGGGGATGAATATATAGAGTTACCCATTCACGGTCCCGCTGGTTCCTGTGTTCTATACGACACTGCGACTTACCATACTCGTCTCGATGGAGATGGCATCCAGGCACGGCGCACCTGGCACCAATACTATGCCCGGGGCGGATGGATTCGTAGTGCTCTGCCGACCACAGACCGGTATGTCCGTGCACCAAGCCCGGTCTTAACTAACTGGAACCTTTTTCCTGAACGACTGGTCATGCATCCTGACCCAGCAAAACGCCTATTTTTCTCCCATTGGAATACCGCCCAGGGGGAGTGGGTAGCTTCGGGGTTTAACGACGAAGTTCGTGCCGCTATGCCCAGAGGCGAGGCATAAGATCAAACTCCCTTCACACACCAATATTCCATACCCCACGTACAGGGGGTATAAAATCAATGGATGAATGCTATTTTCTAATGACGACAAATTTCCTGGTCAGACCAACCCCTGGACATTTTCAAGTCGATCCAAGGCTGGCAGGCACTCTTTTATGAAAATCGATTCCATTTTAATCCTTGAAGATACAGCTGATACGCTGAGGTGGTTGTTCGACCTTGTCACGAGCATTTACCCCGCCGCCAGGGTAATCACAGCGACTAATTTGTCCGAAGCTAAAGTCGCAGTCCGGCAAGATACTTTTGACCTTGCGATTGTTGATCTCGGATTACCCGATGGCTCAGGAATCGACCTAATAGATCTGGTGCGGGAGAAAGAACAGCCCACCTACATTGTTGTCGCAACCATATACGATGACGACAAACATCTATTCGCCGCCCTAAGAGCAGGGGCAAACGGCTACATTTTAAAGGACGACGATCGAAACTCTATTGGCGCTTATCTTTCTGGAATTGAGCACAATCAAGCACCTATATCTCCGCGATCTATGGATCAGGTTCTCGGACACTTTCATCAACAGGGAGATGCCCGCAGAGATTCAGCGCTGACAAAGCGAGAAGAAGATGTACTCGTATTAATCGCCAAGGGTTTTAGTGCCGCTGATTCAGCATCGATGCTCAGCATTACAGAAAATACGGTTAAGGGTTACATCAAGGAAATCTACGCAAAGCTTGGTGTCAATTCCCGCGCCGAGGCAACTGCCTACGCAATCAAGCGGAATCTGATTGACCTGTAGTTGTTAGCGCTTCAGCTGCTTACATTCTCCTCACAACTCATCCCCCATTAAGGGGGTACTTGCCGGGCCATCAATTTTTCATACTTGCAGCTCCTTTACAGCAGTCAGTTTGATGGAGTTTTTGATGCCAAGAATTTTTCGGTACGCCGCCATACTTAGTTCGTTGGCGTTAATGTATGCATGTAGCAGCGATAGTAATAACTTCCCTACCACGCAACTCGTAGTAGATGCATCTTTGGGACAAGTCACTGGAGCAACAGTAACAATGCTTCAGCCAGACGGCACACCTCTTACGGGCGCAACGGGCACAACCGGCACCGACGGCAGAGTCACAATTGCCTATAACGCCGGATTCTCTGGACCCTATGTTGTGCAGGTCTCGGGCAACCCTGACGCAAGTTATTTTGATGAGGCATCCCAGACAACTGTACCTTTTCCCGCAGGCCAATCTATCCGCGCTATCGGTTCAAGTCCTAGCGGCAGTGTTGGCGTCACAATCCTAACGGAACTTGCAGCACAGGTAGCCGATAGTGTTGGCAGTGGCATCACCGCTGCAGACATCGACACAATCAACGAATCCATTAGGGTTGCCTTTGCACCGGATGTGGCAAGTATTCTGACACCTCCCGTCATCATCCACTCTGGCAATATTTCAAGCCAATCCCTTGGGACTGACGACGCAAGCCGATATGCCCTCAGACTTGCAGCGCTAGCAGGGATTGCAGCTGGTTCTGAAGCACCTGCGCTTGCTATTTTACAGCAGCTCTCCGCTGACCTGGCCGACGGCGCACTCGATGGCAATGGACCCGATGGTGCAATTGCGAATCTTGCCTACGGAACCAGAGGTTTTGCTGCTGCTTTTAGCGACGCAATTGCACTCGCCGCAACCAGTCTTGCAAACACTGACCTTAGCGCAGTACTAGAGAGTATTAACGTTTCAACAAGCGGCAACTTACTCCAACGCGTTATAGATGGAGGAGTCAGTTTACCGTCAAGCGTGACTGATGCTATTCAGGGTGCAGGCGGTGCGCTAGGTAGCGGTAATTTTAATCTAACCGTTTCTGGCAATATTTCTACAGCGGGGATCGCAACACCATTTAGCCTTCAGCTAAACGGAGTGCCCGCACCCACGCCAGGGGATACCGATGCCATCAACACAGCAATATCCAGCAGTGTTGCCGGCCTGGACAATATTGCAGACCTCAACATCTCAGTTGTTAATAACACAGCCAGCCAGATCACCTTTGATGTCACTCTCACAGCTGAGCAAGCCGGTACTAGTGTGACCTTGGCACTCCGTTACGACTATGTTTCAACCGGCGGCAGTTCGAACCCAGACTCGTCCGGAGGTACAGACGGGGATACTACAGGTGGAGGTACTTCGGGCGGCGGTACAACTGGTGGTGGGACTACTGGTGGCAGCGGTAACTTCTGCTTCCAGGGCGAGCCTACACCAACTACGATACCCGCGAGCTTTGTCGGGACCGTGTTTTCCCTAACTTTCACCGCCGGACAGCCTGGTTCCCCCTTCACCGATGGTGACCAACGTGACTTTTTAGTTAGCTCCTCCGGCGCACTGTTTATTAACGATGTTGCCGTTGCAGAAAATCCGGTCCTATGTGGCGGTAACGAACGAGAAGCTGTTTGGAAAGATTCGACCCAGGATTTGACCTACTCGCTTTCAGATTTATCCGCTAGCTTTAACGAATTTAATATCGCGAGAGCATCAGATAAAGCGTTTCTAGGCCAGTTTAAAATTCCTGCTACAGCCGAGCCCGCCGGTCCTCCCGCCGCACTAACCGCTTTAGCGGGCACATTCACAACCCAGGTGGTTGAGTCCTGCAGTGGCACAAACTGTCCAAATTCTACCGCCGTGGGAGAGACAGTTTCAGTCATCATTGGCACCGACGGCACCGTCACCTTTGCTGACCTTCAGTTGAATTCAGAGGCCACAGATGCGCGCTTCCTCGATTTAACCGACAGAAGTGACTCAAGTTATCTACTCACAAACAAGGGCACAGAAGAGGGCGACAGCTTAGAACTCACTATCCATGTTGACGCCGGCGCACCCGTTGCCTTCCGTTTGAAACAGGCAGCCTCCTGTGGAAGCGGTTGCAGCAGCAGTAAAAATCTCTATACCGAAGTTGTACCGCTACCGGACAATGTTGTCGCATTCTTTGATAAGTTTATTGCTCTGATGCCAACCACCCTAACCGTGGTGACTGACAGCCCAGACTTTTCCGGGGGCTTACGGTCCTTCACCAAGACCTCAAACACAGGAAATATGTTGTGTCGGACCTTTGAGCTCAGTGCAGCTAAAGACAGGAGCGCAGTACAATCTAGCCGGAACCGTCCGCAGTTTGCTTACTTCGTTGGCAACTCCGGTGGTGCCGATTACCAACGCGCTGTGTCTCGTCTTACCACAGACGCTGCAACAAGCGATGAAACCCTGAGCTTCTTCAACTCGCAACTAGTCGTTCGCGGCGATGGCACCATAGATCTCGAAGAAGGTTTTCGTGAAGGTACAACCGGTACCCTGACCAGTGTCCTGGACCGTGCGACAAACGATGCCGCAGAAATCACTTCAGCCTGTGCAGACTTCAAGAGCATTGACGTCAGCATCACTTCCACCACAAATGGCTCAGCAAACATCGAGCTCGTGGATACAGGAACCGGGGAAACGTCCCAGACTGCAAGTGTTAGCCTGAATTCCAGTGCAGCGGTTGCAACAACTTTTGTGCTAGGAACAGGCATAAGCTACGAAGTGAAGGTGACCTTTACCTCACCGTCGTCTCTCAGCTGTACAGTCAGCAACGGAACTGGCACGGTCGCCGCAGCGAATATCACAGACGTTGCAATTGCCTGCCAGTGATACCGTCGGGGAAATGAGAAACAAAGCTTGAGGTTTCGGGCCGCACTAGCGGCCCTTTTTTTTCAGAAAATGTCGTTAAGCATCAATAATCACAATAGCTTGCAGCTCAACCTTTAAGCCTGGCAGGGCGAGTGCTGTCACATCCACCCATAGCCTATGATATCTACCTATAGGCGGCCGTCGAACTGTAGCGAGCAATTATCCACTGGACGAGCATCCCTATGCCGACCACGGTGAACAGGAAGCTCACGATGCCTCCGATAAAGGGTACATTAATCGCAACGACAACAATTGCTAACCCCGCGAGTAGCGGCAAGGCAACCTTTTCCTCTCCCTCAGAATTATTAAACAACATGTCTCCGATTAGCCAGGCAACCATAATCTTGGCAAGGTACAAACCAAACAACCAGGTGAAAAATCCAAATACCGTAATGGGTAATCCTACAATTGTCATGCCTACGATCAGCAGTATGATCGGTAAGCTCACCACGGAAACCAGACCAATGCCCGCTGTGACAAAACCTGACATACCGCCGTTCAAGCTTACTGTTCGAACGGAAGGGAAAAGTCGAAACAGGCCATAGGCGACAATAAACGCAGCTGCTAAACGCAGAACCTGAAAGCCGTAAAACTTTGCGGTTGCATATTTATTTCGTGATCGGCCTTGATCGTCATGATGTTCAAAGGAAACAGTACCACCTACCTTCGACGCCGACGATCGGCTCAAGCCATCTTCGCTCGAGGAATGGATCGTGAGATCACCGACAATACTTGCTTCACCGAGCAACTTGATATCTTTTGCATAGGCCACCATATCTTCGCCGACACGACCTCTGAGTTCTACCGCTTCTGCGCCAGCTGTTAGGTCTCGGCCAACACTGCCTTGAATCGACGCTAGCTGCGCTGCAACAGTTACATTCCCGGCAATCCTCGAATCGCGACTGATTTGCACACTTTCTCCAGCACCCCAAAAATCGCCATGAAGTACAACATCGGTTAGCTCCACGGAATTACCGGCATTAATTGTGGTGCCCGAAACTTCACCGCTGATGCTTAGGGATTCTGCAAAAGCTATCAGGTTTCCCTTGATAGTACCCGTCACCACGACCCGCCGGCCAAAGGCAATCAAATCACCTTCAATGTTGCCATCCACAACAATCGATTCACCGGCAAATAGTAGCGTGTCATTAATCGACTCGGTCGAGGCAACAATTAGATTATCACGCCTAAACTCAATCGCTGCTGCGTCCTCGGGCATTAACATCCCACCACCCAGCAATAAAGTTAACAGGCAAAAACTAAGTCCACGCTTGGATTTGTAAACACTAACTAGTAGCCATGTTGAAGCAAGGGCCACTATGGTCGCGATGATATAACCTGAGTATGTTTCAATCATGGTGATTCCTTCGTTGGTAAAAAATAGGATAGTGGTAACAGTTAAATCGTAAAAATCGGGTACAAAAAACGAGGTAAGCCAGGCAAACCCATCGACAACTATCTCGCCGAAGATTGCTTTAGAAGAAAACTGCGCCAACCAAAAAAGCAGTCCTGTCACAACATTAGCAACAGCAAATTCACGCAGACCGACGGGGTTTTTAAATTTTGGCGGCGCCATTTTCGGCACAGGGTCTGTTGAACCAATAAGTAGCGCCGCACTAATTACCTGTTGGTCTTGTTCAAATATCGCCAGCTTTGCCTGACAAATGGAGCACTCGCCAATATGTGTCAGACAATCGTTAGCGTCGTCACTAGGCAGAGCACCATCTACATACATAGAGAACTGCAGGTCCGTTAGGTGATTCACAATGGGCCTCCCGCAGATTGAGCAACCAGTTTGGAGCGTAACTGCTGTTTGGCCCGAAGTAGCAGGACCCCAACATGATTACGACTGATCTCCAGCTCGACGGCGATCTGGTCATAACTCAACTCGCTAAAGTAAGCGAGCACCAGCGGTACGCGATATTTATCGGGCATTTGGGTTAGTGCGGTAGTAAGGGCTTCGTTATCCTGCAGATTTATAACGGCGGTCACGCCGTGGGGGCCGGGCGATTCAACCTGTTCCAATTCCTCTTGTTCATCACCAAAAAGACGCTGCATCCGACTTCGCTGGCGCAATAGATCAATGCAGAAGTGGTTCGCTATAGAGGCGATCCACTGCCAAAAAGGCTGACTATGGTCGTAATGCTTAAAGCTTCTAAACGCACGCATAAATGTTTCCTGGGTCGCGTCCTCTGCTAACAACGCGGAGTTCAGGAGGCGGCGGCAAAGGCCAAACACACGAACGTAGTATTCCTTGTACAGTATTTCAAAGGCCACCACAGACGATGCCATGCTCGTTTTCTCCTAGTTATCCAGTAATACGAGTGGAGTCAGAATTTATTACAAACTTTTTTGGCTTTTATAGGTATTTGAGAAATTGGCTTAAATCTGAGAGCAAATTTGTCAAAATTTGGAAAGCGTCACCACCGAGAATGATGCCAAACGCTGCTTAAACTTTCAGGCTCAAGATGGGGAAATTTGCCGATGTCCGTCCATCGAGCGGCCGGATCATGGAAGTCGGACCCGGCTGACAGGTAGAGTTGGTGCTGTTGCGCAAGCAAGTCCAATTGTTTCCGGGTATTCGGATTAATGTTCGGATAACTACCCTCCAGGGCGTCTCCACCGGCCGTGGCAAAAGCCCTAACCAGGATTTCGAGCCGATTCTTATTGAGCGGATAGCGACCCGGATGGGCAAGCACGGCAATGCCGCCGGCAGCACGAATCGCTTCAACTCCCTCAACCAAATTGCACCATCGGGAAGCTACATATATCTTTCCCCCTTTACCTAGATGGGTTTTGAAGGACTTTTGGCGATTTTTGCACACCCCTTGCTCAACCAAAAAATTGGCTACATGACTTCGGGTATAGGCAATACATGGCAGCCCGTCCAGATAGTCGATCAGGCCTGAGGTGCCGAGGATCTGCAGCTTCTCTGCCATGGTTTCAACTCGTGTTCTCCGGGCTAGTTGCTGGGCACCTAACAACGAAGATAGGGCATCGTGGCTCGGATCAATATTGAGACCGACAATATGGACTTCAATATTGTCCCAGCGACAGGAGATCTCAACGCCTTTTATGACAACAAGTTTGTCTAACTCATTGGGCACATCATCCAGGCCCCGGGTACAGTCATGATCGGTTATCGCAAGGTGAGTCACCTGGTTGGCTATGGCCCGGGAGATAAGGTCAGAAATTGATTCAGTGCCATCGGAATAGTGGCTATGGCAATGGAGATCAGCTTTCACTCGCCACCATCCGTTCAGCACCGACCATTTTTGTCCATATCAGAGAAATCAGTAACGCAATCAAGAATGGCGCACTGAGGGCTAACAGCCAATCCCAGCCATAGGTCAGTAATATCCAACCGGAGCTAAGGGATGCAAAACCTTGCAGCGAGAAGATCAGAAAATCATTTAGCGCCTGGGTTTTAAATCGCTCGGCCGGGCGATAGGTCTGGGTCAGTAACGTGGTACCCCCAAGAAAGAGGAAGTTCCAACCGACCCCGAGCAACACAAGGGCGCTCCAATAGTGAATAAGATGTCGATCTATCCAGCCCACCACTAGACATAACATCAAAATCACCAGCCCGGCATTCACAACCTTTCGCGCACCAAAGCGGGTGATGAGAAAGCCGCTGAACAACGAAGGTAGATACATCGCCATGATGTGGCTTTGAATAACCCAGGTAGTGTCTTCCATATTGAACTTGTCAACGTTGTGCATACTAAGCGGTGTGGCCGTCATAATAAGACTCATAACACCCCAGCCGGCAGCTGCGGCAAGAATTGCGAGGAGAAAAACTGGCTGTCTGGCAATACTCCATATTGGCCGTTGCTCGCCTACAACGGCATTCGTCTCCGGAATGGAATTTTGATAAAACAACAAACAAATAAACGCCAGGCTCATAAAACCCGTGATGGCGAGGAACGACCCAACAAAATCACCCAGGTCGGAAGCATGACGAAGCGATTGAGCGGCTTCGGGCCCCATATAAGCAGCGGCAACCCCGGCTAACATCAAGATCGACAAAGACTTTGCGACCTTATCCTGGGGGACAGACTCTGAAACGGCAAAACGATATTGCTGCATTATGGCGTTATGACTGCCGATTAATGTGGTCGCAATACAAAACAGCACAAAACTGTTGACCCCGATTGCATAGGCACCCAGGCAACCTGCCAGCGCGCTATAACCTGCAGCAACCAGAAAAACATTGCGCCGTCCAAACCGCTGCATAAGCAGAGCCGCCGGAATTGTCGTGAGCGCAGTACCGACAATCATCAGCGCAATAGGCAGGGTAGCCAATGATGGCGTCGGCGCAAGACGAGCACCAACGATACCACCCAACAACACAATAATAGGCGCGGAGCATTGCGCAAAGGACTGCGCAGCGGTTAACACGATCAGTGTTCTATTCAAAACCATCTCCAAAGTGGCAAGCCGATCATGGCGCGGCCTTCTACATCCAGCTATTTACCGGACCACTACTTATCGCACATCAGGTAACCACATAGCCGCTACCAGTCTAGATCGTCTGGAATAGGAAAGTCCTTGTACGGATCATCCTCGTCAATTTCTTCGTTCGTCTTCTCATAGAGATAGGTGACCACTTCTTGATAATCCTTCGGCAGCCGCTGCTGGATTTTACGCGCTACCCCCTCGGGTACTAGTTGGTAGTCATCGCCATACTTAACAATTGCGAGAAAGCCCTGATTGATCTGCTTTTTATTTTTCTGAGAGATATAGATCTTTTTGACCTTTTGGTTTTCGGTAAAGTTATAGGCCACATCTCCCTTTTCTCTCTGGCGATTCAGATCAATTAATTGTCGAACCTGGGCCTGCAGCGCTTTCGCCTGGGCCTTCTCCTGCAGCACCCGGTTTTCTTCTTTATCCCGGGCCTGTTTGGCTGCTAGTGATTTTTCCGCAGCCTGCTTCGACTCATCAACCTCGACGCCATGACGGACTCGAATTTCCTGACGATGGATATTCTTTTGAGCTTTCTTAAGCTGCTTGTCCGTTACCAGCCCAGCCTTCTTCAGTTGTTCCTGTAACGACCCACCACCGCTTTTACTTTTCTTAGACACGTTTCCTCCGCTAGCGCTCTGGGATGCTTAGTTAAGCAACTTTAATCATCAACTTGCCAAAGTTCTCACCGGTGAACAGCATCTTGAAAGCCGTAGGTGCATTTTCGAGACCTTCAACCACGGTTTCGCGATACTTCAGTTTGCCCTCTTTGATCCAATTGCCAAGCTGCTCAGCAGATGCTTCAAATTCCTCAATCCATTCGGTGACAATAAAAAATCTCGATTCCGGTGGGTGAGGTAATGCACCCAGCACCATTTCCGGAGTCTTTACCTCAGCCATATTGGTTGCGTTATAGGCGGATATAAAGCCACACACCGGCACCCTTGCACCTTTGTTCAACAGGGGCGCAACCGCATCCAGCACAATCCCACCGACATTTTCGAAGTAGACATCAACACCATCGGGACATTCTGCAGCCAACTGCGCGGCAAAATCCGCCGCCTTGTAGTCCACGCAGGCGTCAAAGCCTAGTTCTTCGACAACATAGCGACACTTCTCTGCGCCACCTGCCACACCAACGGCTCGACAGCCTTTGATTTTGGCAATCTGACCCACAACCGAGCCAACCGCGCCGGATGCCGCGGAAACCACCACGGTTTCACCTGGCTGGGGTTTGCCTAGTTTCAACAGCCCGAAGTATGCGGTTTGGCCCGGCATACCAGTTGTGCCCACGGCGGTCGAAATGGGCGCTAAATCGGGGTCCACCTTGAATAAACGGTGATCGTCAGGCCCGGCTACGGCATAGGATTGCCATCCATGCATGGCTGACACAATGGTACCTACCGCAAACTCGGCATTATTCGATTCAACCACTTCCCCAACAATACCGCCGGTCATCACCTCGCCAATCTGCAGCGGCTTTGCATAGGACTCCCGATCCGCCATACGGCCACGCATATAGGGATCTAGAGATAACCACAGGGTTTTTACCAACATTTGATTGGCACCGGGCCGGGGTGCCGGTTCGGAGATAATCTCAAAATTCTCCTCCTGAACCATGCCCTCTGGGCGGGATTTGAGGACAACTTTTACATTAGTTCGATCGGTCATGGTGACGCTCCGCTGGTGTCAAAAATACGTTTATAAGGAAATGGCGACATCATACAGGTCAAGTGTTGATCCCGGATAGTCGGCCCTCAGTGGACAAAATGCAGCATTCTGATTCGCTCAACAGGTCGGTCTCCTGTATAACGGGCGCCATGAAAATTCCGAAAAGATTACAACCCCTTATCAGAGACGGCCTGATTGACGAGGTGCTTCGCCAGCTTATGAGTGGCAAGGAAGCCACGGTCTATATTGTGCGCTGCAATCAAGAGATCCGCTGCGCCAAGGTCTACAAAGAAGTGGCAAAACGAAGCTTCAAACAAGCTGTGACCTATCAGGAAGGCCGAAAGGTCAAAAATAGCCGTCGAGCTCGGGCTATGGAGAAAGGGTCTCGATTTGGCCGTCAGCAACAGGAAGAGAGCTGGCACAACGCAGAAATTGATGCCCTACGCCGGGTCGCTGCAGCTGATGTCCGAGTCCCAAAGGTTTATGGCTGCGTCGATGGCGTCTTAATCATGGAGCTGATTACCGACAAGGACGGTGATGTAGCGCCCAGACTCAGTGAAGTTTCTATGACCGCAGATGAGGCTTTAAGGGATCACAGCACACTAATGGGTTATGTCGTGCAAATGTTGTGCAGTGGACTCGTTCACGGTGACTTATCAGAATTTAACATTCTGGTAGATGAAGCAGGTCCCGTCATTATTGATATGCCCCAGGCCGTCGACGCCGCCGCCAATAATCATGCTGAAACGATGCTGCAACGGGATGTCGATAATGTCACTCAGTTTTATGGCCAATTCGCCCCGGAGCTTATCGGCCGCGACTATGCCGGAGAAATATGGCAGCTGTACGAAGATGGTCAGTTATCGCCGGAGACTAAACTGACCGGTCTCTATGAAAAGCCGCTTGAGGAAGCTGATGTTGATGGCGTTCTAGTTGAAATCCAGGCGGCGCAGGATGAAGAGGAAGAACGCCTCGAACGAATTCGAAATGCAGAGGAGGATAGCTAGCAACCCCATAGTCTGCACTCAGCCAATATAGAACAACGTGTGTGAGATGTAGATGAACAGGGAAATAGCAATTTTTGGTGGTGGCCTCGCAGGTATGGTCGCCGCACTCAAACTGGTACAACGAGACTTTAATGTCGTGATGTATGAGTCCACGGACAGACTCGGCGGCAAAGCAGGTAGCGACTGTAAACCGGACCTCTACGATGCCAGCTTCAATCTGACTACCGACCAACTCGAAGATGGGGTCCGGTCCGACCATGGGTATCATCTATTCCCCGGTTGGTACGTCAATATGTATCATCTCTGGCAGGAAATTGGTCTCGACTATGACCGGGATTGCTACCCGGGCTGGGGACCCAAAAATCTAAAACCCTACGACGGCCAATTTGTATTTCTCGACGATGACCCCTATACCGGCCGAACCATGATTACCCTGCTCGACCTTCTGACCAGACCAGAGTCAGAAGTCGAGGACCGATCGCTGAAGGGTTTTGTTAATTCTCGCATCTATAATTCCCTCGGCTCCGTCAGTTTCGGCCGCCTACTGTTAAACGCCCTTACAGTTCGAGAATATGAAGTGTCGGCCAGGGCGATCCGCAATGTATTTTTGCAATGGTTCCCTGTCATGAAAACAAAGCCGAGCTGGGTTGCCATGAAGGGATCCCTCGGCCGGGTCCTGATTGATCGGATAGAGGCAGCCATACATGACTATGCCGAAACTGGTTCGGGTTCCTTTACCTTGCACCTGAATAGTTCAGTCACTGGCCTTGATATTGAGAACGGCAATATGACCGTCAGTATCAACACCCAGAGCGAGCCGATCAAAGATAAACTGATCCTTCTCGCGCTGCCCCAGGAAGTACTGCGAGAATTTGATTCCGATGCAGTGCATGAGCTAGAGCCAGCTCTGGGTCAACTACAGTATCTGAAATCCAATACCTTCGGCGCTCTGGACATCGTATTCGACGGTGTGATCCCTGAATTACCGACCGAACATTTTCGACTGCTGGATTCTGAATATGCACTAACGGCATTTTCGATCGACCATCACTGGCCGGAATTAAAAGAACATTACCCCGGCCAGAGTGTGCTACAAATTGTTGCGGGCGACAGCTCAGCCTTCAACAAACTCTCAGCCGCTGGATTCTTGCAGCAAATCACCAGAGAGATTGAAAAATATATCCCCGCCATAAAAGATCGGGTGAAATATTATATTCCCCACCAGAACGTGCATGCCCCGCTATTTGTGAACGAGGTTGGCACCTGGGAATATCGGCCCAAAAATAAGAGCACCATCCCGAACCTTTACTTTGCAGGTGACTTTGTCCAACAAATTACTGAAGTCGCATCAATGGAAGGTGCAGTTCGAAGTGGGCTTGATGCTGCGGAATGTATTCGAATTCGCAACGCCGCGAATTCACCAAAAATTGAAATTATCCCGCCCCTGGATCCTGGCAAGATCTGGAAATTCAAATATCGACTTGCCATGCCAATCCTCAGAGCATTAGCGTGGTGCCGGTATCGTCTTCCAGAGTATTTTAAGATCCCTTAGTTGATACCCATTTCGGTTAACAGTGCCAGGTAACAATCTTTGGCTTCTTCGTCTACCTGGGGCCAAAGTCGCTGTTTAACGGTGTAGGCGTAGAAAGCAAAACTTCTTATTCCGACCTTGATAGCTTCCCGCAAAGATTCTTTTGCGCTTCTTTCATCGCCCAGCATATATTGGGCAAATCCCGTCATGATCCAAACAAGATCTACGGTTGAGAACATTCGTGAGCGCATCATCGTTGCAATAGCATCCTGATATTGCCCATTTGCAATCAGTGCATTGCTCAGCATGTAGCAAATAAACGGTTCCTTCGCGTCCTTAGGAGAAACATTGATTGCAAACTGACATCTATCCACGCCCTTTTCCGCAGATCCCGTCATTGCTTCTAAATATCCGAGGGAAGATTGATACACAACATTACTTGGTTCTAACTTTACTGCTCGCTCCAAATACTCAAGCGGCACCGTCATAGGTGTAGGCTCAAGAAAGGTGATCATTGCCATGCCAAAAAGCACTACCGAACTTTCAGGCAGAAGCTTAAAGGCAATTTCCGCATGTTGCTTTGCCTCGGGTAACGCGCCCTGGCCAATCCCACCCCAAAGCATTCCAACGGCAAGTCCAGTGGCAATCCCTGCATGGGCAAGGGCGTACTCTGGCTCTTCTGCTGCTGCCTTTTTAAATAGATCAATTGACTCAAAGGGCGCAGCGAGGGGGGAATTGATGTACATCTCGTGCCAGCCGTATTGCCAGGCTTGCCAGGATTTAAGCTCGGAGTCTTGAGAACTCGGATAAGTACGGATCGATTGAATTCGCAACGCCGGCTCAATATTGGCGCAGATTTGCAAACTCACATTATCCTGAATCTTAAAAATATCCGCTTCCGCTTCGTCGAAATGCTGACTCCAAACAATGCTGCCGGACAAGGTATCCATCAATTCAACGATAATTCTAAGGGTTTCACCGGAGCGTCGAATACGCCCTTCCAACATGTAGTGGACACGCAATTGTTCCGCAACATGCTCACAGGTCAACGGCTCGCCACGATATTTCTGGATGGTTGAACGGGGAATCACGTACATTTCGGGCATTCGTGATAGCTGATGGATAATGTCTTCTGTTAATCCGCCAGCGAGGCTATCGATTCGAACATCACCACCGGTGTTAACAAAAGGCAGGACCGCTATCGAAGGCCGGTCCGTGACTAGCCCCAGCTCATCGGAGTTTTCCTGTTCTACTTTTACATCCGAGATGGGCTCGTCGTGCTGGTCAAAGCACCACTCTCTAAATTTGTCGTCAGACAACCCAACCTTAGAGATGGGTACAAGAAACAAATCGAGAATCCCTCGCCATCGCTTTCGTGGAATTGCGTAGCTTTTTAGTTCAGGGTGGAGTGAGTCTTTAGGGGTTTGATAATTCGAATCCGTGTGCTTAAACCAGGCTTCTATGCCATGCAGAGTTATTTTTTCACCCTCCGCATTCAGACTGGCTGCAAAAGATCGCCGATCAGTGATCGTTGGACTTCTTCCACACTCAAGCAACGACAGAAGCTTCTGCGTCGTTAAAACTCCAGTCGTCTGATCCAGCTCTTTCATATACAAAAAATCGTTCGGTGGATGGTACAGCGTAGTTTTACGCACTTAAACCGACTTGATGGTAACTGTCGCAAGAAACCAAATAGTAGCAGCATACAAACCTACCCACTAGGCCTGAAAGCTCCTGTATTCGGTGATTGCAAATGAATATCAGATACCTCGTCGTCCATACCTCTGCCTTTGATGGCGACGATTGTGATGCCAGTCTAATTGATAGCTGGCATAAACAAAGAGGTTGGCGCGGACTAGGCTACCACTTTGTCATTCTCAACGATCGGCACAGATACAAAGCTGACGGCACTATCGAGTCCGGGGTCGACCCAGACAGTCCTGGTTCACACACCGCCGGCATAGATCATTGCTCACTTGGCATTTGCTGTGCCGGACACGGCGACCGCGAGGATTTTACACCGGCTCAATATAAATCACTGGTCAATCTGTTGGCAGAGTTATTGATCAAGCACAACCTGCCCGTTAGTCAGGTGATTGGTCATCGGGAAATCAATCAAATTCTGGAAAAGGACAATCTCCCGCCGCGATACAGAACTCGAAAAAGCTGCCCCGGCCAGAAAGTCGATCTCGACCACCTCAGGGAGCGGATTGCGTTAGCACTCGGTGACAGAGCACCAATTAAATCAATCGTAGCTGAGGAGGACTCTTTTTGTGCCGCCATGCTGGCAATCGAGCAAGCACTTACCCGTTTGCCCAACGCGATGGATGAATTTATGAACTTCCGTTACCACCCGGAAGTGCAGGACCTGCTGAAACAACGAAATGAACATCACTAATAAGAAAATAGGTAACGCCCATGCAAAATATATCCACCGCGACTCTCGGACCTGAAGTCGCACTAGAGCAATTGGTCAATGCAATTGGTGCCGGCGACAACGCCATGGAATGTGAATTCTATGAACGATTTCACCTTCAGACAGTACGCTACCTCTCGGGCTACACAACGGACTTCGCAAGGGCTGAAGATATTGCCCACGACACCCTACTAAAAGTGTTAATCCACCTGCGTCGTAGCTCTTTGAACAAACCGGCTAGTCTTGGTGGATTTGTTCGGCAAACCGCAAAGTATTCAATTTTGGAATGGCGACGACTTAAAGCGAATCAGGAAGAACTCAAACCTTCCTTCGACGACGCTCACAGCGTAACAGTGGAACATGATCGCCGGCTGGCAAGAGATGAGCAACTCGGTCGAGTTAAGAAGTATATTAAACGGCTTCCGGTTACTCGAGATCGTGAAGTTCTATTACGAACCTATTACTACGATGAATGCAAAACGAGTATTTGCGAAGCCCTGGACCTAGATGCCAAACACTTTGATAGAATCCTGAGTCGTGCCAAAAAACGCCTCGGCGCATCTTTGATTGAGTCTGGATGTGTGTTTTCAGACTTCTCCGATGCCTTAAGCGTCTAGCTGCGAGAAGGCAAAGCGAAAGCACAGAGAAAACAAAAAGAACACAGGCACGAGTCAGGATTTTCTGCAATAACAGGATGCCGTAATCGGCACTTCTGCCCGCGCTAACACTTGATCGAGCTGATGCTGTATATGAACCAATTCGACTGTCTCACCGCGCCTGGTTAAACATTCTCGCAATCCATGCAGGGACCAGACGTTTCCTGGATGCTGGCAAGGCCGAACCAGCGTGTTATTCAAACCCAGATCTGCACGATAAATCGCTTCGGCCTCAGAAAATTGTTCCTGCTCCATTAGCAACGCCGCAAGTGCATGCCTGGGTGGTTGCATCCAACCCCACGGCTCATCGTAGTGAAGTGAATCACTTAACCTAGCTGCTTCACGCAAATGTTCCAGCCCAGTTTCAATTTCACCGGATTTGTACAGTCGTTCACCGGCGGCCATTTGCTCTGCAATCACAAGTACATCAGCCGCTGGATTGTTAAACATAAATCGCGTCTCTTGCACCGCCGCTTTTGCCATCAAGAAAGCATCAAACTCCGCCGCCGCGGCTTCATGTTGATTGGTGTTTGCCAGGGCAATAACTCGACCGTACCGGAGTAGCGCCGTGGTGAAACTAAATAGCTCCGCATCTTCCGGCAGCAGTTCCTCCAAAATTTCATCCCACATACCAAACCTAACCATGACATGGATTTTCATTCCCCAGAATGCTTCGAAGAAGTCGGGTAAAAACGCAACAATAGGTTCGGGTAATAGTTCCTGAAGTTCTAACGCCGCGTCTAATGCGATACTTTTTTGCGCCAGAAACATTGCGCCATAGGCCACAAAGTGAACGTTATGAATTCGATAGACCGTATAAAAATTGTCGGCACCACGCAGTGCGGTGAACGGTTGATCCGCGAGCGCCGCACGCTGATTTCTCGCCACGACGTTTTGATAATCACCACAAAGCACATCAATATGAGTTGCCATATGTAAAAGATGCCCAGATGCAGGCACCAATTTAGCCAGATGATCCCCCTGCGATAGGGCTGCCTCGGGAGTTGGCGACATTTCCATAAGATGGATATACAGATGCAGCAATCCTGGGTGTTGCCAGGAGGTTGGTTGCGCTTTGAAAACAGACTCTAATGCCTCTCTAGCCTCTACCGTCGACGCACCTTCTGCTGGACACCCTGCCACAAGATCCCACAGCGCCCAGGGAGTGCGCCCCATCAACGCCTCAACAAAAATACTGGTCACATCAAGGTTGCCAGGATACTTCTGATACACCTCCCGCATCGCTTCAGCATAGGCCTCGCTATAGGGGCTAAAATCTTCAACTTCGGGGTTTTCAGGATAACGAAGTGCCAACGCATTAAGCATTGCGCGCTCCATTTCATTGGTGTCGTGCTCTAGCTCAGCGGCAATCTCAGCGCCCGTAGCAAGCGCTTTTTGCGCAATGGCTAAAGAGCTTTGTTTTTCCCGATAGGGGAACATTTCCCAGACCTTGTTGTAATTAGGCCCAATTGCATAGGCGATACCCCATTGGGCCATCAAGCATTTTGGATCGGCTAATGCCGCCTGCTCAAAACATTTCACAGCCTCCTCATGATTAAATCCATAGAGCCAGATAGCACCTCGGTTGAACCAGAGCTGGGCATCTGCCGATGACGTTGAGATCTCAAAATGATGGCTCCCAAGATCAAAGGAGTAGTTTGAATCAAGCATATTCATTCAGTCGCTATGTTGGTGAGTGGTAATAAAACGTAGATCCCAGGCTACTTGCAAACAAAATTCATCCGCCGGGGTTGAACCAGACCCCATTCACAAAGATTAAATCTGGTACGTAACACAAGCGATTACGCCTCAGATAGTTGCCTCGTTTGTGTAAAACGATATAGCGTTCGCACCAGCGAACGGAGCCAAGCATCAATAAGCAACAAAACAAGACAACTTCAGCGTTAGGTACCCTCCTCATACTGGTCGGCCTAACCTCTATGAGCCATTTTTTTCGCACCACCCCTGCAACCCTGGGACTTCAAGCGGCCCAGGAATTTGGCGCCACCCCACTTTTCCTTGGGCAGTCGAGCGCAGCCTTCTTTATTGGTCTTATGGGTGCACAACTGTTGGTGGGTATTTCACTGGATAGACTCGGGTTTGCTCGATCCATCACAAGATTTCTCCCCGTTGCCATTGTCGGCGTGATGCTGGTTGCCTCCGCCCAAACGGCGCCACAATATCTTCTCGGTAGACTATTAATTGGTATCGGTAGTAGCCCACTATTTATGGGCGCTGTGTATTATTTAACTCAACATATCCCACCTATTAAACAGGCCCTTTACCTTTCATTTGTCTACGCATTCTCGCAACTTGGCACCCTACTAGCGGGGTACCCTATCACTGCCCTCGCTGACCTATCGAGTTGGCGGGTTGCAGAGTTTGCCGGTGGAGTAGTCCTTGCGGTGATGCTTGGCATCGTAAAAGTGGGACTTCAGAATACCTCAGCCATCCCCCGGCATACCGACCCGCTGCCAATTGGCAAAGCGCTGCTTAACCGTCACTTCTTGAAATTTCTGCCTCTATTCATTTGTGCCTACCCCATCATCTTGACGGTTGTGGCCACCTGGTCAAGCACCTATCTCATCAACATCCATTCATTGGATAAACTTGCTGCAAGTGGGGCAATCTCGCTGCTTGGCGGGTTGCAGATAGGATCAGTACTGCTATATGGGCTGCTAGCGCGACTATTTCACAATTCCGCCCCCATCATTTCCGCCGGGGTGATCATGACATTCATTGCATTGACCGCCCTGGCCATCTTTCCGCTGCGTTCAACGGGCGCGGTCCTAATGCTTTGCCTGATCTCAACTGCCTGCAGCTTTAATGTGCTGCTGGTACGAGAGATCAGGGCAGCCTTGCCCCAGGCCTTCGCTGGAAGAGGCATGACCATCGCTAACCTCATCTCAGGTCTGGGCATAATAGGCTTCCCGTTGATCACCGGCTTCTTGCTCAGGGATTTTGGGTTTTCAGCCGTCTTCGGCTTTCTCGCCATTGCCTTGCTTTTAGCGGCAATACCCTACCCCTTCCTGGCAAAACAAAAAGTCCCTTAGGCTATCACCCGGTGCCTGGCTCCAAATTTCAACTTTATACCCTTGGATTCACTGGAAAAATGCCAATAAATGGTGCCACTGGCAGGCTATACTCCCTCCCCGATATTAAGCCGACAGTTTATCTGTCAACCATAACTCTCAACTCTTTATAGATAGGAAGGAGCGACCATGAAAGGTGCCGTACATTATGAGCAACGGGGTGAAATTGCATTACTCAGTATCGACAACCCACCGGTAAATCCACTGTCCTCCGGCGTTCGGCAGGGACTTTTTGATGGCGTCACAAAAGCGCTAGATGACAGCAGCATCAAGGCTATTGTGCTCACAGGTATGCACCGGGCATTTATTGCTGGCGCGGATATTGGCGAGTTCGGTGGAGCAGCATCTGAAGCCGTAGGTCTTGGCGAAGCACTGGATAAAATGGAAGGCAGCACCAAACCCATTATTGCTGCAATCAACGGCACTGCCTTTGGCGGTGGTCTTGAAGTTGCGCTTTGCTGTGACTATCGAATTGCAGCCCCAACGGCTCCCGTTGGACTGCCTGAAGTCAAACTCGGCCTACTACCAGGCGCAGGCGGCACGCAAAGATTGCCTCGATTAATTGGCGCTCAAGCTGCTGTAACCGCAATTGTTTCCGGTGATCCAATTTTAGCTCCTGCAGCACTCAAGCTTGGCATCGTCGATCGTGTTGCTGAAGGCGATATTGTTGAAGCAGGCATTGCCTACGCAGAAGAGATTGTTGCCGCCGGCAGTGCAACTCGAAAGATTCGCGATTTAACTGACAAGATTGCTGCCGACAAGGGCAACACTAAGGTCTTTGAAGAGGCCGCCAAGCAAATTGAAAAGACCCATCGCGGCCAATTTGCTCCAGCTCAAATTCTAAAATGTGTCGAAGCTGCCGTTAACTCAGCAACTTTTGACGAAGGCATGAAAGCAGAACAACGCTTATTCGGCGAATGCTTGAAGCACCCACAGCGTGAAGCGTTGATCCACATATTCTTTGCTGAACGGGCGGCGAATAAGATCCCAGGGCTCGACAAAGAAACACCGCTCATTGATATCAATAGAGCCTCTGTTATTGGATCCGGCACCATGGGCGGTGGTATTGCAATGTGTTTTGCCAATGCTGGTATTCCGGTACGTCTGCACGACAATGACAAAGATAATCTAGCCAAGGGCCTGAAAGTCATTGAAGGCAACTACGCTCGCACAGTTTCCCGCGGTCGATTAAGCCAGGCTAAGATGGATGAACGTATGGCGCTGATCATCCCGACTGAAGCCTTCGAGGATCTCGGAGATGCTGATGTTGTGGTTGAAGCCGTCTATGAGAACCTTGATCTCAAGAAAGAGATTTTTGCCAAGCTCGACAAAGTGATGAAGCCAGGCGCGTTGCTTGCAACCAACACTTCCGGCCTAGACGTTGACGCAATTGCTGCAGAAACTTCACGACCTGAAAACGTCGTTGGCTTGCACTTCTTTAGCCCTGCGAACGTCATGAAACTGCTTGAAGTTGTTCGAGGCGAGAAATCTTCTACTTCTGCACTCGGCACAGCCATGGCACTGGGCAAGCGACTGGGCAAGGTCTCGGTTGTTGCAGGTAACTGCCCAGGTTTCATTGGTAACCGTATGATTGGCGCCTATTCCCGTCAAGCAAGCATGATGATTCTTGAAGGCGCTTCGCCTGCTCAAGTTGATAAGGTTATTTTTGACTTCGGTTTGGCAATGGGTCCTTTCACTATGGCGGACATGGTTGGTCTAGATCTTGGCTGGCGCGCTCGTAAGATGATGGGTGGCTCAAACGAGGTCACTGCCCGAATTCCCGATGAACTGTGTGAAGCTGGTCGTTACGGCCAGAAGAATATGAAAGGTTATTATCAGTATGCCGAGGGTGATCGAACACCTCGTCCCGATGCTGAAGCAGACGCCATTGTTAAGCGGGTTGCCACGGACCTGGGCTTTGAAAGCAAAGACTTCACCGACGAAGAAATTCTGAAGCGTTGTATCTATCCACTCGTGAACGTTGGCGCAAAATTGCTCGAAGAAGGTCATGCCCTACGAGCCAGCGACATCGATACGGTTTATGTAAATGGTTACGGATTCCCAACCTATGTGGGCGGACCCATGTGGTTTGCGGATACTCAGGGGTTAGATAAGGTGCTGGCTGATATCGAACGTTTCTATGCAGAAACCAAAGACGAAGCCTGGAAACCTTCTGAGCTACTGAAAAAACTCGTTGCCGAGGGCAAAACCTTTGCATCACTAGATGCCTAACTAGATGCCTATCTAGATGCCTAAGTAAGACGAGTCTAGCTTGCTCTGCTAGCAGAGCAATTGCAGTACAATAAAAGACCTTCCCTGATCATGCTCGGAAGGTCTTTTTTTGTTTCAATTTTGCCCCCCTCAGATGCCAATCAGTTATGCTAAGCCCACTCAAACCCCTGGGGATCACCGATGTACTTATCAATAGACCTACCTGCACTGATTACTGTGATTGCATTGCTAGAACTCATGTTTTTTGCTTTTAAGGTCGGCATGGGCAGACAAAAATATAACGTCCCAGCGCCTGCCGTTTCAGGCAACGAGGAATGGGAACGTTATTTTCGCGTTCAGCAAAACACCATCGAACAGCTCATCATATTTATTCCCGCCCTGTGGTTGTTTGCCTTTTTTGTTAGCGAAACCATTGGTGCCGCCATTGGCCTGCTTTTTGTCATTGGTAGACCTATTTATTACATGGCTTACATCAAGGATCCAGGTAGTCGCACAGTTGGATTTCTTATGGGTTTCTTCTCCATTGTTGTACTGCTCATTGGCAGTCTTGGTGGCATTTTGTACGGATTCTTATAGGCAACTTATATGAAACTTGTTTTACTCAGACTGACTGCGTTGCTGTTCGCCTCGACAACCACAGTTGCGATAGCGGAAAACCTGGATGCCCATCAACGGCTTGCACTGGAGATCTTCAAGGAACTCGTTGAAACCGACACGACCCATTCGACAGGTGACACGGGTATCGCCGCAGACTTGATGGCAAAACGTTTGATTGCTGCAGGTTTCCCGAAGCAAGATGTTCGGGTCATCCGAAACGGCGATCGAAAGGGCAACCTAATTGCTCGATATCGAAGCAAAAACCCAATCCGCGGCCCTATACTACTCCTCGCCCATATAGACGTTGTTGAAGCAAACCCTGAGGATTGGACCAAAGACCCATTTACATTTCTGATCGAGGGTGACCACTATTATGGCCGTGGCACTTTGGACGATAAAGATGAAGCAGCCATTCATATTGCAAACCTGATCCGCATGAAGCACGAAAACTATTCGCCAGACCGCGACATCATTGTCGCGTTAACAGCAGACGAGGAAGGCGGGGACTTTAATGGTGTGCAGTATCTCCTGGCTAACCACAGAGATCTGGTTGAAAGTGATTTTGTCATCAACGAGGGTGGCGGCGGCATAATCCAAAATGGTGTTCATCAGATTAATGCTATCCAGGCAGCAGAAAAGGTATATCAATCCTTTACACTAGAAGTCACTAACCCGGGCGGACACAGCTCACGCCCAACCCCTGATAATGCGATCTACCAACTGGCCCATGGGCTGACAAATATTGAAGGTCACACATTCCCCGTTGAACTTAATGAAATCACCAGAGCATTCTTCACCGCATCGGCCATAAACAGCACCCCCGAGGAAGTGAAGTTAATCGAGGGGCTACTCGCCGACCCACCAGAACAAGCAAGCATCAAGCATTTTGAGCAAACCCCTTCGTTTAATGCCCTACTCCGTACTACCTGTGTTGCCACCCAACTCCTGGGCGGCCACGCAGAAAATGCGCTGCCCCAAAGAGCCAGTGCAACAGTTAACTGTAGAGTGCTACCCGGCAATTCTCCAATCGAAGTACAAAACACACTGGTGCAGATTATTGCTGACCCTGACGTAACGGTTACACCAATCAAACCGGCTACTCCGAGCGACCCTTCACCGCTTACCGCAGAAGTGATGACCGCAGTCACGGGTGTCACAGAATCAATGTGGCCAGGGGCCATCGTCCTGCCATCCATGAGTACCGGCGCAACCGACGGGCTTTACTTCCGTAATGCCGGTATTCCCGTCTACGGGGTCTCTGGTATTTTCCGCGATGCAGGGGAATCTAGAGCCCACGGTCGTGACGAAAGAATTTTAAAACGGTCGTTCCATGAGGGTGTGATATTTTTGGATCGCCTTGTACGTACGCTTACAAGCCAGGCTGATAAGCCGGAGCCAGCAACGCCGCTTTAACTATCAGGCGTGCTGACAACCTAGACCTGCTTTTGTCCTAGTCGATAATCGCCTGATGGGTGAGCACTTTAAATTGTTGCCGTAGGTCTATTGGGTTTCTCATCATTTGTACCATAAGGAGCCCAACCAACTCTTCTTTAGGATCAACCCAGAAGATTGTCCCCGCTGCGCCACCCCAGGTGTATTCTCCCTTTGACCCGGAGACTGTTTTGGGTTTTTCAGTCGCAACCCCAAAACCCAGACCAAAACCAACGGTTCCCGCTACACCAGGGCGCTCGCCAAAGCCAGAGGTCACCCCTGCTTCTAACTGGTTAACGGTCATCAACTCAATCGTCCGTGGACTTAAGATTCGTTTTCCGTCTAGCTCTCCACCATTTAACAACATTTGGGCAAAACGCATATAGTCCATAGTGGAGCTGACAAGTCCGCCACCACCCGAGAAGAACGTCACGGGACCTGCAAACCGGCTTGTCTCGGGCGTATCCATCACTATCAGCTCGCCCTGTTCATTTCTCATATGATTAGTACCAAAACGATTCAGCTTTTCCTTCGGCACCTCAAAGAATGTGTCATTCATAACAAGGGGGGAAAACAATTGCTCACGCAGGTAAACGTCAAGGGGCTGGCCACTTAGCACTTCAATTAGTCTACCCACAACATCCGCAGAAAGGCTATAAACCCAACGTTCGCCCGGTTGGTACAGCAGCGGAAGACTACCCATTTTGTCGACCATCTCTTCAAGATTGCTGACAGCCATACCCATACGTTTAGGTTGATACAATGCCGCTCGATACAGTTTATCAACCTCGGAGTTGCCAAAAATTCCGTAGGTAAATCCCGCGGTATGACTCATCACCTCTCGAATAGTAGGCGCGTGTTTGGCTTTTACCCGTACGCCATCCTCGAGTACTTCTACATCTTTAAATGCAGGCAGATATTTGGCAACGGGATCATCTAACTGAAACTTACCCTGCTCATACAGTTGCATCAGCGCAACGGAGACAATGGGCTTTGTCATCGAATAGATTCGAAACAGCGAGTCTGCCTCAAGCGCTTCACCGGTGTTCAGATTCAGGACCCCAACGGTTTCCTGGTGAACGATCTTGCCTCGTCTGGTGATCATGGTTGTGATCCCCGCGAGTTGTCCTTGATCAATATAGTTTTGCATGATGGGCCGAATTCTCTCCAGACGTTCTGAAGACATTCCAACGGATTCTGGCCGAGCTTTCTTGATGTCTGCAGCGGAGACCTCCACCGAGACAAAACACAGTAGGACAACAAAAGTTCTAAGGACAGTCATAATATCTCCTAAATGATGGGCGCTATCTTACAAGCGTAAGCAAGACTCACAAGATTCATATCTTATACGGATGTTAAGGTATTATTGAACAGATCTGACCCCAGAGTTGGCGTTTGTCACAATGAGAACATGCTTTTTAATATTCTGTTTAGTTGTGCTTTACGGGGACGTCTTAGCATCTCCACCAACAACCACGATTCGTGATATCGAACACATTGTGGCGAATACGTCGACCCCACCTCCGGCTAACGCCAGCTGGCAGCCGGTTTCCTTGCCCTATTCGAAGTACCCTCGCCCTTACGAAAGTATGGCGGATTATGAGCAAAACTGGTTTCGCATACCTATCTCGGAACTGCATCTTAATGCCTGGTCGAGACCCAGCCTATATATCTGGCGGCATAATGTTAGAGCAGGCGTCTACTTCAATCACTCGTTCCTCGGCGGTACAACCCAGACACCACCCATTGAGCAACTCAATATCAGTTGGAATCATCCGCTTCTGATCGACATTACCCATAGCATCCATGCGCCACCTGCCCAGGGTCCCAGCGCTGATTACATTTATATCAAAGTTGATTCTGGTCCAGGAGGCACCACACTTTCGCCTCTGGTGTTCGGCGACCGACCCGCACTCGAGGGGATCTATAACAAACGACACTTCTTGCAGATCGAGGTCTCGTTCTGGTTGTTTATATTGTGCTGTCTCCTGTCGGTACTAGGGATTTGGCTATGGATTCAACGCAGAGACGAACAGTTGTATCTAGAATTCAGCGCCCTCGCGGCATTTTCCGCTCTGACCACTTCATTTTTCTTTTTGGATTTTGTACCTATTGGCATGCAGGCCTGGATCACATTGCACCATGCTGGATCAGCCTGGGTGCTGTTACTCATGATCAGGTTTTCACTAGACGCACTTAACTTGAACTGGCCTAGATTAAAGCGAGGCATGAGCTATGGTGTTTTGGCGATCACCGTCGGCTATTTACTTCTGCCACCGTACTACCTGCAGCCCGTTGGCTATAGCGTCAGCCTTCTCCTCACTCTGGCCGGCACCCTGCTTGGCATCTATATCATCAGCCTGACAGTAAGAGCACCGACCAGCACGCGGCTATGGTTTAGCGTCGCGTATATCTGCCTGATTCTTTTGCAATGCCACGATATTTACTACGCATTTTTGAGTCCACCGGAGGTGCATATTGTCGCCTCCAATTGGATGCAATTGTCATCACCGCTATTAGCCATTGCTTTTTTTGCCCATCTTATCCATCGCTTTACCAATGCGCTAAACGTATCAGAGTCACTTAATCGAACCCTGGAGGCTCGAGTAGCCGCAACCAATCAGGAGCTAAAACTGAGCTATGAGAAGAACCGTGAGTTTGAACTTGATAACCGGGCCAATGAAGAACGATCTAAGATCTACCGATCACTGCATGACGATCTCGGCTCCCAGCTCATTTCTATTGTACACACCGCCGAAGATGACAAACAAAGAGGCCTGGCGCGGCGCGCGCTAGAAAGTTTAAGGGAGTCTATCTACAAAGCGAGCAATCCCGCACTGTCTTTCAGCCAGTGCATTCGTCAAATACATGAGGAAGCTGAGCTGAGACTCACCAGCGCAGGTAAACATTACGCGCTGGTGAGCACCTCAAATTTTGAATTTGATCTTGACCCGGGTACAGCCTACAACCTGACAAGAATTGTCAGAGAAGCCATCTCAAATATACTGCAACATTCAAATTGTGAACGGGTTGAACTCAGCCTACAGGACGCTGAGAACAAAATAGAAATCACACTAATCGATAACGGTACCGGGCGGGTTGTCGAAAATTTACAATCAGGTGGTCTAGCGAATATCCGCTATCGTGCGGAACAAATTGGCGCTGAACTGGCCTGGCGGGATGTTACAGTTGGCAACTGTTTATCCATCACGCTGCAAGTCCCTGCTTAGCAGGGCCGGTTCAAGATAGAACTTTGAAATAGAACTTTGAAATAGAACTCCAAAATAGATCAGTAGAATTTATAAAAGAGTAGCTGGAACAATCTACGCGCCCTGAAACTGCAAAGCTTCAGAGCGCGCAGACAATCTTTAGATCCGCTCGATGATAATTGCCGGTGCCATACCACCAGCAGCACACATGGTGACGAGACCAAACTGCTGATCGCGACGCTCAAGTTCATCAAGTACTGTTCCAATCAACATTGATCCGGTTGCGCCAATAGGGTGACCAAGGGCCATCGCACCACCGTTGACATTCACCTTGTCCCGGTCAAGATCAAGATCCCGAATGAACTTTTCAGCCACAACACTAAAGGCTTCGTTAATCTCAAACAGATCAATGTCAGAAATAGATAAACCGGCTTTTTCGAGTACTTTTCTCGCAGCGGGTACCGGCGCGTTCAACATCAGTGTGGGTGAGTCGCCCATGTTACACATGGCTCTAATTCTCGCCCTGGGCTTCATGCCATTAGCTTTTGCATATTCTGCTGATGCCAGTAATACCGCACCGGCACCATCGACAACACCCGAAGAGTTTCCAGCATGGTGAAAATGTTGGATTTTCAGATCGGGGTATTTTTTTGCAACCAGCTTACGGAAAGTGGTGCCCTTGTCGTCCAGTTCTATATCTGCAATCACCTCAAAAGAAGCCTTCAACTGGCCGAGACCTTCAAGGGTAGTCTGAGGACGAGGAAATTCCTCATGATCCAATGCAACTGACCCATCTGTTTTGTAAACGGTGATCAACGACTTATCGAAGTGGCCATTTTTAATGGCATGGTCTGCTCGCTGCTGAGAGACCAGCGCAAGACTATCTAGTGCATTTCGATCGATGCCTTCTAGTGTCGCAATTGCGTCAGCGCAAACACCCTGGTGAGGCTGGGGATGCACATCCCGTAGACGGAAGTTATCGTTGTCGAGGAAGGGAGATCCCTTACCACCGCCAGAACCCGCAAGAGACATCATTTCGGTGCCGCCACCGATTGTGAGGTCTTCCATTCCTGCCATGATATTTGCAGCAGCAATGTTGACCGAGGTGATACCTGAACCACAGAAGCGGTCGAGGGTGACACCACTGGCTTTAACATCGTAGCCGGCATCAAGGGCCGCCATTCGAGCCAGGTCACCACTTTGAGTACCACGCTGGGAGCTGGTACCAAAAATGATGTCATCAACTTCGGCTGTGTTAAAACCCACTCTTTCCTGAAGCGCTTTGAGTACCGCTGCGCCTAGATGTTGTGGATGTTCATCAGCAAGGGCACCCTTGCCTTTTTTACCAATTCCCCGGGGGGTTCGACATGCATCAATAATCCAGGCTTCGGCCATGGGATCGCTCCAATAATTTTTGTGAGGGCGCACCATAACTCTTTGCTGGGCCACAATTCAACGAGCGCGAAAGGCCCACGGCCAGAGCCTTTCCGGCAGGGGCCTGAAGACCAGCGGCCAAAGGAGGCATCCGGGCAAATATTTAGAACGGAATCGAAAACCACCAAAAATGAGATACCAGCACTACCCAAGACTAGAACGTTAATGGTGTCTGCAGGTGTTTTGCGAATATCAGGTCCCGGTGGACAATTAATGCATCACTGAAGGGCTCCAATAGGGTCGCTGACAACTCATAGCTCTTGCGTAAAAATCCCGGCATGGGATTCACCGCAGGATCCTGGGGTTGCAGGAGATTTGAAAAGTAAGCCCAATAAAGGTCCGCTGCGGTGAACTCACCGCCCACCAGATAAGGCCCTTCCTGTTGAGCGATATGCTTACCTAAGAAGGCAAGAAAGTCATTAAGTGAAGCTTTCACCCCTTCGACTTTGTCCGGTTCGAACTGGTAATCCTTCAACATCGGGTTTTTATAGGCTTTGTCACCAACGGCCTCGAAGGTGGCATTCAACATAAGCAGGCGCGCATTCCAGGCAAAGCCATTATCACCGGCAATTTCGTTCACAAGCCCAACCATGAGCATCCTGTTCACACGATCCCCAGGCACCAGAGATGGCCCCTGACCCAATCGTTCGGCAAGGTCCAATAACTCCAACCAACGAACCCGGGGCGCTTCATCGTTATAAAGCGCAATCGGCGCATTGCGGTGCTTTGTCCAGGCGACAAGCTCAGGATTGTCCCGACCACCTTCCTGGCGCACCGGTGAGTAGGGCACCTGGTGATGGCGAAACAGGGCTTTGGCGGATTCACTCCAGGGCCCAGGTACACCGGCCGTTAGGACCAGCCTTAGCCCGGATAGGTTTTTTGCTGCTTCGACGGTTAAATAGTCCACAGTCATCTAACCCATCTGCAACAGCTCAACCCAGTTGCCATCTGGATCTTCAATCATAGAAATTTTCACTCCGGGTCTAATATCCCGGGCTGGAACGGCAATCTTATATCCCGCCGCTGCGCACTCATCCGTTGCCGCCTCAAGGTTACTAACGGAGATCGTGAAATATCGAAACCCTGTTGAACCACCTATTCCGCCGGCAGGAGACGTCGCTTTGGGTTCCTTGGCATTCACAACAATTTTTAGGGTGGTCGTGCCGCAACTCAAGCGCACCATTTTTCCGCCACCGGGCATATCCATAGCACCCTCTTCGGCAAGACCAAGGGTATCTCGATAAAACGCCAGGGACTTGTCAGCATCTGTTGTGACAATACCTAAATCAATTGAGTCTTTTGTGATCGCTAATGCCATCAAACTTCTCCTAGAATAATTGTGCTCTTAAAAAGCACTGTAAAAATTTAGCCGCCTACAATTCTAGGCAATAGAAATACTTCAGAGTTTTCTGGAATGACCGTTTCCCAACTATCTCGGTAAATGGTGCCATCAATTGCAACGGCAATGCCATCATCCATATGGACATTGAGTTTAGGGTAGCGATCGTTGAGTCTAGTCAGGAGTTCGCGAATGGTGCTCGCCTCAACTTGAATTGAGGTAGCACCATCCACGGCATCCCTTAGGGGCCCAGAAAGAAAGACTTCCACAGGCCGTTTTCCTTAAGCAACTTCGCTACTGTTAGCATCAGCCATTGCGTCATCCAGGGCTTTTAAAATCCTGGGTGGAGACATGGGAACCTGATTCATCCTGACACCCACAGCATTGGAAATGGCGTTACCGATTGCGCCAAGGGGCGGCACAATGGACGTCTCACCAACACCGCGTATTCCGTAGGGATGGCTAGGGTTCGGAATCTCAAGGATCTTGGTATCAATATTAGGCAAGTCAGAACAAACCGGAATTCTATAGTCAAGAAATCCTGCGTTTTGCAATCGGCCATCGTCACCGTAGATATACTCTTCATTCAGCGCCCAGCCAATACCTTGAGCGGCTGCTCCCTGAAATTGTCCTTCGACATACTGAGGGTGAATCGCCTTGCCCGCATCCTGGACAACCGTATAACGCAGGATCTGGGTTTTGCCGGTTTCAGGATCAACTTCCACATCAACAATGTGTGACGCAAATGAAACCCCCGCACCATCTGCTGTTGCTTCGTGGTGGCCAGCAATAGGTCCGCCGGTATTCCCAGCTTTTGCTGCAATTTCTTTTAAGGACAAAGGTGGTAGGTTACCGTGCTCAGCACCCATTGCTTTGGCCGTCCCGTCCTCCCAGACAACCGACTCAACGGGGATTTGCCACATCTTAGCCGCTCGGGACTTTAAGATTTCAACGGCGTCTCTTGCGGCAAAAATTGCTGCCATGCCTGACGAAAAGGTTCCACGACTCCCCTCAGTAGTATCGTTGTGGCCAAGGGATGAAGTATCACCAATATTGACGCGAACATCCTCATAAGCAATACCAAGCTCTTCCGCAGCAATCATCCCAAGGGAAGCTCTAGCGCCGCCTACGTCGATGGTACCAACGGTCAAATTCACTGTGCCGTCTGCGCCAATGTTTAAGTCACTGCAGGTTTGGCCGCCAATGTTGAACCAGAAACCACAGGCAACGCCACGGCCTTGATTCTTACCTAACTTGGCCTTCATATGCGGATGCTTACGCACCGCTTCAAGAGTTGGTTCGATGCCAATGGGGCCCCAAACTGGACCGTAGGGTGCCAGGGTACCTTCTCTTGCAACATTCTTGAGGCGTAATTCGACGGGATCAATATTCAGCTCTTTAGCTAACTGATCCATAGTGCTCTCAACCCCAAATGCCATCATCGGCGCTGAGGGCGCCCGGTAGGCAGCAACCTTTGGTCGGTTACACAGGACATTAACGCCCACGGCCTTATTGTTTGGAATGTTGTAGCAGGCAAAAGCTGTCATCCCGCCAAGGGTGCCCCAGATGCCTGGGAATGCACCGCCCATGTAGCGACACACAGCGCTTGCAGCAACGATAGAACCATCCTTCTTTGCACCCAGTTTGATTTCCATTGATGTTGAGCAGGTAGGACCAGAAGCTTTAAATACCTCTTCCCGGCTCATGACCATTTTCACTGGACGATTCGCTTTGCGTGACAGTGCCAGAGCAATAGGCTCCATCCATACGTGGGTCTTACCGCCAAAACCACCACCAATCTCAGAAGAAGTCACCTTCAACTTGGCAAAGTCCAGACCTAAAAGCTGGGCGCAGGTATTTCGGTAGGAGAAGTGCCCCTGGGTTGTGACCCAGAGTTCGCCACTACCATCGGGGCTTAACGTCGCGACACAGGCATGGGGTTCAATATAACCCTGATGGGTCTGGCCAGTCTTATAGCTGCGTTCCACAATGACATCAGCTTCAGCAAAACCTTGATCAATATCGCCGTGCCCGAACACACCCTGACTCATAAAATTGCTAGGCTGTCCTTCTTGAGCATAACGAGGCTGCACCGCAGGCGCGTCTGGTTTAAGTGCCTCATCCACATCGGTGACATGGGGAAGTTTTTCATAGGTGACCTTAATCAACTTTAAGGCTTTCTTCGCCGTGGACTTATCAATTGCTGCAACACCTGCTACCGCATGGCCATCGTACAAAGCACGATCTCGCGCCATACAGTTCTCTAATGTGTCGTAGAGCCCAGCATTGCCATCCGTTAGATCAGGTAGATCCTTTGATGTAATAACGGCTTTTACGCCCTTTAGTTTTTCTGCTTTGGACGTATCAATCTTTTTAATCTTTGCGTGGGCATAAGGAGACCTAAGCATCAAACCTACCAACTGGCCCGGGGCGTTCATATCCGCTCCGTATCGAGCCCGACCTGTCACCTTGTCTAATCCGTCAGGTCGTTTAACCCGAGTTCCTACAACCTTAAAATCCTGCCCGGTATATTTTGAATCACTCATATTCTCTCGCCTCCTACTTCTTTTTGTTCTGCTTACGCAGATCTTTAGCAGCTGCCTGGACGGCCTTTACGATTTTGTCGTAGCCCGTGCAGCGGCAGAGATTACCCGCCAGTGCATAACGAATTTCTGTTTCTGTGGGGTCGGGGTTTTCATCTAACAACGCCTTCGACGCAACAAGAAAGCCCGGTGTACAAATGCCACACTGCAAAGCGGCATTGTCAATAAACTGCTTCTGTAATGGATGTAGTTTCTCACCACTTGCCATACCTTCAACGGTGGTAATCGACCGACCTTCTGCCTCGGCACCCAGGACCAAACAGGAACACACCAGCTGACCATCAAGGGTGATACTACAAGCACCACAATCACCGGTACCGCAGCCTTCTTTTGCACCCATCAAACCCAATCTATCCCGCAGCACGTCAAGCAAAGACTCATCTGCCGGGCAAACATATTCGATAGGATCATCGTTAATTGTTGTCGTTACGTGTACACCGGACATCACTTACCCCCTGCTCTTTCATATGCAATTTTTGCTGTTCGTTTCGCCAGGACACCGGCTATACGTTTGCGGTACTCAATTGTGCCGCGCTTGTCGTCGATAGGATTACAAGCCGCGGAACAGGCCTCAGCCAACGCCTCTAGTGCATCATCATCTAATTTGGTGCCAATAATCGCTTTAGCTGCTGCCTTTACCAGAAGGGGGGTAGGCGCTACAGCCCCAAGGGAAACCCGCGCCTTGGCAATAACGCCTTTGCTTAATGTGAGGCTAATGCCAACGCCAACAACGGCAATATCCATTTCTGTTCTTGGGATGAATCTGAGATACGCGTCTCCGGATTTTGCTGGGCGAGCAGGCAATGTGATGGCTTCAATAAGTTCACCCTTGGCCAGACTTGTCTGCCCCGGACCGGTGATCACATCTTCAACCGCAACGGTTCTCCGCTTCTTACCTACCACTATTGCTTTGGCACCGGCGGCAATCATGGCCGGTACACTATCCGCCGCGGGCGATGCATTACAGAGATTACCCGCCATGGTGCATCTTCCCTGCACCTGATCAGACCCAATTAGATTGGCGGCTTCAACAACTCCCGGCCAGGCTTTAACCAGCGCTTTGTTTTTTCCAAGGTTGGCGCCGGAAACCCCAGCACCAATCTTAAAACCAGTCGCTGATTTTTTAATTTCCATCATCGCTGGTATGCGTTTGATATCGACCATTAGATCCGGATCAATCATATCCATTCTAAGCCGCACCAGAAGGTCAGTCCCTCCAGCGAGTACAAAAGCTTTACCCTTTTCTTTTGCAAGGAGGGAGACGGCCTCTTTGGTGGTCGTCGGTGATTCGTATCTCATACAACCCTCTATTTATTATTCAAGACGAGTGCCGAGTGTATCCGTTGTCGGCCATGAGCAAAACAGGCAGATTTACGATTTACTGATTCTAATCCTGTAAATGACGCTCAGGATTCTCGATCTCAGGTGAATTGTGTCAGCACCGGGTTCGTCTCCACTCACCCGGCGCACAGTTAAAATACTTTTTGAACGCCAACTGGAAGTTACTCGGATAGTGATAACCTAACTGATAACTCACCTGCTGGAGGGTTAAGGGCGTCTCTTCCAGGTACTGACAAGCTAGCGTCATTCGAACATCCAAGAGAATTTGCTTATAGCTCGTTTTACTCTTGCCGAGCTGCCACCTTAACTTCGCAACCGAAACTCCCAGAGCTTCCGCTGACTCAACCAGGCTGTTTGCCTCCGAAGCTTTTGTCAGTAACAGGTTCCGAACCTTCTGCACCCAGTCATCCGCCGAGGTCAATTGGCTCAAAATCAGCTGACAGCGGTCCTCCAGCATCGGCGCAAGGGTTTCATCAGCAGAATCCAGGGCGCGTTCTGCCCATTCAACCGGCATCCGAAGCTGGGCAGTCGGTTGTTCAAACCTAATCTCGCAACTGCCCGCCCTTTGGTATGGTTGCCCGTTCGGAAGGGGCTCAAAGGGGAAACTCAACTCACATTGAGCCATATTTGCCGCTGGCAACAGATCCATAACAAAGCGCATTTGGGCGCTCAGCTCCGACTCAATGGTGAAACGATCCAGCCTTCGACCCTGCCCCAATTCTCGCAATTTCAAGATCAAATGCTGCTCAGTTCGACTCACCACATAATGGACCTTGGCCGTATTCGTTATGATATCGAGGTACTTCAGCTGAATCTCTATGGCCTCTGCAAGGTTCCGAGCGCTAGCTATAGCGAGCCCCACAACACCGTAATCTGAAATGGCAATCCTGCTGCCAAATTCAAAACCGAGCCCCGGTAGATCCTGGTTTGTGGTAATCGAGCGAACTGCTAAGAAAAAATCATCTAACGTACTGGCGTCCGGTGCTTTGGGTGCAGCCACATCCGGGAATCGATCTGCCAGTGCCTCACTAAGACGCAGAAAATATCGCCTGGTGACAACATTGGGCAGAGGGACCAATAGCGGTGTGGAGTGAGGAGTAGCTAGCGATGTTGAGGCAGAAGGGTCCATGGGCAGGAGGCAATATATCCGTGTTTAGCGGAAATCATATCACTACTCTCACAAATCATATAACAACCCCGGCGCGTCTGATCTAAGATTTGGCTATTGGCCCAGTACCGGACCGCGTATATAGCGCCTATATAAAGAGTGTCAGGAGATAACACCATGACTCTAGCTCCAGCTTATCAATTACCGCCGGAGGCCTATTTTGATCAGGCCTGGTTCGAAAAAGAGAAACGCCAGGTGTTCGGCGGCAGTTGGCTGTTTGCAGGGCTCAGCTCTGAGTTAGCAGAAGACGGCGCGTACAAAACTGTCCAGGCAGGACTCGACCAGCTAATTATTGTCCGGGATCGTGGTGGGGCGTTGAATGCCTTCCATAATATCTGCCGCCATCGGGGTGCCAGACTGGTGAGCGATAAAGGCCAATGCAGCACCTTTACCTGCCCATATCATAAATGGAGTTTTGGTCTGGACGGCAGCCTTCGCGGTGTTGCTCAACCCGAGCAATTCGGTGAGTTAGACTTCGACCAACTAGGTCTCCATAAAGCAAGCGTCGCCAATTGGATGGGACTGCTTTTTGTTCACGTCGACGAAAATCCTCCGATGACTTTTGCACAATGGTCAACTGGGTTAGCCGAGGAGCTTTCGGTTTTTGAAACCGACCACCTGCAATTGCTTAAACAGGAAAGCTTTACCTTCGATGCTAACTGGAAACTCTACATCGAGAATCATGTCGACTGGTTACACCTGTGGTATGTCCACCCTAAAACCCTGGGTCCTTTGCAACATACCTTCGATGAGGTCAAACAGTTCGGCTCAAGTTTTGTTTCCTACGACCCATTAAAACCCGAACACAAGGCAGCCTATATCGAGGGGAACCCATTACCCGATATTCCCCACTTGATGGATGCCGACAAGCGTTATCTCGAAACTGGCGCCCATTTCCTCTTTCCTAATTTACCTATCTTTACGGATCGTAGCTTTTTCGCCCTGACCGAACTTGTGCCCATAAGTCCTGAAAAAACCCAGATGAATATCACCCTGCTCGGGATGCCCGGGGGCGATCCAGACCGCTTTATGCAGTTGTTTAACAAAGTCACCAAGGACGAGGACGCTGAGATCATCACGACAATCCAGAGTGTTGTGCGTAGCAGTCGCTTTTCAGTAGGCCCCATTGCTCACACCTATGAGCGCGCTATTTCCTGTTTTCATGACCACTACCTGAATTTACTCAATGGCCCCGCTGATGTCCTCCAACTTAAAACAAACTGATTTTATTGGGGTCTGGCAGCGACAATCGATTGCCATAAACGGCGGCGAACCCTTTGAGGATGCCAGGGTTTTTTGGTTACAAACCGAGAGCTATTTTGCAGATATGCGCTGGCCAATCGCCAAGAGTAATGATGGAGAAGGTGCCGCTTCAGCTTTTGCCGGCAGGGCGGAATGGCGGTCACCCTGCATGTACTTCCAACACGAGATTGACCTGACAAAAGAGTTTAGTGAGGACATCGGTCAGCTTTCATTCAAAGACAGTTTGCTGATTGAGGATGGTCAGGTAGAAGTGGACGGACGCAGCATTTCATTCCAGGAAGTGTGGACACCGATGTCTCCGTCCCTTAACCCAGAAACCTGTTCAACAGCACTCTATGGCTTTGACCCAAAGCCAGAAATAGCAACGGGACCAGCTGCGGACAAAGGCATTATCGTTCGAGTCAGCGATTATTTGATCGCCATGGAGGAAATCAATAGCAAGATCAGCGCCACGCTCTGGCACCACGCTAAGGGGTACTGGACAACACAGTACAGCCTCGGCCAGGAACAGGGACATCTGTTGGAGAGTCTTTTAAACGAGACACTGCCAATGCCCTGGGTTGTGCTTTAACCACCTAGCACAAATATATCCAGCGTAAGATTACTCCGTCTCTCGCCAAAGCCAACGCAGGGTATCCGCAAACAACGACCCACCGTGGTCCAAATTATGCCCACCTGTGCCAAATTCAAATCGATAATCATAACCCGCCCACTCTAGTGCGCTGGCCATTGTCTGATTGGCGAGGGCCCAATTGCCAAAGGGCGTGTTTGCATCATTCTCCCCGCTTTGAAGAAATACGCGGATTGGCTTCCTTGGGTTCTGACGAACCAATGATGGCGTGTTATGGCCACCCCAGATATCGGTATACGAGCCGCAATGGCTAATCACCCTGGCGCATTGCTCAGGGTGGTGCCAGGCTGCGGTAAAAGCCGCAATACCACCGCTACTAATGCCGCACAGCGTACGATGTGTTGGATCTTTGCTGATGGTGATAGAAAACTTTGTTTCTACAAAAGGCAACACTTCTTCAAATACAAACTCGCCGTAGTCTGGCGTAAGCTTGTCATACTCAAGACTGCGTTGGGCATTCACATCATCATAGGATTCGATCGGCGGAGCAACAAAGTGATCCGGCTTGGCGGGATTTATAAACACCGCGATTGTCGCGTCAATCTCCTTCTGAGCATGTAGCACGTCGAGTACCTGTGTTGCTCTAACCGGCCCCTTGCGACCGAGATACCAGGCGCCATCATTAAAAACGATGACTCGATAGTGCTCACTGACAACACTGGGAATGTAGACCCACATATCCCGTTTGGTGCCTGGGTAAATCAAGCTACTGGCCCAATCTTCAAACCTGGTGACATTACCTCCGGGAATGTCATCACCGGGATACGCCTCGTTGCAAGGGTGATATGCCGCATCCCACTCTGGCCTATTTTTAGCACCATTGACCCTGCCATTGACTGATGCGGCAATTGTCCTATGCAGGCCAAGGGCGGTGATAGTATTTGGATCAATTGGCATAGCGGTTTCCGTTTTTAAAAGCCTGTTATACCAAATGAATAGGCTGATCTAACAATCCAATTGACCTCATCCCCTACAACACAGGTTTTAGTCCAACCATCCCAGCTGCATCCCAGCCCCTCCAGGTGCTCCGCGGGCCCTAAGCACCCACGTTGACTGGCTTTTTGACCCTTATCGCCAAAGAAACTGCTGACCAATCACCGTAAATTCGCGCAATCCACCCAGTTTTATCCCATTCACTTACATAGACAGACCCGTATCAAATATTTGTATACTGGGCTAGAACATTGAAGGTTTGCCAAAGGGGAACACCATGTACGACCTGATCATAAAAAACGGCACTGTCATAGACGGCACAGGGGCCGACCGCTTTATCGCAGATGTTGCCATCAAAGATGGCAAGGTTGCTAAGATTGGCACCATTACCGACTCCGCCACTAAAGAAATTGACGCACAGGGAAAACTTGTGACACCGGGCTGGGTTGATATCCACACCCACTATGATGGACAGGCAACCTGGGACCCGCTGTTGGCACCCTCTAGCTGGCACGGTGTGACCACCGTTGTGATGGGAAATTGTGGGGTCGGGTTTGCACCGGTAAAACCAAATGATCGAGATTTTCTTATCGAGTTGATGGAAGGCGTAGAAGATATTCCCGGCGCAGCATTATCCGAAGGCATCGACTGGAAATGGGAAAGCTTTCCTGAATATCTCGACACCCTGGAAGCCATACCCCGGGCGATTGATGTCGCAACCCAGGTACCCCACGGCGCAATCCGTGCTTATGTGATGGGCGAGCGCTGCAACACCGATTACGCACCTAGCCAAACAGAAGTTGACGAGATGGCGGCTCTGGTCCGGGAAGGCGTCGAAGCTGGCGCCCTGGGATTCTCAAGTTCCAAGACCCTGCTTCACAAGGATGTTCATGGCGAATATATGCCAGGCACTTTCTCCGGTAATGACGAAATGCTTGCCCTTGGACTTGGCATGAAGGGCCTGAACAATTCAGTTTTTGAACTTGTATCCGATCACCTCGGTGATGACAAAGAGTGGGAATGGGTGACCGAATTCCAGAAGCAAACCGGTCTATCTGTGACACTGATTGCCACCACCGCCCCCGCCTATGAAAACGGCAAAATGTACAACCTGGCGGAACAGGCCAGAAAAGAGGGTAGAGAAATCCGTCCCCAGGCAGCTGGCCGTCCTACCGGCGTACTGCACGGACTTCAGTCTAGCTTTCACGCTTTTGTCGGCCACCCCACCTGGCGAACAAAACTTGCCGGACTCGACCATGAGGCTCTATTAGTCAAACTCCATGACCCGGCCATTAAGGCGCAACTGCTTTCGGAGGAATCCGAAATTAAGGGCGGCCCAATGCAAAACCTTGAACAACTCATGTGGCAGATTTTTCCCCTTGGGGAAAACCCAAATTACGAGCCGGACATGGCCGACAGTATCGCTGGGATAGCCAAAGCCGAGGGCCGGCAGGTCATGGAAGTAATGTATGACCTGCTTGCAGCGAACGACGGCAAAGAATTGTTCTATCAACCTCTAGGGGGCTATCAAGGCTACTCTCTGGATGGACAGAAAAAACTTCTGGAACATCCGAACGTGCTGTTCGGATTAAGCGACGGCGGCGCCCATTGTGGTGTCATTGCTGACGCGGGTATGCCGACCTTTATCATGACCCACTGGGGTCGAGACAGAACCAAAGGCGACAGGATGACGTTGGAATTTATCGTCAAGTCTTTGACCTCAAGCACCGCTAAAGCGTTTGGCATGTTCGATCGTGGCCAACTCACCGAAGGCATGATCGCTGACGTGAATATTATCGACTTTGAGGCACTGCGATTACACCGGCCTGAAGCCATCTTCGATCTGCCCGCCGGTGGTCGACGATTGGTACAACGGGCTGAAGGTTATGATGTAACCGTTAAAGCGGGGGAAGTGATCTTCGAGAAGGGGATTCACAGTGGCGCGCTACCGGGCAAATTAGTTCGCCGAAGTAATGTCGCTGCAGTAGCTGGCTAACCGGGAAGGTGGGGTCAGAGTAAAGGGTCAGAGCGAAAGTTGCTCTGACCCTTTACTCTGACCCCACACACAACTCACAGGCGCAATTCCGCAAACCAACGACCAATGTGGTAGCCGCCATATGCCATCCCAAGCCAGACCCAGCCATTGCCGATCTCAATATTGTCCGGCCAATAGTTAAACCAGATAAATGCGTCGACCATGTTCATGATCGATTCGATAAAAAGATCCTTTAGACTGTTCCAGTTCAACATATCCGTGATGGTATGCCAGCCTTCTATTCTTTGTATAAAGCCGAATACCTCACGCACCTCAATAACTGAAAAGGTAAGAAAGGCCATCAATCCATAGAACCCGCCGCCAAAACTGACCCATTTCTTATGTAGGTAATTGTTGGTTGGTCGCTCTTTCTCTTGGCTGCCGTCGTGATGGTTATCAGCTCCGATACCATCCCAATCTTTTGCGCCCGTGATATCCCAGTCGCCCTGCTTATCGTCATGAATCGACACAATGCCATTTCGATAAGAATAATAGGCAATGAGGTGGGTGAGCCCTGCAATCGGCAAGAACGCTAAAAAAACTGCTTTCAGAATATCCATGGAGACCAATCAACCTGAGATAAATGTATCCTAGCATTCTCAACATAAGATGGGTCAGGAGTGAGCTTTTTAGTTGAGAACAACACAACCCCTGGTCACTATGGCCACAATAAAAAAAATTGGGAGAGAGCAGGATGAAAGCAGGTTGCCAAATGGCCTTTAGTGACTTTACAGCACCTTCGTATATTGCCGAGGCGGGCGCACTGGTTGAGGAAGTTGGGTTTGACTCCCTGTGGGTGCCAGAACACGTGATGTTTTTTGCGAACTACGAATCTAAGTACCCCTATTCCGATGACGGTCAACTACCCGGTGCACCAAAGAGTCTACTCGATCCCTTCTCTGCATTGACCTTCGTAGCTGCCCATACCCACAGAATCAAACTGTGTACTGGCGTCTGCCTCGTTCCCCAGCGCAATCCTATTTACTGCGCAAAACAGGTAGCTGACCTGGACTACCTCTCGGGGGGACGATTCGAATTTGGCATAGGTATCGGCTGGCTAAAGGAAGAATTTGACGCACTTGGTGTTCCCTGGAAGAACCGCGCGGGACGCCTTCTAGAATGCCTAGATGTCATGAAGACGCTGTGGTGTGATGAAATCAGCAGCTTTAATGGCGAACACTTTAACTTTAGCGGCGCATTTCAAAACCCTAAACCGATACAAAAACCCCACCCTCCGCTGATTTTTGGTGGTGAAAGTGACGCCGCTTTAAAGCGGGTCGCCTCGATTGGACAAGGTTGGTATGGCTTCAATCTTACTCCAACAGGTTTTGCTGCTGCCCTGGAAAAGCTCGACAAATTGCTCGAGGCTTCCGGACGGCGGCGTGAAGATCTTGCCATCTACCTGACTCCGGCATCTGGCTCTACTACCCAAACCGACCTAAAGGCCTTTGCTCGCGCCGGCGCTGAACAAATTATACTGCCGGTGTTTGCCAACGATACCAAAAAGCTGCAGGCACGGGCGCAAGCTGTACTCGACCTGGTAAAATCCATTTAGATATTCAGACATTTCTATTGTTCCGACATTACCCTGGCAAACGCCTCCGGCGTTCGCCAGGCGGGGCCCGCCAGGCGCCACAGGTACATTGCCCCTGTGGCTAGAATCATGGCAACAAAAACCACCCATGAAGCTTCAGGGCCAAGGGCCCAGACCTTAATCACAAAATACTGAACCAGTAACATCAGCCAATGAAGCAATATACTCGCCCACATTAGCCACTTCGTATCTCCGGCGCCTCGCAATACACCCCCTGCAATAAGGATGACCGCGTCCGCCATTACATAGGTCGCCAGACCCACCATCATAAAACTACCCAGGATCATAATGTCATCGAAGTGGTGCCCCTGGGCGACAAACAAATCCACTAAAGGCGCTCGAAATACCAGAAAGACAATCGCCAAAAAACTCGAATAACCTAAGCCCATGACAAAGCCTGCTCGAACAACCTCTTTAAGACTTGTTAGATTTTGAGCGCCGATAAACCGCCCCACCAGGCTAATGATTGCGACATTCAGTCCTATCATTGGCACAAACGACAGAATATCCCAGTTAAAGACAATTGCCGCGGAAGCGGCTTCAACGACGCCATAGGATTGGAACATCAATAAAAACAAATTGAAGGCGGCAACATTCAAAAACATCTCCACTCCCGAGGGAAACCCAAGCCGAACAAAGCGGCGAAGGATGCCACGGTCTAAGGTGAAAGACGCCATGACAGAATATCGAGCACGGTGAAAAGGCTCAAAATAAAAACCAAGAAATACCAGAAAACTAAATAGCGTACTCACAATTGTGCCGTAAGCAGCACCGATGATGCCCATCTCCGGGACAAAACCAGCACCAAAAATCAGCACATAGGACAGTGGAATATTTAGTGCAACGCCAAGGGTGTCGGCTATCATCACAACCCGAGTCTGACCAATTCCCGAAAAATAAGAAGCTATGCAGGTCTTGGCCAGACTAATGCTTGCCCCCCAAATCAAAATTAGAAAATACTTGGACTCAAGCTCTGCGAGTTCCGATGCGTGACCCATATATAGAAAAAGGTCATCCACAAAATAGCCCAGGATCAGCAGGATTGGCACAAAGCCCAGGGTCAACAGCAAGCCCTGAGTCACAACCCTCGGACACTTTGCCAACTCCTTGCTGCCGAAGTACTGTGCAACCAATGCATTTGTGTATGACAGGACGCCAATAAACAGCGACATACAAAAAAATGACGCGACCCCACCGCCGAGAGAAGCCGCCATATGAGTGGGGCTCACCAGGGACATAAAAAATCGATCGGTAAATATCATCACCGCAAACGCGCCCTGAGAAATCACCATGGGATACGCGAGAATGAGAAGTTCTTTGGTTGTGGATTGCTGCACAGAAAAGGGTAGCCAGATAAAAGGTCACGCATCATACACGTTGGAGAGAAACAGGTCAGTATTGAAACCTGACATCCAACATTAACACAGTGTCGCGAAATGACTCAGGCGTATGCCGGCCCGGACCTAGTTTGCCGCTTAAAATTTCGACTCAAATCGAGCACAATGTCTTTAGTCAACAAACACATAAACAGATATTGTTGAGAATTAATTAGTCTTTAACAAAACAAAAGATAAGGGGTAACGTACTTTTGTGGGATGAAAAGATTCCACAACCCAGGGCGGACAATAAAATCTGCCAGTGTACGAAAGACGCCGAGGTCTGAAAACTCCAATGGAGTCTCGGAGTCGCGAAGTACACACAAGAAGTACGCACTAGAAGTACGGAACTGCGCGTTTCCAAAAAGTGGAGCCCAAAACCTGTTCGCAGGAGTTGGGCTTTTTGGTGCTGTAAATCAAATTCACAGGGTAGAGAGCACATCCCGCAAGGTTCTGAGCTTAACCGGCTTGGACATATGCTGATCCATGCCCGCTGCTTTGCACTTATCCTCAATCTCTAACAACGCATGGGCAGTGACGGCAATAATTGGCAACGGGTTTTTACCCTGCAACTGTTCATAACTCCTGATTTCCGAGGTTGTTGCGAAACCATCCATCACCGGCATTTCGCAGTCCATCAGAACAATTCCAAAGTCGCCATGATCAGCAGCAACAGCCGACAATGCTTGCCGTCCGTCGGCAGCGTACTCAACCGTGTGACCGAGCTTTTTCAGCATCCCACCAATCACTCGTTGGTTAACAATGTTATCGTCAACAACCAGCACATGAAGCGATCTAAGATGATCGGAGATTTCCTCCTGCTCGGATTCTGTCACTATCACTTCGTTTGGTTCTTCAAGTGGTACCTCAAACCAAAAGGTTGAACCCTTACCCACACGACTCTCAAAGCCAATATTGCCACCCATCAATTCAACCAATTGCTCACATATCGCTAATCCCAGACCGGAACCACCGTACTCACGGGTCGTTGAGGTATTGACCTGGGAGAACGCTTTAAATAGTAACTGTTGTTTATTCTCAGGTATGCCATTACCCGTGTCCGCAACTGAAAATCGATACAGGTTCTCCGCTGTACAGGACAATCCAACTTTGATCTCACCTTTAGCTGTGAACTTAATTGCATTGCTAACAAAATTTTGCAGGATTTGCCGAATGCGAGTTGGGTCGCCGAGTAACGTTGTTGGTACATCTTGTTCGATGTGGTGGGATATTCTAAGGTTCTTGTCTTGAATTAAAGAGGTAAAAACAAGATCCCCTTCCTCAACAAGCCGGTGAATATCAATCGGAATATTTTCAAGTTTAAGCTCACCGGCTTCACCTTTCGAAAAGTCTAACAAATCATTCACGATATAGAGCAACGCTTCTCCACTTTGATGAATAATCCGACCATAATCTTTTTGTTCTTCGTTTAATTCAGTCCGGTTTAACAAATCCGACATGCCAATCATGCCGTTCAGCGGAGTCCGTATCTCGTGGCTCATTTTCGCCAGAAACTCACTTTTGGTCGCCACCAGCGCCTGGGTTCTCGCTACTTCCTGCTCCGCCTTAAGCTTCTCTCGATTCAACAAATTGATTCGATCCGCCAATCCGATCGAGAACAGAAATAGCGTTAATGCCCCTGCTATATTCTCGATGAGGTATAGCTGTGTATCCAGTGACACCCCCGTTAAAAACCTGACAAACCCATAGAAGCCAAGCAGTAATGGAATCAAAGTCGCAATAAGATAGATTTTTGCCGGTCGACTGCCCCCTTTTGCCAGGAAGAAAGCGGAAGCAGTCACGTAGGGTGGCACCAGAACAAAAGTATAAAAATAGGCTCCGACTACATCGAGCCCAGCAACCCACATTGCGCACACAACCAGATAGGACCATGCCCACCAGGAGGTAAGCCTATAGATTCGAGGGCTCCCGGTTTTCAACTTCAAGTAGCTGTTATGGAACCAAAGGCCCGATGCAACATACAGGAGTGAAAATGCGTATATCGATCTGTCATGCCACCAGGGAGACACAGGAAAGTAAGTCTGCAGCACGCCGGTTGAAGAAGTCTGGTAGAGGACCCCAACAGCAATCATCAGCGAAAAGACGAGGTATGCCGTCTCCTTGGTTTGCAGATACAAAAACAAGTTAAAGAACATCAGGCCGAGGGCAATTCCGGTAAAAATACTCGTGGATCGGGCAGTTAGCTCAATCTTCTCGGTAAAGCTTCTAGGAGAATAGAGCTGAAGCATTAGCTGAGCGAATCCAGCGGTTTCTACTCGAACTAAAAACAGATTGTCGCCTGGCATCAGATTCGTCTCGAAGGCTGGAGACTCGACTTTCATTAATCTTGAGTCCCGATCATCCAAATCCCCCAATTGGACAATTTGCCACTCGCCATTCAACCGCTGATAAATCGAAACGTGATCAATCGTTGGCACCTTTGATTCAAAAACAATTCCTTGCGCTATAGGACCGGTATTATTCACTGTGAACCGAAGCCATCGAGGATGTTCAATTAGACCCAAATTGATGGGGGTACCAGGCGCAGATTGAGGTTCAAATAACTCGGGAGATAAGGCTAGAGATCGATAGTCAGCATCTCCATCGATGTCGATAAATATAGCTGTCCGATCAATGGCAAGAATGCTGGTTCGCTGAGCAAAGTTAAATTCAATATCTGCCCGTGCTACAGGGGCAGCAAGAAGCGTTGTTCCAATTAGGAACACTAGGAAAGACGGCCAAGCGATAGCCCAGAGAAACCTGTTCATACCTAAAGAATAGACGGGATTTAGATTGCTGCCCGACTCCCATCGCCGGCGTCAAATTATTGTTTAATCAACCGTTCAGGCACTCCGACAGGCGTAGAGCACTCGCCCCCTGGCGCAGAGGCTACCCTCGTCATTCACCACGTTCACTTCAATGGTACAAAGCTGCCGACCCCGTTTAATGACCGTCGCTTCTGCGTCGATCCATGCCCCATGAGCCTGGCGCAGATAGGTCACCGATAGGTCCGCCGTTCCCGCTGGCAAACTGCCTTCGCGCATCTGGGTAAATACAGCGGGGACCGCCGCCATATCAATCATAGTTGCGATGACCCCACCGTTAACACTGCCGCCAATTCCCGTTGGGGTTGTGGTCGTCTTCACAAGCCGCAGCCTCGCATAATCAGGTCTATACTCAACTAGCTTTAGCCCGAGGTACTGGTGGAAAGGGTCCTCATCAAAATGAGCTAACAAATCTGTTTCTTTCATGTTGAAAAACCGCGGTAGCAAAGCAAGTCAGCAAGATAACAGAAAAACAGGGCAGCCCCACGCCTACATCTGTTTGAACAAATGACCGTAACTTTGGCTGCAAATAAGCTGCTCTTTAGTATCTCGTAAGGTCAGCACATAGCGGCCTCGCAAATCACGCTTAGCGGCAACAACCTGATCTACCCGGACGATGATGCCCCGATGGATTCTCCAGAACTGATCCGGATCCAGAGTGTCCTCCAACTCTTTAATAGACTGACGAATAACGTATGTCTTGTCCTGGGTGACGACATCGGTATATTTCTGATTGGATTTTAAATAGACAACATCTGAGTCCTGGACTAGCACAGTGGTATCGCCATAACCGACACGGAGCCAGTGTAAATAGGACACTCCAGCGGCTTCCTTGAGGAGACTCATCAGATCACTCCTGTGCACCGCTGGACTGTTTTGCAATCTTTCGATTGTTTTCTGTAATCGGACTTCGGTGACCGGCTTTAACAAGTAGTCGACTGCGGCCCGTTGAAACGCTTCAATCGCATAGTCGTCGAAGGCTGTGACAAATACAATTTGAGTTTTCTCCGGCAAACTCCCGGCAACTTGTAATCCCGTAAGTCCAGGCATATGAATATCAAGAAAGGCCACATCCGGCTGCACCTGCTCAGCCAGGGAGATCGCCTTTCGACCATTATGGGCAATCCCGACAACTTCCAACTCAGGCCATAACTTTGACAACTTACCCTGCAGGTAATCCGCTAGTAGCGGTTCATCATCCACGATGATTGCTGACTTAACCATTGATGTTGTCCGGCAATATCAATGTCGCCTTGACGCCTGACGGCAAGTTTTCAGAAAGGGTTAAGGTGGCGTTTTCACCATAGAGGGCCTGGACTCGGCCTCGAACGTTACGCAATCCTGTACTTCCAGCATCATGCTGAGTCGCCGCATTGATACCAATCCCCGTATCGACCACTTCTATTTTTACACCATCAGCGATCGCCGCACATCTAACGATTACCTGCCCTCCAGTTTCACAGGGGTCAATGCCGTGTTTAATTGCATTTTCCACCAAAGGCTGAACCAAAAGTGGTGGCAGCGGCCACCCCCTTAACGCTTCGGCCATCTCCCCTTCACTGGGTTCAAATCTAAACTCAAGGCGACCGTGCATTCTTATTGCCTGGATTTCTAGATACGCTCTGATAATGGTCATCTCTTCTGCCAGAGTCACAGTTTGTTCTCGGGTGCGATTCAGGGAAGAACGTAGCAGTACCGTTAGATTTAGTAGGGTTTTCTCCGCAGCATCGGGATCCACATGAATCAGTCCAACAACATTTGACAAGGTATTGAACAAAAAGTGGGGCTCAATTTGTGCCTGAAGTAACTTTAGCTCCGCAGCTAGCAGGGCTTTCTCCTGGGTTTGACGAAGCGCATCTGCTTCGACCAGAGCGGCATTTGCATCTGACAATCGCCGTCTAGCCTCAAATACTGAGAAACCGACGACGGCAAAAAACACGCCTAGAATCAGCGCCGCATAGTTTTCGCTAAAGTAAGAAAAGAGCGATCCGTCATTAAGCCAACCTGCAATTGCAAGCCCAATTGCCAGACCCGTGCCGGTTAGAATCACCTCTCCTGCGTAAGCAGGCAGCCACTTGCCAACGGTTGAGCCTAATAAAGTAAGTGTGCCTTGGATCGACCAACCTATGCTCAACGAAACAATGATAGTGTCGCTGAAAGGCTCGGTAACACGCAACACAGTGAGCAGCAATGCAATCGCTAAACAAAAAACCGTTGTGTAAACAAAGCTCGTGGCCCTATTAAAGGACACTAACTGACGCTTAACTTTGAACAAATTTTCCATGTAATCCCAATGGCATCGAATAAGGCAAGGTCGCAACCGCAATTGGCCCAGCTTCGACAGCCGAAATATCAAACACATTCAGCACTGTTGTTTGATCTTGCCAATCATGGGCGGTGCCCACCACCCAGCCCTCCGTTTCCAACGCACTATCAGGGCTCGGAATAAATAAGTGCTCTTCCGGAATCTGAGTATCCGGATATCGATAAGTCGACAGTTTACCTGACTCAAAGTCAAAGCTGCTGACTTCATTCAGGTTGCCATGAATTGCGGGACTGCTGCTGCGGGAGGTCATCATCACAATTCGATGATACTGCTTGGTACTCACTCTTGGATCTATAACGGGAAATTCCGAGTGAACATCGGAGGCAAGTAATGGGGCTTCACTGATCGTCCAATTATTTGTGTCTATTCGATACTGGTGATGGAAGGTAGGATGGGAAGGTAATTTTTCGCCTCGCATCAAACTGCGGAAGTGTTGGGTCATTATCGAGGGATCTTCTGCCCTCGCGCCATCGAATCGAATGACACCAGCTTCATCTTCCCAGGCATTACCAAAATGGAACACCCATTGACTCGGTAGCTCTAACCACCGGTACTGAGAAAAATCATTTTTGTCGACCACAAGGATCCGGGTTGCTTGATCCGGTTCCCATTTGTGGTTGTCCAGAAACGGCGTGAGTTCATTGGATTTCTGGTAATTGAGCGGCGGCATCATGAGCACAATGTGCTTCCTGGTTACCACAAAATCGTGGGGCATAGATATTGGATCCGAGCTAATCTTACCCGCCTTGACCATTTTTCCATTTGCATCAATGTGCCAAAGCACTAACAGATTGGCGCTCGATAGATAACCGAAGTTCCACAGGGTACCGTCTGGCTCTACCCTTGGGTGGGCGGCAAAAGGCACACCTTCCATTTCACTCGAAAAGCTATAACGACCAACGGTATCAAGACTCTCTGCATCAACTTCCCAGGGAGAGCCTGCTTCCCAAAGAGCCATCAACTTTCCGTGGTGAGGCAAGACACTAATATTGGCGACGTTCATCAGGTCTGGGCTTGTCACGGGAGACGGGTTGTTTGGCATAGTGCCAAAAGTCGGATACATCACCCTGCCGGCCTCCTGCTCCATTTTATACTTTCGCGTTTCAACGATTTTGGCCTGGTGCTTTACACCCTCGGCGCTAAATCGATAGGCATGGAGCATGCCATCACCATCAAAATAGTGGTGATAACGAACGCCGCCGATCTCATGTTGCGCAGGACCGTTGCGATACAACGTACCTGTTAACGCTTTCGGCCAGCGGCCTTGAATTTTTGCTGTGCCGCCATACTGATTTTGACTCGCTGTCTTGTAGCCCGAAAGCCAAGGGTTAGCTTCAAGGGATTGTTGAAATGCTTTCGCCCAGCTGTCCTCGCCTATTGCTGCCTTCCCATTTGCAGGGTCACCAGCCTTGATCAGCGGAGAAAACGCCGCCATGGCTAAACCAGCGGCGGTGGTTTTCAAAAATTGACGACGATTAGATTCCATCAAATTTCTCCTTAGTGGTTGAGCTGGATCGATTGGGTAATCGAACCTGACAGCTGAAACTTCATGTCATCCCACGCGGGCGGGCCCATACTTCCGGTTGCATTGTTCGAGAATGCCCAGGGCTCACTGGGAATACCGATAAAGTTGCTGTCCAATTTGCCGTTGTCATTTTCATCGTGCATCACCTGAATGGCATATTCACCCGCTGGTAAATTCGACACAGAGAAGGTCATAGGTCCTTTGATCGCTCGCTGCTTGATAGAAGTAAGAGCTTCCCGCTCACCCTTAAACTCACCTTTACCGTGCATCACTCGAAGCATGATGTATCCCTCGGCGGTTTCTATATTTTCAATGACAACCGTTAGGGTTTCAGCCCAGGAAGGGACACTCACAGCCATCAAAAGCACAATTTGAAGTAACCGGGTCATACGGTATTCCTTATGTTTTGGTTGGATTGAGCATACAAGGATCCCGTCCTCAAAAAAGCTGCTTGAGACAAAATGGCAATGGGCGGTACAAAACCGTTATCGGAGGTCTATATTGGTACAGCCTATGGTTTTAGATAAAAATCTAGCGCCAGGGGAGCTAGTTTTGAGCAGAGTCGGCAGCTTCCTTGCGACGCAACAGCCAGCCTCGTATATTGTGCCGCAGCATCTAGCCATCCAATCGCCAAGTTAAGTGCCAGGAAAGAGGGAGCCTCGAATGAGCAGAGTTAAAGTCGCCGGTCACGGACCTGAAGACCTTCAAATGGTTGAACTACCCGACCGTTTGTCAGCAAATGAACTGCTGACCTGCGAAGCCGGATAAGCCCAGTGCACAGAGCTTGTCCGACAACTTCGAGGCGATACTCAGAATCGACAAACAGCCGCAAAGCATGGGTTACAGCACAACTCAGGCCCCGATGGCGCGTACGTCGAGACACTCTACAGCAAAGACTAGCGGCAAATTTTCGCATCCATTGTATCCGGCATGAAGTTTTGCCGTGCCGGGTACCGTTCCTTTCGAATCAATATTTGGAGACTTATTCATGTCGGTTACCCAACAAGAGCTTGATGAATTTAGACAGGAGGTGTCCGCCTGGCTCACCGAGAACAATCCCGGCGACCCCGGTTTTCTACTGCCAGAATCTTTTATGGAAGTCGGTACAGACCAGCAGTTTGAATACTTAAGGAACTGGCAACAAAAAGTCTATGAAGCAGGTTATCTGGGTATGGCCTGGCCAGAAGCCTACGGCGGCGGCGGTAAAGCACAAATATTCCAGGACATTGTGACCCAGGAGATGGCTCGACAACGGGTGCCATTTATGACCAACACAATTGGCCTTAATTGGGCAGGGCCGTTAATACTTCAGCGCGGTACCGAGGCGGAAAAACAGAAATACATCAAAGGCATATTAAACGCTGAAGATATTTGGGCCCAGGGATTCTCGGAACCGGACCATGGATCGGATCTGGGTAACGCACAAATCAAAGCCGTTAAAGATGGTGACGAGTATGTGATTAATGGTTCTAAGATCTGGACCAGTCTCGGCACCTATGCCAAGTATATGATCCTGTTAGCACGAACCTCTAACGAGGGACCCAACAAGTATGCGGGACTCAGTTTCTTCCTGGCGCCTATGAAAGTACCAGGTGTGACACCGCAGCCAATAAAAAAGCTCACCAGCGAATTTGGCTTCTGCCAGACCTTCTTTGACAATGCCCGAATTCCCGCCGATTGCCTGATGGGCGCTGAAGGCGAAGGTTGGCCGGTTGCTATGGCAACATTAATGTTTGAGCGCGGGAACGTGGGCGGTCAGGCCGGCGGAATTGCCATGATGGATGTCAATGTTAACGATGTTTTAGAACTCGCTCGGCGCTCCATGCGCAACGGCAAACCTGCACTGGAAGATCCTTTAATTCGTGACGAAATGATTCAGTTACTGATTGAAGCCAAGAGCAACAACCTGATGAATCAACGCTCCAAAATCCCCGCCCTCGCCTCGGATTACCAGGGCGCTGTTGCCATGTCGGGAAAGCTTCGAAGTACCGAGTTAAAACGGCGCTTCTGCCAATTTGCCATTAATTTACAGGGCGCAGATGGCGCCCGATTTGTGTCGAGTGATGCCGTAGACGGCGGCAAATGGCAGCGACTTTATTTCAATTCATTCTCCGCAACCATCGGCGGTGGCACCTCCCAGATCCAGGCCAATATTATTGGTGAGCGAGTCCTCGGATTACCAAAGAGCTAAACAGGTTGAATGAGCCGAAGAGCCAAAAAAGAGAGAGCACAATAGACATGAGCGATATAAATTTTTCTGAAGAACAATCCATGTTGTTAGATTCGGCGCGCGAATTTGCGAAGAGCGAATCTCCAATTGATCTAGTTCGGGCAAGATTAGACGAAGACCGCGCCATACCGGAATCTGTTTGGCGATCAATAGCCGAACTTGGCTGGACAGGTATCGCCATCCCTGAAGAACACGGTGGTCTAGGTCTTGGGTTTAGTCATCTGGTACCGATAGTTGAATCCATGGGGCGACAACTTATGCCCTCTCCGCTTATCTGGTCCTCAATTTCAGCCCACACGCTGTCACTATCGGACAATGAAGTATTGAAATCCAACTGGTTACCTAAGCTGGTCTCCGGTGCAATCGGCACCATGGCACTCATGGAGCCGGGCGGAAGCTGGGACCTTAACGCCACTACCTGCCGCGCAAGTATTGATGGCGACAGACTAAAACTTTCCGGCAGCAAAGTTTTTGTCGAGGACGCTAACATCGCAGACTTTATTATTGTTGCTGTGACGTTAGATAGTAAGCCCCAATTAGTACTGCTCGAAGCCTCCGCCATCAACACCAATGGACTCCAGCGGGAAACCGTCATTGACGAGACCCGTCGTAGCTTTCGACTAGAGTTGGACGGTATTCAGGTACCTGTTTCTAATCTCCTAGGAGAGATTGATTTAGAAGAAGTTGAGCTAGCCGCAATGCTGCTCCTATCAGCTGAAATGGCTGGCGGGCACGCTAGCACACTTGAGCTGATCGTTGAGTACCTAAAAACACGAAAACAATTCGATCGATATATCGGTAGTTATCAGGCATTGAAACACCCAACGGTAGATATCCTGATTGGCCTCGAGGCCAGTCGCTCCCATGTTTACCACGCCGCTACAATGCTGGAGTCAGGAGATCGAGATCAGACACGACTTGCAATACGCTCGGCAAAAGCTGTCTCCAGTGAAGGCTTTGCATTCGCTGGAGATAGAGCCATCCAATTTCACGGCGGGTTCGGCTTCACCTACGAGTGCGACGCGCAGCTCTACCTACGCCGTGCATTGTGGTGTCAGCATCAATTCGGCGACGAAACCCATCAACGAACATTGTTAGCGCCGCTAATTCTCGCTGAAGTTAGCTAGGACCAGCTATTTATTCGAACGACTATCTATTTGGACAGGATGGCCTGGGTGATACACTCATAATAGTCGGCAAATAAGAAAAACAATATGCAGGACAATCGACGCTATTATTCCCTTGATGCCCTCCGCGGCATCATGATGATGTTAGGCATTGTGCTCCACGCGAGCCAGTGGTATGTCACGGAGCCACCCGGCGGACTTCCTATGCCACTGGATGATTCCAGATCCTACCTGTTTGATATCATCATGCATTTTATTCACAGTTTCAGAATGCCGTTATTTTTTGTCTTGGCGGGCTTCTTTACATCTCTTTTGGTGGGCAAACGATCATTCCGGGGCACCTATATCAATCGGCTGCAACGAATTTTAGTACCGTTACTCCTTGCAATAGTCACCATCCTGCCTTTGACGTTGGTATTTATGGTGTCATTTATGGCAAGCGCCCGATTCGGTACACAGCAGTTCCTGATTACCGAATCCCAGCTTAAAATCATTTCTACAGAAATGAATGCAGCGGGCATGCCGACGGATCAGCCGAGCCTCGGGCACCTGTGGTTTCTTTATTATCTGCTCTATTTCTACCTGCTAATTCCACTTTGTTTTATTGTTAGTCGCTGGACAACCAAACTTAATCTGGGTCGAATCGTGACATCACCGCTGTTTTGCGCGCTACTCGGCGCCTATACAGTATTCACCCTCTGGTTCTTCAGGGGCGGTGTACTGTTCGAAGGGTTTATTTTTATAAAGCCTCACCCACCAAGCTTGCTCTATTATGGCTCCTTCTTCTTTTTGGGATATTTGTTTCACTCCCACAGAGGCATCTTAGATACTTTCCGCAATTATCTAGGCTGGTTTGCAGCCGCGTCATTGCTACTTTTTCCCCTGGCGATGTATTTCACTCATATGGATTTTGCCACCGAAGAGACCCAGCAGTTTCATGGCCCGGCGGTGATCGCCAATGCATTTCTCACCTGGGCTCTGATTTACTTCTTTATGGGGCTGTTTTTAAAGTACCTCGACTTCCAGTCCCCGTGGATACTCTATGTGTCAAACTCATCCTATTGGGTTTACCTGCTGCATATGCCGGTTGTCTGCTGTATTGCCTGGTTAGTTCTACCACTGGCATTGCCGGCGCTCATCAAGTTTCTCGCCATTGTGGTCTGTACGGCCGCTGTGTGTTTTGTGAGCTACCACTACCTTGTACAGAACTCCTGGTTGGGTGCAACCCTGAGCGGCAAGAAGTTCAATTCTCTGTGGCCCTGGCAGGAAAAACACAGATAGCCGCCATCGCACTGACGTCGCTCGGTCAATAACAAAGCTGAAGTAATTTTCAAATCAAGTAAACTAGGCAGCAATACGGTTTCCTGGCAGCTCCTATGTTGAATTTCACTCGATTCGCAACAATATCCACGTTGCTTGTACTGTTAAGCAGTTGTGGTATTAATAACATTCCGACCTTCGATGAAAAAGTTAAGGCATCCTGGTCTCAGGTTGAAAATCAATATCAAAGGCGCGCAGACTTAATTCCTAATCTGGTAGAAACCGTAAAAGGCTACGCCAATCAGGAACAGGACACGTTACTCGCGGTAACCGAAGCACGTTCAAAGGTGTCTTCCATGCAGGTTGACTCAAACCTGATTAACGACCCTGAGAAGCTACAGCAATTCGAACAGGCACAACAACAACTCTCGGGCGCATTGAGCCGATTGATGGTTGTTGTAGAACGTTACCCTGATCTGAAATCAAACCAAAATTTTCTCGCGTTGCAATCCCAACTGGAAGGTACAGAGAATCGCATTGCGGTGTCCCGTCGCGACTACATTGCTGCTGTTCAGCAATACAACGTCGAAATTCGCACTTTCCCCGGGCGCCTGTGGCACTCATTTATGTACAGTGACATGGAAATTCGAGAAGTCTATGAGGCTACCGCAACCAATGCAGAGCAGGCACCTAAGGTCTCATTCTAATGCGTGTAAACCTCGTGTTCAGCGTCTTGGCTCGATCAATGCTAGTCGCCGCGCTGCTGGTCACAAGCGCAGCTTTTGCTGAACCCAACTTCCCAAAACTGACCGGCAGGGTTGTGGATACAGCCGGTATGATCGGCAACGGCACAGAAACCCAAATCTCAGCTTTAAGTGAAGCGCACGAAAGAGCAACCGGCAACCAGGTAGTGGTGGTGACGGTGCCAGAACTACAGGGTTATGCCATTGAGGAATTTGGCTATCTACTCGGCCGGCACTGGGGCATTGGTCAATCGGAGAAGAATAATGGTGTCTTATTGATCGCCAGCAAAAGCGAAAGGAAAATCCGAATTGAAGTGGGCTACGGTCTAGAAGGCGAACTAACCGATGCTATTGCCAGCAACATCATAAATGCGCAGATTACTCCAAGCTTTAAGCGCGCTCAGTTTGACGAGGGATTCAACCTTGGTACCGTTTCTATCATTCAAGCACTCGGGGGCGAATATAAGATGCGCACCAGCTCGAATAATAAACAAGGTGCGCCAAACAATTGGTTCTTCTTGATTATCATGATTGTGTTTTTTGTCTTCCCTTCCCTATTTGGTCGATCAAGTATCTGGGCCCTCATTGGCCTGAGCGCACTATCCAACAGCAATCGCCGCGGTGGTCGTGGCGGTGGCTTCGGGGGAAGTGGTGGCTTTGGAGGAGGTGGTGGATTCGGCGGCGGAGGCGGAAGCTTTGGCGGCGGCGGTGCGAGTGGAGGTTGGTAATGGCTCTTTTATCAGAAACTGAAGTACAACAGGTCAGCAGTGCCATCGAGAAACTTGAGCAGTCGACCGATGCAGAACTGGTCACGGTTCTCGCGGGTCAATCGGACGACTATCACTACATCCCTACACTCTGGGCAGCATTGTTAGCGATGATCTCCCCTGGCGTTGTGTTGTTCATGCCCTTTTGGCTTGGGGTAAGTGAACTTCTGATTATTCAGGCCGGCGTGTTTATCTTTTTCGCGTTGATCCTGAGAATGCCATTTTTGCTCCGACATATTATCCCGAAGCGCGTGAAACACTGGCGAGCTTCAAACCTCGCAAGAAGACAATTTCTAGAGAACAATTTGCATCACACGGCAGGCGAAACCGGGGTTTTGATTTTTGTCTCAGAAACCGAACGCTATGTTGAAATCATTGCCGACCGCGGGGTTGCCAAATTTATTGATGATGAGATGTTCGCTGCCATCGTTGAGAAATTTTCTAGCCAGGTAAAAGCGGGCCAAACACTAGAAGGTTTTCTTGAGGCGATAGACGCTTGCGGCACTTTGTTAGTTGAGCACGTTCCGGCGACGCATCAACGCAATGAATTGCCCAACCATATGATTTTAATTTAAGACTTTTTACACGGATCCCTTCCATGAGCGACTATAAGGCCCCTACTCAGGATATGAATTTTGTCCTGAACGAACTCGCGGATCTCGCCAAAATTTGCGACCAGAAAGCCTTTATCGATAGCAGCCCTGAGGTTATCAATAGTGTGCTCGATGAAGCAGCAAAATTTGCAAGCGGTGTACTCGCCCCCTTAAATAAGGTCGGGGATCTGATTGGCACCAAAATTGTCGGAGAGCAGGTGCGGGAAGCGAGCGGCTTCGCTGAAGCCTATCAACAGTTTACCGACGCCGGTTGGACAACCTTGCCCTGCAATCAGAATTACGGAGGCATGGGCCTGCCGGAGGCTGTTGGTATCGCAACGATGGAAATGTGGTCCGCTGCGAATGTCAGTTTTGCCCTGTGCCCTATGCTTAGCCAGGGTGCAATCGAGGCAGTTCAATCCCATGCGAGCAATAACTTACGGGATCAATACCTCGAAAAAATGATCAGCGGTGAGTGGACTGGCACAATGAACCTGACAGAACCCCAGGCTGGTTCGGATCTTGCTGCCATCAAAACCAAAGCAAAAAAAGACGGCGATGTGTATCGCATCCAGGGCACCAAGATATTTATTACCTGGGGCGATCACAATATGACGGACAACATTATTCACCTGGTCCTTGCCCGGGCGGAGAATGCGCCGGAGGGTGTCAAAGGCATTTCACTATTTTTGGTACCGAAGTTTCTCGTCACCGACGCCGGGTCTCTTTCCGATAGAAATGATGTTTACCCCACTGCCGTTGAACATAAAATTGGTATCCATGGCAGTCCCACCTGCATCATGACCTATGGCAGCAAAAGCGACGGTGCTATTGGTTACTTGATTGGTGAAGAAAACATGGGCTTGTCCTACATGTTCACCATGATGAATCACGCTCGAATTAATGTCGGTGTGCAGGGTGTTGCGCTGGCTGACCGCGCTTATCAGCAATCCGTTCAATATGCCTCGGAACGTATTCAAGGCTCCGTCACAGCCACGTCTAATGGCGCGATTATCGATCACCCTGACGTGCAACGAATGTTAATGTTAATGCGGGCGCTAACGGAAGGTTCCAGGGCGCTTTGTTATGTCACTGCCGCTGCATTTGATATGGCCCACCATGCCGATGATGACAATACCAAAAGCTCATCACTGCTGCGGGGCGAATTACTCACACCTATCGCAAAAGCCTGGTCGACGGAAGTGTCTCAAGAAGTCACCACCCTTGGGGTACAAATACATGGTGGCATGGGCTATATCGAAGAAACCGGCGCCGCGCAATTTATGCGGGATGCGAGAATCACAACCATCTATGAAGGCACCACAGGCATCCAGGCAAATGATTTGATCGGACGTAAAGTCATTCGAGATCAAGGCAGTGAATTGAATAATCTCATCGCAGAAATGCGCAGGGATAACAACAAGCTCAGTCAGGTACCGCAGCTAACAAAAATAGCCACAGACCTGGAACAGGCAATACAAGCATTGGCAGTCGCCCTCGAATGGATATTGAAACACCAGGCACAGGATGACTCTCTGGCGGGGGCTGCTGCCTATAATTTCTTGATGGGCACCGGGACCTGCATCGCCGGCTGGCTGCTAGGCCGCTCTGCAGTTATCGCCTGTGATCGGTCAAACACCGAGGACTTTTACCGCAAGAAAATTGTGACGGCTAGCTTCTACGCAAATCACGTACTCCCCAGGTCTCATGCCTATTTTGCCTCGGCGATGGCGAGTGACAAGCGGGACATTGTTCTAGTAGGGAACGACTTCTTCGACCGTTAGGATAACCTGTTTCTAGCGGGCGAGTTGTTCAATCAGTTGTCGATTTCCACTCGTTCGCCAGAGCCGAATCGATAGCAGCATCGCTGCGGTGCCGACACCTATTGCAAGTCCTATCCAGAAGCCGTAAACACCCATAGGCTCTCCAATCCAGCCGAAACCCAGTATGCATTCTAACGGCAAGCCAATTACCCAGAAGCTAAAGAGCGCAATCCACATGGGCACTCTAGTATCTTTAAATCCTCGCAGGGCGCCGGCAGCCGTGGACTGTATGGCATCAAAGATCAAAAAGAATGAAACAAAGAGCAGCAAAGTGCTTGCCTGATTCGCCACATCCATATCCAGGGTATAGAGCTTAACCAGGTCGAAGCGAGCAAAGTAAATAAACACAGAGCCGCACAGCGCAACAATAATGGTGGTTGCAATCGCCAGGGCTGCGGTGGTTCTAGCCTCGCGGATTTCCGTTGCGCCAACCCTAAATCCGATCCTGATTGTCGCCGCCATACCAAGGGCCATCGCCGGCATAAACAGCACACCATTCATGTTCATCGCAATATTATGGGCCGATACCGTATCCGCGCCTAAGCGACCAAGCAGCAAGGTAGTAAAAGAAAACAACCCAACTTCAGCAAAAATCGACGCCCCAATAGGCAAGCCAATAATCAACAGGGGCTTAATTCTACGCCAGTCCGGTAGCGCAAACCTGTTGCGCCAACCCGTTATGTCGAACCGCTTTCGCGACACCACAAGGATAATCGCCAACAGCTGAAACCAATTGATAATACCGTTCGCAAGTCCACAGCCAACGCCGCCCATTTCCGGCAGGCCAAACTTGCCATAGATCAGCACATAGTTGAGGGGGATTTTTAAACACAAAGCAATCATTGCAATAAACATGGCAGGCCGTGTAAACCCCATACCGTCCGCCAAAAACCGTAAACAAAAAAAACACATCAAGGCTGGAAACCCAAGCGACGCCATTGCAAGGTAGGGTATTGAAATTTGTGTTGCGACAGGATCAACCCCTAACAGCTGATATACGGGGCCAATATTGTTCAAAATCAGCACACCAACAACGCCCCCCAGCAGCGCCATCCACAACCCCTGCCGAATAACCTCACCAATCTCCGGATAGTTTCGCGCACCATTTAACTGGGCAACTACCGGGGTTACTGCCTGAATTAGCCCCATCATCAGGAGCATCGTCGGCCAGAGTAAACTGCCGCCCAGGGCAACGCCGGCGAGATCCGCTGAACTATATTGGCCCGCCATAATGGCATCGCTGACGCCCATACCCATTTGGGCGAGCTGAGCACCCATCAGCGGCAGTGCAATATGGAACAGGCGGCGAATCTCTGCGACAAGACCCAACTTAGTCCTGGTCACAATTTGGTCAACATATTAGAAATCAAATAGATAAGATAAATACTCGGTTAAAGCTTATAAACTAGCGAAGAAATGATGACTGCTGACGAAGCACCGTAGATGCCTCTTCTACCAGCTCATCCATAATCACTTGTACGGGCTTCACCTCATTGAAGTAGCCAATGCTTTGGCCCGCCCCTGAATGAATCAAGGGTTCAATGTCATGTTCTTCGATTGCACCCAGCAGATCACCCACCAATACATCTTGATAGGGCATCTTGAGCGGGGTTGGCGCGTCCTCAGCCTCCCAGGCCTGACTCCACCCGGATCTAACCTGGCGGAAGGTTTTGCCCGACTCCGATCGCGTAATAACCGTGTCACCACTACCGGCCTGTTTTAATTTCTCTGTATTAACAGGGTGCATATGGCCTTGATGTTCCCTGGAGAGCAGCCAGGCGGTGCCCATCCAGACTCCCGCTGCACCCATGGCCAGCGCCGCAGCAACATGACGCCCAGTTCCAACGCCACCGGCAACCAGTACCGGTATGTCACCGGCCGCATCAACAATTTGTGGCACCAGGGAATAGGTGCCAATAGGACCGGTATGTGCGCCTGCGTCATAGCCCTGGGCGACAAGCATTTCGACTCCAGAGGCAACTGCTCGCTGCACATGATGGGGACTCCCTATTAGTGCCAGGGTTGTTTTGCCGCGATTTTTAGCCTCTCGCATCACTTCCGGCGGTGAACCAATACCACAGGCAAACATATTGACGCTGGAATCCAGAACCGCTCGAATTTGCGCCTGCTCAATCTCCATTGAACGAATAAATCGGGTTCTCATACCGGGTCCAGTTGCTGCGGGCACCTGATAGCGATCAATTAAACTCTCGACAAATTCTTTATGTTGCTGGGGGATTTCCGCTTCAATTGCTGCCCTGGAATTATGTGCTGGCATACCTGGCGGTAAGACAAGGTCAACACCAAAGGGTTTGTCTCCGACTAAGGATCTGATCATAGCGAGCTCCGCTTCAATTTCCTCGGGAAAACGTCGAGTCGCGCCATATACGCCATAGCCTCCAGCATTAGTGATCGCTGCAACCGTCGCGACATCATGGGCAAACCCGAATATTGGATATTGGATTCCGAGCTGATCACATAGAGGGGTCCAGAGTTTTGTCATTGTACCTGCCTAGATTGAATCTGCGTCACTCTAGACTTTGCACGAATGTTTTGCCAGCCAGGAATATCTACTAAATGTGAACAATGAATATTGGCTGCAATTTGTTACATTAGCGCCTGTGCCCTAACGTTGTTTGCCATCTATGGTCCGTCTCGCTGCATTTTTATGCCTTTGTTTAGCTCTCCCCGACGTGCTGGCAGCCACGCCACGTTCAGATCTCCTTAGCCCCTGCAACAAAGAGGTAGATGCTCGAATCCAGCATCTGATTGATGAAAGTTTTTGCGGCAAGGTTGAAGTTTTTGAAAATCGCGCCACCGGTCAGGGTCGAAAAATCTCCCTTAACGTTATGGTTATACCCGCAAGAATTTCTAAACCTGCGCCAGATCCAATATTTTTTCTCGCCGGAGGCCCCGGACAATCTGCGGTAAAAACAGGACCTTTTGTGTTTCGACAACTTTCTTCTCTATCTCGAGATAGAGATATTGTCCTGGTCGATCAACGGGGGACCGGAAGCTCCAACTCACTCGCCTGTAACAACGTTCTCAGCAACCATGCCTTCAGCGTTACTCTGGCTGAGGCGATGGAAACCCAACTCGGCACCCTGAAAAAATGCCTCACCACAATCAAAGCAGATACCACCCAATACACAACACCGATTGCAATGGACGACTTAAATGAAGTTCGGCAGGTTTTAGGCTATGACCAAATTAATCTAGTCGGCATCTCTTACGGTACCCGTGCCGCGTTAGTTTACGTACGTCGCCATCCTGATACCGTTCGAACAATGACACTCGATGCAGTGGCGCCTACCACCATGGTCATACCAGCAAACGTGGCAGTAGATGCCCAGGCAGCCTTTGATCAAGTTGTGAAAGATTGTCATGAAGACGCGGGCTGTCAGGACGCATTTCCAAAACTGGCGGAACACCTGAACGCTCTAATCTCCAGACTAGAGATTGAACAGGAACTGATTCATTTCACTCACCCACTGACCGGTAAAAAACTGGAAGCCTATCTGGAAGCGCCCCTCATCAACAGACTCATTCGCAGTGTCCTGTACGACCGCACCTTAAGCAGACTATTACCCCTCGCTATCGAAGAAGCTTACAAAAAGAATTACACACCCTTTATCACTTTCGGTTTTCTTAACGCCGACGAGGATATGGCCCTGAGTGCTGGCATGATGTCTTCGGTCCTATGTGCCGAAGACATGCAGCTTGTCACTGAAGAATTCAAAGCAGCCCAGTTCGACAACCCCCTCACCGAGATACTGGATTCAATTTGTACCTTTTGGCCCCATACAAAAGTTAGCAAGGACTACTTTGAGCCCGTCCAAACAAATGTCCCAACCCTGCTTCTTTCGGGAAAACTTGACCCCATAACGCCGCCACGTTACGCAAAAGAGACCCACGCATTTTTAGCCAACGCTGAACACATTATTGTTCCCGGGGCTGGACACAGCACACTACTGAACGGCTGCATACCTCGTATTGTCCAACAGTTTATCGAGGGGGCATCGGTGCAAGGCATCAATACAAGCTGTGCAGATAATATTTTGCGGCCACCATTTTTTACCGATTTCTCTGGAGCAGGCTATGAAGGAGATAATAAAGGAGGGGACAAGCAGGAACATGAATCAGAGAAAACAAAGGATATAAAGGATGATTGAGGTAAACCAACTCAAAAAATCCTTCGGTCAGATTAAGGCCGTCGACGATGTCTCCTTTACGGCGCGGGATGGCCAGGTCACTGGGATCCTAGGTCCCAACGGCGCTGGGAAATCCACGACCCTGAGAATCATTTACGGGCTCCTGAAGCAGGATGCAGGTCAAGCGTATGTAGACGGTATCGATATCCAGAGCCAGCGACTACAGGCCCAACAGAGAATGGGAGTACTTCCCGACAGTCACGGCCTGTACGCTCGGTTAAGCGCAAGAGAGCACATTCAATACTTTGGTCAGCTACAACAGGTACCCGGAGAATTGTTAGAACAACGTACGAACGAATTAATTCGACTACTAGACATGGAAAATATCGCAGACCGAAGAACCGAAGGATTTTCCCTCGGCGAACGAATGAAGGTCTGCCTTTGCCGGGCCATGATTCATGAGCCCCACAATATATTGCTCGATGAACCGACTAATGGTCTAGATGTTATGACCACACGAACGGTTCGAGAGATTATTTCCGAATTGAAGAGTCGCGGGGTCACCGTGTTGTTTTCAAGTCACCTTATGCACGAAGTTAATCGGCTCTGCGATCAAATCGTAATCATCTCGAATGGCAAGGTGGTTTCGAGCGGTACCGCAGACGAGATACGTGCCGCTGCCGGTGACGACAATCTTGAGGATGCCTTCGTAAAACTGGTGGAAGGCATCTGATGCATACAATAACCGCAGTTCTCCTGAAAGAATTTAAGGATGGTCGCAGAGACCGTCGCGCCCTGATGTCCGCATTTTTATTTCCTGTACTTGCGCCGGTGCTCGTCTACTTCCTTCTCACCACCATCATTGAATTGCGAACCAATGAAGAGGCCATCACAATTCCGATGGTTGGTGCCGAAAATGCACCGGAACTCGTCCAATGGCTTAACGAACGACACGTCACCCTTGAAGCATTCAACGGTGACCCAGAGCAGGCCGTACGCGATCAAGAGGTAGAACTTGTACTGATTATTCCGGAAGACTATCAGTACCGGTTGGCGGATTTCGAAACTATTCCTCTGACCCTGGTCCAGGATGGATCTAGAACCGATGCGAGACAATCAATCGTCGATGTCCGGGAGCTCTTGCATGCATACAACAATGAAACAGCAGCACTTCGACTAGTCGTTCGTGGCGTTTCCCCTCAACTCATGCAGGTCCTATCAATTCAGGACCAGGATACAGCCAGCCGTCAGGAACGCACCGCTACAGCGCTTAATTTTATACCTTTGTATATCATCCTCTCGGCCTTTGTCGCCGGCATGGGGCTTGCTGTTGATACTACCGCCGGCGAACGAGAAAGGAAGTCACTGGAACCACTGTTACTGAATCCCGTACTTCGGTACCACATTGTATTGGGTAAATGGTTAGCCGCCAGCTTGTTTTCCGCCTCTGGAATGCTGCTAACATTATTGTTATGTATCGTCGCGATGCTGCAGGTTCCACTGGAACAAATTGGCATGGATTTTTCAATTACCTGGCAGCAAATTTTGCTCATGTTCCTCGGTATGACGCCACTCGCTTTGCTTGCCTCCAGCTTGCAAATGCTACTAGGAATGTTTGCCAAGTCATTTAAGGATGCCCAGTCCTATATTGGCCTGCTGAATTTTCTACCGGTCTTGCCCATGCTCTATACAATGTTCAATCCAGTGGCAACTCAGGATTGGATGTTTGCCATTCCAATCCTGGGGCAACACCTGCTCCTGGTCGACGTGCTTGGGGGGACAGCAGTACCGGTCATTGCCTACTTCCTATCCGCCGGAACTTCACTGCTGATCAGCGTTGCCATTGCGGCAGCAACCGCAAAACTAATGGAACGAGAGAGCATCCTCAATAACTAGATGCAGTAAGGGCTACTCACTATTTGAGGTCTATCGATTTATTGTTCGCTGCACGGCTTCGGTCAACTCGGATTTTCGGAAGGGTTTTGGCAGCACAACCTCGCTCGCAAGATCATCCACAACCTCTTTGCTTCCGGCATATCCGGTTATAAATAATATGGACTGATTCGGTCGTTGAGCACGAATCTTTTGCGCCGCTACATTACCGCGCATCCCCGGCATCAAAACATCCATAATAATAAGATCAAAAGCTTGATAGCTGGCATCAGCAACCGCGACCTCACCCGAATTAGCTTCCGTGACTATTGCTCCTTCAGCCTCGAGAAAGGATCGACACAGCTCCCGCACATTATCCTCATCATCAACTAGAAGTATTTTGAGCTGTTCACAGGAAAATACCGGTACGTTCAGATTCTCCTGCGCCGCCTTTGCCGTGAAAAGTGGGAAGTACATTCGAAACGCAGCACCTCCAGCTTCAAGGTTCGACGCCTGTATAAAACCTTCATGCTGATCCACGATTCCCGATGTCACAGCAAGCCCAAGACCCGTGCCTTTTTCAGTATCTTTGAGGGTAAAGAACGGATCAAATATTCGACTAACAACTGACTCTGGGATGCCGACCCCGGAGTCTTCGACTGCTAGCTCAACATATTGTTGGCCAGCCATTTCCTTTGGTAGGCCTAGTGTGGTGTCCGCGGTAATTATCCGGCTCCGGATAGTCAAAACACCAGCACCCTGCATTGCATCCTTAGCATTCACCATTAAGTTGATTAGCGCTCTTTCTAACTGCAACGGATCCGCATAGATTTCATTTCCATTGTCCGCAACAATATTCAATTCAATGTTTCTGCCAAGAATACTGTTCGCAATTGGCAAAAATTCAGCCAGCCACACACTTACATTCATTCTTCTTTTATTTAGGGTTTGTTGACTACTGAGGGCCAGGAGTTTTTTTACCAAATCTGCAGCGGATCCCGATGATTTCAGAATCTGATTTTGCAATTCGATCACTTCACGGGGCAATGAGTAGGTCACGGACCGATCTAGCACCAGTTCTGCAAAACCCATAATAGCCTGAAGTGAATTGTTAAAATCGTGTGCAATCCCTCCAGCCACAAGACTAATGACTTCCTTCTGCCTGAGGCTTTGGATTTGTTGGCGGAGCAATTCTTCTCGTGCTTCCTGATTGATGATTTCGCTGACATCAACTGACAAACCTACAACCCCCTGGGCATTGCCCTCATCATCACGAAAAAAGGACACATAATTTTCACTCCAAAATGTTGAACCGTCCTTGCGGATCTGAAGCATCCGGATGGAATCTGTACCCATAAATGGGTCCCCAGTAGATTCCCGGGCAAGGTAGTCCGCAAACATTTTCATTGCATCTTCCTGGCTTTGTTCACCCACAGCTGCCAATGTTGGCAACGCAAGCATCTCCTCTACGGTGTAGCCAAGATATGCCTGAATCGATTCGGAAACGTAGGTCATTACCATGTTCATATCCATGGTCCAGAGCAGCAGGGACTGGTTGCCTAGCACCATGTTCAATTGCTGTTGCATAAGGCGGGAGTTTTCTCGTTCTTCCGCCAGTCGATAGGATTCTTCAGACAAGTTTTTCTGGAGTTGCGTTAACGCTTCCTGGGTCTCCTGCAGTGCCCGCAAGCTCTGACGCCAGGTAAAGGGAAACAATATAATTCGCCTAATCTTTGGCCACAATCCAGTCTCGTGGGGCACCCGAATATCTATTTCAACCTGCCGATTGGAATAAACCGCCTTGACCTCTGCCGCCTCGTACCCTAGAAACTTAGAAATGCCTCTGGCCTGACCTTCAAGCACCTTAAAGATCAATTCGCAGGGTTCGAGTTCCTCTGGAACAACGTACCGTACGGTAAGTTGTCGAAGCAGCGGCTCGGATATGAGCGTTTCAGCTTTAATCGGGTACAGTTTTGGCACAGGTCCATCTTCACCAAACACGTAGTGATAGAATCCGAAGAGGTTAAACCGAAGCAGCCCGATCAGGCGCCATATTTTATAGACTGGATATCGATAACTCACCTCAGCCAGTTCAAGCACTTCCTGCTCGGATAGACGACTCCCAATTCTGCCAGCCAACTCAACAAAACTTGACCAATCAATAAAGTTGGTTTTGTGGGAAATGTACGCCCGATCGAAGGGAATTGTTGCTAGCACCCAGTCAACGTCAATTGCTTTTTGATCGCACGCGAGAAACATGGCTTCTAAAACCTGGCAGGAAACCTTGTCGTCTATTTTTTCCATTTCGAAGTCGGCCGGTCGGGCCCTATTGATTAATGGCGGATTAAGGGCTGAATAAGTGCTCCAGCACAGTATAGCGTCAATTTTGGACCCTACAGCGGGTCAGACAGCTCAACCCCCAACCACGAAACGAAAAATCTATGAAATTTTGGCCGCATCAGGATCAACAAACATATCCCTTAATGTCCGCTTGAGGACTTTACCTGTCGCATTCCGCGGCAAGGCATCAATAAACGAGACGCTTTGCGGCACCTTAAATTTCGCCAACTTTTTCAGACAATGGGCAATCACATCGTCGGGCTCCAGTAATTCTCCCGGCTTCAGTACCAATACCGCCTTACCGGTTTCACCCCAGCGTTCATCGGGGACACCAATTACCCCGGCCTCGGCGACTTGAGGCAATTGATACAGCACGTTCTCGACCTCAGCGGGGTAAACGTTTTCACCACCTGAGATGTACATGTCTTTCCAGCGATCGACAATGTAGAGAAAACCTTCTTCATCCTGCCTTGCAGCATCCCCGGTCATTAACCAATCATCAACAAAGGTTTTTGTTGTTGCGGCGGGATTATTCCAATATCCAGGAGTGATGTTCGGCCCTCGTATCAACAACTCACCTACCTCACCATTGGTTAAGGTTTCTCCATCATCTCCGACAATTTTAATTTCGGTATGCAGCAACGCTTTGCCCGCAGATCCTATTTTTCGTAGCGCCTCAGACGCATCGAGACCCGTACCTCCGGGGCTGGTCTCGGTCATACCCCAACCTTGAATAAGCGGCACACCACGCTCCAACCAACCTCGAAGGATGGCTTCAGCACAGGGCGCACCTCCCACTCCCGCCGCTTCAATTCTACTAAGGTCGGTATTCTCAAACTCGGCATGCTGCATCATAAATTGATACGGGGCAGGTACCGCGAAGAAATGAGTCACGCCCAGAGCCGCGTCTCCCAGAATCTCCAGGGCTCGACCGGGATTGAATTCACGCATTAGGAGTATCTGTCCGCCGGCATGCAGGATCGGATTGGCGTAACAATTGAGCCCACCGGTGTGGAACAATGGCAGTACAACCAGCTGAACGGATTTGGTTGAGATTGCCGAAGGAATGCCTAGATTTACACAATTATAAAATGTCATACCGAAGGTGATCAGCGCACCCTTTGGATGCCCAGTTGTACCTGAGGTGTACATAATCATCGACACATCGTCATGGGTACACTCCACTGGTTTCAATTCACCAGCACCTGCAAGCAGTACCTCGTACGGTGAGGTTGCATTGTCCTGGCTCAGCTCCAATCCATGTTTGATGTTACACAGTGAAAGCAGTGACGATGCCGTTGTGCCGAAGGACCCGTCAAAAATCAAAACTGACGGCGTTGAGTCATTCAGTATGTATTCGAGTTCAGCTTCTGTTAACCGCCAATTTAAGGGGAGACAAATGGCGCCAACCTTAGCGCAAGCAAATTGAATCTCGAAAAACTCGGGACAATTAGGCATTAACAACGCAACACGATCGCCCTTCGCAATACCTTTAGCTTGAAATCCCGCCGCCAGGGCACTCGCCCTGTTATCTAAAGATTGATAAGTCAGTGAGCGCCCGGTATCAAGATCGATAATTGCGACCTTTTCTGGGCGGATATCTGCCTGATATTGGGTCCAGTCAAAATGTTTTACAGCCATAATATTTCTCACTTTTTATTGTTTTTGCTTTTTAGAGTGTTGATCAGTTGTCGCGTAATTGATGACTCATTACTATTTACGCCCTTGGAAGTGCAGTTGTGGAATTCACGTTTAAGCGGAACCCTCTGAGTCTCCGAAGTTAACCTCTCTAGGCTTTCGGGTATATACCTAATGCGACTTTACCGATATAAGCCCGGGCCTCAGTCGGCGAGTAAGGCTGCATAAATGGCCCAGCCCGGACATCCCGATAAAGCCTGGAGAGCGGGTGCTTATCCATAAAGCCACCGCCGCCAACAATATCCATAGCGCGATTGACAATTTCTATGGCGTTTCTATTCACCACCCACTTCATACTTTGATGATCTTTTAGCAGTTCATGGGCCCGCTCAAAGGGAATCTTTTGCCCCTCAAACTCCCTAACAAAGTCATCTGCAATACTTCCCATCTGACCAACCATCGCCCGGGCCGTCGCCAACAACACTTCCATTTCACCTATCATATGTTGAATACCCGGTAGCTCTGCACTGGGTGGCTTAGCCTTTTTTTGAGTACCGGTCGCCGAGGCAATAGCCAACTCATAGGCATGCTCAGCAATACCGAGAAACACACCGAGAAGCGGCAAATTGCCGAGGTTCCGATTCATTAACATATTGGCGCTCCATCTTCCCCAGGGACCAACCGGATTTACGGCATGGTTCGGCACCAACACATTATCGAACTTAATCGACTGACTTCCAGAACCTCTCATTCCCATTGCCTGCCAATCATCGAGTGGTACAACACCTTTGGTCTCAATCGGCAGAATGGTTGAACTGATTGTATCGCCCTCGCTACTTTGCACTCGTAGGTTCATCGCAATGTGAGATGCAATAGGTGACCCGGTGACAAATATTTTGAGCCCATTGATCAACCACCCCTCTTCAACCTTTGTCGCTTCGGTAAAGGGATGCAAGTTATCACTCCCGGGCTCGGTTGCTGTAGCGCAAATATGCATGGTCCCGGCGAGAATCTGATCGAACTGTTGGCCAAGCTGATCGGTCATGGGTTTATTATTCGATGCCATCCCCCCTCGCCAGGCTCCCGCAAGACCTCGACTCACCGCAAGATGCATATTCATGGCAATGGCAACGGAGCCATCTCCCCGGCCAAGTCTAGACATACCAACCATCCAGTCGTGAATTGAAGTCATACCGAAGCCACCACACTCTTCGGGAAGGAATGCACCGCTGATTCCGGCCCTGCGCACTTCATCAAAGCTCGCCGCCGGAACTTCGCCTGATCGATCTGACTCCCCAGCATTGTCTCGAAGTTGCTGGGTCACGCCCATTGCAGCTGTTACAAATTTTTTACCGGCTTCTGTCTTGGGTTGTAGTTCATAACTCATTCGACTGGCTCACCTTGTTGGCTTTTGTTCTCAGTTAGCGCGGTGTGTAGCGCTCATTTCCAAACCTATCATGCAGTCGTCCGACGGGATAGTACGGCAGATGCTAGACTAGTTCTAAAGCGGTACAATCCGCAGCAGCAGACAATAGGTAAGAGGCCAAATAGATGAGCGAAGCTGAATCCAACAACAAAAATTTATCGACTGAAGAGACGACCGAAGAGACGACCGAAGAAGTGACTGAGATTCCTTCGGCTTACGATATTCCACTAGAAGACATTCAGCCCGTGAACGCCAGACTGTTTAGCGAGCACAAATGGCTGGAGTATTTTGAACGCCTGAGAGCCGAAGACCCGGTCCACTTTAATGAAGTCGAAACCGCCGGCCGGTTCTGGTCACTTACCAAATATGAAGACATCAAGAAGGTCGATTCCGACTGGCAGAACTTCAGCTCTGCCCACGGTATCACCCTTGGCCTCCCGATTGATGCAGAACTCCCCGAAGGTGCACTGGGTATTACGACTTTTATTGCCCAGGACCCACCGGTACACGATGTCCAGCGCAAGACCGTCACCGGTGCAGTTGCCCCGGGCAATCTGGTCGAAATGGAACCCCTGATTCGAGAACGGACCTGCACCATTTTAGATTCGCTACCTGAGGGCGAGACATTTGACTGGGTTGATACGGTGTCAATCGAACTCACTACCATGATGCTCGCCACCTTATTTGACTTTCCTTTTGAGGATCGCCGCAAGCTGACCCGTTGGTCCGACGTCACCTTCGCCATTCCCCAACCCGGCGGCATCATTGAATCGGAAGACGAACGCAGGGCTGAGCTACTCGAATGCCTGGAATATTTCACCCGCTTGCGAGAGGATCGACTGAAAAACCCAGGCAGCGATCTTGTGTCCATGCTGGCCCACGGCAAAGACACCAAAGATATGTCTCCGATGAACTATCTCGGCAACCTGCTGCTGCTAATTGTCGGCGGCAACGACACAACACGAAACAGCATGACGGGCAGCGTCTACGCCCTGAACAAATTCCCTGAACAATATGACAAGCTCATCGCCAATCCACAGCTCATTCCAAAAATGGTAGCAGAGTTGATCCGTTGGCAAACACCACTTGCCTATATGCGCAGGACCGCCAATAACGATTGTGAGGTTGGTGGCAAACAAATCAAACAGGGCGATCAGGTTTTGATGTGGTACGCCTCGGGTAATCGTGACGCTGACGTGTTCGAAAATGCAGACGCACTCGACATTGAAAGGCCCAATGCGCGGCAGCATTTATCATTCGGTTTTGGTATCCATCGCTGTATGGGCAATCGCCTTGCGGAACTGCAGCTTCGAATTTTGTGGGAAGAGATCCTGACCCGCTTTGAAAAAATCGAAGTACAAGCCGAACCTGAACGGACCTTCTCGTCATTCGTCAATGGTTACACCCATATGCCAGTTAAGGTCACACGGAAGAAAAGTTAAACCCGGTTTTTGATCGGAACAACCAATTCGATTAGATCAGCGACAAGACTCTTCCTTGTCGTTAGATCTATTGAATGATTTCTTCCAGCCAATAAAGTTGACGCACCCATCGGGACCGAAATCGTAAATAGATTGAGGGTCTCAATATCCACTCCTTGATGACGTCCGGCCAATTGAGTCGCCGTGACCGCGTCGTGAATCGTTTGACCAAAGTCCTCCATTGCCTCACGCAGCTCAGAACTCTCGTAGAAATCTAAATCAGGATGCATGATTGCATTGAAGCGCGCAGGATTATCCAGGGCCCAATGAATATAGCCTTGTCCCATCGCATTCAATCGAACCCAGGGATCGTCGGTAACCTGGTCCGCGGCCTCGAGGGTCGCTCTAATTAAACGCGCGTAACCCTCGGTTGCAAGGGTCGTGAGCAATTGTGCCTTATTACTGAAATGTCGATTGGGGGCGCCGTGGGAAACCCCAAGATCCCGGGCAAGACCCCGTAACGTCAGGGCTTCTATCCCTTTGGTTTGAATCACTTCCGCCGCCCGATCGAGTAACGCCTGACGCAGGTCGCCGTGGTGATAGGGCTGAGATTCAGTCGAACTCACAGGCCGCGAAGATCGCATCCTCTGGCCAACAGGATTGGCCTTAACTCACGAAATGCAGCTGGTGTGTGCATTAACGGTATTCGAGGATATAGATGATGGACCACATGGTATTGCATGCCCGAGGAACCAATATTGCCGAGATGGCTTTTAAAGGATGCCGTGTCCCTATAGCGGCCCATTTCTTCCGCTGGATGATGCGGTTTCCAGCTCAGGTAATAGGGAATATAAACCTGGGCAAGTTGCAGCGGCAACCACCAGAGAAGTGCAGCTTCAATCGCGTAACCGCTCCAGGCCAAGCCATAAAGTATGAGCATATACGAAACACGGATCAATGCAGCCTCAAGCATGACATGGGAGTTACCCGTACGCTCAAGAGCCTCAACGTATCGATCTTTTTTAGTGCCATTAGCCGGCTGTCTACTCAAGATAGCCTGCTTAAAAAACTCCGCCCTATCTTTTGCATGTACATCAAAGTCTGGATCCAGAACTGGATCGTTAGCATGGTTGTGGTGCTCAAAATGTGTGTAGCGCAAATACCGAAAGGGCGCGACAAAGGGAATTAAGGACACATGGCCAAGCAATTCGTTAAGCCACCGGAGCTTCTGCCCCTTTCGAGCAATAATGCTGTGCTGGGCATCATGGGAAGGCAGATAGGCGAGCGTGACATTCAGCACTGCAATTGGAAAGGCAATCCACAGGGATAGGATATCCATAAAGACCAGGGGCCAAAGCGATAACCAGATCAGAGTATTAGCGAACCCCCAGATAATGATACCGAGAGGAAAGATTTTCATATACCTGGCTGCAATCTTTCGTTCCATGACGTCTAACTGTTCGTCGGTCATCTCATCCCAATTGATATCCTGCATCACTTGACCCATATCCAACTCCCTCGGAAATGAGCCATCAAGCCCAAACCGCCGCCGACAATAAGGCCGATTACAATGTTGGGAATACCGGCTATGGAAACGTCCAGCGCCGTTAAGGACTGTGCAATCAAAGGCACTAAAAAGGCCAGTGCAAAAACGATGGGAGCAAATACCCAACCAAGAACTTTACTGATCACAGGAAACCTCACCTCATTTAGAGGAAACATTTAAAGGAACGGCTATCCTAGCGCCTAATGTAGTCATCGTCTACATTAAATTTGAAGCTTTTCTCCGGATGAGCCCTTGTCCAGAAGTTCAAACACGCCTTCCTCCTCTAACACCCGCATACCCAGACGCTGACTGGACACTCCGGTGCGCAATAGGTAATCAAAACTAAGCCGCCCCTGCCCTTCGCCCGCCTCAAAGTATCGACAATCGATTTGATCCGTATTGCTCAACTGGTCACTTAACTCAATCAAATGGGAAGAGAATAGAAACAGGCAATCTTGCTTGGTGGCAAACCTCTCGAGTATGGCCAGAGAAGCATCGAGTGCATCCTTTACGTTTGTGCCCTTAAAGGGCTCGTCCATCAGCGCAATCACTCGATAACCCTCAGCTATTGCCTGGGCGACCGCCTTAGCTCTCAGTGCCTCGGCTCTAAAATAACTAATCCCACCCCGGAGGTCATCGCTGAGCGAAATAGAACTAAACAGTCTTTGTGCCGGAACAAACGTCATGGCTGTTGCCGGCACCCCCATGCCCAGATGCCCCAGATAAAGTGCCGTGGCAACCGCGCGAAGGTAGGTGGTTTTACCGGCCATATTAGGTCCAGTTAAAAACAGCACGCGGCGCACTTGATCGAGCCCGACCGAATTGGCAACGGGCTTCTCTACAAAGGGATGCACAAGGCCTTCGGCATGGACGCCCAGGGAACCATCCTGAATTTCCGGCAGGACAAACCTGTGCTTTTTGGTTACGTCCGCCATCGATACCAGGGCGTCCATTTCGTAAACGAGCTGTAGAAGTCTTCGCATGGTGGTTCTCTCATACAATCGAAAAATTGTATCCAAACGAAGTACTCTGAAAATCCACCCCCCTACTTCTTGATCAGGTACCTTAAGAATACCGGGTCGCTCGAGCAGTTCACGCATTTCTTCAAATAGCGGCGCTAGCTCTCCAGCAGGCGTTGCCAACTCTGACTGGATGACAAAGGCGCGCAAGGTCCGAATCACCCCACTCGTGAACTGCACGCCACGCACAATACTGCTGTAGTGACTAGAATGATTCGCCCATAGCTCAAATGCACCAATACAGAATGCCAGTTGATTTTCTTCCGCGACAATCGGCATCACTTCCTGGGCATAATATTCTGCGCGGGCAGTTGCAAAAGCCGTGGGTAATTTTCTAAAGGCGTCACGCTCACTTAGAATAAAAGACACTGCCCGCTGGGTATTTCGAATGCAATCGGCGTTAGACCATGGACTCTGCATTCGCTGTTTTAGCAGCTGAGCACCCCCTTCAGTTCGAGCCAGATTGCAAAAATCAAACAGCGTCTGCTGCCCGTCTTCTGCGGTAAAAATTTCGAGGTCTTTTAGGGTTGGACCATCCAGGATCAAAATGTCGTGATCAGAAACCATATTTAGAGCACCATTTTATTACGCCATTTTTAAGCCATGCCCTAAATACATAATCAAAAAACCGGCTGCATAACATTACTGAAAAGCGAAACTCAACGGTACAGGATACCTAAACCACTGATATGCCATGCCCCAGAACCAACTCCGCGAGACGGAGAAAAACTTGACTAGAATCCAACCTCTGCAGCCATAATCTTCTCATAGTATGCGCTGTCCATTTTTGCGTAGCTCGACAGGTCAGATTTCCATACGTAAATCTCATCCGCACACCTATCGGGATGATAGGCCTCTTCACGCAGAGTACCCTTTTGCAGCTTGAACGTACCCGTGAGCTGCTGCTCTGACAAAATCCTGATAAAAACAGGACGGGCGTATACCGCAAGGTCTTTCTCCACTAGTGCCGATACACTTGCTGCATCAAAGCAAGCACCCTCTTTCAGTAACAGCGCGGCCATTCCCGCTCTGCCATCTGCACCGGGCACTTCAACACCATAGACGTTGCAGATGTCAATATCCCCGTGGCGATTGATAATTTCACCCACTTCATTCGTGGAGCAGTTTTCGCCCTTCCAGCGAAAGGTGTCACCGACCCGATCAACGAACTGAAAGTGTTTTATACCGCAGGCAAAACCCACATCTACACTTTTAATGAGATCACCGGTATTAAAAAAAGCATCACCCGGTTTGAATACATCCCGAAGAATCTTTTCCTCCGTCGCCCGCCGATCCGTATATCCGACAAACTCCGCCGATTTGGTGATCGGCCCAAGCAACAAACCTGGCTGCCCCGGCTCTACTTTTTTGCAGAATCCTTTTTCGTCTCGAATGACCACATCCGCCGCAACATCGTATTCAACAACTGATGGCGGTATGATAGCAGCACCAATTGTCCGATCCCGATTGAAGAAGTTCATAAAGCTAGTATTACCCTCCGATGCGCCATAGAACTCGTAGACTTTTGGCACCCCAAAGCGTTCTTTGAACTCCATCCAGATGTCAGGCCTGAGGCCATTACCTGTCATCTTCTCAAGAGGGTTATCAGCATCGTTGGGTTTAATCGGTTGCGCCAGAAGGTAGCGACATAGCTCACCAATATAGATAAAGGTGTTGCAGTTATTCTCGCGCACATCATCTAGAAAATGACGAGCAGAGAACTTTCGCTTAAGAAACACCGTAGCGCCAACACCGAGGGCACCCAGAAATCCAACACACAGGCCCGTCGCATGATAAAGCGGTAAGCAAATGTACATGCAGTCGTCTCGGACCAGCTTAAGTCCTACCGCTCGACCTAGATCACAAAAGAGTGTTTGCCGCCCCTGTTTTTGAATCGCCGCCTTCGGCAAGCCGGTGGTACCGGAGGTAAAAATATAAATGGCGGGGTCACTTAGGCGAACCGGTGGAATGTGTGCATCGTCAATGGGTTCAACTTGCTCAATGGTTTGACTGAAATCTACTGCCCAGTTTGGCGTCAACGGCGCGTCCACATCGGCAACCATTAGGATATCCTTGCCTTCTTTAAGGTCACAGTTAGCCTTCACTTCAGCGACACTGTCGCCATGCTCGCTGCCGACAATCAGCGCACGAGCGTTGGTGGTCGATATACAATGGACTAATTGAGCACCACGAAGATTGGTATTAATTAGCGAAACAGCAGCACCAGCCCGCATGATGCCAAACATATTTTCAATAAACTCAATTCGGTTATCCATCATCAGGCTAACGGTATCACCAAAGCCTACACCTTCATTTCGAAGTGCCTGGGCAACCTGACCTGCGCGGCGATCTAACTCACCCCAGGAAATCTTACGACCCTCAAATATAATCGCTGTTTTGTCTGGACAGGCTTTTGCAGTCTTTGCCAATCTCAATGGCAGATTGTCAATGTCATCTGGCTTCGGTCGCTTGACTATCGTTTTGAACACAAGGGGCACAATATCCCTGACAATAATTTTGACGCTTGATAGTACTTCGCCAATCACTGGCATAATGCGTTGCTCCGTGTTTCCCGGTGGACTTCACAACGGTATCAGAGCCAACTCGAGGCTTAAAGCCGTCTTGTGTTGAGTTCAACACAAGATGGCAACAGATTGGCCTATGACTCAGGTAACCACGCACCATGAAAACCGGCCGGGATCCGGCTGCCTAGCTTGATCGTGGCGCAGGGTTCAGCACTAATATCCCCCGCGTCCAAAATACGTAACTCGCTGGTATTCGTTTGCTTTCGATACACACAGACAAGCAGCCAACCATCATCCTCGGCTGTACCGGTGTCTCTTGGAACAAAAACCGGTTCACTATTTTGATCCCCCTCAGCAACATGGTGGCGAACCTTCGCCCCGGTGCTCATGTCGTATCGAATCACGCCTCGCATGATATTGTCCGCCGGTTGCTCAAGCCCATAAAAGAAGCGATGGCGTCGCCCGGTCAGTGTTTCATTGATTCTTGGTAACTCAATAAACTGGTCATCCATCTGTGCTTCTGTGACGCTAACTGTTGCAAGATTGATCCGGTAGCGCCACAACACACCCAGGGGATTGGGCGAAAAGCCATCACCCTGTCTATTTCGCTTAAAGTAAGAAGGATACCGAACGACATCCATCACAATTGTACCGTCGCTGTCGTTGTAGGCATTCACCACGTGCTGAATAAAACAGGGGTCTATTTCTATCCAACAAACCTCACCTCCATGGCGAGGAATGACACACAACCTCGAGGCTCGAGCGTCTTGCCAACAGATCGGAATCCGATAGCCAAGCTCAAACATTGCGAAGTCATAACCAACACTCAAGTCCATCAGAATGCTGTGGGTTTCCGTTATCGCCATATCGTGCATCATAGCCGGCGCTGGAACGTCTATTTCCAGATCAAGGATTTCAACACCGTTGGCATCCGCTACCCCATAACGCAGCCACGGCGCCTGCCAGTCTGCCTTAAAATACATCAACTCCTGTGTGACCGGATCAACCTTCGGGTGAGCGGTCATACCTCGATGCAGGCTCGGATGTACAAGCGAAGCTCCAAGGGTGTCCAGGGATCGATTGATCACTAAAGGTTGCCCGCCCTCGGCTAGAGCCAGAATCTCACCACCATGGGATATCACATTAATATTTGGGTTCGTTTCGGGATAGGTCGCAGTCGCATCATGACGCTTGTGGTTCGCCCAGGCCTGGGTTCTCACCCAGCGATTGCGATAACCGATGGCCTTTCCATCCGCCAGACTTACACTATGTAGCATTGCCGCTTCAGGCCACCAGGAAAGCACATCTTCACTTTCGAACTGACCACTCAGAGGGTTGGGACCATTTCGAACCAGAGAGCCATTTAACTCCCGCGGTATTTCTCCAATCACTTCAAAGTCGGACAGATCGAGCTCATCTAACACCGGCTCAAAAGCGGCCATATCAACTGCAGCCACTAGAGGTTCCTCAACTCAGCTAAGCGTGTTTGAAATTCACTGAGCTTGTTTTCACTAATGCTATTTATGGATAACTGGCTAAAGACGTCTCGCAATACACCGTCAGCATCTACCAGCAATTCGAGACCCGCCGGGGTGATGACCGCCAGACTTTGTCTTGCGTCACGGTCACTCTTTTGAGTAGTGACAAAACCAATTTTTTCCAGGGGCTTTAAGGCGCGGGTCACCGCAGAGGCTGTCAGCCCAACCGCATTAGCGAGATCAATTCTAGGCAAACCATTCTCGCTTCTGGAGAGGGCTAGTATTAGCCGATATTCACTAAAACTAATGCCCCGGGTTCCAGACAACGCGCGATCGAGACGCCGCTCTAGCGCTGACGCGGTTTCCAGGAACTGGAGCACGGTGGATGCGGTTTGGGGTGCTACGTTTGATGTTTTCATGATTGAATAATACTTGATCAGTCAAGTATTATTCAATCATTTTCTCCGCTGGTTCTAAATTCTATCGACATATTTACCGGACGGTTATCGCACAGTTATTGCACTGCCCGGATCGGCCTTGAGCCATCCCAGTCCGCGGCTACCTGCCGAATCTTCTCGAAGAACTTGCCTTTCATGCCGCTAATGTCCGAAATTTCCACGAGGGTACCGGGGTGTGCTTCAGTATCAAAATAACAGAACCTTCCCTGCTCACCGCCGATCTGCCCCTCGTGACCCACTTTATAACCAAGCGCTAATGCCCGGTCGTACAATTCCTGGTAGTCCTCGGTCCAGTACGACATGTGTTGTAGCCCCTCGTTGCCGGCATCCAAAAACTCTTTGTACATGGAAGGCGCATCATTGCGTTGTTGGATTAGTTCAATCTGCAGGTCTCCGGAGTTTGCCAAAGCAATACTCATTTCTGCTCCAGAGTCTTCCCCCCTGTGTCTAAAGTAATCTGTTTTCACCCGCTCCATGTAGTACCAGGGGCCAACGCCTAGGACATTAATCCAATGGTCCATGGCTGCCTCGATGTTTCTCACGACATAACCGTTCTGCCTCACCGCACCAAAAATTCTACTCACGCCTTCTCCGATTATTACTGCTGATATTAAGTTGGCTCCATGATAACTCGAACACCCTCTTTACCGGGTAGCACCACAACCATTTAACGTCATCAATCCGGCACAAGTTTTCCCCGTATTCGTCAATCAATAGTCAGGCCGTCGTTTCAATCTGGGATTTCTTGCTGAACGAACAATCGCGTCTACACTCTTTTTAAATCTCACTGGAATTCGCTCGCAACAGTGTTTGGAGAGCTCATTTCAAGATCACAGCATCACAACAAACGAACCATTTACCAACCAAAGATTGATGAAGGAACCCATTATGAAATGGATTAGATATTTACTGATATTAACGTTCTGCTTTTTTTCGACCCACGCAATGGCCGAAATCAACTTTAACGGCTTTTTGTCCGTTGGCGGCGGCTTGCTGGTCGACGACGATGAAATCGCATCCTACGAGGGATTTGATGGGGACTGGAACACAGATCCAGATACTGTATTTGCGCTGCAAGTTTCTGCGGCAATTAACGATAAGGTGACAGCAACGGGGCAGCTTATTGCTCGCGGTACCGATGACTACGATATTGAAGCGGAATGGGCTTACTTGACCTACGCAATATCGGAAGACTGGGACGTGCGCCTCGGCAGACTACGCTCTCCCTTCTTTATTTACTCTGACTATTTGGATGTTGGCTATGCCTATCCATTTATTGCTCCACCGGCGCAAACCTATCGCTTCTTGTTTACCACCGTTGAAGGTGTCGACACCCTGGTTAGAGGCACCCTCGGCGACTGGGATAGTTCATTTCAAGCCTACTACGGTCGTTTAACCGACGAAACTAGACTCTCCGGTGAAGAGGTTGATCTGGACCTGGTCGGTTTTAGTGGACTCAACTGGACACTAAATCGCGATTGGTTCACGGTCCGCGCCACCTACAACCGAGCAGAATTTTCAATTGGACTCCCCACCGCCTTAGCCAACTCCGCTGGCACTGGGTTTCTTGATGTATTGAACGGCGCCGGTTTTGGCACAGTTGCCGACGCACTCAATCCCCTTGAAGAAGATGCTGCATTCTACGGAATCGGCTTCAATATTGATTACAACGATTGGCTAGTCATCAGCGAATATACAGTCCTAGAAGTCGACGACCAGTCTCTTGTTTCCGATGACGACGCGATTTATATCCTCATCGGTAAGCGAGTAGGAAATCTCACCTACCATCTCACCTGGGACCAGTCAGAAGACGACCCTGATCTGGACTTTCTTGCGGCGATTCCTGCCGGTGTAGCACCAGGGCTCGACGCTCTTCGTGCTGGAGCAGCGGGTCTAGTAACAGGGACCAAAGCAACCGATACAACCGTTGGCGTTCGATGGGACTTTGCTCCCGGTACAGCATTCAAGTTTGAAGTGACAAAACTGGATCGCGAAACCGGTGGTGTCGACACAGATGGAACACTGGTGCGCCTAGCCGTCGACATGGTCTTTTAAGGAAATCTGGAGAGAACAATGAAATTGATGATAAAAACTTTTCTGCTACTAATGCTGGCGACCGCAAACCTTGCCTATGCTGAGGTTGCTGTGATCGTCCATCCTAGCAATGCCGCTACACTCGACGAAAACAGTATTGAACGAATATTTCTGGCTAAAAGCAAAAGCTTTTCAGACGGCAGTTCGGCGATACCCATCAATCAAGCCGAGGCTTCCTCTGTCCGTGCTGAGTTTGATCAGGGTGTTCTCGGCAAGTCCGCAGCACAATTGAAGTCGTACTGGTCAAAGCTGGTCTTTACCGGCAAGGGTACTCAACCTCAGGATGTCAGCAATGATGCGGAGGTCAAAAAGCTGATCTCAGCCAATCCAAACATGATTGGCTACATTGATGCAGCCGCGGTGGACGGATCCGTCAAAGTTGTACAGACCTTCTAATGGATCTGAATACCGGCCAACAGTTCCTTTCCGGAGTTGTTGGCCGGTCAATTTTTCTAATTCTAACCAGCGTAACAAGACAGTAGAAATCTTCCGTGATAGCCTGCAACTTCAAACCCTGGAGTGACAGCTACTGTGGTATTAAACAAAGACTTTTTTGCAGACGTCGAACTACTTAACCTGTTCACCCTGGACAGCTCTCAAGCCGGCCTAAAAATCCACCACGAAGCAGCCCCGGAGCGAATCGCATCGGCAAAAAGGCTCTTTGATAAAGAACTCATTACCCAGGTCGACGGCGGCTACTTAACACCTCTAGGGCATCAAGCAGCCGAGCATGCCCAAATCCTGATTCGAGTCCTACACGCCTAAGCAGAAGCTGAGCCTTAGACATTATGCTCCTGGCGATAGGCGGACCAATAATCAAAGGAATCGCTCAGACTCTGACTGCGGTTTGTAACCGCATCCTTCAACTCGCCATGACTTAGAATATAAAAGACATCATTTTGAATAGCATGTAAAACCATGTCACCAATCACCTGGGCTGGCATCAATCCAGGTAGAGAACCTGGGCCAGTGCCCGCTTCTTGCCCAAGGTCAAATTTCGACGCCGCCTCTCCGCCCAGTTCACCGGGGCGATTGCGTTCTGAAGAATAAATATCCGTCGCAACAAAACCAGGGCACAAAACAGAGGTGCCAATACCAAAGGGTTCAAGATCACCTCGCATAGCCTCGGACATACCCACAACAGCAAACTTGCTGGTGTTATAAACGCTTAGACTTGGGATCCCGACTTGACCGGCCATTGACGCGGTATTAACGATGTGACCCCCTTCGCCATGGGACTTAATCAATTTACCGAAGGTCACCATGCCGTTAATCACACCATCGAGATTAACGCGCATCACCCAATCCCAATCCTTATAGGTCATGTCGACAATGTTGCCATTCAAGGCAACACCGGCGTTGTTACAAAGCACGTGGACTTTACCAAAGGCCGCAAGCGTATCCTGGGCGGCCTGCTCCATTGCATCTCTGTCGGTCACGTCAACTTTTAAAGTAATGACATCAGCATTGGTATCCTGAAACTCAATTCTCGCCGCTTCTAATGCAGCATCTTCAATATCCGCAATAGCAACCTTCATACCCGCAGCGGTAAAAGCTCTCGCCATCGCAAGACCGAGCCCACTTGCTCCGCCGGTGATAAATGCAACCTTTCCTGCAACCTGTTCCATAATTCCCCCTCTATTAGATAAGCCTGAATGATAATACGAATCTAAGCCCATTGTCCGATGCAACTAACGAGATGGTTGACCTGCATTTCTACCCAGCGCATAGTGATTAAACCAAGTAGGAGAATACCTATGCGTCTTTCTCAGACAGATGCGTCATTTATTTACATGGAATCCGCCAGCGGCCCGATGCATATTGCTGGAGTTTTTGTCCTAGAGGGTGAGGTCCCCTTTGACGACATCTTCACCTGGGTGCAGTCACGCATGCACCTTCTACCAGCCCTGAGGCGAAAGCTGGCCCAGGTCCCATTTAGCCTGGCGCACCCCAAATGGGTTGATGACGCTGAGTTCGACCTCGCCAATCACGTCCACCATCACCAATTACCCGAAGGCTCATCCCTAGAAGAGGGCGTAAATCAGGCAGTCGAAATGAATGAGGCAATGCTGGATCGCAGTTTGCCACTGTGGCGAATGGTGGTGTTGACCGGCGTACCGGGTAAAACCCTAATGTTGCAACAAACTCATCATGCATTGATTGACGGCGCATCGAGCATCGACTTGCAAATGATCATATTTTCATTTGAGAAAGATGCGGTTAATCCAGACCCACCCAAAACTCCCTGGGTACCAGAAGCAGCGCCGAGTTTGAACGAATTGTTCACTGAAGCGGTAAGGGAAAACGTTGAAGCCATGTCTCAATTCAGTCCGAGAAGAGCTGTTAGCAACGTGCCAAACCAGTGGCAAAAAGTCCAACAGGCCACGGAAATTATGAACCGTTTCATCTCGCAGCCCGCAATTACCGCACCTTTCAATGCTGGTATGGTTGGCCCAAAACGCAGAGTTGCCTGGCTTAAGAAACCCTTTTCAGAGATACGTGACATTCGCCGGCACCTGGGCGGCACCATTAACGACGTGGTGCTAGCAGTTGTATCAGAAGCCGTTGCACGATATCTAGAAAGTCACGGCGAGCAGGTAGCTGACCAGCGCATGCGCATAATGTGTCCGGTTAATGTTCGCACCGAGGATCAAAAAGGCGCTTTGGGTAACCAGGTCTCTGCCATTTTTCCCATGCTGCCGGCCTGGTCTATGGGTACCCTGGAACGCCTCGAGGTTGTAATTGCGGAAACAGAGCGAATCAAAGGCGCAGAAGAAGCGCAAGCGATGACTCAGATGCAAGACAGCATGCCAGATTTACCGCCCACCGGTATGTTAGCTACACAACTCGTGGGAACTGCTTTTGACCCCACGGCCTTTGCCGCACGCATGCCACTCCCCGTTATGCCCAGCTTCGGCCAGCGCCCACCCAACCCAGGCGTTAACTTTACCTGTACCAATGTACCCGGTGTTCAAGTACCCCAGTATATGTGCGGTGCAGAATTGACCGACCAAATCGGCTTGTTAGTGCTGACAGGTACCTCAGGTTTCAGTGTGACAATTCTAAGTTACAACAAACAACTGTTCTTCAATTTCATTTGCGAACCTCGTCTACTGCCTGATCTAGAAGTGATCGTAAACTCGGCAGATGATGTGTTTTTGGATCTGCTGAGACTCGCTCAGGAGAAGAATGACGCCACTCAACAAGAAACCGTGGAATAGATATGTCAGATCAAAGCTTGCCAGAACGCTACCCTAAAACAGCCACGCTTGCTGACGGTGCAGAAGTCGAATTTAGACTGATGACCGCTGCGGAGCGAGATGACATTCTCAACTTTGCCCAGGCATTGCCTATGGAGGACCTACTGTTTCTCCGGGTTGATCTAACCCAACCCGAGGTCGTTGACGATTGGGTGGAGAATGTAAAAGCAGGCAGCTCGACAACCATACTCGCCTATGACGAAAAAGGGTTGGTCGGCTATGCCACGGTACATAGAAACATTGCGCCGTGGACAAGGCGCGTTGGGGAATTACGGGTAAACGTGAATCAGGCTTATCGAGCCAGGGGTCTCGGCAAACGACTGACCTCGGAAATTTTTGATGTCGCTCGAGGTATCGGCGTAAAAAAACTCATGGCCAACATGCCATCGGATCAGCATGGCGCCCAGGCTGCATTTCGTCGCCTCGGTTTTGTTCCTGAAGCATTGCTAGCTGACTATGTTGAAGATAGAAATGGGACGCCGAGAGATCTCGTTATTATGTCCTTTGATATTGAAGGTCACACAGATTTTGTCACGGAAGTCGCCAGGCTTTAATGCTCACCGCCTAAATCGAAGAGGAAACTGACCATCACCCATCAACCCTTGCTCGTGCTCACCTTGCTTCTGACCTTAATCGCCTGCACCGACGAGCAAGCATCTTCGGTGGGAGAGCCTTCAGCGGGAAAAGAGCCTTCAGCGGATAGAGAGCCTTCAGCGGGAAAAGAGCCCTCAGCGAGTAAAGAGCCTTCAGCGTATCAAGAGCCCTCAGCCAATAGAATCTACGAACCTTTGCCCGACTTTACCCAGTACAAAGATGTCAAAAAGAAAAAATCTGCTTTTTTTGATTTCATGCACCCAAGGGTAAAAGCTGCAAACGATGCAGTTTGGGAGGAACGTCTGCGGGTTCAAGCGTTCAGAAACAAGTTCGCAGCAGGGTCTCTGACTAACGCTATGAAAGCAGAACTATTTGCCATCATCGAGCAATACGACCTCGACCTTCCGACTGAGATCACCGACAACACTTTCACTGAGCTATTGCTCAGAGTTGATGTTGTACCCGCCTCGCTTATTCTTGCCCAGGCTGCTAACGAGTCAGCCTGGGGGACATCCAGGTTTGCCAGAGAAGGGCGCAATCTATTCGGCATATGGTGTTATAAGCCAGGCTGTGGACTCAAACCAAAACGCCGTTCCGTTGGTTCAAAGCATGAAGTTCGCGTATTCGACAACGTCCAAGAAGGCATCGCCTTTTATATATATAACATCAATATAGGGCATGCCTACGACCACCTACGAGCGCTCCGTGCTGCAAGCAGGGAAGAAGAAGAAAAGCCAACCGGCCTTGAGTTAGCAGCAGGCCTGACTCGTTACTCCGAGCGAGGACAAGCCTACGTTGATGAGATTCGAAAAATGATTCGGCAAAATAATCTGTCGCGGTATCTGACCAACAGGGCTAATACGCAAACCGACTAGCTGATAGCTCCAGCTTGAGCGAGGCTTTGTATGTCGGAAAATTCCATTCCGAGTTCCGATAGAATTTCTACTGTGTGCTGGCCCATTTCCGGCGAGTGACTTTGATGCCGGGCCGGTGTTTTAGAAAAGGTGACCGGTGCTTTAGGTAATTGCATTAACCCCCCCCTTGGATGCTCAAATTCCTCGAGCACACCCAATGCTTTCACCTGTGGATCAGCCGCCACCTCATGTCGAAGGTTAACTCTGGAATGGGGGATATCATTCTCCGCCAGGATTGTGAGCAGTTCGCTGGTACTGTATCCCGATGTATCAGCCCCGAGATGGTGGGAAACAATCGCACCGTCCTTGGCTTCGCTAATCTCATACATATCAGCAAGATCACCCGCATATTGAACATCATCACCTTTGAAACTGTAATTCCACATTAGGTCTGGCCAGTTAAAGTAGATGCCCGCATGGAGCATCGCAACTTTCAAATGTTGACCACCGGCACCCCTTTCCCTGGCATAGAGCGCCGCTGTGATTGCCTGGGCCGTTGTCAGTGCCGTGACCTTATCGTAAACAATGGTCCGGACCATTTTGGGTTTGCCATTTTCCGCCTGGGCATCAAGAGCACCACTCATACCCTGAATTACATAGTCGTAAACCTTTTGTTCCGCATAGGGCCCAACTTCCCCCATGCCAGAAATAGACGCATAAATCAGCTCCCCATTGACGGCGGATAATGCATCGAAGCCAAGCCCGAGGCGATCCATTTTTCCCGGCCGATAATTTTGTAAAACCACATCGCTGGTTTCCACAAGGGAGCGAACGATACGCTGCCCATCGGCGTGTTTGAGATTGATACCAATCGAACGTTTATTTCGATTAATCATTGAGAAGATTGCGGACAAGCCGTTCCGGCTCGCACCGAGACCACGAATACCATCACCCCAGCCTGGCGGCTCTACCTTGATAACTTCAGCGCCCTGATCCGCGAGCACCACAGCCGCCATGGGTCCTGACACCACCGAGGATAAGTCTAGTACACGCACCCCGCTTAAGGGGCCGTTGCTGAAGTCTGGAGTGGGATTATCTGTCATGGGTACAACTGGTCACAATTAGGCCGCAATAAGCAGCATAACAAAATCAATAGCCCCATGACGCCCCATGCTTAGCCCCTGAATGAATAAACAAACCTCGCCACAAATTACCTCACCAATAAGTAGTACAATTGCCCCTTCGACGTTCTGCACCCATCTACAGGGAAGACCCAAATATGCCTAACATTTTGCGATCGGCCGTAATAGCAGCGTGTTTTGTACTCGCTGCCTGTGAACCTCAGGATCGCAGACCGGGCAATTGGTTGTCGGGTGAACTGGTCGAAACCAAAGTTGACGATTGGACCTTTACGGAAAATTACCAGGAAGTGTTTCTTCAAACCCATCCCTGGTATCAGGTTCCCCATTCCGTCACGGTTGTGCTTGCCACCGCCAAGGGCAAACTTTATGTGCCTTCGATCTACTATGCAGAACCTAAACAGTTTCCCGAAGGAAAGTACTGGAATCGTATCGTCGCAAAAAACCCCAATATTGAAGTCAAAATTGGTGAAAAGCTTTACCCACGATCAATTCACCGCATCACCGATGAGAAAGAGTTCGAGCAGGGTTTGGCAGCGCTGGCCAATAAGTATCCATTTTGGCGTAAGGTCAAAGACATCCCCGCAGAAGCTCCCACCTTTGTCATTTTAAGATTGGATGATCGACCCGAATAGTTAGCCTCTACCTCCGAAGGGATTGCGAGTGTTAGCATTCGCCTCCGATACCATTCAAGGCACTTCAATTGAGTACCGCAAAACCTAAGCCCTGGGATTCATTTCGTTACGCGGACTATCGATTGCTCTGGGTCATTCTTGTCACCGGTTCTGTTGTCAGCTGGATGCGAATTCTTGGCACGGCGCAATGGTTACTCGATGAGACCGGGTCTGCTTATCTGGTTGGTTTAATTGGTGTGGTCCAGTTAGTGGTACAGGTGCCCGTAACCCTCTGGGCAGGCAATTTAGCCGATCGAGTTGATCGGAAAAAACTGATGTCCTATGCCTACGGGACCACGGCACTCACCCTGGCGATCCTCGGTGTCTTGAATTATCAGAATGCGCTCACTCCAACTCTGGTCTATATCGGCATCGCCATTATGGCCGGCACCCACATGTTGGGAAGCCCAGCCCGCGCAGCGATAGTGCCAATCGTGATCGAGAAGGACAAACTGATGCTGGCGATTTCCACGGATACCGCATCATCAAATGCTGCCGCGATCGCGGGCCCCTTACTCTTCGCATTTGTAGCCGTGACCTTCGGTTCAACAGAGGTTTTTCTACTTGCGGCACTCCTTGCCTGCGTCGCCGCCGCCTTACCATTTTTTGTCAAAGCCCAGGGTGTGGCAGAACGGGATGATCAAAGTGACAAAGTCTCACAAATACAGCAGACCAAAGACGGCTTTAGCTATGTATCGAAGCACCCAATTCTACCGGGCCTCTTTCTCCTGGATATTGGTATTACCACTGCGTCTTTCTATCGTGAGATCTTACCTGTACTCGCCCTTGGGCTGTTTGCGGGCGGCGCTAGCGCAACCGGAATGTTGGGCGCGGCGAATTCAACCGGTGCGATTCTTGGCTCATTTTTGGCTTTATTGTTTGTTGCTTACAAGGCAAAAGGCATGCTGGTGCTCTACGCCTCTTTTGCCTATGGATTTATTTTATTCGGCTTTGGACTCGCCAACTCATTGTGGCTGGGCCTATTGATGATTGGATTATTGGGGGCAGCAGACGCCGTGACTGTTGCGGTAAGGGCAACAACGGTCATGTTAACAACACCGGATCATATGCGCGGAAGGGCATACGCACTCATGATCCTAGCGGCCCAAACCGCAAACAATATTGGCACAATTTGGGTTGGCGCCTGGGCTGGCGCAATCGGTGCCAGTAACACGATGCTGCTTGGGGGTGTGATTTCTATTGCCGCAACCGCTCTGATCTGGTGGTTCTGGAAGCCCATCAGAGAATTTCGCTCTGACTAAAACCTGCTGAACCAAGAGCCTCGAACTCCGGTTGACTTAAGCTGTGCGTTTCAACAACACTGGTATTTTCTTCCCGATAAGGAATAGGCCGTGAACTATCTCGATCAAGCTGCTCGCGTAGAACAATTTGTCCGCTCCAATCAAGTGGCAACACCGGGCGGAATTTGTTGGAACCGGGTCCCGGATAGCAAACCCACCCACAGCTTTTATCACGGTAGTGCTGGCGTCATCGCGTTTTATCTTGAGTTGTATATGGCCACCCAAAACAAGGCACATCGAGAAACGGCAATGGCTGCCGGGGACGACCTGCTTGCCTATGTGCAGGAACTGGCGGCTGGGGAAAAATTTGTCACCTGCGGTTTCTTCAGTGGCTGGCCTGGTTACGTATTCACGCTGTATGAACTCTTCAAGCTAAGCGATGAGAAAAAGTATCTTCAGGGTGCTGAGTTAGCCCTTGCTCGCTTGACTGAACAGGCCTCTGAACTCGGTGCTGGCATCGGTTGGGTAGAAGCAATTCCTTTCTCTGACATCACCGGGATAAAAGGCGAACGCGAGCTTATTGATTTTTCTGTTGGCGCAGCGGGCGCCGGTCTGATCTATACCTACGCCCATCGAAATGGTTTTGGCGATAACCCGTTACAACGTGCCATCCAGACCGCCGATCGACTTCTAGAAGTTGGAGAGGACAAAGGTGATGGCACTGAATGGCTAATGATGGTTGATATGGCCTTTCCCTTTAGCGCACCAAACTTCGCCCATGGCAGCGCAGGGGTGGGGTATTTCTTTGCCGACCTTTACAAAGAGACAAAAGACGAACGTTATTTGAGCGCGGCTATTAGCGCAGCAAACTACGTCATGGCAAAAACCCATCAACAGGACAAAGGGTTTTTAGTTTGCCACACCGAGGAAGAAAATCCGGCTCGAACATTTTATCTTGGGGTTTGCCATGGACCTGCTGGCACGGGTCGATTGATGTTTTTATTGTCTGAACTTACTGGAGACAAAAAATACTTTAACTGGCTTGAGGCAAACTTTTTAGGCTTGGAATCAACCGGCGCACCGGAAGTTCGAAGTCGCGGGCTTTGGCAAAATCACGGCCAGTGTTGTGGTGATGCGGGTATTGGTGACTATGCGCTGTATCTCTTTAACGAGACAAAAAATCCTCACTATCTAGAATTTGCCGAGCGAGTCGCGGCGCATATGGTCGAAATCGCCAACACCTCTGAGGGTCTTTCCTGGGATCAGGCGGAACATCGCGGCCAGCCGGATTTTCTTGAACGGCAAACAGGCTATATGCAAGGAGCTGCAGGGATTGGGAGCTTCCTGGTCCACCTCGGCACAACCCTTGAGAAAAAACCCATTAAGTTGGTGATGCCAGACACACCTTTCTCAGTCTGACGGGTCTTTTTCAGTCTGGCGTGGGCTTTTCTCAGCCTGGCGTAGGCCTTTCTCAGCCTGGCGTGGGCTGGCGCTTGCCGGGTTAGGCCGGCACTAACCCTTCCACCTGCACCCGATGGATTCTTCTGGGTTGGTCTTCTGCATGATCATGCACCGCATAGTGTAGAAGACATCGGTTGTCCCACATCACCACATCGCCTTTTTGCCAGTGGTGTCGGGCTTGAAATTCCGGTTGGATACTATGCTCGTATAAGTACTCAAGCAGCGCATCACTTTCTTGTTTGCGCCAACCAACAAACTTGTTAGTAAAGGCGCGACAAACATATAGCGCGCGATCGCCAGATTCATCATGGGTACGCACGACGGGATGCACTGCTCTCGGGGCCTCGGCACCATCGGCTTTATAAACAGCCGCCAATCCCGCTGCACTGTGCTCCGCCGTTAAACCATCAACGACGCTTCGCAAACCATCCGAGAGGGCTTTGTAAGCCAATATTTGATTGGAGAATGCCGTATCTCCGCCAATATCGGGAACCTCCAGGGCGTAAAGCATGGTGAGCTTTGGCGGCGCTGGGTTATAGGTCATGTCCGAATGCCAGTGTTGATTAATGTCCCGGGCTTTTCCCACATTCCGTAACTCGATGATATCCGGGTATTGTTCCATACCCGCGTAAGGATGCCGCAGCAACTTACCCCACCGGGCTGCAAAGGCCATTTGATCCTCAGGCAAAAGGTCCTGACCGGGAAAAACCAGAACATGGTGTTTAACAAAAAGCTCATTAATAGCAATAAAATCGGTTTCATCAATTCGACGTAAATCTACGCCGGATATTTTTGCCCCCAGGGGCGCGGCTATTGCATCGACCTTCATGCGAGATGTTCCTATTTTTGAGCAGCAAATCCCAATGTAGACTGAATTGATCAGAATTTAAACTCACCGCTTTGAATCTGCTGGAGACGTGCGTTCCCGTGCCGGGAAACACACAATTTTAGATCAGGTGATTAATCTGACTAAGCCGATATCTAGCAAGCCCCCAGGGCTTCCTTAGAGCATCACGGATAACCACTAATTGGCTTACCTTTATAAGCCTTAAACCGTAAACTTCAGTGATCAAATTTGTGAGCCCTGCGCTATGAGTGAATCAGAAGTTGCCATTGATCCATATGTGCAATACCAACTTTTACGGGACAATACGCCCGTTGCCCGAATGGATGGCGGCCCCTGGCAAGTTTCACGTCACGCAGATGTCCATCGCATTCTTAAAGACAATCAAACCTTTTCATCCGATGTCTCCATGCGTCCACCGGAAGAACGCACTTCACCGAGTATGCTGTTCAGTGACCCGCCCATACATAACCGCCTTAGGAAACTTGTTAGTCGAGCATTTAAACCGTCCCACATCGAAAGCCAGCGAACACTGATTACGGAACGATGTGCGGAACTCGTTGACGAAATGGGCCAACACAATAGCGTGGATCTGGTCGGTGCTTTAGCAGCGCCGCTACCTGTAACGGTCATCGCTCATATGCTCGGCGTTGAAGATGGCAATATCCAAACCTTCAAACGCTGGTCCGATGCCATATTTAGCAACATTGGCGACATCCTATTTGCGGAGCCGAACGCTGAAGCGGTAACCGCCGGCGAAGAAATGAGCGCTTATTTTCTCGAGAAGATCGAAATCCTCAGGCAGCGGCCACAGAATCATTTGCTGGGTAGGCTCGTCGAAACGGAAACCGACGAGGGTATGCTCGACAATGAGGAGTTGCTGAGTTTCTGTCGCCTATTGCTGATCGCAGGCAACGAAACCACAACGGGTCTGATCACTGCATCCGTACGGGTATTCGACGAGTTCCCTGATACTCTGCCCCAGCTATTCGAAAAACCGGATTTGATCCCCACCTTTGTTGAAGAAGCATTGCGCTTCTATTCACCTTTTTCTGCGACGGTGCGAAAGACCACCAGCGATGTCGAGATCGCCGGCACGGTAATTCAACAAGGTGAGCTAGTCATACCGCTAATGGCTTCCGCTAATCGAGATGAACGAGTCTTTGATCGTCCAGGGGAATTTATTATCGACCGGGATCCAAACCCACATCTAGCATTCGGCTTTGGCATTCATTTTTGTCTGGGCGCTCACCTCGCACGACTCGAGGGCGAAATCGCTGTAAAAGCGCTGGTAGACAAATTCTCCGCCATCCAATTAGAGGAAGAAGATCATAGCCAGATGAGTGCCCTGGGTGGACCCGACGAGCTCATGGTCAAGCTGACACCGCGCTGAAGTTAAGGCTCCAGAAGTGTGAAGTTCGCTAATCTTTGGCGACACCGACATAACCGGCACCAGACAATGCAACTAACTCTTTGTTTTATATACTGTTGAGTCGATGGCACAGGCCTTGCTAACTTGTTTTGCCTAATAGGATTAACATTGGCTCAACTCGTCGGAGAACGTCATGAACCAGGAACAAGCAAAAAAACGTGTTAACGAACTGCGGGGCTTTTATTCCCATCTGGCTTCCTACGTCGGCGTAATTGGTTTTTTACTCCTCATCAACTTGCTGAACTGGGAAGGTGAACTCTGGTTTTTGTATCCAGCGGGCGGCTGGGGGATTGGCATAGTTTGTCACGCTTTTTCAGTGTTCTTCAGCGGCGCCAAATGGGAAGAACAAAAAATGCAGGAACTCACGGGCTGGACCACAACCCAGGAAGAGTTAGACCGGTTGTCCGAACGCACAGACACATTGATCTCCATCCTGTCGAGCGTCGATTGGCAAGCCATTGACCCCGACCTACTACAAAGCAAAGACAATCTTCTAAAAGCTCAGGATAAGATTGTATCCATGCAGGCAAGTGGCGAAGCCGCAAACGATGCCAATAAAGATGAAGTCGTACGGGAGCTAGAGAAGCTGGAAGCCTTTGTCACCAGCAGCAAGTTCAGCTACTACGATCAGGCATCACGCGAACCAAAGGCTTAGCTCAGAGCAACCTCAACGGGCGATTGAACACCAAACTGCAACTCAACCATTCTTTTGTAGGTCGGGTCGCGTTGCATAAGTTCTTGATGCTGACCGACATCGAGTATTTTGCCCTCCTCCATCACAACAATTCGGTCTGCCTCCTGTACGGTGGAGAGCCGGTGGGCAATCACAATGGTTGTTCGGCCTGCCTGCAAATGATCCAGTGCTTCTTGCACTAACCTCTCATTCTCTGCATCCAGAGCACTCGTTGCTTCGTCCAAGAGCAGTACCGGCGGATCCTTTAGGATTGCCCGGGCAATCGCGATCCGTTGTTTTTGTCCACCCGATAGCCTTGTGCCCTTTTCACCCAGGTAAGTGTCATAACCTTCAGGCAATCGCTCAATAAATTCATGGGCAGAAGCCGCAATCGCCGCAGCCTTAACTTCATCGTCCGTCGCATTTAGGCGACCAAATCGAATATTCTCCATTGCGCTAGTACCAAACACAGTTGTGTCCTGGGGCACAATGCCAATTCGCGTTCGGACATCCTTTGGATCCGCATGGCAAATATCCACGCCATCCAGCAGAATCCGACCGCTCTCAGGGTTATAGAAGCGAAGCAGGAGCTGGAATATTGTGGTTTTACCGGCACCCGAAGGCCCAACCAGTGCAACATGCTCTCCACTTTTTATCGACAGTTGAAAATTGTTAGTGGCAATCGCCAGAGGTCTAGATGGATATCTAAAGGTCAGGGACTCAATGCTTAACGCACCCGAGCAGGGTTGCGGCAGAGCAATTGGATTGGCTGGCGCCTTGATTGCTGGCGTTAACAACAACAGCTCTGACAGCCTTTCCATCGCGCCGGCGGCCCGCTGCAATTCTCCCCATATTTCACTTAAGGCCGCTGCAGACACCCCGACAAAAATTGCATACAAGACAAATTGACCCAGTTCTCCCCCCGTAATCTCTCCCGCTAGTACATCTCTAGCACCAAGCCATAAAACAAAAATCAAAGCACCAAATACGCTGGTGGAGGCAACGGTTGTAAAAAGCGCACGCACTCTGATTCGTAAAATGGCCGTGGTAAAACTGCGTTCAACCGTGTCACGAAATCGATTCGATTCTCTATCTTCATTAACAAAGGCTTGAACCGTTTGCACACCATGTAAGATTTCTGAACTCTGACTACTGGTGTCAGCCACGCGATCTTGAGAGTCCCTCGACAATTTACGTACCCATCGACCAATCAATAGGATCGGCGCAAAAATTAGCGGCAGAATGATCAAGAGGATACCCGCCAGTTCCAGGTTGGTGTAGGCGAGCAATGCCAGCGCGCCGATAAACTGGATGGTGGATCGAAGCACAATTGATACACCCACACCAGAGATCGATTGAATTAGAGTTGTGTCAGCAGTGAGTCTAGACAGGACCTCACCCACCCGGGTGACCTCAAAAAAAGTTGGATCCATGCGTAACACATGGCGGAAGACCCGTTCCCGCAGGTCCGCAACAACTCTTTCTCCTAGCCAGTTCACAAAGTACGAACGGGCTGCACCAAACACACCAATAACTATCGCAAAAGCCATCAAAGCGAGAAAGTATCGATTCACATTGGAAGCATCTTCAACCGAGAAGCCGTGATCGATGACATTCCTGACTGCTACGGGCATTGCCAACGTCGCCGCTGAGGAAACGAGCAACGCCACCATGGCGAGCATCAAGGTGCCTTTATAGGGGGCAATAAAGGGCGCAAGCATTTTCAGTGGTCGTAAAGACTCACCCTTTGGGCGTTGTTCTGGGGCTACGTTGGCATTCATCAGTCTAGCGGGGTCAGAGTAAAGTGCCAGAGTAACATTTTACTCTGGCACTTTACTCTGGCACTTTACTTCGGACACTTTACTTCGACCCCCAGGTTCGAGTTTACTAGCCAGATGAATGAAGCTACCCAGACAAAAGACGCACTGACCCGCGGTGAGGGATTTGATGTCCTCAAGCAGCTAATTAATCCGGATACCGCGAACCAGGTTCGCGACTATGTACTTGCACACCTCGATGAGGGGCAGGAGATGGGTCCGGGAGACATCAATCTGCCGAATTTGCTTGAGCGCGGCCCCATGTTTGAGTCATTGATCACAAACCCAAGACTGCTTGCGGTGGTTCACGAGCTTCTGGGTGAGGATGCAAAGTTAGCGGCGTTTAGTGCCAAGACATTGATGCCGGGCTGCGGCAAGGGACGATTGCACGTCGACTACCCCTATTGGGCGATGGATCCCGGCATGCCCGTTGAACCCGCCTTAATGATGCAGGTCATCTGGATGATGCAACCGGTAAACAGTGAAAATGGTGGCACCTGGGTTGCGCCGGGCAGCACTCACTACAATGAACCGGTAGACATTAACCGATTCAAGGCAGAGGCGGAGCAGATAACCGGTGACGCCGGCGATGCATTTGTGAGCCACGGGCTCCTGTGGCACCAGACGGCAATTAATCATTCCCAGGAACCCCGGGTTGCGGTCCTGATTAATTTTTCCCAACTTGCTATTAGGCCCATGCGTGAGATGGGCCCCTTTAGTGATGAATTTCTCGCAAACGCTTCCCCGGCCCTCAAGGATTTACTTCCCCTGGACCTTGGGGCGTCTTACCAAAAAAGGCTTCAGAAAAACTTCTAGCTTGTAGGTAAAAAAAATAATGAGCAGCAAACAACTTAAAATTGAAGGCATTGTTGCCCCGGGGTTTGAATCCGTGCGGGCACTGTATGAACACAATATGCAAACTCTGGAAGAGCGGAACACCCAGCTTTGTGTCTACTACAAGGGTGAGCAGGTCGTTGACCTCTGGGCAACTGCTATTGGCGACGAGGAGTTTACGGCTGACTCGTTGGTGAATATTTTTAGCAGCGGCAAAAGTCTGGAGACCATCGCTCTGGCTGCCCTGGTTAGCAAGAATCTATTGGACTACAAAGCCAAAATCACAGTTTATTGGCCCGAGTTCGGCGCCCAGGGCAAAGACGACCTAACGGTGGCCGACCTTATGCGCCATGAGGCAGGGCTCGCGGCGTTTAACGTTTCCATAGAGCCTGCTGATCTCCTACCCGAGAACATTAAGCAAAATAAAATCGGCAGCATCATTGAGAACCACCCGCAGAAGTTTCGTGAGGACGGCGGTCGTCGTGAGTATCACGCGGTTTCAAGGGGCTGGATCGTAAACGAACTGTTTCGCCGAGTTGATCCCGCCGGACGGACCATCGGAGAGTTCCTCCAGGAAGATATTAGTGGCCCCTTAGAAGCTGACGCCAATATAGGCGTTAAACAGGCAGATCTATCGAGAAGATCTAAGGTCGTTCCCCTGGGCTTTGGATTTCAGTTTAAACAAAGTTTGATCCCTAAATTTATGGGCAGACGGATGGAAAAAAACTTTTTCCAAATCCTGATAAAACTCATCAAGCTCCTACCTAACTTACGAAAGGGCACAACCCGAGGAGCACCTCCACCCTTTAAAGGCATGAAGGAAATTGCGTTCTTTAATGACCCCAGTATAGCCATGGGTGAAACTCCTTCAGCCAATGCCAATTGTACCGCCCGGGGTCTGGCTAAAATTGCCGCCATGATGTCGATGGGAGGCAAATGGCAAGATAAGACTTTTGTTTCTGAACAAGCCTGGCAGGAATTACACAGCGATCCACTAAAAGGGGACATGGGCTTTATGACCACAACCTTTACCCAGGGTGGTGTTAACCAGTTCTCCGCAACCAACTCGGACAGCCCAAAACTCGAGCAGGATTTTAATCAGGGCCGCGAAGGATTTTTTGGCTGGATGGGCCTGGGCGGTTCGATTTTCCAATGGCATCCTGAACATCAAATAGGTTTTGGCTACGTCCCAACCTCACTTAACGTGCTCGACCTTTTAAATGAGCGGGGCAAAACCTATCAAACAGAAGTACTCAATTGCATATCAAATCTAACAAAGTGAGCAAGCCGCACTCACTTTCGATGTAGCCGGACCGGCAGCGATTTAATACCTCGGATAAAGTTGGACTTGAGCCTTGTTTCAGGTCCAACGACTTCCACAAACTCAAACCGCTTCATAATTTCCTCCCAGATTATCCGAAGCTGCATCTCAGCTAATCGATTACCCATACAGCGGTGAACGCCAAAACCAAAGGATACATGGTGGCGAGCATTGCCACGATCTATGAGGAGGCAATCAGGATCCGCATGCACGGACTCATCGCGATTGCCTGAAATGTACCAGAGCACAACCTTGTCCCCTGCCTTCATTTTTTTGCCCTGGTACTCATAGTCCTGGGACAAGGTACGGCGCATATGAAGTACTGGAGTTTGCCAGCGCACAATTTCCGAGACCATATTCGGAATCAGCGAAGGGTCATTGCGTAACTTTGCATATTCTTTCGGAAACTGATTTAAGCCCAGAACACCGCCCGTGATTGAGTTCCGAGTGGTGTCGTTGCCGCCGACAATAAGCAGCATAATATTGCCTAGAAACTCGAGCGGCCGTTCAATCATGCCTTTCGTTTCTTCGCTGTGTGCCAACATTGTAATCAGGTCGTTACGCCCAGTCGGATCCGCTGCAGCACGCTCTGCCCAGAGCCCCATAAACGTTGCGGCCATATCATTAAGCCCCGCCATGACTTCTTCCTGGGAAGGTCCCTCGTCCATACCGGTTGTTTCCGGCGAGCCTATCGAAATATCCGACCAATAGGTGAGCTTGCGACGGTCTTCAAAAGGAAAATCAAATAGGGTTGCTAGCATCCGCGTCGTAAGTTCAATGCTGACCTGATCTACCCAATCAAATTCAACACCGTCTGCCGGCAATCCATCTAGAATATCGCAGGCATGTTCGCGAATTTTGGCTTCCATCTGAGCCAGGTTTTTGGGCGCCACTGAGGGCGCTACCGCCATACGCTGCTTGTCGTGTTTTGGCGGATCCATCGAAATAAAGTTTTCGATGTACTGATCGTTAGGACTATCGCCTATCGCAATAGTAGGGAAGGATGAAAAAATATCCGGCCGACTCTCGACATGCATAATGTCTTCAAACCGTGTTACGGACCAGTAAGCGCCAAAGGGGCTGTCGGCTGTATAGTGAACCGGGTCTTCTTTTCTTAGCCGGGCAAAGTACGGACGCCAGGCATCCTGCTGGAAAAGCCGGGAATCACTGACGTCAATCTGATCAAGTGGTGTTGTTGCGGGATCGGGCAAATCTCCCTTCGGCAAAACCGCCGTCGATTGGTCTCCTTCTGCCGCCAATAGATCCGCTGGTCCTTTAGTATCTACATTATCCGCCATGACTGGTCCTCGCAATTAGCGTCGCTACAATAGTCTCTCAGGCAAAGCAGCCAAATGGCCACCCAATTTTCAATCCAGGTGGTCGAAAATCATGGAAATGGCAATTGAATTGAAACAGCACATAGATTCCTCAAATTACTTTCTTTGGGCTGGCAGAAGGTTTCAAACTACACTTTTCGAGCCCTGAACTTTCGACCCTTTATTTTTCTCTCGTTGAGAATATTCAGCGCTTGTTTGGATATCGTACGGTCCACCGCAACAAAAGCAAAAAGATCAAAAATACTAATTTTGCCAATGGCTGACCCATCAATCTCGTTTTCGCTGGTGAGGGCGCCTAGGATATCGCCCGCTCGAACTTTCTGCTTTTTACCACCATCGATTTGGAGCGTCACCATTGCCGGACGCTGGGGGTGAATGTCCGGGTTATATTGACCCACCTGCTTACGGGGTAGTGATTCCCCTAACACCGACTCTAACTGAGTGATTTTATGCTCTTCGCTCTTATCAAATAGGGAACAAGCCACTCCTGTTTTACCCGCTCGACCGGTTCGTCCTACTCGATGGGTGTGTACTTCAGAATCCCGAGACAGATGGTAATTCACCACCAGATCCAGAGAATCGATATCAAGCCCCCGGGCAGCAACATCCGTCGCGACCAGTATCGACAAACTCTTATTCACAAATTGCACAAGGCGATTATCCCGATCCCGTTGGACAAGATCTCCATGCAGAGGCAATGCACTAAAGCCGTACTGGCGAAGGGAGCTTGCGACTTCATCGGTCAGCAATTTGGTGTTACAAAACACCAGGGTCGACGTCGGCTGATAATGTTGAAGCACACAGACCAGTGCTTCCGTTCGCTTCGACTTGTCTGCTATCTCGTACAGAATCTGCTTGATGGTGCTCGCATCATGGCCTTCTTCAACCTCAACGCGGCTTGGTTGCTTCATGACTTTGCGAGCCAGATGCTCAATGTTCTCGGGGAATGTTGCACTGAAGAGCAAGGTCTGCCTTGCTTCCGGTAGATAGCCGGACACCAATTCAATCACTTCACCAAAACCCATATCCAGCATTCGATCAGCTTCATCTAACACAAACATCGTGACTTCATTTAGGTTCAAGGTGCCCTTACGCAAATGCTCTTCAACCCGGCCAGGCGTACCGACAACAATGTGTGCGCCGTGTTCAAGGGAACCTTTCTGGGGACCAAAGGGTACACCACCGCAGAGGGTGAGAACTTTAATATTGTGAATCTGTCGGGCGAGTTTTCGGATTTCTTTTGCAACCTGATCCGCTAGCTCTCGAGTTGGGCACAGCACCAGGGTCTGAATTCGAAATCGCTTTACAACAAGTTTGTTGAGTATCCCCAGACCGAAGGCGGCAGTTTTTCCTGAACCGGTTTTTGCCTGGCCGATCAGATCAACTCCTGACAAAAGCTCTGGTAACGCAAGCGCTTGGATCGGCGTCATAGAATGATAGCCAAGGGACTCCAAATTGCTGAGCAATGAAGGGTCCAAAGAAAGTGAAGAAAAGTCTGAGCTGCTCAATATAAAGTCTCGTGGGGAAGTATTGCGATAAAAGTGTCATCCTACCCCGTTATCAAATCGAAAGCGCGTGAACTGCTTATTAATCACCGTACAAGCCTTCAATTGGCAGCGGCCCGTGGAATCTAATAGTTATGCTGCAAGTTCGATTGTTCTTCAGCACCACGTTGGATTGCCGATGTAATGCCAGAGTTTCTTCGTGTTCTACCGGCGGAGAATTTGAATACGGGCCCAGAATATTCCTCGTCGCACGTAAGGCAAGCGTTCAGGTCACCTGCTTTATTGTTGAAGGGTTCACCAGCCAACCAGGATTTTAGACATACAGCGGCACAGTTTTTCCTCGTGTGCTTTGCATTAAAATACCAGGTTTCGGCACAGGCATTGCTAAATCCAATATTTTTAAGACATTGCATTGCCAGCGGTTTAATCAAGCTAAGCGCTGCACATCGCCTTACTGGTACTGTTAGATTGGGTAGCCGCAAGTAGACGGCAAGGTCCTTAAGGGTAGAACAGGTCCCACAGCTTGAAAAGTGAGTAACATCAGCACCGCTTATGCTCGCCTCTGCAACGGAAGAATAGCTAGCAAGGCTGTAGCGTAAAGGATTCTCTTGCAGAACTTTAACACCGCAAACAGCAGCTTCAGGAACACGCAAGCGCGGGTCTGTTCGGTCTGGAAATTTTAGATAGGGGTCGCCATTTGTGCTTATCGTTTGATTCACTTCTGACGACGAAAAACGAGCCAGCTGCTCAGAACTATAAGCGTCGATTGATCCGGTTGTGGATACGCATCCGCCCTGGACAACAAGTATAAATACTACCAGGTACAATCTAGACGGGTACAACTTAGGCAGGTACAACCTAGGTAGGTACAAACCAGGCACCGATGAATTTAGTTTTGCGAGCACTTAACCTTCTAGCACCTCGCGAATTCTCTGGGCAAGGTCACTTTTACGATAGGGCTTGTTCAGAATAAGATTATCAAATCTCTTGTATCTCGGGTCTTCGGTGACTTGCCGTGTATATCCCGAGGTCAACAAGATACGCAAACTGGGCTGGCTGCGTTCGGCAACTACTGCTAATTCCGTTCCCAGCATACCGCCCGGCATGACAATATCCGTGATCAATAGGTCAATACCCTGCTGGCTTCGCAGCTTTGCCAGGGCCTCCTCTGCATTAGAAGCAGTATGTACCTTGTAGCCCAGGTCAAGTAGTTGGGATTCAGTGAGCTTAAGCAGTTCAATTTCGTCATCAACCAACAAGATACATTCATTGCCGCCTTTGAGTCGCTTAATTTGCGAACTAATCGGCTCGGCCGTCGAAAGGGAAGAAATAGGCAAATACAGATCAAATACTGTGCCCCCACCGGGCTCGCTCGAAACCTGAATATGGCCTCCAGCCTGCTGGACGAAGCCATAAGCCATGGCCAGACCAAGCCCAGACCCCTTGCCTGATTTGGTGGTAAAAAATGGTTCAAATATTTGCTGCTGGACCTCCGGTGTCATTCCTGCGCCGCTGTCTCTAAAGGTCAGATGCATCCAATTCCCGGCTTCGAGTTCCGCTACCGGGCCAGACTCCAGATATTCTTGATGGACAGCAATTGATACTTGACCGCCCTCCGGCATTGCATCCCTGGCGTTTAAGCCAAGATTAAGCACAACATTCTCGAACTCTGCCGGATCAACATTGACCCAAACTGGTTTGTTGTCACAATTCAATTCAACATCAAAACTCGGCCCGAGAGTTCGTCTCAAGATCTCCACCATTTCTAAAAGCAGGTCATTAACTATTAGTGGCGCATGCACCTCGGTGTAATTGGTTTTCAGTCGAGCGAATCTCAACATTCTTGCCGTGATATCGGCGCCTCTATCAGCGGCACGCAGGGCGGACTGAACCCGATCTAGATTCTCATCATCCGCCGGTAATGACTCTTCAAGGAAATCCAAACTACCGATAATAATGGCCAACAAATTATTAAAGTCATGGGCCAAACCGCCAGATAGTTGAGTTAAGGAATCCATTTTTTGCGTCTGTATTAACTGCGCCTGTATTTCTTTTTGTTTTGTGATGTCCCGGACTAGACCAGTAAATAATTGCTCTTCCCCATCGAACCATTCAGAGACCGACAGATGTAATGGAAACTGAGTTCCATTCGCCCTCAGCCCTGCGACCTCACGCCCCTTACCGATAATTTTGGCCTCACGGGTTTCCACATAACTGGCGAGGTAATTGTCATGTTCTGACTGGTAGGGCTCAGGCATTAGCATCGACAAATTTTTCCCCAATACCTGGGATGTACTCCAACCAAACATCTGCTCGGCAGCTCTATTGAAAGACAGAATCTGCCCGCTGGCATCAATAAGAACTATGCCATCCGCTGCGGTTGCAAGAATACTTTCCAGTCTCGACTGTTCTCTCTGCAATGAATTTTTAGCTGCTTTTTGATCGGTAATGTCTTGAAATATTCCGGTCAGTTTTGCGGGCACACCTTCCTTCATTGTGACCGTACAGGTCGTATAAACACTAATCAGACGACCTTTGGTGGTGAAGAGCTCTAGCTCAAGTTCGTATCCTTTGCCAACAGTTACTGCGTCCTTAAAGGCCTTCGAAAGTATTGGCTGGTACTCTGGTAAATAGTATTCAGCGTTCATTTTTTCCGCAGGATTAAATTCTTCTGGCGTCGTGTCGTGCAAACGGTAAGTTTCAGCGGTCCAATAAAGTTCATTGGTGGCAATATCCAACTCCCAACCACCAACCTTTGCTGCGGACTGAGAATATTCGAGTAAATCTTTTGTTCTTTTAGATTCTTCCTCTGCCCTGATCTTTTCGGTGATATCCTGCATAAACGAAGACACGCCGACGACATTTCCCACACTATCTTTGATCGGCGTGTTGTACCAGTCACAGACCAACAAACGGCCATCTTTTGTGATGTTCTCATTGATATTGTGTGTCCCGCCGTGCTGATTAAGGAGTTGAGCAAACACCGCATCAAGATCACTGCGAATCATGGGCGGTACAATTAGCTCCATGCCATGCTTCCCTATTGATTCCTCAGCGGTGTAGCCGAAAAGTGTTTCGCAGGTCTTATTCCATCCGGTACAAATAAAATTCTTGTCCCAGGAAACATATCCCAAAGGCGTATTTTCGACGTGGCTGTTGATGTGATACTGGCTTGCGATAAGCTGTTGGCGAGTCTGTTCGAGTGTCCGCTCCGAATCCAATCGAGCCCGAGCCATACGCAGAAAGCTGTTGTGCAACTCAACTAACTCCGACGCACCCTGGGCATTTTCCGCTAGCTGCAACTCTCCCTGCTCTAACTTTTTGGTTGCGTCCAGTAGCCGCCCGATAGGGTCAAGGATGCTCCTTCGAACCCCGAGCATCGCAAATACAAAAAACAAAGTAGCAAGCAGCAGCAGGACAAACGCTCCCTCCAGCTTGTCAAAGGCAATGCCACTTAAGGTCATACTGACAGGGATACCAACATAAAGGGTTGGTGAATCGGGGTCATGGGCACTGCCAATGTGCTGCGAAACAAAGGTTCTCGCCAGACCATCGCTACCCAGAAATACTTGACCTTCCTGCCGAGTAAATAGTGGCAAATTGGAGATAGTCCCACGCCCTTCGTCCACCGTAGACCCAATGACAGATGCATCGTAGGGGAAATTGGCGACTATTCTTTCTTTTGCATCGGCCACAAATGCCACCGTATTCTCTGGAAGCGATAACCAGACAAGTTCTCTCGACCAGACATCCGATTGAGCAGTTGCAACCAGCACACCCTGAAATTGTTCAGGACTTGTCAGGCCTATTGGATAGGCAAATTTGAAGCCTAACTCTCCTGATACCAAATCGGTTTCAATACTTGCGACAAATTCCTGAGTGCGTAAAGCTGCTCGCAGGGGAGCATCAATGTGGTCATCGATCAGATCAGTTTGAGAGGAGCAAACGGTAATGCCATTCGGGTCTTTCAAACTAATATCAGAGTAATCAGATGAGAAGCGAGTCATAGCTTCGAGCTGCCGCGCGCACACGGATAACTCAGGTTGTTGGATGGCACTAAAACTGGCTAACCCAACTAGAAGCTTTTTTGATCGGTCGATTAACTCAACCTGAGCATGAACAATGCGGCCCATTACCTGCTCTGCTTGATGCAGGGACTGATTGTAGGATTCATGTCGACCGTCAAAAACGTGGTAGACCAGAATAAAAATCGTCGGCAAGGTCGATAGAAATACGAATAGCGCAATTCGCGGCTTAAGCTTCTTGAACGGAGTTTTCTCCATAGGTATTTATGACTCCAAAGGCTCTATCAGCTGCACCTCTTGAAACATTCATACACTAATCTTAGCTGCGATGCCTCTATATATCGACTAACCACCATAGATTGAACAAATAACGACCATCACAAACCTGCCCAGATCAACATCAGTAGCCACCTGTATGCCGACTTCAAAAACCAAAAATGCCAGGGGTGAAACGAGATTACACCAGTGTAGCAGCCTGTTTTAGTGCTATGCCTGAATCCACGCCAGGAAACATCTATGCGAGACAACTATGGCGAGACAATAGTGGCGAGACAATAGTGGCGAGACATCAAGGGAGAGACATCAAGGGAGAGACAATAAGGGAGAGAATAAAAACATAAAAAACGGCTGCCATCATTAGGAGATCAGATGGCAGCAGTCTTGAAACCGCTTTGTTACTAGTGTGGATGTACTATGACTTGCAGATCCGTGATGCCACGAACAAAGCTCGACAGAAGTCGCTCTGGTTTGGCAACAACTTCAACTTTTTTGAACCTTGGCAATATTTCTTCCCAAAGTACTCTGAGTTGCATTTCCGCAAGCCGGTTGCCCATGCATCGATGAATACCAAAGCCGAAGGACAGGTGATGTCGGGCTTTTTCTCGATCAATAATAAAGTCATCGGGCCGATCAATAGCAGTCTCATCGCGATTGCCAGATACATACCACATTAGCAACTGATCCCCTTTTTTGATCTGCTTACCACCAATCTCTATATCCTGATTTGCAGTACGACGCATATAAGGTAATGGTGTTTGCCAACGGATAATTTCCGCCACCATATTTGGAATTAATTCTGGTTTTGCCCGCAGCTTGTCATACTCCGCCGGGTTTTGATTTAGCGCCAGAACTCCAGCGCTCATGGAATTTCTCGTCGTATCGTTGCCACCTACAATCAGCAGAATCAGATTTCCGAGGAATTCAAATGGCTGCATATCTTTAGTGTCTTTGCCATGGGCAAGCATCGAAACAAGGTCGGTGCCTGGCACTTCCTGATCAATTCGCTCATTCCAGAGTCTCGTGAAGTACTCCAAACACTCCATCAACTCCGTTCTGCGTTGCTCCATCGAATCAACAATTCCTGTTCCGGGAGGCGCTGTTGCAACATCGGACCAACGGGTTAATTTACGACGGTCTTCGAAGGGAAAATCAAACAGCGTTGCTAGCATTTGAGTTGTGAGTTCAATAGACACCAAATCGACCCAATTAAAAGCCTCACCGACGGGCAAACTATCCAGAACTGCTCGGGTACGTGATCTTATTGTCTCTTCCATCTTGGCAAGATTAGGGGGCGCAACCACACCGCTAACCGTGGCACGCTGCAGATCATGCTTGGGGGGATCCATGGCGATAAAGTTACTGAAAGCAAGTTGTTCCGGATCCTTCTCCGCATCAATCCGAGGCCCAATGGAGATACCGTGAGCCGACGAAAACAGCTCATGATTTTTATCCACAAACATAATGTCTTCGAATTTGGTGATGGACCAGTAGCGTCCAAAGCCGGGCGTCTCATTAAAATGCACAGGATCTTCCTGCCTTAATCGGCGGAAATGCTCCCAGTGCAAATCCTGCTGAAACAGCCTGCCATCGATGACATTAATTTCCTCGATGGGCACAGAATAAGGGTCCTCAATCACCGGCGGAGCATCTGGTCGTAAAAAAGGGCTCAGAAAAGCCGTCTGTTCCGGTGCCTGCTCTTTCACTTGCTCACTCATACTCTTACCTCTTTGTATCTCAAATATAGGATCTCGTGACTATCCTGTCTGATACACCCCCGGACATTGGTCCCGGGGTGTGAGCCACAACTACGGCAGGTGGCCTACGCTCTAGTACCAGCGAATGTTGCCTCTCCAAAAGCCCCCAGCTTCACCTTGCCTGAAATCGCGTCACCGTCTACTTCGGCAGAAAATTCCAACTCCATAGGCATGGGCTGTGTCATTTTCACGTTCCAGGTCAAACTATTACCATCAACATTACCACCTTCGAATTCCTGGGTACCTTGAGCCCCAACCATTTTTCCTGCCAGGCTTTCGCCCGCGGTAGTAAGTGACAAAGTTGCATCCTGTGCGCCCATCGGTGAATTCAAAGTTACTTTCCAATCGCCATCAACACTCATATTTTTCCCTCTTAGTCTTTTGCTATATAGATATTTAAATAAGGTAGCCGTGGCTACGTTAGCAATTCCTGATGGTAGTGAAAAGAGATGAATCATTGCCCTATTGCGACTGCTCCACAGACACCCTATTGTACGCCGTGCTACCCTGCGGAAATCTCATATGACACGACCCGAAAAGAATCCAGTTTACTGGTACTACGGATCTGCCTCTATTGCCTTTGGCATCAAAAACAACGCATTCAGCTATCTACTGCTTATCTACTCAACCCAGGTACTCGGTATCCCTGGTTATCTTGCTGCTATGGCGCTGGCGGTGGCAATGGCCTGGGATGCAGTATCCGACCTATTGCTCGGACACTGGTCAGACAAAACCCATTCCCGGTTAGGGCGCCGCCACCCCTTTATGTATGCGGGCTTTGTGCTATTACCGATTTCCTTTTACGCACTGTTTAACCCCCTCATTGAATTGAATGACAGTAACAGTTGGCTCTATTTACTGGCCACGGCGATCCTGATTCGAACCGCGGTCACCCTTGTTGAAGTTCCCTCCGTTGCCCTACTACCCGACCTGGTCAAAGATTATGACGAGCGCAATAAATGGTTAGTCCTGCGGCATTCTTTTGGCTGGTATGGTGGTAATGGCATCCATGTGGTCAACATGGGCATCTGGGTTGGCGCCTTTGGTGTTGCCTCTCAAGCGGGCTATTCGATCTACGGCCTAGCCGGCGCGCTAATCATTGCTGCGAGTATTTTAATTTCATCCCTCGGTACACAGAAGATTGCCTCGGCAATGCCACCGCCCACGGAAACCTTTAAATTCAATCAAATTTGGCATGAAATGAAACAGATTGCCCAATCCGTTAAGAATGTAAATTTTTTCTGGTTATTCACCTATTCCCTTATCGTCGGGGCAGCCGGCGGCATGTCGACCGCGCTTTACCTTTATAACGTGACCTACTTCTTTGCCTTTACGGGCCCCCAAATCGCAGTAACGGGCATATTCGTTTTTGCTTCTCCTGCTATTGCCTACTTCCTCGCACCGGCACTTGGGAAGGTGTTGGGTAAGAAACATGCCGCTATTGCCGCTTTAGTCGGGGCAATATTTCTATATCCTGTTCCCTACCTGCTCACCCTCGCGGGCCTCTGGCCAGAGTCCGGCAGCTGGAATAGCCTGATTTGTTATTCCTTCTTTGTTATGTCTGAAGTCGTCGGTTTTATTGTCGGTGGGGTTATGCTCGACTCGATGATGGCTGACGTTGTTGAGGACAGCGAGCTTGAAACCAGTCGTCGTTCGGAAGGTTTGTTTTATGCCGCTCGCAGTTTTGCCAGTAAAGCGGTGAGCGCCCTTGGCATTGTGCTCGCAGGTTCCATTGTTTCGCTGGTGGGTATGGATGGCATACAAGGTGTGGCGGATATGACAAATGAAATGCGCGGTAATCTCGCTAGCTTCTTCTTACCGACCTATTGCGGGCTGTACTTTCTTGCAATTTATCTAATCTCTAAGTATCGAATTGATCGCGAGACCCACCAAAACAATCTCGATCGTCTGGCTAAACAGGCAAGCTGAACCGCTTGCCGCGCCATTGAACCTGTCTTACGAGACTGATAAATTGCAACGAACGGGACAACAAAGTGCCGGATTCCAGGTAGACTTCCAGCCGACCGGACATATAAATTCCCGTAAAGGTTTAGACCTGTTGCAATCTGTGCGAGCATACCGGTATCACAAGCTCACAATCACCAAGATGCAAATGCCATGAGCCAACTTCCTGCCTGTCCGACCTGCAGTTCTGAATACACCTACGAACAAGGATCGAATTACGTATGTCCCGAGTGTGGTCACGAGTGGGCCGAGGGAGACCCAGTTCCGGGCGAACTATTAGTGAAAGACAGCAACGGCAATCCGCTAAAAGATGGCGACGACATCACGGTAATTAAAGACCTTAAGGTCAAGGGCAGCTCTAGTGTCGTAAAAGTTGGTACCAAGGTACGGAACATCAGACTTGTCGAGGGTGACCATGATATTGACTGTAAGGTTGATGGAATCGGCGCGATGAAATTGAAGTCTGAATTTGTCAAAAAGGCCTAAGACTCGCCTACCTGGAATCTCCAATATTCATTGGAGTTTTCTAAAGAATCAATCGTTACACTCCTAGACCCAGCCGACCTTTCAGGCAATTCTACGGTCAAATTATGAGCAACCCGCTTTTTGCCAAACTCGGCATGATCGCTCTCATCACGTTTATTCTGATATTGGCAATCTTTACCGTTTCCGGAACAGTCTCGGACCGCAAACAATATAAGAACCAGGCCAAGGAAACTGTGGCGAGGAGTTGGACCGGAGGACAAGAAGTTTTTGGTCCGGTTTTGGTGGTGCCCTATGTGCTCGAATGGACCGTAGAAGAATGGGATCAGAGGCGCAACAACAAAATCCTTCGCCAGGAAAAACTGCAGGCAGAAAAATACCTAATTGCTGAGTCCCTCACACACATCGTTAGTCTCACTACCGATATCAGACACAAGGGTATCTTCCAGATCCCGGTCTACGCATCAACCATACAAATGCAGGGCCTGTTTACGTTCAACTCAGAATCGGTAGACATCGACACATCTCAGATAGAAGGGAAAAACATCAAGATCGAATTTGGTACACCTCACCTTGGCATTGGTCTCAGTGATCCCCGGGGTATTAGCGAGAATAGTCACCTGCTGTGGGGCACCACTGCGGTGCCATTTAAGGCCGGAAGCGGGATTGGCTACCTAACAAAAGGTCTCCACGCGCCAATTAATATGGATCTCACCACCGGTACAGTTGAACAAATTCCATTCGAAATCACATTGGGACTGCGAGGTTTGGACCAGATTACGTTTCATCCTGTCGCGCAAAACTATCAACTCAATATGCAATCTCCATGGCCTCACCCCTCGTTTATTGGCAACTTCCTACCGACTCAACGGGAGATTGATGACACAGGCTTTACAGCCACCTGGGCTGTAACAGAATTCGCGAGCAACATCAGAGCATTGCTAGAGACATGCTCCGGTGCCCAATGTGCGCTACATCCTGAACAGGGCATAGGCGTTAGCCTGATCCAGCCGGTGGACATCTACCTGAAAACCGAGCGTTCGCTCAAGTACGCCCTGTTGTTTATTACACTGGTTTTTGTCGCTTTCTTTATCTTCGAAGTCCTCAGGCTTTTACCCATCCATCCCATTCAATATGGACTGGTAGGCGCCGCAATTTCTACTTTTTACCTCCTCCTGATTTCCCTTTCTGAACACATCGAATTTTTTACTTCCTACGTTATTGCCGCAGGTGCCTGTGTCTTACTCATCAGCTTCTATCTAGTTTATGTACTAAAAAGTGTTTCTACTGCGGCAATTTTTGGTTGTTTGCTATCAATTATTTACGCCATGCTGTACGTCATTGTCAGCGCTGAAGACTACGCATTGTTGATGGGTACGTTTGTGGTCTTTTCTGTCATTGCAATCATCATGATTGCAACCCGCAACATCAATTGGTATCAGATTGAATGGCAAAACGTCGAAATCAACAATCCACTCGACCACTCTCAAGCTAATAGTAAAGAGCGGACTCCAGACAAAGAAAGCTGAATAGCGTTCACAAATTTCCCTCGCAGGCATTAATCAGTATTTTTTGGTATTCGGCGGCTGAAAACGCTATAGGATTGCCGGAAGCGGATGGATCAAGCACCGCCATTTCACCAATGCGTTCAAAACTATCATTGCGTTCTATGACGCTCTCCAGTGTGTGTGGAATATTGATAGCGGCCCGGAGTTGTAGCACCCAATCGAGGAAGGCATTAAAGTTAGAATCCTGGCCAATATAAGCCGCGAGTCTGCAGATTCGAGCTTCGATAACCGATCTATTGGCCTGCAAAACATAAGGCATCAAGACGGCATTAAGCAAACCATGATGAGCGTCGTACACAGCACCTAACGGATGTGCTAGAGCGTGCATTGCCCCCAGACCTCTCTGAAAAGCAGTGGCACCCATCATTGACGCCACCAGCATATGCAGACGGCTATCCACATTTGTCCCATCAATCACCACCTGTTCAAGGTGTGCCCCGACGAGACGAATACTTTCCAGCGCAATACCTTCTGCCATCGGATGAAACCCTGGCGAACACCAGGCTTCTAAAGAGTGAGACAAGGCATCCATACCCGTCGCGGCGGTTAAGTGAGCTGGCAATCCTGTGGTGAGTTCTGGATCCAGGATCACACTCACCGGCATCATTTTAGGATGGAAAATGATCACCTTGCGTTGCTCACTTTCATTCACAATAAGACCTGCTCGCCCCACCTCTGAACCGGTTCCCGCGGTGGTTGGGATCGCAATAACCGGTACTATTTTATCTGGGTCCGCATTCCTGGTGTTATCCCCGAGGTCCTCTAGATCCCAAAGGCTGCATGATTGGCGAGCAATCAGTGCAATCGATTTTCCAGCATCAAGGGCACTGCCGCCGCCGAGGGCAATCACAGCGTCGTGATTGCCCGCAAGAAAACTCATCACTCCGTCCTCCACATTCTGCCCCGTGGGATTAGGTTTAATATTGCTGAAGCTCAACACAGCCAGAGACGATGCCTGACAAATGCTGACTAACTGGGCAAACATTGGGAGCGACGCAATCCCGGGATCCGTCACGATCAGCGGCGCCCTGATGCCGTGGGACTCACACAAAGCGCCAACTTCACTGATTCGACCAGCACCGACTAACACTTGAGTGGGGTAATTCCAGTTTGCTTTCAAGCCGTTGGTTACCTATTTAAAAGGGGATATCTAAAAGAGGGATCTTCGGCTACCCATCTGCTGGATGCAACAATTGATACGTTAGCCTGGCGGGGTGAATGATGTACAAAGCTGAGCCGTTACCGGGACAGGAATCTCAGGGTGCTCGCAAAGCGGATAAATTCCGCAAAATCAATCTCACTGTCATCGGGAAACAGCTTGGATATATGGATATCAATGCATCGCTTATCCCGATAGCCATAAATGTTGTAGTTACCCTGTACCATCCAACTCTCCCCGTCGGGGACCTCAATCCCATAGCTAACAATAATAAAATCACTTCCATCAATTCGATCAACGGTTGACCCAATGATTGAAGGGTTCTCCGCTGTCAATCGCCAGTAGTAATCTCCACAGGAGCGCTTGTCTGTTCCCTTACCCTCCGATGGCTCCACAAAAACAGACATCACCAATCCAGTCGAAGCACTGGCAAAATATTGATAATGACCAGCATCATTAGCCTCATCTATTTTTGTCATCACCGGCGCTTCAAAGGACAGAGACCAGTCTCCGTCAGGAATTTTTAATTGCTGTCTGCGATTTTGCTCAGGGATTGTTTTACTTGTCTCATCCGACGCACAGGGTAAGTCCTGAAATGAAACCTTCCCTGAGGAGTCGGTACACTTATTTGCTGCAAAAACGGGTGCTGAGACCGGGTTAAGGCCAAGCCCCAGACATATCCACAGGGAACGCCACAGAATTTGTGAATTCAACTTTAAGTTCAAACCAGCTATCCACCATTTTTGTAGTAGAAAATATAACCTGTGTTCTGATTCGACCCGACACAGTTCATCCTCAAACCGGTTCCTTTGATCTCAAAACGGCCAGGGTCATTGAGAATGTGTCACAGCGTTATACCCAGCAGCAGGTATTGGCTTGAATCTACCAGGAACAAAAAATATTGAAGCGAGTTCAACGTACTGGCTCTACGGGTCAGGCTTTGGCAGACTCTAAGTACCGCCAAATAACACCGGAAGCTGCGTATGACCTTTAACGGACTCGGCATGAATATGGGCAATCTTAGTTTGCTATCAAAAGCTAAAAGCCGCTCTATTAGCCCAGAAAATTTTACTGGAGAGAAAGGTCGCGGCGCTATGGCAACCGAGGGGACCGGCGCTCAATTTGCGGCTGAACTTGGCCAGGGTTGGAAAATATCGCCATCTGTCCACGTTGATAGCGGTGAAACTTTCACCCTCGCGGATATTCAGGATGAAGGCGCGATTCAACAAATCTGGATGACACCAACCGGGAACTGGCGATTCAGCATTCTACGGATCTACTGGGATGATCAGGCACATCCTAGCGTCGAATGCCCGGTCGGTGATTTTTTTGGCATGGGCTGGGGCAAGTTCGCGCAACTCAACTCCCTTGCGGTTTGTGTGAACCCCGGTAGTGCTTTCAACTGTTACTGGGAAATGCCCTTTAAACGCCGTTGCCGCATCACTCTGACCAATATTGATGACAAGCCAATGACCCTTTACTACCAGATCAACTATACACTCACAACAGTTCCCGAGGACTGCGCTTATTTTCACGCGCGCTTTAACCGTTCCAATCCACTGCCCTACGGAGAGGTTTACACACTGCTTGATAACGTCAATGGACAGGGGCAGTACGTCGGTACCTATATGGCATGGGGTGTTAATAACAGAGGTTGGTGGGGTGAAGGTGAGATCAAATTTTTTATGGATGGAGACGAATTTCCCACGATATGCGGGACCGGCACGGAAGACTATTTTTGCGGCTCCTACAACTTTGATCTTGGTCCCGATGCGGGTGGCTACACAACCTTTTCAACTCCCCAGGCCGGTTTACATCAGGTCATTCGACCCGACGGACGCTACAGTAGCCAGCAGCGATTCGGCATGTATCGATGGCACGTTTCAGATCCTATACGCTTTGAGGAGGACCTGAGCGTCACGATCCAAGCACTGGGTTGGCGAAAATCCGGACCTAAATATCTGCCCTTACAGGATGACATTGCGTCGGTAGCCTATTGGTATCAATCATTACCTTCAGTACCTCATCCAGCCTTACCCGATAAAGACTTTCTGGAAGTCTGTTAAGCCGATTCAATTTTGTCGCCCAACAAATATCTAGGCCCTGCACCCTGACGTTTTGCCCGATCCTCCGGATTGTATAGCGCACATTTTTTTAGGGACAGACAACCACAGCCAATACATCCATCGAGGCGATCACGCATCCGCTGCATCGTGTCAATCCGGTTCTGCAGTTCCTCCCGAAAGTCCCGACTAATTCGAGTCCAATCCCGTTGAGTAGGTGCTCGATTGCTGGGCAAAAACTCTAACTTGCAACGAATTTCCTCAATGGAGAAACCTAGCTGTTGCGCAATCAAGACAAAGGACAATCGACGAATATCCGATCGTATAAAGCGCCGCTGGCCGCCCGGGTTTCTTTTCGGCTGCACCAGCCCTTTAGATTCGTAGAAGCGGATTGCCGAATGCGAAAGACCCGTTCGCTCCGCCACCTCGCCAATCCCAATTAGTTTGTTTGCCATATTTTTTTCACCAAAGCTTGACCTCAACTAAGGTTGAGGTATTAACGTGGCATTTTCAATCACTAGTAAAGGAGATTCAGATGTCTGGAACCTTAGAACACGTCAATTTCACCGTGACCGATCCAGAAGCAACCGCAAAAGTGCTTTGCGATTTGTTTGATTGGCGCATCCGTTGGCAAGGTCCGTCCAAGATGGGTGGTAGAACTGTACATGTGGGTGCTGAGGATAATTACCTTGCGCTTTATACGCCCACCAAAATGCACGGGAGTGAGCACCCCCAGGGGATACTAAAGGGCGGAATGAGCCACATTGGTATAGTTGTGGATGATCTTGATGCTGCGGAAAAACGCATCCTTGCGGCGGGATTTGAGACAACGAGCCATGATGATTACGATCCCGGTCGAAGGTTTTATTTCCTCGACGGAGATGGCATTGAATTTGAAGTAGTTTCCTATAATAAGCCTCCTATAATAAGCCTCCTATAATTAGTCTCCTATAATTAGTCTCCTATGATAAGTAACTTACAAGGAATAACTTCTAACAGGTAGCTTCTAACAAGTAGCTAAAAATCCTAGGCTTTCTATTTTGTCGCACCCGGCTCTTGCTTCAATATTTTGCAGGAGTCGGCGCAACTAAAATAAACTGTTAGTGCTTACCCAGTCTTTGCCAATGTTTCTGCGCCAGTTTCTGACCCACGAGTCGAAACACCTGGGGATTAACAACCAGCCCTGAATGACTTCCCGTCACTTCAATATTATCGGTTTGAGCTGAGACTTGCTCCCGTGCAAATTCATGGGGAACAACACCATCGGTTTTACTGTAGATCGCAGTCGAGGGTACCGGCATGGGTTCCAGATTTCTCTCTTTATAACGATCAATTGCGTCTCGAGCATATTCCACACTATTCAGCCTCTCGAAGGTGGAATAGGCGCTAGACTGTGAAGGATCGCTAATCGGAGAACCCAGACATATTACCTGGCGCACCTTGTCTGGCACCTCTCTTGCCAGTCTGCGAGCAAAATTACCCCCCAGACTCCAACCCACCAGACTCACTTCTGCTTGTTCTGCCCGCTCAAAAACTTCTTCAAACTTCTTCAACAGAGCAGGAAATCCACCCACACGACCTAAACCCAGATTGGTGCCAAGGCCCCATCCCGAGGTCTTGTAACCCTTTGTATCCAGATATTGTCTTAAAAAAGTGGTGCTGACATCACTTCCCATAAAACCAGGTAATACAAAAACCGAGTGACCGTCGCCGCGGGGCACAGCATGCAATGACAGCAATGATGGGCCGAGGCTGGCAAACTCCATCATCGCCCGTGGCATCTCCATCATCGAGAATACGTTAAATCGCGGTTGGCTCATCCAAAGGGTTCCAATTGCTGAATAGCTTTACTTAATCAGAATAGCTCAATTTCGCCTACTGTTTTCTTATTCCATTTTCTTTCTAATATAGGACAATAGAGCTTAGGCCTGTAAATCTGCTTATCTGGGCCCACAGGGAATACGTGTCGCTACCAGGCGAAACCTAGGAAGCCAGTCCTCAGTTTCTTCGTCTTGAACATAGGACATCCTCGCCCAGCGATTGGGATCAATGACTTCAAAGACCGACTTTGTTTTTGTACTTTGAAGGGGATAAATCTGCCACATTGTCAGTACGCCATCGACTAGCTGTGCACGAAGATCTGCGACTTGCTTCCCTGACGTACTCATCCACATCATCTTCCAAATGGCCTCCTCAGGGTCGTACATTCGGACATTAATACCGCGGCCACCATTCGGGTTAATACCGGGCTCCGGGTCATACCATTCATCAACAATCGCCATACCATTCAAACCATACCAACCGTTCCATCTTGCTCTGGTCGGACGTGGCGGTGACCAACCGTTGCCCTGCCAGGCATGTAAGGTGACCGAGAAGTCACCAAGCAAAAATGAGAATTGAGTTGTTTCCGCCGGAGCCGTTGGGTGCAAAACGCCGTCGTTACAACGGGGAGCCATGAGCTCCGCAGCGGAAGTCACGCAGGAAAATAGTAAAACTACAACGGTGCTCATTCTGGTTATCGTGTTCAGCATTTTGTCCTCTAATCGGGTCAGCGCTCCAATATAAGTCCCACCGAGACTCCAAGAAGTTCGATTGGAGAACGCTAAGCTTTGGGTTGCCGGACGCCTGGTGAAGCGTCCCGCAATATTAGAGCTATTTCCGCTAAAGGCAAAAGGACGGCATTGGCTAGACTATCCAGTCATGGCCAGCCATGGCCAGTCATGGCCACTGACTGCCTGTCAGGACAATAGTACGGGCAACCGCCATAACTGATCACCCCAGGACCCAGCAAACGAACACAGAAACGAGCGGAGCCTTCCTGTTGGGATTGCATTAACGCCGCTTGACGAAAGTTTTCGACACATACCGAATGCAATTCTTCGGCGCAGCTAGCAAACGACACCGGCACACGAAGACCCAGGACTAAAACGCTTTATTTATACCCATCACAATGATGTGAAATCAATATTGAGAGACACCAACTTCTGGAGCGACTCTAGAGGAGGCAATCCCTTCCTTTAAAGGCATGAGTGAATTCTGGGTATCAACGGACCCGGCAAATGGTTGAAAAATAACCAACACGGAAGAGTGCGCCAAAATCTTCAACATCACTTTGATTCCATCGAAGCATAAAAAAATTAGCAGCAATGCCCTATATCTAGCCTAACGGAAATAATTTAGGGGCAGGTTGGATTGCAGCTCCCCCGACTCAAGCAAACAACTTCAATAAATATCGCATTTCTCAAAAATGCGCATAAGATGCCCCATGGCCTTCAATATTAACGATGACGAGAATGCTCCGTATATTTACGTGACAATTGCCGGGTCCCATACGGACAGCGAGATGTTGGAATTTCAGGATGCTATTTTTGATTGCATCGGATTTAGTTGGCGGGATCAAATCATTGATTACTCGGCCCTGGAAGAATATCTCGTTACCGCGCCGGGAATCATCGAGTATATCGAATACGCAAGTGGTCGCGGTGCACTCATGACCCTGAGCAGCAAACGCCGAATTGCGTTTGTTGCCCCGAGCGATCTTGTTTATGGGATGAGTCGGGTATTTCAATCCAACGCAGATCTACTACCCGGTGAGCGACGGGTGTTTCGTCGCCGGGAAGATGCCGAAGCCTGGCTTCAGACTCAACGAAATTAGTTACTGTCTTTCACAGCCTGTTTCTTTCTATCAGCATCCTTATCCAGAATCCCTTGAATACCCTGCGCATCCTTTATTAGCTGCTGCTCTGCCGCAAGTGGGTTATTGGCTTGTTTTGCCTCGGTCGGTACAGCAGGCGCCGCGACCTCCGATTCTGAAGCACCCTCACCTCCACAGGCAACAAGCCCGGGGCATAGTGCGACCAGCAAAATGATTGCTCGATTCATCTTACTCTCCAAATATTGATCGATCCGTGCAGATTGAACACTTGTTGTCATCATGTACAGAAACTTCTGCTCAATTTTATCCTTTAGCCGCCATCCAACTTAAAACGACCGAAGCTATAATCCCTGATTGGCAAACCGTTCCTGCCGGTACCGCGCCAGAGAGGATTCGTTGGCATTGGTCCAGCGTTGATATGATAGCTGCTTTGCTTGCAGCATCAATTGCTCGGCCTGTTTGTGATTGCCCATCTGAAAGGCTAACTCTGCCTGAGCTAGCCTGAGATCTCTGCCCGGCCTGCTGTTTTCCAACGAATCCAGCAGGCTGGACGCGTTGTCTGCCTGACCCTGATTAAGCAGCAACATGATGTATCCAAGTACAACTCGCTTTTCCAAAGTGGAATCAGACATCGATTGAACTTCCTGCAGTAGTTCCTTATACAAACGAGTCGCCTCCGCGGGCCTACCCGATTGAACTAACAAATCTGCAAAGTTCAATCGAGCTGACATTGCCGGCACTTTTAGATTGATCGCCTGACTGCGTGATCTCACTCTATTAATTAGACTTTCGGCACCGGCCCAATCCTGCTTTAGGATTAACGCTTGGACCTTTAAGTTTTGGCTGCGCAATACACCGGCGAAGTCCTGACGAGCCTCGCGGATGTCGATGGCAGTATCGAGATACTCAAAAGCATCAGTCCAATCACCCTGATGAGCCTTAACCATCCCCCTATAAGTGAGCGCCGTAGCCTTAAAATCGTTCTCTATTTCAGACTGCTCATTCGCCAGTATTGCTTCTGCTATTGCCAGGCATAGATCGAACTGACCCATTTCATAATAAATGGCACCCTCGCGAACCATACTCTTCACCAACCCGACTCGATCACCAATTTCCCTGCGAATATTTGCTGACTCCGTAAGCAATGCCAGACTTTCTTCGAAACGGTGTTCTCGCTGGGCGAGCCAACTCAGATTACTCAATGCTATTGCAGCACCACTTAGGGATTCCTGGGTTCGATAACTGTCGAGGGAACGCTGATAGTTTTTACCGGCGGACACAAGATCTCCTTCGCCGACATCGATATTCGCCAGTGTGTTATAGACCGCACCGGAAACTACAAGCTCGGCTTTTTGGTAGGCGGCAATAGCCTTACCCAACAACTCTCTGGCAGCCGCTAACTCACCACGATTCTTTTTGATGATGGCGTAGTTCACCAGCAAATCGGCTTGATAATTAAAAATGTGGTGGGACTCGGCAATCTTTAATCCCTCCACATAAATCAATTCCGCCTGTTTCATATCTCCTTTGAGGTCTTTAAGCACGCCCCGTGCATTCGCCAACATCACCTGATAACGAGGATTGTTCGTTTGATTCGCCTGCTCAACCAATTCATCTAAGAGCGGCTCAGCCTCATCAAAATAACCTAGATACCGCGTTGTGATGGCATACTCATATTGCGCCAGGAAGAAACCTGGGTCCTGACTGACCGCCACCTTAAATAACTCACGGGCTTTTTCAAGATTGCCCGACAACTCTTCATCGAGGCCCCTCGCGTATATTTCGTTTACAAACGGATCGGAGGAGGTGCCGCTTTTGTAGGCGGTAATGGGAGGATTTAGCCTGGGTATCAATTCTGCACTAGCAAGCAAAGCAAGCTCCGTCGGAATCACATCATCCATGACACTGACCTCTTGCAAACCATCCCCGCTGAGAATGGATAGTTTCAATTGTAGGCCGCCGGCATCTTTAAACAAAAACGGCGCCACAACCATCGACGCACCCTGGGTCGACTTGAGCCGTTCCAGCAGTTCATCATTCAACTGGACTTCATCCTCCACTTCACCAAGGAGACCAATAAGACTTCTAGAAGGAACAACTGCCAGACCATTCTCTGCAACTTTTTGATTGAGCAGACTCATAAGACCGAGCCGAGTCCATCCATAGCTTTCATCTCCAGTGGCGTTGACCAGGGGTAACATCGCAATCCGATTAATGTTGCTGTTCATCTGAACAGGCAATCCGCCAATCACCGCTGACGAGGGTTGTTCGCGCGCCTGCCAGGCCACCGTTGTAATCAAAGAAATCACAAGAATTCCAGCAATAGCTAAATAGCTGTATTTGGAGGACAGCGTGCCTCGATGCCACTTGAGCTCATCTCGGCGACGAAGACCTTGCTCTGTGAAGCGATACCACCAGGTAATACCTAACGACACTGGCACCCCAAGCAACGTGACGCCGAGCAAAACTTGTAATGGAAATTTGTCGAATTCAAATGCCTCCCAGACCATTGCGGCAATCTGATTGATCAACCAGGCAATCGCGCCATAGGCGGCAAGTACTTTTATTAGGTCTGCCCGCCGTTCTGTCTCCATTTCGTGACGGGCGTATTCCACCGAATCACCCTCAGATTCGATAACCTCACCGACAAATCGATAGCCATGACCATGGACGGTTTTAATGAGCTTTTGCTCAGCAGCGTCATCATTTAGTGCCCGTCGAGCTTTCAGGATGGCCCGGGTAATGGCGGTCTCTGAAACGATTGTGCCGGGCCAAACCGCATCCTGAATTTGATCTTTTGTTAGGGCTGTATTGCGGTTCTCGATCAGAAATGTGAGTAGTTCAAAGACCTTCTTCTGAATCGAGACGCTTTTACCCTCACATCGAAGTTCCTGCAGCTCAATATCCAGCTCAAACTCGTTAATCAAGTAAATCATTGTTTTAAAACAACTTTATATTTTTGGGAGCGGCCTTATTTGCCCGGGTCATTAAAAAGTCATAAACAAATCAGGCACGGGTCAGGACTGAATCGCAGTCTAACCGCAGTATTGCCCGCAATCCAGATGCACAGGGCGCTGGTTAGCGAGAGGAATACTTTCATGCACGAACAAACACTATTTGAACAATTGGGAGGAGAAGTAACCCTCAACCGGGCAACGGAATCCTTATATGCAAAAGTCGTATTGGATGACGAACTGGTTGGCTTTTTCAACGGCGTAGATGTGAACCGGGTAGAAAAGCGGCAGCGAGAATTTTTGACCTTTGTCTTTGATGGGCCCGGTCAAAATCCAAAAATAGATCTTCGTTCTGCCCACGCAAAACTGGTTGGTCGGGGTTTGAATCATCACCATTTTGATTTATTGGTGGGTCATCTCTGCTGCGTACTTCAAGAACTGGGCATTAATGATAGTTTGATGGGGCGGTGTCTGGCTCGGGTCGAATCGACCAGAAAAGACGTGATGGGCGAGGTCTACTCAAACCAACATAGAGTTCAATCGATGATCAGCCGTTGTGCAGGTTTTGCCTATGGCCTGCTTTGCTATGCCGTGGGTATGGTATCCCTGGTGTATTCAGCGGCATGGCTCGGAGACTTTTTGCTCCCCATCACTTTAGATTCCGCTAGAACAGGTTCTTTATCCGGTGCCATCGCAATTAATTTTGCCCTGGTTGTCATCTTCTCAATTCAGCACAGCGTCATGGCCCGTCCGGGCTTTAAAGAAAAATGGACCCAGGTTGTGCCCGCCTGCTATGAGCGCAGCACCTACGTCCTACTGTCCGGTTTTGCCTTTATTGGTCTGATGTATTTTTGGCAGCCCATAGGCATAGAAATCTGGCACCTTACTGGCAATGCTGAGATGGTCATGTATGCCGGTTACGGCGTTGGCTGGGGCTTGCTTGTGGCTGCCACCTTCGCGGTGAATCATTTTGACCTATTCGGTTTACGGCAGGTGTGGCTCAACCTGCGGGGCAAAAAGTATGTGCAATTACCGTTTACTGAAAGCAACATGTATCGCTTTAGTCGGCACCCCATCTATGTCGGATGGCTTATGGTGATCTGGTTTACACCCCACATGACCGCGTCGCATCTGTTCTTTGCGACGGGCATCACCATCTACACACTGGGCGCAATTCGCTTTGAAGAACGGGACTTAATTCGTTTTCATCCAGAATATGCACAATATCAAAAACGGGTTGGCAAACTCCTACCGAAGTTCAAGCGCTCCACCTTGAGACCTATACAGCGGGCAGCTTAAGGCAAGTAAGTCCCGCTAGCGAAGTTCAAATTCGCCAGCGGGTATTCCCAACTGAACTATTTTTCCTCTAAATCGAGGGGTCGGTAATAGTCTTTTCCGCTGGAGATATAGTCCTGCATCATGGTCATAAAGGAGGCGCCTGCTGAGCCTTCCGCTGACAAGGTCAAATTCTGCCGAATGTAGTTCACACTATCGGGATTCAGGCTTTTGGCCATATCCCAATACTGCTCCGTCTTCTCTACATGACCGTGATCGCGGAAGAAATTGCCCAGCCGAAAAGCAGTTTCAGCTTTTAATTCATCAAAGGATTGGGCTCGAATGTTTTTCGTGACAGTCCTCGCACTCTGCACAAACTCACTGCCTTTGCCATTTTTGACCCAGTCCTTTAAGGCTGGCGCATAAACATCATTGCCACCAAACGGATGGGTTTTTGCGTAGGTACCCTCGTCAATACGAACAATCTTGCCAGTTTCGTCGACCCAGGCTGCTGCAGGTACGTTAATAAAATTGAAGGCACTGCTAATGGTGTGATTCACATCCACAATTTGCACATAGGTTGTGCCGGCCGCATCAAATATGGGTCCGGCCACCGCTTCGCCACCGGTATCCTGGGCGGCAGAAATGATGACAAAATTTGGATCGTTTAATTCTTCATAGATATGTTGCCACACGGGCACATCTAGTTGGCATCCTCACCAGGAGGACCAGGTGATAATTAACGCCTTTTTGCCTTTGAAGTCTGACATTCTAACGACTTTTCCCTGTCGATCGAGGACTTCAAAATCTGGCGCCATTGCATCGGCCATCATACCCTCACGTTTTGCCGGCACTTCACCAAAACTCCAAACACGATTATCGAGGTCCACGACGTAGGGCTGCTCTAGCCAATCCGCAAAACCAACGAGATCAAACCACCTCTGGCCATGGCTTTCTTTCAGCAACGGAGAGTTGTCCTTAAGGGGTATGCACAGTTCTTCGAAGCAAGCGCCCTGGGGCTTTAGCTCAAATCCATTAACTCGAGTGAGATCTTCCGGCGTCACCCAAAGTCCATCACCTTCCGCCACTTGTCTAATTTGTATCGACTTCCCGCCATACAAAACCGTCGCCCCGCCATCAAGGCGAATGGGTTTTTGTTCGAATGGATGCCGAAGATCGGGATGTGCCATCCTGACTTCTTCTGCCATATCTGACTCCTGAGGAAATTGGAGCAATTAGCCTAACAGCATACCTGCAAACGTGCTAACGGAGGCATGGAGGACCTGGCATTAAAGTTAAATCTAGAGTAGCTGACCGCAGGCTTGATTAGCCGGTACCGCAACATCCATCATTTTGGGGTCAGGCAGGTGTAACGAATTCATCAGGGCCACATACTCCAGTTCGGATTTCACCTGTAAACGAGGATTGTGAGCCCGCTCTTCACCAATTGTTGTCTCGTTCCAGCCATTGTAGTCATGGGCGGGAAACACTTTAGTGTCAGCGGGAAGTTGTAACAATCGGTCGAACAAGCTTTTGTAAGCACTTGCCGGGTCACCATTTTGAAAATCCGTTCTCCCGGTACCTCGAATTAGCAGTGTATCGCCGCTAAACAACAGCTTATTGTCACCTGACTCGATGAAAAAACTGTAAGAGTCATCGGTATGGCCCGGCGTATAGATCGCCTGCAAATGAAGCCCACCAAATGGGATGACTTGCCCATCAACAAACTTTGCACTGGTACAGGTCGCAGGACTCTCGTTACCCATCATCGATTGGCAACCCGTGCGGGTCCGCAGTTCTCCCAGGGCAGTTATATGATCCGCGTGGGTATGGGTGTCGATCGCAACCACCAGGTTCAGGTTCAGCTCTTTCAAAAACCGAATCGATTTATCCTCTTCACCTGCAACGGGATCAATCAACAGCGCTTCATTAGTCGCCTCATCTGCCAACAGGTAGGAGTAGGTACTAGATTCGTGATGAAATAGTTGGCGAAAAATCATGATGGCGCTCCTACAGCAGTTCCTATCACAAGTACCAGTTCTTCACTCGCCTGGGTGAGTGCCACGGTAAAAATAGAACCTGGTAAATTCATATCAAATCTCCTAGAGCTCAGAGCAGTACATGGAATGTAATAATTCAATGACCTGCTGGGCCCGATCTCCCTTTAATTTGTAGTAAATGGTCTGGGACTCCCGACGGGTATCTACTAGATCAGCCTCCCGTAACGAAGCCAGATGTTGTGAAAGCGCGCTTTGGCTTAATGGAATAAGCTGGTTTAATTCCCCAACGGAATGCTCCTCGTCCATTAATGTACATAAAATCAATAACCGGTTTTGATTTGAAAGTTGCTTCAATAATGCGGCAGCTTGTTCGGCATTTTCTGCCATTTTTGACATATCGAGTTTACGCTTTGCCATGCTATCTCTAATCTTTCAATACAAAAGAACCATTATATTAGTTTATACTAATTTATGTAGTGTTATTTTAACTTTCTCTAATGTTAGGCAGACCATTAACACCTGATATTGGCAGAACATCGCGCCATCCCTGCTTGTTATCAACCCGGTGAAGTGAAATGCTTGCTGAAAATCTTTATTCATAGGCATCGATTACCATGCTAAAAACCGCACAACTCGGTCGTAACTCAGGATTACTGGTCTCTAAACTTTGTCTCGGCACCATGAATTTTGGCGAACCTGGCCGCGGCCATCAGGGTGATTGGACGCTGGATGCTGCCCAGGCAGAACCCATTTTCAAAGCAGCAATCGACTGTGGCTTAAACTACTTCGACTGTGCCAACGTGTATGGGATTGGCGCATCAGAGGAAGTCGTGGGCAAGCTCCTGAACAAGCTACTACCACGGGACGAATATATTCTGACTACCAAAGTGTCCTTTCCCATGGGACAAAAAGCCAACCAGAGCGGCTTGTCAAGAAAACACATCATGGAGAGCGTGGACCGATCCTTACAACGGCTCGGACATGACTACATCGACCAACTCATCATTCATCGGCATCCCCACTCGATTCCCGGCTCTCCAGCAACACCGTTAGAAGAGACCATGGAAGCATTAAACGATGTGGTTAAAGCGGGCAAGGCATTGTATCTCGGCGCGTCTTCGATGTTTTCCTGGCAGTTTGTAGAAATGCAGATGCTGGCGGAACAGCATGGCTGGCGAAAATTTATCTCGATGCAAAATCACTACAACTTGATCTATCGGGAAGAGGAACGGGAGATGATTCCCTACTGCCTAAATTCCGGAGTCAGAGTAACACCCTGGTCGCCACTAGCCCGAGGCATTCTCGCCGGCGCCTATAAAGGCAGTTTTGATAAGGGCACAACAAACCGCTCAAGTGGGCAGGATCGCAGTAGAACCGAAAGCCTTTACTTGAGTCCCGTCAAGTTTGAGATTGCCGCGCGAGTAGAAACGGTCGCCGAAAAATATGGCGTCAAACCCGCCCAGATCGCAATTGCCTGGGTCTTGAAACATGAAGCCGTCAGTTGTGCCGTGGTTGGTGTGTCGAAAGTGGAACAGCTAGAGGGTCTGGTTGCCGCTACACAGCTTAAACTCGATGCGCAGGACATGGACTATCTAGAGGAACTCTATCAACCCGTCGACAACCTCTTGTCGTTGGGGACTTCTTAACATCGGTTTAGCAGGTACGCCTATACATGTTGATCAAATAAGATCGAGTTACCATCGGGATCAACCACGGTAAAACTTGCCGGACCGGACTCTGCGGAAATCGGTTCGCTTGTGATGCCCCGAGCACTTAAGTGTGCCTGTATTTCTCGAATATCCGTATAGGATTCGAGCGCACCTGAGCTTTGATCCCAGCCAGGATTAAAGGTCAGAATATTGTCTTCGAACATCCCTTGAAACAAACCAATATTGGTGTCGCCATTTTTCATGATTAAGAAGTTATGGGACTCTTCACCGGCGTGAACGTGGAACCCTAATTTTTCGTAAAATGCCCGCGAACTTTTAATATCTTTCACCGCGAGGCTTGTTGAATAACAACCGATTTCCATAGCTTGACTCCTCTTTGTATAACAGTCATTCCAACGACTCCGATATACCGAGCCTGCCTGGAATAGGGTTAAGGCTAGACCGTATATAGCCTACCAACTTTGCGCCTATATCGTTCAAATTAATTAGCGCAAAGCGGCTTAAAGACGAATACCCACCACGGCGGTGGTCAAAATATGGATGAGTTGGTTTTTTCTGTCACCCCTGCGAGCACCTTCATGCCCTTATAGGAGTTTCCCTTCTCATTAAGTTTTGGACTCCAGACTGCGATACTAAATATGCCCGGGTGCACAGCTACGATACCGCCACCTACGCCACTCTTACCGGGCAGTCCCGTCCGAAATGCGAACTCGCCGGCCTCATCATAGAAACCGCACATTTGCATAATAGAATTAATCCGCTTTGTCCTTCTGGAAGTAATCACTGCTTTATTGGTGAAAGGGTTAACGCCATCTGAAGCAAGAAACAAAAATGCCTGGGCGAGTTCCTTGCAGGTCATTTCGATTGAACAAAGGTGGAAGTACAAATCCAATACAACATCTACATCATTATGAAGATTACCAAAAGCTTTAATCAGGTTCGCCAGCGCAAAATTGTGATAGCCCGTCCTGGCCTCTGAGCTTGCGACCTTTGCACAGTAATCAATGGTCGAGATACCTGACGATCTTCGAATAAATTCGAGCAGCTCAACTTTGGGATTATTCAGGCTAGAGACCAGAATATCGCAAACGACAATTGCTCCTGCATTAATAAAAGGGTTACGGGGTATACCTCTTTCGTACTCTAGCTGTACCAACGAGTTAAAGGCAGAACCCGACGGCTCAACGCCGACACGATTCCAGATGTCCTGACCGAGGATTTTTAAGGCCAGGGTAAGCGACAATACTTTCGAGATACTTTGAATGGAGAACTTCTCATCGGAGTCGCCAAAGGAATAATGACGTTTTTGAATTGTGGTGAGGTGGATGCCCAACTTACCAGGATCAACGCCACTTAACTCAGTAATGTATGACGCAACCTCGCCGAGATCATCATCGGCTTTAAACCCTGAGGCGATCTCTTTAAAAATTAGTTCGTAATCTACTTCGCTTTGCATCGATTCACAGCTCTAAATCTATAAGACATGGAGATCACCTCCATACTCGAACTTTGTATGTCGCTAGTTTCTATGAAATAAATAGGAATAGCTTGTGGCACTGAAACATTTAGATTCAAAATTGATTTTTTTGCGACATTCCCGGGCATCCATTTTTGATTTTTGTGAGTCGCTCGAGTTCCTAGCGGGAATTAAATTTTGGTACTTCCTCCTTACTCACCCCCATTTCCTCGGACACACCCTTGGCTTGAACTCGATCCGCAGCAGTTGCCTCTAGTCCTTTCTGATCTGCAATGTTGGCAGGGTCATAAACGAGGACAGTGTAAAGCGCAAAGTGATCAGAACCAATTGAGGGTAAGCGTTGGATATTTTTTACACTGAAGTGCGCGCTATGAAACAGATGATCCAAAGGCCAACGTAAAAAAGGCAATGCGACGTGAAAGGTATTGAACATTCCACGCCCTACCCGGGGATCAAGCAGGCCACTCACTTTACGAAAAAGTCGGGTTGTTGCGGACCAAGCGACATCATTAAGGTCCCCCGTGACGACAACGGGCTGACTGGTCTCAGCGACACTTCTGGCAATGGTAATAAGCTCAGCATCGCGTTCTTTTGAGCCGGGCTTTTCCGTTGGACTTGGCGGTTCGGGATGCACAAAGTGCATGCGCACCTTATCTCCAGTACGCAGCGCCAGAAAAAAATGTATCGATGGAATATCCTCCTCAACTAGGTAAGAGATCTCCTCTTCACTAAAGGCTAATCTGGAGTAGACATGCATGCCATAGAGATTATCAAGCGGGCACTTGACGGTATAAGGCATATCACCTTCCACTACCTTCAGCTCGCTTTCCCACCAGCTATCTGACTCCAGGGTGACCAAAATATCGGGCTGATATTCTTTTACGATGCTAACGAGCGCAGCGCTGTTACGATTTGTCTTGAGCACATTAGACGTGATGACACTGAGCTGCCTGTTTGGATCACTCGACTTTGAAGTTTTAACCTCGCGCGGCCAAACCAGGGTATAGGGTATGACCCACCACAACTGCCAAAAGAAACATAAGGCAGTAGCAACGATTAGCAACCAGGAGATACCCATCGTCAAATCAAGAAAAATGACATTAGCGAGCAGCGCTATTCCGGCAAGTACCGCGATTTGCAGGCGCGGAAAGTCAAACCCCCGGAAGACCCAGTGTGAATAATTGAAAAGTGGTAACGCAGTCGCTGAGACAAGCAGTAGCGTGGCAATCGCGGCGATCGTTAACATGTCGGGCACCGGCACCCAAAAGCTTCCGCACGTGTGGTCATCGTTAATTTCTCTATCAAAGACGCTTTTGGCTTAGCTTTTGGCTTAGCTATAAGATTCAAGACCAGCTGGCTGACCTCAATCAAAGTTGATGTGGGAAAATCACCTTCAAAAAATTTAGGCCGCACTTTCTGCACCTGATCCCAATCATTAATGTCCGTTAAACAATTGTTGGCCGTTACGATATCAGCAATACCCCACCCCGATTCTTTTGAGGGAGAAAATATCCGGTCTTTTATTCAAATGTTAAGAGATACAACTCTTCGACCTTGTCTCTCGCCCACTGGGTTCTACGCAAAAACTTAAGGGAAGACTTAATTGACGGGTCACTTTTAAAACAATTAATGTCGACCCTCGACGCCAACCCTTCCCATCCGTAATGTGTCTGCAATCTCGTGACAACTGTCTCAAGCGTAATGCCATGCATGGGACTGTTTGGTTGCTCAGTGCTCATAGTTTTCCTGGTCAGCGTTCAACTCAGCCTCGCGGCAACCGGCGAAGACAAACGCCCTTCAAATTCTTTTAGGACAAGTTCAACTTCCTGGACAAACTTAGGTGGATGCTGGATGCAGCCGTAGTTATCCCACCAGTCTCTGGCGCCGGTGTAGGTCAGGATATTCGCGACCACAGGACGCCTGGCTTCATAGGCGTCCCGGTCAACCATGCCAGCCTGATACTGAAAATATAGATTCTCAAACCCAATCATAAAACTACTGACCACCTGCAACACCCGCCGTTGATCCAGAGATTCAAGGTCTTCACCACGCTCTGCTCGCAACCAGGCCCTGAGCAAATCTGTATCTTTTGCGATGTCGAGCTGTAAGCGAGAGAAGTGTGTCGTGACTTCCTGAGTGATGTTGCTTTTGTAACCTTGCAATCCGTGGCGAACCTGGGTCGCCAGATATATCAGAGACACGATCACCGCAATCCCGCCGACCAACTCTCCAATAGCACCTATATCCTGTAGGGTCATACCTAATCCTTAAATTTCTGGGCATACAGCAACCGGATTCTATATTAAGGTTGGGGGTTTGTGCGGTTGAGAGCTAAAAATGAGCAACGTAGGAACATCTATCGGCTGGGCTGATCAATCCCCGAACGACCCCAAAGTCATTAAGCTTCGCGAACATCTTGAGGCGAACAACGGCATTAAGGGCCTGGATATCATTGGACCCGAGGATATTCTCCAGGCCGAACGGCTGTTTCGAAGAGATGGCTTTGTGGTGATCAGTGACATATTAAACAGCGAACAGGTCGACTTTCTTGCCAAGGGTTGCGATGAAGTCATTAAAGAAATTGTTGCTCTGGACGATGGTCATGCGGGCAATCGCGGCTCGCACCGATACTCATTTGGCGGATCTAGTCTGACCCGTAGCCAGTTGCATCGCCCCGAATGGCAGATGTTGCTCGATATCCCCGCGGTGACTAAAATCCTCACCGTTCTATTTGGCTCTCCAGACTACACACTACGTGCCGCAAGTGGCGACTTTTGTCTGGCCGGTGCCGTCGACTACCAACGACTCCATTCCGACGTCCAGGATTGGCAGGATAATGCCACTACACCCTTTAGCGCCTTCCACGATCCTAGTGGGGAGATCACCATTCGAGACTTACCGAGTCCTTATATTTGCGTTAATTTTCTGCCCCAGGATGTGACCCGACTAAATGGTCCAACCAGGCAAATACCCGGCACCCAGAAATCCCGGGTACACATCCCAGGACTAAAAGACGAGCCAGAGTGGATGCGGCTAAGCACCGTGTGCCCAGCACCAGCCGGTGCAATTATGATTCGCGACGTCCGGGCCTGGCATGGCGGCACACCTAATCTATCCGACGCCACCCGGGCAATCCCTAATTTGGAACTGTACGCACCCTGGTTTAAAGAACCCATTGTGCCGGGCATCAGTTATCAGGATTTCAAAAAGCTCTCGCCCCACGCGCAGAAGATGGCGCAGTTTTGTGTGGCGGACTCCAGCGAAACTCTGGTTACCGGGGCAACCCTTCGGGCGCCATAACCAAGGTTGCTCCGTCAAATGACGGCTTAGAAAAATGTCTCCGGTAAAATACAAATAACTCAAGGACAAGCAAGTATGCAATATCGCCAATTAGGCCGCTCTGGACTAAAGGTCAGCAGCATTTGCCTCGGCACGATGAACTTTGGTCCTCGAACTTCAGAATCCGAGTCTTTTCAGATTTTGAATGAAGCGGTGAGTGGCGGGATAAACTTTGTCGACACAGCCAACCAGTACGGCGGTGACCTTGGCACCGGAACCACCGAAACCATTATTGGAAATTGGCTTCGTGAAGATCCAAGCCGAAGAGAAAAATTGGTCCTCGCCACAAAAGTTCATGAGCCCATGTCCGATGACATTAACGATCGGGGCCTGTCTGCACGGCATATTCAAATGGCCTGTGATGCCAGCCTTAAGCGATTGGGCGTTGACCATATTGATCTGTATCAGATGCACCATATTGATAGAAATACGCCGATTGAAGAAACCTGGATGGCTATGGAACGACTCATCAGCCAGGGCAAAATTACCTATGTCGGCTCAAGTAACTTTCCTGGATGGGGTATTGCACGCGCCAACGAGAAGGCAATGGCAAAGCATCAGCTGGGCCTCGTGTCAGAACAGGGCCTATACAATCTTATCGAGCGGCGAGCAGAGCTTGAAGTGCTGCCAGCCTGCATCGCCTATGGTATGGGTCTTATTCCCTGGAGTCCTCTTGCAGGAGGGTTGCTGGCCGGCACTGGAACAGGCAGTGAAGGTAGACGCCAATCGGAATCCATGCAGCGTGAAATCAAAAGCCGGGCAGATCAACTATCAAAATTTAATAGCCTGTGTTCGAGTTTGAATAATACTCCCAGTGCCGTTGCCCTGGCCTGGCTACTACATCAGCCGGGGGTTACAGCGACCATTGTTGGACCTGGCTCCATCGAGCAGCTCAAGTCAGTTATGCACGTACCTGAAATTTTGCTCAGCACTAAAACGCTGGCTCAACTGGATGAAATATTCCCAGCCTGCGGAGAGGCACCAGAAGCCTACGCCTGGTAGGTATTAATCCAGCAGAAAGCTTTTGACGGCAGCAAGGTATGGCTCAAAATTTTCCCTGCGTGTGTTGTGACCCGCAGCTGGAATATGCTGCACCTTAAAGCAATCGTTACGCCCAGCGATCTGTTGGGCAATATCATGGGTCACGATGGCATCTCGCTCACCGTCGGCATACAAGAGTAGGCTAGGACACCGAATATTATCCACAGTGTCAGCCCACTTACCCATTGATAGCCCTTCCATCGCCTCGGCGCCAACCTGTTTTTTAGAGGCAGCCCAGGCAGCCATATCAGCTTCATGCCAGGTTGGGTTGGTCTGCTTACCAAATGCCATCACCTGCTCTTCAGACATTGCCTCAAGTGTGGACATATACTGACGGAATCCCTCACGACGTTTTTCTAGATCCCCCTCCCGGTCATTCCCCTGATGTTTTGTCCAGGGAGGATCTTCCAGTAGTAGTTTTGCCACAGTAGCTGGATTTCGAGCAGCAAGATCTGCCGCCATACTTGCCCCCATCGAGTGGCCAAGTACAACGGGTTGTTCAAGTTTCAGCCCATCAATGACCGCAAGTAAATCATCGGCCATCACCTCAAGACCTGCGGGCGCCCGACTCGACTGACCATGATTACGGGCATCGGGCATAATAATATCAAAATGTACTTCAAGCCCCTGGGCTAACCTATTCCAACATAATCCGTTGTCACTAAATCCATGGGCGAGCACGAGAGGAGGCAGGTCGGCCGTACCAGTTCGATGGTAATGGATGCTGACACCGCCGTGGTCAATAACACCTTCCGTCCAACCACTCATAATGTTTACCTTCTACTTTGCCTGACAGACTAATTCACAAAAATGCGCTGACCGCAGCTGGGTATGATTGAGCACCTTGAGCCCACCTTTATCCAACAGCCAGATCCAATCATCGACGGTATATTTATTGTGGGCAACCGACAGCCGCAGCATAGATTTTTCAACCTGCTCAGCCGTCTCCGGTGGCACGTTTGCCATCATCATATCCAGATAAGTTGAAAGGGGCTGCCGAACCCAGTCGACCAGAAGAAATACGCCGCCGGGCGCAAGTAAGCGCCGGATCTCGTGGCAAATTTTTAGTGGATCATCCAGCACATGTAGTACGGCGGCCATGGTGAGTAAGTGCACACTACCGCCTTCTAAAGGCACCGGGTTAGCAGTGATGTCTAGTACTTCAAAGCTGGGTTTCTTTCCCTCAAACTCGATTTTGTTATTCGCGTGGTCAATCATGGCCGCCGTCAAATCAAAACCATAAATATCCCCGGCTGGAAATCGGAGCGCAAAATCTCTGGCTAATAGACCCGGACCGCAGCCGAGATCAACAATCCGAGGGGCAGCGGGAAGTAGTGGTTTTACACTGGCTTCAATGTGATTCCAAAAGACTTCATCAAAGCGACCATCGTGACTATTGATCATTCTTTGCACAAAATCCTGGTCGCTCACCCCGGCAATTTCTTGATGGCTTGCCATAATTTATCCTTTCCTTTCCTGTAACTAAAGGGACTAAACTTCAACACCGTACACTTAGATTGAAAGCTATGGATGGCGATCAACCAAATTTCACGGTGACTCACCATGACCTTCAAGGGTACTACGAGATCACCTTAAGGCATACCATCACCATAGATACGGTACTTGCGGCTCAGGATGCTATCACCGGCCATTTTGCCTACGTGAACCCCGCAAACGTTATGTGGGATGTCCGCTTGACCGATTTAACTGATCTCACCATGCAGGATATGCTGGGGGGCTTGTCTCGCATTGGCACCAGGATTTCGAATAGAGCTGCAGTGGTTTTTGAAACAGATTTTCAATTGGCGATTGCCCGTCAGGCAGTAACGATCGCCGGCGCAGATCTAGATAGAGTATTTCTCACAAATGATTATACTGCTGCCCAGGAATGGCTAGATATCCATGGCACTTGCAGCAACACTTAAATTTTAGAAACGAAGATAGACAATGACCTTACCCATTACAGTACAACTTGAAGCAGAACTGATCGAGCGCACCGAACGACTCGCCTCAAAACGTGGCATTAGCGTAGATCAGCTAGTCGCCCAACAGCTAGAGCGAGCCGTGGCCCAGGACGAATATTCCAGGCTGCAACAGAAGGTTGCTCAGCACCGCAACGCAACGCTAGCGGCTAAGCCACCACAAAGGGCACCCAGGAGTGCGGCGAAGAATGCAGCGAAGAGTGCTGCGAGAAATAATGCAAGCACGCGGAACGGTTAAGACCCGCGCTTCACAGACCTGCATGCTTCTGAAGTAGCAAACAGCCCCCACCGAGTTAGGACCCAGAATAAGCCTTTAAGATTGGTGACAACTCCGTTGGAGTTGCACCATGCAAGATCACGCCATCGCAACCTAGATCAAACTGATTTTGAATCGCCGCAAGACACTGATCCACACTACCGGTTGCCGATGGCGCGAGCCAGGCTTCTGGTAAAAGTGTCGCAATGTGCTGCAGTTGTTCCGGTGTGGTTTTCTGTCCGTCAATGGCGCCACTGAAATTCGCCACCATCTCATCTTCTCGAAATCGTTTTAAGACATCTGGATCCCAATGATTGGTCCGAACCAGCAAATCACCATAGGCCTGCAAATAGGTCGACAACCGACCAACAGTTTTCTTAAGTCTTAGATTTTCGGAAATATGATCGCCAATCGTTGCAAAGCAAGACCAGACTCGAACCGTGTCCGGGTCCCTACCGGCTTCTTCTGCCGCGGTTTTGACTATTTTTACTGCGTTTGCCGTTGTCTCATCGGTAAAGAAAGTGTGCAAAATCACATCATCAAAGGCACGACCACCGAGCGCTAGAGAGTTAGGACCAAACGCGACCAGGCCTAAAGGTATAGCCTCATCAAAATCCGGATCAAGTCGAAGCACTGGAAACTTGCCAATGGGTCCATCGTGATTAAGGATGGTTTCACCCCGCCACAGGCGACGCATCACCCGGGCAAAGTCTTCCATCTGAGCGGTGGTAATACGAGACATACCAAAGGCGTCCTGCATCTGGGGAATGCCTCGACCAATGCCAAGGGTGAATCGCCCGCCCGTGAGAAAATGCATCGTTGACGCATAGGACGCACTGACAATCGGATGCCGGGTATTGTGATTAGTCGCCCCGGTGATAATGCGCAGACTGGAGGAAACCGCAGCGGCCGCACCGGATAAGGTCGCCGCTTCTTTAATATTAAATCGCTCGGAAATAAATGCCGCGCCTAAACCCAGGGTTTCTGCCATCCTGATTTCATCGAGCAACTCAACGGGAGATTTGGGCGCACCCGCCAGAGTGTAGAATCCAAGTTTACTCAGCATACTTAGCTGACTTCAGTTTGGTGAGTTTCTATTTTGGCAGGCGGTTTTGAAAAAGTCGGCTCGGTTGTCGTGAGTTCGGCTAGAGCCTGGCTTCTATCTTCTGCGGTAAAAGCACCAGTCGTCAGACAAAACTCCACCAGGTTGTCGTTCGGATCTTTTGTATAGATGGAATGACACCAGTTGTGATCAATTTCCATCACATCACAACCGCCATCTAGCCATTGTTGTTTGCGCATGTCGAGTTCTGCCTTGTCCTTCACGTCGAAGGCAATGTGATTGATATGATCGGGCAAGCCAGCGGCTTTGGAGATATTGGTTTCAAAGCCGTTTTCTGCTTCAGGGCAATCATGGAGTTCCCAGAAGGCGATAAATTTTGAATCATCTTCCATTCGATAGAAAAAGTGTTTGGCCCAACCGCCAGCAGGATTGGGACCCACTTCGGCTTTGACAAGCTCAAAACCCATAACACCTTCGTAAAACTGATGGATCGCCTTCATATCTGCCGCGGCGAATGCGAGATGGTGGTAGCCCATAGTGATTCCCTCTTTTTATCTTATCTATTGCGTCGAATTACATTACCCGAACAAAATGACGGATTCCATCCTATGCCTCAAGCATGGCGTCCCGCATCTTAAACTTTTGTATTTTTCCCGTGACAGTCATGGGAAACGTATCAACAAAGCGAATCTGCCGGGGCACTTTAAAGTGGGTTATCTGATCACGACAGTAGTCCTGCACCCCGGCCTCGTCTAATTCAGCTCCCTGACGGAGTTGGACCCAGGCGCAGACCGTCTCCCCATATTTCTCATCGGGTATACCAAACACCTGGACTTCCTGTATATCCGGGTGAGTGTAGAGAAATTCCTCGACTTCTCTGGGATAGATATTTTCTCCACCGCGAATAATCATGTCTTTGATTCGGCCAACAATCTGCACGTAACCTTCTGCATCCATTTCTGCCAGATCTCCCGAGTGAAGCCAACCGGCTTGATCAATGGTTTCCCGGGTCCGCTCCTCGTCGTTCCAATAGCCTCGCATCACCGAATAGCCCCGGCAGCAAAGTTCGCCTTTGTCCCCTATGGGCACCACCCTTCCGGCTTCATCGATGATCTTAATTTCCTGATAAGGCCCTACTCTGCCGACGGTGCCGCAACGTTTCTCTGCTGGCGCGTCAATGTCCGTCATATGATTCACAGGACTCGTTTCCGTTTGACCATACATTATGGTGATTTCACTCATATTCAATTTATCAATCACCTTGTGCATGAGCTCAAGCGGACAAGGTGCCCCCGCCATCACCCCGGTGCGCAGCGTTGATAGGTCAAAATCAGCCACATTGGGCAGATCCGTTTCGGCAACAAACATCGTGGGCACACCGTGGAGCGCAGTACATTTTTCCTCTTCTATGGTTTTCAGGACAGTTTCGGGATCAAAACCTTCATCGGGGAAAACGGCACAGGCACCATGGGTCATACAGGCAAGATTACCCATCACCATGCCGAAACAGTGATACAAGGGCACCGGGATACACAGGCGATCCTGTTCGGAAAAGCGCATGCCGGCCGCTACCTGCAAGCCATTATTCAGAATGTTAAAGTGGCTTAAGGTTGCCCCTTTAGGATTACCCGTGGTACCGCTGGTGAATTGAATATTGATCGCATCGTCTGGCTGCAGAGTGGGTGCGATTTCCACCATCCGGCCACGATCCCCGGCATCCCCCATTTCACAGACATCTCCGAAATTGAACATTCCGTCTGTCTTTTCGGCACCCATTCGAATCACGGTTTTCAAGTGGGGGAGCTTTTTTGCGTCCAGTTGACCTGGCGGGCTGTCAGCCAACTCAGGCGCTAGCTCCTGAAGCATGCGGAGATATTCGCTGGTTTTGAATTGCTCCGCGGCGATCACCACCTTGCACTCAACCTTATTCAGGGCGTATTCCAGCTCATACAGCCGATAGGCAGGATTGAGGCAAACCATAATCGCGCCAATTTTTGCGGTGGCGAACTGGGTCAAACACCACTCGACCCGATTGGGGGCCCAGATGCCAACCCGATCACCGGGCTGAACCCCCAGGTGGAGCAATCCCGTGGCCAGGGCATCAATTTGAGTAAGGTATTCCGAGAAGGTCCAGCGGATATTCTGATGGCGAACCACAAGCGCCTCACGATCGCCATGGGTGGCAGCAATCCGTTCTAAACAAGCGCCAATCGTTTCGTATAGGAGCGGTTGTTCGGCACTGCCACACAGATAACTTTGCTCGCCAGGTAGATTATTCACGATACACCTCTTTTTGTTCTTACTTATGTCTGACCCAAGACAATAAAACGAAATCCTTCCCGCTACCAGTTCGAGCTAGCGTACAATGCGGCCGTTTCCAATCTAATCTCAACTACACTCACCATTATGCGTATTGTACTAGCCCCGATGGAAGGCCTGGCGGACGTCCACCTTCGCCGCCTACTGACTGCCCAGGGAGGTTTTGATTGGGTAGTGTCGGAATTTATCCGGATCGTCGATCGAGTCTATCCGGACCATGTTTTCTACTCGACCTGTCCTGAACTCTTAAACGGCGGCCGAACCCAGTGTGGTACGCCGGTCCGGGTGCAATTGATGGGTAATGATCTTGAGGTTATGGCCGCCAGCGCCCAACAGGCAATTGCGCTTGGCTCCCACGGCATTGATATCAACTTTGGCTGTCCGAGCAAGACCGTTAATCGACGCCAGGGCGGAGCCGTTCTGCTTAAAGAGCCGGAAAGTTTGTACCGGATCGTAAAATCCATACGCGATGCATTACCTGAAACCGTTGTTGTCTCGGCAAAAATGCGCCTCGGCTTTGATGACACTTCTTTGATGCTAGATAACGCCTCGGCGATTGAAGATGCTGGAGCCACAGAATTGACCGTTCATGCCAGAACAAGGGCACAGGGCTACGCACCTCCAGCTCACTGGGACGAACTGGGGCGAATTCGCGCTCATATCAAAATACCTCTGATTGCCAATGGTGATATCTGGACCGTTGAGGACTACCACGCCTGTGTTGCAGTTTCCGGCACAACCGACGTCATGCTGGGTCGCGGCGCCGTACGAAATCCCGATATTGCGGCCCGAATTCGAGCAAACCAGATCACCATCGCGGAATGGGAGAATGTCAGCTCGTTGTTAAGCCAATTTTGGGAGGAGATTAAGCCGACCCTTTCAGAGAAAGACCGCGTTGGGCGGTTAAAACAGTGGGTCAATCACTTAAGACAGGTTCACCCCTGCGCTGAACAACTCTGGCAGGAAATCCGCACAGAACGGAATGTGCAAACCCTGGACCGTTTAATCTATACATAGAATCAATGATCCGCCTGACCTGGCCTTATTAAATTTTTGGTTCACTTAAGATACCATTGCGCCCTCAAAAACCACCCGAAAGCGCAACATGACCCAGCAACACCTCGGCACCGAAATCGAATTTACTGTCCTTGGCTTAAACATCTGTGCCAAGCAATGGGGCAATCCCGAAGGCGAACCCACCATAGCCCTCCATGGCTGGCTAGATAACGCCAATACCTTTGACCGGCTAGCACCCCTATTGCCAGAACTTAATTTGATTGCGATCGATTTTGCCGGCCACGGTAAATCAGACCACCGCGCTGAAGGGGTTCACTATCATCCGATCTACGATATGCAGGATGTTCTGGCCATTGCTAATGAACTCAACTGGCATCAATTTAACGTCATCGGCCATTCCATGGGCGCTGCAATTGCCAGTGAACTCGCGGCAATGTTTCCAGATCGGGTACGTCGTTCAGTCCATATCGACGGCTTTCTTGCGACGGGTGGGAATACCCCGAGGGACAGAATTGAACAAAGCCGGGTTGCCATCGAGAAGATCTTAAAACCCCATCACAAAGCCAGGGTTTTTGAGAACGTCGACGCCATGGCACAAAGGGTAACGGAAGCCACGGACCAATCCTTTGAAGCTGCCAAGGCGCTCGTTGACCGGGGCCACAAGTCCGTTGAGGGAGGGATCACCTGGAGAACAGATCCAAGAATCCGCTATCCAACGCCGCTGCGCCACACCCGTAGTCAGATCGACTTACTCTTACAGGACAGCACAAGTCCCGCACTATTGATTGTCGCCGAACAGGGAGACACCTGGTACCAACCTGAAATCCCTGATGCCAAGGACGCCCACCCTAATCTGCGTATAGAGCACATGGAGGGCACCCACCATATTCATCTGGAGCCCGCATACTTTGAACAGGTCGGTCGCTTTGCCCGGGCGTTTTTTGAACTCGACTAACAGCTTTTTAGACAGGTTGTTTTAGCTGGCGGGCCATAAAATCGAAGAATTTGGACCAGGCATCTTCCGCCTGGTCCGGGCGATAACGATCGGGATTATGAAAGTCCTGGAACCCATGGCCCGCGCCCTCGTACTGATGAAACTCGCGGGACACACCGGCGGCTTCAAGCGCTTTATCCAGTACTGCAACGTCTTCACTTGATGGATTTTTGTCCTCGCGACCAAAAATACCGAGCAACGGGCAAAGAATTTGACCTACAAGGTCGATAGCCGCAGGGGCACCCTCTCCAAGCCCCATTTGAATCCGGCCACCGTAGAACATCGCGGCAGCTTTATAGTGAGTGTTGGTACAGGCTCCGAGCCAGGCAACGCGACCGCCCCAGCAGTGGCCCATAATGCCAATGCGGCTCGAGTCCACTAGCGTTTGATTCGCTGTGAACTGATAGGTCGCATCAAGGTCGGCAATATTCCAATCATCTCGCCAGGCTTTTGCCTTGGTCATCATCTCCTCTTCCGGTGGCCACCAGTGAAATAGATAAGGAATCACCGCAACATAACCCTGGGCAGCAAGGCGCTCCCCCACATCAACGGTAAATGGATCTGTTTCCAATCCAGCGTGGGCGACCGGTAGATGTTGTGCAACCACCATAGCGGGAAACGGCCCTTCTCCTTCAGGCTCAAAAACTAACAATTCCATTATGCTGCCAAGTACTTCTAGCTGTTCGACTCTGTACATAGGTTGGATTCCATTTTTATTTTTGAGTACTTTTATTTCTTTTGATTTCTTTTGATTACATAGAGCAAGGAGTATTGGTAAGGATGTCTGGCTTCTGCACAAAATAAAAGCCCCTTGCTTTTAAGTCATCGGAGCGCAGACTAAGATAGTGTCAAAAAGATAATCCTCTCAGGGTACCCGATATGCGAGTTCTAAAAGGCATTGGAATATTTTTGCTCATTGCGTTGACCGCGATTGCGGCATTTCTCTACAAAGGCGAAATACCAAAGGATGTGGTTGACGCCAAGTATTCAAGCCCCGCCTCTCAATTCTTTGAGATGGAAAACGGTGCACGGGTCCACTATCGCGACGAAGGAAATCAAGAAGGCCCGGTGATTATCTTGATCCACGGCTCCAATGCATCGCTACATACCTGGGAACCCTGGCTCAGGGAATTCGGTTCTAGTTATCGGGTTGTGACTCTGGACCTACCGGGACATGGATTAACCGGCGGGGTCCCGGACGCTGACTACTCAAGCGCTGCACAAATTAATACTGTTGCGGCCATTGTTAATCATCTTGGCTTAGACAAATTTGTTTTGGGTGGTAACTCCATGGGTGGAGGCGTCACCTGGCGTTATGCACTTGCTCACCAGGATCAGGTTACCGCCATGATTCTGGTTGATGCTTCCGCCCCCCCAGCCTGGTGGCAGGAACGTCGTGCGGCCCAATCCGCAGATAAAGACAACGAGCCCCCATTGGTATTTGAGCTGCTTGGCAAACCCTGGTTCAGGGCAATCGCTCGACATATCGACCCTTACCGACTGACCGTCCAGGGCGTCAACTCAGCCTACAATAATTCTCCAGTTGTGGATCAGGCTTTAATCGATCGTTATTACGAACTGAGTTTACGTGAAGGAACAAGAGACGCGACCATGGCCAGATTTGGCAACCGACGCACCTTTGACGAGATCGTAGACCTGTCACAATTGCATCAGCCAACATTAATCTTGTGGGGCAAAGAGGACTCCCTGATACCCGTCACAATGGCTGACAAATTTAGAGAGGCGCTACCGAATGCAACGGTTGTCCTCTACAACGATGTGGGTCACATACCGATGGAGGAGATTCCTGTTCGTTCTGCCGAGGATGTTTTGGCTTTCCTTGCGGCATTACAACCCGACCAACTCTAACCGATTTGCTGCTTGTACTCTGGTTTGTACTCTGGTTAGTACTCTGGTTTGTATTTGGGCTTATCCCGAGACACAGCCACAGGACCTAACACTCTGCGGCGAGGATAATAGTCCCTCGCCGTCTAGTGCTGTATAGAACGATTATCCCAGAACACAATAGCTCCAAGAAAAATAGATCCAGGCTGCCATTCGAAGTTAATGTCCGACCAGGTTTTATCAGAATCTCCCCCTTTTTTTGCGAGTAAACCGCCTCGCTGACTAGATTGGAATTGGCACCCCCTTAAACCGAGGGGTTGTATGGCAGGCAATATAAGCGGTACAAAGGCAGTTCAAACTGATCTGGTTCCCCTGTGCGCAATCAAATTGCGAAATTCATTTGCCTGCTAGTGGTTTGCTGCTTTGCTCAAGCTGAACAGCTCTCCGACCGATATCAAGGCGGACCATACGATCGCGTCGACGCTGACTTTGTCCTGAGCACAACGGACACCCCGCCTATCAATGCCGATTGGCAGCCCATTCGATTACCCCATCTCTGGAAACAAGCAGACCTGGATGGCCGTGTCGGCTGGTACCGCTTTTCGCTTTCTGACCAACCTGGAGATGTCCAGCAAGCCGTCTATTTGTGGCGCTTCTCTATGAACATTGCGGTCTGGATCAACGGCGACTTTCTCGGTGATGGCGGCCGATTTAGTGAACCCGTGGCAAGGAACTGGAATCGGCCGTTCTTCTTTCGACTACCTCAAAGTGCCTGGCACGAGGGTCAGAACTATCTGTATGTCAAACTGATGACCTACCCTAACTGGGGTAACTTGACGCCTTTACTGATTGGGCCTGCGTCCGAGTTACTGCCGTTATACAAGCAACGTTTTTTCTGGCAGATTTTGATGAGCCAGGCAACGTTTTACATTTCCATCATTACCGCGCTGGTTGCCTTTTCATTGCTGGCTGCGGATCGTAGTAGCGCCCTCTACGGGTGGTTCGGGCTTAGCTGTCTCGCCTGGGGGATGTACAGTATTAACCTTTACATCCAGGAAATTCCTGTCAGCGCCAAATTATGGTGGAGTCTGGTGCACAGCGCCGTCGATTGGTATGGCGTCACACTTGCACTCTTTGCCCATCGATTAATGAATATTCGTGTCCCTGCCCTGGATCGTACATTGCTTGCCTATGGCGCATTCGCAACGCTCACCTATCTGAGTGTCGACCTCAATCAACTGTCCCGGCTAAATAGCTATTTCCATTTCATCACGCTTTGTATTGTCGCCTACCTGCTTGTGATTAGCCTCTGGCAGACGATTAAAACTCGCCAGGTGCATACCATGGCCCTGGCATTTTGCATGGCCATTGTGGCCGGGTTTGGCGCACACGACTTCTCGATGAACGCGATGATTAATCCAGCCCTATGGCAACATCAGTTCTTTTGGTTACAGTTTTCCGCCCCAATTCTGATGTTGACCATGCTGGTCATCCTGGCCTACCGGTTTGTCATGTCTTTTAGGGAACAGGTTAACGCCGAACAGAGAGTTCGAATTGAACGAGAACGCATCTATTCCGACATCCACGACGACGTCGGGAGTAGAGTGCTATCCCTTGTTTATTCCGCTGAAACCGACGCCCATGCTGATCTCGCTCGAGAAGCCCTGCGGGAAATACGTGCAATTGTGGCCGGTGGAAGTAGCACCGGCGGCTCCATTGTGACGATTTTAAAACCCATAGAAGCTGAAGCGCGGGAGCGATTTAGCTCAGCATCCATCGAGATGACCTGGGCACTCGATCTGTCGGATGAGCGCATTCATATTAACGATACTTTTCAATACCACCTGCAGCGAATCCTTCGGGAACTCGTTTCAAACACCATCAAACATGCCCATTCCAAAAGGGTTGATATTTCAGTTCAAGCTACGGAAGCCAATATTGTTATTTCGTTTCGAGACTATGGGTGTGGATTTGATGCACCCCAATCGGGTACCGGTATCGGTGGCGTGAGTCGCCGGGTCGCAGATCTAAAAGGTATTGTTGAATGGCAAAGTGCCACACCGGGTTGTTGTGTAAACCTCCAGCTACCCTTTAACCCTGGAGATACATGATGAAATCCCCAAGCACCTGCCTCATTGTAGAGGACCACAAGCAGGCACGATTGTGGCTAACACGGGCAATCAACCAGGCATTCCCAGAAGCAACTTGCCTCACCGCCCAATCCTTAAAAGAAGGCAAGCACCTGATCGACAATAAGACCCCAGACCTTTCACTAATAGATCTTGGGCTACCCGACGGAAACGGCATCACCTTAATACGGCTGTTAGAAGCGAATAGAAAAGCGTTTAATATTGAGACTACCGTTGTCGTCTCCACGGTAATGAACGATGACGAAAGCATTTTTGGCGCAATTCGCGCCGGCGCTGACGGTTACATTCTAAAAGAGGAAACCCTCGCCGGTCTGGTGAACATACTCCAGGGAATTTATGAAAACCGGCCGCCCCTATCCCCCTCTATTGCGATGAGATTGCTCGACTATTTCAAATCAGATCCCGAAGAAGATCCCCTCGCGCCGAGAGAACGCCAGATATTGCAACTACTGGCAAAAGGCTTCACCGTGGCAAAAGTAGCGGAGATGCTGGGCATTACCTACAACACGGCTTCGAGCTACGTTCGCGATATCTATCGCAAACTCAATATCACTTCCCGGGCCGAAGCAACCCTCGCCGCTTCCAAACGAGGTCTTGTTTAATAGAGCCCTCCGCGGGGTATAGAGCCCTCAGCGGGGTAAGAGCCCTCAGCGGGTTATATAGAGCCCTCAGCGTTTTATATAAAGAGCCCTCAGCCGCTTTGACAAAAAAACCCTCAGCTGCGGGTTCTAGTCAAATGTCCGCGGCTCACGGACTTTCCGGTCTGCCCGCAGCGCTTCTCCCATTTTCTGCAGCGCCGAACGATTCTGGTCGTTAACCTCCATATAGGCCCCTTTCCAATCGTCACTGCCCCAGCGTTCATCGGAGTATTCCGTCGTTTCAGGTTTTGTGGCGCGGCCGAGCAATGCCAGTCCATGGGCAACAATCCTCTGTTGCATCGAAGTGTCCCAGGGCTTCCCGCAGGGATTTCCGAGGGGAAAATCAACAAACAAGAATCGCGGCACTCGACACCGCTGAACAATGTCTAGCGCGGAGCCAACTATCACGCTTGGCATGCCAGCTTGCTCCAGGTACCTCGCAATCAGACTCACGGTCTGATGGCAAATAGGTCACAGGGGCACAAGTAAGGCAACATCCACTTTTTCACCCCGCAAATACTCAAGGATTTTTGGCGCGTCCTGCTCAACGGTCGCTCGCTGGCTATACTCAGTCGGCGCACAAACAAATTGTGTCGCCAGACTGCCAATAACACCCTGGGCTTCCAACTCCCGCAACGAGTTAATCGGACAAAAGGAATTCACATCCTCCGTATGGGTGGCATTTTTATCCCAGGACAAGTCATCGGTAAAAAGCTTTTCAGGAAGGCTCACGGTGCTGCCCACATCAACTTTTCGAGGTTCAAGATCCGCGCGATGATAGGTACTTGCTGTGGTGACAAGCCCCACTCTACACTCGGCCAGGGGTTTGGTTAAAGGCGTAAAGGGGGCACTCGTGTGCTCCGCATACTGGTAGGCCCGGTCGAATCCCTGGGCCTCATAGTAACGCCGGGTTTTCTCCATATACTTTACGGGCTTGCTATCCATACCCTACACCTTTGCCTTTTCATTTGTGTTTAACTCAGCCTGACTTACCTGGCAACTAACCTTTGCCACTGGCCAACAGCCCGGCATTTAATTACCACTCACCCTGCATCTCTCCTATGGGCTTTGCCTATAGGTTTTGTCTATAGGTTCTGCTCATTGGCTGTACGTATCGCTTCATGTTTGACCTGTAACTCCGCGAGTATCTCAGCGTGACGTTGTCGATCAATGCGATAGCCAGCATAAAGTAACACACCAAAAATCGTAAACACCGATGTCGCGGGGCCAACAATAAAACCGAGTTGCCAAACAATATCGTCAGGCACCGCACCCATCAGCGCTCCCCTTGGGAACTCGATCACATCTAACAATATGCCCCCTAGGATTAGACCCATAGACGCCGTGGCCTTAACGGCAAAAGCCCTCGCGGCAAAAATGACACCTTCCCGACGCTCACCAATCTCAAGTTCATGTTCGTCGGTAATGTCCGCAAACATTGAATTCAATGAGGCATAGATCACCGGCACAAGCGCTCCCGTAACAAACGCACTGGCAACCAGGACAGCCATCAGCAGGGAGCTACCGCGCTCAGGAAACCAACTCACATTGGCAAGCTCCAAAACAATCGGCAAATTGATATTCACGATCGTCAAAAGTGCGCTGCCAATCAGCAGTGGCCTTTTGTCAAACCGTTGGGTCAATGGTTGAATAATTGCTAGTGACAAACAGAGCCCCACTAACGAACCCGCGGGCAAAATTGCTAATTGCTCGGTGCGCATGCCCCAAAAATGAAAACCCATAAAGGGGTTGAAGACTCCCTCTACCGACAGGACAAAAGTGGTCAGCATCATGCCAAAGAAGATGGCCCGAAATGATCGATTGATAAAGGCTTCTTTAAGCTCCCGCAATAGCACAATCGGACTAAATTTCTGAAACGCAGGCACCACCTTATCTCGAATCCGAGGAATCTCACTGTAGGTACCCAGAAAGCACACCACAATGGCAAAGATCATGATGGCACCGGCAAAAAGCGTCCAGGGGGCATATGCCTCCTGGTTTAACAAACCGGGATTAAATTGTTCGCTAGTTGGAAAAAACAAATAATAGGACAATGGCAAAAACATCGCCGCACCCATAAAGCCAAAAAACGTATTAAAGGCGTACATGGTTGAGCGCTGATCATAGTCGGAGGCCATTTCAGCCCCCAGAGCAAGATGCGGAATGTGATAAAAGGTCATGCTGCCGCGAACTAAAACGGCAAACACCAGTAGCCAGAGAATATTGGCGGCTTCTGAAAGACCCTCAGGCGGATTAAACAGAAAATAGAAGGTTATCGCGAGGGGGATTGCAGCAAATAAAATGAAGGGATGGCGACGTCCCCATCGAGACTGAAACTTGTCTGAGAGACTACCGGCTACCGGGTCGGTCACCGCATCAAAAACCAGCGCTACCGCCAACGCAAAGCCGGTACCTGTCGCGGAAACCCCTAGTACCTGATTGTAATAAAACAACAAAAACGTATTGAAGCCTGTATTTTTTACTGCTTCGGATACCTGGCCAAATCCATAACTTACCATCGTACCCAGTCTAAGCTTGTGTACCTCCAACGATGCTTCCCCCTTTTTCACACAGTTGCACAAATATCAGCATACACGGGGTAGCAGCTTTAAAACTATCCAAATAAAAATCTCACTTACGGGTGATCAACAGCCCGTATTCACCCCCTGACCATTTCACAAAATTACACATCATATGCAAAAAATGTTTTAGTTTTAACCAGACCAAAATTCTGCACTGCCCATATCGACGTCCCCTTGTCGCTGCTAAAGTCATACAGGCCTCATTGCATACTCTGCCACTTCAGGCCCGGGGCAGTGAGCACAATAGCTCACCCGGCAAGTTGACCATGTAAGTCGGCCAGGCTTGCCGCCGCACAACTTTGTAAGTAAAAGAAGTGACTAGAAGAAAGAAGAGAGACTGGCTATGAAATTAAGTACACAGATTGAACGAAGTCGCACCACTTCTATGGCTGGCCTCGACATTGGCTGGATGCTACGGCAATGGGCTGAGAGAACGCCCCAGCAAGCCAGCATGATCTGGCAGCCCTTTGACGGCCCACATCAAACCTGGAGCTATCTCCAGCTTCTACAGGAGGCAACTCAGATCGCCTCGGGACTCCACGACAGAGGGGTAAAGACCGGGGATTTTGTTTTCCTCCATCTGGACAACTCACCTGAGTTTGTCCTGTCCTGGTACGCCTGCGCTCTACTCGGTGCCGTTGCCGTTTCAACCAACACCCATTCAGTCGCTAGAGATATGGTGTATTTTTCGGAGGTCACCCGGGCCGTCGCCGCAATTACCCAGCCCCAATACGCTGAATTAATCCGCGGTGCCTGCCCAGATCTTGCTTTTATTGCTGTCACCGATCACGATGCCGGGCATCATCGAGACGATCATAGTACGGTCATTGAGGCAATCAACGGAATTTCATTTTCTACCCTCCCTTCAAGCACGCCCCTGCCTGAATTGATCCCAGACCCACTACGAAACCTCAGCGTCCAATTCACATCGGGCACCACCTCAAGACCCAAGGCCGTACTCTGGACCCACGCCAATGGTTTATGGGCAGGCAAAATATCCGCCCAACACATGCGGTTACGTAGGGATGACACAACACTGGTTTACATGCCGCTGTTCCATACAAATGCCCAGGGTTATTCAATGCTCGCGACCCATTGGTCCGGTGGCACTATTGTTGTTCAACCTAAATTTTCAGCGTCGAGGTTCTGGGAAATTGTCATGCAACACAGGATCACATGGGCCTCGATGATTCCCTTCGCCTACAAGGCGCTAATGGCCCAGCCGGTGCCGGAGCACAAAATGCGATTCTGGGGTGGTCCGGCCAGCCTACCAGCCATTGGCGCACACTTTAATCTAGAGACGATTGGTTGGTGGGGCATGACGGAGACCTTAACCCATGGAATTGTCACGGACGTGGATCATCCCGGACCCCAGGGCAGCCTGGGTCGAGTCGCACCTGAATACGAGATTGAAATCAGACAAGCCAATGGAAAAATTGCGGCCCCCGGAGAGAAGGGAGTTCTACATATACGTGGCGTTCGGGGCATAACCCTGTTTAAAGAGTATTACCGAAATCCCGAAGCGAACCAGAAGGCCTTTGATGAGGAAGGCTGGTTCGACACCGGAGATCTGGTGCGCATAGACAGCAACGGTTGGCTTTACTTTTCCGACCGTGAGAAGGACATGCTAAAAGTTGGGGCGGAAAATGTCGCGGCATCGGAGATCGAGAGTGTGCTTATGCAAACGGGACTGATTGACGAATGCGCGGTGGTAGCACAAAAACATTATATGTTGGATGAAGTACCGGTGGTGTTCGTGATTCTAAATGCCTCAGGTAAAGCCCTTTCGGAACCTGAATTAAAAACCAGGCTTACGAATCACTGCATCGAAAACCTGGCGAGCTTTAAAGTCATCACAGATGTGCATACTGTCACTGAACTGCCACGATCCACCCTTGAAAAAATTGCCAAGAATGAATTGCGGGAACGACTGCCAGCCATCACCCAATAGATGCCTAGCTAAATGCCCAGCTAGGGAGTAGCGCTTGTTACCCCCGGCTTTTCACCAGCCTTCGCAAAAACTCTAAGGAAATTGCCACCCCAGATCTTTTCTACATCCTCGGGGCTATAGCCACGGGCAAGTAGTGCCTTGGTGACATTAAGCGCTTCACTCGCATCGTCATAGCCATCAACGCCGCTACCGTGATTGAAGTCGGTACCAATCCCAACATGGTCGATGCCGATTCGATTTACGATGTAGTCGATATGATTAATCATCGCATCAATACTGCCAGGCCCAAGTAGACCGCTGACGGTATCCAGGAACGTCTTCTGAATTTGTGGGTCGGTGATTTCCCAGTAAAGTTCAAAGGGATAATATGAATCTTCTTCAATGCCCGCAGTGCGTCTGGCAGCTCGTATCTGGACATCTAAATCAGCATTGGTTGAATCGAATAGATAACCTCTAAATGGCGCAACGTGGATCACACCACCATTCGCACCGACGCGGTCAATCTCCTCGTCCGACAAGTTCCTACTGACATCCGTCAGCGCCCGCACATTCGAGTGACTGGCGATCACCGGGGCCGTTGACAGCGCTAACACTTCTAGAGCAGCTGCCTTGGACAGTTGGGAAATATCCACAATCGCACCAAGCTCGTTAATACGTTTGATTGCAGCGCGACCTCGGTCCGACAGTCCACCATGCTCCTCAACCGCTTCGTGAGATGCTAGCTCTGCGACATACAGTGGGCGCGAAGAATCTGCAAAATCGTTATGCCCCATGTGAGTCAAAGCAAAAACACGCACACCTGCATCATAAAACGTATCAATGGCATCATCATCGTCACCTAGAATTAGCGCATTCTGGAAACCCAATATAAGCGCCCCTTTTCCTGCTTCGTGGGCAGCTATTAACTCTTCCGCACTACGCGCCAGAACGAGATTGTTAGCAAGGTCATTTGTCATATCAACCACTGCCGCTAATTCTGCATCAGCCTGCAATCTTGCCGCTGCGTATCCCTCCGCAGTTCTCGGTCCAGGTCCAACAGCTACCGACATCACAACCGCGTCAACGCCACCTGTACGCATCTTATCCGGTGCAACTTTTGATTTCCCATCTGCGCCAGCGTACCTGTCTTCCTTCCCTGGAATTTCTATATCGGCATGGGCATCAAGTACCAGGGCCATTTGATGTACAGCTTCAGGACTCAGAGGTGCAGCAGCTTTAGTCTGATCTGGTTCTACTTCTGGTTTGCTGCAGGCAGACAGCAATACCAGGACTGAGAGCAGTGTTACGGTTTTTAATATTGATTGCATCGGTTGTCCCCTTTTGGGCCACAATCCTACAGAGATATCTATTTACTCACCACTCCTAGCTCGATCTCTTAACTAAAGTGAATCTTCAAGGTAGAGTGTTAACGAATTGACCTATCAGACCCTAGTAAGGAGAAGTTGTGAACATTCCAAATGTTTCCAGATCGAAGAAAGTGAGTAAGCGGATATTCCTTTGGCTGAGCATCGCTGGATTCACCGGCATAGGCTGTATGCAGGCAGTAGCAGAGACGCCTCGAGAAATTCATGAGTCCCTGTTGGTCATGGACTCACACCTGGACACTCCCGCACTTCTGATACAACCAGACTTTGACATCATGGCTCGACATGACCCTTTGCAGGACGGCTCTCAAGTGGATTTCCCGCGAATGCAGGAAGGTGGACTGGACGGCGGTTTCTGGGTGATCTTCTCGCGACAGGGTCCACTGACCGCAAAAGATTTTCATAAAAGCCGCGACACGGCAATGCTGCGGGCGCTAGCGATCCACAAAATGACCGCCGCTCACCCGGATGTTTTTGAGATTGCAACTCGCTCGGACGATGGCCCTCGCATTCATGCTGCCGGAAAGCGAGTCGTGTATCTCAGCATAGAAAACTCCTACCCCCTCGGCGAGGACATCTCATTGTTAAAAACCTTTTATGACCTCGGGGTTCGAATGGTGGGTCCGGTCCACTTTGCAAACAATCAATTCGGCGACAGCTCCACGGACACGAAAGGTCAGGAGTGGCAAGGCCTGTCACCGCTCGGGGAAAAACTGGTAGTGGAAGCTAACCGATTGGGAATGATCCTAGACGGATCCCACGCCCATGATGATCTCGTTAGACAAATGATAGAACAGTCCAAAACACCCATCGTGTTGTCCCACTCCGGAGCCAAAAGCATTTTTGATCACCCTCGAAACGTGCCGGACGACATTCTCCTGAAACTCGCCGAGACCGGCGGTGTGATTCAGATGAATGCCTTTAGTAGCTACCTAACAAAGTTGCCGGACAATCCTGAGCGGACAAAAGCTTTCAAGGAACTGCGTGCTGAGGTCTCCGCAGCCGGTAACCCTACCGAAGCCCAGGCCAGTGCATTCCGCGCTAAACAACGAGAGATCAACGCTACTTACCCACCTGCACTCGCCAGCTTCGAAGAATATATGGATCATTTTCTTTATGTACTTAAGCTCATAGGCCCAGAGCATGTCGGCGTTAGTGGCGATTTTGACGGCGGCGGTGGCGTAGAAGACCTGTATGATATTGCAGCTTTTCCACATCTTTCAGCGCGCCTGCTAAAAGAGGGGTACAGTAAAGCCGATCTGGAGAAAATTTGGGGTGGCAATCTTCTCAGGCTGCTCTCGAAAGCCGAGGCCTACGCCGCCACAGCCTCAGAAGCGGTGACACCGGGCTCATAGTATTGCTCCCTTACAGCGATTCATTTGCATCACTGTTAATGAATCGCTGTCCCTTTTCACGACAGCCCCAGCAATCAAAACCATAAATCTGTTGACGGCTTTCAGAATATTAGTTAGTTTACCTATCTAACTAGTTGTGTACACCTATGCCTTCATCCAGATCAACACCCATCAAGACGGCAAATCTACTGATCAGCCGGATAGCTCAATTTAGCCGCCTATCGGGCAAGCTAATCGAAAGAGGGCTCGCGCCCATGGGTATTACCTTGCAGGAAATGCGTATTGCCGGTTTATTGATGGGAGAGCGTGGTATTACCCAGAAAGAATTAGCGGAAAAGTTATCGGTTCGAGCAGCAACCCTATCCGTTGCGATTACCAAGCTAGAAAAACAAGGATTGGTACAGCGACGAGTAAGTAGCAAAGACAAGCGCGTTCAATTTTTGAGCCTCACGGCCAACAATAAGTTTTCTCAGGTCGATCATTTATTGTTTGAACTTGAGACAAAAATTTGTGACGGCATTAGCCATCGTGATCTTGCGGTCACTCAGAAAGTACTAACCCGACTAATTGATAATCTTCAAAAATCAGGAGCATCAACATGATCGTACTGGTCTTAGGCGTATTATTGTTTTTTGGCATCCATATGTTGCCAGCTTTTTCCTTAAACACGCGGCTTTCAACCAAATTTGGGGAGGGGCGATATAAGGCCGCCTTTAGTATTGCGTCATTTGTCGGGATCGGGTTGATGATTTACGGCTTTTCGCTCGCAGAATTTGTCTCACTTTGGACGCCAATGAGCTGGGGCAGGTCCCTAACCATTGGACTTATGCCAATTGTCGTCATACTACTTTGTGCCGCAGACTCACCCAACAATATTAAACGGTTTGTCCGGCACCCAATGTTGATAGGGATTACGCTCTGGGGTGGGACACATCTCGCTGCCAACGGAGATCTTGCCAGCACCATCCTGTTCGCAAGCTTCGCTGTCTTTTCACTCTTAGACATCGTCTTAGTTGAGACCAGCGGCCGGTTCAAGCCAAAAGAACCCGTCAGTTTCGGTTGGGATATCGGCGTGATTGTTGGAGGCCTCGTACTGTATGCCGTTCTCTATTACTTCCATGGCAGCTTTACCGGAATGCCGCTCCGGTAGTACCTATCAACACCACCTTTCTATCACGCAAATTTATCCCGCTAATTTATCTAACTAGTTGGGCACGAGTTCGATGGGGATAGAACCTTGCCTGCCACCAAACAAACTCCCAATAAAGGTGTCTCCCCAGGTGTACTTGTCCTGCATTGCCCGATTGACTGCGTCGCTCTTGGTTGGGTCGGGGACCGCACGATAATCTCTTGTTTCACCCCCGCGAGTCAGCTGAATATTGTTGTTTGCCTCCAATCGGGAAAACCACCCAGAACCGTCAGCACCAACGCGCAAATATTGTTTTCCACCCTCATCAACAATCCAAAGCCGCGTGGTGATAATTTCACCGCTCGGACCTTTAGCATGTAATTCAACTACTTCCACGCGTTCCGCAGCCATTCGTTCAACGACTGCAAAGATCAACACACACGATACAAGCACGCCAAAACTCCAGGCTAAATATTTCATTACATCCCCTTGCGCAAAAATATTAGTTTAATATAAAACAGTTTAATACTGTACTTTTATTTGGCCCAAAGCAGCGCTTTCCTTTTCATAGGATCCGTTATCACTCACATTGCAAATCACTATAAGATGGCTAACCTTAATGGCAGGTGTTAATGGTCTAAAAGTGGCTAATCTAGTCAATCAAAAGCGTCCAACCCTTTCCAGCGCGCTCTATGCGGTTCTCCCTTACCTGCAGGACCAGACCAGCCTGTCGAACGATATTCGGCAACGCTTCCTTGTGTCTGTCAGTAGCGCCGGAGTCGTGCCGCTCTGCCTCTACTTTGCATATCTCGATTTTGCTAGCGACAGACTACCGACTGGAATCCTGCAGTCTGTTGTCGCTATCACCGCAGCAATCTGTTTTCTCCTGTCTCGAACGTCACACTATCACTCGAACATTCCACGGGGACTACTCCTCCTCGTGATATTTTCTATGTTCTCCAATATTCTGCTCGATCGCGGTACATCTACGCTCTTCTATTTATTTATCATTCCACCCACGGCTTTTTTCCTTTTCGGCGTTAGGGAAGGTCTGGCCTGGACCATGATCACATTCATCTCCGCTGCCCTGATCCTACAAAACTCGGAGCGGCTAGGCTTGCATCTATCCCACGTGAGCATTGATTTTGTCGTCACGTATCTGGATCTAACACTTCTCTCAGCGGGGTTTGAGTCCCTGCGATATTACGCTGAACGCAATGCTGAAATTCGTAACCGGGAACTACTTGATGAGCATCAGCAGCTGATACACGCACAGCAGGAACTCGCCTCGAGCGAACAAAGATTTAGAAGCTTCTCGGAACTCGCCTCTGACTGGCTATTTGAGATGGACAAAGAATTGAATTACACCTTCGCTAGCCCGAAGTTATCCGAAATTCTCGGCAGAGATATCCAGGGCAAGAATATTAGAAATTTGGCTATCGAACTGGAAGGCGAAGGCAGCGCGTTTAGCGCTTTGCGCGGGGGAGCAGATATTCACAATCAGGAGGTCCGTTTCAAGAACTACAGGGGCGAGCGAGTTATGGTGCTGTTCAGTGCCAAAACCAGGCGGGATGAAGCCGGAAATTTTATCGGCTATATCGGCGCGGGAAAAGATATCACCAAGATACAGAATGCCCAGGAAGAACTTCGGTTAAAAGACCAGTCTCTACATCACATTCAGAAGCTTGAGGCACTTGGACAACTGACAAGTGGAGTTGCCCATGACTTCAATAATTTGCTCACGGTAATCAGCGGCAACTTAGAGTTGCTCGATAATAATCCATTGGAAACCGAACAGGGGTTGATTAATTCCGCACAAAGAGCGGTTTCTCGAGCCGCGGGTCTGACCAATCAACTGCTTTCTTTTTCGCGCAAGCAGGACCTTAAACCCCGCGCAATAAATGTCCCTGAGCTCCTGGACCGCCTCACAGACATGTGCACCCGCACCATGGGTAGCTCCATTTCTATCCAACGGGATATCGCGCCGGAGCTTTATCCCTGCCTGGCAGACGAGAGCCAACTAGAAAGCGCCATACTCAATCTCGCCATCAATGCAAGGGACGCCATGTCCGGCAACGGGGAGATAATATTTAGAGCCAGCAACTATTATCACGACATAACAAACACCGAATTGGAACTGATTCAGGGTGACTACATTTGTATTGCGGTGGTAGATCATGGGGTTGGTATCGACCCCCTTCAATCAGAACGAATTATGGAGCCTTTTTTTACCACCAAACCATCAGGAGAAGGCACAGGGCTCGGACTGAGTATGGTATTTGGTTTCGCCAGTCAATCTGGAGGAACCCTCGAGGTCCAATCAACTGTGGGCATGGGTGCAACCTTCAACCTCTATTTGCCTCGAGCAACTGTGTTAAAAATCACTCCAACGCAGCAAGAAGTTGACCAGAAACAACTTGGCAACAAACGCCGGGTGCTATTGGTAGAAGACGACCCCGATGTTCGTCAGGTTCTGGAAAATAATCTGACCCATTTCGGATACATTGTAACCCTATTCGACAATGCGGAAGCTGCCCTCGAAAATCTTTCCAATGTACTTCCCAATGTACTTTCCAAAGTACTTCCCGATGTTGTGATAACCGACCTGATGTTAGGTAAAGGGATGAATGGTGTTGACCTGGCCAACCAGCTACGCCGATCCCATCCTCAATTACCAACACTACTCATCTCCGGAAACGCTGATCACCTTTTAAGTGAGGAAGACATGCTGCGATTTGCTAATTTCTTACTTCGAAAACCATTTTCTGCCCGACAACTGCATGACGCGATTAATGGCTTACTGACAGAGGAAAGATCACAATAAACACTTGGGTCTAAAGGCGACTAGTCTGCCAAGCACGAAACCAAAACAAACTGATATCTTAAGGGAACTTTGCTAAGTTTACGTCTCCTCAATTTTCGGCCCATCCCATGCAATATCAAACTCTGGATTTACAAAACCTCAACGGCATTCTGATGCTCAGACTCAATCGTCCAGAGGCGATGAACGCGTTTACCGTTGAGATGGCAAATGAACTCATAGATGTTTTCCAAAAAGCCAGTGTTGATGACGATGTACAAGCTATTGTGTTGACCGGCGCGGGCAAAGCTTTTTGTGCCGGTATGGATCTCACCGCTGAAGGTAATGTTTTTGGACTAGACGAAAGCTTGCAACCCGCACTATCGGATATGACCGAGCGACTTGATGATCCGGTTATGATTAAAGGTGTCCGGGACACAGGCGGTCGAGTCACCCTGGCTATGTTTGACTGCAACAAGCCCATCATCGCCGCGATCAACGGTGCCGCTGTGGGCATTGGAGCAACTATGACATTGGCTGCTGATATTCGTCTCGCCTCAAGTAAAGCCAGAATCGGGTTCGTGTTTGGCAAAATTGGTATCACACCAGAGGCATGTTCAACCTGGTTTCTGCCACGCATAGTCGGCATGTCAAAAGCGCTGGAGTGGGTTTATAGCGCAGAGTTATTGTCAGCCGATGAGGCAAAAGATGGCGGCCTAATTACCAATATCTATGAGCCGGACGCACTAATAGATGAAGCGATTAAACTGGCCAAAAAGTTCACCGAGAATCGATCGCCCATTGCGACAGCAATTACTCGTCAGATGATGTATCGAAACTCTGCAATGCAGCATCCAATTGAGGCCCACAAGGTCGACTCCCTCGCTATCTATTATTGCAGCATCGGTGACGGCAAAGAAGGTGTTGCTTCTTTTCTCGAAAAAAGAGAGCCCAAGTTTTCTGCCAGCACAACCGAAATGTCCGAATTCTTCCCCTGGTGGGAAAGCAACTAGGGTTGTCGGAACGAGCAAGCAACGGTTAGACTCAATCACCAAATTTATGAGTTATGGATTCCTATAATTCATTTTATTAGCAAAGGAGATCTTTATGTTCAGTCACATAATGGTGGGTGCAGACGACATTACTGCCTCAAAGAAATTTTATGACGCAGTTCTAGGCACTATGGGTCACGCACCGGGTTTTATCGATCCTGCGGGACGATGTTTTTATATGACAGACACAGGCATTTTTTCAATCAGCGTGCCTATTGATGGAAATCCCGCTAGCCATGGAAATGGCAGCACTGTTGGTTTTGCAGCCAAGGATTCCGCGACTGCAGATGCCTGGCACGCAGCCGGTCTCGCCAATGGCGGCACAACCTGTGAGGATCCACCCGGTGTTCGAGAAGGTGGGAACGGAAAACTTTATCTAGCGTATCTGAGGGATCCCGCCGGTAACAAGATTTGCGCACTACATAGAATGTAAAATGGTCGCTGGTTAAACTTTAAATTGACCAGCAACCGCTTTAAGAGAATCACTTAGCTTCGCCAATTGATGGATATTTTCCGCCAACTCATTGGTCGCAGCATGGGATTGAACAGAACCTGCGGTAATCTCCGTCGCATGACTTTGCAGTAATTCGCTCAGGTCGTTTTGCGCGGAGGTTGCCTCAGCAATTTGGGTATTCACTTCGCGATTTCGATTAATATTTTCTACGATCGCCTGAAAGCGCTGCCCTGCTTCATTTACACTTTCCACACAGTCGCTGGTCTTTTCTGTACTGGACTGCATCATGTGTACGGCACGTTCAGTTCCTGCCTCTAGCGCTTTAATGGTTTCCTGGATTTCGTCTGTCGATTGCTGAGTTTTGCTCGCTAGACCCCGAACTTCGTCGGCAACAACAGCAAATCCACGACCCTGCTCACCCGCTCTCGCGGCTTCGATAGCAGCATTGAGTGCCAGTAAATTTGTCTGTTCAGCAATATTCTTGATCACGCCAATGACCAGACTTACGCTTTTAGCGGTTTGTTCTAGCTCAGAAATGGTTTCTGCTGATGCCGTAATATCGGTAGAGAGCTGATCAATATTTGTGACTGTAGCCAGAATCGATGTTTGTCCATCCGCAGCAATCTTCGCAGTTTCCGTGGCACTATCGGAAGCCTCGTCGGCATTCTTGGATACCTCCTGCACGCTGCCAGAAATATCCCGCGCTGATCGTTCCACCTCATAGGCGCGATCTTTTTGGACATCAACGGTTTGGAGAGTCTCCGCAACAAACTTGTTTAAAGTGGTTGCTAACTCAGCCAGCGGATCAACGGTGAGTACTATCTCACCAATGACATTTTGCAATTTCCCGATAAAAGAATTAAACCAAAAGACCAAATCTCCGATTTCATCTTCCGAGGTGCGCTCGAGCCTAACTGTTAGGTCGCCATTTTCCTGGGCAATATTTTTCAGCGAACTCACGACATTATTAACGCTACTGACAATACCGCGACTAATTGGGATAGCTGTGCCAAAAAGTATGAGGACCGAGACCAGACCAACACCAATCGCATAATAGATACCATTAACGGCGTTGGTTTTAGCTTCTTGAATAGCGCCTGCAAATCTGTGCAGACGGGCATCACGAAATCCAGTCAAGCTTCCTTCTATCGCCGCGTACTGAGCATTCATCTCAGTCACTATTGAGGATAGTTTCGAGAAGTCCGCGGTACCATCAATCATTGATTCAGTCACCCCGACGGCTGTCTCCGAATAAGCCTGAAACTCCTTTTCCAGCCGGCCAATTTCACCCGATAGGTCCGGTGCGATCTTCTTGGCTTTTCCTAGATCAGCTGAGAGATTTACAATAGTATTCTTCGCCGCTGCGAGGGAGTCCTCGTCACCTGTCGTTACCGTACTGGATAGTGTTTCTTTGATCCTTTCTAGCTGAACCAGATTTCTCTCGGCAATTTGCAGAATGGGAAACTGTTTCGTTTCTGCCTCTGTCAAGAGCTGCCGATTAGAGTCTGTAATCGCGGTATTGATCGCCAGTGAGATTATCAGGCTCAGCGCTGCAACGAGTGGAATCGTCAGAATCTTAAGTAGAATACTTTTTCGTGTTTTCTTCATCTGAAGTTCCAGTCAGAATAATGGAAGCCGAAGCACAAAGCTTCGGCTTTTGGTTGTTACTGTAACTGCACAACCTTCACAGCGCCGTTCACCACTGAACTATCTACATAGCCAATAGATTCCGGATTCGCAGACACATATTGAAGTACAGCCAGATCACCATTTAGTTCTTCAGGAGGTGTACCACCACCCGAGAACATCTGCTTACTCCAGTAAGCATTGATCTGAGCCGTAGTCTTACCAAGTAAACCGGAGTCAAAACCTGCCCTGGAACTACTTGCTGTAATCTGATTAATAGCAACCGCTTTACCACCATTTTCAAAAGCGGTTGCCTTACCCATAAAGATCCGACTCAACTGAGATTTTTTCATTGTTGATGTGTCGTTTCCTGCGTTAACAATGACTACAACCTCTGCAAAGGTACTCGATGAAAACAGCGCCATAGTCAGTACAATTAGTATTCTTTTGATTGTCATAGTCCTGCTCCTATCGCCCGAAAATATATGAGACGTCAAAACGGATTTCCGAGAAGCTCTCGCTTTTGCCGTTGAAGTCTTGAAAGTGAGTACTGGTGTCGAATTTCAGAGCAAGTACAGGAATCGGTCGATAGATAATGCCAACCGTGGATTTTTGAAACTGACCATCATCAGTTAAACCTGCTTCAGCATCACCACCGAAACTTTTATTTTCAATCGTTTCAGGGTTGTCGTAGTTATCCCACTGAAAATAGGGCACAAATTCTCCATACTCATTCGTAAAGGAATACCCTGCCCGCACGTACCAGGTCTTCACATCGTAGTCACCGTTGGTATCAACGTTTGCGGCCACTACAGGTGCCGTTGGATCAATAAGGAAGCGATTGCGCTGATTGGCATTAATACCCGCACCGTTCACAACGGTAACAATTGAATCTGCATCCCGGGTTGCATCGTGGGATGCACGCCAATAAGCAGCCTGCAGTTTTAGGTGCTCAAACTGGAATTCGCCAAAAGCACCAATAACGTTGAAGTCGTCAGAGGCCATCCAGGGCAGAACACCACTTCTAGGTGACCCGCTACCAAGACTGACATCAGAGGTTGTATCACCGTTAGACGTGTAGCCACTAATGCCCATGACATAGCTACCAAGATTCCACTCATATCGAAGGTCAAATCCAAGAGGAATATTATCTTCATCGGTGGGACCACCCTCGCCATTGTCTACCGTCAGGCTGTAACTAATTTCACCATCGCCAACGGGGACATAGCCGTGGATCATACCCAGAGTTGTGCGGGACAGGATCAAGTGATCCTTGTCAAATAGCTCAGGGGGCTCAATACCCATGTAAGTCGGCACAGCATCTAGAATCTCGTTGTAGAGCCCAAACTTACGGTAGGTTTCGCCAACACGTAAGTTAACGTATTGATTAATTCGATACTCACCCCAGACGTTACTCACGTCCACGTTGTCAGCATCTGAGCCATTCAAGTTAATAAAAACTTTTGCTCTATCTCCAACTTTACTTTGCATCATCACATTGAATGACGGAACAGTAATTTCTCTGGGCGCATCTGTTGTATCGGTATTACCGAGCGCATCAATGCTCAACTCTTCCCAGACTTTTTCTACCCGCCAGGCTAAATAGCCATAAATTTTGACATCTGACAAACCATCCGCCGCTAACGCCGTTGTTGGCACTAACGAGGTCAGCAACATCGAGACTATTAGCCCCAGATTAATCCCTTTTCTCATAACTACTCTCCTTGATCATATTTTGAGTGTAGTTGAGTGTCAGAAAACGCAAAGTTTTATCAGGAATTGTTATAGATAAGTTTCAAAATGAAGGGAACTAATCGGAAAACTTCTGATTACAGCCAATTTTACCCAACGCAGAACAAACTCATTGCAGGCATCACCTTAGTTCATTGATCCAGATCATGTCCCATGCATCTTGAAGCAGTAAAATACAAGTACGAGGAACAACGGGGAAGATTTTGTGACCACTCAACATTTTGATGTATTAATTGTCGGCGCTGGTATTTCAGGGATCGGGGCTGCCTATCATTTAAAAACCCAATGCCCAGAAAAAAGTTTTGTTGTCCTCGAGGGGCTGGACTCCTTCGGTGGCACCTGGTGGATGCATCGATATCCAGGTGTTCGATCAGACAGTGACCTACATACTTTTGGTTATCGATTTAAACCCTGGATCGGTGCGCCTATCGCCAGCGCTGAGGAAATCTTGAAATACATGGGCGAGGTGATCGATGAGAATCAAATTGATAAACATATTCGTTATCAACACTGGATAGAAACCGCTAGCTGGTCAAGTGAAGAGCAGCAATGGACCATTTCCGGGATTCGAAAAGATAACAACAAACCAATCAAGATTACCGCTAACTTTCTCTGGATGTGCCAGGGCTATTACAAACATGAGGAAGGTTACACACCGGACTGGCCTGGCATGGATGATTTTTCAGGACAAATCGTCCACCCACAAACCTGGCCCGAAGACTTAGATTACAAAGGTAAAAAGGTTGTGGTGATCGGCTCCGGCGCAACAACAGCAACGGTTGTCCCAGCCATTGCCGCGGACTGCAAACACGTTACGGTCCTGCAACGCTCTCCGACTTACTTTATCCCGGGCCGAAACGAAAATGAGACGGCAACGCACCTGCGCAAACTCGGTGTCAATGAAGAGTGGATACATGAGATCGTGAGGCGAGAAATCCTATTTAACCAGGATGAGTTTACCAGGCGAGCGGAAACCCTACCGGAGATTGTTCGCCAGGAATTGATGGCTGGAGTTAAAGCATTTCTGCCGGATGACTATGATGTAGAAAAGCATTTCAGCCCAGCCTACAGACCCTGGCAACAACGCATTGCATTTGTTCCGGACGGCGACATCTTCAAAGGTATCGCCTCAGGCAAGGTATCCATGGTGACGGATGAGATTGAGACATTTAACTCAGCGGGCATCAAAACAAAATCCGGTGATCAACTGGATGCTGACATCATTGTCACAGCTACAGGGTTTAATTTATGCGTCCTGGGCGACATCCACTTTAGCGTTGACAATAAGCCCGTGGATTTCTCTAAAACCGTAACCTATCGAGGCATGATGTTTACCGGCGTCCCTAATATGGCCTGGGTATTCGGTTACTTCAGAGCAAGCTGGACCCTACGGGTAGATCTTGTCGGCGACTTTGTCTGCCGTTTGCTTAAGCACATGGATGCCCATAACGAGACCTCCGTTGTACCTAAGGTCCCAGAAGCTGATGAGGATATGGCTCTACTTAGTTGGATCGATGCAGAAGATTTCAACCCGAACTACCTGCAACGCTCAATGCATAAGATGCCCAGGCGAGGAGACAAACGTATCTGGCAACACACCCAGGATTACTGGCAGGAAAGGGAGGAATTCCCCGCCATTGATTTACAGAGCGAGGAGTTTTACTACAGCAGCGACACTTAGGCGGTCAGTTAAGTATTGTTTGATCGGTGGCTTCGGCTAACGCCCAGTCACTAGCGTTCAGTCACTAGCGTTCAGTCGTTAGCGTTCAGTCCATAACTGTTCCAGACGGGCATCACGTCGACAGCTTGTTCTGTAGAACTTGTAGCGGATTGGATTCTTTTGATAGTAATCCTGGTGGTAGTCCTCAGCAGGATAAAAGCCCGGAGACTCAAGTGTACGAATGCGTGTTTGGATAGGCCGGTCTAGTATTTTCTGGACGCTGGCTTTGCTTAATTGCGCAAGCTTCTGTTCCCGATCGGTTGTGGTAAAAATTGCAGTTGTGTAGCTTTCACCTCGATCACAAAACTGACCGCCACCATCAACGGGATCAACGTTAACCCAGAATATATCGAGCAGTTCTTGATACGTCACCCTGGCCGAATCATAGGTCACCTGAACGACTTCAAGATGACCAGAACCCCCGCCGGTCACATCACGATAGGTCGGCGCAACTAGATGCCCACCCGCGTATCCAGACACCGTAGAAATCACGCCCGGGACCTTGTCAAAGGGAGGCTCCATACACCAGAAACACCCGCCGGCAAAAACTGCGGTTTTATGGTCAATAGCTGGGTCGATTGCTGATTGGTTAGCATTTTCATTTTGTTGCACAGATTCCGCAAAAGAAAACGGAATCCAACCCAACAACAGTAAGGACAAAAAAACAGTAATAGGTCGAGCCATCTCAAATTTCCCGGGGTTCAATCATTTGCGAATTTCTACCACTAGGACAGCCCAACGGGTAGTTTGTTACAAATCTCAGGGCACCCAGCCTACCGCCAGATCGCCCCCATGATCGTCTAGAGCAGCTGAATACGCCTGCTCCTCGGAAGTTGTGAGCGGACGACCGCCATATTCTACAATCGCATCCAGACTGGCTAATGTCAGATGTGGCATCTGTAGGTCCTGGGCACAGGCCTGGGCTTGCTGCCACAATTTGAGCGCACCCTGCTTGTTTTGCTTGATCAATTCATAGTGCCCACGTTGGTACTGATAAATCGGTTCACCAATAGGAAAAACAGCAGCGTAACTCTTCATAAACCCCGCAACCTTTTTCCACCATCGACGGGTATTGGTGGTCGATTCAATTTTTAGCATTTGCAAAATAGCAGATGACAATTGACCGCAGGTAAACACCATCATCACCTGACTCGGCCGTTCCAACAGTGACACAGACAGCTCAATTGCCGCGGCTGCATCCTCCATCCGACCATCCTGAATTGCGCGAAGCGCACTCAGGCTCGCATGATCCATACGCTGATTAAAGGGTAACTCATCCAACAGGGGCGCGACCTCATTCAGGTACGAGTCAACCTCCTCACCCTGACCCAACCGCCATAGATTCCGTGCTTGCCCCATTAAACTCCAACATATCCCCCTGGGGTCGCCTCGGCTCATAGCACCTTGATACATGGATTCAAAATCCGTCAGGGAGCGGGAATATTGCCCCATCATAATCAGCATTTTTGCACGGCCGGTGGAAACAATTGCGGTGGTCCCCTGATCGCCCATTCGCTTTGTGATTTCGAGCGCAGCATCATAATGTTCCAGCGCTTCCGCCCACTCTCCAATGCCATTGAGGTAGGTCGCATGGACCAGTTCTACCCAGCCTGTTGAGACAGAATGGTTGATAATCTTTGTCTGACTGGTCGCGAGATCGAGATAGTACCGTGCCACCTTATGGGCAGGTATCAAACCAAAGATCACAGCAAGATTGGCGTTCATTCTGACCAGACTCGGCAGTAGTCGCCCACTCGATGCGCCCAGATTTGCACCCCGCAGTGCACTGTATACAGTACGCAGATCATCGCTCTGAAAATAGTAAATGAGTTGAATTTGGCTATAGGCATCAGCGGCACCGACCCGGCGCAAGATCTCAGATTCCGACAAATCAAGACTCTCAAACGCACTGCCCCTATATCTATATTGGTTAAAAATCTGCTTCAAAATTCCAACGACCAGCATCAGGGTGGACTGGGGCATCGGTACATCTAAGGTTGTTGCGGCGAGTTGCAACACCTGTATGCTGTCATTTAGCTGCCCAAGGTCAAACAGCGCTTTACCTTTACAGGTCAGAATATGCGCCCTGGTTGTACGATCACTGCCTATTTCGTCACACAATTTGAGGGCGCGGTTGGCGAGTGTTACAACATCACTGTTAGCAAATTCTTCAATGGCTTGATCAATGGCTAAAATATAAAAGCCCAGGGCCTTATCGAGTTGCCGCGCCGCTTGCCAATGGTGAGCCAGCAGTACATAGGGACTGTCCGGATCCTGTTCATAATATTGCGCGAGTTTTTTATGTAACTCACCTGCCTGGTCCTTCAACAATAAGCTATAAGAAACGTCACGGGTGATCATATGTTTAAAGAAAAATTTTGCAGAATCAGCGCTTGATTCCCGAAGCGTCAATTGAAGTTGCTCACACACTTCCAGCTCACTCAGTAGTACCTGCTGGTCATTTGTTACCGGGTGCAATTCGCTTAACAGCGCAACGCTAAAGTGTCGTCCGATGACACTGGCCACCTTCATGGTTAATGCCTGTTCCGGGGAGAGTCGATCTATTCGGGACGTAATAATGCCTTCAATAGATTGGGGGATGTCTCCATCAAGACCAAGCGCGCTGCTATTTTTACTATTTAGCCGACACTGCCCATCTTCCACCGTAATCACGCCGCTGTCGCGCAACGCATAAGCCATCTCTTCACTGAAGTAGGGATGACCTTCCGTTCGAGCAAGGATCAGTTCTCCAACCTGTTTTGGTAGATGCGCCACGCCTAATTTTGCTGCAACCAAACTCAATATGTCAGCATTCGAAAGCCGCTCCAGTCTCAGCAACGAGGTGGTTTCCATCGCTAGCATCTGAGCAATTTCTTTACGTTGGATAGAAACGGGACGAGTAATCATCAATAGCATCATATGACTCATTTCCTGGGTCATTACCCGGAGTACGCCCAGGGATGCTGAGTCCAACCAATGGACATCATCCATCACAACAAGCAGCGCGTCAGCGGTGTTTCGACGCTTAAATATCTGAATGACCATTCGCGCGGTTTGCAGCGCCCTCGCCTCCCCTTCGATCTGGGAGGTGAATTCGGTATCCGGTAGATCCATGGGAAGAATTGAATGAATAAGCGGTAACAATTCAATTAAGTCTGGCTCATGGAAAAGTGACTCTATGGAATGACGCACGGCTACAACATCAGCTTGATCAGTCAGGTTCAGGCAATCCAGTAACAACGCCCTGATGGAAAAGTATGGTGTTGAGACTTCAATAGCATCTGCGGATGCACGATAGATGCGCACGATTGAATCTTGTTTTGCGGTTTCGAGAAAATCTGCAGTGACCCGGGATTTGCCATACCCTGCTTCAGCCTCAAGAAATACTATGCTGCTGGCCTGCTGTTGGGTCAGGGATTCAAGCTTACTTCTGAGAAACTTACGCTCCTCCGTGCGACCCACCATCGGCACACTATCTTCAACCTGATCCGCTTTCTCTATCGATAATGGTTGGTATACGGTTTCAAGTGCACTTTTGCCTTTTAGACGAATACTGATGGGGTCAGAGAATTTGAGATCCATTGACGCCCGGTGAAAAGAAGTCTCATCACAGAGAATCGAGTCATTGGCGTTTTGCATCAATCGTGCCGCGAGGTTCACACTGTCGCCCATGATGGTGTATTCCCGGCGCAATGGACTACCCACCACGCCGCAATAGACACGACCTGTGCTGACTCCGATTGAGCATCGAATACCAAGTTTGGCAAGCCGGTCACGGATCGTCACCGCAACCTTCAAGCCCCGGTCTGGATCATCTTCGTGAGCAAGGGGCGGTAGACCGAGGGCCGCGAGTAATGACACCCCCTTATCATCAACCGAGAGTTTGTTGATACTACCCTCGTATCGATAACAGGACTCCTGCAATGCCACCATAATGGTTTGAGCCAGGTCCACCGGTGTTCGGTAATCAATGTCCGGCAAATTGACAAATAGAATCGTTAGCCGCCGCAATTCACCAATATAGGCATCCTGATTGGCATCTAACCGATGGGTCACCGCCGCAGGGAGATAGCCACGCAACAACGGTGCTTTGCCATCATCCAAATCTAACGGGGGCAGATTACGACGATGGGCGATCACCTCTATATGATCTACCTGCTTGATATCCTCACCTAAGGAAACGCCTTTTGGCGCAGCCCCCGTATGGGATTCAAGCAATCGCCAGACTTCGATGGAAACACCACAAAATCCCGGATCGATATCATCACTCACCAGACCAACTTGGGAGAGTGGTTTACCGGCAATTAGAAACTCCCAACGGCCAAACACACCGCCGACCCGAACCACATTGACATCTCCAGCACCAATCGCGATACGCAACTTAAGGGCCACGCCATCAGCAGAATAGTCACGAAGCTCCGCTTGAATTGCGAGACCGCATTGGGTTGCGCGCCAACTGGCAAAAGCCAGATCGCGATCGCTGCTTCCATCTCGCCACAGTGCTAGAACCGCATCACCAGCGAACTTAACCACATCCCCTCCATGGGCTTGAATGATACCCACGAGTCGAGAAAAGTAAGCATTTAGGGTAGCGGTCAACTGTTCCGCGCCCCCCGCACCAGCAGCCGCATAACGTTCTGCGAGTGGAGTAAAGCCAGATATGTCAGCGAACATGACAGAACAGCCGAACTGTTCGATGCCCGCAGCGTCTAATAGCTTACTATCAGCGGCGTTCTCAATGATCAGCTCGGGTAAGAACCGAGCGTAAGCATCCACTTTTCTAGTTACGGCAACTTGCTCTGACATAAAAAATTACAGTTGAGTTGAAGATTGCAGGATCGATAAAATCAACCGCCGCCCAAATTATTTAGGTACCCAGCCTAAATACGGAAATGGTGCCTATTGCGTCCTGTGCATCGGGGAAGTTATTCACAATTTCTGGATAATCGGGTCGATACTTATCCATGTAACTTTGCATAACGGGCTCCCAGCCCGTCATCAGCTGACTGGCATTCAGATGGTAGGTATTATCGTCAATTCGAACAGAAACTGGACCACCTTTACCCAACATTTTGACCCAGCCGCTACTACTATTGCCCACAACGTAAAGATCACCTTCGTATTGAATGACCCAGATGATCACAACTCTGGGAATTGTCCCAGGCACCTTCAATCTGATTTCGTGTATTTGGCTGGTATCACCCCAATTTGCGGGTACCGGAGACTCATTACCGCCGATCCTAAGCCCTGGTAGAGGACCTATTGGCGCGAGAATCGCCACAACAATAAGAACGACAAAAAGCAGAGCCAGGGCTATTTTGATCGCTTTCATACTGAATCCTTGAACAACTTTGACATCATCATGTCAGCAACCTGAATCGAGCACCAGAGGTTAGTACCCTGGTTCAGACGGGATGATTTTACTGATATGCAAATTTCGAACACTCTGCACCAAACGCCATCGCTATTGGCGCCATAGCAGGGCCAGAATAGGACAGCAGAAGAGAAAAATGGCCCTTCGCAAAATTAGCCCGGCGTAAAAGCCTAAAGCCAACTCTTAGCTTAAAGTCAGCCATGGAATCGATTCCGTACGACATCAATCCAGTGTTCGATAGAATGGGCCGCTAAGCGGAGACCGAGATAATAGGACCCGTAGGATACCCCTACCCATATCAACGTATGTCGATCATCTTCCATCCAATGAAAGAACCAAAGGGCCGCAGTGATAATGTTCTGAATTTGATTCAGGATAACGTCGACAATCAAACTAACAACGCCATCCACGAGTAGGGCTTCGAGGCCAGGGAAGTTGAAGATAAATTGAAAGAGATCACTTGCTTCAATCAATAACAGCGTAGCCACTGCGGTAATGCCATAGTAACCACCGCCAAACTTCATCCAGTTTTTGTGAAAGAAGTCGGTATTGGTTAGTTTTTGTTTTCTTAGGGTTTTTAGATTCGTTTTGATTGTGCCGTAATCCGCATTCGATTGCAGATCGCCCCGTAAATATAAGCGACGAAACAAGTACCAGCTCAAAAGAAACACAGGAAAACCGAGAAAAACGAGAGCTTCTAAGATGTCGAGTAGCATGCCCGCGCTCTCTTATTTGAATTTACCGTCCAGTATGCAAGCTAACAAATTAGTAATGGAGCGCTAAGCACTCCATTACTGGACTAAATCATTTTAAAGTAGATCACCACCACAAACCGAAGCCGTCGTGCCATGCTCTTCAAACGCTTTAATCACGTTAGCACCCGTACGCCAGCGATGAACTTCATCGGGACCATCAACGAGGCGTTGGCTACGTATACCCGTGTACCATCTCGCAAGGGGCGTGTCGTGACTATAGCCAAGTGCGCCGTGTAATTGAATCGCTGTATCCACGACTTGATGCACCATATTAGCCAGAAACACCTTGGCAATACCGTTTTCGTTTCTAAGATCCATGCCCATTTCTGCCTTGTAGGCGATATGCAGCAGCATCAACCTGGCCTTGTAAATTTCCGCCGCGCAGTCCGCCAGCATCCACCGAACACCCTGCCGATCAGCTAGCCGCTTGCCAAACGTGGAGCGTTGCACAACATGGCCGGCAGCTAAATCCAGGGCCCGCTGGGCCATCGCCACATTATGCATACCATGGCGAAGTCGACCGTAAGCCAGCCGGTGCTGACCCATGTTAAAGCCTTGACCCTGGCCGCCGAGCAGGTTTTCCCGGGGTACAACCAAGTTCTCGATCTTAATTTCAGAGTGAGAACCACCGAGCTTTAGCCCCAGATCACTGTGGGGTTGCATCGTTTCAATATTGCGTAAAATTTCATATCCCGGATTCGGCAGCTCAACTAAAAACGTGCTGTACTGTTCGTGGCGCGGTGCGTCGGGATCCGTTTTGGCCATGACAAGCGCAATGTCTGCAACGCTCGCTGATGAACTGAACCACTTTTCACCATTTAGAATCCAGTTATCTCCATCTAAGACCGCCGTCGTTTGCATTCCTGTGGCATCTGCACCTGCGGCCTTCTCGGTCATGGAATAGCAGATCCGTTTCTGACCATCGAGCAATGGTTTCAGGTACTTCTCTTTCTGAAAGTCGGTGCCATGTTCTAACAGGGTCAGCATCGTGGCGTCATCGGGCCCCTGGGTATTCATCGACAATGCGCCAAGAAAGCTCTCACCTAACTCCATCTGAACAAGCGCATTGGCAAGAGGACGCAGCCCCATGCCACCATGCTCTTTGGGTACAAATGGACACCAGTAGCCTTTTGCTCGCGCCTTGCCGCGGAGTTCCGCTAAAACAGAATCAAAATTGTCAGCTGTGCACTCCGCTTCTGCCGGAACGCATTCCTCCTGCACAAACTTACGAATCTCTTCGCGAATCTTTTTGGTTTCTTCGGGGATTTCGAAATCAATCATGGGTAGCGTCCTTTTTCATTAATACGGATGTTCTAAGTAATATTGAACTTCGAGGCCTGACTATATCAGCAACAGACTGGCACTCAAACGAATGCCAGAGTGCCCACCCAGGTAAAGTCGACAACATGGTAACGGCCCGCTATCCGAGCGCTAGACAGACAATCCAACGTCCCCTCGCCGGTCCCGTTGAAACAAATTTACTTGAATAAGGAAGCGTTTAAGTCAAATGCTGGCACGCGGGGGATGAGTCGTTAATACAACACAGGTTTTTGTTCCAAGCTGGCTCTCGACGCCGGAGCATTCCAACTCATCAGCAGCAAAAAATTTAGGTCACAATCCCTTTTCAGGGACTTTTCAGGGACAACAGTATGGGCAGGTAAAGGACCAGCTAAAACCAGAACAAATATGCGAGAGCCCCTATGAGTGAAGCAATATCTCCCTGACTAATGCTTTAAGGCGGCCTATAAACTCATCATCAAAAATCCGGTGAACGCCGCGTTGCTCGGCGCAAGACTCGGGTCTACCTGCGCTTTCATTTCCAATACCTGCCGGCGGAACTCTGAATAAAACTCCCAGGACGGGCGAGGCTTGTAGACCAGATTTTCCAATTCCAAATGTTCAATAATTCGCTTCGCCGTAGTGGGCTTCACAAACACCTCACGATTGGGATGAACATATAGCGGGCAAATTGATATTAGACTCCATTTCCCAATCTTACCTTCAGTCAGTACATCCAAAACCTGATTAAAGCCTTTTTCCCGGCTACGCTCCGAACTACCGTGGAGCAGTGATTTGAATCCTGCCGCCAGGGAATGCCGAGTATCGGTGTTTAGGCTGTTAACGTAGTCGCGAAATTTGGGTTTTTCGAACATCGATACCATTGATGACCGGCCAACAATTTTAGTTAGGCTTTCCAGCACCGGTCCGACATTCGCAAAGGACTTTTTGCTCAACTGCTCCTGACTAAGCTCCGTCATCCGATTGACATTGTGTTTCTTGCCTATGGCGACCATTTCAGGGTCTTGAAATCCCCCCGGGTAATGCTGCAAGAAATTGGCCTCGGCCTGCTTGAGTTTATCAATATTCATAATTCAATATTCATGGCAGCCATTTACCTCGATAAGTGAAAACACAGACTATGAGTTCATGATGCGTTCAACAAGTAGGGGAATTAGAATAACTGTCTTTCCTAATCCTTCCGCCATTACACTCTAGAGATTCTGAAGAAATCCTAACGCGTCCCACTCTTCCAACGCATATTGAGTACGGTTGAACATCACCTCTTTCCAGTCCATTCCGAGGTCATCACATTCCTTCTCGAGGATGGCTGGGTCTGTGTCCGCCGCTGCAATCACCATAATCATCTGACTAATAATCAAACCCATTCTGTAGTCAATTTCTAGCTCATGTCTGGAATAGCCCTCCACCCCCATCTCAACCAGACCATTATGATAGGCGCCCAGCAGGTCTTGCTCTTCAAGCCTACGTACACCCACGTCGAGACACATGCTGGCCATCCTTGCAAAATCCCATGCCCCCTGGGCAACAAAAGGGAACTGCCAATCGATCACGGCAAATTCGCCACCCCGGTCCGAAGGAAAGAACATCTGTTTTGCGTGATAGTCGCCATGAACAAAAGTGAAGGGACGGGATGCGGTAAATTTCAACATCAGGTCCAGGTTTTCAGCCAAAAATCCCATGATGCTCTGGGTGAGTTCCGGTGCATCAAACAACTTGATTAACGCGTTTCGCCCCGCATCAGCTGCGCCGTAGGCCGCACCGAAGAAGGCCCGGTTATCCGATTGAACCATCCAATCCTTTGACCGAAGCACCCCATCATTCCACCACTTGCCATGGAACCCAGGCAGCTTAGATAAAGCCATTTTCACTTGATTTGGAGAAGCTGCCCAGGACGGGCTGAGGGACGGTGCAAGATCCGCCATCAGAATAACCATCTGCTGTACCGACGGGTCGTAATCGGTATAGAGGCACTTTGGCACCGCAATCCCACAATCAGGGAATTCTCTATAGAAGGAGGTTTCTCGCCGATACTGATCATAGTTTGCAATCACCTGCTCAATCACAACGGCGTTGCGGGATGTGATTTTTGCAACCATCTGCTGCGGTAAGGTTGTGCTCGGATTATTGTACTCAACATCAACGAGCACAATCTCTGCGGTCTGACCCGGCACCTCAGAATCCCGGGGCGCACAACCGATGACACGATCATCCCCCAGGTGGGGCTGCAGCGCGGCATTCAACCAATCAACGGTAAAATCCTCTGCAAATGCTGGAATCGATACCATGAGTACCCCTTCTCATCGAGGTTAGCGACTAACAATATACCCTTCAATCATGGCATAACCCATTGATTTTCTACACTAAGGACCCCGTCAGCTGCCCATGGCAATCCATAGGTGAAGCGTCTAAAATCGAACCTTAATTCGGGTTTTGCAGATCGAGTTTCCACCAACCCTTGCAGCTCAACCTTTAACTTCCAACCGCAGAGACTCACTTGACCAAGAACCGCTGGATATCCGACCTTCACTGGGTGAGACCGGGTCAACAAACCCGAAGTCAAAAAACCCAGGAAGCACTCATGGATGCTGCCGCAGCGCTTTTTTCAGATCATGGCGTGGACGCAACTTCGGTGTCCGATGTCGCCAAAAAGGCAGGTTGTTCAGTCGGCGCGGTCTACCATCACTTTAGAGACAAACAAGCACTAATCTACGCCCTATTTGATCGTATGATTGAAGAGATTCAAGCAACCACGGAACTTGGGCTAGACCCGGCGCGGTGGGCAGGCGCAACGGTCATAGACATTTTGCAGGGATACCTTGAGTTTTCCTTAACCGAGGGTCGGGACATGGCCCGATTAAAAAGTGCGCTCCTAGATTTTGCCCGCCAGCACGCTGAACTGGGGCAGCAACTAGAAGACCACGGTAGGCAGCTCACATTAGGTCTCACCCAATTACTCCTAATTCGAAAATCAGAAATTGGACACCCGGACCCGGATCTCGCAATAGCGATGGTCCTCGATCAGTTGAACGCATTGCTTCGCAATCGCAAGGGAGAACACACCCACGATATGTTTACTGACAAGCATTCTGACGAGGTCTTTTCCCGTGAGGCACTTCGATCCTGTGCAGCCTATCTGGAATTAAATAGTAGTCAGAACTAGGAATACCCATGTTCGAGTTACCCCCCCCGCGCCATTGAAGATAGCTTACGTGCTGAAGCAAAATCTCTCGGCCTGTGGAACATGGCAAACAAGGTCTGGCGCTACTATGTAGTAACGCCTTCCCAATCTCGTTTAGTTTATTGAGTATTGTGTTTATCTAGACGGCGCGTATTGAAGGCCAACAGTCAGCATATTATCGACTTCAAGTTGTGGACCATCCAGGCGCTGATATGCCGGTAGTTGATACTCAAGCGCTAGACGAATGCCCGATGGATGCGCCCAGTTTACTCCCACCCCCACATCAAACCGTTGGCCACCCCGGAGGTCAGGATCAACCGTCGGCACAAGGTTAGTTGCAAGCCCCATCGCGTATCGAGGATCTGCGCCGTCATAGTTTTGATTGCGCAGATAGGTACCACGGACTGACCAGGAGAATTGCCCTATTCGCTTAGCGAACCAACCGGAAAGTTCATAACGTTCACCGACGGAATAATCTTCGTCATTCTCCCCAAGCGGAAAATTACCTTTCACCTGGGCACCCACTGAGTAGTCATCAAATTGCTTGTTAAGGGTATAGCCCAGCTGCAGGTTATAGGTGCCTGAGCCAATTTGCATGGCATAGGGGAGGAACGCTCGCCCCATTGGGGTTTGATCGCGTTGGTCCAGATCACCGGTTGGAGCACTCATCCCCACAAGCCAGGATGAAGACTCGCCAAAGGGCACCAGAACCGCAAGGGAGATATCCCCCAGGTCAGAGGATTCAGTTTCAAATCTGCCACCAACAGCCGTGGCATGGTCCATCTTGTTTGTCTGCCAGGGAATCATGGCCATCAAAGTATATCGATCCGAAGGTGCATACATCATACCCAGCATATGCATTTCCATTGTCATATTGAGGGGAGACACGGCATAGGGGCCTGTTCCACTCCTTAGTATTTCCGAGGGCGCGAGCCTGCTACTACCATCTCGATTGCCATCCATGTCCATGACCATATAGCGATAGGAGAACATCCATTCTCCTTGCTTATGGGTATGATCGCCCATGACGCCAATGGGACCATGTTGATCGGGGCTAATATCAGCGCTAGCAACCCCGGCGAACAAGGTTAGACACAGAGCAAGAGCCTGTAGTTGAAAAGGGTGAAGTTGAAAGCGTGGTAGGTGAAAAGGTTGTAGTCGAAGAATCTTCATTTTGAATTCCAATTAATTGAATTTGCAAAGCGTCCGAACAAGGACACACATCAGCGGACCTAAACCGAGGAAAATGTCAGCTAGAGAAATGTTTAAACAATCAATTGAAGGGGAGGTGCCCGGGAGCGAGCTAATCGGTAGGCAGTTTGCTGAACAAACTGATTGTAAGGGGTTAGTGCTAATCGATGAATGGAACTAAAAGAAAGCGCAAACACATAAGTCTCGTCTGCAGAATCGAAGCTAGCAAGCGTAAAGACGCAGGCCCCTTCCGACTCATCCGCTTGATGCTCTGCCAGCTCGACATATTCTCCTGAATCAACATCAAGGTAGAGCACCGTCTCGACTTCAGTTGGACCAAAGCCACGACACAGGACAATCTCTACCAGATTCTCCGCACCCCGGGATAACATAAACCCCTGGGGCAGGCAGGCAGAAAAGACTAAACAAATTGTTAGTAACTTGATCAACCAGAGGCGTTTTTGTTTAGTGGGCATTAGCAACATGGAGAACTAAATAATATATGACTCAATAATCTATAGCAGACGAACTCAAAAAGGCCATGCCAGGCAGCGGGCCTCTTAATAGTACCAACACTACTCTACTTTCATAAAAGGATCGTTATTGATCAGCGTCTTGAATGATTCACGTTTGATATGATGGTTCACGTAACGAGCAATATTCGGGTGGCTATCGGCGGGCAAAGCTTCGCCAGCATACATCATCTGCACAAACTGGCAGGTAATGGCAATGTCCGCGATGCTAAATGTATCACCTAGCAAGTTAATCCTGTCGCCAATCTCTTGTTCTAGATAGTCAAAAATCGGTGGCTGTACCTTTGCGATGATTTTTTCTATCAACGCCTCATCCGGTTCTCGCTTCATCATTTTAACCGCTACGCGATTGAAGAACAGTGACGCTGTCGCCTTGGGCAACTCGTCATCTGCCCAATCTTCGAACCACAGCGCACGTCCATAATCACCCGTATCTGTAGGGTAGATAGGAGACTCCGGGTGTTTCTTCTCAATATAACCGCAGATCGCTGATGAATCGGGAATAGAAAGATCACCGTCGGTAAGCGCCGGTATCTTCCCAAGTGGCGATATCTTTAGATGCGATTCCGGCGGCGGGAAAGGACTCACTGGATTCACCTCGTAAGGCACACCTTTCTCCATGAGACAAACCAGAACCTTTCGCACAAAAGGGGAAATAGGAGAACCATGAATCGTAATCATCTAACTAACCTCTTGCAACTTGCGGTACGTCATCTAACAATGAAACCCAGTTTTGTTTGGTTTCACAGTAGACCTGAAATTGAGGTGCAAACGCTGTTGTATCGTCGAGAGTCCCGGACTTCAGGAATAACAGATCCGGTTGCGAACTAACCGCTGAATAAATCGGCGAACCACAGTTTCCACAAAAAAATCGCTGGACTGTATTTCCAGTATCTGTGTCACCATCCTCGTAAACTTTTGGCGTCCCGGTAACCTTAAGGGAGACAGTTGGAACACCACAAATTGTCGAATAAGCAGAGCCCGCTTGACGCTGGCAATTCTTGCAATGACAAATTCCTGAAATCACTGGATCCGCATCAAACTCATAACTAATTTGACCACAAAGACATTGTCCTGTGTGCATAATCTTGCTCCCGTTTGAGGAACGCTATTCTACGGATATTGATTCCCAATCACCAGAACTGCCATCAGGATGAATTCCCGAAGCGTTTCTTGGCAATCAATTTGTACAGGTCCAACCCGACACCCGATTCTCTCGATATTTGCTAGCACCTTCCCCGCTGAAACTGGACCTTATCCACAGCACCTAAATCGAGTTGTGTTACAGTCAGCTAGTATGTGTGATATCGCGCCGGATAGAGTCACAAAAAGCCTGGGACAGCTGTTTCCAGCTAAAAGCGGAACAGTATCGCCTGCCCCCGTGATGATCCCGTTATAACCAACTGGATGCTAATTTGAGAACCTTGTTAAAAGCCCAATTGAAAGCCCTGTTAAGAACATTACTACCCTGGCTAATGACTGCAAGTTGCTTTGCTTCGGAACCATTTTCCGCGCCAGCCACGTCAGCAGCACCCGCCCTTACGGTGCCAAAGTTTGAATGTAACTTGCCTGCATTTCGATCCTCCGGCGACGCTACTAATGAAGTAAGACAACTTCGAAAGCTGGAAAAGCGACACCGAAGCTGCGTAAAAAATTACAAGTCTGAACTACGTCAGCAACGCAAAAATATCATCGCAATCCAGAAAAACGCCACTACCCCAGTTGAACTCAAGGACATTCAAGCTGCTTTATTGCTCATCGATCACATTCTTGCCAGTGACTTTAAACCAAAACAGAAAGGCCCAGGACCCGATCGCCGGGACTTTGTAGATCCACACCACGGCGGATAAACTCTGCTGATATTTGACAGGAGCGACCCATGAAACAACCCATCCCTCAAGAAGCTTTCGATTGGTATGACGAGTACGCCCATGGCGTTATCGACCGCCGTACGTTTTTAAGAAAACTTGGAACCCTTACTGCGGTAGGCTTGTCACTCGGCGCACTGACCAGCGCTTTGATTCCAAACTATGCCCTGGCTGAACAGGTGTCCTTCAATGATCCCGATATTACTGCGAGCTACCAGAGCTTTGATTCAGCTAAAGGATATGGAGAAGGCAGAGGTTATCTTGTCAGGCCAAAAAACTTAGCGAAGCCCGCACCTGGGATTCTGGTGATACACGAGAACCGGGGGCTTAATCCCTATATCAAAGATGTCGCAAGAAGAGCAGCTAAAGCCGGCTATATTGCCTTTGCGCCGGACGCCCTACATAGCTTAGGCGGCTATCCCGGCAATGACGATGAGGGTAGGACCATGCAACGGAGCATGGACAGGGGCAAAATTGAACAGGATTTTATCGCTGCTGCTGACTTTCTGCGCGGCATAGCTGACACCACAAAAATTGGTGCCGTTGGGTTTTGTTTCGGCGGATACATCGTCAACATGTTAGCCGCGGCGAGATCCGGGCTTATAGATGCAGGCGTGCCATTTTATGGAACTCCAGCAGCCAAAGACCTCTGGCCGAACATTTCAAGCCCCTTAATGATTCAGTTGGCGGAAAATGACAGCAGAGTCAACGCCACCTGGCCCGACTATGAAGTCGCCTTAAAGTCACAACGGGTCGATCACATCATGCACATGTATAAAGACTGCCAACACGGCTTCCACAACGACTCCACCGGGCGATACAACGAAGTCGAGGCAGCCCTGGCCTGGAAACGTACACTAGAGTTTTTTAAAACCCACCTTGCATAACGGATAAACCCCTATGCGGAGGGCGCAGCCTCACTAGCCCTCTGCATTACCGTTGACCAGGACCTATCGACACCACTACACAGCAAATAGTGGTTAACCTTTCTCCAGGCTTCCCGTTAACGATGCCCTTTGGGAAATTTCGATCCAGTTACCATCGGGATCTTCAATAAAAGAAATTCGCGCCGTTGTTCCAAGCGTCATCGGCGCCTGCGCCTCAGTACCCCCGCGTTCGATAAACGCTTGATGTTCCTCATCAACCTTCCAGACCTGCACAGTCAGATATCGATAACCAACGCCGCCACGAATGCCACCACATCGACTCTTCGTCTCACTCTGCTCAAGTAGAAACAACGTACTACCCCAGCGAAAACTCCTCTCGGTAACTTCTTCAATTTGGAGAATATTCCGGTAAAAGTTTTGAAAACTCGCCAGATCAGAAACACGAATGACCATGCCAATTTGTTCCACTCCCTGCCAACCAACCGGCACCAATCGAACCAAATTACCATCAGGATCTTCCAGTTGCAGCGGCTCCTTCAACCCTTCCCGGGCAATCAGCAACTCGCGGTATCCCGTCGGATCATCTGCGCCGAGATGTTTACGGGTGTGATTCATTTTAAAAACGGACCCATTTAGTCCGTGTCGAAGTTGATGGGCACCACCTCCGGTTTTTAACAGTTCCTCAAAGGGTAAGCCTACTTTTTCCTGCCAAAAGGCTAGCTGTTCTTCCCTTTGATTGGTGAAGATTCCAACATCAATCGCGTTTTTTGCTAGTTCCATTGTGCTTTCCTAAAAACCTGAATTTTGGGTGGAGCTTAGTGGCTTTCCCGCGGAACAGCGGCGCCACGCCTGCCGTGCAGGAATTCCAGATCACAGCCCTGATCAGCCTGGGTAACCGCGTTGACATAAAGACTCTGATAACCGCCAATCATATTACTCCTGGGTTCACTCCAGTGACGACGGCGCTCGATAAGTTCTGCGTCTGACACCAACAACGTTAACGACCTCGCCGCTACATCCAGCGATATTTCATCACCCTCCTGAACCAGCGCAAGAGCCCCCCCCACTGCCGCTTCCGGCGCACAATGCAACACCACGGTACCATAGGCAGTACCACTCATACGCGCATCAGAGATCCTGACCATATCCCTGACTCCGGCCTCAAGCAGTTTCTTGGGGAGGGCCATATTGCCGACTTCTGCCATTCCTGGATATCCCCGGGGACCACAATTTTTAAGCACCAATACGCTATCTGCCGTGACCTCCAAATCAGGGTCATCTATCCTCGCTTTGAAATCTTCAATGGATTCAAATACCACCGCCTTGCCCGTGTGTTGAAGTAACTCAGGGCTAGCGGCGGAAGGCTTGATAACAGCACCTAAGGGCGCTAAATTTCCTTTGAGAACCGATATGCCACCGTGGGGCTTAAAGGGGCTCTCCGTGGGTGTAATCACCTCATCGTGCCAGACTCTGGCGTCTTTAATATTGTCCTTCAGGGTTTGCCCAGTCACCGTCATCACATCCAAATTTAATTTGTCTCGAATTCGGCTCATGACCCCAGGCACACCGCCTGCGTAATAAAAATCTTCCATCAAATATCTGCCGGATGGCATCACATCAACCAGACAGGGAACGTCTCGGCCCATTTTGTCCCAGTCTTCGAGATTAAAGTCGACCTCTGCGCGACGGGCAAAGGCAAGCAGATGGAGTACACCGTTAGTCGAACCACCTATTGCGCCATTCACAACCACAGCGTTTTGAAAGGAGGCGCGATTCAAAATTTTTGCAGGGGTCAGATCTTTCTCCACCATATCAACAATCCGCCGCCCGGATTCCCAGGCGAGTCTTTCCCGTCTGGCATCCGTTGCGGGAATTACTGCGTTGGTAGGCAATGCCATTCCCAACGATTCGACCATGGCGGCCATAGTTGAGGCTGTACCCATTGTCATACAATGTCCGGCAGAACGGGACATACCCTCCTCCGCCGCATCAAACTCTTCTTGACTAATGGTACCCGCTCGCAATTCTTCCGATAGTCGCCAGACATCAGTACCGGAGCCAACGGTTTTTCCCTGGTAACGACCATTTAGCATTGGACCGCCCGAAATCACGATCGCCGGCAGATCGCAGGATATTGCCCCCATTAACAGTGCTGGTGTGGTCTTATCACAGCCAGTCATCAACACAACCCCGTCAATAGGATTACCTCGAATAGACTCTTCAACATCCATCGAAGCCAGGTTTCGGTACAGCATAGCCGTCGGGCGAAGATTGGTTTCGCCCAGAGACATCACTGGAAACTCAAGGGGAATACCACCGGCCTGTAGTACGCCCGCCTTAATTTTTTCAGCCAGAGAACGAAAATGTGCATTGCAGGGAGTCAGTTCAGAGTAGGTATTACAGATACCAATGATGGGTCGACCATCAAAACTATCACTGGGTAGGCCATGATTTTTCATCCAGGAGCGGTGAATAAATGCGTCCTTATCAGCACCGCCGAACCAGGACTGGGAACGTAATACTTTTTTTTCTACTTTTTTTGTCATTAAAATATGCCGTTACAAATTTATGTATGCTGGATTTCCTAGTTAGCAGAAGTAGCCCAGGAAATGGTATGAATACTACCCTTCTGCCTTAAGCTACGCTGGACACCCATACCACCCCGGGCACCTGGAGTATTTTCAGATTCAAAACCTGTTTCAAAACCAAAGCCCGCCGCCTTCAGCAATTGACCCAGGTCGCCATCAAGAGCGCGCTGCCCTGCAACCAGACCTTTTTGGGCAAGAAAACCAAAGTCCTGGGGCACCGCTGAATTTAGCGCTTCAGAACTAATGATGACTAACCGCTCCATCCCCGTCGACTGGACATTAATCGAGCCGAGAGGGACCTCAAGCTCTTCTTCAAACATAAACCGATTAAATTGTTTACCCCGGGGAAACACAACATCAATCGAATAATCACTTCCTACAAATAAGACTGTTATGTCGAGGGGCGCTTCAAGATAGTTCGCAATATAGAGCGACAGTTGGTCACCTTCGTAAAGGGTTGGCACCTCAAAGCGGTCGAAGGTTTCTTTTACGCCATCTTCACTACGAACCACAATCAGTTCCGTCGCTAGTGCTTCACCCTCCATAACATCACCTACACGGATGAGGTTCAATGCTTTGGCTACTTTCGCCAGCGCCGCCTTTAACTTATCTGAAATTTGTTTCTCATCTCCTTTTAGCGGCACAGAAAAATACGAAGGCTGGGGCGAATTTCCACCACAGGGTCCCATCGGGCATGGTAGATCTTCTGCATCATTTAGGATGTAGATCTGGCCGTTAAGGACTAGCAAACGAACATCCGCGGTTTCGGTTGCTTCGACCCAGGTGATATTACCTGCAGAAGCTTTTAATGCTTCAATCGCCTGGCTCGCCGTCGGTTCCGATGGCGACTTCAACACCCCAACGGATAACTGAAATCCCGCATGGCGATTCAGCCGCCGGGCATAAGCAAAGGGCGGCATCTTTTTCATTGCTGGAATTGGTTGGGTCGCAGCACTGGGTTGATGGGACACCGGGGTCACGCTGCTGAACACGCTCTGTACCTCACTCACTTCAACATAACCAATCGCTTCTGAGTCCGGCGCGTCTGGCTCAGTTAACAACGCAAGAACGGCGCCTTCCGCGATGCCCTGCAGATATCCCGCTGAGATTTCAAAACCCTGTTGTGTGCGAATGACAGCCCACTGGTCGATCGACGCTCGACTCTCCTGATGATCGAACACAGTACGGTCGAGGCCGTCGCCCACAAACATCGGAGATGAACCGAACCAGGGTTGAGAGGCATAGTTTTGTACAACCTTTTGTGCCAGTTGGCGGTAGCTTCCGCCGCGACTCGTGGCCAGCGCTTGCATCAGGTTATAGGTAAATAAGCCATACCGGGTCTTGTGCTCGGATCTTTTTGGCAGGTCCATTTCAGGGGTTTCTTCCGTTGTCTGGGCAGCAAAAAACGCAACGTATCCACCCTTGCCCGTTGCTTCGAATTCAACGGGAGTTGATCTTTTTTCAACTTTACCGGGAACACTCCTCTGGGTCGTTTCCGGAATACCTAATTGAGCCGGCGTCACTTTGCGATTCTGCCACAGCCCCCGGGTCATCGTTCCCGAGTGGCAACTATCAAACACCAGCCAGACAAACACCCCTTTATCCCGGAAGGCATCAACATAGCCAGCAATTTCATCATCAACAATGGCATTTTCTACAGCTCCTTTTTGACGATTCCAGGCTTTAGTATCCGACGGCAAGAATATTTCATCGAGGCCATCAATTTCGTCTAGCGCCCCAGGTTGCTGGGAACCGTGGCCGGAAAAATGCAGATAAACAAAGTCCCCTTGCTTTGTCTTATCGAGGCGATCATCCAGGACCGCCAAAATATTCTTTCGCGTCGGCGCAAGAATAGGTCCCAGACCTTCCGCCAGCAGGGTGACATTATTCTGATCAAAACCTTTTTGCTTCAGGAGATCGGCAACCAGACGCACGTCATTTTTCGGCCCTACCAAATCAAATTGCTGATCCAAATGAATATAGTCGCTCACCCCAATCAGTACAGCGTACTTTTCTGACACACTATTTAAGTTAGGAACAGCTGCATAGGCCGAGGACGATGCGCCTACAAAACTCATATATAGTATGAGCGCACCCAATAACCCGCTTAACCTAACCCGGTTTATATTCATGTGTTTTCGCTTTTTCATATTACTCAGCTTTTGCTTAGCCAATTTCAGCTTTATGGCTAACGCTAGCACCTCGGTGGAAGTTCTAAAAGCTATCAAAAATGGGGAAATTGAGGCCCTGATCGAATACTACGACACCCACGATGTGAATGATCCTGTAGCTGATGATCGCCCCGCTATTATGATGGCTGCAAGCTATGACAACAAAAAGGTGATTGCCTGGCTGGTGGCCAGGGGTGCCGACATCAACCAGATTGCCCAGGATAGCTCAACAGCCCTTGCTATCGCTGTCGGGGAGGACAATCTGAGCCTGGCCAAACACCTTGTCAAACTGGGTGCAAAAGTAAATCTACAAACCCCCGACCCGGGACTACGCAAAATTGGCATCGACAACCCAGTTCTCGCTTACAGTCTCAGAACCGCCTCAGCAAAATCCATTCTCTGGTTAGTCAAACAGGGGGCACAATTGAGCACAGAGTCCGGCAATCAAAACCTGATTGCCGCCACCATAATGATAAACAGAAATTTTGTCGCCGCCCGGGATCTCACTGACTCGCTACAGGACCTTACCCAGCCTTTTCGAGGGGGTCCAATTGATGGTCTGCCACAAATATGTCTTGCCGCAGCAACCGGCGCGAGCCCTGTGGTCGAAAAATATCTCCAGCTTCGCGGTGACGCTAACCTTGCTTGTCTACAGGCATCCCTGTTCAACATGAGTATTGCCACGGGCAACGATCACACTATGGAATTGTTGCTAGACGCAGGAGCACGCATAAGCAGTCAGGATCAATTCAAGGCTATTAGCGCAGGAACTCCCTCTCTAATCGACGCCTCTATCGACAACCGAAAGAAACGTCAGATCTCAATCTTCCAGGCGGTTGCAAACGGGGACACAAAGGCGCTAAAAAGACTAAAGCCAACACTATCCGAGCTAAACCGTGACGTCAGTATCAGTGACTTTTCTCGAGTAGACCAGATCAACAGCAGCGATCTAAATGCGGTAGGTATTAAACGACCATTGCTCTCGCTTGTGGCGGCTGATGGTAAGGACGTTGCCATGCTCAAAACCCTGAAAAAGCTCGGAGCGAATCTTGAACAGGAGTCCTACGGAACAACACCCCTCTCCGTTGCGGTTTTTCAACAGGACATGGATTGCGTCACTTATCTAACGGAGCTTGGCCAAAAGGCGAGTCCCTATTTGATCGAAAATTCTATTGAGAAACAACTGTGGCCCCTGGCAACCTATTTACTCAATAAAAACCCACAAATACGCTGGCAGGATTTCACTTATCCCCAGCTACTGGAAGCCCCTATTGTCACCGCGACCCAGACAAATCAGGTCAAATTTTTAAGGGCTGCGCTGACCGCTGGCTATAGCTTTCAGGATTGGAATAGCGCCTTTAGGAGCCCATTCATTCCTCTGATTGAAAAAGCCAATATCAAAATACTCAGGATAATTTTGACGTCGTTACCGGAGCACCAGCGATTTCGAGAATTTATGACTGAAACTGCAATTGAATCTAATCAAATCGCCGTCCTCGAACTGTTATACGAACTGGGCATGAACAACCAGAATGCGCCCTTCTCCTCGGAACTTCTAAACCTTGCCGCCATGAATACTAACAGCGAGGTGCTTGAGTATCTGATAAAACGTAAATGGCCACTGAGTGCCCCCGACTTTTCCGGCACCCAGGCATTGCTGCTGGCGGCTCAGAACAACAACCGCGTCACCTTCGAAAAGTTAGCTAAGCAGAAACTCGGCTTTTGGTTAGAGCAGAATCCCTATTCTGCCATGGTGATAGAAGAAATTTTTGGCCAGGACCGGATTGATCTATTTCACCTACTCCTTGACCAGTCCCGTGGCACAGCCGCACCTATTGATTCTGAAATCCCAAAATGGGCAGCGCGCAAATCCGACCCTGAGTGGATGCGGATAGTCTACGGCAACGGGTTGTTTGCCCAGGCAATTGAAGCGCAACGTCCTGATCTGGCAAGTGAAATTACCCGGGGTATGGCGGACAAGTCTGACGAGGAGATCCAATATCGTGCGGGGCTATTTCGCAGAAATCTTCTGCACAAAAATCAAAGGACCAAAATAGACAGGCAGCTAATTGATGCCATGCTGGCTCGACTGACAGGTGCTCAATTGAGCGCTTACTTCTCCCTCGATAGATTAGATTCACAAACCCGCTCGGTGTTGAAATCCTCTTGCCTGCAAGCGGCAACCAATAAGGCTCAATCTAATTGCCAACAACTAGAAGGGTTGCTGGACGAGACCTCTTTATCAGCCCTGGTTCTCGCCATTGAACAAAACCTCGGCGCCACCATCATTGACTGGTTAGCGAATACTGACAAACAAGACTGGCCAACCTTAACAACACCGTTGTCCAACCGTACTAGCATCGGCGCTGAACTCATCCGGCAAGACAATGAAGAAACTTTTTTGCAACTCTACGATCAGCAAACGCCCCTTTCCTGGGAAATGCGAAGACTGATTGCCGAAGAAAATGCGAAAAACATTTTTGCGGCACTAATAGATCTCGATCCAGTCCCCTTAATGGATCTAAGCCCCATCACTGATCGCGCGGCTGAGCTCGGCAATATCGCCTTTCTTGAGCTTGCACTCGCCTCTAGTCTGCGCCTCGATTGGCAGAACATTGTGAAGCTTGCCGTTCAATCTGATCGGATCGATATTGTTTCCCTAATTGCGTCGCGGGAAGAATTCGACGAACACAAGTTGCTCGAGCTGGCCGTTGATTTCTCCGCTGCTGACAGTACGCAGTTCCTCCTAGGAAGACTTGAGTTGGACGTCGACGCAGCTTCAGAGTTGTTATTGTCCTCAATACAACAACTTGCCAAAAAAGCCAGCGGTGAAACGTATATCCAGCAGCGAAGAATCACACGGCTGCTGCTCACCGCAGGTGCTGTTATCAATTACTCCGACGAGGCCGGCAATTCCAGCCTGGGTATTGCTTTGAAACACCGAATGCTTGGTGTTTTGGCCATCTTTAACAAGCAACAAATCCTGGACGCCGAGCCTTTCCTGACCACGTTCGTAAAGGCCGCTTATCTCCATGATTTAACCTGGTTGAACGCCCTTGTACTGCACACAACCGGTTGGCCGGAATCCGTCATTCAAGACGCCTATTATCTAGCAGCGGGAGATCCTGTACTGCAGGTATATCTTGAAGCCCTGGCGCTTAAACTTAATATTGAGGTAGACGCAACGTATCAACCTGACAAGCAAATCATGGCGGCGGTGCTTCTTGAACGGTATCCGGCTTTTGAGGCAATTGGTTACATCCAGCAGTTACAAACTGGCACGTTGCTGGTTTCTGATCGTACAGCGGCTATTGTCAACAAAGACAAGACCTTCCGCCGGTTGTCGTCTACCGGCCACACACTCAATCCACTCCTGACACAGGTCAATGAAAAAGCATCCACGCTATTTCTGATCGGCAACGAAGCTGAATTCAGCGCCTGGGACTATGGCTCTAATCAGATTCTCTGGCGACACTCCATTGCCGAGCCGATTCAAAGTGCCTGGTTCGATCACGGATCAAATGAGTTAAGTACTCTGCTCCGCCCAACCTATGGTGAAGGTTCAATTACCTACGAGAGGCGTGCCGGGGCAACCGGAGAAAGACTCGAAAATATTGACCTAAAGGCAACCGCAACATCTCTGGGTATCACCATTGGCCGTATTACTCCGCAACTTATTCCGAACTCTAGCAACGTCATACTTGTAAATGACAGACCCTATCCCGAGGAAGGCAGCAAAATTCAAATCCTCAACTTCAGGGCTAGCAAGCTGGAGCAAGAATTCACGACGGACATGCCGGTATATCGAGTTATGACGGATACTCGTTTTGCTGCCTTTGAAGGCCTGTCCGATGGGATCGAAATTTGGGATTTGGCGACTGGTTTATTGGCCCACAAAATTGAACTTAGCGCCGGATACCACAACCTGAAGTATTTCCAATATCCACACCTTGTGACTATCGACGATAAAAGGAGCATGAGCTATTTCAATGTTGAGACCGGAGAGCGGCATCTTGTGACAAATCCTTCAGCAGAGAATTTTCATGCGGCTACGTTTCAAAAAACCGATCGTCAAATATATGGAGCGGGGTATCAGACCAACGAATGGTACGTCTTTGGACAACCAACTCCCATTGTAGAAAAGCCGGTTGCCCTAAGCGCTACCCTGGCCTCTGCAGACCCCTTTCCCTATGTTCAGCACCTGGTAACAAACGGTAGAAACCTTGCGATACTCGATAGCCATCAGGACAATCAAAACGGTGAGAACTGGCTTTGGCGGCTAGACCGCGCCCGACCACTTCGATCACTCGGCTCGGGCTCACCCATTGAACTCTCCAGCGACAACCGTCGTCTTATCAGTCAGCAGGACCAGGACCAGGTTAGCCTGATTGACACTCACACCGGTGAGCATATTCAACAGTTCACTTCCTCTGACTCTAGTCTGCTGAAACCGACGTTTGCTGCCAACGGCCGCGAGCTGTGGTTCCTTCGAGACTTCTCGAAGTTGTCAGTGATTAACACCTGGTCTGACCAGGTTGTGGATAGCCTGCCATTGTTGTTACCGGTTGCCCGGGAGGAGTTAGAAGCCGAGCAGTCCTGCCACCTATTGCTGCCGGACCAAGGAATGCTAGCTCTGTGTTTAACAGAAAAATCTCAACTTCTCTTCTCTGATATCCAATCTGGAGAGATTGTTGCAACCATCAATTTGGACAGCCCAGCCCAACGGGTCTACAGCCTGGACCAGGGTCGGTTTTTCATTCTAGACGCGAAGCATCAAGGTTATTGGATATCAGATACTCTGGCGCGTGAGGGCAGAATTGCAATTCCCTCCGCTGACAGCCTGGCGATTCATGGTCCCTCTAACCAGGTCGCCATTGTTAAGCGAGATGAAGGTTTGAAGTTGTTCGACAAGTACGGCGGATTAGTTTTTGCGCTGTCAAAGGAATCCCTAAATCAAAATTTTCCACTGCGCCCAGATCATGTGGTTTTCGTCCAGGATGGCAAAGCATTACTACTCGCAGGTCCTGAGCGGGCTAGAATCATTTCCCTGGACAAATCAGAGCACGAAGATTTAGCGGCAGCATCTGGTCGCATTCTAAATTTTGAAGTTGATGGCGACCAATCGTTACTTAACATTTTGGTCGACAGCAGCGAGAGGACCAATGTCGTTTGGGACTTATCAACGGGGGCCGAAATTAAACGCTTTAAGCAGGGCAACTTATTTATTGGACCAAACAGAAATTTACATGGCACCAAACAGGATTTTAGCGGTGACACGCAACGATACGATCTCAACACCAATACCTGGCATGAGTCTAAATCACAACATAGCGAACCGGGTGCTTTGGGACTAATCGACATGGACATCGAGACTTCTATCTTGCATTACAGTTCAGGATCAAATGACAAGACCGTGCAGATATTGCTCAAAACCAGGGACAAGTTGCAATGGATTACCAAAGATAATCGCTCGGGTGATGTGATCTCACGTCTCGAGCTGCCGGAGTTATTACCTTTTGTCGCTGATCGTATTTCCGCTCCGCAGATTGCGGTGTTCAACAATCAACTTGCACTATTCGCAAATCACACGGTGCTACTCGTGGAACTGACCCATGGAGACATTCTATGGCGAACGCAGATTCCAGCCTACTTCGATCAATCATTGATACTATCCGATTCCAGACTGAATTTTGTGAACCAGGGAAGCTTTCTCAGTCTTAGGGTCTCAAGTCAGGCCAAGGACATCGCGAATGCTCAGCTGATCATCAACACACTAGATGGAAAATTTAATCTCGAGTTCGTCAATCAGGACTTAATAAACCCTTACAACGATACCCCGCAATGGCTATTTCTTCCGGATTCCAACCGAGCCATTGCGCTTAAGCTGTATCCAAACGGCAACCTTGAAGTGATGGATGCCGTCAGCAAAAATTCTCTTAAACTACTTCAGGGTCATCTTAAAAAGCCTAATTCCGCCCACCTGATTGATCGTGGCAGGCGATTAGTGACCAGCAGTGAAGACTCAACATTGTTGTGGCGACTAGACGTGGATCGAGCACCTTTGAATCTAGACATCGGTCGGGTCCAACGTGCATTTATGGCAAAAGGACATCTTTGGCTGTTGAGCAAGTCCGGCGGTCTCGAAGTTTTTCAAACCAACGGAAATCGACTGGCAAAACTAATCACCATGGCCAACGGAAGCTGGCTCGTAGCCGGTGAAGATGGTCGCTACGATAGTAATCGACCGGGGCAGCTCGAGGGCATTGGCTGGGTTGTGAGTGACACACCTTTAGACACATTACCCGTCGAAGTTTTTATGAAGCAATACTATGAGCCACGTCTCTTACCAAGACTGTTAGGTCAGGATACGTTTGTTTCAATTCCAAATCTTGCAACTGTCAATCGACAACAGCCCGGGGTTTCATTTCAACGTATTCAAAGCCAATCGGAACAAACCGTGAGCGTTACTATTAACGTACGTCGGCCTGCTAATATCAATACTGCTGACAGCACGAATGAAGCTTCAAGGGTGTTTGACCTGAGACTACTTCGCGATGGCAAACAGATTGCCCACTACCCTGAGGATCACGGCTCGATTGTGCTGCAGCCCGATGGCACTGCAACTGTGACCTTCAATAACATTGCGTTGCCAGAAAGCTCTGCGGGCGACACCGTAAAGTTTGAAGCAATGGCATTTAACAACAGCGGGATTAAGAGCCCTACTGCTCAATTCTCCTATAGCACCGAGCAAGATAGCCACTACAAAAACCGTCGAGCTTTTGTGATTAACGTGGGCGTCAATCATTATAGCCATCCACGCTGGAACCTGGCTTACGCCGTCAACGATGCGACAGCGATTAATCAATCCTTAACGACCAGGCTCGCATCCAATTTCGACGAGGTCATTTCAATTCCAATCCTCACAACAGATGACGCCTGGGTAACTGAAATGGACATCTCGAATGTTCTAGCTGAAATTGTTTCGGGCTCCGATCAACATAACCCCCTCACACCCAGAGATAGTATTTTATTTACCTGGGCGGGGCATGGATTTGCTTCGGCTGATGGTGAGTTCCATCTGATCACATCAAATGTTGGCGATTCAGGCCAGGTAGATGATGCATTTCTTGAGCATAGCGTTAGTACAACGGACTTAACTCGATGGTTTGAACCCCTGGACGCGGACAATATTATTATGGTGATCGACGCTTGTAACTCCGCCGCATCAGTTGAAGGAAAAGGTTTTAAACCTGGCCCAATGGGGAGTAGAGGATTCGGTCAACTGGCCTGGTTTAAGGGCATGCAAATTATTACCGCAAGTCAGTCCGATGATGTAGCTCTAGAGAGTGCCACCATAAAACATGGCTTATTAACCTACTCTATGGTGATTGAGGGTCTGGATCTAGCAGCGGCGGACAATAAACCGGCAAACAATTTAATCTCAACTTCCGAGTGGCTCGAATATGGACAACAGCGAGTACCGCAACTTTTTATTGCCTTAAAATCCGGCAATCTTGAGGATGAAGTGTTGGATAAACGCGGTTTGACCCCACCTTCGATTGAACCCAAAAAAATAGAGCCTCAAACTCCGGCTCTATTTAACTTTAAGAAAAACAATCAAGAACTTGAAATGTCAGTAAACTAAAAACTGTCACCCGGTATACGTACCCAGCCCTCCATCAGTACCCTGGCACTTCGACTCATACTGACCCGGGTCACTTGCCACTCACCTTCGACCTGGGATGCTTCCGCACCTACTTTCAATGTTCCAGAGGGATGACCAAAGGTCACGCTATTTCGCGCACCACCTCCCGCGGCAAGGTTGACTAAGGTACCGGGAATCGCCGCAGCTGTACCAATGGAGACAGCCGCTGTACCCATCATCGCGTGGTGGAGTTTACCCATGGATAAGGCGCGAACCAGGAGATCAACATCCCCAGTCGTGACAGGCTTGCCGCTAGATGACACATAGTCTTTCGCTGGCGCAACAAAAGCCACCTTCGGCGTATGCTGCCTTGTAGCGGCCTCTTCTATTGATTTGATTAAGCCCATTTTTACCGCGCCATAAGCCCGAATGGTTTCAAACTTAGCAAGGGCGGCGGGATCTGAATTAATATCGTCTTGCAATTCTGTGCCCAGATAACCAATTGCTTCTGCATCAACAAAAATAGTCGGTATACCGGCATTAATCATGGTTGCCCTAAGCGTTCCAACCCCTGGCACCTCAAGATCGTCAACAAGATTACCCGTTGGGAACATCGATCCACCTTCATCATCAGCGGGATCCATAAAGTCGACTTGAATTTCCGCCGCAGGAAAAGTCACACCATCAAGCTCAAAGTCGCCGGTCTCCTGCGGAACACCATCAACCACGGGCACGTGGCCAATAATGGTTTTTTTGATATTTGCCTGCCAGATTCGCACCTTTACTAATCCGTTTTCCGGCACCCGCGCAGGATCAATTAGTCCATTTGCCACAGCAAAGGGGCCGACCGCTGCGGATAGGTTTCCGCAGTTACCACTCCAGTCGACAAAAGCTGAATCAATGGATACCTGACCAAAAAGATAATCAACATCATGGTCAGGCTGCTCACTCTTAGACAGTATGACGGTCTTGCTGGTACTCGACGTCGCACCACCCATGCCATCGGTCTGCTTGCCATAGGGATCAGGGCTGCCGATGACACGTAGCAATAACTGATCAAGTGGACCTCCAGGGGTTCTGGCATTCTCAGGCAGATCCTCCCGTTTAAAGAAGACGCCTTTACTAGTACCGCCCCTCATATAGGTAGCGGGCACTTTGATTTGAGGTGCATTGATTTGAGGTGCATTGATTTGAGGTGAGTGACCCATAACAATTCCTAACTAGCTTTAGCTTCAAGAAAATCCTGGGCGAAACGCTGTAGAACGCCACCAGCTGCATAGATTGAGAGTTCTTCCTGGGTATCCAAGCGACAGATCACTGGCACCTCAACACTCTCACCATTGGTTCGATGAATAACCAATGTCAGACTCGCCCGCGGTGTTGCTTCACCAATAACGTCAAATGTCTCGGTGCCGTCAATACCGTACTTCATACGATCATCTCCGACTTGAAACTCAAGGGGCATAACACCCATACCAATCAGATTGGTTCGATGAATACGTTCAAAGCCTTCCGCAACAATAGCCTCAACGCCTGCTAATCGAACACCTTTTGCCGCCCAGTCTCTTGATGAGCCCTGACCGTAGTCAGCGCCGGCGACAATAATCAGAGGCTGTTTACGCTCCATATAGGTTTCGATGGCTTCCCACATTCGGGTCACCTTGCCTTCCGGTTCAAGGCGAGCCAGAGAACCCTGCTTAACCTTGCCGTCCTCCTGCACCATCTCATTTAGTAGTTTTGGATTGGCGAAGGTTGCCCGTTGGGCCGTCAGGTGATCACCCCGGTGGGTCGCGTAGGAGTTAAAGTCCGCTTCCGGCAGTCCCATTTTGTCTAAATACTCGCCCGCCGCACTATCAAGCATGATGGCGTTCGAAGGTGACAGGTGATCCGTTGTAATGTTGTCGCCAAGCACAGCAAGAGGACGCAAACCCTTAAGTGTTCGCTCCCCGGCAAGGGCACCTTCCCAATAGGGTGGACGACGAATATAGGTGCTCTGGGCGCGCCAGTCATAAAGCGGACTGACTTGATCGGTAATGTCCTTTAAGGGCAGGAACATAGGATCGTAAACAGCCTTGAATTGCTCCGGCTTAACACTCGCCGCCACCACCTGATCAATTTCTTCGTCGCTGGGCCAGATGTCTTTTAAAGTTATAGGGTTGCCATCTTTATCGGTACCCAGGGCATCACTCTCGATATCAAATCGGGTCGTGCCCGCAATCGCATAGGCAACAACCAGGGGAGGTGAAGCCAAAAAAGCCTGCTTTGCGTAAGGATGAATGCGGCCATCAAAATTTCTGTTGCCTGACAACACAGCAGTGGCATAAAGGTCTCGATCAACAACCTCTTTTTGAATTACGGGATCAAGCGCACCACTCATGCCGTTACAGGTTGTGCAGGCAAAACCGACAATACCAAAACCAAGCTTTTCTAATTCCGGCAGCAGTTTTGCCTCCTCTAGATACAACTGAACCGCCTTGGATCCGGGCGCCAGAGAAGTCTTAACCCAGGGCTTTCGTTTGAGCCCCAGTGCATTAGCATTTCGAGCAATCAATCCTGCAGCAATCACGTTGCGGGGATTGCTGGTATTGGTGCAGCTGGTTATTGCCGCAATGATGCAAGCGCCGTCTGGCATTAAACCTTCTTCATTTTCAACAACCCCAGAGATACCCGCCGCTTTTAAATCAGAAGTGGCAACCCGAGCGTGGGGATTGGACGGCCCTGCGATGTTACGGCCAACACTAGACAGGTCAAAGGTCAGAACACGCTCATACTTTGCACCACTTAGCTGATCCGCCCAGAGACCCGTCTCCTTTGCATAGTGCTCAACGAGCTTAACCTGCTCTGGCTCTCTACCGGTCAACGTTAAATAGTCGATCGTTTGTTGATCGATATAAAACATGGCCGCGGTTGCACCAAATTCTGGGGTCATATTGGAAATGGTTGCGCGGTCTCCCAACGTGAGCTTCGCCACACCCTCACCAAAAAATTCAAGGTAAGAAGAAACAACCTTTTGGTTACGTAGAAACTCAGTAATCGCCAGTACTATATCCGTTGCGGTAATGCCGGGTTGACGTTGGCCAGTCAATTCAACACCAATGATCTCCGGCAGTCGCATATAAGATGCCCTACCCAACATGACACTTTCCGCTTCGAGCCCACCAACTCCCACAGCAATCACACCGAGGGCATCAACCATAGGTGTGTGGCTATCGGTACCAACTAGCGTATCAGGGAATGCAACACCGTTTTGAACCTGTACAACCGGTGACATCCGCTCAAGGTTTATCTGGTGCATGATGCCGTTACCAGGCGGTATCACATCAATATTTTCAAATGCAGTTTTGGTCCAGTTAATAAAGTGGAATCGGTCTTCGTTGCGACGATCTTCAATGGCGCGGTTTTTTTCAAAAGCTTCACTATCAAATCCACCATGTTCCACCGCGAGGGAGTGATCAACAATCAACTGGGTCGGTACAACAGGGTTTACCTGGGCTGGGTCACCGCCCTTTGCAGCGATCGCGTCTCGCAGGCCGGCAAGATCAACAAGCGCGGTCTGGCCAAGGATGTCGTGGCAGACCACCCGGGCCGGGTACCAGGGGAAATCTAACTCCTGTTTGTTGCCGATAATTTGCAGTAAACAATCGCTTAGGCGTTCCGGCTCACAGCGGCGGACAAGGTTTTCTGCGAGTACCCGGGCGGTATAGGACAACTTATCAAATGCACCGGCCTGCAGATCCTCAATAGCAGCCCGGGTATCAAAGTAGTCGAGGTCACTGCCTGGAAGAGGTTTGCGGTAATTAGTGTTCATGGGTTGCGTCACCGATTGAGTGGGCCGCGAATTTTATCACTAGCGAGTGGGTGTTGCGAAGAACTGCTTTTAGGACAATAACTTATGTTCGTGATTCCCCATGGGAATTACGAGTAAACGGGAGCGGAAATAGGGGCTATCGGAGAAAAATCAGGCCTGGAATCAGCACAGAAATCAGAATTCGCCTGAAACAAATCAGGCGAATCGACTAAAGCACATGCAGGTTTATTTAGTCCTGTTCCATCGACCAGGTTTTGCTGGTCATCCGAGCGCGTTCCCATTCAGAAAGCGACTCGTCTACATCACGATAAAGGACCTGCTTTTTGATCTCTGGAATATCAACAGAAAAAACCGGGGCTGCCTGGATGTCTACTTCAGGAATATTCATGATGTTTTGCTCTGTTACTTACGTTTATGAAGTCAGTTGAACTAATGGAACTAATGGAACAGAGTGGAAATTAGCAGCCAAACTTCAATATTTCTAAAGAATTAAACGCATGTAACATATTCCAGATTGGAAAGTTTAGCGCCGAATGAATAGAAATGGTGGTATGAGCAATTCAACCTCAACCAGGCAACAACAACGGAGTACAGGCAAAACCGCTACCCTGGACGGAATATCATAACTCAGGCGGCGCACCAAATTTTTCCGCGCGCTCCGGTCGGCCGTGGGTTTCCTCGCAGGACCAGCCTTGCAGGTTCTCACTAATCAGATCCGTTAGCATGTTGATATGTTCGGGATCATCGTTGAGTGCAGCAATGTATTCATAACGCTCACCGCCAGCATTGAGAAAGTAGTCCCTGTTCTCGATACCAATTTCCTCAATGGTCTCAAGGCAATCAGCGGAGAATCCCGGGCAGACTACCTGCACCGATTTGACCCCCTCGCCTGGCAATTGTTTTAGCGTTTCATCACAGTAGGGCTGCAGCCACGCTTCACGGCCGAATCTAGATTGGAATACGACCTTGTATTTGTCCTCCGCAAGTTTCAATCGCTCAGCAATAAGTCGCGCCGATTTATGACACTCACAGAAATAGGGATCGCCCTTTTCGAGATAACTTTGGGGGATGCCATGGAAAGAAAACAGCAGTAGTTGCGCCCGGCCCTGATCTTGCCAGTGTCGTTCAATTTTTTCTGCAACCGCATCAATATAGGCGGGACGATCATGGTAATGGCTAATAAATCTGAGATCCGGCAACCAACGTCGTTGCGTAAAATCAGCGGCAACCGCATCAAAGGTAGATGCGCTGGTACTCGCCGAGTATTGGGGGTAGAGCGGTAGCAACAGCAATTTTCGAACCCCCTGCTTTGCCAGGGATTCCAGAGCGGAATTAATTGACGGCTCGCCGTAACGCATCGCAAACTCAACCACAACATTCTCGTTAGTTGACAACTTTTCTCGGATGGCTGCCGCCTGTCGTTCCGTGTAGACCATCAATGGGGAGCCCTCATCGGTCCAGACTGTTTGATAACTTTTTGCCGAGCGGGCTGGGCGAAAGTTCAAGATGACAATATTTAGCACCAACCACCAGAGCAACCGAGGAAACTCCACAACCCTGGGGTCAGACAGGAATTCCTTCAGATAGGTTTTTAGTGCTTTTCGGGTCGGCGCTGCGGGCGTACCGAGGTTAGTGACAAGAACCCCAATTCGATCCGCATCGCTATGCTGAAAATGGCCGCTACTGACAAATTTCATAGACTCTCTCTAAATAGACGCTTGCTCAATAGACTCGCTAGGGCCTACCTGGTTTTTTCTAACTGTGAGGTACCTTGCGCAGTGCGGACAAGTCGTAGCCTTCACGGGCGACAATGTTAACCAATGACTGGTAAGAATGCTCAGAGATGGTCTTGGTCCTCGACATGATCCAGACATAATCACGTTTGCTCCGGCCAATAATGGTCAGATCGTAATCCTCGCTGGTGTAGACAATTCGATATTCAGCCTTAAAGGGCCAAACAAATTGCATAGCCCAAAGTGAATTGGACGGATCGTCTTGATTGACAAAGCCCGTCGGATGAAAGCGTTTCTCCTCACCGTCGAAGCCTCCCTGATTAAACCGAAAGGTCGTTTTTATCCTTCCATCTTTCGGTGCCTGGTAGGATTCAACCGCGTTGTAGGCATCCTTTTCCAGAAATGTTGGAATAGCAGCAATGACGTACCAGTCCCCCGCAAAACGTTCCAGGTCTACTGCCTCAGCCGTGGTCAGGGGCGGGTATTTAACCGATGCACATCCGGCAACTAAAATAACCACAAACAATATCCGCAGACTTTTCATACCCACACCTATTAACCCCATTACGCCCCTCAATACGTCAATTACGATTTTTGGATGGCTCCTTGCGACGGTTCCTTGCGACGGCTCCTTGCAAGGTTCTGTCACAGTTCTGTCGGCGGCGCTTTTATTGGCGCATCCGTAGATCCTATGGATTGCAGCAGCGTGAGTGCTTCTTTGCACCATTGTAGTGTTGCCTGTTCCTGATAGATCCCCGCCAATAGCGCTAGATACATCCCTTTCCGCCGATCAGAGAGATGCTCCGGCTTAGCGTAGCCTCTATCTCTAATGCGTTGATACAACGCCAATCGTTGCTGGTGCTGCAACTGTCTAGCTTCAACTTCACCTATCAGCAGCTCTGGCTTCAGGTTCCCCAGGTTATAGAGCTTCACAAACAGATCATCCCGGGCGGGCTTTCGCCGTGACTCTTTTTCGGCCCAGGTCAGCAATGCTTCACGTCCAACATCGGTTAAGCCATAAACACGCTTATCTGGCTTACCCGACTGGCTCACTTCAGTGACCGAAACCTCACCCGCTGCTGTTAAGGTTTTTAACTGTTGGTAGATCTGTTGGTGGGATGCACTCCAGAAAAAGCCAAGAGATACGTCGAATTGTTTCGCCAGATCGTAGCCAGATAAATCCTGATCGATCAACGACGTCATAATTGCGTGGGAAAGTGCCATAGGTGGATGTTAGAGGCTTCCCATTCCTTATTCGAGACTTTTATGCAATTAGTTGCATATTTGTTTTGGCTTTATTGAAAAACTGTGCAAACATATATGCAATTAAATGCATAACAAATCATGAGAAACCTATGGCGTTGCCCCCTATTCTTGAAAATCTGCGAATCCCAGTTATTGGCTCACCGTTATTTATTATCTCGAATCCAGATCTTGTCATTGCCCAGTGCCAGTCCGGGGTTGTCGGCTCATTTCCTTCTTTGAATGCGCGTTCGACAGACATTCTCGAGGCATGGCTCCAGCAAATCATTACCGCCCTTAAGGATCATGAAGGCGCCGCCCCATTTGCTGTAAATCTGATTGTCCACAAATCAAATAATCGTCTTGAGGAAGACCTGGCCCTCTGCGAACAATACAAGGTCCCAATTGTGATCACCTCCCTGGGCGCAAACGAGGATGTAAACAAACGCATCACTGCTTATGGCGGCATCGTGCTGCACGACGTGATCAATAATCGCTTTGCAAAGAAAGCCATTGAAAAAGGCGCAACGGGGTTAATCGCGGTTGCAGCAGGTGCGGGTGGCCATGCTGGCGCCCTTTCTCCTTTTGCTTTGATTCAAGAAATTCGAAGTTGGTTTGATGGGCCCCTGGTACTTTCCGGCTCAATTGCCAATGGCCATGCGGTTCTTGGTGCCCAGGCAATGGGCGCAGATCTGGCCTATATAGGATCGGCATTCATCGCCACCACTGAGGCAAATGCCGATCCGAAGTACAAGGATGCCCTCGTGCAGTACGCCGCTAACGATATTGTTTACAGCAATTTATTTACCGGCGTCCATGGCAACTATCTAGCGCCATCTATTGAAGCCGCAGGGCTTGATCCAAAGAACCTGCCGGAAAGCGATCCGTCGCAAATGAATTTTGGTTCCGGAGGCGACTCTGACTCCAAAGCATGGAAAGACATCTGGGGTTGCGGTCAGGGCATCGGCGCAATTGATAGCGTCCAGCCCGCGGCAGAACTGGTGGATCAATTAGCCCTTGAATACCAGGCTGCAAAAGCCCGCCTGACCAAACTCACCGCTTGATGTACGGCGGGAACGCCTTCGCCAACAGATTGCCGAAAAGCTTTTAAAGAGTTGGTGCAAAGTAGAGGCTACCCGATGGGTAGCTTCTACTTTGCCTACTTATCTTGCTTCCTATTTATGTTCCTATTTGTCCGCCTACTTGCCCTTCCAGTTCGGTGCACGCTTCTCAATAAACGCTAACGGGCCTTCTCTGAAGTCTTCTGTACCGGCAATACCAACAAACGCTTTGCCACTACTTTTCCACAGGGTCTCGTCATCATCCATAAAGGCCCGAGAGGCAACCTGACGACTGGCTTGAACCGCTAAGGGTGCATTTGCTGAAATCCGATTAGCAAGTTTCCCCGCCTCCTCCATCACCTTATCGGCATCGGTAACCAGATTAACCATGCCAAGCTCATAAGCTCTCTGGGCTGGTAGCGGATCTCCCGTCATAATCATCTCCATTGCAGTTGCCATTCCCATTGCCCTCGGCAATCGAAACAAGCCGCCCGCGGCTGCCACTAATGAACGCTTCACTTCGGGCAAGCCAAATACTGTTTCGTTTGCGGCAACAATAAGATCGCAGGAGAGGGAAATCTCACAGCCTCCCGCCAATGCACTACCGGTAATTGCAGCAATGAGTGGTTTGGTACGCTCACGATTTACGATGCCACCAAAACCACCTTTGGTTGTCGACAACGCCCCACCATTGCCAGCGTTGATTTCTTTTAGGTCTGCTCCCGCACAAAAAGATGGTCCCTCAGCGCTGAGGATACCCACCCAGAGGTTGGCATCATTTTCGAATTCGTCCAAACAGGCTTCCATGGTCTGGGCCATCTCGCCATTGATTGCGTTCCGGGCTTCCGGGCGATTTAGCACAATGTAGGCCACATGACCTTCTTTTCGCATTTCTACGGGCATAACAATTTCCTCTTTTTGATTGAATCCGTTTGGTATCTATTAAACCGTATACAGCGGGCAAAAAAAACGCGACCGTAGCCGCGTTTTTACTTCGCTTCCTGTTAAAGAACCGTGAGCACCAATGTACCTATCGTTGAATCATTGCCATTAACATCCTTGACCCGGTAGTAAATAGTATCGCTGCCGGTATAGCCGGAATTGGATGTATAGGTAATCTCACCCGAAGTAGGATTCACCGTGGCCGTACCATTGGCAGGACCCGCCACAATCGTAACCTTAGTAGGATCAATTGCTGAATCGCCCGCCAGGTCATTGGTTAATACATCAACCGGCGACGCGAGTCCGCCTGAGACAGAACTTGCTTCCGGTACCGCTAGTGGAGGATTACCGACAAAATTCACCCTGGACGAATAATTACGCAGGGAGGTATTCGTCAGCTCCAATATCGTATTATTGCAGCCGCTAGCGCCGGTAACGCATTGATTCCTACGCTCTTCAACATAGGTCAAAAGCTCACTGGCACCATTCGTCTGTAACAACTTACTGGTTCGTTTAAAAGTGATCAGTGTGTTGTCCGGGGATTGCACCAGACTACAGGTAGATAGGGATGGCACCTGACTCCCCAAAAACCTCTGATCGCTTGCCGCCGTTCTGGCTATTTCAAGATCACCATTAGCATCCAGCTTCCAACAAATACCGGCGGAATTGGGGGAAACAGACTCAAGCAGGCCCGTGGTCGTATTGAACGATTCAATCTCGAGTTGCCCTGTACCTTCGGGATGCAAGCGGTAGTAGCTTTTAGAATCCACAAACGTACCGTTCGTGAGTTGCACCCGCTGATTGGTCGCATATATACCTGGGACACTCGCCAACACCCAGTTTGCCCCGGCATCGGAACTGGGCGTCACGGAGGAAGTCACAGAGTTATCGGTTTTGGTATAACTCAAACCGATCGCATCACCCCTGGGGTTGTTAAATATTCGCGTATATTCTCCGATTTCCCCATCGGCAAAGTTAACCAGCAACTTTGCGTTGTCATTCGAATAAGTAAACGCTGCGTTCTTATTCTTGGCGAAGCCCGTGCCATCTCCATTAAACGTGAGTACGTCCATTCGCAGAACCGAGGGTACTAATAACGTTGGCACCCCAGTTGAAACGTTGGTAATAAGGTTTCGAACTGCAGAAGTAAGCGCGAATGCAATACCGTCTTCCACCGAGACCACTGCTTGGTTCGCATTGCTCTCCGCAACATTCGTGAAGGGTACGCTGGGCAACGCCGTATTATCCGACGCCTTATTCTTTATGGTTGCCCCAGAAGCAGTAATCGTAAATTGCTTCTTCGGCCCTGTATCAGAAACTAGCGTGTAAGTAATAGTGTCAGTACGCTTCGTGTTATTGATGGTTTCGAATACCGTATCACCATCCGGATCCTCGGAAGTCGTAAACACCGAACCAAACAGACCACCATTGATGGTTATCGTAAACGTAGTAGGCGTATCCACCCAGGTAAACCCAAGCGACCCCGCGAAGTCTCTATAGGTACCGGTATTATCGGCAAAGATTTGGATTCTCTCACCGCCTTCATAAGGTCGATTAAACGCAGTCGGAATAATCGATTCCGCGACCGAATAGAACTCCTCGGGGATCGATGCCCCCACATCAACTCTTACGGGGCGCTTGGATTGCAGACCATTTGCGTCGGTAGCAACAATTTCGAAATCAAACTGCCCGCCCGACACGGTCAGGTTTGTCCCAGCGCCGGGGGCTGTAAACGTCGTCGAAATAGATGTTGGACTAGACAAGGTAACTGTTGCACCGCCCACCTGATTCCATTGATACGTAACACCGGAGGTGTTCGCAACCGTACCCGTAGCATCTAAGGTTACCGTTTGCCCCTTGGAGACTTTAACGAATGGCGCCGCAACAACAAATGGTGCTTCATACCACAGCGGTACCTGTCGAGCAGTTGGATGTAAACCGAAGGTCCAATTCAGAGTCCAGTCATTAGCGCCCTGTTGGACTGCGCCAAGGAATGTTCCTGTGGGTGTCACGGTTGCCGGTGAGCCGTTTACCTGGAGATTGGCATTTGCAACCGAATAGATCAGCGGCGAGCCTTCAAGTAACACCTGACCTGTTCCGGCAGCGGCAACCGGAGCTGCATTAGTTGTACCGGGAGACAAGGTCGCAAACTGATTTCCCGTTGATACCAGGTACGCCTCAAGCCCAGTAGAGTTCGGCAGAACACTACCGTTGGTTTTGTCAGGGCAAGCAAAAATACTAGAACTCAAAATCAAATTACCATCCTGCGCCGCTTGCAGAGAACGCCCCTGTACACCCACACAGTAGTTGCTCAGCGTACTTGAGTCCGTTCCCGGCAGAACCGTAAGCGAGTCCACGACGGTTGCAAACGCACCATTAGAGAAGTCCAGACCATGCCCGCTATTGAGACTATTATCCGCGCCAGAGATTATACAGGTGACATTACTTAAAGTTGGTCGACTGTTAATACCCTGGGTAATGATCGCCTCAATTTGCGGCGAAGTAAGCGTTGAAGCATCTACAATGCCGCTCGCAACAACACAATTGTTACCTTTTAGTTCATCCTGAATGAGTAACGCCTGTGAGACTGTACCTTTATATCCTTCATCCATGGAAAGAGCGGAATCACCGACATACAAGCCCAAATAGTTTTGCAAATTTGCTGCACCACCGATGAGTTGCAAGCCTTCACCAAATGTTGAGTACACTTCAACATTTGTGATCGCCGTTCCGGAGCCAACAGCAAACAAACCAACACCAGCCGCGGGGTCACCTCCTACAACAGCTGCACCACCATGCTTAACCTGGAGATAACTAATCGCACCGGATGAATCTGCGTTGTTAACGCCTCCATAGGTACCCTGGGCCGCATCACTGATGACATGACACTCTCCAGATATTGCAAGATCGTTGGTTGATACTGCACCAGAATAGGCACAAGCATTAGTCACACCAAACCCATGAACTACAAGACCACCCCATTGTTGGTTTGCATTGTAAGCTTGAAAACCGGCCCCGCCGGCGGCGATATCACGCTTACTATCAATGTCATTCTGTGAGGTCATAACAACTGGATTAGCAGCGGTGCCGCCAACGTTAATCTGGGAACCTCTGCGTATGGAAACCACCGAAGTCGAATTTGAAAATGCTAACACCGTGCCCGCTGCAATATTCAAACTCGGGCCATTTCCGCCTGAACTGATGCCGGCAGCGGCTAAGCTAGCATTGGTGTTGTAATCGACGCCGATAAACAGTGAGTCATCGAATTTATGCACGCCGCCTAGTGGTAGCGGACCCAGATTCACGTCACTGGTCGCAGCGTTAGCGGCTCCTGTGATACCTGAATAACTACAATCACCGGTGAATCGATCGAAGAAACCTACCTGACCATTGATAGATGCACAGGGATTAATCACAACCTCAACGGTTTGTACCTGGGACGGATTACCTGCCGTGTCTCTGACTATGTACTGAAATACGTCCTGGGTAATACCGGCATTTGGTGTATAGGTCACCTGACCATTTGCTGCATTTAAACTGGTTGTGCCAAAAAATGGCCCGCGCAACAAAGTAACTGACCCTGGATCGATGGCAAGCTCCCGGGCAATATCATTAGCAAGCAGATCGATAAGGATTGGCGTTGCATCCGGAGTTTGTACCGAATCTAGCGCTGCAACGGGTGGTATTGCTGTAAACGGCACCCTTGTTGTGATGCGAAGATTAAAATCCGTAACATCCAATACGGGCGACTCCCCGCAGGATGCAGTGGCAACATTAGAGCAACGATTATCGAGCCGACGATCAAAGTGCTTAAAGGTTGTACCGTCACTATCAAACTGGGTCAGGTTAAATTGAAAATCTGTCGTTTCGTCCGTCAGTCCTGCGCAGAACGCAGGAGTGGTTTCACTACTAAAGGTATTGGGAATCTGATTCAGCGAAAAAGCTCGATTGATCACAATATTGTTATTGGCATCAAGATTCCAACACACGCCGAAATTACTTCGAAACACAATCACGTCATCAAAATCGTAGAGGAAAAAGCGTGACGCTATCGAATCAAAATCTATTGAGCCTGTACCATCTGGATTGAGGCGAACATCAAGATTGGCACTAGGAATTTCATCATCGGCAACTACACCACTATAAATACCCGCCGCATCCGCGAGGGTCGCCGGTACAGCTGCTGCGGGATTCTTTTTCAAAGACAATCGAATTTCGCCGATCAGCGCGTCGTCGTCTGCCGATAACGGCGCGTTCAGTGTGTACTCCACAGCAACAACATCACCACTCGGTCGGGTAATAATATTGGTGTACTTAGCCGACTCACCATTCGCAAAAATGACATTCAAACTACCAGCCGCATCGATCGTATAGGTAAAATTCACGCCGTTATTAACGGTTGTTCCCGTTCCATTTGTATTAAACGAAAAAATCTCATGGTAGAGATTGTCATCAAATCTGAGAGTGCTGAAGTTAGGGACCGAGTTAAATAACAACGTGCGTTGATCACCGTCCGCAAAACTAAACGGTATCGCTTGGGCGGGATCAAAAATCGAAATGGGGTCAGACAACTCGTATGGCTCTGAAGGCTTTGTCAGACTCGATGAGATGGCCGTAAAAACACGATTACCAATTTCTCGAATAATGAATTGATCGCCATTAGGTAAATCTGTCACCAGGGTAAACTCGAGTGCATCGGCTTTTTCTTCGACAAGAAATTCCTCTTCGATACCGTCACCGTTAACATCAAAAAACTGATCAAAGTCATCAACCAGGAGAGGGGTTGCAAAATTCAGGGTTAAAACATTGCCCACTACCGTATAGGTAAATGTTTCCGTACCGGAGTCGTCCAGCAGGGAACCCGTTCCATCACTGTTCAAGGAGACGACACCACCACCATCGACATCGTCACCGACGCCATCGCCGGCCTCATCATCGTCGACAGCGTAAAATGTCGAGGGGATTACGCCCGCCACCTGGACGTTGACCGTGTCAGTCGAAGTAAATCCAACCGTATCAATAACCGTTAGGCTGAAGGTCAGGGTTTCATTATCAAGAAATCGGGTTGGAGCGGTGAAAGTTGGCGCTGCAATGTTTGGATTACTGAGGGTGACGGGTGTTCCTGCGGTCTGTGTCCAACTAAAAAACAAACCGCTATCGGGGTCTGTACTTCCAGAGCCATCCAACTGACCCGCTACACTTTGACTTAAGCTCAGATCCACCCCCGCATTGGCAGTCGGCAGGCCATTGCCAAATGTAGCGACCTCTAAAGATGGCACAACCGTCGCACTATAGTTGTCAAAATTATTGTTTTTGAATCGGTTTACTTCCGCAGCAAAATCAAGATTGGTTGGCAATTGGGTTGGTACGCCACTGTTCGTGGGTACGTCGGTTAAACCAAAATACAAGCCATCAAATTGACCATCAACCAGGTCAAAGGTCACGGCAACTACATGATCATAATTAGGTGCACTGGCACCTGATTGAATCGCAACGTTGTTAATTAGGTTAGCAAGTCCACCTAACAGCAGCGCATATTGTTTTTCCGCTTCAGTAGCTGTTGCTGCCGGTGCAACAGGGTTTGCGGGGACAGTGGTGAATAGATCAAAGCCTGCCTGGGTATTCAGCGCTGTCTTCGCTGCATCAAACTTGGCTTGGAATGTGCCATCGGGCCCACCTAGCACTCTACCGCGCACAATAAGCGCCGTTGTGAACGGCGTCACAGCAACAGCAGTTTGACCCTGGGGCAGCAAAGATAAGAAGCTTTCATTAGCAGCAAGTTGAATACGTCGCTTTAATGCAGCATCAGGCTCCTGGTCAGACTCATCAATGAAGGACCCACCACTTGCTACCACAAGCAGCGTGCCTGAATTTGCTGGCACCGAAATTGAAAAGTTACCGTCCACGGTTGTTGTACCGGTTGCAACCGCAGCACCAACCGGCTGGCCAAAGGTATCAATTTCAAACAGTTCAAGCACCGACCCCGAAACCGGACCCTTTGTTACCGAACCAGTAACGGTGGTCGTATTACCCGACACGGGTGGTGGATTGGTCGTCGGATTTGATGGTGCTGGAGTTGCCACCCCGTCACTACTACCTCCGCCTCCTCCGCCGCCACAGGCAGCAAGGATCAATGTAAATGCCATGATAGCCGCAGGTTTCCAGCCGGCTCTGACTTTATTCTCTAATTCATTCATGTTTTGACCTTTATCCACGTTCACTCTCTATTGCGCCGAACCGGAATTATTGAAGATAGCGGCACCACTTACCGTGCTCGTTCCATTGGAGAGTTGATATGTCATGCCCGCGCCTGTCGGCAGACCAGTTGTTGCGTATCCACCAAACGCACCACCAAATGAACCCGTTCCACCGGCTGTTCCATTGACGGTTACCGTGTTGTACAAGCCATTAAATAGATTTGAGGTAATACTGCCGGATCCAGAGGCTGTCCAGTTTTGCTCGCTAATCCCTAACTGCAAGCTACTTTGGACAGTTGAATTCGTAAAATCTGCGCTAAAGTTGGCCGACCCTAGCACCCCGACGTTGCCAAGATTATCCGTAGGATCAGTATTTCCAACCAGGGTATAACTGGCGGAACCTGTAATCACCTGGCTCGGTACCACTTCCTCAGCAGAGATGGCAACCCAATGTAAGCTCTGACTATTGAGATCAAGATTTGCTGGAGTCCCGCCGCCATCCGCCTGAGTTGCAATACCACCACCCCATCGTCCCCACCTAATGGAACTGTTGGGATCAAAACCGACATTGCGATTAGTCGCAGCACCAATAGCATAGGTCACGGACTGGCCGGTAGCACCCGGATCGCTGAAACCCGTTAGATTATTGTTTGCATCAAAGGTTACGGTTTCATTGTCCGCATTAACACCTACCGCGCGACCTGACACAGCAAAAGCCAGCCCCCTCGGGACAAAAGTTTCATCGCCACCTGTTAAATCTACATCCTGACCACCGGTCCCAGAAGCGGTAATTTCCTGCGTTGGCTCGTTACTACCCGGGGTTCTAGTGGTGGTTGATGATGTTGACGAACTTGTTGTTGAAGTCGTGGTGCCCGCCGTTCCACTTCGTGACGATGCCAGGGATCCAGTTGACTCATCACCGCCGGAATCACCACCCTCACTCGAGCTGTCACTACCTCCTTCAGAACCCTCACCTGAACCTTCTTCCGAGCCTTCCTCGGAACCTTCTTCACCACTTCCCGATCCAGAACCCTCCTCGTCGCTAGATTCTTCTTCCTCTGCTTCAAGATTTCCAATCCCATCGTCCTGGAGAGAAGACGGCGGAGCAGTTAATCGGGTGGGCGGTGTATTAAAACTTTGCGCAAAACCAAACTGATTTTTGGAAAGGTCTACAGAACCCGCAGCATTGCTCACATTAACAGCGCCATTAGAGACGCCAATGTAATCACCGTCCGGAACACCGGCGCCACAATCGCCAGAGCAACTTCGAGTCACAAAATTGGTTCCTCGCACACCAATAACTGCAGAGGGCGTGGTCACCTGATAAGCAGTGGGATCTCGTTTTGCAATACCACCGGTGATCGTACGAAAGCCGCCCTTCTGTAATTTAAAACTAGACCGTAATGCTTTACCTTCCCCGATCGCTGGCTGGGTCGCAGTTGCCGGTGCTTCGAACGCCTCAATTTCAAATCTCGAACCTGGTCGAATTGCAATCTTCGTCCCATCAAGTAGCTTAATCTGGGCGTAACCTTTAGGACCTGTGACAACAACATCGCCCTGCTCAACCTGGGCACCTCGCTTTAAGATGCTGATCGCTGGTTTTTCGACCGTCACGTTACCAAAGGTATAAAGCACACTGCCGATATTCGCCATCGCGGGCATGGAAAACATTGCGCCTAGTACAACAATGCCGAGAGCTTTTAGACTGCCTGACTTATTAATTTTCATCTAAGCTCTCCTTAAAGTATTTTCTGAAAAGTGAAACCGACCTCAAGTCGGTCAAATTCGTAAAGACTCACGGTTGAATCTTTTCGACTGTAGGAGGCCTTAAAGGTTGTCAGCCAATCATCGATTGGGAACTTGGCCCAGGTACCACCAACGCCAAAGGTATACAGGTCATCGGTTCGGTTAATGGCAAAGAAGGGGTCGTCGTAATCCGTAACACTGGCTCCTGCCTCAACAAAATAGATTTTGCCTCCGGGACGAAACCAGCTGTGGCTCATGTTCAGACCATAGACATCGGTTGAGAATGGGGACCCGCTTTTTTGAGACTTGTCCGCACCGCCGGTGGCGGAGACATTAAACACGCCCTTGCTTAAACTCTGGCTTAAGGACACACCGTAAGTGAGACGGTCGACATCCTGAATCTGCAGTGCTGATTCTTCAAACCGAACATGGCTCGCACGAAGAAAAGCCATCAGGTTCCAGACCTTATCTAGTTTTCTCGTGTAAGCAAAATTTAAGCCGGTATCGTGCTTATTCTCATCTCGATCCAACCAGGAGAAAACGCGATTCGCTGAAACCGAAATCGTGTGGTCGCCTCGAGTAAATATCCCACCAATTCCCAGGTCAACGTTAGAGGCATCTACAAAATGAGTAGAGGGATTGATACGATGATCAAGCCTGGCGTTGAGCAGCAGCATCGTCTCCGGATTCAGCGGCCGGGTGTAAACAGCACCGAAGGCCGCATTGGCGAATGAGGAGCTTTGCTCAAGGTTATTCGGGCTCAAGGTAAAATTAAGAAATACATCATCAGCCGTTGCCGCAGGCGCGTTGCTATCGTAGCCAAACCCAAGATCAATCGAATATTGGATATCAGCCTGGTAGGTTCGAGCGCGATCATCAATCGCCTTCATATATTCGTTGGTGGCTGCCAGAACATTCGGCGGTGGATTTTCACTGAGTATTCGCTGAAATTCTTTACGGGCAAGCTCGTTATCGCCCAACTCAAAATACGCGCGGGCCAGTTCCATCCTCGCCCCCGCAAAGTCCGGCTTTCGAGATACCAGGCGCTGCAAACTAAAAACAGCTTCCCCCGCCTGACCGCTGTCGAGAGCAGCAATACCAAACAGATAGTCAAAAGAATCCCCACCGGACCAAAGCACTTCCTTTTTGAGCAGGGTTTTGTATGCCTGGTCAGCCTGGCCATTTTGCAGGAGAGTGCGCACATCGTTGTAAACCAATTCCCTGTCAGCAGACGCGGCAAAGAGAGGTTGCGACGCTACCAGCAGGCAAATCAAGGCAACCGATTTGCCAAGTGAGCCCAGGGCCCTATTCCAAGCATATTTCATGATGGCTTCTCTGTATTTTTAATCGAACAATTTCTGTCGGATAAGTGCTGAATCACAATGACGAGTTCCATACGACACCGCAACACAATTGAATAACATGTTCTTATTTATTTTGTAAGTGCACCGACAACAAACATCATCTCAGGCTGTTGCAGACTGCGAGTGACATAATAGCGAATTAGCCAGAAGGCCCTCAAGCGGATCAGCAGTCAATCTGACCAGATGTCATAGGCTTCAAGATCAAATTGAGGCGATCACAGCCCTCTCAGGCAAAGCACTTATTCCGAAGTAGTTTAGTTGATAGCCAAAGTGCTACATTCGAGACAAACGCACACTGGAGACAAATGTCCATGTATGACTTACTGATTCGTAACGGCACAATTTATGACGGCACCGGCGAGACACCATATGTGGGTGATATTGCGGTAACAAACGGCCAAATTGTTTCAGTCAGTACAAATATTGCTGCCGAGGCAAAGGAGGTGATTGATGCTGCAGGCCGCATCGTTACTCCTGCCTGGGTCGACATCCACACTCACTACGACGGCCAGGTTACCTGGGATTCTGAAATGAACCCTTCCGCCAGCCACGGGGTTGGCACCATCGTCATGGGCAACTGCGGCGTAGGGTTTGCACCTGTCCATGCTAATGGAGTGCATGCGGATGGTGTTCAAGATTTGATCGATCTGATGGAAGGTGTTGAAGATATTCCCGGCAGCGCACTGCATGAAGGCATGCCCTGGGGTGCCTGGCAAACCTATCCTGAATATCTGGACTATTTGGCAACCCGTGAGTACGCACTAGATATCAGCTCACTGGTTGCCCATGGCGCCGTTCGCAACTATGTGATGGGAGAACGGGGGCGAACCAATCAGGCCGCCACCGAAGGAGACCTGGAGGCAATGGCCCAAATTGTTGAGGAAGCGCTCAGTGCGGGCGCTGTGGGGTTTTCGACCTCGCGGATACTCGGCCATAGATCCATTCAGGGAGAGCCAGTACCAGGCACGTTCGCCAATGACGCAGAAGTGATGATCATTGCTCAAGCTCTGAAACGAGCAAACAAAGGTGTGTTCCAAATCATTCCGGCCAGCACCCTGGGTCCAGGCCGCCCGGAAATGGAAGAGCACTCTGCACTAGAGGCAGAAGTTGATCTAATCGCTCGAGTAAGTCAGAGCAGCGGTCGCCCGGCTACCTTCACTCTGTTTCAGGTAGATGCCTGGGCGGGAAAGTGGCGGGAAGTCATCAATCAGGTAAAGCAAGCGAATCAACAGGGTGCGCAGGTATTCCCCCAGGTCGGCAGCCGACCTACAGGTTTGGTTTTTAGTCTCGCCACCTACCATCCCTGGATGCTCAGACCAACTTATCTGGCTTTGAAGCACTTGCCACTAGCGGAACGAAAACTCGCATTATCGGACCCCGGCACCAAGGCACAAATTCTCTCGGAAACTAACAATATTGAGGGTGTTCCCATGGGCTCGATGGAGTTCGGTATTGCTCACATTCAGTCGGATTTTGAGCAATTGTTTGAGCTTACGAGCACCAGTACATACGAACCCACTAACCAGGAAAGTTTTGCCGCAAAGGCCAGGGCCAGCAATCAGTCCGCCGAAGCACTGCTGTTTGATCATCTAATCCAGCCTGAGCTAGACCTCCCCATGGCCATTCTCTTTTTCACCAACTATTCAGAATACAATCTGGATGCGGTACGGGAGATGCAACTAGATGATGCCACCGTCACCGGGCTTTCCGACGCAGGGGCTCACGTTTCTTTGATATTTGACGCGGTCAACCCCACCTACCAACTAACCTATTGGGGGCGAGACAGAAGCCGCGGTGAGACTATCCCACTGCCTTACCTGATCCATCGAGCAACGCAAAAAAATGCCCAGCTATTTGGCTTTAATGATCGTGGTGTTTTACAGGCCGGGAAACGTGCCGATATAAATATCATCAATTTTGAAGCACTAAAACTCACGAAGTTGGATCTGCTTGATGATCTTCCTGCCGGAGGCACCCGATTGATGCAGGGCGCTAGTGGTTACGACGCCACCATCATTAACGGCGTAATCACCCGACGCTTTGATCAGGATACCGGCGCCCGCCCAGGCAGGCTTGTCCGCAGCTAGTGGTGATGTCCACCCGGGCCATGGGCATGCCCATGGCTGACTTCTTCCGGCGTCGGATCTCGAACCTCGTTTATCGTGACATCGAAGGTCAGAGTTTTGCCGGAAAAGGGATGATTCATATCGAGGTCCACATTAAATCGCCCAACCTTAACCACTAGAGCTTCTTTTCTGCCGTCCTTGGTATTCACTGACACAATCTGGCCAGGCAGATATTTTTTCGCTTTTGTGAGCAAATGTTTGATGGGTACTCGTTGCATCGCGTCGTCCCTGCGTAGTCCATAGGCTCGCTCGGGAGGTAAGGTAACACTCACATCATCCCCTTCTACATGACCGGTGAGTGCTTCTTCCAGTCCTCTCAAAAGATTATTAGCCCCGTGTAAATACACCATCGGTGATTCGCTTCGCTCCAACTCCTTACCGGAATCGTCGGACAAGACATAATCGAAGGTCACCACCTTATTTTTGCTGATCGGCGTACTGCTGTCTGTGCTATTGGTCATAATGTTCCCTGAATATCGTTCAAACCTGATCCAGCCTGGCCATCGAGGCAAAGCAACATCAGACAAAGATGCCAATATCACACGACCGAAACTGTCGATGCAACGATCCAAATCTCAAGATCTGAAATTCTGCGAAGCCTGAACTAAATAATCAGGAAACTTACTCAGCGAGGCGCTCGTAGTAGCCATCAAAGGCCGACTTAAAGGTCTTTCCTGCGTCTTGAGTAATCTCCCAGTGCTGGCGTATGCGGCCGTCCTCCAGGGGCGTCCAGGTAATCTGGTTCCGGCCGTCGGTTAACACCATGGACCTGCCTTTAATGCCACCCTCAAGGTATAGCGGGCGACCCTGATTATCGATCCAGGTTTGGTGCCAGAGCTGTCGGGCAGAATCAAACAAGTTAACACTAGTTCCCTGATAACCCCCGGGGGCTGTATAGGCTTCATGGACGGAACATCCATCGTTACCCAGCGTGATGGAACTTCTGGCCAGCCACCCTTCCCGACCGGGGGACGAGACCCGCCACTCGCCTAACCAAAAATCAAAACCGCGGTGCTGGGCTGACTGACAGGGACTGTCATGGGTCACCGAAGTTTGCCCGGTCTCATCGGCTTGTCCCGTCTCCACTTGCCCCACTCCAGCTAGCATCAAACACACCTGACCAATCAGAAGCTTCCTCATATCCGTTTCCCTGCAGGCTCATCAAGAATTCATCAATCCGTAAAACAGGTCCTACTATCGGCAATCCCAGCGTCAACCTCTACGACAATATGGAGGATATTTCGCTCATATTTCGGCAATATGTATGAATATTTTCTAAAATATCATCACTATGACAAAACCTAGCCTTAATGGCCTCGACTGGCAAATTCTCCAGGCACTACAGTCAAACGCTCGGATAACGGTTTCAGATCTGAGCCAACGCTTAAACCGTTCTCGCAGCAGCATTACTGAGCACATTCGTCGACTTCAGGATGAGGGTGTGATTAAAAGCTTTAATGCCACTATTGATGAAGAAAAATTAGGGGTCGGAATAGGCGCTTTTGTGCGATTACAGGCGGACTCGTCCCAGCATCGACTGATTGTTCAAACCGTCGATCAAATCCCAGAAGTCGCAGAGTGTCACGTCCTCACCGGTAGTGATTTACTTATGATGCGCGTTATCGCCCGGGATATGCCTCACCTTCGTTCTCTTGTGGACAAGTTTACTGAGTGGGGGGCAACCACCACCGATGTGATTTTTTCGACGGTTAAGATTCAGTTATCCATCACACCGCACTTGCGCCGAGCTTTAGAAACTTAACAAACCTGAGAACCATCCAAACAGCGTGTTACAACTCAGAAATAATGGCGGCAAGGATCTTCTTAGCCGTGGCATTTTCCAGGGATGGCGCGAGTTCAGTCTGGGATCGAGCCACACTTTGTAGCCGCAACACATCCACACCGAGAAACCCCGGCAACCAACCTGAAAAAACAAATCCCTGCTTTTGTGCTTCGCGAGTTGCAAACTCAATTCCCGGGTCATCCATTCGCAAATCAATTTGCCGACAAGGCACATCTAGATCGCCGGGTAATTGCGCTGTAACCAGTTGTCGAATCAGCTCGACCGCATTCTGTGCTACGCGCTGAAAAGTCAGCCTTAAAAGCCCTCGTCGCTGCATGATCTTAAGATCGGCAACGCTATTCTCACCGGCGTTCACGGCGGAACAGCGCTCAACTATTCGAGGCATCCCTGAAACCCCGACAATGTCATGGAGTAGCGCCTGATAACACCCTGGCACAAAAACCCTTTGGCCCCGCTGGGGTGCTTTTGAAATCGGCTCATAGACAATTGTCGCCGCACTGCGCCGTGTTTTGTTTTTTTCACCCACCTGACCATGGGTTTCCAGCGGGATATAGCCCAGCATTAACCCCGTTTCAAAACCCTGTTTGACGCTTTGCCGTTGCATGATGTGATGGTCAGTTGTGGGGAAGTGCAAATAACCGCCGTGCCCACGGGAGCGGCACAATTCCGTCAACACCGCACCAACTTTCCAGGCAAGCCCTCCGCCCCTGAAGTCAGGATCAACAACGGTATTGCCGAGTTCAGGTGTCGAAAGCTCTCCGGTTCTGTTCATGGCCATATGTGCTATCAGCTGATCACGATCAATGGCGCCAACACAGAACAACTGGCCCGCATGCATCAAACTTGAAATACCAGGCGCATCGTAAAATAGTTCGTTAGCGTAACTATCCCCATACACCCTGTTGAACAAACCCACGATAGCATTTGCATCCCCGGGGATGAGTTGCCTAATGATGGGATCAGACATTTGTTGGCTTATAAATACGCCTGGTGCTGGCTGGATACTCACTTAACAATCGGTCAGATCGACTGGGACGATGCGTCAGCTCGCCGCCACAATTTGGGCAGACATGGGATAGTTTTTCTGTACACACCTGACAAAACGTACATTCAAAGCTACAAATATAAGCATTCCCTGCGTTGGCAGGTAGATCACAATCACAATGCTCACAGCCCGGCCTCATTTCCAGCATGCCGCTTGCCTCCCCTTAGCCTGGAAATCATTACAACTATTCTATTCAACTTATTCAATTCCTCATTCTACGTCGCGTTTCTATACACACTCTTAATCACGACTTAACCGACCGTGCCTAAAGTGCCGCTCATGCTAGCCAGCACTGAAATTTTGACCTTTATACACCGTTGGGATGTCTCGGCTTTCCATCGACTGCTACGTACCCACCGTTGCAAACCAATTGTCCAATCCGCTCTGTGGGTTTCCAAATCCGCGGATGGCTGGCTTTATCCTATAGTACCGGCGTTTTTCTTCTGTTTTGGCTATCAGCACACCCAGGTGCTTACCAGTACATTATTCCTAGGCCTGTGTTTGGAAAGAATCATCTACCTGATCGCAAAGAACAGCTTTAGAAGAAGACGTCCGGCGAACATTCTGCCGGATTTTCGCAGTCTGGTGATTGCATCGGATGAATTCAGTTTTCCGTCAGGGCACACCTCCGCGGCATTTCTGATTGTCACGGCATTGACCTTAATCGTGAGTCCACTATTCGCATTCGGCTATATTTGGGCCATTGCTGTCGCCGCTAGCCGCATCATTCTCGGCGTCCACTTTCCAACCGACACACTGATCGGTGCACTACTTGGCACCACAGCGGCCGGTTTTTCCCATAACTACGTACTCCAACTATGAAAATTTTGTATGGCGTTCAAGGCACCGGGAATGGTCACATTTCCCGGGCCAATGCGATCTCCAGAATACTCGCAAAGCATCCAGATGTGGAAGTCACCTGGCTATTATCGGGCCGCGAGGCCAACAATCTTTTTGAGGTGGAAGGCAGTCGGATATTTCGCCGTGGCTTAACCTTTGCTTCAAACCAGGGTTCAATCAGCTACGCTAAAACCGTTGTTCAAAACAACCTCTGCACCCTTGGCAAAGACGTTTTACAGTTGGACTTAAATCCCTTCGACTGCCTTATAACGGACTATGAACCCGTACTCTCATGGGCGGCAAAGTTAAGGGGCCGAAATACCATAGGCATTGGACATCAATATGCCTTCAATCATCAGATACCCCTGGCGGGTGACAACTTTCTTAATCGGGCTCTGCTCAAACACTTCGCACCTGCAGACCTTGGATTGGGTTTACATTGGCATCACTTTGGACAGCCTATCCTCCCTCCGATCTGTGACGTTTCAACTAAAAACGAAGTACTACACATGGATCACAAGGTGGTGGTCTATCTCCCGTTCGAGGATCAAGATATGGTCCTGCGAGCTCTAGCGCCGCTGACCCATTGGGAGTTTTTTGTCTACAGCCCGGAACTACAGAATCGAGATATGGGCCACATTAAAACCCGCGCGCTTAGCCGAGACGGGTTTAAGTGTGATTTGCACAGTGCAAACGCCGTCATTGCAAATACCGGCTTCGAGCTGATAAGTGAATGTTTGAGCCTTGGAATCAAGGTTTTGACAAAACCTGTAGCTAAACAAATGGAGCAAATTAGCAATGCCAAAGCCCTGGATCTACTCGGCTACGCAAGAGTGGTAGAACAATTAGAAACGGAAGTCTGCCGAGACTGGTTAGAACACGGCACTGGCATTACCATTACGTATCCGGACGTGCATCAACATATTGGTGAGTGGCTGATCAATGGTCAAACGGAATCAATCGAGGCATTAAGCGCAAGGCTTTGGAAATCAGTGCAGGTATATCGCGAAAAAAGAAACGGCACCGAAGTGCCGTTATCAACTCAGCTAACACTGGCTTGCTAGAAAGCTGGCTTGCTAGAAATTAGCGTCTAACTTCAAATAGTAGTATCCACCCTGCCAGCCCACGACGCTTGCTGACGAATACAATCGACCGCAACAAAAGTCACTGATCTCATCTTTCTCAGGATACTCGTCAAAAATGTTTCGACCGCCGACGGTCAGGCGTAACATTTCGTTAAATTGATAAGCTCCTTCCAGATCAACAAAGGTCGTGGCATCAAATTCTTGAACAACTAGAGCTGCACTGTTGTTAGAGTTTTCATAATCGCCGTAGTAGTTCACCCGGCCAAGTACAGAAAACTTGTCAAATGTATGACTCGCTGTAAAAACACTCCGCCACTCAGGTCTATCGTTCTCAAAGTCAAACTGATCTTCAGCGTTTAGGAACGCACTCGGATCAGAATCAAACTCTGTACTGTTGTAGTTGATTGAAGCTGTCAAGCTTGTGATCGAACCATCACTCCATTCAAGTGGATAGGTTGCAACAAGATCCATCCCTTGTGTTTTTGTATCAAACGCATTGGTAAAATAAAATACGCCACCAATAGATTCAGCGCCTACGACCCCAGCTCCCTGAAGCGCAAGGTAATTCAAATAATCACTTCCAGAAGTTGGGTCCGTGGAAACGTCCAGAGTTGAGATGGCATAAAATCGATCTGCTACGTCAATACGGTAGAAGTCCAGCGTCATACTTAACTTTTCAAACTCACCGGTAATCCCGAACGTATAGTTTGTCGACGTTTCTGGTTTCAAGGCTGTTGCGCCAAGCGCTTGAGAGACCGTCGAGAGGGCGGGGAACAACCCTGTCGCCACCGGCAATCCGTTAGGCAATCGAGTTGATACATTTGTGGTGCCCTGTTGACCAGGAGTCGGCGCCCGGAAGCCAGTACCAACGGATGCTCGCAAACCAAACACTTCATTAATCTCGTAGTGCATAGCTACTTTACCGACAACTTCTGAGTCGAAGTCTGAATAGTCTTCGTAGCGAATTGCAGCCTGGAGGAACAGCTCCTCACTCACATCAGCACTTATATCGGCATAAACTGCATAGGAGTCCCTATCGTAGACCTCTGAGAATGCAGGAGAATTACCGGGGAACCCATTCGAACCAACGCCGACTACTGTGAACGCTGGATCATCAGGATCGGAGCAGTCTAGATTCGATCCGGCGCCAATCACAGCGGTGCCTGCAGCGGTAGGCAAGCCAGCGCTACAAAATCCAAATGGATCTGGCAGGGCAAAGGAACCCGCCTGATAAGAAGCAAGGTCTCCCTCGGACACTTCATAGGACTCATCCATATACGTCAAGCCAAATGCAAACACGACGCTTGATGCCAGGCCAGCATCAAATTCATAGGCAAAGTCCAATTGAATTTGTGTCTCCTCATTTTCCAGATCACCGGGCCTGAACTCGGTCGGCGTGAGCGGACCCAAAGACGGGTTGATCGTATTCATCAACGTGTACTCTACTTTGTCAGAACCGTACCTGGCACTCAGGTCATAACTCAATGCATCGGAAAACTCTCCTTTCACGCCAGCAACGATGGAGTAGTCAATTACCTCACCTTCAAAGCGCGGTGTGAAACCACCTGGAAATATCGACAGCGGAGAATAGACTGATCCATCCGCCAGGCGAAGATCTTCAATTGTCCCGTTGCCAGGGTACCGATAGAAAAATCCACCGTCTGCTGTGCTCGTCGAGTAGTTACCAAAGGCATACAGGGAACTCGTTGCACTAAGTTCGTAACCCGCATTAAAGAACATTCGAGCCGCTTCGGTGTTAGGTGCCCCCCAGGGGTTCACCACGTCACTTTCAAGGGACGCGTCTCCAACTCCGGCCACAAAAGCAGGATCGCTTAGAAAAGTATTGTACGAAGCCGTTGGATCATAGACAGGATTGCTCGTGTCGAGACAAAACCATGATTCGCAATATTGCTCTGACCGAGAAGTGAACTCTGAATCAGAGTACTCGCCCGATAGACTTAAGAAACCACTATTACCAAGGGGCAAGCCGATGTTACCGGTGACAGTACTTTGAAATCCATCACCCTCAAAATGCTCGCCGGTACTATAGGAAATACTTCCACCATCCCTATTATCTTTGAGAATAAAGTTAATCACGCCGGCAATTGCGTCTGATCCATATTGGGCAGCAGCGCCGTCCCGTAATACTTCCACGCTCTTCAAGGCAGAAGCGGGAATGGTCGCAACATCCGGGCCCTGGGTGCCAGAGCCACCGATACTGACCAGTGCTGATCTATGCCGTCGCTTAGAATTCACCAGCACAAGGGTCTTGTCCGTTGGCATACCGCGCAATTCTGCCGGCCTAATAAACGTTGCACCATCACTAATGGGTTGGCGACTCACATTATAGGAAGGCACTAGTGTTTGAAGAATATTGTTAGTATCTGTGTGAGAAACAGCATCTATATCCGCGCTACTCAACACATCAACTGGTACGGGAGAATCTGAAACGGTTCTGGGTTTACCGCGGATACCGGTAACAATGACCTCTTCCAGATCCATCAGGCCGCCATCGTCATCGGCCTTTACGGGTACAGCTGTTATCGACACCATTGCAACACCCAGCAGCCAATTAAAATTGGGCGTTGCCGAGCTGTGTTTTTTAGCTTTTTTCATTGTATTTCCCCAAGGTTATTCCTAGTCACTCGTTCTTAGAATTATCTCGAAGGAAGACCGCACCCTATTGTTATCGTTTGCGTTCAATCTTGAGTTGTAGTCGGGGATTTTGCAGAAAGCGGGCCAAGTTTTGGCACCTCAAAACCAAATAGTACGTGCACCAGATGGGACTCATGCCGGTGCGTTCTAAAACCCTTTACAATCACGCACTCATCATTGCTTTCACAAAGGGTGAATTCGGGTGCGCCATTCACGTGCGCTTTCGAACCAACTAAATCGCAATTTTGTGCACAGAAACCTATCAAAAATAGACGTACGAGCACCATAATAGGAATCGATAGACGCGCTATTTTGGCCGAAGCGACTCACTCCCTCACCGAATTGGCGCGTCATTCAATAGCACGCTGCAAAAATATTGACCCAACCACATAGCTCTCCAACTCAAAAACCCGTTTCTTTTTGGTGAGTTATCCCACTTCCATTAGTTTCTTATTGAGTGACTAACTGATGGCACGCTTCTTGAGTGCATATCACATTAGATACCAAGAGGTCGGCCCAGTTGAGCGGACCAGCTAGTGAGTGAATGTAGATGGCAGGTACGACGGAACTACTCATGCTCGGCATCGCGTTATTTGCCGCGGGAGGCATCGCTGGCGTAACCGCGGGTCTTTTTGGCGTGGGCGGCGGGTTTATCGTAGTACCTGCACTGCTCGCGGTGTTTCCTTTATTCGGTGAGACAAGCGAAAAACATATCTATGTCGCTATCGGCACATCACTTGCGACCATTATCGTTTCGTCCGCTCGCTCCGTTCAGGCGCACAATAAGCGTGGCGCGGTAGACTTCCTGCTGCTACGGGAGTGGGCTCCCTGGCTTGTAGCTGGTGTGCTAGCGGGGATAGGCATTGCCGCTGTAGTTGACGCCAGTATTCTGGTTTTAGTTTTTGCGATCGGCGTCTTGCTCTATTCATTTTACTTCTTACTCCCAGAGGCCTTTAGTTTTGGCGGAAGAACTCCCGATGTACCCCATGGCGCCAGCAGAGCAGCGCTTGCATCGGGACTCGGCGGTTTCTCTGCACTGTTAGGTATTGGGGGTGGCACACCATTTGTCGTCACCATGGTGATCTGTGGGCGCTCCTTACATCAGGCCGTTGCCACGGCTTCAGGGGTAGGGTTCATCATTGCATTGCCCGGCGCCCTTGGCTTTCTGGTGATGGGATTGTTTGATACAGGAATGCCAGCCGGATCAATTGGCTACATCAACATCCCAGCCCTGCTAGCGATTTCACTAGTGTCGATATTTACTGCGCCATTAGGCGTCAGGCTTGCCCATAGCCTGAGCGAGATACACCTAAAGCGTACGTTTGGTGTTTATCTACTATGTGTATCCGGCACGATGTTTTACAAGAATTTGACCTTTATCACCTAAGCCTAACTGATCACCAAGATCGACCCGCGACCAAAGAAAAAAGGAGAGAACAATGAAAACATCTTTATCCCGCCGCCGATTTCTCGGAGGCTCGGCCATGATGGCCGGCGCGATTGCCGGAAGCGTTATTCCGATCGGTGCATCCCAGGCAGCAGCAGCTTCGATCCAGTATGGTCCTGCCAAAGGGATCGCTAAGTTAAACGCCAACGAAAACCCCTACGGACCGAGTCCAGGGGCACTTGCGGCAATGAATGCTGCGATCACTAAAGGCGCCTACTACGTAGGTGAGTCTGTACCCACGCTGTTATCGATGATCGCGGAGCGATACGACATTTCGAAATCACAAATTAGCCTCAGCTCTGGCTCGAGCGGCGTATTGACCTACCTTGCGGTCGCGAAAGCCAGGGAAGGAAAAATACTCGGACCAGACCTGTTCTGGGACACAACGTCTCGGGCGGCGCTGCGTCAAGGTGGAGAAATGAAGAGGATTGCCAAGTCCTCTAATCTGAGTGTCGATCTTGATGCACTTTACGCCGCCATCACGCCGGATGTTTCGATGGTGCAAATCTGTAACCCGAACAACCCAACCGGCATGGTGATTGATGCAGCCAAACTTAAGGAGTTTGTGATCAAGGCGTCTAAAAAATGCACGGTCCTGGTGGATGAAGCGTACAACGAAATCACAGATGATCCGGAAGCCAACTCCATGATTCCGTTAGTCAAGGCGGGGCACGACGTCTTTGTCGCCCGGACATTTTCCAAACTCTACGGTCTCGCAGGAATGCGTGTCGGTTATATGATCGCATCGGAGGAGAATTCAGAGCTAGTGAGAAATTTTGGTCTAGGCAACTACGCGATGAACCAGGCTGGTGTTGCGGCTGCTGTAGCCACCTATGACGATTTTAAATTTCTCAAGATGTCGAAACAAAAAATTATTGAGGCTCGAGGCATTATTTTGGACGCAGTGAAACACAACGGTCTAACGGCGGCACCTTCCGAAACCAGCTTTGTATTTGTAGACCTAGGTAAACTTGACGCTGAAGCATTTCGCCAGGAGATGGCCAAACAAAACGTACTCATTCGAGGTATCTATCAGGACTATACCAATTGGTCCCGGGTGAGCTGCGGCATGATTGATGATGTCAAACAGTATGCTGCTGCCATGCCCATTGCACTGGAAAAACTCAAAGCATAAGCCCCGTTTTTGTGATGATGCCGGTCCCTTTGCTACTCTCCTCGATCCTGCAATCCGGCATCATCACAATTCCTATCGAGATAGTGTCCAGCTATCCAAGCGGAAACCTCGCAGCAAAATCCTCATTGCCAAGTCTCGAGGTGTTCGCCACCAAACTCACTAGATAATAGTTACCAACCAGCGACAGAATTTCTAACTGTTGCTCAGCGCTGTAAAGATCTTGAAACCTACCAAGTAAACCCTGCTCCAGGGCTGCACTCCGGCAGAGATTATCGACCACATCAATGAGCAGTTGCTCTGTTTCACTCCAGACTACGAGTTTCTGATTCAATCTCGTCTCGTCTGTGTGTAATTTTGAAAGCCCCGCCGCTTTAGCAAATATCGCAACGTGCACGCCCCACTCGTACTCACAATTGAAGTTTGCGCAGGTGCGAAGAATGACAATTTCGCGCTGCCGCAGAGCCAGCGGGCTGTCTTTATCGAGTAGGTTACTAACGCCCTTGCCCGCCAGAAATCGCGCGCTATTGGCGAATACTCGAAACAATCCAAGCAGATAACCATCTTGTTTCGGATAGCCATTCAAAATGGATTCGATTGCCGGGTCAAATGGTGGTTCAAGCGGGATCAGTTTCATAAATGTCTCCTATTTGCAGTTTTGGCTCAACTCTATTGCTACTGTTTGTGTAGCGGAATTCACTTTGTCACACTCTAAACTTAAAAGCTACATATTGTGTAGCAAGAAAACTGATAAGCGTTTATGCTGACCGCTGACTCACCCTGAGGACAAAGCTATGCCCACCAAAAAGCCAGGCCAGACCGCCAGAGGTACCCAGTCCGGTCGGCCGATCATGGTGCTTTTTGATATATTGGGGCAGCGTTGGACCCTGCGGATTCTCTGGGAGCTGAGGGGAGGACGGCTAACGTTTAGACAGCTTAGGGAACGCTGCGACGACGTTTCGCCCACTAGCCTCAATAAGCGTTTGAAGTCGTTGCGCGAACTCGCATTAATTGACCTCGAAAAATCTGGTTTTGGCTATACCCAGCTCGGAATCGAGCTCGGAGAAAAACTGGCTGATATGAACCAATGGTCCGAACGCTGGGCAAAATCCTTAGACCGGTAGCACGACCAATAACTTCAAGGGTATTCTGTCCAGCCCATCTATGAATTGATCAGCATGTCGGAACTTATACACCCAGCACCACTTAGTGATTTCGAAGAGCGACAGATCACTCTACTCAATGAGACAAGGCCGGTATTTGTATCCGGCAGCGGTCCCGCAGTTATTGTGATGTCTGAAATGCCAGGGATCTATTCCCATGTTGCCCAGTTCGCTCGCCGGGTCAGGGATGCTGGGTTTACTGTTTATATGCCACACCTTTTTGGAGAAGTGGGCCGACCTCCCTCCGGTGGATACCTGATGAAGTCCATTGCAAAGGCCTGTATCAGCAAAGAGTTCTCGGCTTTTGCCGCCAACCGTTCCAGCCCAATCGTCGATTGGCTGCGAGCTCTAGCCAGAACCGCCCACGCCGAATGTGGTGGTCCCGGTGTTGGCGCCATAGGCATGTGCTTTACAGGAAATTTTGCGCTGAATTTAATGCTCGAGCCAGCGGTACTGGCACCTGTGCTTTCACAGCCCTCCCTGCCACTGTTTAACCCCGCGGGATTACACATTGCACCGGAGGAACTAGCCCAGGTTAAAGAACGCATGATCGACGAAGATCTAACGGTGCTCGCTTATCGTTTTGCCGGGGACACAATGTGTAAGGCGGCAAAATTTGAAGCCTATGAGGCAGCCCTTGGAGATCGATTTATCGGTCGGACTTTGCCTGACTCAGCGGCCAATCCCAATGGTCCAGGGACGCCCCATAGTGTGGTCACGCTGCATCTTATAGACGAGGAAGGTCAACCTACCCGGGCCGCCCTTGATGAAATTATCAGTTTCTATCAACAACGCTTAGGCTAGTTTACTGTCAGAGAGACTCCGATAAATTGAGCTGAACGGCGACGTGAACACCGTCGTTCAACTCCCATACCAATCTACTTAAATTTCCCCTAACCTAATCTAGATCAGATGCACTATGACGTTCGGGTACCTGATCCTCTTCTGGCCCCCAGAACCGATTGACCTTCGCGCCACGTTTAACGGCGGGTCGCTCGTTAATCTGGTTAGCCCAGCGCAACACATGGGTGTAGGACTCAACATCCAGGAACTCTGCCGAGTTGTACAGCAGACCCCGCACCAGACCACCGTACCAGGGCCAGGTCGCAATATCGGCAATCGTGTAGTCAGGACCGGCCAGGTACTCATTTTCCGCCAGGTCGCGGTCAAGCACATCGAGCTGACGCTTTACTTCCATTGTGTATCGATCAATTGGATATTGAAATTTTTCCGGGGCATAGGCGTAAAAATGACCAAAGCCACCGCCGAGATAGGGCGCACTACCCATCTGCCAAAACACCCAGGACATTACCTCTGCGCGGGCAGCGGGATCCGTCGGCAGGAACTCACCAAACTTTTCCGCCAAATGGAGCAGGATCGCAGCCGACTCAAATATGCGAAAAGGTTTGTCACCACTTCGATCCTCAAGGGCTGGGATTTTGGAATTCGGATTTAGATCAACAAAGCCGCTACCAAACTGATCGCCGTCACTAATATTCACGGCGTACGCATCATACTCAGCACCGGTGTGCCCAAGCGCTAATAGCTCTTCAAACATCACGGTGACTTTCACGCCATTAGGTGTACCCATCGAATACAACTGGAACGGGTGCTTACCAACGGGCAACGCCTTTTCTTTAGTGGCACCGGCAATAGGACGGTTAATGCTCGCGAAACGGCCGCCAGAACCTTCTTCCCACTTCCAGACCGTTGGGGGGACATACTCAGTCATGTTTTACTCCAAACCAGTTTATTAATACGAATGATCGACTTTATACAGGAACTCTATCAATGCATTTAGCAGATTTTGTGAATATACCCTATCTAATCTGATGATTTTGCCGCTGAACACACGCTTTGAATTCATAATTACCAACAATCGAACAGGGTCTCAGCGCACTGGCTACATTTTCCTGATTGAATTGCCCGCAAAGATCACGTAAACAGACTGCTGAGACTTAGGAGCCAACCATGACCATTGAAAACATGCGAATTCACTTCTACGGCGTACAGGGCAGTGGATCCATATTTCCGGCAAAAGCCGAACGCGCAGAAACCAGGCTCCATTCTGACCTCCAATTACTTGAACAGGTGTTTGCTGAGATTGAGCAAGGTGGGTCGGGTAAAACCGTCGAGGAAATAATAGGCGGGCCACTCAATCGCAAAACCCTGGCAACCTACCGCGAGCGCTTTGATTTGGCAGAACAGCGGGTCTATGGCGGCTGGACAACATGCTTCCGAATTGAAACCTCCGACGGTAATGATATTGTTTTCGACTGTGGGAGCGGTTTCCGGATTTGCGCCAATGATATCGCCGCTAAGTGGGGCAATGCAGAAGAGCGTCATCTTTATATTTTTGGCAGCCATGCGCATTTTGACCACACGGAAGGCTTCGATCAGGCCGCCGTGTGCTTTGACCCGCGCAACAACGTGCATATCCTCGCCAACCACCATTACCTGAAAGCCCTTGATCAAAATCTAGGCATCTTTTCCCATCAGATGGATATGGACCTTAAGGGTATTCAAACTCCATTGAATTACGAGTTAATGCCAGCCAAATTCGACTCCACTGAGATTCGGGACCTCAAGGTCAATCCGCCCCCAGCCAACGATCCAATGGTGCACAGATTCCACGATATCCACGAACCCATTCAGATTGGCAATACCACCATCCAGCCCTTTGAGGTATTCCACCCAGACCCTTGTCTAGCTTACCGGATTGAGCACAACGGCAAGGTTTTCGTATTTTGCACAGACCATGAACTCAGGCGCGGCGATGATCCGACGGACCCCCTGCAAATTGCGAGTCTCGAGGCAGAAAAACGCTTGATAGAACAATCGATGGATGCGGACGTGCTATATCGGGATGGGCAGTTCCTCCAAATTGAGTATGACGGCCACCAGGGAGTGGGCGCGCCCTTTGGCGTTTCCCGTCTGGACTGGGGCCATAGCTGCATCGAGGATGTGATGGACATGGCGGAAAAATGCAGAGTTAAGAACACCTACATTGGCCACCATGATCCCAACAGAACCTGGGCCGAGAAAAACTGGATTGACGAGACCCTGGCGCGCCGCAGCGAACAGGTAGGGCGAAAGTTCGAGATGGCCCAGGCAGAAACCATTATTGACCTTTAGCGAACTTCTGGAGAATGCCCTAGAGCATTTTTTTAGCAAGGCTTTCGAAGGCGAGATCAACGTTCTCGCCTGTTTTTGCGCTGGATTTAAACCAATCACACCCAAAGGGTTCAAAAGCGGCGTCTATTTCTGCGTCACTAAGCTCCCAATCCAGGTCAGCCTTGTTAACAACCGGTACAAACGGGATATCCCCCACGCCGTCGGTAATAAGCTTGATCAGGTCTAGACCAACCTCCAGTGAGGCCTTGCGAGTTCCATCCATCACCAGCAAATAGCCCGCTGACCCCTTGACGTAATTCATGGGCACACTGAAGTGATCCTCCGCACCCGCTATATCCCAGAGCATCATGGTCACATCTTGATCAGCAACGGAGACGACCTTCTTGTCCACCTTGACCCCAAGCGTAGCAAGATACTTATCATCGTAAATACTATTCACGAACTGCTGCACCAGGCTGGTCTTACCCACGCCCCACATGCCAAGCATGGCTACTTTTTTACTAATCATATTTCGCTTCCTGGCGCGCCTTCAAAGGTCTAGTAAACATTATTTCTATCCCGCTGGTTAGAGTAAACACTTTCTCAAAACCAACCACTAGTCCAGGGGCCTAATTGGCATCAAAAACCTCAAAATTTACCCTTTAAGGCTAATTGTAAAGATTTGTAATCGATGATCGCGCGACCTTAGCCTATGTTATTATCGCTGGCCCGGATCTGTCGACAGAGCATGGCATGGCGATTAAAGCAAATAAACGATCTACTAAAGCCTCGACCAAGACGTCGCCGGTAAAGAAAAAAGCCAGTAGCAAGCCAAAGGCTACCAAAGCGAAAGCTACCCCTAAAAAGCCTAAGGTCGCTGTAAAGAAGACGCCACCACCTAAAGCAAAACGAGGCAAAGTATCCATGAGCGAAGACGATAAAACAGATAACCAGAAGGCGGCTCTTGAGTCTCTAGCCACCGACAACAGCCTCGAAACCGTTCGAGACATTCTATTTGGCGCCCAGGTAAAACAGGCCAATGAGCGAGATCAGCAACTCGAAAAACTCATTAACACCCGGGCAGACTCAGTTCAGAAGTCCCTCGACTCGCAAATGAAGTCCGTTGAAAACACGATCAAAAAACTTGAGGAACGACTTGCCAAAGATGCGGAACAAACCGCCATCAAGGTAGAGCAACGATTCAAGCAGGTCGAAGACTCCATCAAGAGCCTCGATCAGCGCTCCCAGGCTAGCCAACAGGAAATGTATGACGAACTCGTTGCCGCCAATGCCGCACTAGAACGGGACGCCAAAAGCTGGAATGAAGACCTGGCCAAAGAGCTCGAAAACGTTCATACCCAACTGAAAGACTCTAAGACCGATCGATTAACTCTGGCTAACCTATTGACCGATATGGCTGCCTCATTGATCGCCGATCCAAAACCTGCTGCTAAAAAGTAACCTGTGAGCGACCAGGAACTTGAGCGCGTTAAACAAATTCTCGTAGGAGACCTACGAGACGCACTCCAGTCCATAGAAGCGCGATTCGAACACGAGGCTTTCTTAGCGCTTGTGACCGATGTTGTTGCGGAAGCGCTAGAACAGCGCACCGATACCGACAGCAAAATTTCTGATGTCCTGGCACCGACAATCGATCAGGCCATTACCGGTTCAATCAACCAGGACCCAAAGAAGCTGGCATCCTCGCTGTATCCAATCATGGGTCCCGCGATCCGAAAATCAATTTCGGAAACACTCCAACAAATGATGGAGAACTTTAATCAGCTACTTGAAGAGAGTGTTTCTCCCCAGTCCATAAGATGGCGATTTGATGCCTGGCGTACCGGTCGCAGTTATTCCGAACTGGTGATGCTCAACACCATCGAGTTCAGAATCGAGCAGGTTTTTTTAATTCATAGAGAAACCAGCCTACTGATCCAACACCAGGTCTCGGACCTAACGGACGTGAAAGATCCGGACATGGTCTCTAGCATGTTCTCGGCAATTCAAGATTTTATCGAAGACTCCTTTTCCACCAATGAGACCAACGAACTCAATACGCTGCGCCTCGGCGACTTAACGGTTGTCATCCAAAGGGGGCCAGCTGCCGTGCTTGCGGCTGTCGTGCGAGGTCGTGTTCCGGAAGACCTCAGGGTCAGCATGGTTCGTTTACTCGAATCACTGCATGGACAAAAGCGAAGCCAGTTGGCTGATTATTCCGGCGACCCCGCCGAATTTATCGAGCTAGAGCCCGATGTTCGACAACTGCTTCAGAGCGAGAAAAAACAGCAGGAAAAAGCCAAGAAAAAGTTTCCCTGGCTCGCCGTTATTTCCATTGCGGTCATACTCTCGGCAATCGGTTACTGGCAATGGTTGGGCTTTGAAATTAACCAGCAACAAAAACATCTAATCAAGCAACTCGAAGCAACAGCTGGCATCACTTTACTTGAGGCTAAGTTTTCACGGGATGAGCTAAACGCTAAACTGCTTGTTGACCCTGATGCCACCCAGCCCGATACCATTTTGGCAGACGCTACAGCAGAATTTTCTACCCGCGTGACCACTACGCCTTATCTATCGATAGAGGATAAGATTCTGCAGCGTCGTGCAATGCGAATTCTCACACCAGAGGAGGATATTCAACTACGGGTCGTAGATCGCATCTTATGGGCCGAAGGCACAGCCACGACCAACTGGTTAGCACAGGCACAGCAACAATGGATGCGCGTTGCAGGAATTGAATCCTTTGACTTCAATAGTTTGATTGTCGTCAATCCTGATTTAGATCGAATCAATGCACTGACCAGAGAACTTGAATCTTTTGTATTTGAATTTGAAAGCGGAAAAGCTGAAATCGACACCAGCACCACACAATTCCAGAACCTGGTGACTGATGTTAAATCGCTTCTTACTCAGGCCAAGCGACTCGGTTACACCGTCAAGATTGATGTTGTTGGTTTTACCGACGCATCGGGCAGCGATCGAATTAATCGCATCCTCGGACTTCAGCGCGCACTTACGCTTACCACCAGACTTGTTGAGAATGGAATTCCAGCCACAGCCTTAGCAGCCTATAGAAGCCAGGATTATCCAACCTTCGCTGAAGAAACCAGTCGGGAAACTAAACTGGTTGTGACGTTGGAAGCAGAAAACTAATGTTACAAAAAAAGATCTGCATGTTGGGCGCATTCTCCGTTGGCAAGACAAGCCTGGTGCAACGATTTGTTTCAAGCATATTTGACGACAAATATCACACCACTATTGGCGTCAAGATCGACAAAAAGGTTATTACCCTTGATGATCAGGAATTTACCCTGATGCTGTGGGATCTCGCCGGTGAAGACGTTTTTAACAAGATTAACCCAACGTATCTAAGGGGTGCCGCTGGCTGTATTTTAGTTGTTGACGGAACAAGACCCCACACCCTTGATGTTGCTTACGAAATAAGAGGTCTGGTGGCAGCAACGTTGGGTGATGTGCCAATTGTGATCGCTTTGAACAAAGCAGATTTGAAAGACCAGTGGCTCCTTGATGATGACGCTCAAGTTGAAATGCGGCAAAAATTTGATGTCATAGAGACCAGCGCAAAATCCGGTAACAACGTCGAAGAGATATTCGAACGACTCGGGAGGTTAATGTTGTGACAGAATTACTCGCCGCGTTTATCGCCAGTACCGATCAAGTAGTCCTCGAAAAACAAGGCTCCCAATTTATTCTGCGTAGCCCAGCACCGGACTGGTTTCAACAGCTCTGGTCAGCAGAGAGCACTCAATCACTCGTTGGCGTGTCAGTCTTTCTCGATCATTTCCTAACGGATGCTGATCTTCATTGGCAGCGGAGTCAGGACCACACACCCCTTAGTTCCGGCCCCTTTATGGAACAACTCGGGGAATCGGAACTACCCCTTGAGGCGCGGGCGGCACTCGTTAATCAGTCCCAACTATTGATTCTGCAAAACCTCGGCAGCGCTTTTGCCGATCAGCAACACTTACTCCAGGCGGCAAGAGAAAACCTGCTCAGTCAAGAAGTACTCGAGCGGGAGGTCAGCAAGCGCACCTCGGAGATTAGAGGTCGAGAACTTGAAATTGCTGAACGTCTGATCTATGCGGCGGGCTTTCGCGACGAGGAAACCGGTGCGCATATTCGTCGGATTGGTTTCTACTCGGCGGTCATGGCCAGGGCTATTGGCTGGAACCCACTAGCGGTAGACGATATTAAGATCGCGGCACCCATGCATGACATTGGCAAGATTGGTATTCCCGATAGCATTTTGAAAAAACCCGGCCGCCTGGACGATGCTCAATTTAGCATCATGCGCACGCACACCAGCATCGGCAGAGAAATGCTCTCCGACAGTAGCGTTCCGATGCTCCAGATCGCGGCGGACATAGCGGGCTATCATCATGAGTTTTGGAATGGCAGTGGTTACCCTGAAGGTCGCCGGGGTGAGGACATACCCATTGCCGCGAGAATTGTCTCTATCGTGGATGTTTATGATGCACTGGTCCACAGCCGGGTCTACAAAGCGGCTTTTGCCGAACACGTTGCCCTCGACATGATGCGGGCGTTGGTTGGCACTCAATTTGATCCCGACCTATTTCAGACCTTTATCGAGAACCTCGAGGAATTTCGGGCCATTCGAAATCAAGTTGTCGACACAGACGTAGCTTAAATCTTCACATTCGCACTGCCACTAACGCCTGTTAGTCATACACATCCATCGAGCTCCTTAATAAAGCTCTTTAATCAAAGATGTATGGCTCAAGAGAACGCTGGGCCTGTTCTCTAAACTTATGCCATCGCCCGCCACCATAGTAAGCCAGGCTCCCAGGCTCAGCTTCGCCATGGCCGTTATAGTAGGTAATACAGTCCCGTAGCGGCGCAGTCATCATGTCAGCCTGGCGACAATGTTCAGCGTAGTCAGCTTCAGGCGCTTCTTTCACGTCAACCGTGGACGCACCGCGCTCTCGCATGGTTGTTAGCATCCACACAACATAATCAGCATGTTCTTCAATTGCGTTGGTGAAATTAAAACTTCCACCGCCGCCCTGGGGCCCCGAGATAATAAAGAGGTTCGGGAATCCATGGCTATGTAGGCCGAGAAAGGTTTTTGTACCTCGATCCTGCCACTTGTCTCGAAGGGACACGCCGTTTCTACCAACTATCATATTGAAGGTGCTAGTTGCCATCCACTGAAAGCCCGTGGCATACACCAACACATCCAGCGGATACTCTTTACCGTCATGAACAATGCCATTTTCATTAATATGGCTGACACCTCTTGGCGCTGTATCCACGAGATGAACATGGGGAGAATTAAAAGTTGGTAAATACTCATCATGGAATGTTGGGCGTTTACACCCATATGGATAGTAGGGCTTCAGTGCTTCTGCCGTAACTGGATCTTCGACCATGGCATCTACCCGGGCTCGAATCTGCTCCATAATTCGGAAGTTAGTATCCAACTGTTTTTGTACAAGCTCCTCCGGTGTTAACTCCTCAGCGTGTTGCTTGCGCTCTTTGAAATCTTTGACCTTACCGGCTAGGTAGTCGTCGTTGGCGCGCATCGCTGTTCGCCCGGCGGAAATTTTTGCAAATCTGGCTCGCCTGGCTCTTGCCCAACCCGGCTCTTGTTTCCAGGTTTCGATTTCCTCCGCAGTGGTTTCCCGCTGGTCACGCACATCAATGGATGAAGGCGTTCGTTGGAACACAAACAATTCAGAGGCAATCTTTGCCAGCTCTGGCACGGCCTGTACTGCCGTTGCGCCTGTGCCAATTATGCCGACCCGCTTGCCTTTCAACTCAATATTGTAGTTCCAGCGGGACGTATGAAATGCATCACCCTTGAAAGTTTCCATGCCATCGATGCGGGCCAACTTCGGCGTTGTCAAAATACCGTTGGCCAAAATGACCTTGCGGGCTTTCATTGAGTCGCCTCGATCGGTTATCACTGTCCAGCGACTACTGTCTTCGTCCCATTGCGTTTTCTCAACCGTGGTATGAAACAAGCAGCGATCATAAAAGCCGAATTTTTCTGCCATTTTCTGGCAGTACTCCATAATCTCGAATCCCCCCGCAAACTTCATCGTGGGGATATAGCCCATTTCCTCCAGTAGCGGGAGGTAGCTATAGGCCTCAACGTCACAGGCAATCCCGGGATATCGATTCCAATACCAGGTCCCCCCCACGTCGCCGCCTTTTTCACAAAAACGAACATCCGTGAAACCCGCTTGTTTCAATTTGTACCAGAGCAACAGGCCAGCAAAACCAGCGCCCACCACCAGGATTTCACATTCATCATCGAGGGATTCCCGTGGAACAGGATCCGCTGAGTAAACATCTTTCAGGTATTCACTGAACTCCCCTTCCAGCGCAACATAGTCTGCAGCTCCGGCCCGGGCTTCCTTAAACTTTCGATACTTATCCTGTTCAGCAGCATTAAACACTGCACCAGCGGGTTCCGGTGGCAAGGTCTTTAATGACTCATCCGTGATTACGGCATAGCCCTTACCTTGAATCCTGTGACTCGCCTTGCCGGCCCGGGTGTTAAAGCTTTTGAGACCCGTTTTAGCGTCTACTACAATTGCATCGCTCATCTGCACTCCCCTCTTTCGATGACTACACCAGCAAACACCGTTGCCGTCAACGCAGCCAATCGAGGCTTCGTTAGATTGCTTTGGCCAATCTCATGGTTGCTGCTTTTAATATAACGAGTTTTTCCTCATCGGTAGCACGGCTCCAGGCACCGATCTCACTCAGGGATCGACCACAGCCCAGGCAGTTGCTGTGGTCATCGAGCCGACAGAGCTTGATGCATGGAGATTCAACCATTTGATTTGTGCGCTTGTTTGCCACTGGTTTCTTTAGCGCCTTAGCGCTTTCTCACGGACGGCGCCACCGGCAGGTCAACAAAGTTGCCTGGCCGTTTTTCCGCGTTAGACATCATGGCTTCCTGTATCTCTTCAATTTTCAAGTGGGTCGCATTCCAAATTGCAATGTAGTCGAGGCCGTCATTGGTAGAGTGATCCCGTGCATAATTGATCATTTTTTTACAGCCATAAACCGCCAATGGCGCTTTACTGGCAATATCCTTCGCAACATCCATGACGTCTTTGAGCATGCTTTCCTGATCAGCGTAAACCCGATTCACCAGTCCCATTTCTTTTGCTTCCCGTGCCGATACCCGGCGGCCGGTATAGGCCATTTCTCGCACATATCCTTCTGGAATCAGCTTTACGAGCCGAGGAAAAGTACCGACGTCTGCCGTCATGCCAATGTTAGTTTCGAAAACCGTAATAAAAGCATCTTCAGTTGCATAGCGGATATCACAGGCGGAAATAAAATCGACACCACCGCCAATACAGCCGCCTTGAATCGCAACCAACACGGGTACGCGACATTGTTCCAGACAGTTAAACGCATCCTGCATATCCAGTACGTTTTCGTAAAATGCTGTGCCCGCTTGTAAGCGCTGGCGGCGCTTGTCTGCTTCGCTGAGTTCGCTTGATGCCCCGCCGGCAAACGCGGTGACATCAAGCCCCGAAGAAAAGTGAGGGCCCGTTGACGAAATGACAATGACTCTCGCCTTAGCGTGATCGTCGATATCTTTGATCAGAACCGGCAACTCCTTCCAGAAGTCCGGGTTCATGCTGTTGCGTTTGTCAGGTCGATTCAACACAACATGGGCAATTTGATTTTCAATTGTGACAGCAAAACATTCCATTTCTAGTCCTCTACATTTTTTGCGTTATATCTGGATGGATTAAATCATTTTTTGAATAGGTTTATTTGATTACGAATCAAGATAGTATCTTGGCCGAGGCAATTATGGGATTCATGCTTGATGGCTAAAGCACCAAGGTACGAGCGGAAAACGCGCGATGGTCCTGTGGGGTTTTCAACCAAAATTTATCAAGGTATTGGAGCACTACCAGACACGGTTAAGAACTTCGTTTTTAATACGTTTATCCTCCTGTACTACAATCAAGTTCTCGGGGTAGATGCGCGTCTTGTCTCTCTCGCACTGGCAATTGCTATCATCTTTGATGCGATTACCGACCCTCTTGTCGCTTCCGTCTCTGACAATCTTCGCACCCGTTGGGGGCGCCGCCACCCCCTTATGTTGATTTCTGCATTTCCCCTGGGTTTATCGGTTTACTGTGTTTTCATTCCACCTACGGAATTGGCAAACTTGCAATTGTTTGCCTGGCTACTGACTTTTGTCCTCCTAAGCCGCGGCTTTATGACGCTGTTTTTTATCCCCTGGGCTGCAACAACAGCTGAGTTTTCCGACGACTATGGGGAACGCACGTCAATTATGGCGTACCGATACGCTTTCGGCTGGATCATCGGCGTTAGCTTTCCTCTGTTTGCCTATACATTTATATTTCCCAGTAGTGAAGCCTTCCCTATTGGCCAGTTAAATCCTGAAGGTTATCCAAAACTCGCTCTAGCAGCAGGTATTGTCATCACCTGTGGAGTGCTGGCAACAACACTTCTCACCAGACGGGAAATTCCATTTTTACGCCAGCATACCGGCGCAACCGCTTCCCTGACCCTTAGCCGAATTATCCGGGAGCTTTTTGCGGCGCTAAAGAATCGTCAGTTCCGGCTCATTTTCATCATTGTGTTAATTTCTTCAGCGATCAGTGGCACTACCGCAAACATCGGTATCTATATGACAACGTTCTTTTGGGGCTTTGATACCGGCGACCTTCGCTGGTTCTCCCTATCCGCAACCGGAGCAGTGTTAGCATTTCCGTTAGTCAGCTATATTCAAAAACGCTGGGACAAAAAGTCGATATTACTCTGGTGCAGCATTATCAGCTTATTCGATGGCATCATTATTGTGAACCTGCGGTTTCTCGACGTCCTCCCAGAGAACGGCGATCCAATGCTACTGATCATTCTTGTTGCAGCTGGTGTTTTTGCCGCAAGTATCGCCGTGGTACACGGTATTATCGGCACCTCAATCGTCGCCGACATTCTGGACGATCATGAGTTGCGAACAGGACTGCGACAGGAGGCTATGTTTTTCGCCGGCTTTTCCTTTTCCGGCAAAGCCATTTCTGGACTGGGTATTGTACTAGGTGGGTTTATCATCGCGATGATTGAGTTTCCCACGGGGGTCATGCCGGGAGATGTGCCGGCCCAGCAAATCATGTGGCTAGGGATTTGTGTTGGCGTGCTGGTGCCGCTTTTTCATTTGATCCCCATTGCGATGATCACCCGCTACACCATCACCCGGGAAGAACACAGCCGAATCAAAGCCGCATTGGAAAAGCGACACAGGGCCTCGTCTGAAGACAAAACCCTGCGTCATGAGTAGAGCTGAAATTACTTATCGCCTTTGTCTTCGCTATCAACCTCCAGCTCACTACTGGAACTGCCCATGTCTTTTTCAATCTCCTCATCCAGAGTTTCATCCGATGCTTCCCCAAGCCACTCCTCACCCGTATGAGCCTCATCGGGCCAGGGCGTTAAAGGGAATGGTCGGATCTCAGAATTGAAGGTCAGAAATTCCATTACTTCCTGAATATAGATCGAACCATTCTTAGCAAATTGCAGAAGTGGTTCATTCACCCTCCCCGTAATCAGGGCACAGAAGAATTGAAATATTGCGGTGAGCCCCATCATGGCCTCGACAACGTTATAGGCCACGGTAAACAGCAACATATGCAGTCCTCGCAACCAAATACTGCCATCAATCATATGTTCTCGAGTTTTATCTTCCATCGTCTTACTCCAACTGGTTTGTCAGGTTCACTATTGCTTTATGAACGAGCAATTTCGATGCCATAGATCAATACCTTTAAAATCAATCACTTACAAAACCTGTACGAGGAAAGAATTGGTCAAATTCGCCAATTCAATGGACTCAAGCCCTTTAGGATCGTATCGCTTTTCCGGCATGCAAAGCCTTCAATGGGGGAGATAGGGCGGCGCGATACTAAACCCCTCGACAAGATTGTGTAGCTCGGATATATCCCGTACCTTTCACTCAACAGGAGCCCCTATGCCCATTAACAAAATCACACAGTTCTCTTGCACCCCACAACAACTGTGGGAGATTGTCGGTACCCCAGATAGAGTTGATTGGGTACCGGGGGTCACAGACTGTGAATTCGACGGTGAAGTTCGCAGCTTGACCCTACCTGGCGCAGGCTCAATTAAGGAAAAGATACTGGCTCACAACAATCAGGACATGACCATGCAGTACTCTTGCATTGAGTCGCCGGCACCGTTGGAACAGCATCTGGCCAGCATCAAGATATTAGCTACAGCGGGTGGTTGTGAAATGCAGTGGCAAACGGAAGTAAGCCCAGCTGCCTTCGAACCATTTATTGAAGACAGCATGAATGGTGCACTCAAACAGATTCAAACCATACTCGATGGTGCTTAGGCAAAATCGATCGCGCTTAACGTTTGGCTGCGGGCCGCCAGGCACCCAGGCCGAGTGACGCCACGGTGATACCACCAAACAAAAACATACCGGCGGCTGCATAGTAATAGACAGTTTTAAGCTCCGCCTGATAGTAGTTAACTGCAATGAAAGCTCCACCCACGGCTACGACAAATCGAAGCAATGTTCCAATAACGGGCCAGGTCACATTACCGGCCCCCTGGGACGCAAAGTACAAAGACAACCCCATACCCTGAAATACAAAACATAACCCCACTATTTGCAGATACTGGGTCGCCGCAAGACCCGTCATAGGATCATCGGCAAATAGACCAACCCAGAGTTCCGGGAAGATCGAAAGGGTCACGCCCACAAGACCCGCCAAAAATCCTGCGGCGCAGCCTCCAAGCCAACCGATTTGTTCCGCACGTTGCCATTGTCCAGCACCAATATTGACACCAACCATCGAAGTCATCGCAGCACCAATTCCAAAAACCAACGGGATCATCAGAAACTCAAGCCGGGAACCAATCCCATAGCCCGCCAGTGCAGCAGGTCCAAAGCGAGCCACAATACCGGTCAAACTCATAATTGTTAACACGGTCACAATCGGAGAGAGTGACGCCGGTAACGCAACCCTAAATATATCCCGAAACAAGTCTGGCTGTAGGTGAAAAGACCCAGGATGTAGTTTGAGTGTCTCTTTTCCGGTTATGAGCCGAACGACTAAAATTGCGGCAATCAGACCAGACACAATCACCGTTGATATTGCCGCCCCTTTGATCCCTAGTTGTGGAACATCCCACCAGCCCAGTATTAGTGCTCCTGATAATGGCACCTGAATCACCGCACTTAGAATCATCATCGAAGCTGGGAACTGCATATTCCCCATACCACGGTAAACCGAACTGCTGATATTCATGATCCAAATCAAAGCAGCACCGGGAAACAGTATCCAACAATAGTCGAGCGCTCTTTGAAGAATGCCCCCTTCACCACCCAGGAAGATCAAAAAAAGCTCCCCCAATACCGCAAATAGCACAAGAAATGTGAATGCCCCCAGAACTGCAATAATAAGCCCATGCCAGACTAACTGTTCTGCTCTGTTGCGATTTCCTCCCCCTAACGCTCTTGCAATCGACGCAGTCACGGCTCCCCCCAGGGCACCGCCGGACATCATCTGCATCAGCATCAGCAACGGAAACACGAGCGCAATTGACGCCAGTGAAAGTGTTCCTAACTTTCCGATGTACCAGACCTCCGCCATACTAACGCTGGCTTGGATGAAAAAAGCCAGCATGTTGGGTGTCGCCATACGCATCAATAACGGCAGGGGCTTAGCTTCTAACAGTTGTTTTGTTCGAGAATCAATATTCAACGATGATCACTATAAGTGTATATACACCTTAATAGTGGATAGAAAACCATCTGGAGTCAATTATTCAATCAAAAGATTCGCAGTTGTAGCTTTTGCGCATGGCTTTAAACCATCAATGATTGAAAGGTGGCATCATGCTTTGTCACATTCCCATCAAACCACTGAGTCTGAACAATTTTGAAACTGGCGCTAACAATCGCCGTCAGTCAGCTCATAACTGCAACACAGGAGAATCGGAATTGATCTGACAGATTCAACTAAAACATCAATCCGAAGAAAAGAGATACTCATCGCAGATCAATCTTCGCGGCGAGCGTTTGGGGTCGGCAAACTTTCTGACGTCAATCTCCACTTCCTTCTGTCCGGCTGGAGAACCATAAAACCTCAACCTCAGATCATCAATGTCATCAAAACCACACTGGGCTATGCCGTCCCACCGGGGTCCGTGAATCACATGCACGATGCTCAACTGGGTGTAGAAGGTCATGGCTTCATGTACTCGAAGCGCCAGCGGCCCGTGCATATCTCGCCAGTATCCATCAGCCTGCTCGTGACTTAAGTCCGAACGCTTTACCATCGGGAAAACGGCAATCTTGCCCGGCAACAAGAATTCACCATCAGCTTGAGTCGTTAGCCTGGGTTTGATAAAGCGGCGAACGCAGATAAACGCTCCGGCGTCTGCAGCCTCAATAAACGAGGCTGCCTGATCTGTCTCCACACTCACAAGTGCAGCAAAGGGAAGGTGGCCGGTCTCGGGTCTGGGGTCCACTAACAACCGTCCGAAAAATTGTTCGGCAAAGGCTCGCGCCTTGTCCCTATCTGAAAACGCGCCCACCAGTTCCATAACTGCCCACCTCATTTTCCTTCGTCTTGTTTTACACCAAGAAACCCTTTTTTAACATAAGGAGTTTTATATAGACGGTTTCATATATATGGTTTTACGGGAAAGTGTGAGCAGCTAAGAACTTCCAGCAGGGGTGAACAAGACAGGAAGGACTTATGTTTAGGGTTTAGGGTTTAGGGTTTAGGGTTTTAGCTGTACCAGAATCTGTCCGCGGTTCGATTCAAGAGCTTCAACTCGCAGCACGTCACCTCGGAATTCTGCGTCGAGCAGCCATGCCAGCGCTTCCCCGCGAATTTTTCCCGTACCCACAATCACACGTGCATAACGAGGCAGACCGGCTTTTGCCAGTTTAAGATTTTGATCCAGCTTTAGCAGTGCCTCCCGCACAGTTTCACGCTGGTGGGCAATATCGAACTGAATGGTAGATCCGTCGGATTGGTCCGCAATAATGCCATCACACTTAGGACAGTGAGGCGCCAGGATTTCCATCCCACATTGGAGGCAGGACTTCATCAAATATTCACCGTATGATCAAAAAAACTAAAGGGGATCCCCATGACATATCTCGAGAACGCTTGCTTGTTAGCCGGGCGATTTTTAATCGGCATCTACTTTATCCTCCCAGGCATCAGCAAAATTACCGGCTGGGAAGGCACTGTCAACTACATGACTGAACACAATGTACCTTTTGTACCGGTACTACTCGTGATTACCATCATCATCCAACTGGGTTGTGGCGCCGCAATTATTGTCGGCTTCAACGGCAAGATCGCCGCTTTTCTCCTGGCCGGACTCACCCTTGTGATTAGCATTGCCATGCACAATTTCTGGGACTACAGCGAAGGCATGGAACGAAACCACGAAACCCAGAACTTCTTTAAGAATCTGGGCATCATGGCGGGTCTTCTAATGGTCGCCGCCCTTGGCACAGGAAAATTCAGCCTCACCAAAAGTGAAACTAGTTAAGCGACAGCTAGCGCTTTAGTGCGGCCAACGCGGCTTCGATCCGCTTCTTTTCTGTTCCGTCCATCCGTTGCTGAAGTCCCCGATTCATCTCTTCGATGACTTTGGCAGCATGGGGATTCGTTTGGATCTTTTCCCAATAGGCTGCAACTTTTACGGTACCAACGATGGGGTTTTCCACATCAAACCTGGGCACTGTTTTTTCACACATCCAAAGCGCAGGTACCAAAGAACAGTCCGCTCGCGTCAACTCGTTGCCGACGGCAAAATCACCGTTTCCGAGATGCTTATCAAGGGCACCGACACCACGGGTCACCTGCCTCATTAACAAATCTCTAATGGCTTCATTCCTGGTTTCGCGGGGCACCTGAGGCAGGGCCATAAAAATATTGTTCATCAGATAAATATCACCAATCCGTGAAACCAACCTGACGTCAGCCCGGTTCTTTGGCGTTGAGCCGAGTAACGCTTTGTCTGGATAGAGATCATCGAGATATTCAGCAATTACCTCAGACTCAGGAATAATGCCTTCATCGGTTTCAAGGACCGGGATACGCCCGATTGGTGACACTTCTGCCAGCTTGCCCATATAAAAACTAACGGGTAACTCAAACTCAATATCCGTTAAGCCCATGGCGTAAATTTGCATTCGCACTTTTGCCGAATAGGGGCTTAGATCACCAGTATATAATTTCATCTTTTGTGAATCCCTCGATCAAAAAGCAGAGCATATCACTGCGGACTGTACAAAGCTGGCGATGGGATGACACACTCGTGGCAAAACAAAAAGGGGTTGGGGATGGGTGAGTTAACGGGCAAGCATGTGATCATCACTGGAGCGGGCTCGGGTGTTGGAGCTGCTACTGCCAGGGAAACCGCTCGCCAGGGTGCCGTTGTTACAGCCCTAGACGTCAGTAAAACCGGCCTCTCACAACTCGGAAACGCCGTTAGATCAAAGCAGTTGGATGTCAGCAAGGAAGCAGATTGGCATGCCTTCGGCAATTCTCTGGAGCCCGCCAGCATTGATCACTTGCACCTAAATGCCGGTATACAAAGCGCACCTCCGGAAGCGCCCCTTGAAGACTATGCCTTTGCCAAACTCTCACTACCCCACTACCGTCGAATGGTCGGCGTCAACATTGATGGCGTGGTATTGGGATTACATTATCTATTACCGAAGCTGAAACCCGGAGGCAGTATTGTCGTGACCTGCTCCCTCGCGGGGATTGTGCCCTATGACGTTGACCCACTCTACTCCATGAGCAAACACGCCGTGACTGGTCTGGTTCGCTCCTTAAAACGGGAACTCAAGCAATTGGATTTACGAATAAACGCCCTTTGTCCTGGGGGCATCGACACCGCAATTATCCCCCATGCCCAACGCAGTGACAGCTCCGGGTTTATGACACCTGGCGCTATTGCAGATGAGGTCATCAAGTTATTCTTCACGGAAGAAAGTGGCGCCACCTGGGCCAAGGTAAGTGAAGATAAACCTGCCTGGATCATCCATCCGCCAGGCAAACGCTAAAAGATCCAGAGGAATATCCAATGAGCCCAGTACCCACACTCGACCTGGTTCAACTGCAAAAAAGCGACGCCTCTGAACTTAGAGCCCTGGATCAAGCTTGCCGAGACCATGGGTTTTTCTTGCTGAGCAACCATGGCCTGGCAAGTCAGATTGATAAGATGTGGCAAGCGACCGAGTCATTTTTTGCACTTTCACGACCAGAAAAACTTGCGGTACAGAGAACCCAGGGAAATCCCCTTGGATATTTTGACAGGGAGTTGACCAAACAAAAACGCGACCTAAAAGAGGTGTTCGACTTTAAAGCCGGCGGCTATCGATCAAAAAACACCAACATTAAGTCCCAGTGGCCTGAAGGGTTACCGCTATTTAAAACCGCAATGTCAGACTATTTTAAGGCCTGCACAAGACTTGCCGCGGATACCACCAGATTGGTGTACCAGAGCCTGGGACTTCCCCCGGAACAGGTGGAAAAAGACTACGGCGAGCAACACACAAGTTCAATGCGTTTAAACTACTACCCAACCACCGACCCCCTTTCGGAAGCCGAAAAAGCCCAGGTCAACGCCCTTGGGAATATGGCACTCCATCACCACACGGATCCCGGTACCGTTACGCTGTTGGTGCAGGATGAAACCGGCGGTCTACAGGCGCTTTCAAAATCCGATGGATGGATTGATGTTCCACCACAACCCGGCACCATTGTCGTCAACCTCGGTGACGCCTTACAGGTACAGACCAACGACATCTATCGAGCTGCAGTACATCGTGTCATTCCCATGACCCACCAGGGACGATACAGCACACCTTTCTTTTTCCAACCTCGATTTGATGCTGTGATTGAACCCCTCAGCAGCCTGGTTGGAAACGCCCACTACAGCTCATTTACCTGGCGGGAATACATCCGCGCCCGGGTAGCGGATAACTTTGCAGACCTGGGTGAAGAGGACATTCAAATTGATCGCTACCGGATTAGTTAAGCGAGAGTCACTTCCGCTAGAAATGACTGGGTTGCGGCTTTCTCTTCAGGGTTTTCCGCGTAAACAGTGGCACCAAAATCCGTTACCCCCGCAGCGGCCAAAGCTTCCAACCTTTCCTTTACTTCACTTGATGTACCGACTAGCGCCACATCTCCGGGTCCAGCAGCACCCTCCCGATCAAACATCGCTCGATAGGAAGGCAACTCGCCATAATTGGCAAAATTTCGGCTAATGGATTCCCGTCGCGCTTTGCCGTCACCAGTGATACACACAGGCAAGGTGGCAATTATTCTGGGCTGAGGCCGGTTAGCAGCCGCCGCGGCTTCTTGAATGCGCGGCGCAATGTGTGACTCGATTGTTTTCGGCCCGACCCACGCCAATGTTGTGCCACTGCAATACCGCCCAGCGACATTCAAGGCCTGGGGACCAAGCGCAGCAACCACCACGGAACAATTCGGCATTTCACGTTTAAAGATCTTAGCCTGGCACGACAACAGCTCACCCTCAAAATCCACCTCCCCGACTTCCAACAGCGGAACGAGAATCGACAAATACTCCCTGAGATGGCGAATCGGCTTTTCGAAGGGGATACCCAGATCTTTCATCATGCTCTCATGGGACAAGCCGACACCCAGGCAAAACGGCACCTTTAGAGATTGAGCAACCGTCAAAGCCTGGGCAGCCAGGGCCATCGGGTTACGGGGGAAAGTGGGAATAACGGCGGTACCAATCTCCATTTTTTCAATTTCTTGTCCACCGAGTGCCAGAGCAGTCAGTGCATCAAAACCGCCCGTCGGGTGGTCTGCCAACCAATAGCTTTTATAACCTGCAGTTTCAGCACGTTGCATATCCTTTTTGACGCTATCAAGGGACGCATGTCCCACAACCCCTGTACCGTTCCAACCGATTTTCATATCACAATCCTCATTTGCCGCTATCATAAACCATAACAAACATTGAACCTGCTCACTTGCCGATTTCAAAGATTACAGATAGGGTCAAAATAATTTTAAGCCGAGTAGGATAATGGAGTCGCTGCTACCTATTGCGACCGTTTTGGTTTTGATCTGCGCATTTGCCTCACTGGCCTATGTTGTTGTTTACAAGTCAAGCCACGACAGCAACAAACCCCAATTGGACCTTGCGAGTTTCGACAATTTGCCGGTCGGTGTGTTGATCTCGGACCCTAGCCAGGTCGACAACCCGATTGTTTACGGCAACAGCGCCTTTAGCTTAATTACAGGCTACAGTCGAAGTGAAATTTATGGCCAAAACTGCCGCTTCCTACAGGGCAGCGACACCCAGCAGACCGGTATCAGCACTATTCGTGAGTCCATCGCTGAGAATCGGGCATGCACGGTTACACTTCGAAACTACCGTAAAGATGGCACCTTGTTTTGGAACGAGGTCACCATTTCACCTATTTTTGACAGCAATGGTCAGCCAAAATTTTATCTCGGCATACAGCAGGACGTCACCAATCGGCAGAAGAACGCCGCTGATCTCGTGGAGCAGAATCAGCGACTCGCAACCAGCCAGGGTTTACTGTTAGAACTTGTCCGAGATGCATCAACCACCCTGGATGAGACCCTCGAAAAATACCTTTCAGTAGCGGCGATCCAGCTCGCCATGTCGCGAACCGGTATTTGGCAGTTGGATGATAAAAGGGAGTTACTGACTTGTACTCTCATGATTCGCAATGGTGAATCAATCACAGAAAACACGACGATGGTCGCTGCGGACCACCCCCTATTCTTTTCCGCACTTCACAACAATCAAATCATTTCTGTTTCAAACCTTGACGACGAATTGAGTTATCTGGATCTTGATCTCGATTACATGATCGATCGCAATATCGGGGCAGTCTTGTATGCCCCAATTAACATTAACGGCGAACTCTCCGGCGTGATTAGCCTGGAACATAGCGGTGGGCCACGCCAATGGAATAGAGAGGATCGGGAATTCTCCCGCTATATTACTGATCTTTGTGCGGTTGCGTTTATTTCGGACGAGAATCAGACTACACGAGCAAAATTAGACGAGATTGAATCCCTTCTCGCCGAGGCTCGTAAGATTGGGCAGCTCGGCAGTTTCATCTGGTATTTTGAAGATGACCAGTTGGTCTTCTCTAACGAAATAGTAGAGGTGCTTGGCACCGAGAATCCAATTCCACAAAACATTCAAGAACTATGCGACCGAATCAATCCGATTAATCAACAGGAGTTTATTGAAGATGCACATGAAGCAACCCAATTAGGTAGAAGGAGATGGCAAGGCACCTACTCTTTCAATTGGGCAGAAAACGACACTCGCTACTGTGAACTCGTCGCTCAGCAATCCATTTTGGACGGTAGACCGGCATTAAAAGGTACTGTTCAGGATGTGACCCGGCGCATTCGAACAGAAAAAGAAAACAAAGTGTTACAGCAGCGATTATTGCAATCGGAAAAATTGGAAACGATTGGCACATTAGCCAGGGGCGTTGCCCATGATTTTAATAACCTACTGACGCCACTGATCGGCTACGCGGAGTTATTGGCCGCTGACTTCCAGGAGGAGGACCGCCGCCTCACTTACACTGGCCAAATAATTCAGAGCGGGCTTAGGGCAAAACACCTGATTGAACAGTTGCTCACTTTTTCCCTGCACCAACAAACCAACAACCCGTTAGTCGATATTCATGCTGTGATGGAAGATATATTGCAGAGCATTAGGCTCAAGATAAAATCAACCATCATGTTAGAAACCAATCTCGAAGAGGACAGCCGCACTCTCAGGGCTAACTCCGGCCAGATTCGTCAGATCTTGATGAATCTATGCCTCAATGCAGACGCTGCAATGAAGGGGAACGGAGTAATTAACGTTAAGCTTTATCCCGAAACCGCCGCTGCTTTACCACGGAGCCACGAAAGCGATGACCGTGCTTTTGTTGCCATTGAAGTGCAAGACAATGGTCCAGGAATTGACGAAACCTATATCAAACACATTTTTGAACCATTTTTCACAACCCAGGGCATCGGTGAGGGGTCGGGGTTGGGGCTTTCCGTTGTACATGGGATTGTTAAACAACACGGCGGTGAAATCGAGATAACGAGCGTACCCGGTCGCACCGCCGTTACCATTTACTTGCCATTCGAGCCGAAAACAGCCACTAAAAACCTGGCAAATCGCTAGACAGCTACCGCTCTGGCAATCTCACCCCAGCGGCTAATATTCTCAGGATGTCGATGAATATCTTCTGCCGCCAAATAAGTCACAACACGACTCGCGATTCCTTCATAGCGCGACCTGAGCGCATCAGCCATATCGTCCCACTTTGCGATAACCGCAAAATGCTCAAGTATCTCGTCACTGATCGTATTGGCCAGGCCCTCAAAATCCCCCTGCTTCATTAGAGCACCTAGCGCCTTCGTCGTACCGTCAAAGCCAAGATCATCAAATTGGTAGGCATAGTTGGGCGTTGAGCCATAAAACGCGATTTGAGTTCTTGCTCGATCCAACATCGCTCTCCGCTCTTCCGGTGAATCCCCCGCAATGGCAAACACCGGCACAATCAAATCTATCTCGTTCAGTTCACGGCCCGCTTTAACTGCGCCCTTTAATACGTCCGGTATAAGCCTGTTCTGCAGGTAATGTAAGGAATGCATTGGATGAACATGGACACCGTTGCAAAGTTCACCCGCAACTCGGCACATATATGGACCCACGGCAGAAATGTCGATCTTGATATCTTCGAAGTCATGACGGCCCGGCGCCCATTGCGCAGGAAGCAAACTCAAATTGTAATAGGGCCCTTCGTGGTGAAGTTTTTCTTCTCCGCGAAACGCTCGCAAGCAAGCCTGTACCGCCGCAACATAGTCACGCATTTGTGGAGCCGGTTTATCAAACGTACTGGCATAGCGTCGAATCACATGACCTTTCACCTGACTACCGAGGCCTAGGCGGAATCTACCGGCGGTATTCTCCGCTAACTCCCAGGCGATCTGAGCGCTCATCATCGGGCTGCGGGGAAAGGCCACAGCAATCCCTGTGCTGAATTGCAATTTGCTGGTTGCCATCGCGGCGGCACCAATCATCATCCAGGGCACTTTGGCGGCCTCGGTAAAGAGCATTCCCGAAAAGCCCTGTTGCTCTAGCTTTACTGCCAGGTCAGCACTTTGCTGCCAGGCTAATCCACCCGTCATAAGGTCAAACTGCATAGGATTACCTTCTAAGTTTTTCTCAGAATAGACCGCTAATTGAATTCAATTCAACACAAGGATTCACCTTGAGACTCGACGAATGAGGCACAAATGCCTATGATGCCGCACTTTTTGAGAGCAAAAATCCGTGATTACCACCGCAAACGTCACCATGCAGTTCGGCGCAAAGCCTCTGTTTGAAAATATTTCCGTGAAATTTGGCGAGGGTAATCGCTATGGACTGATTGGCGCCAATGGCTGCGGCAAGTCCACATTTATGAATATCCTCAACGGCAGCCTCACGCCTACCAATGGCAATGTCTCCTACGAGCCGAATATGCGTGTCGGCGAGTTGCATCAGGATCAGTTCGCCTTCGAGAAAGTTACCGTCATCGACACTGTCATCATGGGTCATAAAGAGTTGGCCGCGGTAAAACAGGAACGGGACAGAATCTACGCACTACCAGATATGACGGAAGAGGACGGCATTAAGGTGGCCGATCTTGAGGTGCAGTATGCCGAGATGGATGGCTACAGTGCTGAAAGCCGTGCCGGGGAGATCTTGCTCGGTGCTGGCATAGAGGAAGCGGTTCACTACGGTCTGATGAGCGAGATTGCGCCAGGAAGAAAACTGCGAGTCCTGCTGGCTCAGGCGCTGTTTTCCAATCCAGACATCCTGCTCTTAGACGAACCCACCAACAACCTCGACATTCACACCATTCGCTGGTTAGAGGAAATTCTGGTCGCTCGGAAAAGCACTATGATCATCATTTCCCACGACAGACACTTTCTCAATACCGTCTGCACCCACATGGCGGACATCGACTATCGAGAACTAAAGGTCTATCCCGGTAACTATGATGATTTTATGACGGCCTCAACCCAGGCCCGGGAAAAGATGCAAAACGAAAACGCCAAAAAGAAAGCACAGATTGCAGAACTTAAACACTTTGTGAGTAGGTTCTCCGCCAATGCATCAAAGGCAAAACAAGCCACTTCTCGTGCAAAACAAATCACCAAGATTGAGCTTGCCGATATTAAACCCAGCAGCCGGGTCAGCCCATACATCCGATTCACCCCAGAGGGCAAACTGCACCGCAACGCAGTGGAACTTGAAAACCTGGGCCATGGATTTGATGAGCCGCTATTTAGCGGTGGCAATCTGATTCTCGAGGCCGGTGCCAGGCTGGCAATTGTTGGAGAGAACGGCGTGGGTAAATCAACTCTACTGCGCTGCCTGATGGGTGAACTCGAGCCAAGCCAGGGCAGTGTCAAATGGTCCGAGAATGCGACTCTAGGCTATTGCCCCCAGGACAGCACCGAGGATTTTAACTCCGATCAAAACCTGTTCGACTGGATGAGCCAATGGCGCAAACCAGGCCACGACGATCAGATTGTTCGAGCAACCCTGGGTCGCCTGTTGTTCTCTACCGAGGATTTTGAAAAGAAGGTGAAGGTCTGTTCCGGTGGGGAGAAAAACCGACTGCTGTTCGGCAAACTAGTGATGAGTGAACCGAACGTCATGCTACTCGATGAACCCACTAATCACCTCGATATGGAATCCATTGAGGCCCTGAACCTGGCTCTGGATAATTTTGAAGGCACCCTCATTTTTGTTAGCCACGACCGTGAATTTGTCTCGTCGCTGGCAACCCGGGTGATCGAAATTGTCGATGGTAAGTTGCTCGACTTCCCCGGCGGTTATGAAGAATTCCTGGCACAGGAAGTGATCGCTAACTAACCCTTATAGCCTTTGAATACCGCTTGAGTACATCGTAAAAAGGCGCTTGTCCGTGGTCCAGTCAGACCCCAGCTCTAGCCCTAGTTGCGCCATCAGGTCCAACAGATGAGAAACGAGCGAATCAATCTGCACCAGATCAATTTGCTCCGCCAGGGCAGACAGCACCAGGTCTTTAATCTCGCCTACTCTGGAATCTCCAGAATCGAGTTCCAATGCCGCCAGCCTGGCTAAAAATGCGACGTAGATATAGTAGGGTTCATACTGCCTAAAGGTCCGTACCTCTGGCACTTCCACAAACTCAACAAACTCTGCCTGGTTAAACTCCGCTGCACCCTGACTCATATCAGCAAGGAATTTGCCGGGTCTTAATTTGATGGTCACGCCGGGATCCTTGGCTAAGACTGTTCCATACCTCGCCTCCGCGCCGCCACCAACTTTTAATACCAACAGCTCAACACAGTCGGCGGCGGCAATCCATGTTTTGAAGCCGCTAACTTTACCGTCAACAAGACTGACACCTGGAAAAGCGGATTCCGGCGATCGATCTTCGGTTACCGCAAAACAGCACCAACCAGCATGATTCACTTCCGGAAAAGTGTGCCGAACCGCAGCCTGATAGCCTGCCGTAAATATTTGTCCGGGAGTTTCCGCAACGGCGCCAGCCCGTTGCGCCATCTCGAACGGCGCTAAGCCTTCCGCCACCTCTTTCCAGCGACTATAGAATGCCTGTTCATTCATGACTGACCCCCGGGAGAAAACCACATTGCACCATGAGTGGCTCCAACGCCGCAACATGGAGGGCGACCGACCCACGCGCTGTCTCCAGTAATCTGTCTCTGTCGAGCCTGAATCTTCGGTAATCCTGGGTTTCCACATCACGGAACATTTCTTCAATTCGCCGGATAGGGATCACAATGTCGTAATAGCGACGATTCAGAATGGCAACATCCCCCTGTATGCCCTGGATAAAATCTCTTAAAACGATATTGTGGAAAATGTCGGCTTTGGGGTTGCTCATGCCCGGAAAGCACAGGGGTCTTCTCGCTGCGCGCGCCTGCAAAAGTCGGTTTGCCCCGGTAAGGGAGGTAGCCACGTGTCGCCAGCTTTCAACTAGAGCACCCGCTTCACCATTGCGCAATACTTCCAGGGCAACTTCCAAAACCTGCAAGTCGGCATCCCACTGGTCTTCACCAAGCGCCACAACAACAGACTCAATATCCCTGAGGGCAGGATCGACCCGGCTATCGATCTGCTCCGGGTAATTCGCCAGGTCTATCTGCCAAAAAAGGCGATACTCCGGACCGGCAAGTGTGGCGTTCCAAAGCCTTTTCCCCAGGGTCCGGCGTTTTTCCGCAACCGCCGCCTGGAGCAGTGCGGTCAGGTCTCCATCCGCAGCAAGTTTCTGTCGGCAAGCTTCAGCCAGGGAAATAAATAGGACATCCTGGGCGAGCAATCGCGATGTTGGCGCAAACCGGCCAAGACTGCTGTTTTTTTCTGCAACCACCTGCTGGAGTTCACAGTCACCCAGCTGTAAAAAATCCAAGAGGTCTACCTTAATCGGCTCTATGGGTTGCTGGAGCAGCCTGACCCTGGGGAATACCAATCTTTGAATAGCCTCACCTTCGACTAATGGCTGCTCAAGGACCCGGGCCAACCGGTTGTTATATTGCTTCAGATCCGATTCCAATCCCGCCGGCTCGCAGCCCCCGAGAAAACACATCACGAGCAACAAAAAGACCTGTCCTGTTGGCTTGAAGAATGTCCGAGGGGGATTTTGCATCATAAATTGAGCATGCCATGGCACTGAGTTCTAGAGAAGTCGCTGTCATTTGAGTGAAATCGGGGTAAATCAGCCAAATACCCATAAAGATTTACAAAATTTGCGCTGATTTCCATGCGACTCAATCCAAATTTCGCTATCATCGCCGCAACTTCAAAGGAGTGCTTCCATGATTCGTCGCATCTTGCTCGCAACACTGGTTATTTCAGCTTCAATCCTTCACCTGCCCGCGATGGCAGACGAAGCTGAAGGTATAACCACAAGCCTAGGTTTAGGCGCTTACGGCTTCGACAGCGACCGCCAGCTAGACAATACAGCCATGTACAACCTTGGCATCGGATATCGTTTCGCCAACCCATGGGCAATCGAATTTGCCTATTTGAATGCTGATTCAGAAACCGAGAACGGCGGTTTTGACGTCAATGCAGACCACTATCGGTTAGATGGCCTGTATCACCTGGAGACCAAGCACAAGATCACGCCATTTTTCTCCTTTGGTATCGGTCAAGCTGACTTCGATACAACCGGTACTCGAAATGGCGAGTCTCTGGCTAACATCGGTATCGGTGCAAAATATTGGTTCAAAGAAAAAACAGCCCTGCGCTCTGATTTCAAATTCTTCAGAACTTCAGAATCAAGCGAAATTGACGCAGCGTTCTACGTCAGCTTGCACCACAGCTTTAGCGAATCAAGCCCGGCCCCTGCACCTGCACCCGCAGCACCATTAGATTCTGACAACGATGGCGTGCTAGATGACCGTGACGCTTGTCCTCGCACACCCGCCAATGTATCTGTTGATAGTCGTGGCTGCGCCATCGATTCTGACGGCGACAAAGTCCCTGACTACAAGGACGCCTGCCCCGATACAGATCTTGCCGGCGCTAGAATCGATTCACGTGGTTGCTACGAAATCCTTAAAGAAACGGTTTCTGTGACCTTGAATGTTGAGTTTGACTACGATTCCGCAAACGCACGTCCCGAGCACAGAGCTGAAGTTCAAAAAGTATTCAGCTTTATGACGCAGTACCCACAGACTAAGGTTACCGTCGAGGGTCACACGGACAGCCGTGGAGCTGAAGACTACAACCAGAAGCTTTCACAGCGTCGCGCTAATACTATCGCAAACATTCTGACCCAAGACTTTAAGGTAGCAGCAGACCGGGTCACGGCCATTGGTCATGGTGAAGCCAAGCCAATTGCATCAAACGATACCGCTGAAGGTCGACAAAACAATCGCCGAGTAGTAGGTGTTGTTGAAACCAATATCGAAGTGGTTAAGAAAGTTAACTAACCTTGTAGTTTGTTAGAGGTAGTTTGTTAGATGAAGTATCAAAGCGGCCCGAAAGGGCCGTTTTTGTTTCACCACTTTCAACCATAAAAAGCAGGGAATCAAAATGATTGGATACATCACCCTCGGCACCAACGATCTGCAACGGGCCGGCAAGTTCTACGACAAATTGTTGGCTGAGATAGGGGCTGAACGAGCCATGACCGATGAGCGGATGCTGGGTTGGAGCAATGGCGAAGGCCCTATGTTTTCAGTCATCACTCCGTTTGATGAACTCAACGCCACGATGGGCAACGGCACCATGATTGCGCTGGACCTTAAAACTGGCGACGCGGTAGAACGGTTTTATCAAAAGGCCATTAGCCTGGGAGCAACTGACGAGGGTGAGCCCCACGACCGCGGCTCCAGCATGGGTTTCTACGGCGGTTATTTTCGTGACCTAGATGGCAACAAGCTGGTTGCCTATTGCCTGGGCTGGAAGCCAGAATAGCACTCAGAATAAAACTGAGAGTAGCTTGCCTGGCGCAGGCCAATTTTCTGGCTCAGCGCCGCAATAGCTCTCGTGATTCAGCAACCTCATGGAGGTCAACGACGGCGGATTTTATTTTTGCACTAGCAATGACGGCATTAAATTCTTCGTCTGGCACCATCAAGTGAGCGTTTAGCAAACCTTCACTTTGCCAATATTCGACCAGCCTAATTTGCAACGGGTTCTCGAGGTTGAGTGAAAACACGTAATCCACATTACCCTCGTCAGCCCTGCTTTTCTCCGCACGCCGAATCAACGCCCCCTTTACACGCTCTAACTCTTCTGCATTTTCGAGTTCGATAGTACCGGTTACAACAATCATGTCATGCTCCTTAGGGCGCCCCTTTCGACAAAGACTATCAGCTTTGGTCCGGCTTACTGGACGGTCTCGTTCGCCGACCAGCATAGCGGGCATTCGGAGCCTCGAGCAGCGCCAGCTGACGGTCCGTCATATCAGGGTACCGGGTGAAATCCTCAAAATTGAAATAGTCCGCTGTCCAACTGGTTGCATGGGGAGAAAACTTGTAAAAAGCGGTCTGCCGCTTTGCATCAACCCGCCAGGGAAGCGTGCCATGCACAAGGGTCTCGGTGAAAATAATTGCGTCACCGGCTTTTGCTGGGATGCCTTTTAGCAATCCTCCTGCATCCCCACCCTTCTCTGACCAGCCCGGGGGCAACGGTAGGTTCGCCTTGTGGCTACCAGGAATACAACAAAACCCCCCTTCGTTGGGCGTTGTATCAAACAGCTCAAAGGCAACCACAATCAATCCGTTATAGAACTCGCCATCATGGTAGCGGAAGAATTGAGACCCACCCGCAGTGGTCCAACCCCCGTGGAGATCCATTCCTGGAAATCCATTTGCAACATGTTGATGGACATTAATATGATCCAGTCGATAGGTGGGCAGATAATCAGCACCGCTCTTATTTTCCCTATAACGCTGGAGCCCATGATTACCAACCAACGATTCCAATATGGGGCGCAGGATAGGCAAGTCCATAATCTCTCTCCAGGCTGGTGACCAGTGAAGCGGGTTATCTTCCTTGGCGCCTGGGTCATGTTGTTCCGTCGGCGGTCCCATCGTAGACCGTAACGACCCTAACAGGGAGTCATCCAAAACACCGGGAACAACAAAATAGCCCTGGGAATCAAACCAATATCGTTGCGTTGCATCCATCTGTTCTAATCCTTCTGTCTATCTTATACCTGCCTAGCTTATACCTGCCTATCTTGCATCTACCTATCTTGCATCTGTCTATTTCACAATACAGGCCTCAACGGCGGACACATATTGCTTCGCCCGGTCGAGTACTTCCGTTGCTGACATCCCCGGCCGATAGATGCCACCACCAATCCCAAAACCACAAGCACCCGCCTCGGTGAAAGCCGTTAGATCAGCTAATCCGATGTTTCCCACGGCAAATATTTTTATTCCCACCGGAATAACTGCATTGATGCTTTTTAAATAGCCGGCGCCAAGGTCTCCAGCTGGAAATAATTTCAGATGGGTTGCACCCGCTTTAATCGCGGTGAGGGCCTCGGTGATGGTTGCAACGCCGGGTATCACCAGCATGTCTCTCGCCAAAGCTGCCTCAACAATCTGCGTATCAATATGCGGAGAAACAATCAGTTTAGCGCCACACTCCGCCAACCGTGTGACCTCCTCCACCGTGGTCACAGTGCCAGCGCCACATATTGCCCTTTCGCCCTGCAGCTCAATTAACGCCGCAATGCTATCAAAGGGGGTCGGTGAATTAAGCGGGATCTCAATATATCGAATCCCAGCTTCATACAGGGCATTGGAAATCGGACCAACCTCCGACAACGTAATACCTCGCAGGATGGCAACAAGCGGCAGATCATTACTGTACATTTTTTTCTCTCCAAATCGCCCTGAGTCCTGCCGCTACCATTGCCTCGCCGCTCCAACTCACCACCTCAATATCCAACAGGTTGGCAGCGGCGATATACCGACCCACCAGTCCTTCAGTTCCAATCAGCTGAATTGGCCCAGTGATTTCCTGATCTTGCTGTTGCTCTCTAAATTCGGTCCCAATCAATAAACCCGACAGATAGCTCCGAGCAGCATCGGACTGATCACCCCCAGCAACCACATTAGCTCTGCCAGAAAAAAGGTTATGTAGTAACCCTTTGCCCTGCTGGGCTGCATAAACCCCCTGCATAAAGGATTGCTCCTGCCAGCGTTGCTCCCCCTGGACCAAAACACTATGTTGACCCACCAATTGAAATAGCTCACCGGTTAATGCGGTTTCAATGCTGGTTATTTGATCACCCTCCAGGGTCACCCATTTGGAATGGGTACCAGGCAAGCACAGCCGAACAGCGTCACCCACTCTGCGATCGTCAGTGGCGTGCCACCAACCACAGAGCTGTACTTCTTCTCCTCGCATGACATCCAGCCGTGCGCCATTAAAACGAAGACCCGGCACAAGGTAAGCTTCAAAGTCGGCGTTGAGCTTCACCAACTCCCGGCTAAAATCAGCAACCCTGGCCGGACAATCCAGATACGGAACCTCCTGCCAGCCCAATCTTGATCCGACCATACCGCACATCAGTATTGGTGCGGGGTCGAGCTTCGATATCTGGTTGATCAGATACCCCTGCAAATGGTGTTTGCCAAGTTTCACCACCCCCTCACCGCTGGAGGTCTGATGCTGAATCTGACCCTGGGAGTCGAAGGACATTAGTCGGAAACTGGAACTACCCCAGTCCACACCAATAAATTCACCGCTATGGTGGGTAGCATTACCCGTTGGATAGTTTGTTGTATGATCAGCCATCGACAGATTTCTCTAGAAGGGCTGTATTATGTCGCAAGCAAGGGCTGTAAAACCAGAATTCACCCCGGAACAGGTCCGGATCAGAAGAAAGCGAGATTGTGCCCTGGGCTATAGACTGCTAGCGGCGCAACGATGGGGCGATACCGGGGATGGCCATATTAGCGCCCGGGATCCAGCACGCACGGATTGCTTTTGGATGTTGCGCTACGGGGTTTCTTACCATGAGGTGAAAGTCTCAGATCTCGTGTTGGTCAATCCAAAGGGGGAATTAGTAGAGGGTGATGGTTTCGTAAACGAAGCGGGTTACTACATTCACTACCCCATCCTAAATTCTCGAGCCGACGCTGTTAGCGCAGTCCACGTCCATACCGGCTGGGGCACACCTTTCTCCGCAGAAGCTCGATTGTTTGATACGATCACCCAGGAATCGACCATCTTCTTCGAAGATCACGCACTGTTTGATGATGAAGAGGTTCAAGTGCAGAGTACGGATGCCGGACAACGAATAGCAGATGCCCTTGGAAAAACCCGGGCAATCATTCTTCGCAATCACGGCCTCCTCTCGGTGGGCGATAGTGTTGCCGAGGCGGTAGGTAGCTTTATCATTATGGAGCGAGTTGCAGAAAGTCATATGAAAGTTCGCAACGCAAAACCGATATCAGCGGAAGCAGCCCGATTTGCACAGCAAGATCTGGTGAAAGGCGGCGCTGGTCGCCGGGCTTTTGCCGCACTCGTTCAAAGACATATCGGAAATCCCGAAATTGTTAGTCAATAAAACCAACAAGGACACACTATGCGCCTGATCACACTAGTTATACTGGCAGCCTTATCTGTAAATAGTTACGGCAATCAGAACGAAACCGTTATTAAGTACGAAACTCCCGGCGAAGTCAGCAGCGCGGATCATCTGCCTGCTGTACTCCAGACTGGACCCAACCACACCGTCAGCAGTACCGCAGAGAGTGATGGTTTTCAAAACACCTATACAATCTCATCAAAGTTCGGCGAGTTTGATGCCACGGGTATTGCTGCCCTTAAAAGCCGCATTGCGGAAGTTGATGCGATGGCCTACCTCGAAGCGGTTTCCAAGGCTGATGTTTTTGTGAGCGCGCTGAAGGACGCTGGAGTCGAAACTGCCACCGCTATTGCTGGTGTATTTACTTCTCCGGTCAAAACAGTACAGGGTATTCCCGGTGGTGTTGAACGGGTTTTTGCCGGTGCTCGAAGAGGCTTTGGTTTGACCAAACGAATCTTTCAGAGCAAACCAGATTCAAACGAGATAGAACCTAAAGACTTCCGAGAAATGAACTACCTGGTCGGAAACAGCGAGCGTAACTGGGCATCAGAACTCAAGACCGATCCGTACACAACCAATATGAAACTTCGCGAGATGGTATCTAGCATGTCCGTTGTCGAGTTCATCGGTGGCTTACCCGTCGATATTGCCTTACCCATGGGTGCCGGACTGGCCGTTGGCGTTCTAGGAGACGAGACTGAAATTTATCGCCAGAGTGCACAATTGCTAGAAGCAAAAAATCGAGCCTGTCTCGACGAGCTAGGGGTTAAAAACGGCGACATTGATGCCTTTATTAACGCCAGCTATTTAACACCTACAACTCAAACAGCGGTATGTAATGCCCTCGCCCGACTCGAGGGCGTGGATAACCTGGAAAAACTGCCAGCCATGTTTGCCGGCAGCCAGTCCTTTGAGGCCTCAAACTTCTTACTGCACACGATTAATCTTCTGGCCTGGTACAACACGGATGTCAGCGACGTTGCAGCAATTGCCGAAATTGTTACCGATGATGGCCTGCCCTACTCGTTGACTGACGAGGGCACTGTACTTGTAATGCTGCCGGCGGATAACCTGCTCTGGACCGACCTTGTTGAATCACGGATGAATGACATTAAGAGCAATGGGGAAAAATCTATCTGGATACTCGGTAGCGCTTCTCCTACCGCAAGTGGAGAGCTGACTAAATCCGGCTGGAAGGTCAAGACAACCGAGAACACCGATCAACTTAAAACACTGTATCAGGCGGAAACCAAACGCCCTGAGTCTGAGTAATAGGTTTAGTGACATTTAGCGCCGGGTTTCCGGCGCTTACCTTCCAATCCGAACTAGCATCCACGAATCACGCTTGCGAGCTTTCGAATCCCGGTCTTAATTTGCGTGGGACTCAAAGACGCATACCCTAACAAAAGTTCTATCCATTCCGGTTGCTGTAAATAGTAGGGTGACGCTGGATAGATTCCCACATTCTGTTCAGCCGCTTTTTCGATCAACTCTGACATTTTGTCTCTGGGCATCCGCTTAAGCCGAAGCAATATATGAATACCCGCACTCGTCCCTACCACCTCCGCTTGATCTGCCAACGCTTTGGCTAATTCATCCAATAGAACGGCGCGTCGTCGCAGATGTTTTTTCCGAACCTTATGAACATGCCGCTCTAAATACCCGCCATTAATAAACTCCGTAAAGGCGAGCTGCTCCAGGGTAGAACAGTTTGTATCGGACAAAGATTTTAGTCTTTGGAAGGTCGACACCATACGCTTCGGCAGAACCATCCAGCCCAATCGAAGGGATGGAAATAGCACTTTTGATGCTGTCCCAACATAAATCACAGAACCATTTTGATCGAGGGACTGCATAGACGGTATCGGGCGACTTTCGTAGCGGAACTCTCCGTCGTAGTCGTCTTCGACAATGACCGTTCGATGCTTCGCCGCCCATTCCAACAGCGACACTCTTCTTGCCAGGGATAATACGCTGCCGGCCGGAAATTGATGGCTCGGCGTCGTATAGGTTACCCGCGCATTGTTAACCTTTAACAGGGCATCTGTTTGCAGTCCTGATTCATCCACTGGTACCGCAAGCAGCTCTGCACCCGCCGCCCGGAGGCATCGTTCAAAGCCTCTATAATGCGGCTCCTCGATCACAGCGAGCGAACCAGGCTCTATAAATGCCCGGGTAACAAGCTCTATTGCTTCCTGGGTTCCCTGCACAATCATCACCTGGTCCGGGTCACACCGCACGCCCCTGGCCCGTTGCAGATATTGCGCGAGAGCCTCTCGCAATGTACTTAAGCCCCCCGTCGGCGCGTAACCCAATTGGCTTTCAGTTAGATTTCTTGCGGTCTTACCGATGATCCTGGCCCATTGTTCGATGGGCAAATCCACATAGCCAGGCTCCCCATATAAGAAGTCATACCTCAACCGCTGCCTCGGTTGCCTATGGACCAAATAATCCGGCACATTGTTCAGGCGCGTTGAAAACTCAGACCACCGGGGCGCAATCGCTTCATCTTTCGTTTGCACCATTTCTGTCGGTACATCTGCGACGTAGGTGCCGGAACCCGGGCGTGTTTCCGCATAACCCTCAGCGCAAAGCTGCTCAAAGGCAGCAACTACTGTGTTTCGAGACACAAACAATTCTAAGGCAAGTACCCGGGAAGGAGGCAGCCTCGAGCCAGCGACAAGCTGTCCTGTTGCGATATTCGAACGCAAGCCCCTAAATATCTGCTGCTGTAATGTGCCGATCCCATCAAGGCTCAGAGACATAGTTTATCCATTGATAATTGGTACTTCTTGTTTATGCTTTTTTGGATCTTTATTAGAACCAATGCAATCCGGCAAGATTACGCCAAATTCAACATAAGCGGAAGATTCATGAGCACGTTGCAAAGAACTGACCTGACCACGGTGAAAAGAGCCCCGGACCGAGGAAACTACGATATTGAAAAAATTTACGCCATCTTAGATGCGACACCCCTGTGCCATGTTGGTTATACCGTTGAACAGCAGCCTATCGTGACCCCAACAATTCACTGGAGACTGGGAGATAAGATCTACTGGCATGGATCGAGAATTAGTCGAACTCTGGTTACACCAGAACAGAAACCTGTTTGTATCACCGTCACTCATTTGGATGGTCTGGTATTTGCACGATCTGCGTTCCACCACTCAGCCAATTATCGATCGGTGATGGTTTTTGGTCAGCCGGAACCGGTGACGGACAGGGTAGAAAAAACCGAAGCCTTAAAAGTCTTGATTGACAAAATGATGCCAGGCCGATGGGACACACTTCGCCCGATGACAGAAAAGGAATTTGCCGCAACCGGAGTATTGTCACTCCCCTTAAATGAGGCGTCAGCAAAAATCAGAACCGGCGGACCGAAAGATCTGGAGAGCGACCTGGAATTTCCGGTCTGGGCAGGTGTTTTGCCTTTGACCACCCTCACGGGCTCACCACTACCTTGCAGCCACAACCAGCCTGATCAAATGGAACCCGCAAACCTGCGAGATTATTCTATCGGTTGAACGGGCGGCCAGCCCAATTGTTGTCGCTGTTGGTTCATATGCCCATAGACAGCTTCAACCAAAGCGACAAAATCTGGCCGAGAGCGCAGAACGTCATACCAGGGGTTGCCCAGGTCCGTCCAATCCAGGGCTTGATTGGCATAGGCTTCCTGCAACAATCTAACAGCTTCATCATGGTTACCGCCGAGCAATTCAAGACGTGCTAACAGTCGAAAGTAACCTGGCGGTTCACCCTGTTGAATAGCCAGTCGATGATAGCGCATGAGTTCCTCCTGCAGTCTTGCGGCCTCCTCGACACGTCCGAGTTCCGAGAGACAGTAGGCTGCAAAAAAGGCAAGGCTGAGCTCATTGCCAGGTAAACCCAGATAGATTTCACCCCGAATAGGCATGGTTTCTACCGATTGATAACCCACTGCATCAAGGCAGTCATCAAAACGTCCGGTGCGGATTTCGCTCCGCGCAAGGAGAAACTTTGAAAAGCGATTATGGTAGCCGTCAGGAATTTTCTTAAGTAGTTGATAGGCAACCTCGGGATATTCTAGCGCTTGGAAATACACTCGACCCGCAAACGCATTGGTTTCACTTATAGTTTTTTGCGCCATATCTATATTTTTCAGCTTATAGTAGTAACGGCGAGCCAGCTCCATTCTTAAATGAATACCCGCAAAACCGGACTCTTCCAAATTTAGATATTCCGTCGCCTTTACGATCCCATCCGCTTCTCGGCCTAAACGAAAATCGATGAGCGCGTCAGCGAGTAGCGCTTGATCTGGCCTGACACTTTGCCGGACGCCAGAAAAATTCCCCTGGCCCAAATAGTAAATAACAAGGCGGTATTGAATAACTGGATGGCGACTATCCAGTGCATAGGCGACTTCTAATTCTTTAAGTGCTCCAGCAAAATTGCCGCTTGAGGCCAAGATTTCCGAGATCATAAAATGGGCGTAGGCATTGTTTGGGTCCGTGGCAATTGCTCGATGAAAACTGGACAAAGCTTCCATCTGGTTGGCCTCGTTCAAATATAAAAAACCCTCAGTTGCATAGGCCGAAGACAACTCTGGTTCAAGTTCAAACGCGCGTGCAAGCATTTGCTTCGCTTCTTCTTTTGCCTCGATAAATGGCACGTCGCCATATTGCAGATCAGACAATAATAAAACCGTACGAGCCAGATCCGCCCAGGCCGGGCCATATTCAGGGTCTAGTGCAAGCGCTTCGGTGAACTGAGACTTTGCCAGCAACAAACTTTGTTCGGTGCGCTCTCGCATATTATCGCGGGCAATCAAATAGAGGTTATAACTGCCAAGCGCCACCGATCCCTCATTAACCGCGGACTTATCAATCAGATGCAGCCGCACTGAATTTAAGATCAACGCGGCAACATCATCCTGCAACGCCAGCACATCGGTAAAGGGTCGATCGTAACTTTCAGACCAGAGCTGGTATCCATCTTCAACCAGGAGTAACTGGACATTGATTCGCGCGATGTCGTCAATGATGCGCACACTGCCTTCAAGCACAGTATCAACCTTTAGCTTTTTGCCAATGGCACTCACATCGGAATATTGATTCTTGAAAGCAAACGACGACGTCGCTGCCGCCACACGTATTGCATGAATTTTGGACAAGCCGTTTACCAGGTCAAGGGCAATGCCATCTGAAATCTGATCAAAGACCGGGTCTTGATTCAGATTTTGAAACGGCAACACTGCGATCGAACGAAGTCTGGATTCAGGTAATACAGGTGATTGGCTCCGGTCATCGTCGAAACCATTAACAACACCATCGACCATATCTGGAACTATGTCAGGAACAATGCCAGGAACAATGTAGATCAGGGCACCACCACCAATCAAAATGATGGCCGCCAGGATGAGCCAATAGCGGAAACGACTAGACACCGGTGATCCAGTCTGAATCGGCAGCGGCGCCATTCCAACATATTCCGCAAGACTCACATTCAGTTTGTGCGAATACTCATCCATTGAGAGATCGTATCGATTGATTGCTTGCCGGGTTGATATGGTTAAACGTAAACCGCCGGGTAATTCAGTGGGCTTAAGATAAACGGTGAGGATCGGCGTCAACTCGTCCGAGGCAAAGTTGACCTCATTCCGACAATTTTCTGAGGCAACGGATTCTGGTGTGACAAAGTACACCAACACGCTGGCCCTGGAAATCGCCGTGGCGATTTCATCACGCCACTCTCTGCCAGCTTCGATACCCTCGTCGTACCAGATATTAAATCCCTGGGATTTAAGCCAGGCAATTTCCTTGAACACCGCAGCTGAATCCCGATGGGAATAGCTGATGAACACAAAAGGGTCATCACCCTTGTAGGCAGGAAAGGGGCGTTTCATATTACTTACACAAGTGCTTACACTAGATTACGGATTGCATGGCGCCAAAGTCCTGAGTATACCGAATCAGCTAGCCTCGGACCTTAGCTTTTCCCGGACGTCCATTAATACCCGACCAAATTGATTTTCACCGCGACGATCTCTACCACAACCCCAGAAATAGTCATATTGGTCATTCTCGATTAATAGGACGTCGCCGGTACCGAGCAGTCGTGCATTCGCTGCTTCATGGGTCTTACACCGGGTATAGATTGCTCGGGTCAGATATACAGTTCGGAGCGTTTTCCAATCCTTACGGCGACGCTTAAACCAACGACCGCTTTGCTCCTGGTGAGCAAGCTTTGGCGTCGCTAGTAGTCGGATTCGCTCCTGCTCGGAGCTGGACTCAAACTGCATGGCTTGAAAATAGTGCTCCACCGTTGGCCAGTGGATTTGTTCCAAGTCAAAGCCGAGGGAGACAAAGCTTCCCAGGAGTTCATCTTCATCGAACCTGGAAAAATATACTGCGCCGTCAGCCTCTGGACCAAAAAGACCGCTCATAGGCGAGCCAGCCGTTGATCACAGAGTTTTAGTTCAGCAGGTCGGGCATTTTCAGCACGAAGCCCCTTCCCCATCAAGCTCAGCAACAGGAACGCCATTTCACATTTCCCTCCTTCCGATCCATACCGTCATCGCTTCACCACAAAGTTTATTATCTTTAGTATGAATAGCAGATCCAGCAAAGTGCTTCTTACCTTCTACTCGAACTGTCCAGGCGGTGACCAACAGATCTTCACCGGCAACGGGTCTGGCATGAATACGGCCGGTCATTCGTCCCAACAGGCCAGTTTTGATCCCAGCACTCATAAATGCAAATTGGCCAGGACAATCCATCGCGGTCCATAAATACTCTGCCCGCAGTTTCCCATCTTCTGCTGCCCATTCCTGTTTTGTCCGCCAGATTGCGGCGACTCGACCCTCATCAAGCGGCGCTGCAAATACCTGAAGACCATCTTCGTGATCAGCTCCACAACAAAAGCAGATCGGATGAAAACCGCGTACTTTCAAGGTCTGCTGAGAGGTCTGCTGAGAGGATTGCGGATGAATATTTTCGGCAAAGGAGTAGGACAAAGGTTCCGCGCCTCGAACCAAATCCCAATCGACTGGCTCCGGTATATCAAGGGAAAGTTCAGCGGCCCGCACCTCGGCAATCAAAGTTTCCCCATCAACAACTCTAGCAACATCATTATCCGGAGGTACTGCGGTTAATAGATGATCTAGCGGAATAGGTGCCCGTAAGGTCACCTCGGTAGCTGTTGTGTCCTTAATCAGTCGGGCAAAGATTCCACTAACATAGCCGCCATTTCCTGAACTCGGCGGTCCACGGAATTTGTTTTCAATAATCACTGAATATATAACTGTATGGTTGGGCACTAAAGGCTAACACAAACTAACTGCGTTTTAGCCGCGACCTCGATCCTCAAGCGATCGAAGTACATTCGGATACTCGTCTCTCAAACGCAGCACCGCTTGCTTCACCACCTCTAGATTCTGTTGCTCAGCGGCAGATTCTATTTGCTGACAAAGTTTCTGCATTTTTTCAGCGCCAATTGATGCTGAGGTGCCCTTTAGGGCATGTCCTAGTTGGCGAGCGGTTTCCAACTCGTCCTCCTGTAACGCGGTCGACAGGCTACGTAACTTACCTGGCGTATCTTCGATATACATATCAACCATCTTAAAAAATATTCTCTCGTTATCACCCATCCGCTTCAATGCAGCTTCTGCGTCGAGGTCCGGTGCAGAGTCAATTTCATCCAACGTCAGCATTGGAGCATTTGCTATCGGCGATTCGGTTTTAAAACCCCCTGAGGTCTGCAACCAATGAAGCGCTTTTTTCTTAAACTCTAGAGTGTCAATCGGTTTACAAATATAGTCATTCATCCCAGCAACCATGCAAGCGTCCCGGTCACCTGCCATCGCACCTGCTGTCATGGCGATAATGGGCACCTGCAAATTATGCTCTCCAGCTGCCCCTTCGCGAATCTTGTTCGCCGCCATAAACCCATCCATCTCTGGCATCTGGCAGTCCATTAACACCAGGTCTACAGCGCACTCTTCAAGGAAGGAAATTGCCTTCAAACCATTTTCCGCTTGATCTATCTGCATGTTGTAATCTAACAGCAAACCTACAACCACCTCGCGATTTATCATCACGTCATCAACGATGAGAACACGGCTGCCGGAAAATGCCGATAATTGCTGGTCAAGCTTCTGCTCTAGTAACTCATCGGCAGAAGCACCGTCCATTTCATCTGTATTTTTATGCCCGTAGAACCTTTCAAGCATCAAGCCATATTCCACCGGTGATACCGGCTTAATCAATTTCATGGCTGATGAGGCGCTCAGACTGTCCAGATCGTTGTTATTTCCGTCGCCACTCTGGGGAGTCAGCAACGCCACCTTAAGCCAGGTTAACGCGCTGGTATCGAACACCTCAGCCTTCAATTTTTGATTTTTCACCAGGGGAAAGGCCTCCTGATCAATGATCAGTATATCGAGGGTTTTACGCGACAGCCGGGCGAATACCTCTTCAAGGCTACTCGTGGTATCAACGTGGGCTTTCCATCCCCTTAACAGTTTTCTTGTCGAGGCCAACAAATTTAAGTTTTTGCCCAGCACCAGAACTCGCTTAGCAACAATAAGCGGCTTGTGTTGTTCCAACACGGGTACCGTATCGCCGGCCGGCAATCGAACAGTAACAAGAAATGTTGAGCCTTTGCCTTCTTCACTTTCCACGGTGATTGTGCCGTTCATTTGCTCAACCAGCAGCTTCGTGATCGACAGGCCTAAGCCGGTTCCGCCGTACTTTCGTGTGGTGCTCGAATCTACTTGATTGAATGGGTCAAACAAACTTTCCGCTTTATTTTGAGGAATTCCGTCACCAGTGTCGCTCACCGCAAGGGTAACATTGACCTCCCCTTCTGTTGTCATGAAGGTCCTGGCGGTCACCAGAATTTCTCCCCGCTGGGTAAACTTGATTGCGTTTCCCATTAGATTGGTGATGACCTGCTTGAACCGATGGGGGTCCCCCATTACACAGGACCGTTCAACTCCAGCCAGATCCAGCAACACCTCCAGACCTTTCTGTTGCGCCTTTAGTGCTAACGATGAAACCTGGGTACTCAACACATCAAGCAGATCAAACTCGACGGATTCCATATCCAACTTTCCTGCCTCCACTTTGGATAAGTCGAGAATGTCATTAATCAGTGAGGAAAGGGATTCGACGGAGTCCTCGGCCATGGTCAAATAGCGTTTTTGATCATCAAGTAACGGGCCACGCTTAATGAGATTCAACATGCCAAAGATGCCATTCATAGGCGTGCGTATCTCGTGACTCATATTGGCAAGAAATACGCTTTTCATTTCACTTGCCTGAAGCGCTTCGTTACGAGCAACCTCCAGATCTGCGGTCCGCTCTTCTACCTGGGATTCGAGGGACGCATTAAGTCGTTGAATTTCTTCTGCGACACGTTTCTCTTGGCTAATATCACGAAACATTAAGGTAATTCCGGTACCTTTCCTCGTAGACTCGATGGGCGACAACGAAACAGCAAGGTCGACTTTTTCTCCTGCTTGTCCTGCAAGTCCAATTTCAAGGGATTGATGCTGTTGAGAATCCTGGATGGACCGCAACGTTGCTTCGTTTAGCACAGTGTCATAGTCTAGTTCTAAAATCGACAACAACGGTTTACCGATTGCCTGCATCTCATCATAGTGAAGTAGCCTGTTTGCAGCACCATTCCAGCTTGTAATAATCAACTGCGGGTCAACACTCACAATGGCATCTTGAGATCCGTTGATTATCGCTCTAAATTTGGCCTCTGTAATGTTATGAATGAACTGTCTTGCCATTTGCCATTGGTAAAACACAATAATTGCAATCACAACCAGCACTAGTAGGCCTACCGAAACCAGAATCACAAACATTCTTTGAAATACGGTCGCCTCTACGTCAGCCGTGGGAATAGCAGCAATGACCTCCAAATACCGTCCTTCATCTGGACGGGACAACCATACCCTACTATCTAAAAAATACAGGGGCTGCCCCATTGAATCTCCTGCTTTCAATTTTTGGGTAGTGACAACACCGACTGCCTTAAAATTGTTAGTTGTAACCGCTTCTACGCCTCGCTGTAACTTAAATTGTTCCGAGGATTCAGGATGAAGGATAAATTCACGCTCATGGCTAATAACATACAAAGACAACTTATCGTGTACTCGGCTGCGGACCTTCTCTAGTAAATAGTGACCATCAAAGTTAACAACCAACATACCAAACATGGCGCCAGTTTCATCAAATAGCGCAGTACTGGCACGATAGGTTGGCACATAGGGAAAAGCGATGCGTCCGTACTCGCGATTAAGATCTATCGGCGATACGTAAACCTCATCTTCATTTAGCTTTAGTGTCTCCTGAAAATAGGCTTCATCTGCCTTGCTCTGCAACAGCTGTTCAGTAGCAATTCGAACATTGCCTCGCTCGCGACTTACCCGAAGCAGTTCATGACCGTTGTTAGCCAGTCCTATATAGCGGATCTGCAATACTTCGGGATTGTTCTCAATAAAGGCTGCGGAAATTTTCTGTAATCTTTCCACCCAGACGGGAAAGGGCGTTTGGTCGAGGGGATCAATGCCATGATTTCGTGCGGCGCGAACAATTCCGTTTACAGGAGGCGTCCCGTTGAGAAAGCGAGTTTGTCTCACACTCGCATCAATTGCATTATTTAGCACCGAAGTTGTTCGAGACAGCTGAACTTCAATCTCTTCCTGTGTCTCCATCATCACGCTAGCGCGATCATATCGATCCAGGTATAGATAAGTGCCACCGACAATGACTAACAGCAGCCCGGCAATCAACGTCAGAAAACTTCGATTTGATTGCTGCTTATCGGGCTCGGTCTTCATCTGAATACGCTAAAGAATAATTCGTTTCTACAGTCTAGTAGATGTTGCGTATTTAGATGGATGAACAACGACCAGGGTAACCGGCGTCAAACCTTCAACCTATAGTGACGTTGTATTCGCCACTTTTCCGACGCCAGGCACCACTCAGTTTAGAGTTCCTGAGCGCTCAGACGGTGAATCAGTATTGCCGCACGCTGGATCAGCATCGGCAAGGTGCTCAGGTCGATGTTCTCCTCCGGTGTGTGTGCACCCTTACCCTCTGCGCCGATTCCATCAATGCCATCGACAAATGGTGCAACAAAAGAAATATCAGCAGCACCACGTTTACCGGGATCGTAAGCAACAACCTCGCCGAAACCGAGGTCAGCACTCACATCACTGAGCAGATTTAGTATTGCCTGATTACCTTCAGTAGGTGACATGGCGGGGTAGCCGTCTGTGAAGGATATCCGCGCGCTAGTCTGGTTGTGGTTTCCTGACTCGGCAACCCGTTTCATCGCGGCACGGGCGCTCGCTTCCTGGTCAGCGGAGATCGTACGTAAACCACCATGGACAATGACCCTTTGTGCGACCACATTGGTTTTGCCAAAAGTAGAACCCCGATTCTGAACCGGGTCGTATTGCACATCCGTACCACCTACGATCACCCCAGGGTTAAACGTCAAATATTGTTCACCTTTGACCTCTTCAAAAAAACCATTGAGAATTCTCGCCGCTTCAAATATCGCACCACTGCCCGTTTCTTCACTGAAGATAGAGGACGAATGCGCCCGCTTACCCGTGACCTCAAGCATCCAGCCGCTCGAACCCCGACGGGCAACTGTCGCCGCACCCAGACTTGTCGCAATTTCAAAGCCCAGGGCAACATCACATCGCTGGGCAGCGGAGACCAGGTGGTGACGACTGATAGATTTTGGACTTCCAGACTTTTCCTCATCGCCGATTAAGGCAACAATAATATTCTTGTCCGCAAGCGCTCCTGCCGCCTTTAGTGCCTTTAGGGCATACAAAATTACAACGTCCCCGCCCTTCATATCGTTGACACCAGGCCCCCGGGCAAAGTCGCCGTCACGACTAAATTTCTGAAAAGGACTATCGCTTTCAAACACCGTATCCAGGTGACCGATCAACAAAAGGCACTGCCCATCACCCTGCTTTTCAGCAAAAAGATGACCGGCCCGGTCAACTTCACTCATGTCATACCAATTGGTATTGAAGCCTAGCGCTTTAAACTCCTCGGCAAATATGTCCGCCACGCGGGTTACGCCCGCATGATTCATGGTGCCACTATTAATATTGACGACCTGCTCAAGCAGGGTGATCGCAGACTCTTTCTCCGCCCTGGCAAAGTCGATGACGTCCTGCTCCACTTTTGAGACTGCGGCTGTGGCGGAAGCAATGCTAAACCAGACGATAAATCCAACTATTGTGGCGCGAATCACAGGAACTCCTTGGTGGCTGTGTGGCTGCAACAACACTGCAGCAAAGTTTATAACGTCCGATATTGAACAGGTTGATAACTTATTGCACCAAATTTGATCACAAAACTCGGCAGCCGACTCATCGCTGCCTATACTTTCTTTACCATCTTAAGAATTTACGAGGCTGGTATGACGATTGCAATGGGAGGGGGGTGCAACGTTATGACACGGATACCCTTATGCCATCTTATTTATTGATACTCAGTTTATTACTCACGTTAGTGACATCTCATCAGGTTAACGCAGGTAACCCAACCAAACACGGCAGTTCTTTTAACGCTGCTGACCTTATGGATCCCAATCTTGACGACCAGATGGTGGATCTCGTTCATCGCCCTGATCGCGGCGAGTCGACCCTAAAACGTATTATCAGGGACATCGAACAGCGAGATGGAAAGTTTGCCCCTCGATTGTACGGATACTTGAATGAACTCGGCCGTATTAAGCAGGAAAATCAGCAACACCGGGCCGCCATAGAAGACTTCCAACGAATGCAGACCCTTACCCATTGGGCCGACGGTGTGTTCTCGCCTCTACAAATGGAAAGCCTTCGCCTGCAGAGCAGAAGCTACGCTTCACTGGGCAAGCTCCGGGACGCAGATCGAATTGAACGTTTACATTTACGAGTCGCAGAGGAAAGCTTCGAGGACGATTCAGAGCTGGTTGCTCCACTTTGGCGACTGGGAGACTGGCAGCTCTCAAGCTTGCAATACCGGGCTGCACTGAAAAACTACAACCGCGCTCTGGAAATTGCTGAACAACAGCACATGGACCTGGCTTACAAGGCGCGAACCCTTAAAGCAAAAGCCTTAACTGAACATCTGGCAAAACGGTGTTGTGCAGACGAAACTTTGAAAAGTGTTCTGCAACTGAGTAAACACAGTAAATATATTGATGCCCAAACAATGCGGCAGGCACAGTTAGACGCTGCCGACATGTCGGTAATTCAAGGCCGGGCTGATGCATTGGAATTATATCGACAACTCGACTCGGTACCCGCTGCATTACTCGGGCCGCGAAGCAAAGATCTGGTTATTCAAACCCTCGATGCCACACTCGACCCGTTTTCAGATATCTCAGGAAAGGAAGTGATCTATATACGGAAGCAGGGGACAGTCGTATTTGGGCCTCAACCCGAGCTTATCTCAGAATTTAGTAATGGAGACCCGGTTCGGCTTTGCGCCCCGAATGGCCAGCCCTTTAACGAAGGTTTTGCCGATGTTTCCCTGGAGATATCCGCGCAAGGTAAGGCAAGCAACATTAAAGTATCAGGTAGTGCGCCATATGAACTTCAGCGCTATTTGAAATTAACCCTGAAGAAGAGCGCGTACCGTCCCGCCTTCAATAATGGCAAAGCCATGGCTTCAACATTGACGTTTCGTCAACACTTTAACCAGGCCAAACCACTAAGATCTGCAGCAGTAGCCGACTGGCGCGACATCCTTACGGAGCACGCCTGTCAGTTTGTTGCCATGCGTTAATTAAAAGCGCTAGTTAAAAGTACTAATTAAAAGCGCTAACTATATGCACCAATTGACCCAGCACCGGCTACCACAGATCGTACTTCTGAAGTTCCGAGCGACCAACGACCATGTGATGCACCTCATCCGGGCCGTCAGCAAAACGTAGGTGACGCATATCGGTGTACATGGAGGCAAGCGGTGACCACTGGGAAATACCGGTCGCACCATGCATCTGAATTGCCTGATCGATAATCAAACATACTTTTTCTGGCACCATGGCTTTCACTGCGCTGACGTAGACCCGGGCTTCTTTGTTGCCCAGTACGTCCATCGCTTTGGCAGCTTGCAATACCATCAATCGCATTGCATCGATTTCAATCCTTGCCCGGGAGATCACCTCAAGATTTTTACCCAACTTTGCGATTGGTTTTCCGAATGCTTCACGGGTTGCTGAACGTTTCACCATTAACTCCAATGCCTTCTCTGCCTTACCAATAGATCGCATGCAGTGATGGATTCGACCCGGGCCCAATCGAACCTGAGAAATCTCAAAGCCTCGACCTTCACCCAACAGAACATTTTCTTTCGGTACCCGAACGTTCGCGAAACGGATATGCATGTGACCTCTTGGAGCATGATCTTGACCAAACACCTGCATGCCCTCCAGAACTTCTACTCCTGGTGTGTCCATAGGCACCAAAATCTGAGATTGTTGTCTCGACGGGGCTGCATCGGGGCTCGTTTTAACCATCACGATCATAATTTTGCAGCGGGGATCGCCAGCACCGGAGATATAAAATTTCTCTCCGTTGATCACCCATTCATCACCCTCAAGTACTGCACTGGTGCTGATGTTCTTGGCATCGGAAGAGGGAATGCCAGGTTCAGTCATTGCATAGGCTGAACGAATTTCCCCATTCAGTAATGGTGCAAGCCACTTTTCTTTTTGCTCCGGTGTTCCGACCCGTTCGAGCACTTCCATATTGCCCGTATCCGGAGCACTACAGTTCAGAGATTCTGACGCGAGGGACACCTTACCCAATTCCGTCGCAATATAAGCGTAATCAAGGTTTGTCAGCCCAGAACCAATCTCAGATTCCGGCAGAAAGAAGTTCCACAGGCCCGAGGCCTTTGCCTTATCCTTGGCGCCCTCAAGAAGTTCCAACTGCCGGGGGTGCCAGGACCAACGATCAGTTTTTTCCTTCTCAAGGGAACGAAATTCTTCCTCAATCGGCTCTACATTTTCTTTAATGTGCTTTTTAACCGCAGCCATCAAAGGCTCAGCTTCCTTTGACATGGCGAGCGTAAATAGATCGCTATCAATATCTGGCATAAATTGTTCCCCTGGTAGTGAATTATTGTCAGTGATGCAAGACTACCATTGTGTCAGCCCCGTGCAATACGGACATTTGCTTTTAGATATTTGCTTTCCGATATATGTCTGTGTCACCTTTTAGTCATCAAATTCCACGCGGATATTGCCATGTACCTTTTTCTGACCTTTGTACTCTTCACGCTTGTTGCGGTTTTTCTAAATAGCCTGCGATACCGTGCCCAGGACCATAGTCAGTTTGATGCACCCAGAGATCCATTAATGGTGACTGAGACGGAACTTAGTGGCGGTCACACGGCAGTCGTCAGCAAACTCAAGGCCTTTCAAAGACAAAGCGGGATCAAAATTGCTGACCAGCGCCAGAGAATGGAAGATCTGTTTTTTCAGGAAGTAGATGCCGTCATTACCCCTGTTGATGTGGATGGCATTCCGTCGGAGTGGGTCATTGCGGAAAACGCAGATCCGGACCGGAGGCTTTTGTACCTGCACGGCGGTGCGTTTCGGGTGGGTAGCCCAAGGTCCCATCGTTACATCACAGCGGAGCTTTCAAAAAGAGCTGGGGTTGCCGTGCTCGCCATTGACTATCGTATGCAACCGGAATTCAAGACAGTCCATTGTCATGAGGATGCGCAAAAAGCATATCAGTGGATTCTACAAAACAGTCCAGACGGAGGAGCTAGCGCCCCCAGGGAACTTTATGTTGCTGGAGATTCAGCCGGAGGTAACCTGACACTTTCTGTTATCGCCTGGGCCCGCAATCAGAAACTTCGTCCCGTTGATGGCGCTATTGCATTAGCTCCACTTACCGATGCCACCATGAGCAGCCCCACCTGGAAATCCAACAAGGATTCTGATCCTTTCCTTGGTCCTAGCGTTGGCATGATGTTGAAAGCACCCCACTGGTTGGTGCACACCGTACAAAGATTATCTGGGGGCGCAGCACCAAACGACCCAATGCTCTCACCGTTGCTTGGCAATTTATCCGGGCTGCCGTCTACACTGATACAGGCCAGCGCTGACGAAATGCTCTACGGCGACGCCCAACGCTATGCTAACAAAGCCCGGGCCGCCGGCGGCGACGTCACCCTACAACTATGGCCAAAGATGGTTCACGTATTTCAGGGATTTGGCCCGGATCTCAAAGAGGCCCAGGATGCGCTGCAGCACATTGCTAAATTTATCGCGGAGAGAAGCGCGGTGTCCGCTAGCCCAGCAGAAAGGATTTCAGTCTAGAAACTACCAGGATGCTAACAACCAACAGGGTGCTAACAACAGAGTGCTAACAACAGGGTTAGCGGTTTTACACCCTCAACTTTTCGATTGCATAGTCCGTTAAAAGATCCGAGGCATCCAAACCGGTACTTTCGTAGAGGCCCCGGTAAGCGCCAAATGCAGAAACTTCAAAAACCACGGAGCCCTGCTCTTGAGTTTCAGCAATATCAACGCAGGTAAAATCGAGCTCAAAAGGCGCCTGGGCTCTTTGCGCAAGTGCAATCATCTCAGCATCCGGTTCAAAAGAACCATACTTCCCGCCCTGTCGAGTTGTCGTATGCCAACTGCTGCCATCACCCACCCGAGCATAAGCACCCACATACTCGCCAGCTAAAAACACCAAACCATAATCAGCACCGGAGAGATCTAACTTCTGTTGTAGATAAATTATTTTTTCACCGGAATCGAACAACGCCTGTGTAGCGCGCCGAGTCTCTTCAGCATTATGAATGAGCGCCATACCTCTCGCTTTTGTACTGTATAGCGGCTTCAGCACAACCGCGCCATGCTGCTCCACCCAATCTATCGCAGCATCAACATCTTCGGTAATAAACGTTGGCGGCATGGGAATGTCGTTTTCCCAGAGCCTAATCGTGCAAGACAATCGACTGATCATCTGGCGAATCTTGGCCGGGGATGAAAAGAATCGAAATCCTCTTCTTTCCAACAGTTCTAACAGCTCCAACTGATCAAGTAGATTCGAAGAATAGTGCTTGCCCATTTTCTTCAAAATAAAGCCGTCAAAATCCTCTAGATCGTGGTGATGATGATCAAATCGGCCGGTACTGAGATCATAGGCAATCTCATGCAGCTCCAATACCTCACCTCCGACTCCTTTACGCTTGAGCTGAGCGCTAAGGGATTCCGTGGACCAGGCACCACGAATACCTATAACGCCAATATTTAGATTTCTACTCATACAGGAACAGCTCTTCTTTTAGTTTGAACTTCTTAAAGTCAGCGTCATGCTGTTCAAGGGTATTGAGAATAAGTTCTGCACGATCGTAAAGCGCAGTAGAAAAACTCTTGTCAAAAATAAAGCGGGTTGAGGTAATAAGCGAACGGAACAAACCCAGTGCTAGTCTTGCATCAAACCAGGGGTCTTTTTGCCGCGAGGCAAACCCAGCACCACAGGCATACATCGCTCGATTTGCAGCATTCAATCGAGTCCTGACATCTGGGCTAAATATCGGAATGCGGATATTTGAGACCAGAAAGACCGAAACATCCTGGACATAATCACCAAACCGAGAGCGATGCACATCAACATAGAAGACCTTTTTTTGATCAAGCAACATCAAAATATTGTCAGCGTTGAAGTCGCCATGAATCAGTGTTGTGAAAGGCACCTTCAGCATAGATTCAATGTTCCGTGCCCGGTCGAGCATCTCATCGAGATGTTCCAAATCAAATAGAGCGCTATGTACGGATTCAACATCGTCCTGCCGCCGACTCAGTTGTTTAACAAAATCTGGCTTTTGGCCTTTTTCTCTTTTCGCTTTAAGCCAGATTCTTGATGCGTTAGAACGGAGCATTTGTAGTGCACGCTCCAGATCAGCCCGCGGCCTGAGCATAATCGCCATCAGGTCTTCGCCGTCGATGTACTCAAGCAACAGGGTTGTGTGATCTTTGCGGGTATTGTCCCAGAGTATTTTGGGTGTCTTACCGGGGAAGTTTTGTTGCCAGAACTTAAGACCTACAATGTCTTCGATAACCTTTTCTTTCATACCCTCCTTATAAAAAACCGGAGGTCTGTCGGGTCGGTTAGGTGTTGATATTTTTGCAACCCGGCACCCGGAGCGGGTATTCATGATGGGCGTAAATTCAATTGCATCGGTACTAATATCAATATTTTGACTTTCCAAACCGATACGCAAATTTTTGAACTGGACGATACCCATTTTCTCGCCCACGTGAATATCAAAAATGGCCTCCCCAATATTAAGAAAGCTATCGCCCGCTCGCTCTAGATACCGAACAATATCGAGCAATACCAACATGTCGTTAACCTTCCGGCGGTGCTGTAGATTTGCCTTGATTTGGTTATGGGATGCTTTGTAGTACTCATCGAGGGTTTCTTCGTAATCACATATCTTTTGTGCAAGATCAAGATTACGCTCGGTCAACGCCGTATAAATCGCATCAATGGCTCGATAGATCACCCGATAGTATCGGCGCAATTCAAACGGCCGGAAGTTTTCTGGGTCCTTTACATACTCCATCTGCTCGGCAATCGCTTCAAAAAAATCCGCACATCGCTCTAGATTTGACGCAATGGTAATCACCGCGCGATTGTAATTCATCTGGCCTTCTTCCTGCCGATGAATATTGAAGTAGCACTTATTCTCAATCGTATTTTTTAAGTTATCAACATAGTCTTCGCGAATACGAATCTTCTCTAACTTCCGGACGGTGGGGCGTTCAATAGCGGCAAGCGAAGCCTTCGCCTGCTTCCCAACTTCAAGAATCAAAAACCTTAAATCAGTGTTAATACCTTCATCAAACGGCATGAACTTTTCCAATCGTTACGGTTGGTCGAAAACTTTTTATATAGGGGTAGTCTGTACTAATCGCTTTTACCTCTCCCCCGGGTTCAAATATCACAGCAGCTGCTCCAGGCCCTTGCAGGCCTTCCACTTTACGGGTGTTACGGTCCACCGATGCATCACATTCAAAATTCAGCATACCCTCACGAATGACCATGCGGGGTCCCCGCAAGATATTTCTGTGCCCGTGCACAATGGCATATATGCCTGCCCGATGGAGATGGGCCACGCCTTCGGTGGTAAATTGGTATTCATGGTCTCGATATTTGGTTCGAAACACATTCCCCAGCACCCCATGATAAAGCGCAAACGGATCAGAGCTAATCACCTGTGAAAACTCTTTATTCAGCGCGCTGGCATCTTCTTCAAACAAGCGCGCCGCAATTTCGTCATCCAAGCCAGCATGTACAAAGAGATATGAGCCTTCTCGATGGGCAAGTTTCATTTTTGAGAAAAACCAATAATAGCGGCCCTCTGGCTCAAAGAATAATTCGCGAAATTTTTTTACCGCCAGGTAAACCATTTTAAGGTCCAAACCAACGTTGACCACTCGCTCCTCGAACTCTTTGGTTTTTTGTCGTACCCCTTTGAGTTCCTTCTTCAGCTTAATCTCAGGCATCCATAGCTTCGCCGCATCGGGAAACAGCTGGAACCAGGGTTCCGCGGGATACAGCAGACTCCGAATTGCTGCTTCATCCGCTTCAGCCTCCAGGTCTTCAGGATCAACATAGTGGTCATAAATTTCCTTTAGGAACGGAACGGTCTTCCTACCCATTCGGACAAATAAATGATCTAACAAAACATCTTTGTTCTCGGCATAATAAATGCCGAGGAAGGTTCGAATATCGTGATTACCCGCCAGCAATTTGATGTCCGCACCCTTGAGATATAATTGATGAATTGCCTCTAACAACCTCAAGTTATTGGGCCCCTTATCGAAACAATCTCCACCAATTATAAAAAGTGCATTTTCGCCGGACTCAGACAGCTCAAACTCAGTGTCAGCCAATCCAGTCCGGTGGATGCCTCCGGAAGCTTCGAGAGAGAGAAAGAACGCGTCAGCGTCGGCATGGATATCGCAAAAGAAATAGACCCGTCGGCCGCTCCAACGCCAGGCCTTGTCTTTACGATAATGCTCAACAACCTCCTGGCACTCGTCATCTTGCCCATCGTCGGGTCTGGTTTTTAGCCCATTGGGTCGAGGCCACGGCTCTATGGTATCAGGCAACTCGGAAAAATTTGGACTAGGCACGAATCTCATCCCCCTGATCCAGGCCACTGCGCAACTTCCACTGCCCACCCACCTTGCGCCATTGACCGTCCGAGTAGGTGATAAATACCGGTGCAGCATGATGCATCGATACCGTTCGGACAGTGCTCAAATCCAATATACCTAGCTGTACACAGGCATGCCGAATCGCGGCACCATGTCCTACAATTATCTTTAAACAGGGCTGGGTGATGGTTTGTATTTGCTGCTGAATATGAGCTGCGACCCTTTCACCTGCTTGAATTAAGGATTCTGCACCCTGAAAAGGTAAACAATAATGACTGTCAGACTTCCAGTCATCCGGTGGCGCCCCATAGCGGGGATCATCCGAAAGCACAGCTTCGATCTGTTGCACCGTTAGATTCGCAACGGCCCCCACACTTCGCTCGGATAATTCAGGGTATTCGTCGACGGTATACTCACCGGTCATGGACTCGGCCAATAACGTTGCGGTTTGCCATGCTCTTAATTGCCTTGAGCAATCCAGAACAGGGAGAACTGTCAGTTTGTTATCTTTCGCAAACCCCTCACAAACCAAACCGGCGGCGCGGGCTTGCACGATCCCCTCCTCTGTCAGCGGATAAGGTAACAGTGCGCTCGGCACACCCTGTGGTTGACGATAGTCACCATGGCGGGTCAGGGCAAAAACAGGTGTCGTATACATGACAATCAGTATACGCCAGCTAACGTCGACTCGAACTTAAGTTTGAGAATTTTCTGCGCTATGAAACCGATTCAACAAAAGCTCTTCTCTCACGCTCTGGCCTAGCTCACCGCTCATATCATCGACGGGTATCCCCACTGAATCAGCAATTCGCACCATTCGTTGAAAGTTCGCAACCACCCCCGCAGCATCAACTAGCACAGTTTCTCCCGCCACATCACGCAGTACCTGTCGAGCTAGTTGTAGCGCCAGTTCGTCTCTGTAGGCAAATGCCTCTGCAAAACCCATGAGTGCTGCCCCATGGAGGATGCCCTGGCTAGAGGCCTCTTTGTCGCCTAGAACACCCGCAAGATTAATTTCAGTATTGGTCGTTTGCGCGCTCACACGGAGCATCGATGCATGAGCACTAGTTCAGTAGAAACATTCGTTAATTGCTGACACTCGCCCCGCCACTAACTCAATTTGCATTCGATTAATGCTACGACCTTCCGGTTGATTAAAGTTACCCATGGATTCAAATGACAGATACTGGGCGTCACCAAGCGACCGCCAATCACGCACAGCATCCGGTACAAGTGAGAGCGCTCGAATCACATTTGCCGTTCTCCCCTGGGACCACAGGTCAGATTCCAACCCCGTCGCACCATCATTGGGAATCATCGGGACAAAACCGGTTCCTGGGATTGCTTGTTTCGGCAAATAACCCGTGGGTGCTCCCGAACCTGGCGAAGGTAGGTCTTCCAACGGCAAACCCATGGCGCGATGAAACTCATCAATACTCAGCACCGCCACCACAATCCCCACTAGCTCGACATAAGCTGCGGTAGACAAGCCTGCCGCATGATTGTTTTCGATAAATTGTTTGGTGATTCTGGTCTGATCCGTCACTACCCGGTGAACAGCATCAACAACCGTCGCAGACAGCTCAACCTGGCAATCGTGCTCACCTTTCAGGGTATAAGGTGACAGGGCATCTTTTCGAGTCTTGCAAAATTCACAGCTCCAGGCTTCTCGACTGGCCGCCGCAATCGCGACCCTCTCGGCGGAGGTATACCAACTCCCGGGCTGGGTTAGTTTTTGCCAATAAGTTCGATGGGCATCGCCAATATCTTGCCTGATCGTACCCTCGTAGTTAAAAGCCATATTTACCCCCCTCCATAGTGTACGCGCCAGCTTGCACCTGCGCTTAGCTACCTTCGACCATGCACCCCAAAAAAACAAGCTTGCTCCCTAAAAGACCGGGGATTGACGCCAAAAATCACAGCAGGGTATCGGAACAACAGGCGGATAGCGCAGCGGCGGGGCCTCGCTTGATGATGGCATTTATTGTCGCCACCAGAGCAGCCGAAAAATCAGTGGATTTCTGCAGGGTAGCTGGAAACAGGTCTGTGCCTAGCAAAGCCTCAGCCAGTTGTTCTGGTTCCGCATCTAGCACCAACCGCTTCAATTCACTCGACCTTGGATCCAGCAATGGCTCATGCTGCTGCACAAACACCATCCACGCGGCAATTGAAAATACCAGATGATTGATTGCTGCACCCGCTTTCAATCGGGCCGCCAAAACAGGTAACAAGCGCTGAGGGATTTTCTGGGAACCGTCCATCGCAATCTGTTCGCACCGATGGTGGAGGTTAGGGTTGCTAAATCGGTCCAGCAACTGCTCAATGTACAGATCAAGATCAAACCCAACCGGCGGCGATACCGTCGGTTGGATCTCGCTCCTCATCAAGGTTTCTATGTAGGCGCGAACATTCAAATCGTTCATGCAATCGGCAACCGTCCCATGACCCAACAATACGCCTATATAGGCTATGGATGAGTGGGCGCCATTTAACAACCGGAGCTTCATCCCTTCGTACGGCGCAACATCGTCACAGAAAATTACTCCAGCAAGTTCCCAGGCAGGACGACCGCCAACAAAGTCATCTTCTATGACCCATTGTGAAAACTTCTCAGTGTGTACACAGCCATGATCCTCAACCCCAATCTGTTTTGCCGTCGCCGCCATGCTGGCCGTGCTCTGGGCCGGGACAATTCGATCCACCATTGTTGAAGGAAACGAAACCCGCTGTTTAATATAGGCCACAAGCTCTGGATATGAGTGTTGTGCATATTCCAGCACCATGCGTTTTAGCACTGCACCATTTCCCACCAGGTTATCCAGAGATAGCGCCGTGAAGGGGGGGAAACCGTTGTCTCGCCGAATTTTTAGGGCTAGAACTATCCAGCCAATTGCGGTCTCAGGTGCCTCCAGATGGGCAAGGTCAGTTTGAATATCTGCATGGGCAAGATCTAGTTGCCCATGGGCATTCTGGTAGTAGCCCTTTTCGGTGATCGTCAAAGACACAATTCGGCTTGAGGGACTTATAAGGTGATTAAGCAATGTTGTTCGCCCGGAGAACTGTACTGAAATCACCTCTGCCAATGCACCTATCACCTGAATGTGGGTTTCGGTACTGGATTGACTTGTGACCGTGTAGAGATTGTCCTGGGGTTCCAGCTGCTGACGAGCCATGTCCGAACGTAAACTGGCCCCGACAATGCGCCAGTCCCCGGGCGCTTGCTGCAATACACTATCGGTGTAATAGGCAAGATGCCCCCTGGCGAACTGCCCCATTCCCAGGTGCACAATCCCAATCCCCGGCAGTTCGTGATTGAGCTGAGGATTATTAGACTCTTTAAGATGCTCTTTAAGATGCTCTTTAAGATAGTTGGGGATGGATACCGAGCCGGGCAACGAAGCCAGATTCTCTAGGCATAGCCGAGACACTATAAATCCGTTAGTCGGTAGGCATCTTTAACCAGGCCATTGGCTAAAGAATGGGCCAGATCAAACGCCTGGTCTTCATCAATACGATGTTCGGCAACCAGTTCCGCTAGATGTCGGCAATCCACACGCCTGGCAACATCATGTCGCGCGGGAATCGACAGAAAGGCTCGGGTGTCGTCATTAAAACCACAGGTGTTAAAGAACCCCGCCGTTTCAATGACTGCTCGCTTATGCCGCAACATGCCCTCAACACTGTCAAAGAACCACCAGGGCGGTCCTAATCTCAGGGCCGGGTAATGTCCAGCTAGAGGCGCTAGTTCACGGCTATAGGTGGTTTCATCCAGGGTAAATAAAATCAGCCGGAAATTACTTTCATTTCCAAATCGATTCAGCAACGGCTTTAGTCCGTCGGTAAATTGGGCAGATGCTGGAAGATCAGCCCCCCTGTCTCGACCAAACCGGTCCATGACCTTGGAGTTATGGTTCCGGATTACCCCAGCATGGAGTTGCATCACCAGTCCATCATCCAAACTCATTGCGGCCATTTCTGTTAATACCTGACCACGAAACCGGTCGGCATCTGCGGGGCTCAGTTTTCCCGCAACCGCGCCATCTAATAATTGTTGGCATTCACTTTCGGAGAGATCACTGGTTGTGGCAGTCGGGTGACCATGGTCCGTTGCTGTCGCACCTCGCTGAATAAAGTATTCCCGCCGATTGCGATGGGCATTCAGGTAGCCTTTCCAGGTGTCGGTAGCTTCGTTTGTGATCTCCGCCAGTTGTTTCAGGTTTTCGGCGAACCCTTCATATTCTGGATCTACGACGGCATCGGGTCGATAAGTCGTGACCACCTTGCCAGCCCAACCCGAGGTTCTAATCCTGTCGTGCTCTGCAAGGTCATCGAGGGCAGACTCGGTGGTCGCTAGAAACTCAATATTGAATCGCTCAAACAATGCACGGGGCAAATACGCTTTGTCCTTAAGCTTGTCGGCAATGAGATCGTAAATGTGTGTAGCCGAACGGCTATCCAATTGAACTTCAACGCCAAACACCTCATGCAGAGCGTGATCGAGCCAGGTGCGAGAAGGAGTACCGATAAACAAATGGTAATGATCTGCGAACAGCTGCCAGATTTTTTCTGGGTTCTGCTCTGACGGCTGACCATCCAACGGAGAAATACCCATAGCCTCAAGCGATACGCCCTGACTAAATAACATTCGAAGCAGATAGTGGTCCGGCGTAAAGAGTAGATTGGCGGGATCAGAAAACGGCGCATTGTCCGCAAACCACTTAGGATCCGTATGTCCGTGGGGACTGACAATAGGTAAGGATGCAACTTCCTGATAAAGACGTCGCGCAATATGGCGTTGATCAGGGTCGCTACTAAACAGTCGATCCGGATGAAGCGAGAGTGGTTTCAAAAAGACTCAACCAGCTTTATTCGTGTCCTCTTATTCTACGTGGCTCTTGTGGTGGGAAGCCATGATAGATGCGAGAAAAGGCCCGCGTAATCTTTTATGATAGGAAGCTCTTAGAGGAGTAATCCCATGCTACAAACCTGGCGCTGGTTTGGTCCCGATGATCCCGTCCCCCTTGATCATATTCGTCAGGCCGGGGCCGAGGGAATCGTAACGTCACTGCATCATATTCCAACGGGGGAAGCCTGGTCCGATACAGAGATACTGCAGCGAAAAACAGAAATTGAATGTGACAACAATAAGAAGTCACCGCTGTACTGGCGTGTGGTCGAAAGTGTCAACGTCCACGATGACATCAAGGTTGCCGCACAGGGCCATGAGGTTTACATCCAAAACTACTGTGAAACCTTAAAGGCCCTGGGCAGACAAGGCATTCACACGGTTTGCTACAACTTTATGCCACTTATCGACTGGACCCGAACTGATTTAAAGATGGAACTCTCGAGCGGCGCCCAGGCACTGGGTTTTGATGCTGACAAGTTCGCAGCTTTTGATCTTTTTATTCTTGAACGGGACAACGCTGCACAGGACTACAGTCCACAGGAACTCGACCGGGCAGAATCAACCTTCCAGCACATGACATCAGAGGAACAAATTGCACTCACCGCCACCATTCTTGCGGGACTACCCGGTGGGACAACGGGAGCCCACTCACTTTCATCATTTAAAGCGTCCCTGGCACGGTACCAGGCAATTGGCGACGATGAGTTACGGCAAAATCTATTTAACTTCCTAAAGCAGGTAGTACCTGTCGCAGACGCGGCAGGAGTGAGGCTTGCTATTCATCCGGATGATCCACCCCGGCCAATGCTAGGATTGCCGCGGGTGCTTTGTACCGCCGATGATGTCCGGCAGCTGTTTAAAGCCGTCGATCATCCAGCTAATGGCTTAACCCTTTGTGCGGGTACATTTGGTGTACGGGCCGACAACGACGTGCCGAGAATGGCCGAGGAGTTTGCTGACCGAATCTATTTTTCTCATCTGCGGGGCACAAAGCGAGAAGAGAATCCCCTATCGTTCCATGAGGCGGATCACCTTGAAAGTGACGTTGATATGTTAGGCCTGATCTACAACCTTATGCAGGCAGAAAGCCGCCGCCCGGAATCTCCCTGGCAACAAATACCGATTCGACCGGACCACGGTCATCAGATGCTTGATGATCTCAACAAAGCAGAAATTAATCCTGGCTACACCGCGATTGGCCGATTAAAGGGACTCGCGGAAATCCGGGGCGCAATTGCCGCTATGAAAAGATTTGCTAGATTGGAGGTTCACTCGTGAAACTACTAACCATTAACCGCTACCCGGTCAAAAGTATGGGAGGCCATGCCCTTAACCAAACCCGGCTAGATAAATGGGGGATCCCTGGTGATCGCGCCTGGGCGGTCAAAGATGAGGAGCGAAATAGCATAAAAGGCGGTAAGCGATTCCCCGAACTGATGGCGATGAAAGCGCGATTCATTGCTGAGCCCGATACAGACCATCCATCTCCTCCGGTTGAGATTACCCTACCGAATGATCTGGAAGTTTCATCCTCGGACCCTCAAATCAATGACCAGCTTAGTGCCAGCATTGGCGCCCCCGTTAGTCTATGGCCACTACTACCCAAGACTCAGCTTGATCATTATCGTCGTGAGCCCATGCCGGCAGGGACAAATATCGAAGCCAATCTCCGCGAGGTTTTTGCTCGAACCCCCGACGAACCTCTGCCCGATCTAAGCGGTTTTCCAAAGGAGATTTTTGACTACGAATCACCCCCGGGCACCTACTTCGACGCTTTCCCGTTGCTACTTATGACAACCGGCAGCATCGACACCATGCAGCGCAATTCCAAAAACTCCAATTACGATCTGCGTCGGTTCAGACCGAACCTACTCGTAGAGTTGCCGGCAGAATCCTCAAACCCGTTCCCGGAAGATCAGTGGCTAGGTCAGCAAATCAAAATAGGCGACGCCGTGATCAAGGTTGAAATGCCCTGTCCGAGGTGTGTCATGACAACCCATGGATTTAGAGATCTGGCCAAGGACCCCAAAGTCATGCGCGAGCTGGTTCAGCACAACGGCGGTAACCTCGGTGTTTACTGTTCGATTGTCAGACCAGGCAACATTCAAGCGGGGGATTTATTAGAACTACTGTAGTTGATTTTTATAACGCTCATTCAGTTGAGCTGTTTTTGTCGATGGATCACTTCAATTGTTAGACACAAAAGGATAGCCGCAACGCTGACCCCATCTAGGACCAAATTGCTTTGACTAAAACCAAGTAGCGCCAAATCCGGGAGTGCAATCAACACACCCGACACACCAATCACAAACGCCCCCAAGGAAAGCTCCAGCCGCCCGAAACCGGTCAAGTATCCCTGGGCGGCACCGGCAATTAACCAGGTTCCTATAACCACTTCAACAAGGGGCAGCAAAAAATTTTCATCACCCTGCAGCACTAACGCAGGCGCTAACACAAAAAAGAAGGGAATTAAGTAGGTTGCAATTCCGAGCCGCATTGCCGCAAAACCCGACTCGATTGCGCCGGCACCGGCTATGGATGCCGCTGCAAAAGCACCCAGTGCGACCGGAGGCGTGATAAAAGACAACATGCCCCAGTACAAAATAAACAGGTGGACAGCTAAGGGATTAAGCCCCCCTTCTATTAGAGCCGGCGCCAGGACGATGGCAAGGAATATGTACGCCGCCGTGACCGTCATCCCAATGCCAAGTACAAAGCTGGTCAGAGCCCCCATAAATAGCAGAATGCCAATTGAGCCGCCGGCAACAAACAGCAACTCATTAATCAAGGTTCCTGAAAGCCCGGTAACCGATAACGCCCCAACAATTAGCCCCACGCCACAGAGAATGACGAGCAACTCGACCAGCAAAGTTCCAACCGCAACTAAAAACTGCCTGAGTCTAAGCAGATTAAATCGATGCTGCTGAGAAAATTGATTAATCGCCAGCAACGCAGCCGTTGCGGCCCAGGGCGCTAACGCCTCTCGTTGTAACACCAGCAGCAGCCAGACAAGTAACACCAACGCTCCGACGTAATACCAGCCTTGCTTTAACGTTTCAATCAGCCCAGGTATTTCTTCGTCCGGCACACCGCCGAGTTCCTCCCGGGCCGCGTAGGCATCCAATTGAAGAAATAGCGCAAGAAAATACAGGGCCGCTGGAATAGAAGCGGCAACCGCCACCTCAATATAGGGCACACCCAAAAAGGTCGCCATGACAAACGCGGTTGACCCCATCACCGGTGGTAGTAGGACACCTCCCGTGGAAGCACAAGCTTCAACACCCGCCGCCACCTTTCGAGAAAACCCACTTTTGATCATGGCGGGTATGGTCAGCTGCCCGGTCGTCAGTACGTTGGTAATGACACTGCCACTCATACTCCCCATTAATCCGCTAGAGATGATGGCAACCTTTGCGGGCCCCCCTCGCACCTTGCCAAATATCGCAAAGGCAAAATTAATAAAAAACTGTCCCCCACCCGTGTGTTGAAGCGCAACCCCAAAAACAAGAAACCCAATTACCAGATTTGCAAAGGCGCGAAAAGGTAATCCAAGTAAGCTCTCGATGCTCATAGCGTGGTAGGCAGCGGTTTCTCGCAAACCGATGGCCATGCCAGATATCATCTCTGGCATGTGATCTGCAAAAAGTGGGTAGAAGGAGAACACTAACACCAGGCTAAATAGTGTTAGTCCAGCAACACGGCGCACAGCTTCAAGCACCAACACCCAGAGTATCAAACTCATAATGATCGCTTGATCAGGCGCCACAAACTCCCAGCCTTCATCTAAAATGGGTTCCGCGTGATTAAACAACCAGAACGCAGCAAAGCTTCCCAGAGCAGACAACAAAATATCTAAGGGTAGGAATAGCTTTGCCCTACTGGCCATGAATGGATAAAGGAGAAAAGCAAAGGGCAGCAGCATGCCAATCAGCCCATAGTAAAAGTGCGTTTCTAAACTAAACCACTCAGCCAGCAATGGTGCGCCGGCCAAGCGTAATTGATCTACGCTTAAAAACGACGCAATTATCGCTACCCCAAGCAGGCCTATGCCTAACCAGCCTTCTGTGCCACGGGTTTTTGGGTAGTTCACCAGGGGACTACTCCCATATTGGATCAAAGCCATTTTCGCGTAACCTAATGCCACGCACTTTCATCCAGGTTTGACGAAACTCAGTATCGTCTTCAATCCCCAGGGTCAACATCGCCTGCCACGCTTTTTGTAATACTAGTTGCCGTTCGAGCAACCTGTTGTTGTGGGCATCCTGCTCCGCACCCCAGACTCCGAGGGATCTGAAATGCGCAATCGCTCCTTCATGAAAGGGCACCACCCAATCAAATTGTTGGCGCTCGAGAGCCCAACCTACTGCTCCGGGGTCAGTGCTTTGAAAATCCTCAAAGCCAAAATGAATCGCGGCAGCCAAATTTTTGACAAGCTCTGGGTCCTGGGACGCTAAAGTGACCAACATGGGGTAAGGATAGGTTGCCCCCTCATGGGGCTGCGCATCACTAATACCCGCGCCCCGGGTCGCAATATGTTGGGTGAAATAGGGTCCAACTTTAAGCAATTGATCCCAACATTGCTGATCATCGTGGGGAATTGGCAGCCACCGGATGCCTCGGGGAGAGGCTTCTAACTTGCGGGTAGGGCCCGACACCGTGGTCGCATAGGCCACATCTATTTGACCATCTACTATGCCATTCCACATGGCCCCATAGCCTGGAAAATCCACGCGAATCACATCATCCCAGCCGAGCCCGCCACAGGCGAGTTGCGCCTCGGTCGACACATTTAGCGAAGGCGCGCCACGCACAAATGGCACCCGCTTACCACGCAAATCTGCAACTGTCTTAATACCAGACTCACGAGTCACTGCAATTGCTTGATTAGAAAACCCCACGGACATCATAACCAAACGGATGGGTACCGGCCCCCAACGTTGACTCGCAAACTGGAATGCACCTTCCTGGGCAAAATAGGTTGCTACGCCGTTCGCAGAAAACTGTACCCGATTCACCATTAGGGGTAACAGCCGAGACACATCGTTCTTTCCCGGAATGACCCGCAGCGTAACTCTGTGCCGGTCCTTTAGCATCTTGGAGATTCCTACCGCTTGATTGTATCCGGTGGTACCTAAATTGTAGGCACTCCAGGCCATCGCGCGGGGTAATGTCGGCTCGGCAGGTGAATCATCACCATACAGCGTTGCACCCAACAGCAGCGACACAAGTATTATGATGAAGCCTTCTCTCACGTAAAAAGCCTCATACAAAAAGTCTCATATAGATAGTTTCAGTAGAACATTCAACTTGAGACATTCTATCTAGGCTAGGCTGACACGATTACGCCCGGAGGTTTTACTGTGGTAGAGCGCACCGTCTGCGCGGGCAATAACCAACTCAATTGATTCTTCAAAGTCTTCCATTAAAGCCACACCAATACTCACAGTAATTGTAATTTCATCTTCCCCAGCCTGAATCGGTTTACCGTCAAATACAAGGCGCAACCGCTCGGCACTTTGCATAATGCCAGCTTTGTCTCCAGCCACCAGACAAATAAATTCTTCCCCACCGTATCGTGCAAACAAGTCAGTCTCTCTTAAGGTTTTTTTAATCCGCGTGACTAGCTCGATCAAAACCTTATCGCCAGCATCATGCCCCTGGGAATCATTAATTTTCTTGAAATGGTCTACGTCAACCATTAGCACTGCCAGTTGTTCTTTCTGCCTTTTCGCACGGGTTTTCTCTAACTCTACTTTTTCAAAAAAGGCCCGACGATTGTAAGCACCAGTTAACGGATCTGTAGTGGCGCGAAGTTCTAACTCACGTTCAGCCAGCTTTCTGTCGGTGATATCCAGGCCTACTAGAACGTAACCAATAATTTCGTCCTCAACAACCGCTGACACCTTAAGAAACAGACAGCGCTCACCTTTGTCCGTTTTAATTTCAATTTCCTGCTCAAGACCATCCACAATTTCAACGGTATCGAGTCCTGGATAAACATCACCAATTTTGGCACCCAGAGGTTCCGGGTGGTTGGTGAGCGCCAGCGCAAAGGGGTTGATTTCCAACACATTGCCATTCACGTCAGTTACGACAATCCCGGCGTAAATGTTCTGCACCACGATGTCCCGGGCAATCGGTAAAATTTCCAGCGCCCGATAACGAAAAATCGCGAGGCCAAAAATCATCGAAGATATCAGAAGACTTAAGGGGACCTGATCAACCTGAGTGAGCAGCTTGTAACCCGATTGCTGGAGCAAATCTGCGGCAACCGGAATCAGCCCAGCCATAATAAACAGCATCGCTCGTTTTTGAAAATGGTCCGGTGCACGGCGATAAAAATCTATATACATCACGCTACTGACCAAAATTATGACGTACATTGGCAGGCTATAAACTCGGAATAAGACGCCATGGGTCGTTTTCGCCTCAAGTACCCCTGGAAAAATAACAAACTCTTGCCAGAATTCTTGATGCAATGAATTTGTCGAAACAATGAATAGTATGGCTATCACCCAACAGCCTATTAAAATCCGAATGGGCCAGCTTAACCATCGAGATTGACGTGTTAGCTGGAGCGCTAACACAACCCAAAGTGCAGGACCGACCGTCGCGCCGATATACTTTACGCTGGTCCAGAAAATCTTGTCCGTGAGGGACGAGGACATAAAAGAAAGGGAGTAACAAAGACACCAGAAGCCTAACGCTAGACTCATCCAACCAAATGTACGGGCGGTAGATTCTGTACCTTTGGTCAGAGCATATGCCCCAAGCCAAAAATTCAAAAAACTGCCGAAGAGCAACGGCAGAATGTCCCAATAGAAGGTAAAAGTCATAGAGCAACTTACCTCACATCCGAACCCAAGTGCTACTACCATTACCTTAGACATAATGGACGAGGATTCACCCGTCGCTATGATGTGATCTTTTTCGGACCAGCCCGATATGCTTAAACTTTACTCAGCACCACGAACCCGCAGCATCCGAGTCGCCTGGCTACTGGAAGAATTGGACCAGGACTACGAGCTCATCCAATCCGTGTTTGTGCCAACGGCCACCAAATTTTTTATCCAGAATACCCCCACTGGAAAATTTCCCACAATTGATGACGATGGGCTTATTCTGTTCGAATCCGGCGCAATTTTAGAATATTTACTCGAGAAGCATCCCAATCCAGAGCTCATGCCCCTCCCGGGCACCCCGGAGAAAGGCCAGGTTTTACAATGGATGCATTTCGCGGACGCAACGGCCTTCTCACCCCTGGGGATTGTCATCTGGTTAAGTATTTATCGCGACGACAGTCGCGATCATCCGGAGTTGATTGAAGACTCAAGACAGCGAGCCAAAACCGGCCTTAGTCTGCTAGATCAACACATGGCTGAACGCACATGGCTTGTCGCCGAGCGATTTACAGCCGCGGACATCATGATGGGATTCACGCTGATCGCCGCCAATATGCTGGGATTGATCGACCCCGACTCAAGACTTATACCTTATCTTGAACGCTTACAGGAGCGCCGTGCCTTCAAAATTGCCTTCGAAAAAACCGGCGGTTTCGGAACCTGAAGTACGGTGCTTCTATGTTAGGGTAGCTGCCAAATTACCGCACTACTTTAGTTAAGGGTTAGAGGCTTCGTGTACTACGGCTGGAAGATTGTCATCACCTTATTTATTACCCTTACCTTCTGTTCGGGTCTAGGGTTTTATAATCACGCGGTCACGCTCCAGGCTCTGGTTAACGAAAAGGGACTTTCCGTAGAACTGGCCTCTTCGGCAGTTTCATTATTCTTTCTTGCAAGCGGCGTAGTCGGCCTGTGGATCGCGGCACTACTCGACCGTTACGACGTCAGATACATCGTCTGTGGCGGTGCGCTCATTGCCACCCTGGCTTTGTTCTCGATTAGATTTGTCACCAGCGATTGGCAAGTAATGCTGGCCTACAGCTTTTTTGGCGTTGGCTTCGCCGCATCGGGGCTGCTCTCCGCCACTACTCTTGTCACCAGATGGTTCGCCGAGAAGAGAGCGTTGGCGCTCTCCATCGCATCAACGGGACTTTCTGTGGGTGGTATTATCGTTACTCCCGCAAGCGCACTACTGATCGCCGAGAAAGGCATCGACTACTCAGTGACAATTTTTGCCCTGGCATACTTTTTTGGCGTAGTCCCCCTTTCCTGGCTGTTCTTAAAGTCTCGACCTTCGGAAATAGGACTTCAGATAGATGGTGCAAAATTGACCGGCGACGTCCAGGTTGCGACTGGCGTTCTCTTTCGTGATGCTATTCAAAGCCACTATTTTTGGGGAATCTCAATCGCCTACGTATTTCTCATGATGGCTCAAGTAGGCGCTCTGGCACACCAGTACGGGCTTGTTGGGGAGCACCTGACAGGACAAACCGCTGCCCTTGCTCTAGGTGTCATTCCTATCGCCAGCATAATCGGTCGACTTGCGGGGGGGATATTGTTGGATCGATTCCACGCTCCACATTTTGCCATAGGTATGATGCTGCTACAGTCCGCGTCACTCTTTGCCTTAAGCCAGGTCACATCAATCTGGGCATTTGTTATCGGGCTGGGGTTGTTTGGGATTTCTGTTGGCAATCTACTCATGCTGCAACCGCTACTCATCGCGTCAACCTTCGGACAGCAGCATTACGGGCGGATTTACGGCTTGTCTAATATGATGACCACCTTCGGTATTGCTACGGGTCCTTTGCTACTGGGGGTCATCTATGCAGAAACGGGGCGCTATGGATTTGCTTATCTCGCGGCGAGCGCCGCCGGAATAATAGGCTATTTGATATATCGATCAGTACTTAAATCTGAACTTAAATCTGAACTTAAATCTGAACTTAAAAAGGAGCCTGGAGAAGGACTCAAAGAAACACCTGGTGAATGACCTCAGAAAAGGGGTCTAACCCGCAGCTCGACGACTTTCACCGCGCCGATCAGAACTACGCCGACCTTCTGGGCGTAATCGCCAGCCACCCTCACCCCGTCGATTTAACTGACGACGATCATTTTCGCGACGATCACTGCTTGCTCTTCTTTCCTGAGTCATTGCGCTCAACTGCTTCAAAGTGAGGATGACAAATTTTAACCAGATTGTGCAGTTGCACGCAAATCTCAGATCGAATTTAGTCCATTTGAAGGAATTTTATTCCAATCTACTTACAAGCTACTTACAAACGACAAATTTCTTTGTCTTACAAAAGCTTGCAAGCTTTTAATGCAGATGCAATTGCCCCCCGTCTCCCTTACACTAGAGTGAATCTCACGCGGGGTGCGCCCTGCGGGTTGTCGACTGGAGAATCACAAGATGTACCTTGAGTACTTTGGTTTATCCAAACCACCATTTCGGATCACACCCGATACCCATGTGTTTTTTGAAGGCAGCGATCGCGGCCCGACTCTTAATGCGCTGATATATGCAATCGGCAATGGTGAAGGCATTATAAAAGTTGTTGGGGAAGTGGGCACAGGCAAAACCATGCTTTGCCGAATGCTACCAACAAAATTTAATAGCAATATCGATTGGGTATATCTTGCCCATCCAAGCCTGTCCCCCGATCAGATCCTACAGGAAGTCGCCCGGGAACTCGGTCTTGAGATAGGCCCGTATCCAGACAAGCTGTTAGTCATGCGACAACTCCAAACCACATTACTCGCCCGCTATGCTGATAACCGCCGAGTTGTAGTACTGGTCGAAGAAGCCCAGGAAATGCCCCTCGAAACCCTTGAGGAATTGCGGCTACTCAGCAATCTCGAAACCGATGAACACAAGTTGCTACAGATTGTTTTGTTTGGCCAACCTGAGTTGGACGAAAATCTAGCGGCTCGGAAGATTCGTCAGTTGAGAGAACGTGTTACCCACAGTCTATATCTCGCGCCTCTTCATCTGGCAGATACCCATGCCTACTTAAATTTCAGAATTCGAGCCTCGGGCTACACAGGTCCAGATCTATTTTCCCTCAAGGTTGCCGAGGCGATTGACAAATATTCTCATGGACTCATTCGACGAATTAATATTCTTGCTGATAAAGCATTACTAACCGCCTACGCGCGCGGCAGTTATGATCTCACCAGTGAAGACATCAAGTTTGCAGCAGAAGACAGCCAGTATGAACCAAGACGACGTCGCTGGCCCTGGTCAGAGTCAATTGCGGTGATCTTATTGGTCGCTAACGTAAATCTCACCAACACCACAAACATCCCGGCTTATCAGCCTTTAGGAAATGCATATGAGATCAGCCGTTAGATTTATTACGGTCACCTTTTTTGTTCTGACGCTTAATGCTTGCTTGAGTCCGAAGACGGAAATCTCTCCAGCTGCAGATCATTTGGTGACGGCACCTATGCAGGACGCTGCTCCGCAAACCGATGCAGACGCAGTTCCGCCAGTTGGTCATATACCTGCTCATGTTGCTGTCACAGCATCCCTGCCTGAACCCGGCCAACTCAAAGAAGAGTCAACCCATACGGTAGTGGTCTACGATGTTCCCGTAAGCGAGCTATTGTTTTCTCTCGCTCGAGACTCCCAGCTAAATCTCGATCTTGATGCGGATATCAATAGCACAATCAGCTTGAATGCAATTGAGCAGCCCCTAACAGCCATCCTAAGCAGGATCGCCGAGGTTGCGGACATTCGCTTTGAGATCAATAACAATGTGCTTCGTGTGCGTCGGGATCTGCCTTTTCTCCGAAGCTATGCCGTTGACTACCTCAATATTTCCCGAACCAGTGTTGGCAGTGTTGCAGTGTCGACGCAGATCAGCTCAACCGGCCAGGGCGCGGGTGATTCCGGCGCTAGCTCAGCGGATGCAGGAAACAGCTCCGACACGGTGGTTCGAAATGTATCCGAAAACGCTTTTTGGCAAACCCTTGAAAGCAATATCTCAAAGATTCTCAATCGTAGCGTGGGGGACGAACCGGGCGACACGAGTAATCCAGATATCATCATGAACAATGAATCTGGCACCATGGCCGTTAGAGCAACAGAACGAGAACATGCGGACATTGCGAAATTTTTAGATCGAGTTCAACTCAGCACACAGCGTCAGGTTTTGATTGAGGCAACCATCGCCGAGGTCAACTTAAGTGACTCATTTCAGGCTGGCATTGACTGGTCTTTGATGACAAATCTCCCGGAAACTAGCAACGTTGAGGTTGGGCAGACTCTCATTGACACTGGGCTAGCACTACCGCCTACCTTTAATCTTTCTTTAACGGATCTCAATATTGGCGGTGGCAATGAGCTGCGGGCAACCCTAAGAGCACTTGAAACCTTCGGCGACGTCAGCGTTATGTCCAGCCCCAAAGTCATGGCCATGAATAATCAAACAGCGCTCCTCAAGGTTGTTGATAACCTCATCTACTTTACCGTCGAGGTAAACATTGATACAGGCACTGGTCTGGCGGGCAGCACACTTACCACCTTTGAAACCGAGGTCAATACTGTACCCGTTGGATTTGTCATGAGCGTTACGCCTTTTATCGATGCGAATAACTCCGTGACCTTGAATGTTCGACCGACTATTTCTCGGGTCATTAGTTTTGCTCAGGACCCCAATCCAGCGTTGTCCGCAGCAAGTGTTGTCAGTCAGATTCCCGTTATCCAGGTCCGGGAGGTTGAATCGATTCTAAGGGTGGATAGCGGCGATATCGCGGTGATTGGTGGCCTGATGCAAGACGAGGTAAAACTCAACAACCGCGGCGTGCCAATGTTGAGTCGCATACCGGGAATCGGCAAGGCATTTCAGTACGACAATAACGTCACCAATAAAACCGAACTGGTCATATTTCTCAAACCAACGGTTATCGAAAGAACCACCTCGCTAAGCAGAGCTTCAGTTGTTCCCCCGGCTGTCACCCGTGAGATGGTTCAATGAGCCTATTGCTTGAAGCCTTAAAGAAGGCAGCATTAGAAAAGCAAAACCGGGTAGATGCGACACCTGGGGCTACACCGAGGCCAACACCACCTATTGTAGAAGCTACTCCAGCCCCGAAAGCGGCGGAGACTACAGAAATTTCATCCTCGACAAATGCTGACTCTGCTATTCGAGAAGTAATGGAAAGTCGCGCCTCGATGGCAGCTGAAGAATCAGAAATTCTGGCTGACAACCTGGAAAATGAAATAGAGGAACAAACCAACAAATCTGTCGCAACGGATTATTCGGATCCAGATTTAGATGAAGCTCCAGATAACAGCGCTGTCCTCGCGAACGAAAAATTTAAAGATACGTTTGACCAGGAAGACGAAGTCACCCCAGTAACCGAAGAACCCGACACCACAGATGCATGGAACGAACTTGAAGATCTGGACTTCGAAGATGAGGAAGAACTAGAAGTCGGCAACTTTGATTTCGAATCAAAATCTATAACCCCGTCAGCACCGCTTGAACTAGAAGATACCGATCAGGCACTTAAAGAAGCTAAAGCACAACAGGCAGCCTTGCTACAACAGCAGGAAGCTGAAAACGCTCGCCAACTAGCAGAGGGAGAATCCCGACGCGCATCAGAAGCGTCACAACAACAAGCTAAACAAAGTCGTCAGGCTCTTGATCAACTGATTGCCAGCGGCAAAGCGGTTGCCAGGCGATCAAAGCGAAGAGCTGTGTTTCTCTATGCGATGCTCATCATGACAGCAATTGGCGGCATTCTGTCTTACTACTTCTATCTGCTTGCCAACAGCAGCATAGCTGAACTAAAACAGCCCCAATTCATTGAGTCTGAAGTAGATATTGCAGGAATCATTGAAGCAACTCAGTTAGAGCTAGAGGAAGGTCTAGAAGCGGCCATCTCACAAAGTGATAGTGATTCCTCGGACAATACCGATAACCTGGAATTGCAGGGCAATCTTTCAAAGGACCCCGTACCGCCGGAGACACCTCCACAACAAAGGCTGATGGATTCTATCGCCGCGGCAACAGGTCCGCTGGTAGCAAAAACAGAGGCACTCGTTGCGAGTCGCGTTGACCCACCGCCCTCTGCTTCTGAGTACTCACGCCCATTAATTTCATCCGAGGAACGGGGCCGCCAATCTACTAATATGTCAGAACGAGTCATTATTCATCATCAAACCTCATCGGATAAATTGGGTCCGGTACTAAAGGATGCTTACTCAGCCCTGCAACAAAAGAACTTGCCCGCCGCAGCAAGGCTTTATGGCCAAGCGCTGGCAATAAATCCCAATCAACGAGATGCCTTACTCGGGGCAGCCTCGACAGCAACCGCACAAGGACGATATGACGATGCGACGGTTTACTATCAACGCAGATTGAACGCTGACCCAAGCGATAGTTTTGCCCGGGCGGGGATGCTGGGTTTGATGAATGACGGCAAAAGTCGAGCAGCGGTACAACGTGAAGTTGCCACCCTTCTCGAAAACAACCCAGATTCTCCGCAACTACATTTCTTAAAAGGCGTGGGGTTCGCTGCGGAAGGGCGTTGGCAACAGGCTCAGAGTGCATTCTATGACGCTTACAGTTTTGACAATGACAATCCTGACTATGCATTCAACCTTGCGGTCTCGTTAGACCACCTTCGCCAACCACCCCTTGCCAGGGTCTATTATGAGCGCGCATTGAACCTGTCAAAATTCAGACCAACAAATTTCGATCCAAAAGCGATTGAGCAACGTCTACAGGAGTTAGCTCAATGAGTAATGCTTCAGAGCAACCTCGTATGCGATTGGGCGATCGACTTGTAGAAATGGGTCTTATCAGCGGAGACCAGGTGACTATCGCGCTGATCGAACAAAAGAAAACTGGCAAAATGATTGGCCAGGCGCTTATTGATCTGGGTTTCATTTCCGATAGCGACATGCGGGAAGTGTTAGGTGAAACCCTTGGCCGCGGCAGTATTGACCTAAGCAGTATCGTGCCAGATGCCGACGCTGTCGCGTTGATCGCAAAGCAGTTAGCCCAGCGACACAATGTTGTCCCGGTAAACTACAACGAATCTAGCAAAAGTTTAATGCTGGCGATGACGGACATTTACGACGTCATGGTGCTCGATAGAATCAACGCGAATATTCCTGCAGACATTACCCTGGTGCCTGTGCTGGCGTCCGAGTCAGATATTAGTAAGGCATTAGACCAGTTCTACGGTTATGAAATGTCTGTTGACGGGATTCTCAAAGAAGTTGAAACCGGCGTCATAGATTACGACAGCTTCGACGACAGCGCAGACGAATACAGCCAGCCCATTGTTCGATTAGTCGATGCACTACTTGCTGACGCAGTTAAGCGGCAAGCATCGGACATACACTTTGAGCCAGAAGCAAGCTTCTTACGTCTGCGGTACAGAATTGATGGTGTACTTATGCAGATACGGAGTCTTCACAAAGACTACTGGGCTGCATTATCCGTCAGACTCAAAGTGATGGCCGGGCTGAACATCGCCGAGAATAGGACACCCCAGGATGGCCGCATCTCCCTTAGGGTCGGTGGCCGAATCGTAGATTTTCGGGTGTCCGTACTGCCTACCATGGACGGCGAAAATATTGTGCTTCGAGTACTAGATCGGTCGCAGGGCTTAGTCCCCCTCGACTCCTTTGATTTGCCGACCGAAACCCTGACGCAATTGAAGCTTTTGATGAGCCGACCAGAAGGCATCATCCTGGTAACCGGCCCGACAGGTAGCGGAAAAACTACCACGCTGTACTCGATGCTGAACTACTTGAATACCATAGAAGTGAATATCATGACCCTGGAGGACCCGGTTGAATATCCGATCGACATGATTCGCCAGACCTCTATTAACGAAGTCTCAAAGATGGACTTTGCGGGCGGCATCAGATCCATTATGCGCCAGGACCCGGACATTATTCTTGTCGGCGAGGTGCGTGATGGCCCCACTGCCGAAATGGCTTTTCGTGCAGCCATGACCGGCCATAGGGTTTTCACGACACTGCACACTAACTCAGCGATTGGTGCCATTCCTCGTTTGATAGATATTGGCGTTCCGCCGGATATTCTAGCGGGCAACATCATTGGGATTGTTGGTCAGCGACTCACACGACTCCTATGTGAGCACTGCAAAAAGGCGAGAATTTCAGAAGAATTTGAACAAATTATTTTGGGTGTAGATGACGTCATCGAGCTCTATAGCCCGGTGGGTTGTAAACGCTGTTCGAATGTGGGATTTCGTGGCAGAACGCTTGTGATGGAAGTTTTAGCACTCAACGATGAACTCAATGAAATGATTTCCACCAAGGCAACGATGCAGCAGTTTCGTAAACATGCCAAGCAAAACGATTTCAAGACCATGTCTGAAGATGGCCTGCGGCTGGTCATGCAAGGCCGGACGACCATTGAAGAGTTGAGCCGAGTAGTCGATCTAACGGCTGGACTAGGCTAATGGCAGAATATAGCTACAAAGCAATTGATGGCTACGGCAAAATCCACACTGGGGTCATGCAAGCCAAGAATGAGATTGATGTTGAATTTCGGCTTGAAAACCAGGGTTTCGACCTTGTTAGTCTAAAGCCCTATCGTCGCCGCACATTTAAACTCACAAGAGGCTCCATCCCTCCCAGAGAACTCATCAACATGGTGTTCCATTTAGAGCAGCTAGTTGCCTCGGGGGTGCCTTTACTGGATGGTCTTACCGACCTCCGGGATAGTGTGACCGACACCTACTTTCGAGATGTGTTGGCGGGCGTTGTTGAATCCATCGAAGGCGGCAGTAACTTTTCAAATTCTCTAAAACTATTTCCCCACGACTTTGATGAGGTTTTTGTCGCATTGATTGCGGTGGGCGAGGAGTCCGGAGAACTACCAAAAGTCCTGCGGCAGATGGGTGAAACCATGCGCAAAGCCGACGAATTAATCGCCAACGCAAAACGCGTAATGACCTACCCCATTATTGTCGGCACAATTATCTTTTTTGTATCAACCTTCCTACTTCTTTATCTAGTACCTAAAATTATCCCCTTTGTGTCAGAGTTAGGCGGAGAAATACCTCTACACACAAAAGCCTTGATTGCGACTTCGGATTTCTTTGCAGCCTATTGGTGGGTTGTCGCAACAGTCCCTTTAGGGCTGACAATATTCCTTCGAATTGCGGCAAAAACGCGACCTGAATTGCGTTATTTTATCGACGGATTAAAACTCAAAATTCCGTTGTTTGGCCCCATGAGCCTCAAGATTCGCTTATCTCGTTTCGCGACCTACATGGCACTACTATATAGTTCCGGCATCACCGTACTTCGCTCACTGGAAATTTGTGAAGCGCTAATCGATAACGCTTACGTTGAAAAAGCAATGAAAGAGGCCAGGCTTGCCATTAGTGAAGGCGGCGGTATCAGTGACAGTTTTGTCAGGGTTCAACTGTTTCCACCCCTGGTAATACGCATGCTACGAGTAGGCGAAACCACCGGTAATCTGGATGAGTCGCTGCTCAATGTTAGTTACTTTTATGATCGAGAAATACAAGAGACCATCGAAGCAATCGAGCCGGCCATTAGTCCTGTGCTGACCGTCATAATGGGCACATTGCTCGGTTGGATTATGCTTTCTGTACTAGGACCTGTTTGGAGCGCCGCGACAGGCATTAGCTGATGGAACGTATATTTTACTTCTCTGGTTACCGCATGACCGTCTTCGATTGGGATGAGAAAACTCTCATTAGTTCTCGGGACTTTTTGCCGAACACTGCGGGGTTCGCTGACTTTGAGTACTTACTCCAGCAATCCATCAAGATGCCGGCAAGGCTTTTAGTCGATATGATCGAAGAGGATTTCCGCCGGGAAACGATTCCCCATGTGAACTTGTTTGATCGAAAGGGGTTAATCAATCGGCTCATCGACAAACATTATCGTGATGAGCGCTATGTCCATGCCAAGGTTTTGGACCGAAGCAAAATGGGTCGCAAAGATGATCGCGTATTGCTTTCTGCACTTACTAACACGGCATTGCTAGCGCCCTGGCTAGATCGAATTGAACAATGTAATGCCAGACTCGCTGGCATCTGGTCGATCCCCCTGCTCACGGACCGACTGCTTCGACCCATCGTGGGCGAAGATAAACATTCGCTTATTGTTTCCCGCCAGGTCAGAAGCGCCCTGCGCAACAGCTACTTTCGTGATGGCAAGCTGCTACTGTCACGTCAGGCCAAGTTTGATAAGGACATGTGGGACAAAGACGACTTTGAAGGTGTTATTGCCAACCTTGAGCGTGGCACGATTGAGATTTATAACTTCCTGCTAAACCAACGAATTATGGAAAGCGGCGACTACCTAAACGTCTACTGTATCCTTGAGCAGGATCAGCTTGAGGACGCGCGAGCCCTCGCAAGCAATACACCCCAGGTGCACTACACCTTCTTTAGTCTCGAGCGACTATTTGATAATTTTTCCATTCAAGGCTGCGAGAACCACGGCGCCGCTGCGTTGTTTGCCTACCTATGCACCCGTACCAATCCAATCTACGATCACTATGGCACCGAAGAGCAGAAATCAACCTACTACGAATATCTTGTTGATCGGTTTATTACCCAGGTAACGGAAATCGGCAGCCTGATCTGTATTACAGCAGCGGTCATTCTTGCCCTTAACAGCCTTAAGCTGGATCAACAGCAGGAAATTTTGCACTTAGAAACCAGTGTCTTGAGAACGGACTACGACGAAAAGTATAGAGCCATTTCTAACGAACTGGAGTCCGCAGCAAACATTAAGGTTGCTGTGGACGTGATCCACCAACTCGAAGCTGATGTCGACCAAACGCCTCACCACTCCTTCGCCGCCCTTGGCAGTGTTTTTGGTCGGCCAGAGTTTTCCAACATACGCCTAACGGATCTGGGCTGGAAAAAGTACCCCAGCACCCAACTCGCCCAGCTTATTATCGGCCACAAAGTGATGCTTGCTGAGGATGGTGACCCGTATCTGCAGGAACGACTCATGCAAGAGTATTCAGAAGATATGCAGTCAGAATCAGCACCCAAACTACAGGCGACCTTTTCACTTTATGGCCGTATCAATACCGAGGGTTTCTCCTATCGATCGACCATCGACACCATGCAGGATTTTGTCGCAGAGCTAGAGAAGGTTCCCGGCGTAGAATTGGTTTTGTTGATTGAAACCGCAGTTGACGTCAGGGACTCCGCTCGATTTACGGGTCAAGTAGGCCAGGAAGAATCAAGTTCTGCTCCGGACGATGATAAGTTCGAAATACTCGTTGTTCTGGAGTCACCGACCAATGCGTGAACTCATTGACCAAATCGTCTGGCGTGATCACATTTTGACACTGGCGCAGTTAGCCGGCTCAGTATTGTTGCTTGCCTTGTCGCTGGTGTATTACCTGGACGAAAGCGATCAACTTATTAATGCCAGGGCAAACCTCGATACCCAATATTTTGCTAGTGACGATGCCGAAACCTCTAGCTACATCCTGCAGGAATACCTGGAAGAGTACCGCTCCTTACAAGTGCGAGGCTACGCAGGTGCACCCAAACGACTGCAATGGCTAGAAACCCTGCGCATGTTAGGCGAAGAAAACAACATTCCGGGCATAGAATTCACGCTCGAAGGCAGCCAGCTGATTGAGCAAAATATTGATCCATATTGGAATCCAGATGTGCCGATCCGAGCAACCAAGATGAGAATTACAATGCAACTAAGCCACGAAGGTGACCTATACAAAATCCTTCAGGGATTACAGGATAACGCGCCCGGTCTATTCAATGTCGAGAACTGCTTTTTTAATTGGCTTGATAATGAAGATGAAGGTGTTGCGTTAACCCGCCTAAGGGGTAGTTGTGATCTCCGTTGGTATACGGTGTCTGACGTCACTGAAGATTGGCAGGCTTCATCATGAAGTGGCTCAAGATAACCTTACTGCTCCTTGTATCAACACCTACATTGGCTGCCGAGCAAAGTCCAAATCAGGGATTTGATCCGGGATTTGATCAAGGCACTGAAAATTTTGGTAGGCTTTTCACCAGCCCTCAGGAGCGCCGGGCGCTAGATGAACTGCGCCGTACCGCACCCCGAGCCAGGGAAGAAGGAATGCCCTTCGCCCCGGAACAGCTAGTGCTTACCACAGACCCCGACGTAGCCACACAGCTAAAATTCTCCGGCTATGTCAAACGATCTGACGGACAGTATGTGCTCTGGGTGAATGGAGTTAGCACGCTCTCAAACTCCTCTGTTCCCGTTGATCACGCATATTTCCAGCGCAACTCATCCAGCGTTCTCTTACAAACCGGCGGTTACCGAGCCACTATGCAACCCGGCCAGGTTTGGTCCCTGGATGACAACACGGTGGTCGAGGGCTATTTGTCTACCCGTAAACCGGAACTCTAAGCCGACCCCATGAAGCCCGTGCCCCTCGATGCAAAGCCTCCACACTTTAGTTCTGGCGCCGCAATCTTGATTTTTATTACGCTTATATTGCTAGCAGCTACCTCGCTACTCGTGGTTGAACTATCCGTTAATCAACGTTTGCAGCTTCGCACTAACGATAAAGCCAGTTCCCTCGGTGAGGCCCAGCAAGCACTGCTTGGATATGCTTTAGCTCAAGCTATCCCCGGCACCCTCCCCTGCCCTGATTCCACCGGCGACGGTCTGGCAAACCCGAATGGCGCAAATTGCCAGTCGCAGTTAGGACTATTACCTACACGAACCTTAAACCTGCCCGAACTCGATGACGGTTCCGGCGCAAAACTCTGGTATGCGGTGGACCTAAATTACGTTGGTAATGCAACCGCCTTAAAAAACAGCTCCGTGACCACAACCCTGCGGCTTGATGCTAGAACGGTTTCCGCCGTTGTTATTGCTCCTGGGCCGGCCGTTGATAATCAGTCTCGCCAACTTCTTGTTCGAACCGATTTTTTAGAGGGGCTAAACGCTGATGCTGATCTTGCCGAATATGAAAGCACGTCGTCAGCTTCCCAAAATGATCGAATTGTCGGCATCGATGTTGGACGCTATTGGGCTCTGATGGAACGGCGTGTGTTAATTGACGCGACCCAACTGCTGAATGCCTACCGTGCAGCCTGCAACGAGTATCCCTGGGCGGCCAATTTTGGCGGCCCCTACACAAGTGTTAACAGCCAACAAAACGGCGCTCCACCCCTGAACACAGCCCTGCCTGACAACTGGGGCGCTGCGTGTGCCGGGGGAACCGCGCCAACACCCGCAACATACCTGGTTAACCACTGGATTGATCAACTTTATTACGGGATGTGTACCGCAGCCCAGGGGAATTGCTTAACAGTATTAGGCAGTTCTGTCTCACCGGTCGCTGGTATACTGCTTGCACCCGGCATAGCCCTTGCTTCTCAAACTAGACCCGACAGTGACCCCGGCGACTACTTTGAAGCTGAAAATGATAGCTTGCCAACAACACAATTTCGCCAAAGGACCTTGAACAATCATACGAGTAGCTACAATGACATCACCAATGGGTTTTAGCTTCACAGCACACCCAGGGCGATCAGCCGGGTTCAATTTGATCGAAATGGCAATTGTCCTCGTGATCCTCGGTGTGCTGCTTGGCGGACTAATAACACCCTTCTCTACCCAGCTAGAAGCAAGTAAAAGAAGGGGTGCAGACACTCTGATCGATGATGTCCATGATGCCCTTCTGGGCTTCGCAGCCACCAATGGGCGTTTGCCCTGCCCCGCCACAGCGGCCTCGAATGGATTATCTGCACCAAACACCGCAACCACGGCCTGTACGACCAATCACGGTTTTGTCCCAGCCCGGACCCTCGGCATAAACGGCAGCGTCAATACCAACAATTTGCTGCTAGACCCCTGGTTAAACCCTATCCGATACAGCGTCACCAATGTGGGTACCGGCGCCTATACAAACAATATTACCCTCGCCCTGGTCCCTGACTTTAGAGTCTGCCAGCAATCTGCTTGCACCGGTGTATTAGCGGACAATGTTGTTGCTGTTGTGTTCTCGACCGGTGAAGACGGCACTACAACAACATCACCGGATCAACTAGAAAATACCGACGGCGATACGACGTTTGTTGATAGGACCTTTTCCGAGGCCACCGGGACAGAGTTTAACGACCATTTACGCTGGATATCGCCGACTACCTTAACCTACCAACTCGTCCGCGCTGGACAATTGGACTAATATCTACAGATCAATTACAAACTCAGGCTGGTCAAGGGCAATTTATCTGTTTAACCTATCATAAAGCTAGGAATCACTGCTGTTTTAGATCACAAGGAAAACGACACATGTTGAACAACTACCAACAACAAAAAGGTTTTACGTTAGTCGAAATCGCCGTAGTACTGGTCATCATTGGCTTGCTACTAGGCGCCATTCTTCAAGGAACCGAGCTGATAGACAACTCGCGAATCAAAAAAGCCAGTTCAGACATCAGTTCCATTAATGCTGCATTTTTGTCCTACCAGGACAGATACAAGCGCTTGCCCGGGGATGATGGACCCGTGGCAACTTTGAACGCAAGGGGCGGAGACTGGGCGACGGTCGATCAGGCAGGCGGTAACAACGGTATAATTCTAGCGCCATTGAATGACACCTGGGATGGCGGCAATGAGCACGACAATATCTGGCAGCATCTAAGAGCGGCGGGCTATATCACCGGCAATCCAGCAGATCGAACTGCTGCCGCACTACCTAAAAACCCCTGGGGCGGCCTGACAGGATTTACTACCGCTGCAATGGGTGGTGGTCTGAATGGCACAAAGATCTGCATGAGTCAGGTACCAGGAAAAGCTGCCGCTGCATTAGACCTACAGTTGGATGACGGCCTTGGTAACTCTGGCAGCCTTCGCGCTACCCTGGGCGCCTCAGGTACCAATACCGACCCAACCAACGTTGCGCTTGCTGCTCCATATAATGAGAGTAACGTTTACTCAATCTGTAAAGCGCTGTAACGCAAATATCGACAAAAGGCCTGGAAATATTGGTCCTTTTGATAGCCACATAAATAAAAAAGCCGCGATCATCGCGGCTTTTTTATTGGTAAAACTCCCTTGTAAGGACCAGCACCCGATAGTGTTTTTAGCAATACCTAGCGGTGCTATAAACTGCGCCGTTCGCCATCACGACGAGACTGTTTGCGCTGCTCGAAGGGAACGATAATGTCTTCCTGGCGTCGCTCCGCCGCTCGACGTTCCTCTTCTCTGCGTTCGACAATTTTTCTTCGACTCTTCGCGGCTTCCACTTCATCAAGGGGCGTGATGACCAATTTGGCATCACCGGCAACAATCACGGCAGTCCGTTGATTAATGGTCACGGTATCACCCTTGATATTCTGACTTCCTACCAGAGTACCGTTAGAACTGGTGTCCTTTAGTCGGAGTACTCCGTTTTCCATAAACAGCAGGCAATGGTGCCGTGATACATGACCACTTGGAATCGTGATATCACAATCTTTCTCTCGACCGATCTGCAAAGGTAGACTGCTCTGTGTGACGGTAAAATTTACACCGTTCTCCAGTTCGATCCGGGCAATACGTCGCTGGGGCTGCCGTACCGCCTTAATTTGCGTCTTGTCTGCTGTGTAAGTCGTACTTGAAAACATCCTGTCATTCCGTCCCAATTTGGCCTGCCTACGCCACGTCTTCAAAGTTTAGCGTCAGGAATTTCATGCTCCCCATAATAGGCGTCTTATTGGAAGAAATTATGACGTGGTTCACACTTTTGGCATTTTTTATGGCCAAAAAGCAATAAAGGAGCAAATTTAGATGCGAAACAGCTGTTAACAGTCTCCGGCAGCTATGCCAAAATTGCATTCCTGATGGCGACAAAGACAGAAAAAATGGCTGTAAAACTCAACGACTTGACCCCAGAAGAACACCGCGTGATCGTCCAGAAGGGTACCGAGATGCCATTCACCGGAAAATATGATGATTTCTTTGAAACCGGCCACTACGCCTGTCGTCAGTGCGAAGCGCCATTATACCGATCCGAAGACAAGTTCCATTCCCACTGCGGGTGGCCGAGCTTTGACGATGAAATTGAAGGCGCTGTTAGGAAAGAACGAGATGCCGATGGGATTCGAGTCGAAATTCTATGCGCAAAGTGCGACGGCCACCTCGGTCATGTGTTTGAAGGGGAAGGACTCACGGTTAAGAATATTCGGCACTGCGTCAATTCCGTTTCTATGATCTTTGTCCCGCCTTCAAGTTAACGCCGCAGAAAAATACTCACTCATATCCCAATCAGGCCAACGAGCCTGGTTGAGCTTTAAAGTCCGTTGAGTCCAATAAACATCGCCAGGTAACGGAATACCCAAACAAGCTAATTGAGCGGGTGATGCGTTAGCGAAGATGATCTGCCAGGGTCGATCAGCCCGCTGCTGCCATACCTGATATCCAATCATGTCATTACCCGCCGCCTTGTAACCCACCGTCATCGTAAAACGGTGACCGTCGGGTTCCGTGAGGTTTGTGCCACGGTGGAAGGTATCAATACCGTGGGCCACTAAGGTGCCGGCCGGACCTGCTGCCGAGCGTTGCACCGCTAACAAATCCTGTTGTTTTTCATCAGGGACATTCACCGCGCCTTCCCGCAACACAGAATAAGCATCTGGCTTGGTCACATAATGAAGAGCGCCGTGGGCATCGGTGACATCGGTCAAATATAAAATAAAATCTACGCTTCGAGCGTGGTGATCTTCCGCAGGGATGGTCAGCGTGTGATTGCCATAGTCACAATGGAAGGTCTGATCGTAGTCTGCCTCGCCGGTAAACTTTGCCCAGGTATGGCTCTGGTAAAGATGAACATCTTCAACATCCAGCAACTGCTTCGCCAGTTCGATAAGCTTCGGGTGCAGCGAAAGCAGATTGAGTTCAGCGGAGCCATTGTAAGGTAGCTCATCAATGTTTTTGAACTGTTCCGTTCGAAATTCACCGATGCTGTCGCCTTCCTTCAAGCTCAACACCTCGCGCCGGGATTCACCAGGCAGCCCATATATTCTCTCGTACTCTGCTCTAACCGGGAGATATTCTTCTGGCGTAAGGAAATCTTCGATAATCGTGAATCCCTGATCCCGCCAATCAGCGATGTGTTGCTCGTTAAAGCTATTCATGGGCATCTCTAAACTTTCTCCAACCACTTGTCGGCATCATGCCACAAATCTCGGCCATCATTAACGTTATAGACAATGGGGTGGCTACCAACATCTAATCACTGACTTTGCTATCAAGGATAGCCGGACCTATTTTTTGTTGAAATTGCAGGACGGCTTTTTTTATTGCTGCAGTATCTAGCGTCGTAAAGCTCCCGTTTTCAACCAGCAAAACGCCGTCCACTAAAACTGTCGCAACATCTTGGCTATCCGCCACATAGACCAGGTGAGATGTCACGTCATACAACGGCAACATATGCGGAGCGGATAGCTGCACCTGAATCAGGTCCGCACGCTTACCAGGCTCTATCGAGCCAATCTGATCTCCAAGCCCAATTGCTTCAGCCCCCTCTATGGTTGCCATGCGAAGTACCTGACGAGCCGGCAACAGGGTCGGATCTTCGTGAGTGATTTTTTGCAGTAACGTTGCAAGCCGCATTTCTTCCCACATATCCAGATCGTTGTTGGACGCAGCACCATCTGTACCGAGACCTACCTTTACTCCTGCTGCACGTAGGTCTCCGATAGGAGAAACACCTGCCGTCACTTTCATATTGGATGTCGGATTGTGAATCGCACCCACGTGATACTTCGCAAGCAGCGCCATTTCATTTTCGTTGGGCCACACAACATGGGCTCCAATCATTTTTAGCCTGGGAGCAAAGAACTCAATATTGTCTAACAGTGAAATGGTGGAGCGTTGATACTGACTCACTGAAAAATCAATTTCGGATTGCGATTCAGCAATATGCATGCTGACCAGCACGTCTGCAGCCAGGGCCGCGTCTCGCACCTTGAGTAACATTTCAGGTGGTGTGGTGTAGATTGCATGGGGGCCTAGAGCTGGAATCACTCTTGGGTTTTTATTCTTCCAGCGCTGGATAAAGGCATTGGCATTTTTCAGTCCCAGTTCTGGCGTTTGTGCGTCCGGGCTTTCCTGACCAATCACCGTTGCCGCAACAATTCCTCGCATCCCGCATTGCGCCAGTGACTCGGCAACAGTGTCCGGAAAATAGTACATATCAACAACGGTTGTTGTGCCTCCCGCCAGCATTTCCCAACAGGCCAGGTCGGTACCCGCCCGAACAAAGGCCCGATCAACAAATCCCACTTCCGCAGGAAAAATAAAGTCGTTCAGCCAGGTCATCAAATCAAGATCATCAGCGAGACCCCGCAATAACGTCATTGCCATATGGCTATGACCATTCACTAGCCCAGGCATCAGGACACGATCACGGCCGTTGACTACTTTGTTTGCTGCAAAGCGATTGTGAATTGTCTCTCGACTATCTATCGCAACAATAGCACCGGCGAGTATTGCCACGGCACCATCTCGGATTACGGCATCATTTGCGCTCATTGTGACTACATAGTCACCTTCAATAATTAGATCAACGGCACGGGGGGGCGGGGTAGAACTCGCCTGAACGGGAGGTAGCGAGGTGAAAAGTAAAACAAAAAGTAATGGAGAAAATAGAACTGATTTCATAGTGGAGTCGTTTATAAGGTAGCGAATTATAATCCTTTAGCTCCCACAGCTCCACTCGTGTTGATAGGCGGCAACGGACAATCAATGGCATCAGCGAAGCAACGAACCAGCTCTGCCTCCACAATTTCCACCTTTTGATCCGCGGCGATAACCGCGATAAAAGCCTTCAGGATTCTGGGTTTCTGAAGGGGCTTAACATTTGCGAGCGCATTAACTGCCTGCTCTAATTTTGATATTACGATAGCTGACTTTGGCTCAATCTCGAGTTCAAAATCTAACAATTCTTGCCCAGCAGCAAAGGCGACCCCGGGCGACACATCAGCCCTGCGGTCACTGTAAGCCAGCACCGACAACAGGTAGCCGATATCCTTTTTGACCGTCCGGCTCTCGATGCTACGTGCCATCGGATGTTTTCGGCCAAAGGCTTCCCCAAGGTGGTGTTGTAAGTAATAGCCAAGCGCCCAGTCACCCAGACTAATAGGCTGGCTTGCCTGGCGCAGAGATGCCAGGTTTGAGACAAGGCGCTGATACTCAGCCTCACTTAACTGCCTTAGTACCGGCAAAGCCAGCTCCAGCAGCGGAAGCCGAATTGAAGCGGGTATTATCTGCACCTTGAGCATAAGTTCTTTTAATCGACTCCGCACAAACACATCTGCGTCTCGCTGCAATATCCTAAGCTGCTCTTCCCTCCGAACGTCGTCTTCGTGCAAAAAAATCAAATAGACAACAGCGCGAACAGAATAGGGTTCTCGAACTGCGGTCCTCAACAGATCGGGAATTTGCCCTAACAGATCCCGCGCGACAGCCAACTGGGCAATTTCTGGGTTGCCAACACTCGCAATCACGGCATCGGAATTCACAAATCCTGAGCTCTCCGGCGCGCTCTGTACTGCTGCGGAGTTGCCAGTACTTGCTGCTGAAAATCCATGAACACCTACCAGTTCATCCGCCCCGGTGGGAATTTCCGTAACAGGCATTTTGAAGAGGAACTCGCCGCTCCAGGCTGGATCAAGCCTTTGAATTCTTTCCTCTAATGGCGGATGGGTTGCCAACATACCGATAAAGGCGCGACTAAAACCACTAGAGAAATACAGGTGGCTAAATTCTTCAGCGCCGGAGTGATGCACATTGGAGCCGGCTGCATGGCCACCTATTCGTTTTAAGGCGCTGCCAATTCCTTCGGGGTTGCGAGTAAACTGTACCGCAGAGGCATCTGCTAAAAACTCTCGCTGCCGACTCACCGCTGCTTTAATAAGGTCTCCAAAGAATTTTCCGAGATAACCGATCAGAAACAAACTTAAACCCAGAAACAGCACAGGAAACGCCTGGGAGGTTCGCCTCGCAACACCGGGCTTTGCCTCTAGCATGACGCGGCCTACAATCGACAACATCAATATTCCATGGAGGATTCCAACCAGGCGAATGTTGAGTCGCATGTCGCCGTTTAGAATATGGCTAAATTCGTGGGCCACGACCCCCTGCAACTGATCGCGATCAAGATTCAATATTGCACCTTTTGTGATCCCAATCACGGCGTCACCTGATCCGTATCCCGCAGCAAATGCATTAATACCATCTTCATCGATCAGATAGACCGGAGGAACTGGCAATCCTGATGCGATGGCCATCTCTTCCACGACATTAATCAGTCGCCGCTCAAATAGATTTGAACCACCGTCGACAATCAGGTGGCCTCCCAGTGCTGCGGCGATAGATTCCCCCCCACCTTTCAGAGAGTAGATCCGATAAAGGCTACCCACTGCTACCAGTGCAATCACACTCCCCGTTACCTTTAGCGCAAGATCTAAATCAAATTGAAAAGTGCCCAGGGATTGGAATTTGAGAATCAGGTAAACCGTTAGATTAGCCAGCGTAACAATACTGGCGATTGCTAGAATAAAGAGCAGCAGCAATAAGCGAGTACTGCGCTGGGCAGCATCCTGGGATTTAAAAAAATCCACGCCTAGAAGGCGACTTTAGGTGCCGCTTGGATCTCTGCGCTGTCAGCAAATTCCAACAAACTTGCATCTGTGGTGTGACCAAACCAACCGGCTACAACTTTTTGCGGAAACGACTGGCGATATATGTTGTATGCCATCACCTGATCATTAAATGCCTGACGGGAAAAGGCGACCTTGTTTTCTGTGCTGGTTAACTCTTCAGTCAGCTGCCGCATGTTGGCGTCTGCCTTTAGGTCGGGATAAGCCTCAACGGCAACATTAAAACGCGCAAGGGCGCCGCCAAGAGCCTGTTCGCCGGAAACAAGCTCTGAAGCTGCTCCTGCTTGACCGGGATCTCGCGCCGCCTTAGACAAACCGGCGGAAGCCATATTTCTCGCTTCAATTACAGCCTCTAAGGTTTCTCGTTCATGACTCAAGTATGCCTTGGCGGTTTCCACCAGGTTAGGTATCAGATCGTAGCGACGCTTCAACTGAACTTCAATCTGTGCAAAACCATTCTGAAATCGATTCTTGAGCTGAACTAACTGGTTATAGATCGCAATCGCCCAAACCACGCTTCCAATAATCACTACCCAGGCAATAATGCTGCTGACTTCCATTGATCGCTCCTGAAAATGAGGAAAGACCAACTACACCATTTTTTTTTGAGGATCACAAACAAAGAAACCCCGCCAAGGCGAGGTTTCAGATGAGGATGATGGCCAAAACAGTACTTGTCACCCGAAGGTGAGGCAGATAGCTGCCCGGTCCATCCTACCGACGTAACCGTGATGCTTTCACACCCTGGTGGGCCGGTTTGAGCCGCCGGGTCAAGACTTTCGTCTTGACTCGTTGGACTCTGACGCTCTCTCCACCTGCTGACTTGCTAGCATCTGGGCCGAAACCCCGGTGTTAGCGCGCCGAACCTGTGGTTCGATCGCCTGGCTGTATCCTTGCCCTAAGGCAGCTCTCCAGCCATTAGCTTCAAGCTATTATTTATCGACGCTTTGCATACGTCCCCATCGATCTGGTCGATCGCCTCGACCGATGAATCAGACTTTTATCACGCAAACCGAAACCGGTGGCGCTGCTTCCGAAGAAGCGATGAAAGCCCTTAAGCCGCCTTTGCCTGGCGACCCCGACCCGGCACAGGTCGTTTGGATCAAGACTTAGTTGGTGTATTCCCCGAGGGGCTTACAGTCTTCCTTGCCTTGCCGTTGAAAAGTAATTTATCACAGGCAACAACCCAGACCAGTGAAACCTTTGCAAGCTGTGGGGGATAAGTTGGGGATAACTCAGGGATAATCGTTGAGTAATTTGAACATTGATGTGGATAACTTGTATAACCTCAAAAATAAAGTTCTATCTCATTGTTTTATATGAAGTTATTTATCTTGAATTGAATTCACTCAGCCTGCGTATAAGTGGATAAATATACCTTATCGAGGGATAAAGTTATATTTCCAAAGGCCGCAGAGCGATTTGATCAAAGCCGTAGGGCGCAATTTCCTCAGCATTTTTTTTCGGTACGGTAGTCCGCACCACCATGGATTCGTTTCTTGATATCAAATCAGAATCAATGCCGAGGCTCTTAAAATAGTCCTGCCGAGCAAGCGCATTGGCATAGTTAGAGTAAACTCCCAGAGAAACTCTGCCGCGATATGGCTCTGCTTTTAAAACAACAAAGTCGGTTGCGTTAAGCTGCTTCAAACGTAAAACCAATTCATTTTGATCACCAATCGTAGCAACCAGATAACCGCTAACAGTATTAGTCGGCTGCGACAACCCTGGTCGTTGCACAATAGGCGATTCCTCAACGCGAACGACTTTTACTGCTCTGAATTCATTCACCTGAGGTTTGCTTCCTGCAACAACCGGTAATCTTTCCCGAAATCGTAGTTCGGTCAGGACGCCCATCTTTTGCAGGGTTTGTTGGCGTAACTTTGCAGCCTTCTCCGTTGAGTATACGCCGACAGAAAGTTGTTGGGACTTCGGCAGTAGATAGAAATGATCGTCACCGTGAATACGCATTTTTGCCCTGGCTGCATCTGGCGCTTCTATCGCTACAACTGCAATGTTCTGGGATGAGTTGTTCTGGGCAGTATCTTTTTGGTTTGTTGTCTCGGTTACTGGCGGCACCGACTCCCGCAGAAATTCTGGTATGCCGCCAGCGGCTTTTAGTGCTACTGGCTTTTGCACCTTCGACAAAAGGGTAGGAAATTTTTGAGGTTCGGATATCTGCTGCTCATCCAGCGGTACAGTTGGATCAGGCAGGGCTTCAGCAACCAGTCCAGTGTCAGCTTCAATTTCTGGCGGCAATACCGCACATTGATACACTCGAGTATCCTGATCCAAATGCAGCCATCGGCAGGTTGGAGTTTCTTCTCCAAATACAGATAAGCTCGTGAAGGCAAGTACGACGAAGCAGGTTGCAGCTGATAGTTTCACCATTAATCTCCCGGTATTCTTACCGTTAAGTATAGTCAAACCTCAGGATTCGCCAGTAAAAAGCCAATTTTTTTACTCGATATGTCAGTTTTACTGCTGGTTAACCGTCACTAAGGAGTAGTTAGCAGCCTCATCAACATCCCGTTTATGAGGTATCCCTTTGAAATAAAAAGGAAATCCCTATGAGCAAGTTTGCCCTTTTACTTAATCACCCCCTCGATCGATATGTCGATATCCCTGAAGACGATTACATTAATATTATTAAAGACTATGTGGCCTGGGTGCAGGATCAGGTAGAAAAAGGTATTTACGTCAGCGGTCACAAGCTCAGCACCGCCGAGGGACGCCGACTCAACAAGACAGATTCCGGTATCGAAGTACTCGATGCGCCCACCACAGAGATCGCGGAAATTCTCGGTGGCATTATGATTATTCAAACCGACTCCCTCGAGTCCGCTGTAAAAATTGCCAGATCTCATCCGCACTTTGTCCACAACGATTCTCTGGAAATCTGGCCACTGGACGAATCCGTTGACTAAACCTGACCATCGGGACGTTGTTGACCGCCTGGTCAGGCGACAACGGTCCCGGCTGGTTGCCCAGCTCCTCGCCCGGTTTGGCAGCCGGCATCTTACTTTGATCGAGGATGCGACTCAGGATGCAATTGTCTCCGCCCTGGAGCATTGGATGTTCGACGGTGTCCCAGATAATCCTGGGGCCTGGCTTCACAGGGTTTCGTCAAACCGTGCAATCGACCTGCTCCGCAAAATAAAACCCGAGCTACCCTACGATGTGGATTTTGACACAAGGTTTGACGAAACCGATCGTCGAGACCCTGAACTCCATCTGCTTTTATTATGCTGTCAGCAGGGCATTTCGGCGCTGGATCAACATTTGCTAATGTTGAATCTGGTCCTAGGGCTTACCCACCAGGAAGTTGCGAACCTCACGCTTTCCTCGACAGCACGGATTTCCCAGCGACTGGCTCGAGCAAAACGAAAACTAAAAAGGGGACAGGTACCGGATATAGATCGAAGCGCTGAACCTCAGATGGGTTCAGCCGAAATAGACACCCTGGCGCAAACCATCTACACCAGCTTTAACATTGGTTACTTCCCACGCCAGGGAGAGCAACTGATTCGTCAAGACGTCGCACGGGAAGCTCTCAGGCTCGCGGTGACAATAGCCACGGACCCTAGACTGAATCAAAACGAAAGCGGCTCATTCTATGCCCTAAGTGCACTGCTCAGTTTTCAGGCGTCACGCTTTGCCGCACGAGAGGATACTTCAGGTCACCCGGTGCTGTTCGTTGATCAGGATCGAGGTCTCTGGGACTATCAGCTGATCGAGCGAGGCAATGAATTTCTACTCAAGTCCAGAGCAGTCAGTCAGATTTCGCCATTTCACCTCGAAGCTGCCATCGCTGCCTTACATGTAAATCTCGAACGAACCGACTGGAACGCCATTGACAGTTTGTATGAGTCATTACTGCGTATTAAAGCTACACCGGGAATTCGAATAAGCGCTGCGGTAGCAAAGACCCATAACCACCAACCCGATGCCGCCCTCCAGGCTCTCGAAAAGCTCGAACAGGATTTTGATCTGAAAAATTACGCACCCTTGCATCTAGCAAGGGCAGAAGCGTTGCGAAAACTCGGTTACGAGGAGCAGGCGAAGGCCGCCTTAGATCAAGCACTTTGCTCGGAAAACAGTTTACCAATCTCAAAACTGATCATGCAAAAAAAGAACTCAGTAAATTAGCCCTTACGCCTGCAATGCTTCTAGCGTTATTCGCGAGCCAAGAACTGAATAATATCCGACCAGGCATTTTTATCTTGGATGATAAACAGATGCCCACCTTCGTACCAACGCAGCTGCGAATTTGTGATTGCTGCTGCCATGGCATGCTGATTGTCCGCCGCGGCAATCCCGTCGTACTTTCCTGCACAAATGAGTGTCTCATGGGTAATTTCACCCAGTGCTGATTCAACATTATGATCCGCCCGGGCGAGCAACTGACGGCGTGCACCGGCTTGAAACTCAGGCGTTTGATGATCTGCAATGGCGTGGTCGATCGTGTATTGAATCATCTGCTGAACTTGATCAGGATTTTCTGCCTGCCAGGTTGAATCTCGACGACTGTCATTAATCCCCATCAATTTTCTCATCCGCTCCTCTGGGGATATGTCAGCTGGCAGTTCATGAAAGGGGTAACTCGGCATAGATCCGCCGGGGGAAGTACAACAAAGCACCAGCTTGTTTACCCGCTCGGGATGACGCAGGGCGAGATGCAAAGCAACCATCCCGCCAAAAGATACGCCAATTACATGGGCTCGCTGCCAAGCCAAGGCATCCATCAATGCCGCCGCATCATCGGCGTAGTCAGCCATAGTGTAATCGCATTCAGGCTTATCGCTCTGACCTAAGCCTCGCTGATCATAGGCGAGCACCTGGAAAGATTTTGGTAGCGGCCCATCCATAGTGTTGGGCCTTGCTCTAAGGTCGCCACCGGTCCCGCTAATAAACAATACGAGTTCGCCTTCACCCTTCAGCTCATAATAGATTGAGATGTTATGACAAAGCACCTTTGGCATTAGCTTTCTCCCTCTGCTTGCCAGATTAGAGCACCATTAAACCAGATTTCGCCTACCTTGCCGCCCAGGCGCAGTGAGTTTCCCATCAGAATTTCTTCCGCGGCCAGGAGTCTATCCATTGTAATGACTTCTTCTATAGCAAGATTTGATTCCAGATAATTTTGTCGCCAGATGCCCGCTAGCAATCCAGAGCTAACCGGAGGCGTGACCCAGGTTGAACCAGACCGAATGAAGATATTGCTGATAGCACCTTCAACAACACTGCCCATTTCATTCAGGAACAGTACCTCGTCAAAACCTGCTTCTGTTGCTGCCTTAAACCCTGGTTCATACAGGGGTCTATAGTCTGTCTTATGGTATTGATACCTGTTTTTCGAATCCACAGAACCTGCGCTTATCAGCAATTTGAGTCGCGGCCGGCCCCAGCCGATGAGTTCAAGTTTTGTACTTTGTAGTTCTACCTGCCCGGTTATATCAATCCCAAGCCGCACACGGTACTCACCTTGCTCAAACGATGCTTCAAGCTCGCTCAGTTGATGTCGCACAGCAGGCCCGTCAAAAGGTATCGAAAAGTAGTGGCTGGATTGTTCAAGTCGACTCAAGTGGGCTTCCAGCCAAAGAAAGCTTCCTTGCCAGAGCATGGTTTCAAAAACCTCCGTATGCAGCCGACGATAATGAAGGAAGTCACTCTTTAATAAACACTCGCTCCATTCAGCAGGTCCAGACGAGTTAGCAACAACTCCGCTGCCAACGCCTAACTCAGCAGGCGAGCCTTTGTTTTGTTGTTGGCAGGATAGCGTTCTAATCGCCACATTTAGATAAAAATCACCTCCAGGCATAAACAAGCCCACGCTACCGGTGTATGCCTTTCTACCTTCTGATTCCAACTCAGAGATCACTTCCATTGCTCTAATTTTTGGCGCGCCGGTGATGGAGCCCGCAGGAAAGGTTGCGCGAAGTATTTCTTCAAGGTTCACATGCTCTCGCAACCGCCCGACTACGCGGCTCACCAATTGATGCAATGAAGGGAAACGTCTTGCGGAAAACAACTCTGGAACTTCTACGCTGCCCATCTCACAGATTTTGCTCAGATCATTGCGCATAAGATCCACAATCATCAGGTTCTCAGCGCAGTTCTTTTCATCACTCTCGAGAAACAATCGATTCTGTTCATCCTCAGCGAAAGTGAGACCTCTCTCGACAGTACCCTTCATTGGCTCGGAGATGAGCAGCTGACCGACCCGCTTTAGAAATAGCTCCGGCGACAGAGACACCAACTGCCAATCATCGGTCTCAATATACGCTGCATAAGGTACGGGATGTGCAGTTTCTAATTGGCAAAATAACGCATAGGGATCAATCACCGGCCCGACGTCAGCCCTGAAACTAAAGTTTGCCTGATAGAGATCACCGGCAAGTATGTAATCAATCAGTCTCTGGTATTGAGACTCGTATGTAGCCTGATCTATCCGGGCGGTAAAACCGGTTAGCATCCCAGCGCCGTATTCTTCTAGTGATATCTTCTCGACTTCACGACTCGCCAACATAGTTAACATTGGAAAGGATTCATCGGGCACAACGGACTGGCGAGGGTCTAGCGCGGTCCCTGCTCCATAGCTTAACCACCCTGCCAGATAGTACCCATCTTCTTGTAATGTTTCGATTTGATGAATTGCTGGACGTAATTCCGAGGCATTGTTTGCTGTAATCACCACCTCTGGCGAAGCGCAGTAGTAGTACTGGTCAGAATCTTCGGCTTTAACTAAAAACTTCACGGGTTACCTGGTACGAGAACGTCATCTCAATGGGCGGTAGCTTTTGACTGCAGGGGTGCCACTATACATTTGCGACCGCTGGATGATAAGCAGGCTTTCAACCAAGATTTGAATGATTTATCCAGCGAGCTCAGGTTCACCGTCTACGGTAAGGAGTCTTGTCTGCCCCACCTTGAGCCCATCGAGAGACATATGCCCGACGGAAACCCGGTGGAGCGCTAGCACTTCATTTTGAAAAAACCCAAACATGCGCTTCACCTGGTGGTACTTCCCTTCGGTCAGTGAGAGTCTCCCTACGTACTCAGAAAGAATCTCTAAATATGCGGGCTGAGTGGTTATGTTCTCGTAACTAAAGTAGATACCCTCTTGAAACGCGGCAACATGCGCCTGCGTGATTGGCTTCGCCAGGGTCACCTCATAGACTTTTTTCAGACCGGTTTCGGGCAAACTAATCTTTCGCGACCAGGCGCCATCGTTGGTTAGTAGCACTAGACCTGTAGTGTTAAAATCCAGGCGACCAACAAGATGTAACTCATCCTTTTGCGGGTGTTCGACAAGATCCAGTACAGTTACATGTTCAGCATCTTTAGTTGCACTGACAACCCCTTTCGGCTTATTCAACATCATATAGACGGGTTTGTTATTTCTCAGGCACAACTTATCCAACATGACATGGGTAAACTCTGTGACTTTCTGTTGGACCGAATGCGCGACTTCTCCATCAATCAGAATTCGTTTTTGCGCCACCAACAAACGTACATCGGAACGAGAATACTCACTGTTCTGGCTAACAAACCGGTCTAGTCGGCTGGTCTGGGAATTCATGATCCTGTGTTCTTATGCTCTAGCCGTAAAACAACGACCAAATGCATGGCACAACAAAATGTCACCACTACTGCGGACCACTCCATAAGACCCGATTCGCGTGATTCTCGGTTTAGTTTCAGGTGATGACATTTGACCTCCTATTAGGCAACGCAACGTACCGCAATCTACCTGTCATACATTTTCCCTGCTAGCGTAACACCCTATGATCGTTGCTATGTCCTGCGCATCCCTCGGCTCAAAACCACCTCTACTGGCTTTGTATAGTAATGAAATTGCTGGATTCAAAATTCGGTAACCGTCGCATTCGATTGTGTGCGCTGACTTTTGCCAGGTAACAGCGGGATCTCGTTTGAAGATCACGTTATCACCATGATCAGTGTAGAGTAAGATTTGGAGTATCCAGTAGGTCCCATCTGGAGATGTAATCCAGATATCGTTCACATGATCTTCAATACCTCCCCCATCCCAGTGAACAACCGTGCCGGGGGGATCACAAATATATACGCAATCTCTAGCTAATGAATGAAGGCAATTCAATATGTCTGATCTATACACGCCAACGTCAATGTCACCATGGAGCCTAGTCTGTCGCCCGGCAAAAATATCGATCGATACTCCCCCACATAAAAACCAGTCAGCAAACTCCCCAAACATTTCCCGAAGTTCGGTTGCTGCGACCGGATTCCAGTCGGCTAAGTTTGGTGATGACATATAGATTTATAATGTAGCTGTATCGGCAAATGAATAGATTTACTATCTGTGGCTTTTAGCATGCAGTTCACTTGAAGATTGATAGAAACGAATAGCGCGGTATACATAGAACATTAAAACCCCCATCTGAATTTGCCAGTGCCTTATGGCTGCTACAAATTCAGGTATTTCTAATTGTAGGTAATTTATAACGCCCGTAGTGGTTACGACAGTTGCTAGCAGCTGTAGTTTCTCAAGCCTTGTTCGATCAGACCAAGCCTGGGTCTTATTAAATGGATCTCTGGTCAGAGGTAACAAGCCAGCGAGCACTAAACCCAAAAATAGAAATCCCACCATTAGAGAGTCAGCCTCAATACTGAAAGCCAAACACGTTGCGATGAGCCAGCTACTGAACCCGATACCTAGATAGACAATTTCCCGTCTCATATTTCCTTCGGCGCTGTTCGATGAAATAGTATCACCCAGAGTGGTCCAAATATAAACCAAAGCACAACCGTGAACAGCGGTATTTTTAGCCAGAGATTAAGCTGCTCTGTTCTGTGCGGGTCGTCGACAAAAAAGATCGCCGCGTAAACAAGCGTTTGGGTGACGGCAACAGCTAAGACACATCTTAGCCACCAGAAAATTTCAGAACGGATCAATTTCCATCCGTGTGTTGGCGCGCTAGCGGGCCGCTTTGCCCCTGCATACTTGTAAGCAAACCAGGCATCTACCCAGCCGATCGTGACGCTGCCAAAAGCGACTGAAAAGCCGATATACGCAGCAGCAAGACCATGAGCATATGTTGCAACGGCACCACGACTTAGATCGATGGTTGTTGCTGCCAGAAGAACAACATCAACTAACGGAACGCAAATCAGAAGTGCTGAACTCAGCCTTTTTAGGTCAAACAGATATCGAACCAAAAGGCCCGATAAAAGGAATAGCCAGAATGCAATTTCACATCCGACGATTACTGCTATTAGTATATTGTCGGTCATTGTTTAGGTTAAGTCGCACGTGACTTAGAAGTGTGCCTATATCCAAAATACAATGAAAGAAGCAGTATGAGGATGATTCCAATCACGATCGGCAAGTACATGCTCGCCATAACGGTATCTGAATCAAGTACATCCGGATAGCCTGTTTCCCACAATACCCATTGTGACCCAATATTGGTTGCCAACGATGGGTGGCCCGTTACGAGTACTATTATTGCATCACCGGATTCTGGGTTAATTCGCGCAGTGGTATTAATAGCTGGGTCATTTGCCCCATCATGGCCAAAAACGAAATCACCACTTTCTGTGGGCGAATACAGGATTGTTCCCAGACCCCAGATATCAAACCCTGAAGTCCTCCCATGGGGTTCACGCATATTTCTGATTGTGTCGTCACTAAGAATGCTTTCGTATTGGGACGATGGGATCTGAGACAGTACTAGCTTCGACAAATCAGCAGTGGATGTGACAAACGCCGTCGCCGCTTTGGATGCATACTTAAAAGTCGGACTCCTTTCTCCGTTACGACTAATTGAGCCTGCGTTATTATCGTAACTGCCAATAAATTCATAACCCGTGCGACTCATCTCGAGCGGATTAAAAATGGCTTCTTGCATGTAATCCGCAAAGGGCTGCCCCGTGACTTCCTCAACCACCAATTCAAGCAGCAGATAGCTACCACCTGAGTATCTCCATTCCGAACCTGGCGTATTAGACACGACAATGCTGACATCTCTAGCGGAAGATGCACGAGGATTGGATAATGATACCTCTAAATCCGGTAGTTCTTCATCGACAGCGTAGTCACCGAAACCGAGACCGTCGGAGAATCCTGCGGTATGACTGAGCAATCTACGAACCGTAACTTGATTATTATCAAACTCACTCGGAGGAAGTTCCCAGCGAGTCAAATATTCGGATACCGGTGCATCCAAATCTAGCCGACCCGCTTCAACTAACTTCATGACGCCGAGAGCCGTGATCCACTTACTCATCGACGCGGTCGAAAATATCGTTTCACTATTCACTTCATCGAGGCTGGCGGAAAAATATTGGTGAGTGATCTGGCCATTTTCAATTAGCGTTAACGTGGAGTTTCCTGGATTTTCCATCTCCAGACGATTGCTCGCGTATTCAAAGAATTGAACGGAGTTTCCCGGCGAAACCACAGGCTGCATCCAAAAACCATAGAACGCACTAAAGAACACTATGCCTATCCAGGCAACTACGGCCAGAACAAAACCAACTGTTAACTTAAAATAAAACATTAATCCAATCGACTCTTGCTGATGAATTTAATTGTAGGTTTTTGGGTCTGTGTCTAGATAGCCTTATCATCGTATCGTATCGCCATCGTCGGCCAATCCTTCAGACAACGCATTGAAATATTCAGTTGGATTTTTGTCTAGCCGCATTGTGACTAGATGCTACCTTCGGCTTCAATTTCATGTAATACGCCGCTCCCTACCACTGATTCCATTTGTCTATATCCTTCCCTATTCCGACCAAAGAGCGAATAGGAAATCTGACCACCGCAGCACACCTCAGGTAGGAAATGAGACGATTGTGACCCTCCAGAATTACTAGTCTACTCATTTCCTCGGTTCCAACAAGAATGGGCGGTTGCAGATCCTGACCTTCGAGGAGTCTTGTCTTTACGCCATTTGGTTTTGATGCTTTTTCCCAGATTTTAGCTACTTCGCTTACGCTTCTGGTGCCGTACCGATTCTCAAAATTGTTCCTGCAGGTGAAAGTTTTCGATTCGAGTTCGGCAAGCTGAAGGTCATGCCATCGCCAATCGAGCTGGTTTATTTCGAGCCCATCGAACACGTTTTCTTTACCACGATACCGTTCAAAGAGCTGAAGCAAGCCGTCAGTACCGACGGTATCATTTACAATAAAGCTGTCATCAAGGCCGAGTTCTTTAAGTGTGTTACGCAAGCGTGGCGCTTCAGTGGGCGAATCTAACTCTGCCCGAAGAAAGGCCTGTAACATATCACGCGTGCTTGCAGAATTTTTGAACATAGTATTAAGGCGTGTAACATTGCGTTAAACGGCCGGAGGAGTTGGCGCTTTGATAACGTGCGCAATTTGAGTGACTATTTGGCCAGTCCCAGCGCAGCGACTTGAACAGCATACTATGCCTCCCTCCAAATAGCGGCGTTGCCTATCGTAATATGATACAGAGCAACTAGTGTAGGACACAGAAAAATCCAAGTTTCTATCAAATTCAAACCTGGTGTAAACAAATTGTGAAATGCTGATTTTGTTGCCGAAGTTGATCCATCAAAGAATATCGTAAGTGCCACATTAGTGTAAGAAAAAGATCGGATACCCAGGCCAGCCCCAACCTACGAATCAAAGGTCGCTTACTCTGATGAAGAGAAGCTCGAAATACCCTCGCATGGTAAATACTGACCATTAGCAACCTACCGCAACTCGACTATAGTCTACAATTGCAATAGCAGCGGCTAGCCTATGAATCGAAAAATAAATAACCGCTGCCGTAGGCAGTGCTTGTCGACCACGATGACCGCCGAAGTCAGATCGTTAGCAAGTGGAAATAATTGAATAAATTGTCGGGAAAAAAGACCACCTGGAACACTATTGCCTGTTGATGGAGATTGGGCTCCTATGTGTTATGTGCCGGTGCACGTGATTCCTTGGGTTCCTGTATAAGTAATAATCACCCGTTTATGTATTTTGTATTTCGTAACAGCACCACAGGTCTTGCGCAGCGTACTACCATCTGAAGTAGTGACCATTGTTGAGTACCGTCCGTCTGCCTGGATAAAAGAATAATAGATAGTATTCGTTTCACCAGGAGCTATAGCTCCGAAGTCCAAACGGCTATTGGGTAGCGTCACGATGAAACTCGGCACTTTTTGATGTAAAGCATTTACCACAGTTACATTCGGTGTGATGTAGAAATAGCGAGATAACAGAAAACCATCGCACTGATAAAAATTGACAACCCAATTGTCAGTGCTTTCTTCACAATTGCGACAAAATGGCGGATCGATTTGCAAACGAGGCTTGGAACGGTATGCCGGAGCATAGCTGCAATCGATTAGTCGAGCGAAACATCGCAATCCACGTTACTACACTTAAAATATGATGGTTCATGCTCAATCCATACTAGGATTTTATCTTCTGTGCCAAACGCTACCAAATTCTTTCCCATAGAAGTTAACACGTGGGTTGTACCATTAGAAACTTTGAAATTAGTCACGTCTCTCCTATCAAAGAAGGCATCTTCTTTTTCAATTTGCTGCCCTAGCTCAAAGGAAAACGAATCGTGGGCGCTATTTCGAGTCGTCTCGATAACAATTGCAGCGGGAATCACAACGACGGCCAGAGCGGGGAACGCAGGCAAACCCAATCCTAAAGATGGTAATCGAAACTTTCGGTCGATATCCGAACGGTATCTTACTAGTTGATCACGAAAGACTGCCAGACACTCTGTTACCGGAAACTCCGTTTGAATTAAACATTTGCGGTACGAGATGCTTCGTGCGTCAGTTGCTCCAATCAGTTCCTGATCTCGGAACAAGAAGCCAACCTTCGCGCCACTTCTCTCGAATGTAAGGTATTCATGGACGGAGTCGTCGAGAAGAAATCTAAATTCCGTTTTGGAGCTCCCAAAGGCAGCTAAGATGTCTTCCTTCGAGAATGGTGCTTTTCTTCTAACCTCAGACTCCAATTTGTTCGCACAGCTCTGAAGGAGCATAAATGCGAACAAGGCTAAGACAACAAGAAGTCCATTTGATTCGGTTAGCACATAATCACCCAGTCACATAACACTTTGTATTGGGGCGCGACGTGCAGCGGAGCGTCCCAGCCGAAGGCGACAACAACTTTTTGTTAGGTGACGTCACAAGTTGTACCTACCGATATCTAAAGAGCCATGGAATACGCCCAGTATATCTATGTTCTCAGCATCTCTGATCAGATAGGCAATACGATAGTGGCCATAGAGTAGTATGCGAACATTTCTCTCGCTGGATTCATAGATGTAACCACTCTCGGGAAACGAGGTTAGGATTTATGCTCGGTCGAATATGGAACCAACCAAATTGCGTGCTGCTATGGGATTTTCTTGGGCGATGTACTCGAATATGTCCTCAAGCCATTGTTGAGCTTCATTAGTCCAGTTCAGCTCTACCACGAGCGTATGCGACGCCCCATTTCGGAGTTGGAAATCGTGTTTCCTTCATCCGAGTCTCGAAGGCCTCGCTGAACCATTACATGGAATGCAAGCTCGCGGACAATTTCTTCGGGAGAACTGTCTTCTGGTTGGTTCTCAACCAATGCCTTCATTTCTTCTTTCGTAGTGCTCATGAGGCTGTTTCCTATAAGAGAGTTCAGTATATCTACTCAGTTTCGGCAAGTCACATAACACTTTGTAAGCGGCGTAACGTGGAAAACAGCGTTTGCATTAAAATGGCGAAGCCATCTGCAAACGAGGCCTGGAACGGTACGTCCGAGCAACGGAGCTTGCGGAGTTGCGGCTTGAACAACATGATACTCATTGAGCCTTCTCCCTCCAGCTAACCGCAAGCGGTAAGCTGGAAG
>CAXBLU010000001.1:0-656318 GCA_963976815.1 uncultured Pseudomonadales bacterium | reverse complement strand
CTTTATCGTATTGGAGGGGGACGCCGAGTCCGGGTAACGTCGTGCCAAAAACAAAAAAGCGGATCACATGGGATCCGCTTTATCGTATTGGAGCGGGTAACGAGGTTCGAACTCGTGACCTCGACCTTGGCAAGGTCGCGCTCTACCAACTGAGCTACACCCGCTTTGCGCTGTTATTCTAGCTATAACAGTACAGCCATCTCAAGAGTACATCTGGTTGATGCCATCTCGCGACGCTTCTGAGTCACCAATTATCGGTCAACTCAGAAGCATGCGCAATATGGCATCCCCTAGGGGAGTCGAACCCCTGTTGCCTGGATGAAAACCAGGTGTCCTAGGCCACTAGACGAAGGGGACATACAACTTGTGAGAGCGGCGCATTCTATGGATATCAGCCCAGTTCGTCAAGCCGGAATGGGCGCTAAATTGTTGATTTTATACCCTGCCGCCAAGTTAGGCTTTGATCCCGCTCGGATGCCAAATCTACGTCTACACTAAGAGTAGGAAGTAATAAGGATTTGGTATGACAACCGTCTGGCTAAGCGCATTGGTGGGGCTAGGGTTATTCCTGTTGGTGATCATTGCCTACGGGGCTCATCGTATGGAAATGGCTAAAATCGAGCGCAAACGGTTGGCGAGTTTGCACCGTGATCGGTTTAGAAACTTACAGTTCATTATGGATGTGGTGCCAGGCAAGGCAATCGGCGGAGATCTACCTGGTCTTATCACGCGCAGTATGGTGCTCCATATGCGCAAGGTGATTGAACTGCAGGGAGAAACGCCGGAAGTTCGTCACCATTTGGAACGTGCGATAAAGCTTCAAGCAAAAACTGCCAAAGGTGAGGTGATTCCGAACAAACCGACTAGTGGTACCTTGCAGGAAAAGCTCAAGGATGTTCGGCGAGCAATAAAGTTAATGAAAGAGTTCATACTGCAGCAGCATCGAGCAGGGTTCCTGTCTAAACCCGTTGCTTCACAGCATATTAAGTCACTTCAAGAGATCAATCTGGTTGCCACTGTAGATGGCTTGATGACCCAGGCGGCACACTCCCTTGGCGACGGAAAGAAATCGACTGCGCTTCGGTATTACCAACTGGCTCTGACAGAAATGCGAAAAACTCGAAAAGTTGATCTGTTAAAGGAGCAGCGCAATCAGGTTACCGAGGCGATCAAGGCTTTAAAGGCCGACCAGAAAGCGCTGTCCGAGGCCACGCAGGAAGTTAATCAGCAGCTTGTAAAGAGCATTACGCCTGAAAGCAAAGATGACGACGGTGGATTCGACATGTTGCAGATTAACTGACGAACAGAATTGACTAGAATTTGCTGATGCCATAGTTTTACCCCATTGCTGAAGTAAAGATATGGTTATGACGGAAGACACCGAATCGAAAGTATCGAAAGAATCGAAAGAATCGAAAGACCAGAAAGACCAGAAAGACCAGCTCACCGAAGAAGAGCGCCGAACAGCTGCCCGGGATCGCCGGGTGAATCCGGCGGATCGCCGCAGTTCTGAGCGAGTGAGCTCAAAAAACCAACGGCGAGTTGATCAAGACCGGCGAGATTCAGAATAATCCGGCGTTGTCGAACCGCTTCTAAAACGCCGTCTAGAAAAGTATGACGCTGCGAATGCTCTTGCCGGCGTGCATATAGTCGAATGCAGTATTGATTTCATCTAGCCCCATGGTAAACGTCACAAACTCATCAAGCTTGATCTCGCCATCCATATATTGATCCACCATGCCAGGTAGTTGAGTTCTACCTTTAACGCCACCGAAGGCAGTACCTCGCCAGACGCGTCCCGTCACAAGCTGAAAAGGCCGGGTGGAAATTTCCTGGCCGGCGCCGGCTACACCAATAATAATCGACTCCCCCCAACCCTTGTGGCAGCACTCCAGAGCGGCGCGCATAAGATTGACGTTTCCCACACACTCAAATGAATAGTCAACGCCACCATCGGTCAGGTCTACGATGACGTCCTGAATTGGATCGCTGTAGTCTTTCGGGTTGATGAAATCCGTCGCGCCTAACAATCGCGCCATTTCAAATTTGTCTGGGTTTACATCAATCACAATGATCCGGCCCGCTTTGGCCAGCACCGCGCCCTGAACAACGCTAAGACCAATGCCCCCCATACCAAACACAGCAACCGATGCACCGGGTTCTACCTTGGCCGTATTCAACACAGCACCGATGCCGGTTGTCACGCCGCAACCCAACAAACACACTTTGTCGAGGGGGGCGGCGCTACTGATTTTTGCCAGAGAGACCTCAGCAACCACGGAATACTCGGAAAAGGTAGAGGTCCCCATATAGTGGAAAATCTCTTTGCCGTTGCAGCTAAATCTGGTTGTGCCGTCTGGCATCAAGCCCTGGCCCTGGGTGGCTCTGACGGCGGAACAAAGGTTTGTTTTACCGGATTTGCAGAACTTACACTCTTTGCACTCGGCGGTGTAAAGCGGAATAACGTGGTCCCCTGGTTTAACGGAGGTCACGCCAGGACCGACTTCCTCAACAACCGCACCACCTTCATGACCGAGGATAGAGGGAAACACACCTTCAGGGTCATCTCCGGATAAGGTGAACGCATCGGTGTGACAAACACCGGTGGCGACCATTCGAATCAGGACTTCTCCGGCTTTGGGACCGGCGACGTCAATTTCTTCGATCACGAGGGGTTTTCCCGCTTCCCATGCTACAGCTGCTCTTGCTTTCATTGATCAATCTCCAGTGTGTTAAATTTCTGTTTTGATACCGAGGTAAAGTGAAGCTGGTTCCCCAGCAAAGTATCTATCATTACCAAAGCCGAGGTCAGCACGCTCTGCATAGGCCTCGTTTCTCAAGTTCATCACCCGTCCAAATAGGGTTGTCGATTCAGACCATTGGTACTGCGCTCTGAGGTTGAGCAGCTTGTGACCGCCGTACTCTGCGGTATTGTCCGGGTCTGTATAGTATGAGCCGAGATACACCCACTCTAGTTCAGTATTGAACTTTTCTATCGGTTGCCAGCGCACCCGGACGGAACCGGATTTGCGTGGTGCGGTATCAATATCGTTACCCTTAATCGGTGCCGCGGCCAGGTCAGGATTATTCTCATATTGATGACGTCCGTAGTTGGCTACTATATTGGCCGACCAGGCGGGATCCCACTGGTAGGTCAGGTTGACTTCAAGGCCCCTGTGGGAAGTCTCACCGTTATCAACCGCCAATCGATTTGAATCGCGGAAAATAAAGTTGTCCTTGTTCATGGCATAAACCGCTACAGAGTAATCGAAGCCTTCCAGGGCACCGCGGAATCCGACCTCAATACTATCTAACTCTTCTGAATCTATGCTCGTAACAGTTTGCCCGCCCTGCAACCGGTAAAGTTCTGCTGCCTGTGGTGCTCGATAACCGTTTGCCAGGCGTATAAATACCTGATGCTGATCCGATAGGTTGTGCAACAGGCTGAGCTTTGGAGATACGTTAGTAAAGTCATCTTTTCTATCGGCTGGACGGGAGAACCGGCAGCCACCAAAACCGCAGGGGGTTCCATTGTCTTGAGCCTGGCCGTCAATCATCTGATTGGTGTAGTCGTATCTGACCTGTTCGACTCTGGCGCCAAAGTCGAGCCGGGTACGTTCGCTTAGCGCCCACTCGTAATTGGCAAACACGGCGACGACACTGGCATCAACGTCGTAATCGTAATGTTTGCCGGGCGGTATCGTGGCGACTAAAAACGCGCTGCCTATCGTGGCGTTCGGTTGTATTTCCTGTAAAAACCCACTGGTCATTTCCAGATCTGCACCGAGAGTTAAGTGTTCGCCCCGCCAGGCCGTTTGAATGCCAATGCTATCGTGACCATTTTCTTCAATAGCTTGCCCTGGCAGAAAGTGTTGAATGAACTCCATCCGAGTGGAACGAAAATAGGGTGTCAGACTCAAGTTTGCGCCGCTCTTCAGATCGCGACTTAAGTGAGAGTGGAGCCTTAAGGTTTGACTGTCTCGGTAAGCTTCTGGGTTTGGGTTTTGTCGGCTGGCGTGACCATCTTCGTACACTTTGTTGCCTTGAATAAAACCAGCGGTTTCCTGATTCAGGTTGGACAAACTTAAGGTTGTCACCGCATCGAACGCTCCCCAGGTATTCAGGGTCTTGAGGCTAACTTTTTGTTGGTCGTAGCCTGACTCATGTTTATACCCACCGTCGCTGGTCAGGTTGGTATCAATCCGCCAATTCTTGCCTGACAAATTAAATCTGCCGCGGTAATAGTCGTGGGGTCCGCCTTCCAAGTACGCGGAGCGGTCGCCGTCTGGGGCAGGCGTGACAACATTGATCATGCCGTGCATCGCATTTGAACCGTACCAGACACTGCCAGGACCTTTGAATACTTCAATTCGTGACGCCTGTTCAGAGTTAACGTCAAACAGTTCGTTAACGTTACAAAATCCACTGGCGCGTAGCGCAACCCCATCCTCAGCCATCAGGAATGCACCGCAGCCGCCCGCACCGGTCAGCACCGGCGAGCGAATTGCCGTCAGATGTTCCTGACCGTTGCCGCGACTAATCCAAACCCCGGAGGTCCGTTGTAAACTCTCGTTAATGTGGGTCGCACCAATTGCTGAAATTTCTCCAACAACTTCAACACTTGCTCCTATCTCCCCCAGAGATTGATCCGATCGAGTTGCGGTGACCACAACCTCCTCAAGTATGTCTGCCCGAAGCGGGAGGGCGGCAATTGCGCAGGCAATGAGAGTGAGACTAGATCGCATAGGGGCACCCCAACAAAAAAACGAAGAATACATGAGTCTAAAGAAGATGGCTGGTTAATCGTTAAAATCGCACCGCTGATCATTAAAAAACAATGACTTAGAGAAGGTTGTTGACAAATGGCTTACGTTCCAGTGAACTTGCGTCATTAATTGGATCCTGAACCAAGAAACGGACATGGCAGACGATACAGTTCTCCGCAATCAAGCGAGTACTAAAGCTGAATATACAACGACCTACACGCCGTCGTTGCTTGATTCTGTGCGACGTGAAAAGCAGCGAGCGTCCCTTGGTATCACGGAGGATGCCTTGCCGTTCCGTGGCATGGATGTCTGGAATGCGTACGAATTTTCCTGGTTAAACAACCGAGGCAAACCTGAAATTGCCCTGGCACAGTTTCAGATACCTGCAAAATCGACCAATATCATCGAGAGTAAGGCACTCAAAATGTATTTGGGCTCTTATAGCGGCACTCGCTTTGGGCATCGTTCCGAGGTGATCTCAACCCTGGAATCCGATTTAACAATTACTGCCCGGGCGCCGGTCAGCGTAACGCTGATGCAGGCAGATGTGGTTCAGGCGGCCGGCATAGGTGTGCTCATGGGCCAGAGCCTTGATCACCTCGATATTGAAATGGACGAGTATTTTTGGAATCCCGATTTTCTCTCCGTCCAGAGTGACACAATTGTTAGAGAATCACTTTTCACCCATCTGTTTAAGTCGCTGTGCCCTATAACAGGCCAGCCTGACTTCGCGAGTATTTTGATTCAATACAACGGCCGCACGATTTCCCAGGAAGGACTTCTCAAGTATCTTATTTCTTATCGGGAGCACGGCGAGTTTGCCGAGCAGGTTGTGGAAAGAATTTTTGTCGACATCATGAATCGATGTGCACCGGATCGTTTAACGGTTCAAGCCAGATTTACCCGCCGGGGTGGTATTGATATTAATCCTTACCGTTCTCTGGATGCTGCGATGGCGGCGGATGTCAGAGTCTGGCGTCAATAATATTTCCAAAAGCGCAGCTTAGATCAGAGTTGGGTTTGACGTTGTAATGGCGTCAGCCCCGAGAGCCTTAGCTGCATCAAGCGCCGATTTGTTTCCCTCAACGCCCCACAGATTTGTTAACACGCCTACTTTTCTGGCGTGGTCGACATCTTTTTTTGCAACATCCTGAATCCACGGTCCCCAATAGTCCCCGCCAGCGTTAGCAATGGCGGTTGCAAAACAATTACCAAAGTCTTTCGGATGAAATTGGCCATACAACAGTCCGGGATCAACTTCTCCGTGGCGACGCATCAGTTGTTGCAGCGTCGTTTCGTTGATCGTGAGGAAGTTGGTTTGAATGTCCGGTACGCGCTGCTTGGCTAACACCAGCAGATCCCACTCAAAGGCGAGCAGGACGGTTTGCCGGGTGAGATTGTTCGACTCGACCTGATTAAGGACCTCGTCCAGCAGTTTCTCAGGGTCTGAACTGGTGCTTCTATTGAAGGGGCTGGTTTTTAATTCGATCCACAGTTCGATGGGTTGCCCACTCTCACTCAATAAATTTACGAAATCCGATAGGTGCGGAATGGGCGCGCCATCGAGGGCCTGGTAATTTGGATAGGATTTAGCCTCGGTTGATTCGGGTCGATATCGACCGATGTCATATTCCGCCAGTTGCGCGCTGGTCATGTCGCAGAGTGCCGGGCCACTTTTAGCGATCCACTCACCGTTAGAATGACGAGTGATATTTTTGTTCAGTTTGTCGTCGTGCTGCACAACAACCTTATTATCCGCGGTCAGATGAACATCAAATTCAACGCCGTCTACACCGATTGCGAGACAGTTTCTAAATCCGGCAATGCTATTTTTAGCAAAGAATTCAGTGCCGCATTCACTGGCAATTTTTTTTGCACTCATTTAGACGCTCACGCTTCTCAAAAATGTTCATGGGATTCTATCGGAATAATTTGTGTTGAGTGCAGTGCACTTAATCAGTCGCCTCGCCTCGGAAAATATTTGCTGCGTAACCAGCCAAACAGGGTGTTAGGGGTCAGGACATATGCGTCGATTGCATCAAGTTTGGCTTGCAGTGCCGCGGGGTCCGCGAAAATCGATTCTCTTTTAACCAGTGGCTGGGAAGGGTCTAGTGGTTTAATCACCCTGGCTGGGTTGCCCGCCGCGATACTGTTCGCGGGAATGTCACTGGTCACAATTGATCCTGCGCCAATTACCGAGTTATCTCCAATGGTCACACCTTTGCAGACTTTAGCACCATCACCGATCCAGACATTATTCCCCAGTGTCACGGGCATGGTTGTGCCTACGGTTTTGGTTCTGTCGTAAATGTCGTGCCAGTCCGAATCCGTGATGTAGCTGCTCGCGGCGAACATACAATTGTCACCAATGGTGACCTGGGAGCCTGAATCAATTCTGACCCCCGGGCAGATCAAACAATGATCGCCAATTGTGATATGACCCTGATAGTGCTCAAACTGCCAGGTCGACAGGCTAGGGTGGCGGTCGGGACCGGCTATGACATGAAGGTTATGTCCCGCCTGAATAAATGCCCCATGCAGATCAATAAACCAGGGCTTTAGCATGGTCGCGTTATCACCTAACGATGAAAACTGAGGGGCGACAAAATGCCGAACATACCAGTGCTCATAAACAGAAAATAACCGTTTAATGTACAGTGGACGATGATCTTTGATCATGCAATTCCGAGGGCGTCATAAAAATGCCAGTGTACCAGACCAGTGGGAGTCGAGCTTACTTTCAGCCCGTAAATTAATCGAGTATGGTAGGCGCCATGGATGCGATCGAAGCCTTACATAAGCGTGTTTCTACCCCCAGGCTGGGTGGCGAGGCGCCAGATGCAACGACGAGAGACAAGATCTTCAAGGCTGCTCTGCGGGCACCTGATCATGCGCAATTGAGACCCTGGCGATTTATCCAAATAGAAGGCGAGAGCAGAGATTTTCTTGGTGAGCTTTTTGCCGAGGCAAAGCAAGCCGCAGAACCTAATGTCAGTGCCCGGGATCTAGTCAAAGCCAGAGCCAAACCCCTCAGAGCACCATTGATTGTGGTGGTGGTCGCCGCACCAGAGGTACATCCGAAAGTCCCGGAGATTGAGCAAATGCTCTCCGCCGGCGCAGCGGCGCAGAATATGATTATTGCAAGTTACGCCCTTGGCGTGGGTGCTATGTGGCGAACCGGCGGAATGGCGTATGATCCGGTTGTTAAGGTCGGCCTTGGCCTCGCTAGCCACGAACGTATCGTGGGCTTTTTGTATTTAGGTGAGCCCCAGGGCAATGTACGGATTGCACCAGAACTGGAACCAGCCGAGTATGTGACAACATGGCCGAACCCGGATTAGATCCTGATCATCTTCTAACTGCAGCATGGATGGAGTTGCGCACTGAACTTCACCAGTGGGATGATCTCGAAGAAATTGAAGGCTACGACTGCCTGACCCGATACTGGTGTTCAGATGCGGTGTTCGAGATCTATTGGGTCGCGGAACGGGAAGTGGACAATGAGTACAGTGTTTATTTAACCGAAGACTTACAGTTGGCCGGTTTTAAGACCCGGCTGAACCATCAACCCAGTATTGAATGGAAACGAGCGCTGGCCGTCAAACTCGGTTGGCAGCAACGAGCGAAAGAAATTTTACGCGAGCTTTCCGGCACGCAAATGGAATTATTTAAGGAATAGACATGGGAAAACAGTCCAGATCCACAGCGGCAAATCGCGTTCAGGACCGATTGATCGACGAACTGATTGGCGTTTGCCGAGGCGTAATCGCCGATGGCCGGGTTGACGAGAAAGAAGCCATATTTCTTGGTCAATGGATTGAAAATCACCGGGAGATTGCGGATCGCTGGCCCGTTAATATTTTATATTCTCGCCTGGTTGAAATGCTTAAGGACGGCATTTTAAATTCCGAGGAAGAGGTTGAGCTGTTAGCCACGCTTCGTGATCTGACCGGCGAGAGCACCCTGTACCAGGAGCCCAACCGTTCTACATCACTGCCCCTGACCAAACCGCTGCCGGAAGTTGAATTTGACGACAAAACCTTTGCGGTCACTGGCCGTTTTGTTTTTGGCTCCAAAGTGGACTGTGAAGAGACCATTCTTGAAATGGGTGGCCATGTCACCGATATGCCCAGCAGCGATACCGATTATCTGGTGATTGGCGAGCTATGTAGCCCAGAATGGGTCCATACCACCTTTGGCCGCTCTATAGAGCGGGCCATTGAACTCCGGGAAGGCGGGGCGAATATAGCGATTATCTCCGAAGAACACTGGGTTGATGCGCTCGCGTTAAAATAAACCCAAATTGACCATTAACCCCAGCGCCGGCTTGTACTATAATCGCGCCGCACCTCGGTCCTCTCGCAATGAATAGTTGTGAACTCCGCCAGGCCTGGAAGGGAGCAACGGTAGCGACGAATTCGTGTGCCGGGATGTGGCTGAGGTGTCTTTAAAATTTCCTGCTTCTTGATCGAGATGGCAAGCTATCCGAAAGGGTATATTGGTTATTTTGATTGGGAGTAGCTTTTGCCTGTACCTTTTTGTACAAGGTGAGAAAGATCGAACCTGGCTTCTCGTCTAGGTTTATTAGTTTGATTGGAGAGGTGGCCGAGTGGGCTAATTGTGAACAGCAATTAGCGGGTTAAGAAGAGAGAGGCTATGCCTCGAACGGTGCGTAGCATCGTAACCCGGACGCAGGCGAGGAAGGCAAAGCCTTCCTAATCAAGAAGCTAACACAGTGTTAGTCGAAGCAGTTTTATTGGAGAGGTGGCCGAGTGGGCTAATTGTGAACAGCAATTAGCGGGTTAAGAAGAGAGAGGCTACGCCTCGAACGGTGCGGAGCATCATAACCCGGACGCAGGCGAGGAAGGCAAAGCCTTCCTAATCAAGAAGCTAACGCAATGTTAGTCGAAGCAGTTTTATTGGAGAGGTGGCCGAGTGGTCGAAGGCGCACGCTTGGAAAGCGTGTATACCTTACGGTATCGAGGGTTCGAACCCCTCCCTCTCCGCCAATTTCACAGTGGTACTCTAACCAACCTCCGATCGAGTCCCAGGGTGGTCCCGTTGAACCCCTCTCTCTCCGCCAAAACTAAAAAAGGGTCCCTATTGGGTCCCTTGTTGGTTTTGAAGTTCGGTTCGAGATTAGAATCCGCGCCGGGCCCAGCTAGTGCCGATGTATCCAATGACCCAATTAGCCAGCACAACATGAAAGTTGTTTTACGTCTTTGAAAAAAGTCTGGGCGCAAAGTTTGATGCCCTCAACCATCGTCAAATAAGGAAACAGCTGGTCGGCGATTTCCTGGATTGTCATCTTATTTCGAATCGCGATGGCTGCTGTTTGGATCATCTCACCAGCCTCTGCGGCGAGTATCTGCGCACCGATCAATTGATCATTGTCCGTGCTAATGACCAATTTAATAAATCCTTGCGTCTCGAAGTTCGCCAAAGAACGTGCCACGTTTTCAAGATTGAGGGTCCGACTGTCAACGTTAATATTCGCCTGTAAGGCATCAGCTTCAGTGAGGCCCACTGTTGCGACCTGAGGGTCGGTAAAGATCACCGCGGGCATTGTTGCTAGGTCCAGAGCAACGTCTCCTCCCGTCATATTGATTGCAGCGCGGGTTCCAGCTGCAGCAGCCACATAAACAAATTGAGGCTGAGTCGTGCAGTCACCGGCAGCGTAAATATTTTTTGCCGAGGTGGCCATGCGGTCATTTATAATGATTGCACCGTTTTCTTTTGTCTTGATATCTGCCGCGCTCAAGTTGAGATCCGAGGTATTTGGCTCCCTGCCGGATGCCACGAGTAGCGCATCACTCGCTAACGATTCTCCGTCAATTTCGACGGTGAAGGTATTGTCTGTATAACGTACTGAGGATGCGCTTGTATCAACAAGGACCCGCATAGCCTCAGTCTCAAATACTTTTCTTAATTCATCACCCAGCGCTGGATCTTCTTGGGACAAAAGTTTGGTACGAGCCAGTATCGTCACAACCGAGCCTAGTCGCCGATAGGCCTGGGCAATCTCTACAGCCACAACAGAAGAGCCAATCACAACGAGGTGTTTCGGTATTGCTTCTGCAAAAAGCGCTTCGGTTGAAGTCCAGTATGGCACTTCGCTAAGCCCCTCGATTTCGGGCAGGGCAGGGCTTGAACCTGTAGCAATTAAAATTCGATCAGCTTTAATAATCATAGGTTCTCCGTTTGGTGGAGATACCCTCAAGGTATCCTTATTCTCAAACGACGCAGAACCTAAAATGAGATCTATTCGGTCATTGTCGGCCAGGATATTTTCGTATTTAGCGACCCTTAACTCATCTACCCTTGCTACCTGTTGCGCCAGTAACCTCCTTCGATCAATGGCCGGTTCTTGTCGTTGCAATCCATCAAAAGGGTGATTACGTTGGTGGTAGGCAATCTGTGCACTTCTTATCATGATCTTTGAAGGGACGCAGCCCAGGTTCACACAGGTTCCTCCGATGGTGGGGTTACGCTCGATCATTGTGACGTGCGCACCTTCTTCCACAGCTTTTAATGCAGCAGCGAAGGCGCCTGAGCCTGAACCGATGATGGCGATGTGCAGTCCATCACCACTTTTCGCGATCAATTCTCCTTTGTTATTGAGTGGCTCGCCCTGATAACCTTTGCGTTCAAGTGCTCGAATTAACCGGGTAGGCGGCACAGCTATGTCGCTTTCAATTTCGGCTAATCCTTTTTCAAAAGAGACTTGTGCCTGTACACCTTCAAGCTTGTTAAGCTCTGCTTGGGCCTCTACTGCGCAGTCGTTACAAGTCATCCCGGTGATCTTGAGTACCGTCTGAATCAATTGATTACCTTCGGGATTAAGAACTCTCACTATTCACCACCAGCAAGTGTTGCTGGATATCCGATGCTCGTGGAAGCCTCGCCAATAAGCTCAGCGGTTGTGATCGCAGGGTTAAAGATTACTTGAGCGGTTTTGTTCTGAAAATCAATCTCTACTTGATTCACTCCTTTAACTCGAGACATCGCCTTCCTCACGGTGATCGGACAAGCTACGCAGGTCATGTTTTGAATATCGAAGCTTGCCGTTGCAGCGTTTGAAACCGCTGCCTGGACAGACTCATCCGTCGCTTGTAGTGAGCTTGAATAGCCAAACCCAGCGGCAGTAAGGGATAAGAGTATGGCGGCAGATACCGCAATTAATTTAAGTTTCATTTAACAATTCTCCTAGTAAAAATATGGTGCCCAGTAGTCAATCGACAATGCCAAAAACACCAGGGCTGTTGCGATCCACAAGGCGGATTTTGTGATGTGACTGGAAGCGGGCGTGGCGCAGTAAGAACCATCCTCGCAGTTCTTTTTTGGTTTGAAGTACACCTGCCAAAACCCCAATCCCATCAGCCCAAGTGTTACTACAGCAAAGTAGGGTTTGTAGGGCTCAAGGGCAGATAGGCTACCGATCCAAGCACCGCTAACGCCAAGCGTGACGAGGACCAGCGGAACAACGCAGCATGAAGCGGCAAGGAACGCGCCAAGCACACTGACGAGCGCCGCTACGCGCCCTTCAGGCATTTCTCGCCCCTTAGTTAATGTTAGATTATTGTTCTGGGCCATCATCATTCCCTCAAAAAAGTGGTTGTCAATTGCTCATATAAAGCTATCTTAGATCCTGTAGTCACTACAGGATCAAGGAAAAAATGCATAACCTAGAAAAGTCTGGAGTGTCGAGGGGCGTCATTGCAAAGCAGACCGGTATAAATGCGGAAACCATTCGCTATTATGAGAAAATTGGTCTCCTATCAGAGCCGTCTCGAAGTAGCGGTGGGCACCGGATTTATGAGAACAAGCACGGCCAAAGATTACGGTTTATCAAGCGCTGCCGGGAGTTAGGCTTCAACCTGGAGGAAATTCGAAGTCTGCTCACCTTGGTTGATCAACAAGAGGTGAGCTGTGAACGTGTCCAACACTTTGCAGACGATCACGTTATAAATATCCGCAAAAAAATTAGTGATCTCAGAAAAATGGAACGGACACTCAAAGAACTTTCTAGCAGATGCTCGGGTGAAGATGTACCCGATTGCCCAATCATTGACGTTTTGCAAAGGTAGCTTGCATCTGTAGCTGCTACAGGATTTACACTGATTTCAGGTGACCTTCGGAGAGCCCTTGTGAAACAGTCTGACCCGCTAGAACTTGTCGATGCAGGAATCTTATTAAGGCCTGGGCCGATTGGCCGCATGCTGCGTGTGGTGTTGGGTATATTGTGTCTTTATGCTTTGGTTGTGACGATTATTTACGCGTCGTCGACAACGATTCATCCGATACAGTCATTGCCCAATCGAGCACCTATATTTTTGGGGCCTCTTTGTGTCTTTAACTACGTCATTAATATTGGATACTCGAAGAGTTGGGGACAAAAACCGCTTATTGTTTCCAGTGTAGTCCTCGGTCTATTTGCAATAGTGTCGTACGCGGCAACCGGATCGTTTGATAGCCCCATTCTTGGTTTGCCGCTAAACCTGTGGTTAGGCTATTTTTACGCACATCTTGGGCTGTCGTTTGTTTCGGCAGGCGTTCTCGCGACCCCAGGGTGTGAAATGCGTTCTTTGCCCAAATTATTGAGTAGGCACTCAGTGACGCCAGTTAAGGAGCATCATTGTCCGGTATCGTTCATCACAAAAATTGATGATTGGGAGCATCGCCGATTGTGATACTCCCAAAACCGATTCGGTGATTTAGCCCCAGTTAAACCCATTCCAACTAGATGCATCCCAACTGCCGGTGGGGATCTGTTGAATCACCGTTGAAATATCTCCCTGCACCAGGGTGGGGTTTTCTGCCGCAAAATTTTGAACGTCCTGTTGGACCTGACTGACATCTCCCGCTGCTGTCACCACATCAGTTGTCGCGATGTTGCCATCTGTAATGCCCTGTAGCGTTTCTGCAGTGATTGTCTGGCCGCCCGTGACCTTTTGAGTCACAAAACCGCTGACCACATTGCTGACATCCGCTGAGTCCTGATTAAAATCAAAACTGCTGACTACGTCGCTGGCTTGCTGGGAGATATTGGAAGCAACGGACTTTGCGGCATTCAAAACCGAGCCGGGATTGGCCGACTGGTTAGCGACCATCAACATAGGGATGACCGCATCAGCCACAACCTTTGTGGTGGTCGCCTGAAAGCTTGGGGAATTGAGTAGATTATTCACATCCCCGGGCTGGGCAGCAAAGCGATCTTTTTTGGTTTTGATGGTTTTGGTGATCACAGACACAGTGGCATCAATCGCCACATTCACAAGGTCAGTGTTGCCGGAAACGCCGGCGGCATTTGTCCGCGTGGTTTCAATGATTGCGGGTACGACCTGCAGGATGGTGCGGAACACATCGGGGCTGCCGTCGGTTGGTGCTTCATCCAGCGCGCCGATACCTGACAATTGCGACTCTAGTGTCGTGCTGTCTGTACCGCCTTTGATCAATTCGCTAACAAGCTCAACTTGAAAGCCCGCGTCTTCGAGCAGCGCCGGAGGTGTTTCGGCTTCTTCAAACAATGTGAGGGTCTCTTCGACACTTACGCCAGCCTCCGCTGCCCGCTTTGCAACGGTGTCCAATACTGCGTCCGCTGCCGAACCTGGTCCCGAACCATCATTGGCCACAAAAGTGGGGTCTGAAGCGAAAGCGGCATAATTGACACTTGCACCAAATACTCGATTAATAATCTCATCACCGGAGGCACCAATTGTACTGGCATCGACGGTGGCCAGAGCGCCGGCAATATCAGATTCGGAACTGCCGCTTCCAGTCCCCAGAACTGAACTACTGACGAGATTAGTGACTGGGTTAATATTGGCGACTATATCGGTGCTGCCGTCGGCAGGTGCCTGAACAATGCTAAGCAACGGAGTGCCGTTGGGTGGAGTTGCTCGAATCACAACGGGTAGTGCAACATCAGCTGGGAGCACCACACTATACGAACCGTTAGTCCCCGTTGCCGTTTCACCAATGTCGACAAGATTGCCCGCTGCGTCGATGACTTCGATAACAGCACCATCCAAGGCAGCGCCAATCGCGGCAACACCCGTTAGTACAACCGTAGGCGCAGGAGGTTCAGCCGGAGCTGTAGGTGGTGCCGCGGGTGGAGGTGGCGGTTCAGATGTGACGTTTACCCCCGTGTTACTACTTCCGCTGCCACCACAGGCAACCAGAGTCAGAAGTGATCCAATGATTAGAAATTTTTTGATTGTCGTATTCATGATTTATCCTCTAGCGTGGCTGACTAATTGATAACGCCAGAGTTGAGAGTTTGTGATGCTGAGGTGCCGTCCAGCACGAGCCCAGTCAGCATTGCGTCGTCTTTGACGGTTACGCGACTGCCAAAATTCGCATTTAGCGGGCTGTCTAAATGGGCTTCCCTCGCTACCAGGATACTGGTGTTGTAGGTATTGATTGGACCCGTGCGCGTGACATCTTCTGCAACAATTAAACTGCCGCCGAATAGGTCAATTGTGTTGCTGATTGAGGTTGATTGTAAAACGACATCACTCTCGATAATTTTTGTGGCGTAAAGATTGCCATCCTGGATGATTCCCGAAAGTATTAGCGATGAAGCTGAGGCCTCAATATCACCCACCACATTAATGTTTTGTCCAGGGGCTTGCAGAACCGCAAATCGACTTCCGTGATCGGCTTGTATGGCAAGACTGGCATTGGTGCCAGTTGCGCTAAATTCGGTAGCACCTACCTGTTCAAAAGAAAGAAAGCTAGAACCAAACAGCACCAAAGCGATTGCTTCGTCGGCGCCAGCGGAGTTGACGATCATGCCACCGAGATTTCCGGAGGGAAAGGTTGCGTTTGAAACCTCTGAACCGATGCTGGCTAAAATACCGGTACAATTTGCCGCACTGGAACAGGTGATATTAGAGAAGAGCCCCATGACAGCATAGGAATTAAAAACGTTCACAGCGCTTAAATCTATGGCTGGGTCTGTGCTGGTTGCATCAACATTGGTAAGAAAGACCTCCACTTTTGATGAGTCTCGGATAATCAATGCAGTTTTGTCGGTGCTGGTCACGCCAATGCGTTGAATTCTAGAATCGGTTGAACCAGAGAAGGTTAGGGATCCAAATATTGTACTGTTGGAAGGCCCCTGGCCGAAGATCTTGAGACCATCGCGACGTACCTCGTAATCTCCAAAACAAGACCCCACTAGATTAATGACCACAGTGCCCCTGGGCGTATCGTCAATGACTTCCTGAAGGTTATCAACTGAACAATCCACTTCGATAATAAATGGATCTGATTCTGTGTAGGGGCTAAGGAAATTTTCCACATCCACTCGAAAATCTTCAAGATCTTCAGTTCTCCCGTCGAGGGATGCAATATCCGCGGTGTTAGCATCAACAGCGGTCGTATCTGCGGCAGCGCCAGCAGGTCCTTGAGGACCGGTTGCGCCCGTGGCCCCGGTTTCACCCTGGGGACCTGTTGCACCGATAGCGCCGGTTTCACCCTGAGGGCCCGCTGGTCCAGTGGCGCCGGTTTCGCCTTGAATACCGGCTGGACCTTGAGGTCCTATTGCTCCCGCGGGACCAGCGGGACCTGGGGTCAATGAGATTTCACTGATCGCCGCTTGATTGGATTGAATTTCAGCATTTAAGGCCTGAAAGTTTGCGTTGACCTCAGCCGCTAAAGCCGGTGTTTGTGGAACGAAGCTTGTCAAATCCGCAGCCTGAGCAGTATTGGGTAAAGCCGTACTCGCCAAAAGTGCGACAGCAAACATAAGGAGTTTTTTCATAATGGTGACCCTTTGCCTAATATGGTTGGTTAGTTTTATTGATTAGGTGCTGGGTTTGCTGGAAACCTCCCATGTAAATTGTGAATTTTTTGGATTGTTAATATTCTTCCAACCCGTTAGCTGACGAGTTGATTCTCCAGGGCGGGTTCTTTCTATTTTCGCCAGCGTGATAGACGCAAACACGGTTTCCGCCGGGGTCCTGAATATAGGCCTCAGTCCATAGCCAGGGTTGATCCCGGGTTTCCTGCAGGATTTCGAAGCCCAGATTTTTGAGTTCGAGAACCGCATCCGGCACAGACTCAACTTCGAAATAGATCACGACACTCTGGCTGGCCATAGCTTGAGGTGCGAGGTGGAGTGAAAAGGTTGCTTCCCCTAGGGAGGATTCAAATCGCGCATAGTGATCGCTGAGGACAATCAGGTTAAAGCCCATCCTCTTGTAGAAATCTACCGATTGTTGGACGTTCGTGCAGGGTAGGGTAATTTGATTAAGGTTCATCTTCATTAGGGTTACTGAGCTCATAAATTGAAAGTTCAGTAACTCTAAAACCTCAACCTTACTTTAGGTCAAGGCGGAAATAGATATTTGTTAAAATCGATAGATCTTAGCTAGTTATCTGAAGTGCAGGGTGCGCCCCTCGATGAGTCATCGGCGCTCATCATCAATTGAATCAGGTGTGCTCTGGCGTCACCCAGCGCGCTTTGATTGTTTGTCATGCTGTTCATTTCGTTAGGATCTGCCAACAGATCATAGAGTTGCTCTTCTTTTGCGCTGTTTGTTGTGTACCGGTGGGTATCAGTGATCACCGTACGAATTCTGGCGGGCAGGTGAGCAAGCTTTGATGTGACGATCGGAACGTCGTCTTCGACTAAAACCGAATCTCTGATTCGAGCGGCGGGGTCTTGAATAATCGACTGGAGGCTTTTTCCCTGGATGCCGTCATAGGCATCAAGGCCGCAGAGTTCTAACAGGGTGGGCCCCAGATCAATTGATGAGGCAAGGGAACTTGAACGACCGGCAGTTGCACCGGGTAGATCAATCACCAGTGGGACCTGCAATGTACCGCGATAATGCATAAAGCCTTTTAGGAATAATGAGTGCTCACCCATCATGTCGCCGTGGTCCGAAGTGAAGACCACAATAGTGTTGTCCCGAATGCCTAGGGTTTCTAATTTTCCGAGAATTTTCCCGATGCCTTCGTCCACCATGCCGATCATGCCATAGGTTGCCGCGATCGCCTCAGCTAGAAGTTCATCGTTGCCGTAGCCGCAGGGGGCAACGTAGTTGCGTTGATCTTTCGGGTGAATTTTCGAGATTGCCTGTAAATGTTTAGGTGCATCGGTGAGAGGGTCAAAGCGCGATTCTGGCAACACCATATCTTCCGGCCTGTAGCGATGGAACCACTTCCCGGGTGGCGTCATGGGGTGGTGCGGATCAGGAAAGGAACACCAGGCAAGCCAGGGTTTTTGTTCCTGATTGGCGTCTTCAATAAAGGCAATGGTTTGGTCAGTGACGAAGGTGGTGGAGTGGATGTCTTCAGAGTAGGGCGGCTGAAAAATCTGGCGCCAGTTTTTCGATCGATGTTGGGCGGGTCCATCATCGTCTTGATGAACTAAAATATCCTCCCGGTTAGCGCCTCGGTCCAATGCCCATTGAAAATGGTGCCCGGATATTTTTGCACCGTGGTCAATGCTGAGGTCAATTTTGTCGAAGCCATAAAAGTCTGCTGGATCAGTAGGGTTGCCAGCGAAATACCGTTCGCAATCTTCGATTTCATTCCAACCCATGGGGTGAGAAGTCGCCATTGATGATTCACCTCTAAATGGAATCATCGAATTTTTACTCACGCCATGTTGTAGGTGAGATTTACCGATAAGCCCGGTTCGATAACCCGATTTTCGAAATACTTTGGCAAAGGTGTTCGAGTTGGGATCCAGGGATCTGTCGTTAAACGTGACGCCGTGGGAAGAAGGCATTCTGCCGGTCAGAATTGTCGATCGGTTAGGCATGCACACGGGGTTGGATACCCAGGCGTTTTCAAACACCATGGCATTGCTAGCGAGTCGATCGAGGTTCGGCGTTTCAAGTATGGTGTTACCCATAAAGCCGTTGTGATCAGCCCTTTGCTGATCGGTGATGATAAACAATATATTTAAGGGTTGGTCTTTCTGTGTTTCTGACATACAGAGGCTCCAGGATGACGACGTGATCCAATGTATCTCAAATCGGGGTATTTGCCGAATGTCTTCGTCCCGTTTTTTGCTCCCCGTCTTTATGGCTTCTGTTCAAAAATATCTAGCGGTGCAGTAATACTAAGAATCATTATACTGGCGCATTGGTGGACAAAACTGGTGTACAAAAATGACGGACAAAGGAGTAGCTATTGCGACGCTCGATCGCCATTGCCGGTAATATTGGAACGGGTAAGTCTACCCTCGTAGAGTTTCTCGCCCGTACCTACAATATTCAGCCGTTTTACGAGCCCAATGATGAGAACCCCTATTTGCCGGATTTCTATCAGGATATGCAGCGTTGGGCATTTCATTCTCAAATATACTTCTTGAGCAATAAATTCCGATTACATCAGTCGTTGGATCGGGCCAGTGGTGTCGTGGCTTTAGATAGAACAATATTTGAAGATGCGGAAATTTTTGCCACGGCCCTTCACCAGATGGGGCGTATGGACGATCGAGACTGGGAGACCTACAAAGACTTTTACGATGTCATTCTGCAAGCGATTAAGCCGCCGGATCTTATGATCTACCTGCGTTGTTCGATGCGCGCGCTGCGGCGTCGAATCAAATTGCGAGGCCGGGAGATGGAGCAAGATATCCCCCTGAGTTATCTGAAGCGTCTCGACAGTTTGTATGAGGTCTGGATTGAAAATTACACAATGAGTGATGTGCTGGTGCTGGACACGGATCAATTGGACTATGCCAACGATCTGATGCATCAGTTAGACGTTATGGAGCGGGTGGAAGCGATGCTGCCTGGATTTAAAGGTAAGGGGTCATGACGGTAAAACACTCAAAAAGCTTTGATGTCATTATCGTCGGCGCGGGCATCGCCGGCGCATCATTAGCCGCAGAATTGTCGGAAGACTGTCACGTTGCGTTGATCGAAGCAGAGAAACAACCGGGTATGCACTCTACCGGGCGGTCTGCGGCCTATTTTGCACCCGCCTACGGCAATGAGGTGGTCAGGCAACTTACCCGTGAAAGTGAACCCTATTTTCGAAGCCCGTCCCACGAAATTGTGTTACTCAAAGACAGGCCGGCGCTATTTGTGAGTTCCAGGGAACAGGCGCCGTTGCTGCAGGAAATGCAAAACGAACAACCTGGTTTGCAAAAGCTTAACGAATCCGAGTTGTTGAAGCTGGTGCCAGTATTAAGATCAGGCAAGGCCCATGCAGGGTTGTTAGATACTGTGGGTGGTGATCTTGATGTTGATGCCATACAACAAAGCTATCTGAAAAAATTTAAATTCAGTAACGGCGAACTTTTCACGGGGTCTCGAGTTCAATCTCTGACCTATGCTAATGGACTCTGGCAAGCAAACGGCAAAGGCTGGGATGTTGAGCTAGTAGCGCCAATTGTTGTTAATGCCGCCGGCGCCTGGGCGGATAGTCTGGCCTCGGTTGCCGGATTAGAGCCCCTTGGGCTAGTGCCGAAAAGGCGCACCGCAATACTAGTGGATGGCGATGGGAGTTGGGCGAACTGGCCCCTGACGATCGATATTGAGGAAAAATTCTATTTTAAGCCCGATGCCGGTCAACTGCTCATTTCCCCGGCGGATGAAACGCCGAGTGATCCTTGTGATGCTCAGCCCGATGAATTGGATATCGCTATAGCCGTTGACCGTGTTCAACAGATTGCCGACATCACCGTGCGGCGGATTAACCATAGCTGGGCGGGGCTTCGAACCTTCGCCAGAGACAAATCATTTGTGATTGGCTTTGATCCACGTACAACAGGTTTTTTCTGGTGCGCAGGTCAGGGCGGTTACGGTGTGCAGAGCGCCCCCGGTGTGGCCAGCTTGGCGAAACAATTATGTTTAGGGAATCCTGGTGCAGCTAACCATCGGACACTTGTGGACCTGGTTGCGCCGGATCGATTGCTCTAAGCGCTAAAATTGGTGTCGGGGTCTAATGGCCAAAGCGGGCCCCTCGCATTCAAGCGAGGAAACACCTGAATTTGATGGGTGGTTAATCCGGGTGTGTCCGCCGTTAAAATTTGCCCCGCCAATTCAGTAAATCCTGCTCTGAAATGATTTGAGGATTTTAGTGCGACGTATTTCTTTTCCGTGACATCAATACCTAGTGCGAGAAACGGCCCAATATCAAAGGTTTGGTTGCGCCTTGATGCAACGACAATGTCGAGCCCATTGACCACCAGCCGTGCCATTTTACCGAGGTGTATAGGTGCCCCTTTAAACATTGCCAATAGTTTTAACTTTCCGTCGTGCAAGGATTTTACATAGGCATTGAGCTCCAGGGGGTCGCCGTGGAGATCATCAAATTTACCGCCGATAGAAACCTGGATATCGGCACCCACCCCAGCTTGATGGGCCTGTTCGGCCACTTCTGGGTCAACAATAAAACTAAAACAAGCATCTTCCAAATTTGCGTCGAGCATGGCCCGCAGTAGATGCGTGCCATCCCCCGGTGAACCGCCGCCGCAATTGTCGGAGGTTTCGTTGATCACCACAGGAAATGCATTGCAGCCCAGAGCTGCCTGTATGACTGCTTCGCCGTTTAAGCTGACGAGGCGAAACTTCTCCCGGTCCTGCCAGATTCTATTGGCAACCTGGGCCCCAAGGGTCTTTCCCAGGGTTTCTCCCAGAGCCGTATTATTTTCTGTGGTCACGACAATGTGCACACCTACCTGGGGCACATCGGTATAGGGGAAGCCGTGAAACCAGCTAATGTCGATCACACCTTCGGCTTTCTCGATTTCCAGAATGTCAGCCAGAGTTTGTTTTCCAATACCCTCAAAAGTAGTGGTAGTGGGTTGCAACATCGGCAAGCTGACAAGATGCCTTGTTGTGGTTACACCGTCTCGTACCATCTTGGATAGCAGGTGAATTGCTTCTTCCGCGCGGAGATGCAGATCAATATGTGGGTACTGGTGGCAGGCAAAAATACCATCCAGCAGATCAACCATGTGTTGCGTCAGGTTGCCGTGCAAATCGAAGCTCGCGGCCATCGGGATCGCTCCCATCTGATCGCGAATGGCCTCGCAGAATGCACCTTCCAGATCACTAATCCCATCTACTACCCCGGCACCGTGGAGGTCGAGAAAAATGGCGTCGATTGGTCCGTTGTCCTGAAGCCCGGCGAGGATTTCAGAGGAAATCTGATCAAATGCCTCGCGTTCAATGATGCCCGAGGGTTGTGCCATGGCAACCAATATTGGCACGGGTTCGATGCCCAAATCGTCACAGGCTTTAAGCGCGCCACCCACGCTGGTTTCGGTGCCGCGATTTTTTAAAATGCGCTCACCGCGCTGTTGATTGAATGCACTGATCGGTGTCATGTCACGACAATAGCTGTTGGTTTCGTGAACAAAGCCTGCAATTGCAATCCGCATCTTATTCCTCCATCTAAGATGCATTAGATTGTGAGTGGAAGGTGCCCAGTTGGCAAGTTTGTGACTTCGTGGTTGAATGGCCTGGCATTTTCAAGACGCGAATTTTCAAGACGCGAATTTTCAAGATGCGAATTTTCAGAACCCGAGGGGACCATGAATACCGCAACGCTGACTAACAGACCGCTTCAGTCTGGGTTTCTAATGCTCGCCCTTGGCGCTGTATTACTCATTTCGCTGCCCCTGGTAATCTGGCAGATTGTTCTACCCGGTGTCGATGAAACCACAGCGCTACTTTACACTCGATACACAGCGAGGGTGTCTTTCCTGTTTTTCCTGCCAGTGTTCACCGGCAGGGCACTTCAGGTTCTGTTTACCAGCGGGTTTACCCGCCAACTGGTGCGTCGCAGACGTCAGTTAGGTCTGGCATTTGCATTGGCTCACGGCATTCATATGCTGGCGATCATGTTGCTATATGTCACAGAAGACCGGTGGTTCAGTGCTGAAGATGGTGCTGCGTTGTTTATCTATTTTATGCTGGGGCTTATGGTGATTACCTCAAATACCTTTTCTGTGCGGCGACTGGGTCGAGGTTGGAAGTGGCTACATAAGTTTGGCATGTACGCACTCTTTGTTGGTTTTTTTGCCACTTACCTGGGGCGCGTTACGGATTATGACGCGAGAATAGAGGGTGGTGCCATCGCCGAACACCTATGGGTTTATATTCTGCTGTTGTTTGTGGTGTCATCGGCCTGGCTACTTCGAATCGCGGCGTTCTGGAAACAACGATTGAACGGCTGACTCCCCAATTGCCAGACTATTGAGTTGTCACAAAGTTGTAGCTATTCCCCCGCAGCAGTCACTGGTTGCTTGATGCATGGCAGCGATCCCGCAGCGAAAAGCTAATTCTTCCGCAGCGTTTTGAGCGATGCCTCTAATTTCGACCAGTTCTCAGCGCCGAAGGCATCAAGGATGCGTTTTTGGGCTCGACGCCAGTATTTAGTGGCATCTTTAAATAGGGCTTTACCTTCATCCGTTAGCCGCAGTTCCTTTGCTCGACGGTCCAGTTCACTGGGCGTGACGGTGATCAGACCCTGCTTCTGCAATGGCTTAAGGTTTCTAGAGAGGGTTGTTCTATCCATGAACAACAGGTCTGCCAGTTCTGTCAGTTGTGCAACGCCGAGTTTCTGCAGGTAGCCGAGTATGGAATACTGTGATCGTTTAAGCCCAATGGGCCGCATTTCTTCGCTGTAGACTCGATTCACAGCCCGTGCGGTCTGGTGCAGATGGTTGCTGACGCAATGTTTTGGTGTGAGAAATTCATCCATAGGCGGGATGTTAGATGTACATACACCTATTGTCTATGCATATAACAATAATTTTTGCATCGATGGTTTGGGGGGGGTACTAGCCGAGGCCCAATTGGCTTTTCAATTCCGAGTTTTCTTTTTCTAGGGTTTCAATACAAAGTAGCATCTCGCTGCTTTCATGGCTAAAGCGTTGAATCAGGGCTTGCATCTCTATGGGATCTTGATCGCTGGCCTTTTTTATCAGTTCCAGGTTCTTATTTGATTCGTGTAGCTCGCTCTCGAGCAAGCCCATGCAAACTTCGGACTCCTTGAGGAATCTTTGCAGTTTTTCTAATTCTTCAGCTTTGATATTGATCTCTGCCTCGGCGGCATTTCGCTCGCTCAATAACTTAGTGATGACCTCGCGGCTTCGGTCTGCCTCCTGTCGAACGAGTTCTACGGTTTGATTGTTTGAACCCATGACTTCACCGCGTTCGGGAACGTCTAGTCGCTCGAGTTCCAGATCAGTATTGATGACACGAATAATGTCGATGAGATCGTCTTCTGCCTGAAAGGAGCGCTGTTTTATAAGGCTTAGTGCGGCGTCGCATAGATAGCCCCATTTTTGCTTTAGATCTGCCTCATCAATGGACGATTCTGCTGATTCTGTTGTTGGTATGGTGGTTGGGCCGCTGGCCTGTTCGAAGTCACTGACAATCTCGTTAAGTTTCCCATTTCGGAGTGCTTCTTTAGCGGTTTCATCAATTTCTTCCTCAGCAGCGAGTTCAGCCTCTAACAGCATATACCGCATGATTGCGGCTTTATCGTCACAGCTTTGTTCACTTTGAAAGTGCAATTCTTCATCGACAAAGAAGTCAGTGACGCGAACTTTAGCGGGCCCAAGCTCATCACCTAAAAATGACGCATAGGAGATCTTGCCAAATTCATTCACCTTATCGAGTAGAAAACGGGTGGTGTCTTTGAGCTGATGCATTTGCGTCGCGAGAGACGTGCCCCGCTTATGCAATTTGTGGTTGTAAATCATGAGTGCGCAGACGACAAGCAGTAGAATCGCAAAGACTTCTAAAAGACCTATCACCACGTATTCAGAAAGCGTTATCACCAGAAAATTCCATTTTCTCCCCGTTAATCGCTTAAGTATGGTCGATTATGTTCGTTTCGCTCGATATTTGTAGGGTTTTAAGTGAGATGACACTACTGTGATGTTGTGCCAAAAATGACCTATATAGCCGGCACGCATATCGGAGTACATATTTATTTGATTCAGAGCTAAATGTCGGAACGGGAGCGGGTGAATTGGCGCAAGGGTTCAGGGCATTTAGCCTTTGCTGCCCTGGCTAAGAGACAGTCCAATTAGGGTGTCGCGGATATAACGGTTAAAATTCCGGGGGATATGGCGTGTACTGACTTTCTAAGATTCCATTCATGTTTTCCTCAAGTCGACCGATCGCATATAGCCCTTCTTTGTGTTTGCTCACAAAAGCGTCAACTGATTCATATCGAGCGATTTCAATTCCATTATCCATGACCACAACACCAGCGGGGTTTGTTACGTAATAGATTCCGGTTTTTTTCTTTGCCATCTAGGTAACCCCGCTACTTGTCCTGGTCGGTCTATGCTCAGCATATATCCTGTGAACCCAATCGATCGCTGGGTGTGCTGCATAGGCATTCGTTAGCGCCTGCATAGTTGCTGGGATAGGAGAAGGTCGCCGCATATCTGGATGTTGTAACTGGGCCAAGGGTGCTAGCAGCGCAGCGGCGGTCAAGTCAGCAACCGAGAATGAATTGCCAACCAGATATCCCGTTGCCTGAACTGATTTTGAGATTTCGGTTAGATACTGATCGACACATTCAGCACATCTCTCGATATTTTCGATTGAGTTCGCGCCATTAGCCTTGCTGATCACCGGAGTGAGTAAGGGAATCACCGCACGGTATGCCGTCTTGACCGGGAGTGATTTACCGATGCTAAAGGTCTTCGCCAAAAACCCAGGTTCATTGACGAATATTGAAAAAGCCACGGTACGGACAGCCGGACCTAACTCACTGTCCATTCGGGATTGCCACGCCAGGGCAGAGGATTTGTTGTCGCCATCGGTGGGGTACAGGGCGGGATCTGATTGCAATAATTCAAGGTAATCAATAATGCGTGCTGAGCCCTGAATAACTGTTTCAGCCTCAAGTACGGGTGTGCTTGTTCCTGTACCGGCGGTCAGCTTCTTGATTTTGCCCATGTGGGGGCCCGGTAGATAACTAATACGTTGGTGCGGGATGTTCTTAAAATCGAGAGCCCATCGAGCTTTTTCATTAAAATGTGAAGAGGCAAATTGATGCAGTATAAGTTGGGTCATTTTTTGGATGCCTTTTTCTTCTTTTTCTTCTGCTTTTTTTCCAGGTTGTCCTTATCGATTTCGTTTCCGATTGCACCTGCAACGGCGCCCATGAATTGTTCGTGCTGACCCGCTGCCCAATGGTAACTGGCTGCCCGATTAGCATTTCGAGATTGAAATACCGGTGCCACATGCCGGGAAAATAATTCGTAGCTTTTTAGGGTTGGCTGCCATTCTGCCCAGTTGTGTGCCATTTGCAAGAACGCTCCAAACCCTCCGGATTCTTCCTGCAGGCGTTTAAGCTGCGCTATAGCGTCGTCCGGCGTTCCTATCACGGCCATTCCACTTTCGACCAATGCCTGTGCTGGGTCTGAGCTACCCTGCGGTGCGATTGGTAGGGCCGCAACATCCTGAAAATATCGAATCCAGTCCGGTAAGCCGTAGCGAACATTGTCAAAGGCCTGTTCTCTGGTTTCAGCGATATGCATCGGACCGACAAGTGACCATCGTTTTCGATCAACAATATGTTCCTGTTCTTTGGCTTTTCGTTCATAAATTTCCCAGTTGCTGGCAAGAGCGTTGAACCCTCCCGCGGTTGTTGCGCCGATGGAGAGTAAGCCCAGACCAAAAGCGCCAGCTGCCCGGGCACCGGCGGGTGAAACTTGAGAGGCGACTGCCATTTCAACCATGGGTTTGGTGTAGGGCTGGAGTTGTAGTCTGGCCTGATTCAGCTCAAACCATGAGGTTTTACGGCTGACGGTTTCGCCACGAAGCAGAGGCACAAGGACTTCTATGGCTTCAAGCATCATGTCCCTTTGATGTTCCGTTGCAATGCCCATCATAAATGCATCGGACGGCAGTGCACCGGGGCCGACACCAAAGGCTACGCGGCCTCTGGTCATATGATCGAGTTGCATAATTCGGTCTGCGAGGATTAAGGGGTGATGGTATGGCAAGCTCGAAACACCGGTACCAAATTTGATATGCCGCGTCCGTTCCGCTGCCGCGGCTATAAAGACCTCCGGGCTAGCAATGATTTCAAGCCCTGCGGAATGGTGCTCCCCAATCCAGGCTCTATCGTAGCCCAACTGATCCAGGTGTTCGATTAGAGAAAGGTCGCGAGCCAGTGCTTCGGTTGGGTTTTCCTGCAGCGAGTGAAACGGGGCAAGAAAGATGCCGAAATCTAAATCTGGATAGCCCATACGATGTTCCCAATCGGTTATTGAGGTAGTCTACCGTAAAACGTAATTGCAACGAGGGTAGCGGTGGATATTGTAGATTCAGGGTTGAGGGATGCCTCGATAAGAACAACGTTTGTTGAAGCCAACGGCCTCACATTTGAAGTGGATCAATGTGGAGCCGGGGATAAGCTGGCGATCTGTCTGCATGGGTTTCCAGAACATTCGTTCTCCTGGCGATACCAGTTGCCGCTACTTGCGTCCCTAGGCTACGAGGCCTGGGCACCAAATTTAAGAGGTTATGGTAAGTCGTCAAGGCCGGCCCAGATTGAAGATTATAAAATGGAAAATCTTCTCGCTGATGTGGCGGGCTTAATTGATGCAGCCGGGAAAAAAGAGGTGGTGCTGGTTGCCCATGACTGGGGCGCAGTGATTGCCTGGCAGTTTGCCATCGAAAAAATTCGGCCATTGACCCATCTGATTATCTGCAACGTTCCCCATCCGGGGCCGATGATTAAGCTGATTAAAAGTAGTTGGGCGCAGAAGAAAAAGTCCTGGTACGTGTTGTTTTTTCAATTGCCCCGTCTCCCGGAACGAATGTTAGGCAAAAACAATGCCCAGCCCGTTGCCGACGCGATTCTAAATTCAGCCGTCGATAAATCCCGATTTCCGAAAGAAGTACTTGAGGTCTACCGCCGGAACGCAGATCAGCCCGGAGCACTGACAGCTATGGTGAATTACTACCGGGCGCTGATCAGGTTTCGTAAAACAACACCGGTTGAAGAAATACCCAAAATTGACACCCCAACACTTATGCTATGGGGTGAGGATGATGTAGCGCTCAATAAGGAGTCTACCTATGGCACAGAAGACTTTGTCTCGGACTTTCGAATTCGGTATTTACCCCGGGTGTCCCATTGGGTACAACAGGAAGCACCAGAGGTTTGTAATGTCATGATCGAGGCTTTCCTGACCGGCGAAGAAATACCGACGGCGGATTGGGAACTTAAACTTAGTTTGTCAGATGTTGAGTGAACACATTTTTAATCACGCCTTCTCCCTGACGCTGGGTTAACCAGGAATCGACAAATTGTTTCCAAACCTGATCCCGGGGTAGAAGGAAGGCTTTTTGTTGAAAAGTAAAAGTCTTGTCCGGCGTTGCGGCACATAGTTCCGGATGTAAGGCGCTTTGCAGTTGTACCTCGATTGCATCGGTGACCATAACGTCTGCACGTCCCTGGATTATTTCGTCAAATATTGTCCTGTTATCCGGGTGCACTATGACCGTGGCCTGCTTCAGGCTGGCGTTGACAAAACCTTGATTGGTTCCTCCAGGGTTGACGATTACATGGGTGGTTGGGTGATTAATTTTGGTTAGGTCATCAAAGCGATTTACCTGATCGCAACGGCTAATCGCTGTCTTACCGCCAGTATGGTGGGGCAGTGAAAAGAAGGCGGACTTTTGTCGATCAAGGTTGATTGAGATCCCGCTCATCCCAATATCAAATTTCCCTGTTTTGAGATCTGTCATGAGGGTTGGCCAGGAGGTTTTTACCAGCACCAGTTCAACGCCGAGCGTCGTGGCTAACTCCGCAGCCAGGTTAACGTCGATCCCCGTTGCCTCACCACCTTTCTCGTAGGAAAAGGGTGCATAGTCCAGTGTCGTGCCAACTCTTAGCTGTTGGCTGTCGAGTATCTGATCGAGCTGATTTGGGTAGAACTTAACAGAGCGTGCAGCAGTTTCTAAGCGCCTGGCGGTTTCGATAGACAGACCAGGCATGGCAAGTTTGGTCAGCGGCTCTGTTTGTCCGAGGGCCCTGACAATGTTGTTGCCTATTTCTATCAACTTAGGTCTGACGTCTTTGACCAGGTCCGGTGCTTGTTTGGGCGCTGATCCCTGTTTCCATTGCTCAAACCAGTAGCGTTGGATTTCTTTAGCCGCATCAATTTGAACCGTGAAAAACAAGCGGCTGCTGTCCAGTGTGAGTTTCTCTTGCAGCCCTGAAGCCTGAGCCGCTGCAATGACTTTTTGTTCCCGAACCAGGTCTTCGATTTCTATGCCATTAATCCACTTATAGGCAGCGACATCCTTCATATATGACAGGCGACTGTTAATTAACTGACCAAGATCGTTGTCAATGGATGAATCCTGGTTTCCAAGCCCCATGCAGTTTCCTGAAAGGAATATGAACAATATACAAAACCAGCGTATTGAGGCGGCCGGGGTTTTCACAATAGGGACTCCCTGTGATAGTTTGCGATATCAAATTTTGTTGGAACTACTATGTCTGATCCTATTCTCTATGAACAGAATGACCACATTGTCACGCTAACACTGAATCGTCATGAAACTCGAAACGCAATTTCCGAGGACGAAATGGTTGACGCATTAGAAGCAGCCTGTCACAGAATTAACCGCGATCACAGTGTGCGGGTCGTGATATTGACCGCAGCTGGATCAGCGTTCTCTTCCGGCGGCAATGTAAAAGATATGCGCGACAAAAAGGGTATGTTTGGTGGGACTGCATCGGAAATTCGAGATGGGTATAGACACGGTATTCAGCGTATTCCCGTGGCGATTAGTGGTCTCGAAGTACCCATTATTGCCGCGGTGAATGGCCCCGCAATTGGTGCGGGATGTGATCTGACGATGATGTGTGATATGCGGATTGCGTCGGAAAAAGCACTCTTTGCCGAGAGTTTCGTCAAGGTCGGTCTGGTTCCTGGAGATGGCGGTGCCTGGTTTCTACCGCGGGTGATTGGCCTGTCCCGGGCAAACGAGATGGCCTTCACCGGAGAGCCAGTTAACGCACAGACAGCTTTGGCCTGGGGCATGGTGTCTCGAGTGGTACCAGCCGAGGAATTGCTTGTTGCCGCCAATGAGTTGGCGAACCGGATTGCAGTCAATCCTCCCGGTGCCCTGAGAATGACCAAGCGGTTAATTAAGGAAGGTCAGGATATGCCGTTGGAACCCTTGCTGGAAATGTCAGCGTCGATGCAAGCACTGGCCCATCAAACCAAAGATCACATGGAAGCGGTGCATTCGATCATTGATAAACGTCCCGCCAAGTTTACTGGCGAGTAATGGTTAGATTGGTGGTGGTGCCCCGTTAGGAAAGTGTAGGGTGAAGGTAGATCCGACACCTGGCTCAGAATCGAGCGAGACGCTGCCGCCATGTTTTTCCATGACGGATTTGACGATAGTAAGCCCAATCCCGTGGCCGACGGTTAAATTGATTTTCTTGAAGATACGAAACACATTTTTTTGCTGATGTTCTGCAATGCCAAGTCCGTTGTCCTGGACGCTAATATCAACACCTGACACTGTTTCGACGGCGCTAATGGTGATCCTGGGCGCTCTAGACGGGTCGCGGTACTTGATTGCGTTGCTGATCAAATTCTCGATACAGTCAAATAGCATGTTCGAGTCAGCATACAGCAGCGGTAAATCAGAGATAACCGTGGCAGTCCCACCGGCACTGTTCAGGCTTTCGTCCACCATTTCTAGTACTTCCTGAATCACTTCCTTTGATTGGACCCAGGTTTTTCGGCTTGTTCCCGATTCAACCTGCAGCACAAGGAACAGGCTTTCGATTAACCTACTCATCCGCTCAGCGTTTTTGTCGATGCGGTTTAAGTAATGCCGCTGACTTTTATCCAGGCTGTCTTTGTATTCACTCGCCATTCGACTGCTGAATCGCGCAATATTGATGAGTGGCGATTTAAGGTCGTGGGAAAGGGTATAGACCATTTCTTCCCGTTGTTCATCGCGCATTTCTAAGCGCTGATTGATCGTTTCCAAAGTGCGGTTGTTTTTTTGCAACAGGTTATTTGATCTACGATTTGCCAGGACCAGGCCAATGGCAAAAATGACACCTGCAATCAGCACACCCAAAAGACTCAAAACAATCAGTATTCTGGTTTTGTAATAGGTAGAAAAAGCGGTCTCAACCGGAATTTCACTCGCAAATCCAATCCCTCGGGCGGGGAAGTACTGGTATGCAGCAAGTACCTGGGTGCCGAAAAAGTCAACGTATGAATCTGTAGTGGCCTGGGTCTCGAGATGGGTACCCCGGAAAGGGACCTTTGTCGAAAGAAGATCCTGGCCCTCAATAAAAGAGACCAGAGCGCCTTCGCTGTTGTAAGCGTAGGTATGTCCCTGGGCAGCGATGCTGCCGAGCGCAATGAGTGATGAAAATGAGTTGGTCGGGGACAAGCGCTCGGTGAGTACAGCGATAACATTGTCTTTTGCGCCGTAGATTGGTGTGGCAATAAACATCGTAGCAGGTAGATTGATATTGAGAATTTGATCTTCGCCGTCAATTGCCACGTCCGAGACAATCGGCGGGATTAAAACTGTCTCTCCCGCAAATGCTCGAGCGAGTAAGTCAGGCCTATGGATTGCAATGAGGTTTTTGCTACCAATGTTTTCATTTCGCATCGAAGATAAGCTGATTGCATCGGGACTTATGATAAAAAATCCCAGGTGGTGGGTGCGTTTTGACAGTTCATCGAATCTGTCACGCATCGTGATGCTAGCCTGATGGGTAAATAGATCTTCTCCCCGGTGGTAGGCTTCGAGTAACGTTTTTGTGTCATTGATTGTGGTGGGTTCCGAAGCAATGCTTTGTAGTTCTCGGCCGAGTTGTATTTGCCAGATGCTAAGGACTTTTTCCGTTTGGGCCAGGTTCAGTGTGAGGCGATCTTTGGTCTCAAGTTCCTGTTGACGATAGATTTCGTCGAGTAAGAGCCAGACTAGAATTCCGGCGGAGAGTGTTAGTAGAGCAATGACTCCGAGAACAATCTGATTAATCCGACGAAGCCGCGCGTCGTAAAGTCGCGCGACCTCGCTATAGGATTGCTCAACTTCTGACATTAAGGCCATAACTAGCCGGGTGATGTAGATGCCAGAGTTGCTCTTGACTGGTCATCTTAACCGCCAGATTGCTGATGGATGTGGACGTCAGTTTGTGGATACGGAATGCTAAGACCTGCTGCTTCAAGCTCTAATTTTCCGTTTTCCATCAGGTCGAAATAAACACCCCAGTAGTTTGCTGAGTCGACCCATGATCGTGTTGTGATATTCACGCAGCTATCGCCCAGTGAACTAATCACCACAAGTGGTGCTGGATCAGAATGAATGCGTTCATCAGCCTGGATTAGTTTAGTCAAAACCTCTTTACCCACACGCAAGTCATCGTCGTAGGAAATACCAAATACAATATCAACCCGGCGCGTGGCTTGTTTTGAGAAGTTTGTGATGGGGTTGTTTGAGACAGATCCATTTGGAATGATAATGGTCTTATTATCACCAGTGGTCATGATGGTATTAAATATTTCTATGCTCTGTACCGAACCCATGTGGCCATTGGTTTCGATAAAATCACCGACCTTGTACGGACGGAACATTAAGATTAGAACGCCACCTGCGAAGTTCGCAAGACTACCCTGTAGGGCCAGGCCGATCGCGAGACCAGCGGCACCTAAAACGGCGATAAAAGATGTGGTTTCGATTCCAATCATTGCCGCGACACTGATCAGCAATAAGCCTTTCATGACCACGCCCATCAGGTTTGATAGGAATTTCTGCAGAGTTGCTTCGATGCCACCTTTAGATAGTGCTTTACCTAGTCCTGCGGTAACGCGGTTAATGATCCAAAGACCAATAAAGAGTGTGATTAGCGCAAGCGCAAACTTGGGTGCGTAAGCGATTGTCAGTTCAATTGCGGTATCGGCGTATTTGTCGAGGTCGTCGACAGGAATCGATATCGGTAGGTTTTCCATGGTATAGCTCCTAATTTAAGTGGCCGTATACTACGCTCGGTTGACTCACGTTGCTGTAACTGGAATGTATTTAAAACCCATTCCCGGGGCAATTTTTACAACGAGTACAATCAAAATGCTATTGGTTGTCTAAAAGATCATATTTCTTCAGATATCCTCGCAGTTGATGGTAAGTCACTCCCAGTGCATCGGCGGTTTTCTTTTGGTTGAACTGACAGCTTGCCAGGGCGTTTTTAATCAATCCAACCTCATAGTCCTTAACGGACTGACGGAAATCAATCGGGAATTCACCGATATCAGGTATTGAAGGCACAATGACACTAGTCGGAGACTCGTCGGTATCACCTGAGGGAAGACTTAATGCCTCATTCGGTCCAATCGGCCGATAGGGCGATTCAAATGGATTAAGAGAGATCAGATCCACCGGGTCATCAAGGTTCTGGGAGCGGTAGACACTGCGTTCCACCACATTTTTCAGCTCCCGTATGTTTCCAGGCCAGTTATAGCTCCGCAATACCTTTCTTGCAGATGCTGTAAATCCCGGAAAATATTCCCGGCCGAGATCAATGGCCATGGCAACGGCAAAGTGTTCCGCCAGGATCATGATGTCCTCGGGTCTAGCCCGGAGCGGCGGTAATGTAATGACGTCAAAGGCTAATCTATCGAGCAGGTCTTCCCTAAAGCGTCCTTTTTTTGCAAGGGCAGGTAGATCCTCGTTGGTCGCGGCGATTAATCTGACGTCCGTGACGAGGGTCTTGCTGCCACCGACCCGTTCAAATTCACCGTACTCAATGATGCGCAGTAGTTTTTCCTGGACTAGAGGCGACGTGGTTGCCAGCTCATCAAGGAACAGGGTGCCCTTGTCGGCCCGTTCAAATCTACCCATATGCATCTTTTGGGCGCCGGTAAAGGCACCGGCATCGTGGCCGAATAGCTCTGTTTCAAGCAGGGTGTCGCTGATGGCGGCACAATTCATCTTCAGGAATTCCTGATCCCAACGGGGCGACAGATAGTGCAAACGCGCTGCAATCAATTCTTTGCCGGTACCTCGCTCACCCACAATAAGGACGGGTTTCGACAGCGATGCGGCCTGAGAGGTAAGCTCGAGTACTTCAAGAAAGGCGGGGGATTCACCAATCAGTCGTTCAGCCTGATGTCGTTGCGTCATAGTTCATACCGTTGGGTTAAAACACTAATAGTTGGTTTTATTTGCCAACTAGTGAGTGCTGAGCATCATACATCAAACTTAAATAAGATAGAAAGTGCTGGAATTACAACGGGTTACGAGGCTGGAAATTGTTGGCACAGATTGTGGTTAGTAAAAGGCCACAAGCAGTACAAACTATCATGAACGTAGTGAGGCAAAGGAAATGAGCATTTTCTCCAGATTCACCGACATTATTAACGCCAACATTAACGCTATTCTGGATAAGGCTGAAGATCCTGAGAAAATGGTTCGGCTCATCATCCAGGAAATGGAAGAGACTCTGGTTGAGGTACGGACCCAATCAGCCAAGCTGATCGCCGATAAAAAAGAAATTGCCCGTAAGGTCGAGAAGACCCGCAAAGAGTCTGATGACTGGGAGTCTAAAGCGGCTGTAGCCTTGTCCAAAGGTCGTGAAGACCTTGCGCGCGCCGCATTGAAAGAAAAGACTAATGCCCTTGAGGAGTCAGAAACACTGGCCGCAGATCTGGAGCAAATTGATCTTAATTTACAAAAGTTGTCCGCGGACATTGGTCAACTTCAGCAAAAACTAACCGATGCCAAAACCCGCCAGAAGTCTCTGATTCTGCGTGGCAAAACCGCGCAATCCCGGATGGGTGTCAAGCGTCAGCTCCACGAGGTTGATATTGATGGCGCAATGAGCCGCTTTGAGACATACGAACGCAAGCTGGATCACATGGAAGGTGAAATTGAGAGCTATGACCTCGGTCAGCAATCTTTATCTAATGAGATCGCGGACCTTGAATCCGACGAAAAAGTGGATGCAGAACTCGCCGCATTAAAAGCTCGCCTGTCCGGCAATAGTGAATCGGATCAGTGAGCTTTAGCAAGGGCATCCTAAAACACGCACTTTGAAAAGAAACCTTAATAGAAGCTAAAAGGTTGGAACCATTATGGAAGGTTGGTTAGTCGCAATTTTTGTCCCGGTCCTTGCGTTCCTGGTCATCGTGGCACCACTTTGGATTATCTTTCACTATCGCTCCGTGGCAAGAACCAAAGACGGCTTGAGCACGGGTGAGAGAGCCGAGTTGGAGGAGATGATTGAGGTGGCAAACAGAATGGCCGCAAGGATCGAAACCCTTGAAGCAATTTTGGATGTTGAAAGTCCAGGCTGGCGTGAAACTGGAAACGGTTCGTAACGCCACATATTTGAGCTGCTAGATCGATATACGCATAAGGGGAGACCAGTGAACAGGTCTGAACGAGAAAAGCTTGAAGCAGAACGCGAGGCACGAAGGACAAAACGTCTTTCTGAGCGAGCGGCACAACGTGCAAAACGCCAGGCAAAAGAAGCCGAGCAAGCGGCGGAACGGGCGGAGCAATTAGCTCGCAGAGCACGACATCGCAGAAGTCCCAGACACCGCGACATGGAGCGATCAATAGAAGACTTTGTTGATGACGTGGCAGATAAATGGTCGCGAAAGGCGGAAGCCTGGATGGATGATCAATCAAAACAAATGTTCGGCGCCGGTAGCCGCGACGATGACTATTCAGATGGTATGGGTTCCGGTGCGTACGATGATGATGCCTATGGCATGGGCGGAGATATGGATGACGGCGGTGATGAAGCCCCTGCTCGTTCCAATACTGAATCCACTCGACGATCCCGCAGGAAAGAGCGGGCTCGGCGGCGAAACTCCGGCATAAAAGCAGCCCGCAGAACCGCACAAAGCTGGAAGCGCCGAAATCGAAACGGCAATCTCTACCGTAATTCAAAGAACAAGAAAATTTGTGGGGTTTCCTCTGGTATTGCTGATTACTGGGGTATGGAAACCTGGCAGGTGAGGATGATGGCGGTTTTTGCGCTATTTATTGTGCCCTCCGTGGCGGTCCCTGGATATTTTATTGCCTACTTCCTTATGGACGATAAGCCCTACTACAAACAGGTGACTGATCGCTTTCATGAATTGGATGACGGAGACGATATGGAACATGGCGCGCCGAAGGATCACCAACAGGGCTTCGGCCGAAGCCAGAAGCGGAAAACCAAACGAAATACCGAAAGAAGATCAGGCAGCGAGGCAAAGGTGTCAAATGTGCATAATCTGCGTGCAGCAAAACAAAAGTTCGCTGATATTGAAGAACGGCTCCGGTCCATGGAAAGCCATGTGACGTCACCAAAATTTGAACTCCAGCGTGAACTTCGCAAGATTGCCGGAGATGAGGCGTGATCGTTCAGTATCGACAGGTCAGTGATTTTCGAGAGCTGGTCTTCCGCGGACCCGGTGTGCTTGAGGTTCGGCAGGGCGAATCAGAATCCCTATCGATTGAAGCGCCAGGTGCTGTCCTTGACAATATTGTTTGCCGGGTGGCGTCCGAGAAGCTTCATCTCGGTTACAAAGCTGAAAAAGTTTCTCCCCTCGCAATTTACCAAACGCCTATTCGCTATCGCCTAGAATTAAAAGAGTTAAGCAAGATCACGATCACCGGCAGTGGTCGGGTTGAGATCCCTGATCTGGATACCGACACACTCGTCTGTCGACTGTCCGGTCGAAGTACCATCCAACTAGATCAGCTAACCTCCGATCACCTTGATGTTGCGTTGGCCGCAGCGGCGCAAATGCGAGTGCAAGGAGATATTGAATCCCAGTTTATTGTGCTGGGAGATTCTGCGAGCTACGAAGCAGAAGATTTGATGTCCGACTCCGCTGATATACGACTGACGCAGAATGCTAATGCTTCCGTTAGGGTCAATGATCAGCTAACCGCCTATGTTGGGGGGCAAAGTACCCTTAGTTATATTGGATATCCAGAGGTCAAAAAAGTTGGCGCTGGGCATATTGTTCGACGTAGAAAACAGCTTCCTGAATCAACAACACTAAATCAGAGGGTCTAGATATGGGCATGTGGACAAGTATTGCGCTGATCGCCATTGTTGCGATCGTTTCCCAGTCGGTGATGAGGTTGTATGGCGGGCAGGGTGGCCGCAAGCAGACTCGAGGTTTGCAGGAAGATCTATCCCGGCTCGAAGGGGACCTCGAAGATGCAATTGATCGAATTATTGTGCTCGAAAAAATTGTGACAGATGGCAAACATAGTCTCAGTCGCGATATTGATAATCTGGCGGGTTAAACATGCAGCCTATAGCTGTGGGAATCCCCTGTATCGGTGCAGGTCAGATCAGGACAAAGCACCGTCAGGGTCCGGGCCCAAAACTTTTGGGCAGGTAGGTTAGTCTTCAACACCGACACTTCCCACTGGCCACCGAGGGATTTGAGGATCATGTCAGCAGCCAATGCACCAAACCCACGGCGCCTAAATGACGGTATGACAAAAAATTCAGCCAAAGAGTGATATGAAGCTCCATTGTCCGGGTTAATCATGCTGCGCACCAATGCAAAACCACAATCTACTTCATCGGATATTAGGACAAAGGGAAGCCTATCCGGTGCCTGCCAGTAGTGTTCTAGATAGGGATAGACCATATTTCCGTTGGCGTCTGTGGGTACATCGACGTAGTTCCCCATTTCAACCAGGTAATCGGGCATCAAGACACGAATGCGAGTGGACTCCTGGGTGTCAACCTGGGTGAATCTAAGTTCTGTCATCCAGGGAATAGATCTGGAAAATTGGTAAATACGCCATCGACACCCATGTCTTTTTGTTCCTGCATCTCTGCCCTGGTATTAACGGTATAAACGTAGACGGCAAGTCCTCTCTGGTGGGCTTCCTGCACCGCAGCTTTGGTGACGATTTTCTGCGACAGGTTGATGGCTGAAGCATTTAGGGTTTTGGCCACCGAGAAATAATCAGCAGTTTTATGGAAAAGCGCGCCACGCTTGAATTGCGGGTCCGCCCTGGCGAGCTCATTGTGGTAGAACGACGACAGGAGGAATTGATCCGCCTGCCAACCTTCAGCCAGGGCCTCTGTCAGCAATGCACTGACGGGCAATGCGGTATCTGGACCTTTAAGTTCGACGTTCACGCTGATTCTTTTTGCACAAAGATCTAGCACCTCCCTCAGAGTTGGTATTTGCTGGTCCTGACCGGCATCCAGTGCTCTTAGCTGCTTAAGTCCGAGCTCCATAACAGCGCCAGAGCCATTAGTGGTGCGGTCCACATCGTCGTCATGGATCACAACTAGCTCACCCTCGACGCTGTAAACGTCCAATTCTATCCAGGGGCAACCCATTTCGATGGCGAGTTCAAACGCCTTGAGTGTGTTCTCCGGCGCGTGGCCGGAAGCGCCTCTGTGCGCAATGCAGATAAATGCCATATCCATTCCGTAAATTATTCTTGTTCCTAATGTGATCTATTCTCTCATTATTCGTTACAATCAACGACTGTCATTCGAATGTGAGTTTTCATGAGTTACCAGGTGTTGGCCAGAAAGTATCGGCCCGCCAGCTTTGAGGAGCTGGAGGGGCAGGAGCATGTGCTCCGCGCTCTGGTGAATGCCCTTGAAAACGATCGCCTGCACCATGCTTATCTCTTCACAGGCACCCGCGGGGTCGGTAAGACGACAATTGCGAGAATTCTGGCCCGATGTCTGAATTGCGAGAAAGGCATCAGTGCAAAACCTTGCGGTGAATGTGGCACCTGCCTTGAAATCGCAGAAGGTCGAAGTGTTGATCTGATTGAAGTGGATGCCGCCTCCAGAACTAAAGTCGAGGACACCAGGGAGCTGTTAGATAACGTCCAATACATGCCGACGCACAATCGCTTCAAAGTATATCTAATCGACGAAGTACACATGCTCTCTACCCACAGTTTTAATGCGCTGCTCAAGACCCTGGAAGAGCCGCCGGAACATGTGAAGTTTCTGTTGGCGACCACAGACCCTAAAAAATTACCGGTTACCGTTTTATCCCGCTGTCTGCAGTTCAACCTTAAAAATCTGTCACCCGAACGAATTGTGACTTACCTACAAAAGATTTTGCCGGTTGAAGGTATTGAATTTGAAGAGCCAGCCCTGTGGCTACTGGGTCGTGCAGCTGACGGCAGCATGCGTGACGCCTTGAGCTTAACCGACCAGGCCATTTCGTTCGGTAATAACTCCGTTCGAGAAGACGACGTTAAATTGATGTTGGGCACAATCGATCAGAAGGAAGTCTACGATCTGATTAACGGTCTGATTAACCAGGATGCAAAGCGCATCGTGGAGAAGATTAATCAACTGGCCGAGCAGGCTCCGGATTACAGCGGTCTGTTGTCAGAATTGCTTTCCGTTCTACATCGAGTTGCACTGGCTCAAGCGGTGCCCGATGGCATTGATAATAGTCAGGGAGATCGTGAGTTGGTGTTAGCGGTCGCCAATGCCCTGACTGAAGAAGATGTGCAGCTGTACTACCAGATTGGTTTGGTCGGTCAACGTGACCTGCCCTATGCACCAAATCTGAAGTCTGGCTTTGAAATGATTATGCTAAGGATGTTGGCCTTTACCCCCTTTGCTGATGATGAAAACAGCGAAACCCCTCAAAAAAAAACGATTGAATTTGAGCAACCACAACCCGCTGTAAATAAGTTGCTCTCGGCTCTTAAGCAACCCGCTACCGAGCCTGTTCAGAAAACGGTTAAAAAACAGGAGCCTATAGCTTCCTCGGTGGAGGATGATGGTGACATCATCGATTTTGGGGATGAACCGGTAGAGCCTGTTCAAGCAAAACCAAAAGCTACCGTAAAAACAATCGAGCCAGATCCTGAACAGCAAAACCCTGTGATAGAAGCTGTCACAGCGGTAACTAAAGTAGCAGCAGAGCCAATAACATCGGCTACGGCAGAGGCAGTGGAATCCGAGGGAGTATCAACCAGAGAACCGATTGTTGAACGACCGATTGTTGAACGACCGATTAAAGCGACGGAATCTCAGCCGGTCGAGGGGTGCAGTTCGACGATCCCGTTGGATAACGAGACATGGGTTGATGTACTTCGCGAGTTAAAATTGAGTGGCGTGACCTTGAGTGTGGCTTCTAACTGTAGTCTTAAAGCATTCTCGGAAACGGGGTGCACCCTGGTGCTTGATGAGGCCCATGCGAGTTTGTGGAATAAAACACAGGAAACCAGAATTGAAGCAGCACTCACCGGGTATTATGGCGCCGACTTTAAGCTAACTTTTGAAGTGGGTACAAGTACAGGTACAACCCCGGCGCAGATTGAGGCGGAGCGTCGTGAGGCGGCACAAATAGCTGCGGTAAAATTGATCGAGGCTGATGTAAAAGTAAAACAGCTTATCGACAGCTTTGACGGAGTATTGGATATCAACACGATTACAGCGAGGCAGTAGACCATGGCGTTAGACGGTTTGGGTGATTTGATGAAACAAGCCCAGCAAATGCAAGAAAAGATGCAATCGATGCAAGAAGAGATTGGCCGCGCTGAAGTGCAGGGCGAGTCCGGTGCTGGTCTGGTGAAGATTGTGATGACTGGGCGCCATGATGTAAAACGCGTTTCAATTGACGATAGCTTGCGGACTGAAGATAAAGAAGTGCTTGAAGATTTAATTGCTGCTGCTGTGAACGATGCTGTGCGGCGGGTTGAACAAAATCAAAAAGATAAGATGTCGGACTTAACGGCGGGTATGCCGTTACCACCCGGCTTTAAGTTTCCCTTTCAGTAGACGACTTCAGATGTCAGAAAATGAATCCACCATCGATCAATTGATTGATGCACTTCGGATACTACCTGGTGTAGGCCCCAAGTCTGCGCAGCGAATGGTATTCCATTTGCTTGAACGAAACCGTGATGGTGCGAAGCGACTGGCTGAAAAACTGAGTTTGGCGATGGACCGTGTCCAGCATTGTCAGGCCTGTCGAAATTTCGCAGAAGACAATTTGTGTTCTGTTTGTCGTTCGGAGAAGCGAGACACTGAACTACTTTGCGTGGTGGAACACCCGGGTGATGTTCTGGCAATTGAACAAACCGGCCACTATCGTGGTAAGTATTTTGTATTAATGGGTACGCTATCTCCGATTGACGGAATCGGCCCGAGTGAATTGGGTATTGATGAGTTGCTTGAACGCTGCAAGGAAGGTGTGAGTGAAGTCATTCTCGCCGTTAGTTCTTCCGTAGAAGGTGAAGCAACAGCCCACTATATTTCTGAGCTGATTAAGCTCCGCCACATTCAGGTTTCACGAATTGCTCAAGGTATTCCCATTGGTGGAGATCTGGAGCTCGTGGATGGTGGAACCCTGGGACATGCCATGAATGGCAGGAAAACAATTTAGTATGCAATACAAGTTCATTACTGACCCTGAAGCGCTTCCTGGGATTGTCGCAAACTGTCGACAAAAACCCGCAGTGGCGATTGATACGGAGTTTGCAAGATTTAACACATACTATCCTATTGTGGGATTAGTGCAGATATTTGACGGTGAGGCCTGCTACCTAATTGATCCGGTTGCCATTCCTGATTTGTCACCCTTAGCTGATTTGTTGGCAGATGAGAATGTCATCAAGGTGCTGCATGCCTGTTCGGAAGACATAGAGGTATTTTGTGATTGCCTTGGTGTTGTGCCTAAGCCTATTTTTGATACGCAAATAGCTGCTGCGTTGTTAGGTGTCGGGTTCTCCGTTAGTTACCAGAACCTGGTGAATCACTATTTGGAGATTCTTGTTCCCAAAGAGGAAACGCGGTCCGATTGGCTGCAACGACCTCTAACGGATTCACAACTGGACTATGCCGCATTGGATGTGATCCATCTGCTAGCCGTATACGAATTACAGGCAAAGGCACTTCAGGAGTCTGGCCGGGACGGCTGGGTGCTGGAAGAATGCTCTAGCCTTGCCCAGGACATTCCCACTCAAATTGATCCCCAGGATTATTATAAAAAGGTTAAGAACCTGTGGCGTTTGAATGCTCGCCAGCTTTATTTAATGCGAGAGTTTTGTGCCTGGCGTGAAGTAACCGCAAGGGAGCGAAACATTCCCCGAAATCGAGTTGTCGATGAGAAGTCATTATTTCAGATTGCAGCCCTGGGCCTGAAAGACCGCAAAGAATTCCGAGACAAGGCGGAGGTGACCTCAAGGCAACTGCGTTATCACGCGGATGAACTTGAACAACTTGTCGCGGCAGCAGACGAAATAGCAACGGAGGATTTGCCCGAAGCAATGATCAAACCCTCCGGACCCGTAAACAGTAAGTTATTGCGTTCACTAAAAGACGTGGTCGAGGATACGGCTAAGAACTTTAATGTAGCGCCGGAGATGCTCGCTAAAAGGCGCCACCTGGAACAGTTTATTCGCTCCGAAGATGATCAAGGTGCTTTCCATTTGCCGCCTGCGTTGCTCGGCTGGCGAGAAGATGTGATCGGTGAACGGCTCATTTCCGAGATTAATAAATGAAAGGCAAACTCTGCGAGGTTTATAAAAGCTCGAAGACCGACAACCTATTTTTATATGTGGCTCGAGACGAAGGTTTGCAGCGAGTACCCGAAGCGCTGCTGGAGAAGTTCGGTACGCCTAAATTGGCACTGACAATTGACCTTCACCCTGGCCGCTCTCTGGCAAAGGAGGATCCAGTCAAAGTCCTTGATGCGATCGAGAGCAACGGATTTTTTCTCCAAATTCCACCACACATCACTCCTTACTTTACCCCCAATGACTGACCGACCTTTCTGGGAGGTAAAATCCTTAAACGATATGACCCAGACTGAATGGGAGTCCGTTTGTGATGGTTGTGCGCGGTGTTGCCTGCATAAGCTTGAGGATGAGGATACCGGGGAGGTCTTCTACACCGGGGTTGTATGCCAGTATCTAGATCAGGAGGCCTGCCGTTGCGGGGACTACGCCAATCGCCATACTAATGTGCCCAATTGTGTTCAACTCACGCCTGACCGGGTGGAAGAATTTAAGTGGTTACCGACAACCTGCTCCTATCGCATGCTGGCGGAGGGAAAGGGGTTAGCAGAGTGGCATCCGCTCCTAACGGGTAGTCGTGAAGCCATTCAGGCTGCCGGAATTGCGGTCACAGGCAAGGTTTTGGACGAACGATACGTGCATCCCGATGACTATCAGGATCAAATCATTCACTGGGTCGAGCAGTAGATATCGGGTCTGTTATGATGGTGGGCTATGGGGTTCCTTGATCACAGCGAATATATAGTTGCCTGGCTCGTGTATGGCGTAGCGGGACTGGGTTGCTGTGCGTTTTGGTGGAAGGTGACGGGGTTTCTTAAACACCGCGGCTGGCGCGATCTGCTTCGTGGTTTGACGGTTGTGCTGATTTTTACGCCCTGGTACGCCGGTGAATCTCCAGAGTTTTATGCCCCTGCCGTGGTGGTATTATTGTTGGACGTGCTGCTCGAAGGAACTAAGAGTGGTATGAAAGGGGGTATAGCGCTGTTGGTTGCGACATTCGTGATGTTGTCAGTGATTACTGTACGCCAATATATTCGTGCAAAACCGAGAGTGGTATAGATGGAAGCGCTGGTTATTGTTCTAGGCCTGGTTGTTTTGGTCGCCCTGATTATTATTGTTGTGCTGGTTACGCGCAAAAAGCGAGCCGTGCGCCGGGAGCAGGTCAAGGAGATTGAGTACCTCCTCGATCGGGTCTCAGAAGCAGCAACCAAACGCAAAACCCAACTCTACGAATCCCTTGAAAGTGGTGAGAATGCTGCTCTAGTGGCACTTAAAGTATTGGTCAGCACGTCTCCAGTTGATATTTCGGCCGAGGTTGAGCAAATCGAAACCCGCTGGGGGCGCCTCAGCCAACAACTGGACGAGTTTTCGAATCAATCTGTCCAATCAACGCTCCAATCCAGTGTTGTGACCACCCGGGCCGCAATGACTGCAGATGACATCGCTCAGTTGGCAAAAGCGGCAAAAACCAAACTCGCCAAATTCAAATAGCGCCAACACCCTTCTACAATTTCGATAGGTAAGCACCAAGCAGCCTTCGAATTGGCATCTATACTCAAAGCATAGAACTCTAAAAATAGAATTTTTGATGCGTCAATTGCCGATCCTAGCCCCGGTGTTGCTGCTGCTGTGGTTAATCGCGGCAGAAGCCTCTGCGGAACCCGCTGCTGAACCCGCTGCTGAACCCTTTGCAGAACCCAGAAATGGAAATGACATTAAATTGATCATTGATGTTTCCGGCAGCATGAAAAAAAACGACCCGGATAATCTTCGTCGGCCCGCCGTAAATCTACTGATGAACCTCCTGCCGGAGGATGCATCTGCAGCCGTGTGGTTATTCGGCGATAAGATAGAACCGCTTGTGCCCTTTGGGTCCGTCAGCGCTGACTTCAAATCTAATGCCATCGCCCGGAGCAAGTTGATCCATTCCCAGGGGTTACTGACCGATATTGGCGGTGCGCTTGAAGCGGCAATGTTGCAGGAGCATCAGGGTGGCAAGGCCATTCTGCTCTCGGATGGAATGGTGGATCTTGGCCCAGACCCGGTTATGAACATGGCAGAACAAGCCAGAATTCAGCATCGGCTGATTCCTCGACTAAGGGCCAGCAATGCCGAGATACATACCGTTGCACTCTCGGAAAATGCCGATAGGGAGACCCTGGAAGCCGTGTCATTAGCAACCGGTGGGTTATTTGAAGTGGCAAAAAGCGCCGATGACCTGACCCGGATTTTCCTCCGACTTTTTGATGATGCGGTGATACAGGATCGATTGCCGATGGAGGAAGGCCGGTTTTTGGTGGATTCATCGGTTGAAGAATTTACCCTGTTGGCCTTTAGCGGACCGGGTTCAGCGGCGATCCAGATCAAGTCTCCGGATGATTTGTACTATCTCGCAGGAGATCATCCCGCAGCGGTAAAGTGGTACCAGGATGCGGGTTTCGACCTGATCACCATTTCAAGGCCATTAGAAGGGGAGTGGCGACTTTTCTCAGATGACGATCCACAAAATCGTGTGACGGTTCTCAGCGATTTGAAATTGGATGTCACCAACCTGGCAAATGTGCTCCATGAGGCGTCCTTCCCCATTTTGGAAGCGCGCTTTCTGCAGGGCACAGATGTCATTACTGACGCTACATTTCTGGATCTGATGGATCTGCAGCTAATTGTATTGACGCCCTCGGGGAAGCGAATAGCCAGACCTCTCACGGATCCAGTCGAGGGCGTCTTTTCATCGGACCTGGGCGTTTTTGCCGAGCCGGGGCGATACAGCGTGAACGTAAATGTTGATGGCAAGAGCTTCCGCCGGGAGGTTGTTCAGGAAATCGAATACGGTAGCCCCGCAAGAGTTGTGTTCTCTGCCCCGGAACGGCTAGTCACGGTGCGGCCCGTGGCTATTGGACTGCTAGGTGAAGACCTGCGGATGATTGTTCGCTTGGAAGATCAGCAAAACAAGAAGCGACTACTACCCATGCACTCGGATGGTGAACTCTGGCAGGCACTGTTGAAGGATGTTCCAGATGGTAGCTACCGATTAACTGTGCATGTAAAGGGCCACGCTAAAACCGGTCAACCTCTTGATTTTACCCTTGAAGCCCAAACGATTGAACTGTCTGCTGTGACACCAACTGGAGTTGAGGATTCCACCTCATCGGAGGCCTGGGATCTCAAACAGTGGGGAATTGCGGCACTAGTAGGGGCCGTAAACCTTTCACTTGTGCTGCTCATTATCTGGTTCCTACGCCGCCGAAAGCAGGACTCTAAACACTCGGAGGAGGACGCGGAAGTGGCGGAGTTACTAAAACTTGCCCCCAACCCAGAAGCCACTGAAGGAGGCGCCGCGGATGATGAAAGTGATCTCCTGGCGACACTCGCCGAGGCGGAAGCGCTCCGTGAAAAGGAGAAGCAAAATAAAGCAGCCAAACCAGAACCAGAACCAGAACCAGAACCAGAACCAGAGCCAGAGCCAGAGCCAGAGCCAGAGCCAGAACCAGAAGTTGGCGCTGAAGTTGGTGCTGAAACAGAAGCCGTAGCAGCGGAAGTTGTTCCTCCAGTTGAGCCTGAACCTGACATCGAGGAGGAATCTGCACCTGAGCCGGACATTGAAGAGCGTCCCGATGATCTAGACGCGCCAATTCCAGAGGCCTCTGCGACCCAAACGGACGGTCTTACGGATATCGTGGATGCCTGGGGTGATGACGAGGACCCTGTTGAGGCAATCGTTGCTGAAACCGAAGATCTAGCAGAGGCCGACGATTTGGATTTTGATGAGGATGAACTTGAACCTTCGGCTGCCCTTGAGTCTGAGGTGGATGAAAATGCAGAAACCCAGGTATTGGATGAATCGCCAGCGCCAACCAAAGACGCCTCATCATCGGGCTGAATCTCTCCCATAACTAATCGCTATAGCCCTTTTTATGCCCTTGCACTGTCATGGCTGGCAAATTACAGTGCTGATCGTTATATTCTCACCGAATAATATTTTCTCGATTCACTCTAGCGGCTAAAAAAGTATGAAATTTAATAGTACCGATACCTATATCGCGACGGATGAGCTCAAAATGGCAGTCAACGCTGCTGTTACCCTGGAGCGCCCTCTGTTAATCAAAGGTGAACCAGGCACGGGTAAGACCATGCTGGCGGAAGAGATCGCCAGTTCGTTGGATATGGAATTGATCTCCTGGCACATCAAATCCACCACCAAAGCACAACAGGGTTTATACGAATACGACGCGGTATCGCGACTTCGTGACTCCCAGCTGGGTGATGAGCGTGTCCACGACATCAATAACTACATCGCTAAAGGTAAGCTCTGGGAAGCCTTCACCTCGGAAAAGAAATGTGTGTTGTTGATTGATGAAATCGACAAGGCTGATATTGAATTCCCCAATGACCTGCTCCTCGAAATCGACAAGATGCGCTTTCATGTATATGAAACAGGAGAGGAGGTTGTTGCAAAACAACGCCCGGTTGTTGTGATCACCAGTAATAATGAAAAAGAACTGCCCGACGCTTTCCTTCGTCGTTGTTTCTTCCACTACATCCAGTTTCCCGACCGCGCCACGATGCAGGACATTGTTGATGTCCATTATCCTGAAATTAAGCAGGACCTTGTTAAAGAAGCCATGGAAATTTTCTTTGACGTGCGCAAGGTACCCGGTCTCAAGAAAAAGCCTTCGACTTCAGAGCTAATCGACTGGTTGAAGCTATTGATGGCGGATGACATTCCTGAAGAAATTTTACGCAACCGCGATACGTCTAAAGCGATTCCACCGCTTTACGGCGCACTGGTTAAAAACGAACAGGACGTTCAACTACTCGAACGCCTGGCGTTTATGAACCGACGACAAGGTGGCGGTGGAACTAAGGGGGGTTAACCTATGTTAATCAACTTTTTCCTGGCGCTTAAAAATGCCCGGATACCCGTTTCGATCACTGAACTGCTACACCTGCTGGATATCTTAAAAGCCCGGCTGGTGTATGCAGATATTGATGAGTTCTATTACTTAAGCCGTATGGCATTGGTAAAAGATGAGCGTCACTACGACAAGTTTGACCGGGCCTTCGGTACCTATTTTAAAGGCCTTGAAGACCTGTCTTCGTTGTTGAACTCCTTAATTCCGGATGAGTATTTGCGTCGTGAATTCGAAAAAAGCCTGACCGCTGAAGAGCTTGAGAAAATTAAGGGGCTTGGCGGTCTTGAGAAGCTTATCGAAGAGTTCAAACGTCAGGTAGAAGAAGCTGCCAAAGGCGAGGGCAAAGAGAAGGACAAAGAAGGTAAAGGCCAAAACGGTCGTGGCGAAGAAGGCGATGAGCGTAAAGGTAAGAAGCGTCGCGGTAAGCGCACCTGGGATAAGCGAGACTACAAAGCCTATGACGACAATGTCGAACTAGGGACCCGTGGTATGAAGATCTCCCTAAGGCGTCTTCGAAAGCTTGCTAGAACCGGTGCTGATGATGAGCTTGATATTGATCACACCATCGACAAGACAGCTAAAAACGGCGGCATGCTGGATATCATCATGCGTCCTGAACGTCGCAATACCGTCAAGGTGTTGTTGCTACTGGACAACGGTGGCTCCATGGATGCCCACGTAAAAGTATGTGAGGAATTGTTTTCAGCAGCGCGATCTGAGTTTAAGCATCTTGAGACCTTTTACTTCCATAACTTTATCTACGATGGCGTCTGGAAACAGCACAATCGTCGTATGAACGAAAAAATAGATACATTTGATTTGCTTCACAAGTATTCCCATGACTACCGGGTAATATTTGTCGGTGATGCCACCATGGCACCATATGAGATTACTCATGCGGGTGGCAGCGTTGAGCATTGGAATGAAGAAGCGGGTGCGCTTTGGATGCAACGGGTGCTGGATACCTTCGATAAGGTCATCTGGATCAACCCAACGCCAGAAGACACCTGGGAATATTCCAACTCGGTAGCCCTGACTAAAAAATTGGTTGATGATCAAATGTATCCCCTGACCATTCGCGGTATTGAAAATGGGATGAACTACCTCTCCAAGTAGTTTTTCCCTGTCGCGGGTCTCTTACTTTGAACCATCAGGGCGATTCGCGTGAGCAGTCAACCACCCAGCCGCGCCCCTTCAGTTAACGGGGACGCGGTCCTTGCGACTTGCATGATTAGAGATCGTTTCCGCCTGGCTAAAGTGCTGCGCGGCGGCGTCCCTAAGAATGGTCCGTTGCGCAAAAAACTCGATAAATCTATTGCCCTGGCGGAAGCCAGAGCGTCGAGTGTACCCACGCCCCAATATCCCGAGATCCTGCCCGTTAGCCAAAGGCTGGATGATCTAAAAAAGGCCATATCAAAACATCAGGTCGTGATTGTTGCGGGGGAAACGGGCTCGGGGAAAACCACCCAGCTACCCAAAATTTGTCTGGATGTTGGCCGCGGCATTTACGGCAAAATAGGTCACACCCAACCAAGACGAGTCGCCGCGAGAACCGTTGCCCACAGAATTGCCGAGGAGCTTAACGTTAAGTTGGGTGAATCCGTGGGGTATCAAGTTCGGTTCACGGATCAGTCCTCAGATAAGACTCATATTAAGGTGATGACAGACGGCGTCTTACTAGCCGAGACTCAGAACGACAGATTCTTAGATAACTACGATACTCTAATCATCGATGAGGCCCATGAAAGAAGTCTGAATATCGATTTCCTGCTCGGCTACATAAAACGTATATTGCCGCGCCGGCCGGATCTCAAAGTCATCATTACCTCGGCGACGATTGATCTCGAACGATTCTCCAAACACTTCAGCAACGCGCCTGTGGTTGAAGTTTCCGGTCGGACCTTTCCAGTTGAGGTTCACTATCGCCCCCCGGAGCAGATCTCAAAGTCAGAGGATAGTGACCAACAAATGTTTGATGGGGTGATTGAAACCCTCAAAGAAATCCAGCAGCTGGAGCGCTCCCGTCGATCTCCCGGTGATGTTTTAATTTTTCTTTCGGGCGAACGGGAAATTCGTGAACTCGCCCACACCATTCGCAAAGCGGATTTGAAACAATTTGACGTATTGCCCCTTTACTCTCGACTCAGTGTTGCGGAACAAAACCGGGTGTTTCAATCACATTCCGGTCGCCGCATCGTACTGGCAACCAACGTTGCTGAAACCTCACTGACGGTACCCGGCATTCGCTATGTCATTGATCCCGGGTTTGCCCGTATATCCCGGTACAGCGTACGCTCGAAGGTCCAGCAATTACCGATTGAGCCGATTTCTCAAGCCAGTGCCAATCAGCGTAAAGGCCGCTGTGGCCGGGTCAGCGATGGTGTCTGTTTCAGACTCTACGCAGAGGATGACTTTAACACCCGGCCAGAATTTACAGCCCCGGAAATTCTACGCACCAACCTGGGTGCCGTGATCCTCCAAATGCTTAATCTGAGATTGGGGGAGATCGAAAAGTTTCCTTTTCTTGAGCGGCCGGAGCAACGCCAGATTAATGATGGTTATCAGTTGCTGCATGAATTGCGAGCCGTCGATGAGAAGAAAAATCTGACTCGCATCGGTAAAGAAATGAGTCGACTCCCCGTTGATCTAAAGCTCGCCCGGATGGTGCTGGAAGCCGGTAAGCGGGGCAGCCTGACCGAGGTTTTGACAATTGTTAGTGCCCTCGCACTGCAGGACCCAAGGGAGCGACCCCATGAACATCAACAGGCGGCAGACCAAAGGCATCGGGAGCATTGGGACGAAAAATCAGATTTTATTGCGCTGTTGAACCTGTGGCAGGAACTTGAAAAACAGCGTCAGGAATTGAACAACAATCAGTTCCGAAAATACTGCCGCAGCCATTTTATTTCCTACATTCGTTACATTGAATGGCGAGAGAATCATCGACAGTTGACGCTAACCTGCAAAGAACTCAACCTTAAATTTAATCCCCCAGGGGCTGACTACGACAGCATTCATATTGCCCTGTTGTCCGGACTCATTGGCAATCTGGGTGAAAAGCACGATGACAATGAATACCTGGGTGCGCGCAATCGGCGCTTTTTCATTTTCCCCGGATCGTCCCAGTTTAAAAGAAAACCCCGCTGGATTATGTCCGGCGAGCTTGTCGAAACCAGTCGATTGTTTGGTCGCATGGTGGCGCAAATTGAGAGCGAGTGGATAGAACCCCTGGCCCAGCAAATGGTTAAGCGCACTTACCACGAACCCTATTTTGATTCGAAACGTGGCCAGGTTTTAGCCTTTGAGGAAGTGATGCTCTACGGCCTTGTGGTCGTAAAGCGGCGTAAGGTTGACTATGGCACCATCGATCAGGCCAAAGCGCGACACCTGCTGATTCAAACCGGCTTGGTTGAGCAACAGCTGGAATCCAAAGCGGGTTTTTATCGAAACAATATTGAATTGGTCAATGAGATAGAACGGCTTGAGTCAAAATCCCGGAAGCGCGATATCCTGGCGGACAGCTACACCCTCTACCGTTTCTATGATGAACATTTGCCTCCGCACATTGTGAGCGGTATTGATCTTGAGTTCTGGCGCAAAGAGATTGAAGTCAAACATCCAAAGTTGCTCTATCTGTCTAAAGAAAAGTTAATGAAGCAGACGCCAGCGTTGTCAGAAGCCCTTTATCCTAATCAGATGCAGGTGGCGGATACCGTGTTGCCCCTGGATTATCATTTTGATCCTCAGCATGAGGACGACGGGGTTTCACTCAAGGTCCCCGTATCGATCCTACGACAGGTGGATAGTAAACAACTGGATTGGGTTATTCCGGGCCTGCTGGAAGAAAAGTGTCTGGCGCTGATTAAATCCTTGCCTAAAGCCACGCGGAAGAATTTTATTCCGGCACCGGATTTTGCCAAACGTGCATCGGAGGGGCTCGTATACGATGGTCGAGCATTGCCCGAAGTGCTGGCCGAAAAGCTTTTCCGCTTGACCGGTAATCGAGTCAATGCAGCGGAATTTCGAGCCGCTGAGATTGACCAGCATTTGCGAATGAACGTCAAAGTCATGGATGACAAAGACGGTGTTCTGGCGTCGGGACGAAACCTCGCAGCGTTGCAAACCCAGTTTGCCGCAAAGGCCGAGGAGAATTTCCGGCAACGGGATGTTCACGACCTTGAAAAAACGGGTCTGACGGATTGGAGCTTCGGTGATCTGCCTAAAGAAGTTGCACTCGAGCAGGGCGGTATTTCGATCAAGGGTTTTCCCGCCCTGGTGGATAAGGGTGAGTCCGTTTCGATTGTGATCAAGGACAATGTTCGTGATGCAAGATTGGCGACCGAGCGCGGCTTGCTACGATTATTCCTGCTAACGCTGAAGGATCAGCTCAAGTATTTGGAGAAGAACATTCCCGGTTTCAATCAGTTTGCCCTGTATTACGCCACCCGGGGTTCAAAAGCGGAGCTTCTGCAGGATTTAGTCGAAGGCATATTTAGATACACCTTTCTTGAAGGGCAGGGCAGCATTCAGGATGAGAAGACCTTCCGCGATCGACAGTTGAAGCGCCAATCGCTGATGGAGAATGCCGGGCGTGTTGCTAGTGTTGTAGGGGAATGTCTACAGCGGGCAAACTCCATCGAAGACAGATTAAAGTCTGGATTTGCCAAACAGCATCCCGCCATCGCGGCGGATGTGAGGAAACATTTGCAGGCATTGATCGGTCCCTCTTTTCTGACGGTAACGCCTCTGGAGTGGTTGACTCAATTTCCGCGATATCTCAAGGCCGTCGAATACCGACTGGATAGGATTCAAGGTAATGTCGAAAAAGACGCACAGTCGGTAGCCATGCTAGCCCGATACTGGCAGCAGTTGGAGGCTGTCGGAGAAGTGGAGAAAGGAGCGGGTGCTTTTGACCGTTATCGGTGGATGTTAGAAGAATTTCGAGTATCCTTGTTTGCGCAGCCCCTTGGTACAAAAATTCCCGTGTCTGCCAAACGTCTGGATAAAGAATTTGAAAAAGCGAGGAAAAATGACGCATAGGTTTTTGCAGTCGCTCACGATTTACGCACTGATGCTGGTCGCTCCCATTGCTGTTGCAGCCGAGGATCCCTGGATGGGGCTTAATAAGCGAACCCAGGCGTTAAACGATACAGCTGACCGATGGGTCCTAAAACCCGTGGCGAACACCTATGTCAAAGTTGTCCCCAGTTTTGCCAGATATAGCGTGAGTAACGTCTTTTCCAACCTGGGCGATGTGAGTAATAGTGCCAATAATTTTTTGCAGGGCAAGCCGTTAAAAGGAGTTAGTGACCTCGGCAGAATTGTCATTAATACCACTCTGGGCCTCGGGGGGTTGTTTGATCCTGCCTCGGGTCTCGGTTTGACCAAACACAACGAATCTTTCGGTCAGACACTATCGGTTTGGGGTGTTCCGGCTGGACCGTATCTGGTGCTGCCGTTGCTCGGGCCCAGCACCTTGACGGATACGGTGTCACGCCCCTTCGACTCTGCCCTGGACCCAATTCGGTATTTGCATCCCGTCGATCATAGGAATCGAACCTATGGGCTTGTGGTGGTTGATCAACGCGCCGCGTTACTGGGTGCCGAGGGAGCCATATTTGGAGACCGCTATATTTTCCTGCGGGATGCTTATCTTCAGCGCCGCAATTACCTCGTCAACGATGGCCAGGTGAAGGACGATTTTGACGACTTTTAGGTGTTGAGTAATTTCTTAGCATTTGTCTGTAAATGCTTGTAGCTGTTGAATTTTCGGAGTAAAGTCTTGATCCAACTTGATAGTCGGCGTCATATCTGAATGCAAGCCGCTAGTGACAGGTTGTTGGCTTATACGCCTGTCGATAATAAATTGTTAGCCTCGTTGGAAGCCAATGGGTATGCCATAGAAAAGGTAGTCACCCCTGGCGAATATCTCTCCGCCGTCGAACTCCGAATGCCAGATCTGGCACTACTACCCCTGACTTATCCTGAATCCGAAACGCTCCTTAGTGCACTTGTTGGCCGTGAATCCCATCCTCCTGTCTTGGTGTTTGGGGAAGGCGATCAGGCTGAGCAGGCAGGTAGGATGATGGAAGCCGGTGCTGATGAATACTACCTTGCCAGCGGGTCTGAAAATTCACTCCTGTCGTTACTCGTAGCAAGAACCATCGCTTTTCATCGAGATCTCGACACCCTTAAATCAGAGAAACAACAGCTCCAGGACGACCTGGATCATGTCGAAGATGACCGCAATGCTGGTTTTGCAGTTCAGCAACGCCTGCTGCCGGATCCTCAACAATTTGGCGATATTAGCTTCGGCTATCAGCTTCTGCCGAGGGCCGGTATGACCGGAGATTCGGTGAACTGTTTTTACCTTTCCGACGGTCGTTTGCTGTTTTATCTTGCGGATGTCGCCGGCCATGGCGTCCTAGGGGGGGTGGTCACAACAGCACTCACCGTCACCGCCAAGGCTATGGCCGAGCCGGGCTTTCCCGCAGTTGGTTTGACGAGCAGCGAGTTACTTACCTGGTTTAACCGTGCAATGTTGGCCCTGGAGCTGGACCAGCATGTCACGATGTTCCTGGGGGTTATCGACCTAAATCTATCAACCCTGGAATACAGCAGTGCCGCCCACTTTCCCGGGACAATTTTATGCCAGAACGACGTCTGCCAATATCTGGAATTAGGTGGGCTGCCCCTGGGTGTTTGCGAGACCGAATATCAGTCGGAAAAACTCGTTTTGAGCGAAACCTTCGAGCTGGTACTTTTTTCCGACGGAGTGCTCGAAATATTACCCCAGAAGTCTCTAGAAAATAGAGAAAAGCACCTAATAACACTGGTAGAATCCGGTTCCCGCAGTATTAGCGCGTTATCGGCAGACCTAAACCTCGACGGTAGAAGTAAAGTTCCAGACGACATAGCTGTATTAACCCTGCAAAGGAAGGCATCCCTGCCATGAGTAAGATTTTGTTCGCAGAACATGACGGCAATCATGTTTTGAAATTTGTCGGTGACATTCGCGTTAACCTTGCGCCGACGTTAAATGGTTTTTTGCAAAAGATTGGTGACCGTAAGGAAAAGGCGATCGTCCTCGATCTGTCTGAAACAACCTGTATGGATAGTACGTCCCTGGGTTTGTTGGCGAAGATATCTCTGGCATCACAATCAATTCTGAACTGTCAGCCCACGATGGTGACACCTAATCCGGATATCACCCGGGTGGTTCGCTCGATGGGTTTTGAACAAATATTTCTGATTATCGATCACAGTATGCATACCTGCGACGATGCTCTAGAGCTACCGACCCATGTCATGAGTGAAGAATTATTGCGGGAGCAGGTGTTGGATGCGCATCGTACTTTGATCAGCCTGAGCAAACATAACGAAGAATGTTTTTCTGATCTGGTACAAGCCCTTGAAGCCGAACAAAAACCCATGAACTCGAATAAAGTTCGAGTCGCCGGATAGTTATTCCGTTAGCTGATGTTTGACCCGAAGTTTTGTCTTGGTGAATTCAGAAGGGGGCAAATTGATGAGGCCGGCAATTTTTCGAATAAACTGCTCTTCATATTTATCTAGCCGCCCATCCGCATAAGCCACTCGCCATAAATTTTCTAACAGTTCGATCTTTTTCTCACTTTCGTAATGCTCGTTAATTAATGACGTAAACTGAAACAAATCACTGGCATCAGCTGACGCGGCTTCAGCCGTGGTCATCAGCTCTTCTAGATGCTCTCCCTCAATATCAAAAGTGTCCCGCAGCATTGCAATGATGAGCTGGCGTTCAATATCGTCTTCTTCAAAATCAGCTTTGGCCAGTTCGATCATGAGTGCGGCAGTTGCGTATTCAATACCTTTTGCCAGACCAGAGTCATTTTTCTCTTCTAGCAGAAACTTCTCTTCAAAGAATCGTTTGATATCTTTCAGCATGGTTAACTCTCTTGGTCCTTAAGGGTAGGCAGCAATTTGCTGGATTGGTTCAATCCCTGCTTCTTGAATTGCATCGTAAACCAGATCTAGGGAAACGTCTTTCTCGATCATTGAGGTGCTTAAAACCCGGCGAAAACTTCGCGCGCCTGGGCAACCGGCATAAAGACCCAGTAGATGCTTGAGGATATGCCGGGGTGCATCACGTTGGGTTTTGCCATAGGCCAGATATTTGTCGATGACATCCAGGCGATCTGGTATTGGCACAGCAAACAATTCTGATTCCAATGTCGCCAGCAAATACGGATCTTTATAGGGTGCTCGCCCCATCATCACGCCGGAGAATACCTGTAGTTGTTCCAGGGCAGACTCAGCAGAATCGATGCCGCCGTTTAAGTAAAAGGACAGTTCAGGAAAGTCCCTCTGAATACGCGCGACATAGTCGTACTTAAGTGGCGGTATGTCGCGATTCTCTTTCGGAGACAGGCCTTTCAAAATGGCTTTTCGAGCATGGACATAAAATATATCGCAGCCTTTTTGGCTGACGATTTGAATAAAGTTCGAGAAGGCCTCGTAGCTATCCTGATCATCAATGCCGATACGGCATTTTACGGTGACCGGGATATTGCAGGCAGACTGCATGGCGGCAACGCAGTCTCCGACAAGTTCTGGCTCCGCCATTAAACAAGCGCCAATGGCACCCTGTTGAACTCGATCACTAGGGCATCCGACGTTAAGATTTACTTCTTGATATCCAGCTTCCTCGGCAATCGCCGCGCATTCTGCGAGCTCGCGGGGATTGCTGCCGCCGAGTTGGAGTGCGCAAGGTGCATCAGCCCCGTGCTGGATAAACCGATTGCGATCACCAAGGAGCAGGGCACTTGCCACTACCATCTCGGTGAAGAGTAAGCTATTGGGTGAGATCAGCCGAAACAACATCCGGGCATGTTTATCCGTATAGCCCATCATAGGGGCAACAGAGAGTGTTCTATCCAGGTTGTGATTTGTGGGGGCACGATCGGTCATATTGTAAGCTTAGGAGTAATGCCCGTAGTTTACAGGGACAATAGGGGATTCTCAAAAACGCCCTGGACGCTCAGACAACCAATCCAGTGCCATTTAGACCGAGAATGTGAGCTCGGATGCCTTGGCGGTGCTACTTTTACAATTTGGGTAGCTTACCCAGCTCAGGCGGTGTTTGTATGTTGCAGGATAAACTCGCTTCTTGCCTGCGGGGTTTCTAATGGTACCTCAATGACCTCGTAGTCGAATCGAAGGTACCATTTGCGTATTGATTCACAGACTCGAACCGCATGATCATAGGTGTGGTCCCGTTCAGCATCGGTTTGATAGATCGCTTCCCAGGCTGGAAACAGAAAAACTTTATCGTAGCGATATCGCGCCATCATGTGTTCCATCAAAGGCTCATCTATTCCTTTTGCCCCGTAGAGAGAAGCAACAGCCTCGGGAACCCCCCGTTCGAAGAACATTGGAGACTGGCTGGCGGAATCAAAAAGCGCCGTTTCTCTGTCTAGAATCTGTTCGGCAAATAATAGTGGCTCAGGTCGTGGGCTCAGGCCGGCTGCTTTGCGCTCTTGAATAATCGATCGGGCAGCATCAACACCTACTGCAAATCCCTTTGTTTGCAGAATATCCAAAACAGTGGTTTTGCCGGCACCGGGTCCACCGGTCAGGACTATTCGTTGGGACATGTGAGCTACCTGGTTGGTTAGGTGAGTGAGGTAATCAATTTCCGCCTATGGCGTTGAGGAACCGGTTATGGATCCACTTCATATTCTTTTACGTTGAATGATTCGACAAGCGAAAATAGTGTGGTCTCCGGACCAGAGTTTCGAAACGCATCAAGGGCCATGCGTGATTGCCACTTCTCGAATACATTTACCCGGTTCGGATCGATCAGATCTGGTGATACGGAGAAGTCTTCGCAATCGGTATCGTTTCTAGCCAATAGGATTGATGCTCGAGACTCTGCCAAAAATTCATCCCGGGCGCCGGGTTTTATGGTGAGTGTTCCTGCAACAATTAGTGTCATCTACAAATTCTCCAGCTGTGCTGCCAATAACCATAAGATCGTGAACGGATTCAAATTGGATTCTAGTTGTTAAAACAGGACTCCAGCAATGCCAGCAATTTGTCGCGTCCTAGTGCGTTCATCATCGCGATATTGCGTATCGGAATGTCGTTAACATCAGGATAGTCTGCAATGGCTCGTTCAAGACTCGCTTCTCGGATGATATGCAGCATAGGGAAGGGTGAACGATTTGTGTAGTTCTCTGGGTCCTCAACCTGCACGCCGTCAAATTGATAATCCGGATGAAAGCTTGCGATCTGAAAGAGGCCTTCTAGCTCCATCTGCACCAGCAATTGATCAGCAACATCGAGAAACCCGTTGTAGTCGTTAAAGTCCTGCAACACATTCGGGTGAATCAGCAGGGTGGTTTCGATTGCAGGATCTGTATTGAGCAACTCTAATTCAGATTGCAGTGCGAGCAACAACAACTCCTCCGTCGCCGCTGAGGTAGGAGAAAAGCGCACTCTGTTTTTCACCAACTCACGCTTGGCAAATGGGCAGAGGTTTTTGTCGACAACTAGAGACTCAACCCACTTTTTTATGGGTCTAATCGTTTTCTCGTCTTCCACTCAATTTCCTGTTTTTGGAGCAGTCTTATTTTGACTGCACCATATCATCAGGCTGTGAAAATTGAACGTTGAACATTCAAAAGACTAAAGAGACCCCGGTTCCTAATTGCTTTGGTTGTATGCGGTTGCAGTGTCCAGATCATCAACGTATTCCAAACCAGTCGGTAGTGCGAGAGAGTCATTATAAAAGGCGAGAAATAGGGAGCGTGTTCCGTCCGATGCACTTGGTTGGTACGAACCGGCGGTAAAAATGACGGTGCTGGTGCTGTTTGCTGGAATGACCAATTCATGGGTTTGTGCTACCAGACTTGATAGGTTGTTACTGCCACTTGTCCAATGCAAAGCTCCGTTGACTGCGACACTGGCTCGTTCACTCCAGCCTGCGTAGGAGGTTTGGTAAGCCTGCACTGGCCAGGTGATTGCGTCAGCGGACGTGTTCTTGATCCGAAACACAACAATCGCGTGCTTGCCATTTGTCGATGATGTATGTGCCCAGGTGTTAGCGACGACAAGCGCGTTTAACCCACCATAACCTTTACGCGTGACAAAACCTCGGAGTTTCTCAATGGTACCAAGTGCTTCGGCTGTGGCATTGCCATCACTCCATGCACTAGGTGCGATGCCACCAAATATCGCTTGATTGTTATTGCCCATCCAACCTGCACTTTGATCATAGGTTGAGAATACTAACCAGCGATATATTGCGCCGGTATGATTTGCACCAGCGGCACCCTGAGGTCCCGTTGCACCTGTATCACCCTTTGCACCTTGAGAACCTGTTGCTCCGGTGTCACCTTTAACTCCCTGGGGGCCAGTTGCGCCGGTATTTCCTTGTGGACCAGTAGCACCCACATTACCTTGAGCACCGGTTGCGCCCGTATCACCTTTGGCACCTTGTGGCCCGGTAGCTCCAGTATCACCATTAGGACCTTGGGATCCGGTCGTTCCAGTATCACCTTTTGTCCCCTGAGGACCTGTCGCGCCAGTATCACCCTTTGCGCCTTGTGGTCCGATTGCGCCAGTATCACCTTTGGCACCTTGAGGTCCGGCGGCGCCAGTATCACCTTTTGTTCCTTGTGGTCCGGTAACGCCAACATCACCCTTTGGACCCTGTGGTCCGGTTGCACCTGTTTCGCCGATTGGTCCCTGGGCACCAGTTTCTCCTCGTTCAGAAGCTGTACCGGCTGGACCTGGTTCTCCCTGAATTCCCGCTTCACCTTGCGCCCCTGTGGGTCCGACTTCGCCTTGAGGACCCTGCAAACCGTCACCTAGCCAATTCCCTTCACTATCGATAACAGGAACGATTTCTCCAAATTCGTTTTTCATGCTAATAGTTCGGGGGGTAATATCGCCGGTCGCGTTTGAGGCTTCTAGTGTCTTAAATGCATAGGGTACAGAACCGAGTTTCATTCGAGGACTCAATTCCGCGTCATCTTGAATGGTGATGCCAATGGTCACTTGCGACGAAAAAAAAGTGTCTGCAGGCAGTGGGTTGTTTTCCTCCGCCCCAAGTAACACCGCATAAGCACCGCCCGTAAAGTCGACCTGCTGCACTTCAGTCCAAATAACACTGGCGCCCATTCCAGTAGGATCAGAAATCAAATTGTCTGTTTGCATAAACAATGTAGTGCGACCAGTTTCGTCGTATAGGGTAAATCGAACTGGAAGTATCGCGTCAATAGGCAGGCCAGAGCCGGTATCGCTGACTTGTCCTTGAATGGATAATTGGGCCGGAATATCGCTCGCATTTGCCTGAGACAAGAAAGCTAACCATAGGAAACAAACGGCGGGAACTAGACGAAAGTTATTGAGTTGCATCATGGTTGCTTAACCTGCCCTATAGATGAGCTGAACTGAGTTTTTTGTTGTGTAATTAGCTGAAGCTGAATCTGTTTCATTTGTAGCTTCGATGAAGCCGGTGTTGCCAAAGTTTTCAGAGGAGCTCTTTTGCATTGCTGGGGCAACGCTGACGGCCGTTTGGCTATTAGTCTCAGATTGTGAAACTTCCCCGTTGAGGGGTGGACGTGCTGGAGGTTGTGGCGCGGGTGCGGCTGTAGGTGTTGGCGGGGTGATATCGACTATTGGCTCGTTTGTATCACGACTATTGTAATCGCAGGCAAGCAGCATCAATGCCAGCGGCAATACAAGGATTTTGCGTGCATATCTGAGGAGGAACATAGTCGGTAATCAAGTTGAGGTCTCCTATCAGAGTGATGTGTTGGAATAATTTCTCTCAGGTAGATCTAGAAAAATGCATTTGAGGCTAAAATCTTCCAGCACAACACGATATATTTTTATGCATATCGATTGAGCGCGTCTGAAAATCGTTGTAGAGCTAGTTCTGATTCAAGTCCAAATTCCCAGTTCTCTGCGATAGCGATGCCGACTCTTGCTGCTTTTCGACATTCCTCTATTTTTACAGAGTCATACTGGTAGATATGAGTGGCTTCTTCAAATTCATCTTCATCAACGATGAATGCGCCGCTTCCGTCAGCGTGAATTTTTCGGACATCGAGTTCATGATCGATATATTGCAAGGTCGAATCGAAAGGTGCCATTGGAGCGATGACATCCATATAAATTTCTCTGGGGGTAGCATCTGACTCGTGTATCTCCAGGAGATTCAGACGAGCGCCAAACACAAAGAATGCTCTAACGAGCGTGTCCTGTACCCACAATTTCGTTCGGGTGCGAATCTGATTGCCTGGGTGGGTCCACACGACGCATCCAGTATCGTTCTTTATTTCTATGTTGCCTCTACCGAATCTATGTTCAGAGTGATCTGATTTTAGCGAAGTGATTTCGATTGGGGTCATATCATGCAGTATGACTGCTTTGCGGTTATGAAGAAAATAAACATCAGGCCCCACAAGTGGTTAGGATACAAGCTACTGAAGGGGAGGATAAATGCAACCTAAGAAATGTTGCACTTCAAACTTAAAGCTAGGAAACACTGATCGCTCCTGACTATTCCTAAGCTCATGAGGTAGAACAGGAACGGGAGTATGATTCCGATTGTGAGTATGAACAACAGCGATGTAAACCTACTTGTGTACCTCAATCGGGTTAAGGTCGCATCGTCACTGGTATCAATAAACATTGCCTTTGTAAGAGTGATGCTATTGCCATTCTTCTTACTTACCACAACCTTGGTAGCAAAAGCCGTCAGAAGGTAGACGATAGTGGACAACATCCCGACGACCAGAATCGTCTTGAAAAGCATGGAAATTGATTCAGTTGTTAATATGATATCCACTAAACCCTCATGACATGTAACACTCGTATATGGGGCGAAAAGCAGATTGCTGCGAAGTGTCCAAGTGCCTTAGGCACGACACGGTGCGTTTGTTATTGGTCGGTTTGATAGCGAAAAACTAGTTCGTCTTCACCGTCAAAATTCAACCCCCGCACTAACCCAACTTCTAAAAATCCAAGCTTGCTAGCCAATCTTTGCATCCCGGTATTTCTTGCTTCTGTCGTTAAGTAGACTTCATGCCAGGAGGCTCGCTCAATTGCCTCAATTATTAGCTGACTTCCAATACCTCTACTTCGATATGCTTCGTTAATGACTACTAAGGATATTAGTGGCTTATTGAAAAACTCATTGGACGTCAGTTTCAAATACCCAGCACAGAGATGTGCTTTGTAGTCTGCAACTAACAACTCTCCTCGCTCCATATCCATCCGCCGGTCCCCCGCAAAAACATCGAACTCTTTCATTAGCAGGTAATCAGTAACTCGGGCAGCCCGAACTGTTATCGGCACTAGCGTGACCAATAACGCCTATTTAACAGGCATTTTTTGTGTAGTGTAGTTTTGCGGTAAAGTGGCGCAGCCACCGCAAAACGGAGCGAAGTAAAAGATGTCCTGTTGACATATTTGTTAGGCATTTTGCCCCCGATGAGTAGATATACCCCACAAACGAAACACTATACCAATATACGCAATAGTCATTATGCTATGAACTATAGGTTTTTCCCAGAAAGTGCCGATGATGATTGATATTATGGGTATTACAGCAAAAACCAACGCGATTACTTTTAAGCCTATCGGTGAAATAAACTTTGATTTATTTTTGGGGTTTACAAATAGTAAACGCAGAGACAGATAGAACACCCAAAGACTACCGGCTAAAAATAAACTACCTAGAGATACAGTAATAATTGTCGGAGGTACATTTGGAGATAGCAGTATTATTGCTGACCCAACAACGCATAAAAGGGTGAACGGAGTAAATAGCAACCCCAACGGAATTGTTACCCATCTCGGGAGTGGTTTTGGCTCTATTTCTTCGTACTGTCCCATGCTATGCCTAACAACTTATTCTGTGGACAAAAGCCCACTTTGTTTTTGCCGTGTGTTTTGGTGGTTGTTTTTTGTTCATATTCAAAAGCACCATGAGCGCTTGCTCCGCATGCTGGCAATTACTTTTTACTAAAACCAAAGTGTCATGTGGCAGAGAAAATGGAGGCGCGAAAATAATCTATTGGTTTCAGCTACTTACAATTGAAGTAGTGCGCCATCTCCAGCTGCGCTGTCAATAACAATCAGATCATGAATAGATTCAGATTGGAATTTAGTTGTTAAAACAGGACTCCAGCAATGCCAGCAATTTGTCGCGTCCTAGTGCGTTCATCATCGCGATATTGCGTATCGGAATGTCGTTAACATCAGGATAGTCTGCAATGGCTCGTTCAAGACTCGCTTCTCGGATGATATGCAGCATAGGGAAGGGTGAACGATTTGTGTAGTTCTCTGGGTCCTCAACCTGCACGCCGTCAAATTGATAATCCGGATGAAAGCTTGCGATCTGAAAGAGGCCTTCTAGCTCCATCTGCACCAGCAATTGATCAGCAACATCGAGAAACCCGTTGTAGTCGTTAAAGTCCTGCAACACATTCGGATGGATCAGCAGGGTGGTTTCGATTGATGAATCGGTTTGGAGTAGCTCCAACTCTGCCTGCAGGTCATCTAACAATTGTGCTTCGGTTGAAGCTGCTGTGGGACTAAAACGCACTCGATTCTTCGCCAGCTCGCGTTTGGCAAAAGGGCAAAGGTTCATGCCGACAACAAATGTATCAACCCAGCTTCGAACGGGTGCTACGACTGTCTCTGGATTCATGTCTGATTCAATCTGCTTTGATCTCATCTATCAAGCCCGCAGGAAGGAGCGATTTAGACAGGTACTGTTGGGCGCCAGGTGTATTGACAAAAATATACCCTAAATCGGTTCCAATCACGCGCTCTATCTCCGTCCATAAGACCACCGTTTTTGCATAAGGGCTGTGGGTTTGGATGCTTGCATCATCTATCGTTAATTCCACCCCACTATTTCCGCTTGCCCCCCACAACTGCCGCGCTAACCACCAGGCGTGTCGGAATCGAATATGAAGAAACTCCAGGCCAGCCAAACCGATCAGAATAATACCGACAATCTGTCGTTGCTCGGTGAAGTAGAGGAGGCCGACACCAGTGGTGAAACATACTATTGGAAACAGAAAGTTAGGTGAGGCGTTTTTCCCGTGGGGTAAGGTCTGGTCAAAGCATTCCGCTAGGTAATCTCGAGTTAAGGTAAACTGAGTATTAAATGGTTCCATGTACGACCATCGTCTCGTATGTTGACATGCTAATGAGTGATTCTATTGCTGTTTGACACTCGGTGCTCTTATCATTGTGTACTGATCCTGATCTTCGCTCACCACCACAAAACCAAGTCGTCGGTATAAGTCAGCTGCCGGGTTATGTTTATAAACCCGCAGAGCCAGCGGTTTCTCAGAAGTACGACTTAGCTCTTGAATGAGCTGTGCGCCAATTCCCCTGGACCGTGCGTCTCGATGAAGATAGATGCCTTCGAGAAAAAGGTTGTCTTCAAGTTCATTGATTTTGAAATAGCCTACATCAACGCCATTGTATTGAATGATACTGATCTTTTCGGGTTCAAAGTGTTTTTTAAATCCTTCTTCCTCTACTAACTGATTCCAACTCCTCACTTTCTCTATATGGGGGCGAAGCCCTTCGTGGCCAATATCCATCATCGGAACAAGGTCTGAGGTGGAGGCAGGGCGTAGGGTGTAATCAGGCATCGTCTGGGTCCTGATTAATTTGCTTTAGGAGATCGGGCAGTTCCTGCAGCGACTGAATGGAATAGTCGGCGTCTGCTCGTTGATGTGCGACAAATTCATTGTGTACCTTGATCGTGCCGATACCCGCCGCCACAGCAGCTGCCAGACCGCGCTGAGAATCTTCGATCACCAGAGCGTTGTCTGGCTCGATTCCGAATCGTTCTAGTCCTGCTTCATAGGGCTCAGCATGGGGTTTTGCCTGGTTGTAGTCCTCACGGCATAGAACAAAAGCCATATTGTCCAAGAGTGTCCGGTTACGGTGGATCAACTCATAGTCCTGACGCTTCGACGTTGTGATCACAGCCATCTGAAAACTCTGGCTGAGTTCACGCAGTACGGCGTCCACTCCCGGTATATCGATATCCTCCCGCTGCAAATAGTACTGGTATCGATCATCCCGCCAGGCGCGAGCAGCGTCCAATTCGGTCGTCGTTACCCCCTTGCTGGATGCAGCGGTCCAACTGGACTTGCCATCCACAAGGTGCTGCTTGTAGTCATCAAAAGTCATGATGACGCCTAATCTAGCGAGTGCCTCACGGGTCGCCTCAAAATACCAGTGTTCTGTTTCAACCAGAACACCGTCATGATCGAATAAGAGGTGCGTGATCATCAGGTCTGTTTCTTAACCCGTCTCGTATCCGATTTCTTGTCCGGTTTCTCATTCTCGAACTCATCTGCATAGTCATCGTCTTCGATGTAATGAAAATCGATAAGATAGACGTTTTCGCCACTCCCGTGCTTTGCCGTCTTCAATAGATCATCGACGTTATTGAAGCCAGATTTCTTGGCCATCGCTGGCGAGATTTCGCCCCAATCTAACTGCCGAAGCCCATCAACTACAATGTATCCGGCTTCGAGTCTGTACTTCCCCCCAACTTTGACCCGGGGTTTAATCCAGATCCGGACGCTGGTTGTGATTGTTCCTTGTTTAACTGGATCTCTAAGGTGCTTGGCGAATTGCATGTTTGTGACTCTCTTATTCTGGAGTCATGCTAGCAACTACGAGTGTCCAAAACAAAAGCGTTAATAAGCGGAGCTAGGTAGTGTATTGCCTTCTCACTTGAATCCGACATGTTTCGATCATGCTTTGATGCCCAGTATTTACTGTAGAACACCTTGTACTTTTTGCTAACGACTTCACAATGGTTTTGGCAACCTCAACGCCGCGTTGATGGGCTGCGAAGCAGCCAAGCTGCATAGCGCCACAGTGCGTGAGGTACGAATGCGCGAACCGAATGCCTTGTTATGCGTCGCCCCCAGCTAACTCTGGTTTGTATTGCCTCATAACGCGAGGATGTATTCTAACTCCAGCCTTCTTCCACAGTGGCATCCGCCGCGCGATCATCACGCGAATCAAGGACTCAAGTTCTTCGTCAATCAGACCCAGTTCCGCCTGTCTGAGAGCACAGTCTTGTTGAATCACGTGAGCCTGAAAGGATGCTTTGATAATGGTCTTTTCAATGTTCGTTAGAGAGTCGTACCCCTCATTATCGAGTTTCAGCTGTGCGTCAGCGTAGCGATTTGGATCAAGCAACGGAATAATCTGATTTACAAGCATATCGGACCGTGATTGATAGATTTGTCCGAGCGCAATCTTTTCATTCTTTTCGAGCTGGAGTCTGGAGTGGCGAACCTGAACAGCCAAATAGAGAAGTGTAGCCAAAACAGCAAGCGCGCCAAGAAACTCACTAATCGCTCCTAGTGCATCCCAATTCATACCCGATGTCTCCGAGACGTATAACGCCATGATAAGCAGCCAAGTCGCAGAGGATCAAAATGTGATTCACATTTTGATCGAAGGTGCTTTGGCCGAGCGAATGTAATAAGCGACTTCGACAGCATGTTATACCTCGCTCGTTTCATTTCCGACTTGGATCTTTGAGTCTACAACAGCCTGGAATTTTTTCGGGTAACCATGCTTAATCCTCGACCAGAACTCGGGGAAAGCCCGAGAGGAAGCAACGCGAGAAAGGTTGGGGCTGAAACTCTTCCATTGCTCTTCTTTGATCAATCCCTCCGAATAGAGGACAAATGCGTTGTAAAACGAGCGCAGCTGATTAGTTGTGAACATTCCGTACAATTGAGTTTCGTCTTCGGAAAGACTTTCTGGGCTGAGCGATCGAGCTTTGTTTGTCGCATTTCGCAACACTGGATGAATCATGAGCTGCATCTGAAGGTTTGCATGATGGTCGATTAGATTCTGAAAGGCTGTGGCATGAATTGCTTTCGTGTTCATTGCCGTTTGAACTGACCCCTGCCGTATCTGAACGGCAAGATAGATCAATGTCGCTATGACACCTATTGCTCCAAAAAAATCACCAAGGTTACCCAGGTCTTCAAGAGTCATCGTGGTACCCCAAAAGCGTACAACAACCTGTAAAGCAGCCGATCGCCGAGGACCCAAAAGTGATCCACATTTGGGAAGTAGGGTTCTGCGCCCCGACGGTTCGGCGCACCGACGGTTCGGCATTCCGATGATTTTCCCGAGTGACATGACCGTTGGGAACGCAACGAATTCAGTATCATATTATGCATCAGCTTCCTTCAGCGAGTTTTCGCAGTAACGGTGAAATTCAGAGTTGCCCGTGAGAGGAATACCAAGCGCATTCCATTTTGTCACTTGAACATCAATTAGCCATTTCACTCTTCGAAGCCCGGCTCCACTAGACCCGCTAAGTGTTTGCTGGAAGAAAAGGTTTTGGCAATTGTTCCACTGTGTCAAATTCGAAAAGAAAAAACGCCCTCGCTCTTCAAAGGTTAACTGTTCTAGCGCATGCGCCCAATCTTCAGTGCGTGTATCTTGAACCGCATGAGCAATGAGTAGCACTTTTCCGGGTGGAAGTGCATCTACCAATTTCTCGAAGACTGGCCAATACCAGGTAGAGTTCATCGTGTTTACGTTGAGAGCAGTAAGTGCATTGAATGCTTCCCTATTCTCCTGCGCAGTGAATGCCTTTTCATTCAGCGTCAAGACCTTTGAATTCTGTCGAATTTGCAAACTGAGATACAAGAGTGTTGCAACAACAGCGAGAGCACCGAAGGTTTCTGCAATTGCTCCAAGAGCATCCCAGTTCATCACCTCAACCATCCTGATGCATAAAAATCATGTTATGCGCCTCCCTCGTTATCTCTGAAAAAACGTCTAAGCGGACCCACATTGTTATGTTCCACTTGATTCCAGCTCCTTATCTACCAATGATACAAAGGTCTTTGCGCGTGGCCTCGTGTTCTCACGTATCTCACTTTCATGATAGAGGCCCATAAATGCTGGATATCGACGCAATACCTTGACGAATGTTCTGATTGAATTTTCTCCATCTCGTTCATACACTCTGGCTCGAATGAAAGCGAAGAAATAGGAACCCTGAGTCGAAGTATATAATTCTCTCAAAACGAACTTTTCTTCTTCGGTGAGAGGTTCATCTCCGTTTGATTTTACGATCAGAGCGGCATGATCGATATATAACCGCTGGAGCTCACGTTCACTTTCCTCCACGAGTGTGACGCTGTTCGCGTAGGAATCAGAAGCCAAACTCCGTATCTGACGTGAGAAGTAGATGAGAGTCGCAACAACGGCGATAGCACCAACTAGCTCTGCGATCGTGGCGATTGCATCCCAATTTATGTTCATAGGTTCCATCCAGAGATATAACGTAGCGGTAAAAAAAACCAAAAAGTCCTTGTCTGATTTTCGACCAACAACATTGTCATTTGTCTCTGCTCGTCGTTCGTTAAAGCACAATTTACCACTATGCCGCGATCTGTCCATAGCGGTGGAGCTATTCAAGGTTCAATAACAGACAATAGAGCCATTGTGTGTTGGCCTTTCTTTGGCTTCGAAGAGAGAAGCGTCTTAAGCCTTTGTTGTGTTCCAGATTGCCAAACACTGGTTCGATTACTCATGACCCAATAACCCTTGCTGATCACAGATCAACAGCACTGACTCAAACAAACGGGTGACCTCGTCACCTTGACTGTTGACGAAGGCTGGGATCGTGGTCCAATGGGGCACTGCCTGACAAGCCAATGCCATAAACGTGATGTTGTTGGCACAACTCCACTCAATTTCATGACAAGAGGTTACACCTTTGTAATAAGCAAACAGAATGATCTTGAGCAGAATCGCAGGATCGTAAGCAGGACGGCAAGTTTCATCGTTGGCATAGATCTCATCGAAGTAGGGAAGATCGATGTGAGTTAAACAACAGGTTCAGAGTGTACTCGAACGTCCCTGGCTGCAGGCGATCGTGGAAATTAATCACGACCATGGTGTTATGATCAATTGAATGATGGGTGTATCGTGCCATGATGATTACTCGCAGGTTCATGGCTAACCTTGTAGATAAGGGGCGGTGTTTAGGGGTTTTTTCTACAGCCAGAACACCGGCTTAAGCGGAACGATGCGTCCGAGCGCCGAAGGCGCGACTTGAAGCCCATGTTATTTTCCGACAGGTTTAAAGCATTCAATAAGGATAGTAGCGCCTACATCCTCTCTCTTTGGTGTGGGTATAGCGCAAAAACCAGTATCGATTTTTTCAATTAAGTAAGTCTCTTTGAGATCGGTTGTTTTTGAGATAAGAGTCAGCTTAAAGTTACCATCGGATTTCGGGACTACTGAGTAGGTGGACTTCAGATTCCCCCAGGGCTCAGTCGCGATTACTTCAAAATTGCCGTGATCGCCAAATATCCAGGCGATTTTCCCGAATATTTCTTCGATTTGTCTACCTTGTTCTTCGCTGACATCAACACCATTTTTTGAGATGCTAAAACGAAGTGAACTCGATCCATCAGATATCCAACCTCCTTGCAGCCATTCATCTGCAACGGCAGATAGCGGGTGGAGCGTGAGCATGATGCCCAGACAGAGAGTGAAAACATAACACTTCGTTAAGTGGCGTGACACGGAAAGACATGGTTGCGATAAAATGGCGAAGCCAATCGCAACCGGGGCTTGGAGTGGCGCGGCCGAGGGAGCGTATGCGACCAGCTTGAACGAAAAGTTATTTCGCGCCACGCTCTTTTACAAAGTCAATTCTGAGTTTGTATCCCGTTGCCTTCGCGTAATCTGTAATAGTTGAAAGCTTAGGAGATATGTTTGAGTTCACGCTCTCTAGTCTAGAGATGTTGCTCTTGCTCGTCTTTAATCTTGCAGCCAATTCTTCCTGAGTGAGTCCCGCCTTCTGTCGAATTTCAATAAGCTTCTTTCGCAGAATGTATGCGGGCTCCAGTTCATCGTAAGCTGCCTTAACCCCTGGTTTATCCAGTGCTTTTTTCTTGAATGATTTTAGTGTCGGTCTAGCCATCGTTTAGATCCTTGAGCCTCTTGCGAGCTTTATCCAATTGTTTTTGAGGCGTTTTCTGAGACTTCTTAATGAATGAGTGGAGTATCACAATTTCTTTCCCGGACTGCGTACAGAAAAGAGACCGCCCAATGCCTTCCTTTCCCTTAGCGCGAATCTCAAATAGACCATCTTTCATGGGAGCGGTGTGCGGCTTGCCTAGGTTCGGACCAAACTCTTCTATCAATTCCAGAATGTGGAGGAGATTTGCCAAGATCCCAGCCGGGAAGCCCAAAGTATCTTTTTCTACGCGCTCATTAAAGAAAGTGACCTTCCATTTCATTGTTGTAAGTTAACATATATGATAACTTTCGATCAAGATGAAAGAGCGAAATAACGAGGCTGTAGGAAAACCCTTGGGAAAGCCAAGAGCCTAAATTGACCGAATTTATTCTCTCTGAATAGCGCTCTCACTTGAATCCCACTTGGTTTAACCTCACTCTGTACTCTGAAATTCACGGTACGACGCGCGAAGATTTATGCTAACGACTTAACAACAGTTTTTCTACAGCCCCAACGCCTACTTTAGCAGCCGAACCAGTTGGCGCGTGGGTTGCGTATGCAAGCCAAGTGATAACCGGCTCGGTCCGAGCGCTGCAACCGCGACTTGAAGTACATGTTAGATGCCTCTTGGTTTTAGCTGCCAATATTGAATTGCCTTATCTACATCCTCTCCGGTAAATCGATCATGAGTAGAATGATTTTTGTAGTACTTCAGAGCTTCTAAGACCGCACGGCGTTTCTGAGGCGAATAGCTTAAGAAACGGTCAAAACTGACTGAGGGAGATAGTTGAAATAACATCGATTCGGCAAACGGGTCTCCGCTTCCAAATTTTGCATCCTGCAGTAGTAATTCTATTAGTCGAGGCATGAAGTACGCAAAACCCTGCTCGGTGAGGAACGAGAGCGGATTCCAGCCAAATGAGCCTAAAAACGATGCAGTTAACGTATCGCGGTTTGCAGACCTCATAGTTTCATTGTGTTCTCGGCATTCCTCGCAGTGTTCAAACTTTGTGAAGTGCTCAGGCCTCTCAACGTCACTAAATTCTTGATAGAGGGCTTCAAGTATCTGCGTTGGATTCACTGGCTTCTAACGCCGCCAGCACAGGCGCGCGTTAGCGCGTCCCAGCCCGTAGGGTGATTTTGTTAAGGGTTTACTGGCACACACTGTAAAGCTCCTTACACTTAGCATTTATAGCGTTTTCTTTGCCGTGCTTTAGGTCTCGAAATGCTTCGTAGAATGGGATGACTGTAGCAGGCCTCCATGCGCGAAAAACTATTGCTACTGGATTAATATTGAGGCTAGCCCAATATTCGATAGCTTGCTTCTCACGTCGATACTTTTGCTTCCAATTCTGGTCAATTGTACGATTGATAACTCTGGAATGGGCAGCTATGCGGGGAAGAATATTTTCTTCGATGTAGTCTGACCAGTTTTCACTTTCTGAATATGCGAACAAAACATATGTGCCCTTGGGCCATTCGACCCATAGTCTAATCCTGATGTAAACCTTGAGTAGGATTGAGTAGATGAATATAAGAAGGAAGACAGGTATTAGTGCGATGACAAAAGGCACCGCAATCAAACCGATTAGGATTTTTTGAATTATATTGATCATGGCTCGATTAATGTTGAACCTTTATCACTTTGTTAAGCGACGCACCGTGGAAGGCAGCGTTTGCGACAAAATGGCTAAGCCATTTGCAAACGAGGCATAGAACGGTACGTCCGAGCATTGGAGCTTGCGGAGTTGCGGCTGAGCAACATGTTATGTGGATTAACCACCATCTTTAGAATTCCAAATCACAATGTCTGAGTTAAGTAAGATCTCTTCATTTCCCAGGTAGTCTCCAAGATGTTCATGCTCCCAACCGTCAGGATCTTCTTCTATCTCTTTCGCACATTGCAAAATAAAGTCTGCGACTTTTCTTAGAGTTCCTGGATCAGAAGCGATCGTAATCGAATCAAGTTCAGATAAGTTTTCACTGCCTTTCATGCACCCGTTGATTTTCATATCAGTACACACAACACCCATTTAATGGGCGCCAGCGCCGCTGGCGTCCCAGCCCGAAGGGCGAATTGAAATATTTGTTAGAGTGCATCAACCCACTCGGTTTGTTTATCGCGCAGTTCACTTAAGGCTTTCTCATTTCCGACTAGTTGAAGCAAATAGACGACACCATTTATACAATATTGATTTCGCACCCTAAGTAGTTGTTCGATTTCTGAAACAGCGTAATTTGGTTCAATTGAATCATCTTTCATTCTTCTAATTACGTGCTCCATACCTCCATGCGTAAGATCATGAAAGGCCTCAATATTAAGCTTTGTCATTTCGGTTATCCAATACCCACCTGTTTCTGGTGCGTCGCCGATATCTCTTAGCATTTCCGGGAATCTCGGATGCTTTCCTTTCACGAACTTCGCGACTTTGTCATCACTTGCATGATTTAATATCCAAGTAGCTCTAACAAAACATTCATGGAGAGGCCGAGCTAGCGAAAATGCGGGGCCAGGTAATTTATTCTCAAGCAAAATTACAATTGCGTCTGCAATATCAAAAGATTGCTGGAATAGAGATAGAGCAATAACTTCGCGTTCCTTGTTAGGAACTTCAATTTCATCTAGACAATGAAAGAGCCACGCCCCAATTTCTTTTGAAGATTCCAGACGTCTCTCTATGTTCATCTTTGCACTCTAACAACTTATTCTATGGACAAAAGCCCACTTTGCTTTTGCCGGGTACTTTGGTGATCGTTTTTTATTCATTTTCAAAAGCCCCATGAGCGCTTGCTTTGCATGCTAGCAATTACTTTTCACTAAAACAAAAGCGTCTTCTGCCGCTTTTGCATCTGCCGTTTGTTTTCTGCGGAGAAAATACGGGCGCGAAAATAGATCATTAGTTTCAGCTACTTACTTCTGCTGTAGTGCAGCGCCTGGGTGAAAGGTGTCACTTGCCGTTGAAATCAGGCTGATTTTGTTTAGAGCTCTCGGTATTGGGGTTGGGCGGGGGCTGGATGTCTCCTGAACGCCATTAAATTCGTGTAGAATCTGCGCCTTTTACGCACTCAGCACATTTGATATGAAAGTAAGAACCCGCGTTGCTCCATCTCCAACTGGCGATCCCCATGTAGGTACGGCCTATATGGCGCTGTTTTGTCTGTGTTTTGCCAAAAAGCACGGCGGTGAGTTTATTCTCCGGATTGAGGATACTGATGCAGCGCGATCCACGCCGGAGTCGGAGCAACAGATATTTGATTCTCTGAAATGGCTAGGGCTCAACTGGGATGAAGGTCCCGATTGTGGTGGTCCCCACGCGCCTTATCGTCAGAGTGAGCGGGTGGAGCAGGGCATCTATAAGCAATATGCCGATCAGCTTGTGTCCCAGGGTGATGCCTTTCATTGTTTTTGTTCGAGTGAGCGGCTGGATGAAATGCGTAATGCTCAAATGCAGAAGGGTGAAAGCGCAAAATACGATGGCCTCTGTGCAGGTTTGTCCGGGGATGAAGTGGCGACTCGAATTGCCGCTGGCGAACCAAATGTCGTCCGGATGAAAGTGCCTGAGTCCGGCACCTGTGTTGTCCAGGACAAGTTGCGGGGCGAGATCGAAATCGACTACGCCCAGGTTGACATGCAAGTGCTGGTCAAGACCGATGGTAATCCGACCTATCACCTGGCTGTGGTTGTCGACGATTACCTGATGGAAATCACCCACATTATCCGTGGTGAAGAATGGATTAACTCCGCGCCAAAACACATTTTACTGTATCAGTATTTTGGTTGGCCTATGCCTGAGCTGATCCATATGCCGCTGCTGCGTAATCCCGACAAGAGCAAACTGAGTAAGCGTAAGAATCCCACCAGCATTAATTTTTACAAGCGGATGGGATTTTTGCCGGAAGCAGTCTGTAACTATCTGGGTATGTTGGGTTGGAGTATGCCTAACGAGGAAGAGAAGTTTAGCCTGGCAGAAATGATTGAACAGTTCGACGTCAACAGGATATCCCTCGGTGGGCCTGTGTTTGATGTGGATAAACTCAAGTGGTTAAACGGCCGCTGGCTTCGAGAAAGTCTGACTGACGAGGAGATGGTTGATCGAATAGCGGACTGGGCTTTTAATCGGGAGATGTTGTTAAAGGCGATGCCCCTGGTTCGAGAACGTCTTGATGTGTTTTCTGACCTCGCGCCGAAAATCAGCTTTCTGGTGGAAGGAATGCCTGAGATCACAGCAGAAGCGTTCGTGAATAAAAACATGGCTGAAGATGAAGTGAAAAAGCTGCTTCAGTTTGCGGTCTGGCAAACCGAAGCCCTGAGTGATTGGAACCGGGACAAGATTCACGATGTATTTATGTTGCTGGGAGAAAAGCTCGAACTCAAAATACGTGACGTGCTGGCGCCAATCTTTATTGCAATCAGCGGTAAACCCGTATCACCACCTCTGTTTGATTCCATGGCGTTGCTAGGGCCAGAAATGAGCCGTGCACGGTTACGTTATGCCCTTGAAATCATGGGCGGCGTCTCGAAAAAACAAACCAAAAAGCTAGAGAAAGAATACCGCCAGTTGTTCGGTGGTTAGCGGGCGGTAAACTTAATTGGTAGTGTTTTTAGACCTGAAACAAACTGGGACTGTACCCAGGCAGGTTCTCCGGTGAGTTCGATATCTCCAACCTTCTCGAGTAGGGTTTTATAAAGCGCCTTCATTTCCATTTTGGCTAGCAGGTGTCCCAGACAATGGTGGGCACCGTGGCCAAATGCGGCATGTTTATTGGGCCGGCGATCTACTTTGAACTTAAAGGGTTCATCAAACACTTCTTCATCTCGATTGCCCGATGCGTACATCAACATCACAGATTCACCGGCCTTAATGGTTTTACCCCGCAGTTCATAATCCTCCGTTGCGGTACGCATAAAGTGTTTAACGGGCGTGACCCAGCGAATCGCTTCGTCCACGGCCAGGGGTAATAACGACGGATCGTTGCGTAACTTGTCTAATTCCTCGGGGTGTTGGAGGAGTGCCAGCAAACCTCCAGCGGTAGAGGAGCTAGTGGTGTCATGACCTGCTGTCGCGACAATAATGTAGTAGGACATGGCTTCTAGATCACCAATCAGTTCACCATTTATCTGGGCGTTGGCAATCGTTGTGGCAACGTCATCGCCGGGATTGGCGCGTCGTTCCGCTGTGATCTGGGTAAAGAAGTTAAAGAAATCAAACAGTGTCTGATTACGTTCTTCTTCCGTTGGCGCATCCCGCTGCATATCCGGGTCGTTAGCGCCAAACAATTCCTGGGTAAGTTTTAGCATCAATGCTTCGTCTTTTTCCGGTACCCCAAGAATCATCATGATGATCCGAAGGGGATACCACACAGCAATATCATTCACAAAATCACATTCGCCGCCGCTGGCGAGCATGCGATCGATAAAGCTATCCGCAATTGACTCAACTCTGGCTTCCACTTTTTTTAGATTTGCCGGCATAAACCATTCCTGGGTTAATCCTCGGAACACCTTGTGGTCAGGCTCGTCCATATGGATCAAGGTACGTAGTGCTGCCGGTTGATTGGCCTGGGCATCTTCAATGGCTTTGTCGATGAGTACCGGGCGTGGTGCGTTAATAAATATGTCGTGGCGCCGGGATATCTCGATGATGTCGGCGTGTTTGGAAATCCCGTAGAAGGGTCGAAATCCCTCCGCGTCAATATAGGCGACGGGGTCGTTCTGGCGAATGTGGCTCATGAGCTCGTGTAGTTTAGGATCATCGCCGTAGGTGCGTGGATCGGCGAGGGCGTTGTAGTCCATGATTTTTCCTTTGGTTGGCGGTATTTGACGAGTCAATGAGTGATTTTCAGTCCGATGCTATGGGGCCAATCATATGTGCGTCAAGGGGCGTAAGTTGATATAAACAGCACTCAAATTTGCGAATCTTTTTTTGAAAAAGGAAACACACCATGTCTGAAGATCTGACTGCATTTCGCTCGGAAGTGAGCGATTGGCTAAAGACAAGCTTCCCGGCTTCCCTCAAGGGGAAAGCGGCGGAAATTGTCGAGGCGTCCTCCGAGCGAGACGGCCTAAAAGGCGATGCCCTTGAGTGGCGTAAAGCACTGGCCGCCAAAGGTTACGGCGCACCCACCTGGCCAACAGAATACGGCGGTGCCGGGTTAACGCATCCACAAGCTAAGGTTGTGGGAGAGGAGATGGCAAAGGTTGGCGCGGTCAATCCGATGCCGGTTCTGACGGGCATGGGCATCACCATGGTCGGCCCCACGGTGCTGGAATACGGGACTGACGAGCAAAAAGCGAAACATTTACCGGGTATTGCGAGCGGCGAAGTACGCTGGTGTCTGGGTTTGTCCGAGCCCAACGCCGGTTCTGACCTTGCCTCCTTGAGCACAAAAGCCGTATTGGATGGCGATAACTTTGTCTTAAATGGTCAGAAGGTCTGGACCTCCGGTGCCGACAAGTCTGACTGGTGTGGCGCGGTTGTGCGTACCAATCCAGATGCAAAAAAACGTGATGGGATTAGCTTTGTGATGCTCACCATGGATCAAAAAGGTGTGGAAACGAGACCTATTAAATTGATCTCGGGGTCCTCGCCCTTTTGCGAAACCTACTTTAATGATGCGCTGGCGGAGAAAGCTGATCTTTTAGGAAAACAGAACGATGGCTGGAGTGTTGTAAAAAGATTGCTCCAACATGAACGTCAAAGTCAGACCAGCGCGCGCACTTCTAGCGGTAAATCTGAATCTCTGCAGGATATGGCCAAGCGTTTTGTCGGTACGGACACAGAGGGCCGATTGGATGACCCAGATCTGAGGGCACGGATCACGCGTCATCTGATGGATTCTAAATTACACAGTTTGACGGTAGACCGAATCACCGCTGAAGCGCGGGGTAACGTTGAGGTCAGTGCTGCGGCATCAATCCTAAAAAACTCGGCGACCAATGTGGCGCAAACCCGCGCAGAACTGCATATGGAAATTGCCGGTAGTCAGGGTCTTGGATGGGAGGGCGCAGAGTTTGGCGCGGCTGAACTTGAGAACGTCCGTGGCTGGCTCTTTGGTAAGGCAATGTCGATTTACGGCGGCTCATACGAAGTCCAAAAAAATATCATCAGTAAGAATATTCTCGGTCTGCCCGAGACGACACAGAAGGGTTAAGACCAATGGCTGCATTAAACGAAGAACAAACCATGATCCGCGACCAGGCAAAATCCTGGGTTGCTGAACAAGCACCGGTTCGCGCCTTTAGAGAAGTACGTGATAGCGGTGCCGAACTCGCCTTCGCCCCGAAGACCTGGCAGGGCATGATCGAAATGGGCTGGACCGGCATCATTATTCCAGAAGAATTTGGTGGATCAGATCTGGGATATATGACCTTCGGGCTTGTCCTCGAAGAAACCGGCCGACATTTAACGGCGTCGCCTCTATTTGCTTCAGCTTTAGTGGGGGCCTCTGCGATTTTGCTTGGCAATAATGAAGGCCTTAAACAATCGGTTTTACCCGGTATTGTATCCGGCGAACAGGTTGTGACCCTGGCACTAGAAGAGGGGCCACGACATAAGCCTGAAGGCACGGCACTCAAGGCAGAAAAGAGCGGCAAAGGCTTTAAGTTAAATGGCGATAAGACCTTTGTGATGGAAGGCATGGCGGCAACAAGTTATGTCGTGCCAGCCAGAACCTCTGGTGCGCCGGGAGATACCAACGGCATCACGTTATTTTTGGTGGATGCAAATGCCAAAGGCGTAAGTCGCAATCCGATGCATATGATCGATTGTCGCGGTTATGCCAACGTCAGCCTCAAGGATGTTGAGCTGGATGCTGATCGTATTATCGGCGAGCTAGATCAAGGCTATGGCGTGCTTGAACAGGTGCTAGACCGAGCCAGAGCCGGGCTCTGTGCAGAGATGCACGGTACCGCAGCCCAGGCATTTGATATGGCGCTTGAGTATCTTAAAACCCGGGTTCAGTTTGGCCAGGTGATTGGCTCCTTCCAGGCTTTAGGCCATCGCGCTGCAGACCTTTATACCGCAAAAGAATTAACTCGATCCTGTTTTGAGGCAGCATTAAAAGCGATTGATGAAGGTGCGGAGAATGCGCCTGAAATGGTTGCGTTGTCTAAAGCTCGGGTGGGTGAATTCCTCCGTGACATGTCTGATCAGGTGATTCAGATCCACGGTGGTATTGGTATGACCGACGAGTTTGATGCGGGCTTTTATTTGAAGCGGGCGCGAACTCTAGAGACTGCCTACGGCAATCAGGGTTATCACAATGACCGGTATGCGAAGTTGCTGGGTTTTTAAAAATGCTTTGAAAGCATAAAATTTCAGTAACTGTTCACAAGCACGACAAAAGCCCGGCATTATCGCCGGGCTTTTTTGTGGCTACTTTTTTCTAGCTCATTTTTTTCTAGCTTATTTTTTCGTGAAGGCGCCAATTCGGGCATCCATGTCTGGGCCATGACCTTCGCTCATATGGACTTCCCACTGCAAGCCGCCGTCTACTGAATTGCCATCGGTTGCCTCGAGCAAACGTTTGTTGGCGGCATGGGAGAAGGAGGAGTTGGTGCAGATTTGATCACAAACTGTTTCGACCTCAGCCATAAAATTCGCGTCATCAAATACCAGTTCCGCCAGCCCCATAGCCTCGGCTTCTTTAGCGCTATAGGTAGCCGCAGTGAACATCATCCGTTTTGCGGTGGCGATGCCTACCCGCCTTGGCAAACGTTGGCTCATGCCCCAGATAGGCGTTAATGCCCATTTTGCATGGGTGTCAGCAAATTTTGCGCTACTGGCCGCCAGAATAAAATCTGCGGCCAATGCGACTTCAAGCGCGCCGGTATAGCAGTGTCCGTGAACCGCAGCGATAACAGGCTTGGGTAGGCGCTCCATCATGCGCAGGGTTTCTGAATGCCAACCCCGGGAAGGCACTCGCTCGCCGGTCGCAATATCCGCGAGATCATGGCCAGCGGAGAAGCATTTTCCCGCGCCGGAAATGACCACGCACTTTACCTCGTCGTCGCGACCAATTTGCTCGACATGTTTCCGCAGTGCTTCAAACATACCCACCGTCAAAGCGTTGAGCTTATCCGGCCGATTTAAGGTGAGGTAAGCCGTGCCATTCTTGTCTTCTCGCAACACTAACGTGTCTGTCATATTCCATCCCCCAAAATTGTGATTGTCCCAGTGTAACGCCTATCCGGTGCGACAAGTCAGTGTTATGGGGCAAGTCGGCGCGCGACAACAATCAATCCCCAGGTGAGGGCGGCGATCGTGCTGATCAACTTCCAGTGACGTTTTAAAAAGGTTTGTTTCTGACCGCTGATATCGATGGTAGCCGAGGCGGTGTTATCCGGCGGCGAAAGGCTGAGTTCGATTTGTCGATGACTACCCGGAGTAATAGCGTCAATGTCGATATCCTCAAAATCCAGATAATTATCCTCAACACCGAAGTAGGAAACTGTCAGTTTGATGTCGCTAAATGGATGTTGGCTATGGTTGTCGATTTTGAGCTTGCCCTCGCTCGTGATAGTTCCGGTCAGCTGGGTCGGTTGGATGCCAGTTTTTATTGTGGGTGTCGAATTCAACTTTTTCCTCTGTCCTGGCTGGCTCGATTCGCGTTTCTGGTCTAACTGAGACCTGATCATTCCAGCCTTTATTGCAGAGGACTGGCGGGCTGCGGATGTGAGTCTAAACTTAACATTATCTGGAACGGATTCCTGATGAACGGTGTGACCGTGGCTCTTGCGCAGGGACGCAAGCTATTGAATTCCGAACCCTAGAAGTGGTTATCCATTGATACCAGCTCGCTCATCGATTGTGCCCTTAGTGTGTTTACTGTATTTCGGTACGGTGACGGCCTCATTGTGGATTCCAACAGGCGCGTTTTATGTGAGCTCCCGCCTGCAAATTGTGCTTTTAGTTGTCACGTCAGTGCTTGCCGTTCTGGCCAGCCTGGTGGCGGCGATGTTTCCCGATGATGACAGTCCAGAACTCGGCGAGATGGCCGTTGGAATACTTGTGATTGGCCTTGGTTGTAGTTTACAAATGGCACCACTCAGTAATGGCCAGCTCGTTTTTGCATCGATTCTGACATTGTTTGTCGCCAGCGCCTTTATGCTTAGAATCTGGGCGGGTCCGATCACGGGTCGAATGGACCGCAAATGGACACTCATTATTGGCGGCGGCTGTGTCGTGATGGTTGGGACCATCTGGCAAGGTTACGCATCGCCCCATTGGCTGACGCAATTTAGTCCACTGATCATGCTTGGCACCTTCTCGTCGGCGCTATTTTTCTGCACCGCCATTTACCTACTCAACCATCGTCAGGACTCCGGTAAGCAGAGAATGACCTGGAGTGCTGGGGTTGCTGTTTTACTTTCAGTGTCATCAATTTGTTTTGTCATTGCTCAACCATGGTCCATTTTCTGGTGGCACGGGCTGGTTCTTCAAATGTCGGCGGTGGGTACGCTGTTTGTGCTGCTTATCCAGTATCGACTCTTCTCTTTAGACAATTCTGAAATTGCGACATTGCTCGAATCCACCATTGAAAAAAATGAGGCTGAGGCTCTGGTTGCAATCGATGAGAACGGAGAAATCATCATTTTTAATCAGGGTGCGGTGAACATGTTTGGTTTCTCGAAGGAGGAGATACTCGGTCAGTCATTGGACGTGCTTGTGCCGGCTGGGCAAAGCTTCAAACACAAACCCGTGATTGATACCTTCGGTGAACGGGGAGAAAGTCATATCGTTGACCATAACCGTGATTTGATTGCGAGTCGAAAAGATGGATCAACCTTTCCGATAGTGCTTTCCGTTACCCGACTCGAGACGAAAAAAGGCAACATGTTTACCAGCATCATTCGTGATGCTTCCGAACAACAAAGAGTCCATCAATATTTAGCTCAGGCCAAAGAACAGGCTGAAGAGGCTTCGAAAACCAAAAGTGAATTTCTCTCGGTGATGAGTCACGAACTCAGGACGCCGATGAATGGTGTACTCGGTATGCTTGGGCTACTCCAGAGATCGGAACTCGACAAGAGTCAGGAGAAGAAGGTTCAGCTCGCCAGTGATTGTGCGGAGCATTTGCTGGAAATCATTAATAGCGTTTTGAGTATGTCTAAATTGGAAAGCGGCCAGACAGTGATGAAAGAGCAGCCCTTTAACCTCGAACAGCTGTTAGATGAGGTAGTCTCGATGGTCGCTCCATTATTGGAAAACAAACCCGTTGAATTGCTCATTGATACACTGGGTATTGATGGGATGATCTTTGCTGGTGATGCCGAAAAAGTTCGCCAGATCCTATTCAATCTCATTGGTAACGCCGCCAAATTTACCGACCAGGGTGTGATCAGGGTGACGGTAAAAGTCGATGACGCGGAAAACTGGCTGACCCAATTTGAAATCCAAGACACGGGTATCGGGATCGAAGAGAAGTTTCAGGAGAAGTTGTTTGAAAGCTTTTCCCAGGCAGATTCTTCTTTGAGTCGGCGCTATGAAGGAACCGGACTTGGCCTCGCCATTGTGTCCCGGTTATGTGATCTCATGCGAGGGCGCATAGAAGTGGCGAGTGAACCTGGCGTTGGTTCCTGCTTTAGTATGCGGTTGTTTCTCAACCAACGACGCGATCGAATGGAGACCAGATTGGCTGTGATTCCTGAAGGTGTTGCTGTTGTTGATGACCACTCTGCTCGCAGAGAACTCATGGAGCACTACCTGGGGCAATTGGGTATTTCGGTGAATGCATGCGGCGACGAAAAAATTACCAGCGCGACGAACAGAACGCTCGAGGATGTCGCAATGGTATTTCATTGCACTGATTTTTCACCATTAACGGATGGCTCTGGTCTGGAGGAGTTACGGCAGAATGAGCGATACCATAGCGCCGATGTCATTCGGGTTTGCCATATTCAACATGCGATGTCCGAATCGGAATATCTGGCGGTCGGCTATCAGGCACAATTGACCTTTCCCATTACGCGTAAACAACTATCGGACGGTGTTACGAATGTATTAAAAGCTGACTTTGCACGACGCGATATCAGCACACCTGTGCGCTGCCCCACAGAGCAAAAACGTCGGATTCTGATTGTGGATGACCAGGAAAGTAACCGCTATTACTTGACTGAGTTGCTGACCAGTTTAGAAATGGATGTTGAGGTTGTTGACTCTGGCGTATCAGCATTACATACCCTTCGAATGTCAGATCCATTTGATCTGGTGATTATGGATACCGAAATGAACTATATGGATGGGCACGAGGCAACACGCCGCATTCGTGAAGGTCTAGCAGGCGCGGAAAACGCTCAAGTACAGGTCGTTGCATTTTCAGCAAATGCATTACCCGGTGATAAAGAGCTGTGCCTCGAAGCCGGCGCCAACGATTACATCGCCCAGCCGATCACCAGCGAAGCATTGAAGGGAAGATTAGTTGGTTTGCTTGGGGTTGGGTAGAGAGAGGCACTCCCTAAACCGATGATGATCTATCAGCCATCACCCAGTCCGATGAGACCAACAGCACCCAGGCCAAGTACGACTGCTGCGCCACCGGACTATTGTGCTCTTAAGCCGGCTCCTTAAATCGGTAAATCGGGACACCCACTATCTGGACTTAAATCGGGACACCCATGGCTTAAATCGGGACACCCATTATTTCGATCTTAAATCGGGATCTTAAATCGGGACACCCATTGTTTCGATAGTTTTGGAGTGCACCCGATTTTCCATTTAGATTAAATAGTGGGTGTCCTGAATTCCCGCCCGATTTTCCATTTAGATTAAATAGTGGGTGTCCTGAATTCCTTCCTGAATTCCCGCCTACGACATGATCAGCAATCCATAATCGCTATTTCCGGCTTGGAGACTTAAATCGGGACACCCACTATCTCGGTGGGTTTGGAGCGCATAAACCGGGACACCCATTATTTCGATAGGTTTGGAGAGCACCCGATTTTCCATTTAGATTAAATAGTGGGTGTCCTGAATTCCCGCCCCCTGCCAAATAGTGGGTGTCCTGAATTCCAATCCATAATCGCTATTTCCGGCTTGGAAACTGAATGACCTTTGCCGCGAGTTTTTTCAAAGCGGGCTCAGGTTTAATAAAGGCTCTATAAACCTCGCTGATTTTTGCTGACACCACGTCAAATCGAAGCCAGTCGTTCTCAGCCTCATATTCAAGCTGTTGGTAATCTCGATCATATTGATCAGAGGCAAGATAATGCGCACAAAAGTTTCTGCCGGTTTCGTTCAGATGTTCAGGCTTCAAGTCACCATGTAGGACCGTTGTTAAGAACGCGGCACCTGTTAAGTCCTGCATTTTGACGCGAGCAGCTTCATGCCCTGACTGCTCCGCAAGCACGGGGTCCAACATGTCATTGGTGATAAGCCACGCCACAAAATCCCCGAGTGACTCAGCGTTACGATCTTCGCCTCCGAGGCGAATTGATTGGTAAACATCAGACATAACGCCAATTTAGCACTAACCCCCCACATACCGTGCCATCAGCAAGATTTATGGCGGGAAACCCCTGGTGGTAGTATCTTCAATCGCATCGATCACCAATATGCGGTTGGCGATCTACACACAAAAGCCATAAAACGGGAGCACACATGGGTACTCAATCGCCGGTTAACACTTTTGCGCCAGGTCTGTTCAAAGACAAAACCGTACTGGTGACCGGTGGCGGTCGTGGTATTGGACGAGAAATCGCCCTCGGCTTTGCCTCCCTCGGTGCGAACATCATCATCGCGAGCCGCAATATCGAGAATCTGGCGGCAACCCAGGCCGATATCCTCGCTCATGGTGTCGAGTGTTTATCGATACCAATGAGTATCCGCGAGGTGGATCAGGTAGATAATCTGCTAACAGAATCGCTAAACCGCTTTGGAACAATTGATTGTCTGATCAACAACGCGGGCGGACAATTCCCAGCTCGGCCCTTTGATATTAGTGATAAAGGGTGGCGGTCAGTGATTGATCTGAACCTGAATGGTACGTGGAATGTGTGTAGCCGGGTGGGCAAACATATGGCCCAAAAGGGCAGTGGTGCGATCGTGAACATTGTCCATGTCTACTCGTTTGATCGAGGTGCGCCAGCGTTTGTGCATTCTGGTGCTGCCCGATCAGGCGTGGTCAGTATGACCCGAAGTCTGGCTTACTATTATGCGCGGCATGGTGTCACCATTAACGCGCTGGCGCCGGGCAGTATTGCCACAGAAGGTCTACGGGAAGAAGAATACGCGAAGTCAGAGTTTGCCGATTATGAAACCCGGCAGTTAAAAGATGTGCCAGCACACCGGCTAGGTACAGCCGAAGAAGTCGCAGCAATGTCCATCTTTCTTTGCTCTCCGGCCGCGGGTTACATCAATGGCGCTTCACTGATTGCAGATGGTGGCCAATATCTTGGACCCTGGAGTGACATGTTCGACCCGGAGGTGCTTCCGGAATAGTCTGGGAAAAGATCAGGACACCCACTATCTAAAAAGATCAGGACACCCATTATCTAGCGAAGATCTCACGGCGCTCACTTTCATGTAATCTTTCGAATAGTGGGTGTCCTGAATTGGGACCGGTGTCCTGAATTGCGGAATAGTGGGTGTCCTAAATTGCTAGCGGAATAGTGGGTGTCCTAAATTGGGGGGAAGTGTTAGAACACTGGTTTGTCCCACCATGGGAAGAATTCGGGTAAATCCTTGCTCACTTTTCCAGGAAATACAGGCGCGCGTTTTTCAAGGAACGAGTTTATCCCCTCACTCGCATCGGCTGAGGTGCCGGTGGCGTTGATGCCGGCAGTATCGATTCTGTGTGCTTCGATTGGGTCTGATGCACCCAGCATTTTCCACATCATATGGCGTGTCAGAGTCACAGAAATAGAGGAACTAGAATCGACCATTTGGTGGGCAAGCTCTCTTGCTGCTGGGATCAGATCTTCAGGTTCGTGGAGACTGCGGATTAATCCGGCTTCCAGGGCCTCTTCGGATCGGAACACTCTGCCTGAGTAACACCAGTCCAATGCCTTGCTAATGCCCACGAGCCTTGGCAAGAACCAGGCTGAACAGCCTTCAGGTACAATGCCTCGAGCCGCGAAGACAAATCCCATCTTGGCGTTCTTAACGGCCAACCTGAAATCTGCGGCAAGCGTGATTGTCATGCCCATGCCAACGGCCGCGCCATTGAAGGCGACGATCACGGGTTTTAAACACGCGTATATGCGGCGCGTAATTTCACCGCCACCATCGCCTTTCTGAGTTTCTTCGAGGCGCTCCTCGTGTCCCTCCCATGTTTTGTCACCCTGGGAAAGGTCCGCGCCGGCGCAAAACGCACGACCCGCACCGGTGATGATGATTGCTTTTACTTCATCATCAGCATCCGCCATATCAAGCGCCGTGAATAACTCGGCGAACATCGGTCCACTAAAAGCGTTCATCGCCTCAGGCCGGTTAAAAGTAATGGTCAAAATGTTGTCTTCTATTTCATAAAGCAGTGCTTCAAAGGTCATGTATCCGCTCCGGGGTAATTGAAAATGGTCTATCCAAAAATAACTTCATGATTGGTGAATAATGGCAAGATCGAGTCTACATTTACTAACCGGGACTAAAAAACTGTATAGCCTCCATCTACAGTCACTTCCTGACCGGTGTGGAAGGTGATGCTCGGGTCAGCTAAGAACGCTCCTATTTCACGAAACTCAGTAGGATCTGCCCAGCGACGAACAGGTGTTCTCTGTGTGGTCGCGTTTCGGAACTTATCATTGTGATAGCCGCCCGAAGCAAGATCAGTGATGGTCCAACCTGGTAGTAGAGAGTTGACCCGGATACCGTAACGGGCCATCCCAACCGCCAGTGCGCGAACGAGCCCATTTAAGCCAGTTTTGGCTGTGCCATATGCCTCGTTGCCAGCGGCGCCATGAATTGCGGAAGTGGAAGATACCGCCACCAGACTGCCGCCTTCACCTTGTTCGATCAGAATTTTGCAGGCTTCACGCAGGGTCAGAAAAACACCATCGAGATTAATCGCCATCACGCTACGCCAATCATCAAGAGACATGTCGATAAACTTCTTGCCAGCACCACCCCGTCCAGCATTTGCAAACAATCCATCTAACCGACCGAAGTCATCAACAGTTCGCTTCATAGTGTCGACAATGGCGGTTTCATCACCCACATCACAAAGGTAGGCTTCCGCTTTTATTCCGATTGTTCGTAGCTTTCCTAATGCTTCTTGGTTTTTGGCATCGTTCCGCCCCCAAATGGCGATATTGCCGCCGGCCATGGCGATGCCTTCTGCCATACCTAGCCCAATGCCACCATTACCCCCTGTGACTATGTAAACCTTACCCGTTAGATCAGGCATCACTGCGCTCCTTGTTAGCTAATTTCCAATGTCGTTTGTATCGCAGCATACCAAACAAAACATAGGTCGGAATAATTCAGGACACCCACCATCTAGCACGGCTAAATCGGAACACCCACCACCTAGCGAAACGCTGATAGCTTTTTAGGCAAATATCCTAATCAAATAGCGGAGATCTCTTATTCCCACGTTCGCTTAGCTGAAGCATCCTAAACCCATGACCTATCCCCGTTCTCACCTGGTTGATCCGAATGGCGGCGTCTACCACGTTTGTTCAAGATGTGTGAGGCGGGCTTTTCTTTGTGGCTATGATCACGACACCGGTGAGCAATTTGAGCATCGTCGAGCATGGTTGGAGGAGCGGATGCTCATGCTAGCGGATATTTTCGCCGTGGACCTGTTTGGTTATGCGGTGATGTCCAATCATTATCACATGGTCCTACAAATTCTTCCCGAGCGAACGAGTACCTGGAGTGACGATACGATTGCCGAGAAATGGCTGGCATTGTTTCCTCGTCGGTCAGATTCCAAGGTGAGACAAGAAGCAAAACAGGCAGCAAAACACGAGATACTTTCGAGGCCGGAACGTATTGCCGTATTGCGCCAACGCTTGAGTTCGTTGTCATGGTTTATGCGATGTTTAAATGAGCCTCTGGCACGCATAGCCAATCAGGAGGATTGCTGCAAAGGGCGCTTCTGGGAAGGCCGTTTTAAGTCGCAACGACTGCTTGATGAAACTGCAGTACTTGCGGCCATGGTGTATGTTGATTTAAACCCTGTGCGAGCTGGCATTGCGACAGGGGCGGAAGATAGCCACCACACCTCTATTCACCGCAGACTGAGAACACAAAATGCAGCGGAGCAATTGTGCACTTTTGGTAAGTCTCCCGAGAATTTGCCTCTTGCATGTCGCTTAGATGAATATGTCGAGTTGCTCATTTGGACGGCGTTAGCCCAGCGAAGCAAACGACCGATATCGGAAAGTGCGCAGCGTACATTGGCGCAAAGTAACGCGCCGAATTCGACGATATGGTTAGAACATTACCTACCAAAACCCAACTACTGGCAACGCGCGATTGGATCAGTCCAGTCTTTAAAAGACTATGCGAAAGACCTCAATCAGTGTTGGATCAAAACCAGGTCTATGAACCTACAGTCCTAAAATGTAGAGGTCAGCTGTAATATAGGGCGCGAAACTCGATGCTCTGCTTGCTGGTAACCACCGAGCCAGGATCCCAATTTTTCTCCAGTTATGTTGTTCCAGCACTAGCATGGTCGTTGGGAGCTTTTTGAGGCGAAAAATTTCAGGACACCCACTATTTAAGTGTGCTTTCAGCCCATTCCCGTTATATCGTTCATTTTAAATAGTGGGTGTCCATAATCTACACAATAATCTACAACAACATAGTGGGTGTCCATAAACTACACATAAACTACATAAACTAGACCGTGATTTTTAGGCTCAGGAAAAACAATGGGTAAACCAATAACACTTACCGGTATCACAACTACGGGTACGCCTCACCTGGGTAACTATGTGGGTGCAATTAAGCCGGCAATCGAGATGAGTCACGGGGATGGTCAATATTTCTAATTTCTGGCGGACTACCATGCGTTGATCAAGTCTCAAGATGCCGATCGAGTCCATCAGTCTACCCGCGAGATTGCTGCAACCTGGTTGGCACTGGGCTTAGATACCGATAAAGCCGTTTTCTATCGCCAGTCTGATGTGCCTCAAATACCAGAGCTCACCTGGTTTTTAACCTGTACCGCAGCTAAAGGCTTAATGAACCGTGCCCATGCCTACAAAGATGCCGTGCAGAAGAACCAGGATGCAGGCGAGGATCCTGATTATGGGATCAATATGGGGCTGTTTAGCTATCCAATATTGATGGCAGCAGACATCCTGGCTTTTAACGCCACCCATGTGCCCGTCGGGCGGGACCAAATCCAACATATTGAAATGGCGCGGGATATCGCCCAGCGGTTTAATCATTTATACGGCAAGCATTTCAGTATTCCCGAGGCGGTTGTGGGTGACGAGGGGGCTGTGCTGAAAGGCCTTGATGGCCGCAAGATGAGTAAAAGCTACGACAATACTATTCCGCTGTTTTTGCCCGAGAAGAAACTGCAAAAACATATCAACAAAATCAAAACCAATTTACTTGAGCCAGGTGAGCCGAAAGAAACCAACGACTCCACGGTGTTCGAAATCTGGTGCGCGTTTGCGAGTGCTGAACAAAAAGCTTGGATGACCCAGGAGTTTGCTAACGGCATCGGCTGGGGGCAGGCGAAGAAAGAACTGTTTACTCTGGTCAATGCCGAACTGGAAGAGCCAAGAGCGCGTTATATGGAGCTATTAGAGAAGCCTGAGCTAATTGAACAAAAACTAAAAGAAGGTGGTGAGAAGGCTCGCGCTTTGGCAGCGCCATTACTGGAGCTGCTGCGGGATGCTGTTGGCATCAGATCACTAGGCTAGTCGGATCAAATTAAGATAAGCAGTATGTGCAACGCCAGTGGGCGTTAACGCGTTTTCACTTTCGTGCGATTGTTGGTGTCCCGACTTTCACGAATCAAGGACTCGTAACTATTACTCCCAGGCATTTTGGATAACCTGTCATACAACAGCACATTCACAGCCGCCGCCAGATTTAGGCTGCCTACGGTCGGCATAAATACCACAGAGTCTGCTTGGTCTAGAACCTCTTGCTCTATGGTGCCGTCCTCCGGACCAAAAATGTAGAGCGCCTTCTTCGGGTGTTGGTATTCAGGCAGGGGGATAGCACCCTCTACCAGTTCTACACACACGACCCGGGTATCGTCGGCAATGTCACCGGGCAGGCTCGGCACCCAGGTGAACGGAATGGTTAAGCCTGCGTTTTGTGTGTCGGTATTGAAAGACGCAGCCCGGTCGTAACGTTCTCCTGTATAGAGGACTTCGTCCGCTTGAAAGCAACCAGCCGCCCTCATGATCAGGCCGACATTAAATGGGTTCTTGGGGTTGCTCAAGCCAATGCTTACGGTCGATTGGGTCATTATTTTTGTCTGGGTAGTGTTAATCGTGGGGCCGCAGTGTAGACGGTTATAGTGTCGCTGAACCAGTCTGTTCTAAAACAAGTGAACATCGGTGTAGAAGTTCTAATGGCTAAAGCCACAGAATGTGTGTCGACCTTGTTCTGACTGCGAGTTAGCGTTTAAGCCGCGCATAGATACCTATAGTATCTTCATATTACTTTTGAGAGAAAAAGAAGACGTCATATGAGTTATGAAAATATTGTTGTCGAATACCAAAATCAAATCGGCATCATCAAGCTAAATGCACCGCAATTCCTCAATGCGCTGTCGGCCGATATGGTGGCGGAGCTCAGTTCTGCGATACGTGATGTTTTGAATAGTGATGCCCGATGCCTGCTTCTGACGGGCGAGGGGAGAGCTTTTTGTGCCGGAGCTAATCTGCAAGCAGGACCTGCAGGAGGACCAACACCACCAGGCCATATATTGGAAACCCATTATCACCCGGTGATGAATATGCTGCGCAAAATGGAAATTCCTATGGTAACCGCCATCAATGGTCCAGCGGTGGGGGTTGGGATGAGCTTCGCTGTGATGGCTGACTATGCCGTGGCGACCCGAAGTGCATATTTCTTACAGGCCTTTGCGAATATTGGCCTCGTGCCAGACGGTGGTGCGACCTACATTTTACCTAGACTCATCGGTTGGCGTCGGGCGGTTGAGTTGTCCATGCTGGCAGAGCGGCTACCGGCTGAGACAGCGCTGGAATGGGGCCTAATCAATAAGGTGGTCGAGGACGGTGATCTGATGACCGAAGCGCTGAGCATTGCAACTCGACTGGCGCAGGGGCCAAAGTCACTTGGATTGATGCGCAAAGCCTATTGGGAGTCGCTCAATAACAGCTACACGGATCAGCTCCAGCTTGAAGCTGATTTACAGGCTGTTGCAGGTAAAACCAGCGATAACGCCGAAGGGATTAAAGCCTTCCTGGAGAAACGACCCGCGAAATTTACCGGGGAATAGATTTCAGGACACCCACTATATTGCTTTCAATTCAACTAGTGGGTGTCCTTAATCTCCTGGTCTTAATCTCTTGCTCGATCGGCCGCTTTGAAAGCCCCTCTTTACTGCTAAATAGGTTGAGTTATGGACACGCCAATAGCATTTTGGCCTGATCAACGCTATGAACGCTCGCCCTGCTCGACAATCTCCCAGATGAGCGTTAAGCGCTCGAAGGTCGAGCGAGTTTCAAGTACTAGCTGCATTAGGTCAGGGTCAAGGCGTAAATATTGGAGCACACTGAAACTTAACTCCGTCGGGTCCCATTCAGGGTTAAGGATAGAGTCTGCTATCTCGCGATCCGGCTTGGCGATCATGGGGTGTAGGATCGTGGTAATTTCTTCTCGCAACCGCGCATTGTCATCCGGTGGTTCTACCTACCTAGCTTACAACCTGATCCTGGACGAGCGAGAAAATTTTTTTGAACAAACGAATTTCTGACCCAGTGAAGACCTATATATTGAAGAAGTGCGCAAAATGCTCAACAAGCTGAAAAGAAGTGGACAGCAGAGGGGATTTTGTAAAAACAATTCTACGCAAAAACACAATGGCTTTCACGCTAAAGTGATTGTGCTATTTCTTCACGAGCAAAACGCGCCCCGAACGAATCCGGCACGCTTGCTCTAAAACAAAGCGACCAAGAGGGGTTTTGAGTGCAGGAAGTAGTTTTCTCAGCTTAGAACTTTTTGAAAATCTAAAAATCATATAGTCGTAAGCCTTGTTTTCCGGCGCTTTTCCAAAGGCATTTAGCCACAGTGATTTCACCTCTTTCATGGGGCGGTAGAAACAATACTCATGTAAATAATGTTTGTATCGGTTTGCCCACGCCTCGGGAGATGGCTCTTCAGATTTAAGGCCAAGCCCAAGGCTCTTAGCGGCCTTTAAAAATAAGTGGGATGTTTTTGAAGGCGGATTTAGCCAATGCGCAAAATACAATTTTACATGCCCCTCCCACCAAGTATCCCTGGTAGGAAACAAAGCAAGAAAATGCCCCTCCGGCTTTAAAACACGGTGAATTTCCGCTAAAGGCTGGCTCAGGTCCGCAATATGCTCAAAAACCACATTGCTGGTCACCACATCAAAATGATCATCGGGAAAGGGTAGGGTGTCATTTTCTATTTTGTGAATATGCTCTTTTAAAACGGCATTTTTTTCAGCAGCAATTTCATAATGCTCTGATCTGCTTTCCGGATAGGGGTCTGCACCATGATAATTAAGGCCGGCCCGCATACCTTTATCCACCACCTGTCCGGCACCACAGCCAAAATCAAGGCAGGTAAGCTCCGCGCTATCCGCGTTAGGATACAAGTTTTTTACTGCTGCTATTATGTAATCGTAGTTTATCGACATTTATTGCCCTCTTACTAAAAATTCCTGCTGTGTATTTTCCACGCATCCAGAAAGTGCCTTCGTAAAAACAGTATGCCCGGAGCATAGTAAATCTAAACAAAATATCCCAATTGGGACTTTTTTGCATCTGAATGTTTGAATGACAAAATTTCAGTAGAGGATGGTCAATGTCTGAATAGTCATTGATCTGGCGGCTTACGGTCTGCTGGGTTGATCACTTAGGCGATTTAATGGTTAGGCAGCGGTGATTTGGCTGTTTATCCAGACATGTTTTAGGATTGAATGGCAGTTGCAGGACTAAGCGGTTGTGGTTGAGCTTCGATGTGATCTAGGATTTTCTGGATTATGTCTGGATTAGTGATGTCGGCGATGACTCGCGTAGTTCCGCCGCACCGAGGGCAGAGGGTAATATCGAGCCGATCGCGGCCCGTTCAAAGCCTCTCTTAAGTCGTTGAGCCTAGGTTGGTGGAGCAACAAGTTCGTTTCGACTCACGGCTTCTTCAAATTCAGACATTTTGTCTGGTTTGCTATTCTCTTTCCCCCTCACTCTTTTGGTGCTCTTTGGCATAATCAACTTACTGAGTGTCGAATTGGGCTGATGGCAGCCGCGAGCTAAGACACCATGATACCGAACGAGGTTGTGACGCGGTCTAGGTACCAGCGCTGCAAGCTTGCTCAGAAAATCTAGGGGCGAAAACAATATGTGGGTGGTGCCGTTACGAAATGGATTCTTTAGCTCAGATTGGATCCCACCATCGGCTCTGACAGTGAGTCGGTCCTTATAAATGGTTGGGTTCAGGGGTTCCAGGGGTTCAGGGGACAGTTTACCTATTTCGGGGAGTCACGCTTGTGAGGGATGTGTAAACTGTCCCCCGAATGCGCGGCCGAGAAGGCATTGGAATGCGGCTTAATCAATAAGGTTGTCGACGATGGTGACCTGATGACTGAAGCATTAGGCGTGGCAACCCGATTGGCAAACGGACCCAAGTCCCTTGGGCTAATGCGCAAAGCCTATTGGGAGTCTCTGAATAATAGCTACACGGACCAACTCCAACTTGAAGCTGATTTGCAGGACGTTGCTGGTCAGACTAGCGACAACGCGGAAGGGATTGCAGCCTTCCTGGAGAAGAGGCCAGCAAAGTTTATGGGGGAGTAGGGAAGGCTGATTTCTAACTCAATCAGTTTTTAAACAGTACATCAGTCAAATAGTTGGTGCCATTATCTACTGCAAAAACTAAGCCTCTGTTTGATAGAATAGCGCCACTCTGGCTCTGGAGGTCAATAATTGCACCGAGTCCAGTGTAGTTTCCCGAAAACTCACAGCCGGAAACACGTACAGAAATATTGTAGATGTTAAAATTTGTGCTTCGAGTCAGGATATTGCCTTGATATTGACAGTTAAACTCATCAATGCCGCTGAAGAAGCCATCGGCAAAGTCAAATCTAGCGTCTATAGTACCTTGTGCGAGGATTCTTCCGGAGGCTTGGTCTAGAGCTAGCTCTGCCAAAGTTACCCATTCACCCTGAAAAATCTCTGCCGAGCTATCTCGTTGATGAATTGGATCATACTCAAAATTTAGAGTGCCCGATTCTCCTGTAGCGGGTAGCTCCCAGGTCGCTGAAAATCGACTCTGCTCGTTTAAACTACCCTCGACTCTAACGGTCGCCGAACTTGAGCCGTCGAGCCAGACGAAACCGGCAGGGGGAATTGCGATACCTGTTGCAGAAAACTGACCGTCATTGGTGCTACCAATATTTCCGACAAACTGAGCTCCCGTTGTCAGTGAGATTGCAGCAAAGCGACCATCCGGAGTTGTGATCATGCTGAGTTGTTGATTGGGAAACCCCTGATTGCTCGTGGATGTGCCATTCCAAATACCGCCCGTGTCAATCTGTTTGGGGTCTCGATTGAAAACTTCGACAATCCCTATACCAGTTGTGCCACCCACACCACGAACAATTGCAGTGTACGCACCGGGATCCAAACTAATAAGTATTGCTGCTTCACGACTATCGGTTGGACTTAAAGCGGGATCAATATCCCCCGAGTTACTGCGTGTCTGCCAATCATCGTTGGTTTCAATAAGTTGACCGCTAGAATTGAACAGTTGAACCAATGGGTTGTTCAGTAGCCCTGTTAGATTTGGGTCTGCCTGCGCAAGGCTGGGTCCTCTCGCACGTATCAAAACTTTCTTCGATGAATCATCAATGATGAAGCCAGCGATTAGTACATCATTTTCATCACCAACAAAGCCTCTCGTCGCAATATTGACTAGTCTTCCATCGGCGAATGAAACGTTTGAGAATGACCAGCTTGATGTCAAAAGTAGCGCAACGATAGTTATTTTTAGTAAACCCATGTTTACCTCCGAATTGAATTAGAAAAATCTATTCATTTCTGCTTTTATTCCACAATCTGGCGGACAGTTTATTCGACAATTTCTAGTGTGTGGTGTCGGTAGCCAATAAATCTTCTTCTATGTTCAAAGATTAACGCAGGAATGTCTACTAGAGCGTGGCGAGTCCAAAGAGCGTAAAACTTATAGATTGCTCGCATCAATAGCTTCAACGAGACCTGTACGGGGACTGCCATTGGGATATCGAGCTCGAGAAGAAGCTGAACATGACATCGGAAGTTAGAGAGCATTTAAGAACGCTTTTAAAGGTTCTTCTTTAGAATGAAATTTTGCTGCGCGAAATCACACTGAGCAAACGAGCCTTGATTGGCTAAAAAATGACCGAAAATAAGCCTTTTCTCTAAGATATCGCAAGAATTCAGAGTTCTTGTGTCTTTAATCGAGTGGTCTGGCTTAAGATTGAGTTGACCTTGTTTATCCTTGTTGTCTTTTTCTCATGAAATCGATCTGCTCTCGGTACATTTCCGTTGGTCGTATTGGCTGCCTAGTCGGCACCCCGATGGGGTTGAGCTGCCGTTTTGTTAAATCTTCGGTAGCTATTTTTGTTGGTGTCTTCTTTGCGATCGCGACCTATGCCCAGACCTCGGCTACAGTGGAGTCGAAGCTTCTTGGCTCTCAAGGTTTTTCAAAGTTATCAACGCCCTCGCCTCGAAGTTCTAATTTACCCAAGCTCAGGCCAAGGACAAATGAATCAAGCGCTTTACCGGAAGTACGTGCCGTTTTCGAATCGATTCAAAATCACTCACGAAGAAAAACCAAAAAAATTCCATTTGCATATAGGCAGATTAAATCTCTTGAAAATGACGTAGGTCCGTTAGCGAGAATTACATCGGCTGATCGCGTGAGTTTACTAAAAGGTGGTCCGTCGCTTTCATCGTTGGATGCAATAAGTGGTTTAGCTGAAGAGGCTCTGGATTTAGAGATCAAACTTAAAAGTAATGTGTTTGACTCAGTGCTCGGAGAAGTTCGTAAGTACCAAATCTACGAGAAGGGCCTCCCAGTTTGGGGTAATCAAGTTGTTGAGCAAGAAGTTAACGGGCAGACAGCGCTGCTGGGTAATCTGTATCAGGGCAAATCACTAGCAGATGGTGTTGGCGTAATTTCTGATAATCTAGCAAGAACTATCTCTCTTAATGAAGTTGAGAGAAGCCAATTTGAGCTAATCGATTACGATGTTGAATCAGTCATTCATACTATAGGTTCTAGAAAAAAGACGTACACCAAAGTTGAACTGCATTTCAAAAACGACCATCAAATTATTTTCATTGACACCGCTACTAAAAGGGTTGTCCTTTCATATAGCAATATCAAAAGTGTGACAGCCGCAGGAAGCGGGGTTGATCTCAACGGGAAATTTTGGACATTTCCGGTTTGGGAGGAAAACGGGTTCTTTTATCTATACGATCAGTCTCTTCCCACTGGGGGTTACTCTATTGTTTACGACTCGCTCAATCAGGGTACGATTGAAAATGCTCAAGTTATTTTCTCTAGGGCACCGGATGGTCCCTGGGATCCTGCAGGGGTTAGTGCCTATGTAGGGCAAGCCCTATCATATTTCTATTTCCTCAATACTTTTGGTCGTAATTCAGTAGATGGAGTAGGAGCGCCGCTCACTAGCTATGTCCATGTTGGACAGAACTACGCGAATGCGACATGGAATAACTTGGTGATGAGGTATGGTGATGGTAACAATATTTCGATCGGAAACCTTGCCGCTTGCCTGGATGTTGTAGCTCATGAAATATCTCATGGTGTCGTTGAGCATTCAGCGAATTTGATTTACCAGAACCAAAGTGGTGCGTTGAATGAAAGTTTTGCAGATGTATTCGGGGTTATGGTTGACAGGGAAAACTGGTTGTTAGGTGAGGGCTGTGTATTTGGAGAGCCAGGATTTCTTCGGAGTCTACAGAATCCGAGCCTCGGTGGGCAGCCAGCTCATTTTAGCGACTATGTCTATTTACCAATTTCACAAGACTCCGGTGGGGTTCATAGTAATAGTGGTATTCCTAATAGGGCAGCTTATCTGATAGCTGAGGGGTTGAGTCAAGAGGGACTAGGTCAGAGTATCGGCAAGGAGGCCATGGAGCAGATTTTTTATGGCGCGCTTCTTTTGCTGTCGGCAAATGCGGACTTTCTTGATGCTCGAATCGCTACCATCGCTGCAGCAGAAGCAAGGTTTGGTGTAGAGTCTATAGAAACGGTAGCCGTAGAGGCTGCCTGGAATCTAGTCGGCATTACTGAAAACATGTTGCCAACGTCATCTGGCGGAACCGAAAAAATCAGCAACGTCGCCGGTGCGGATTCGATTGTTTATCTTTATCCAACAGACGGGACTCATGATAAGCCCTACGACTCAACCGAAGGTTATGAGGTCTATGTTCAGCTGCTCTCAAATCCATTTTCAGGATACGACAGCCAGTTAGACTTTGGTCCTTTAAACACCCTAGGCTCACCTCGTTATACTCGTCCAGCGGCCTATTCTAAAAACGGTGACCCCCAAATTATCTACGTTGGGATAGACAATAATATCTACTTTATCGATTCCGGCGGTGAGGAGCAGCTCACGACAGAGGGTGGCTATATTAGTGTGGCAATCTCCCCTAATGGCCAGTTAGGTGTTTTCGCTTTTGAAGACTCAAACACGTTTGCGATTCTCAACATCGTAACTGGTGCTATTTCATACCATGAGGTTAATGGGCCTGACTATTCGGATAGAGAGACCTTAGGGACTGTTGTCACGCGGTTGGATTCACTCGCCTTCAACTATTCTAGTCAGAAGCTGATTTTCGATTTCGCTTCCTGCGTTCCTGCATTTGAAGTGAATTGTGATGACGCCTCAGCTCCAGAATATTGGAGTATTGGGGTGTTGGATGTCCCTACGAACCGACTCACCTATCCGTTTCCTGCACAGCCGAGTGATATTGATGTGGGTTATCCCAGGTTCGCCAGTACAACTGATCGCTATTGGGTGTTTGATTTGATTGATTATTCCGCTTTCGACGCGACTGGCGAAGCGGAATCAAACGTCGTTATATATGATACTCGTGATAGAAGCTTTGAGGTTGTGATTGATCCGAATCTGAGCTCAAACAAAGTTTTTGGTTATGGCTTGCCATCATTTTCCGGAGATGACGATTACATACTTTTTCAAGCACTCTTCGATGATAGTGGTGTCGCAGTCCGAGTTGATCTCGATGATTACTCTGTTGTTCCAGGAACCGTACAAACCGTAAATGATTTTGATGTTGCTCTACCTTATCTACAAAGAACAACAACGTTGGAGGTGGCGAGTGAACTGATCGTCGCCAATTCGCTTGTGGATCTGGGTGGTATAGCTGTTGGTACGAAAGCCGAGGGAGTCGTATCCATCACAAACATAGGTAATCGAGAGTTACAGATTACGGGCATTGCTAAAACGTCTGACATTGTTTCTCACAATTTGACGAACTTGAGCGTGTTGCCGAGTCAGACTATTAATTTCTCCGTTTACCTGTCGATGAATCAGGGCGACAAATCTGAGCAGTTAAGTATCCAGCATACGGGTGATAATCCTGCGGTTACGATTGATATCGTTGCTACCTCCTTACTCGACTTTGATTTAGATGGCTCTCCTGACGAAATCGATAGTGATGATGACAATGATGGAATTCCTGATACTGAAGACGCATTTCCGTTGAATGCGGATGAAGCCTTAGATACTGATGGAGACGGTACAGGTAACAATGCCGACACTGATGATGATGGCGATGGTGTCCCAGATACCCAGGACACTTTTCCACTTGATTCATCGAAAGCTGTAGCAGCGAGACTCGCTAACATCGCTACCAGAGGACAAGTAAAAACTGACAACGAGGTCATAATTGGCGGACTCATCATTACTGGTGATTCACCGAAAACGGTCGTTATACGAGCGAGAGGAGAAAGCTTAGCGGACGCAGATCCAAATCTTTCAGACTTACTGGCAGATCCAACTTTGCAATTGTTTAGCGGGTCTTCGGTAATCGATTCAAATGACAACTGGGAGGATCATAGTCTTGCAAACCAGATTCCAGACAACCTTAAACCCACCCGCGCAAATGAATCTGCAATATATGCGACGTTAGAGCCAGGTGCCTATACAGCCATTGTTAGAGGCGTGTCTGGCGGAACCGGTGTTGGAATCGTTGAAATCTTTGAAGTTAATAGTAGCGACGCACCAAGGCTCGCCAATATAGCTACGAGGGGGTTGGTAGGTACAGGGAATGACGTGCTGATTGGCGGTCTTATTATTGGCGGCGATGAAGCCAAAACGGTCACTGTCAGAGCAAGAGGGCCTAGTCTTGTTGATGCCGATCCAAATCTAACAAACCTATTATCTGACCCACAGCTTCAGTTGTTTAACGTATCTGGCGAACTTATCGACAGCAACGATAATTGGCAGGATCATTCATCCGCAGCCAATTTGAGAGCTGATCTTCAACCGTCGAGGAGCCAAGAAGCCGTTATCACTCGAACACTCTCGCCAGGGGCTTACACAGCGATCGTCAGAGGCGTCGGTGAGACAACAGGTATTGGGATCGTTGAGGTGTTTGAGGTTAACTAACTGAGTTGTCGAAGCTTCGGATGGACCTGAAACATTGGAGGCATTGGGTGGAGCCCTGAGGTACGGTACTCCGACGGGATCGAACCGTCTCTTGTTTGGTAAGTTCGTTCAGGTGAGCGGTGTTGGGGGCCTTTGGTGTTTCTCGCGAAACAGTGGAGCCAGGGCTAGGCGCTCCCGCGTGATCAAACCGCCGGGTCGTGGTTCTCACCCAACCTGGCTGCACAAATAAAAAAGGCACCTATCAGGTGCCTTTTTTATTTGGTGGAGCCAGGCGGGATCGAACCGCCGACCTCAACACTGCCAGTGTTGCGCTCTCCCAGCTGAGCTATGGCCCCAATAACGGGTGTGGAATCATGCTGCTTCACCAGTGTTGCGCTGTCGTGCGCGACCCCGGTCTAGCTGAGCTATGGCCCCAATAACGAGGAGCGCATGCTACCCAATGTAGCCGATGGAATCAATATGTCGCGGGCTATCTATGCTAGATGGCATAATTGTGCTGAATATAAACTCGCGATCCAATAAATAGGAGCAACCTTATGCTGATATTCAGACTCTGGCTGGCAATCATATTTTTGTCGATTTCTGTCTATACGCTCGTCACGGTGGGTAACGAGGGCTTGAACCTGTTCCCGGTATTCTTTGGTGATATGGCCAAACTCGGCTGGGCAGGCCAGTTCAATCTTGATTTTATGACCATGCTGAGCCTGTCTGGATTGTGGGTGCTCTGGCGGCATGAATTTACCCCAATAGGAGCCGTACTTGGTCTCCTGGCTTTCTTTGGTGGAGGACTTTTCCTGAGTGTTTATCTCATCATTCTCAGTTTTCAGACTAATGGAAATGTAAATGCCATGGTGCTTGGGGAGTCTAGATTGGCAGCATTGTAGATAACCGGATAACTCAAAGGGCGCAAAGTTTTTGTTGTGAAGCACAATTTCAATCAAGCGCTCGTCTAATCTCCATGGCAATATTTAGCTAAACATCACTCACACCTCCTATGTCTTTTATACCCAAAGCCATCTGGTACCTAGAAATCCACTTCAACGAGCGAGTTCGCCTTGACGATCTCGCAGCGGTTGCGGGTGTCTCGCGGTATCACTTGAGTCGGGCATTCGGCTATGCAACGGGATATACCATTTCCAGGTATTTACGTTCCAGACGGCTGAGCGAAGGGGCAAAACTGCTCGCTGCGGATCAGGTAGATGTGATGTCTGTTGCTCTGCGTGTTGGCTACCAATCCCACGAGGCATTTTCCCGGGCTTTTAAGGAAGAGTTCGGGATCAGTCCCAGTGAAGTCTATGGTTGCCGAAACCATTCCTTAACCTTAACCGAGGCTTTGACCATGAATGATCTCCCCTCAGCGAAAACCCTTCAGCCACAGATTATCGAAAAGGAAGCCATGTTGATGGCGGGGCACGTACGTCATTACAACGAACTTGGAAACGCCGCAATCCCTGGCCAGTGGCAGGATTTTTTGCCTCATCTTGGTCAGGTTCCGAACCAAGTAGGTGGAGATGCATTTGGCGCGGTTTTTAATATCGATTCTGAAAACAACTTCGACTATCTGTCAGGCGTTGAGGTTGATAGCTATGTAGGGCTACCCGATGACTATGGCCGGCTACGGCTACCGCAACAGATTTATGCGGTATTCCAGCATGAGTCCCATGTGTCCGAGTTGAAGCAAACCTGTCAATTCGCCTTTGCTGAGTGGATACCTAATTCTGATTTCAAACTGGTGGATGGACCATTTTTTGAGCGTTATCTCCCGGAGTTTAATAGCGAAACGGGTTATGGCGGGTTGGAGGTATGGATCCCCGTGGCAAGGACCTCCTAACGTCTGGTATCACCCGATGGCGCATCGATTCCTGTCTCGATACAATCAGGGCCATCTACAACTAAAAAAGGGGTAACAGATGGGAGAGTTTAAAGACAAGGTCGTGGTGATCACCGGTGCCGGTGGCGGTATTGGTAAGGCCCACGCGTTGGAGTTTGCTAGTCGCGGCGCAAAGGTTGTCGTGAATGATCTAGGCGGCAGTGGTGACGGTGTGGGCGCAAGCGATGCTGCGGATGCGGTGGTTGAGGAAATCAAAGCAGCCGGTGGTATTGCGATTGCTAACAAAGCTTCGGTTTCCGATAAAGCGGGTGCTAAGTCAATCATCGATGATGCGGTTGCGGAATTTGGCACGGTCGACATTCTCATCAACAACGCCGGTATCTTAAGGGACAAAAGTTTTAAGAAATTGGATCTCGCGGATTGGGATCTGGTTATGGATGTGCATCTTAACGGTAGTGCTTATGTGACCCATGCTGCCTGGCAAGTGATGTACGAGAAGCAGTACGGTCGGATTGTATTTACCGCTTCTACCTCAGGCATCTACGGCAACTTTGGCCAGGCGAACTATGGCGCGGCGAAGATGGGCATGCTCGGTCTGGCGAATGTGCTAGCTCAGGAAGGCCGGTCTAAGAATATTCGCGTAAATGTGGTTTCACCGGCGGCGGAAACACGGCTGATCGGCACAATTCCCGGTCGTGACGTTGATCCTGATAACCCCAATCCAATGTCTCACCCTAAGTTGGTCACTCCCGCTGTCATGTTAATGGTGGCGGAAGATGCGCCGACTAACGTGGTGATTCAAGCTGGGAATGGTCGTTACTCAACCTGTGCGATCTTCAATAACGAGGACCTGCAGTTTGGTGCAGATGTGACCTACGAGGAATTATTGGAGAAGAAAGACGAACTCCTTAATATGGAGCATGCTCAGGAAGGTTGGTCCTGGCGCCGAAAGCGTATGGCAGAAATGGCTGAGAAAAATAAATAGTCCTGATACAACACTGGGCAGCGTAAAAAGGGGGGCCGATAAGCCCCCCCTTTTTTTTAACTCGCAGGTGGTTCGTGGAACATATGGGTTCTACCACCATCGATAACCAGGTCGTGGGAGTTTACAAATCGCCCCTCGTCACTGGCCAGGTACAATGCGCCCTGGGCAATATCCATCGCAAAGCCGGAAACTTTTAGAGGATTAGCCCTGGCTAAATTTGCTTCGAGTTTTTTCATCTTGGTGGCGTTTTCTTCGTCCGTCAGGGTGTTTGCCCGTGCGCTGCCGCCGTAGAAAATCGGCGTTGCAATCGCAGCAGGAGAAATTGAATTGACGCGGATGCCCTTTGGTCCAAGGTGTACGCCGGACAATTTTGTGTAGTGAGTTAGGGCAGCTTTAGCGGCGGAGTACAACAGGTTGCCCTGGTTGTCACGGATGGCAGCAACGCTAGAATTGTTAATAATTGAACCACCGCCCCGGGCTTCCATTATTGGCGCGGCATGTTTGATGCCCAGTACAGCACTGCTAAACAGTAATTGCATGGCGTAATGAATCTTGTCCTCGTCAACATCGGTGATAGAGCCCTGAGTAGGGCCGCCGGCGTTGTTGAAGAGTACGTCCAGGCCACCAAACTTTTCGACAGCTGTATCCAGGGTGCGTTTGATATCTGCTTCTATCATCACGTCCGATTCAACGAATATGGCCTGACCGCCAACCCGTTCCGCAAGTGCCTGACCCTTATCTTTTGATCGGCCGCAGAATACAACCTTTGCGCCTTCAGCGACGAACAGTTCCACCGTCGCTTCACCAATACCACTGGTACCGCCAGTAATGACTGCCACTTTATTTTCGAGCCTACCTGCCATGGAATTACCCTGTTCAGTTTTAAAGAGGGCCTAATGTAGGCAAGCGCAGGGCAAATATCCAGAGCTGCAATCAGGTATGATGGGCTCTGAGCAAAAATATGTACCCAACTGATATTGATGAAACTTAGACATGTGATTATTGGCCTCACTTTGCTGGTGGGGGTTACGTTGCTGGGTTCCATTGATGTGACAATATCCGATCGCCGGGGTGAGAATATCCCCCTGTCCGAGAGCGCAGTTTGGAAAGATGCTTCAATAACAAGGTTCCGCGTTGATAACTACAATGTACAACGGGGCAAAGGTGAGGATGGCGTCAGGGACTTAACCCGTGCCGCGGCTGTGCTCCAGGGCGCTGATATCGCGGGGATCCAGGAGCTATCGGGCACATTGTTTTATGGCTGGCGTAGTCAGGCCCAACAATTAGCCGATCATTTGCAGATGGGTTATCTTTTTGCCCCGACAACCTGGAAGTGGTTCCAGCCCTACGCGGGTTCAGCTCTACTGAGTAAATTTCCCGTCACTGCCTGGGAGGTTGAAGCCTTACCGGCAAGACAGGATATTGACAGCGCGCCGAGAAAATTGATCACGGCTGAGGTCGAAATTCGAGGTAGGCCCGTGGTGCTGATGGTGGCCCACCTGGATCGTCGTGAATCGAATATGATGCAACTTGAATATGTATTCGATAAGTTTGTTGCGAGTGAACATCCCACCATTTTGATGGGGGACCTGAATACCGATTTGAATAATGAGTTGATCAAATTGATGCTTGCTCGTCCCGGGGTTGAAGATGCTATCCATAATGCGATTGGTTCATTTTGGCGATTGGACTGGATCATCACAAAGGGGTTTGATGTGTTAGACGGTGGTCACACCCCCCGGGGTATTTCAGACCATGCTCACTACTGGGTTGATCTCGATTTCACAGCATCTACCTCGAGCCAACCCTAGAGAAAAAGCGCCAAATAACAGCGAGTAAAAACGAGATCAGTACAAAAGGAAAAGGATCAATCCCATGACAAATATAGGTACACCTCTCTCTGAGGTCCCGACCCGAGCAATTTTGCTGGGCAGTGGTGAGCTCGGAAAAGAAGTTGCGATTGAGCTACAACGGCTAGGGGTAGAAGTCATTGCAATTGACCGTTACGCAAATGCACCGGCAATGCAGGTGGCCCATCGAAGTTATGTGATCTCAATGCTTGATGGTGATGCGTTAAAAGAGATTGTGATTAAGGAAAACCCCGACTATATCATTCCTGAAATTGAAGCGATCAACACGGATGCGCTGGTGGCTCTGGAAAAAGACGGATACAACGTTGTCCCGACCGCCAAGGCAACTCGACTGACAATGAATCGAGAAGGTATCAGACGTCTAGCGGCGAAAGACCTCGGATTGCCAACATCTCCCTTTGCTTTTGCCGACACGGAATCGGAATACAAAGCGGTTGCTGCTGAAATCGGCCTGCCCTTTGTTGTTAAGCCGGCGATGTCGTCATCCGGTAAGGGCCAAAGTACTGTGCGTACGGATGATGAGATCGAAACCGCCTGGGCTTATGCGCAATCCGGTGGTCGAACCGGGGCAGGCCGGGTCATTGTTGAGGGATTTGTTAATTTTGATTATGAAATCACATTGCTCACAGTTCGACACAAAGATGGCACAAGTTTTTGTGCTCCCATTGGCCATCGTCAGGAAGATGGCGATTATCGTGAGTCCTGGCAACCCCAACCGATGTCGGAACTTGCCATTAAGCGATCAGAAGAAATGGCCAAAAAGGTAACCGATGCACTAGGGGGCTATGGTTTGTTCGGTGTCGAACTATTCATCAAAGGTGAAGAGGTTATTTTTAGCGAAGTCAGTCCACGACCCCATGATACTGGGATGGTGACAATGATCTCCCAGGACTTATCCGAGTTTGCGCTACATGTTCGGGCCATCATGGGTTTGCCGATTCCTAAGATTCATCAGCTTGGTCCATCCGCCTCTGCGGTACTGTTGGTCGAAGGCGACTCGACCGTGGTGAACTTCTCAAACCTCGATAAGGCGTTGGAAGAACAGGACACTCAGCTGCGTCTGTTTGGCAAGCCCGAGGTCAAAGGCAGACGCAGAATGGGCGTTGGATTGGCCCGCGGCGTCTCTGTTGATGATGCCAAACAAAAAGCGCTCCGTGTGGTAAACGCCGTTGGCGTCACACTCGGTTAACCAGTATTGCGCATACTTGCTGCAATACCGGCAATTGTGACCATCAATGCTTTATCAATATTCGGGTGCAGCCCCGCTTCGTCTTTTCTGCAGCGAGACATTAATTCAATTTGCAGAAAGTGCAATGGGTCCGTGTAAGGGTTCCGAAGTTCGAGGGAACGTTTAATACTCGGTTGGTTTTCTAACAGTTCTGCCTGTTCGGTCAAGGTCAATATGTTCTGTACCAATTCGAGTATTCGGTCGTGAAAAGATTCACCAATCGGCCACAGGGGTTCGTCTACCAGTGCAGCGTCGTAGTGGCTGGCAATATCAACGTCCACTTTTGACAATACCATTTCCAGCATGCCTAGCTGGGTTTGGAAAAAGGGCCATTCGCCGATCATCTCTTTCAATATATGCAGTGATTTACCTTCCATATGCTGGCGAAAAGCTTCATCGGTACCCAGCCAGGCCGGCAACATTAATCGTTTTTGGGTCCAGGCAAAAACCCAGGGGATTGCCCTTAGATCCTCGATACCCACGGAGGCTTGGTCCGTTCTACGGGCGGGGCGACTACCCAGGGCTAATTGGGTCAATTCGCGCTCCGGTGTGCTTTGATTAAAGAAGGTGACAAAGTCTGGATTATCGCGAACGGAGGCCCTATAACTATCGCAGGCGACGCCCGCCATCTTGTCCATCAACAGGCGCCAGTTGTCGCGAGGTTGTGGGGGTGGCAGCAGCGTGGCTTCAATTGTTGCGCTTAAAGTTAAATCTAGACTGTTCAAAGCCAGAGCAGCAGAGCCGTACTTAAAGCGAATCACTTCGCCTTGTTCGGTCACTCTCATACTACCTTTCACAGACCCTGGGGGTTGCGACAGAATGGCTTCTCTTGCTGGAGCACCACCGCGACCGACCGTACCGCCACGCCCGTGGAAGAGGGTTAGTTTGACGTTGTATTTTTCGCTGACGGTGACGAGATCTTCCTGGGCTCGATATTGTGCCCAGGCAGCCGCCATTTGTCCTGCATCCTTGGCGGAGTCAGAATAGCCAATCATGACCTGCTGCTTGCCTTCGATATAGTTGGTGTACCAGGGAATACGCAGGAGCCGTTCGAGTGTCCAGGCTGAGTTTTCCAAATCATCCAGTGTCTCAAATAGCGGTACCACGGGAATGGGGATAGTCAGGCCACACTTGCGAAGGAGTAGGACAACCGCAAGCACGTCGGAAGGATTTCGAGCCATGGAAATGATGTAGCTTGAAATGCCCTCTGCCTGACTGTTGGCGATCAGAATAAAGGTGTCGAGTGTTTCTTGAATTGCCGCATTGGGTTTCCACTCATCCGGAATCAGAGGGCGTTTGCTTTCAAGCTCGTCGATTAGAAAATCCTGTCTCGCCTTTTCTGGCCACAGGGAGTAACTGCCAAGTTCCAGATATTCCGTTAGGGCATTTAGAAGCTCACTGTGTTTCTCGGCACCCTGGCGAATATCCAAATCCACCAGAGTAATGCCGAATGATGCAATTCTAATTAAAGTTTCTTTTAACAATCCCTCAGCAATGATCTCCATGCCGCAATCGACGAGGGACTCATAACAAATCTTAAGGGGTTCAAATAACTCCTTTCGGGTAAGGATAGCCTCGGCGGGTGGCGGCTTCTTGGTGATAGACCATTGGCGAGTAATAATCAGTTTTTCTCGAATTTGCCGTAGCAATACCCGATAGGGTTCGTGGCTTTGTTCATGACAAAGATCCTTTACGGCGTCGGAACATTGGCTCATCGATAACTGTGCCAACAGTTCATCAATGTCGCGGAGGTAGAGGTCGGCTGCCATCCATCTAGCTAGTCGGTTAACTTCTTCGGTGACAACGGCAGTCACATTCGGGTTGCCGTCTCGGTCTCCGCCCATCCAGGAAGAAATCCGTATCGGCGCTGCGGTCATTGGCAGGTGTTGGCCCGTGTGCTCCCGTAACAATTGGTCAAGACCTTTCCAAATACGGGGCACCGCGTCCCAAAATGAATATTCGATGACGGCGTATCCCCACTTGGCTTCATCCTGGGGTGTCGGGCGTTCGGTGCGGATCTCGTCGGTGTACCAGACCTCGGCAATTAGCCGTTCTAGATGGCGTCGATCCTGGGGACCGAGGGGCGTTTCTTCCGCGACCTTGTCAAGTTGAGACGCAATACGATTATATTTTTGGATCAGGGTTCTGCGAGTGATCTCGGTGGGATGGGCGGTTAACACGAGTTCGCAGCGGATGTTGCTGACCACATCAAAGATCTGATCTTTTCCGAGTCCGTCCGCCTCGACGTGTTCAAAGACGTTTTTCAAATAGGAAACTTCGGGGAACGGGGCGCTGCGCTCGGCGGTGGTTTCCGCCTGTTCTGCAATATTGGCAAGATTTAGAAACTGGTTGAAGGCACGGGCAACGTAGATCATCTCATCGTCGCTGAGGGATTTTAGAACGGCTTGCAGCTCGTTATCGCTGCTTTCATCTAATCGCCGGTTTTTTGCGAGGTGTCTAATTTCTTCAATTTTTTCGAGAAATCCGTCCCCATGCTGGTCGCTCATGGTCTCACCGAGGAGGTCGCCCAGGACGCGTACTCGATGTCTTGATCGTCTAGATATTACTTCGTCCACTTGGACCTCCCTTGCCGGGGTGCGCGGATGCGAACTCACCTGCAAAAGGTTAGAGTATAGCGCTGATCAGTAGGATAGAGGATACGCATGAACAGAATGTATGACATGACCGGGAAGGTCGTATTGATAACCGGTGGTAGCCGCGGTCTTGGTCGTGCGATGGCGCTCGGGTTTGCCGCTCAGGGCGCGAATATTGCAATTGTGAGCCGCAAGCTCGACAGCTGTATTGAGACAGCCAAAGAAGTTGAAGCCCTGGGTGTTGAAGCATTTCCCTACGGTGCCCATGCAGGAGATTGGGATGGCCTGGGCGTGATGGCAGATGCCGTATACGAGCGTTTTGGCAAGGTTGATGTGTTGATTAACAATGCGGGCATGTCGCCGCTATATCCTTCTCTTGAGGACATCAGCGAGGAATTATTCGACAAGGTGATAGGTGTCAATTTGAAGGGGCCGTTCCGGCTCAGCGCGCTAATAGGTGCCCGTATGGCGAAGGGTGAGGGTGGTTCTATCATCAATGTAAGCAGTATCGCCTCTGTGCAAAAAAGTCCCAATTCAGAACCCTATGGGGCAGCAAAGGCGGGTCTAAATGCGATCACGCGTTCCTTTGCCGATGCCTATGGACCAAAAGTGCGAGTAAACTGCATTATGGCGGGTCCGTTTTTAACAGATATTGCAAATGCCTGGGATATGGAGGCATTTAACGAGCGAGCAAAATTGACAATTCCGATGCAACGCGGCGGTAAACCTGAAGAAGTTGTCGGCGCCGCACTGTATTTCGCTAGCGATATGGCGGGTTTTACCACAGGCTCGATATTGGCGATTGATGGCGGATCTCATTAGCATAAGCCACGAGCATAAGGCACAAACAGCAAACACGGACAAAAGAGGGGAATGGTATGAGTGAACAACGGGCACAGTTTCGTCGTTTTGACGAATGTACACAGGAAGACATGGAGATTATCGGTGAGCACATGCAAGGTTTTCGTGCAGGGCTGCCGGACCGGGTCCTGGATCATTTGAAATTATTGCAGGGTGACTGCGGCGGATTTAACGTCGATCGCTTTGAGCACAGTTTGCAGACCGCTACCCGGGCCCACCGTGATGGCCGGGATGAGGAGTATGTTGTTTGTGCGTTACTCCATGATATTGGCGATACACTCTCGCCAACCAATCACGGCGCCGTTGCTGCTTCAATCTTAAAGCCCTTCGTCTCGGAAAATAATCTCTGGATGGTGGAGAATCACACGGCATTCCAGGGCTACTACTTTTTTGAGTTTGTGGGAGCGGACAAAAATGCCCGGGAGAAGTTTGTTGACCATCCCGCTTATCAGCACACCCGGGATTTTATCGAAAAGTACGATATGCCTGCTTTTGATGAAAACTACGACACCATGAGCATTGAAGAATTTGAACCCATGGTTCGGCGTGTCTTAACCAAAGCAGCCTAGTCTGCTTAGTCTGCTTACAACATGGCTAAAACAACGCCTGAAATAAATCAGCCGGAGTTCTGCATAAGAATTCCGGCTGATTGTTTTTGCGTCCAGGTTAAGTAAGGGGGCTAGCGAAACTCTATGCCTTCAAAATCCCCCGACTCTCGCCACTCTTTGATGTATTTGAAATAGGCTGTCGCACCCTGGGGATAGCCAACATGGTATTTGGCCCCCGGTCCGGCGGGCTGACCTTCGTTGTTATAGTAGCCAGGCGTACAGTCCGGCGAACCTAGCATGCCGCCGGCGTTTGTTAGTAACAATTCGATCCACTCATCCTCAGCTTTTTGGCTCACTTCGATTTCTTTAAAGCCATTGTCAATTGCGTGCTTGATGGTCAGTGCAATGGTTTTTCCGGATTCAGTAAGATTGTGGGGGACATTAGAAATCAGGTTGGCGCCCTGGGTCGGCTGCACAATAAACGCATTTGGAAAACCGTGTACATGGGTGCCATGTTTGGATTTCATTCCCTCAGCCCATTTCTCAGACAGCTTTAGCCCGTCTCGGCCGACCATGTCATATCCTGCTCTACGTTTATATTCTGTACCGACTTCAAACCCAGAAGCATAGATAATGCAATCCAACGGGTATTCTTTGCCCGCTACCACAACCCCATTTTCAGTAATCTTTTCGACACCCTTGCCATCGGTATGAACCAGATGGGTGCCTGGCTCATTAAAAGCTTGAAGATATTGGTCGTGAAAACATGGCCGTTTACACAGCTGTCGATACCAGGCTTTTAGCCCTTCAGCGGTTTCTTTGTCTTCGACCAGCTGTTCAGCGCGCTTTCGGATTTCTTCCATTTTCTCAAAGTCGGAATCTTCGTATGCCGCCAACATGTTGACCGGGGTGCGGTCCTCGGCGGGTAGTTCCATGATTTTGGATCGCACCCTGCGAGACAGCTCCGTCCAGCCGTCCATGACGAGATCCTCTGACGCAATCCCACCGGTTTGGTTAGCCGTAAAATTTTCCAACCAACGTTGTTGCCACCCTTCGGTCGCCATTTCTTTAAACCATTCGGGGTCGGTCGGTTTGTTGTCGCGAACATCAACCGATGAAGGTGTGCGTTGGAAGACGTAAAGCTCCTTACAGGCTTTTGCCAAATGCGGCACACATTGTACGGAGGTTGCACCGGTACCAATAATACCGACACGCTTGTCTTTTAGGTTTTCAAGCAGGGCGCCTTCTGGAGTCCCACCGGTGTAGGCGTAATCCCAGCGACTGGTATGAAACGAGTGGCCTTTGAAGTCTTCAATGCCTGCTATGCCCGGCAATTTTGGTACATGCAAAGGTCCTGTGCCCATTGCAAGATACTGGGCAGTAAATGCGTCGCCGCGGTTGGTCTTCACTAGCCAACAGGATTTGTCCGCCTGCCATTCCAGGGCTTTCACTTCGGTGTGAAACAGAGCGTTGTCATAGAGTTTGTACTGATTGCCAATTCTCTGGCACTGGGCAAGGATCTCTGGCTGATGGGCGTATTTTTCCGATGGCATATGACCGGTCTCTTCGAGCATCGGCATATAGACAAAAGACGCGGTGTCGCACTGGGCACCGGGATAGCGATTCCAGTACCAGGTGCCACCGAAGTCGCCGCCTTTTTCGATAATTCGGACATCGTTGATGCCCTGTTCTTTGAGGCGAGCACCGGTCACTAGACCTGCAAAACCGCCGCCGATGAATGCAACCATAACGTGATCTGTTATAGGTTGCCGTTCTTCAAATGGGGTATAGGGGTCTTCGAGGTAGTGGGCAAGTTGACCCTTTAACTCGAGATACTGGGCGTTTCCGTCGGCCCGCAGCCGTTTATCGCGCTCTTCAAGATACTTTTTCTTTAATGCTTCTTTGTCGACAGCAATTCCCATGATTTGATTCTACCCGGCAGCAAATTTGAGGTTATGTTTGCATTAGGTCCGGTGACAGTCAATTTACCCGTTGCAGAAGTGTGGGTGTTGTTGAGCGGATATCACCTGCTTTGATGGTAGGAAGTTTGGCCGGTAACCCCTTGATGATGCATACAGTCGCGTTTCCCAAATCGCGAGAACTCATCTAAGTCGGATCTTTAGGGGGTGGCTTCAGATTGATTCGCTTTTAGAATCGAACCGTAGCAGCTCAAATTGGAACAAACTGCCTTTGGTATCCGTCCGATTTTCACACTTTAAGCTACCTTTCCAGCGTTCAAGTACGATCTTGCAGAAGTACAGGCCAAGGCCAATATTCCCAGCGTTGTCACCGCTACTGGTATATCTGTCGAAGAGCGAGGCGATCACATTGGAGGAGATGCCAGTTCCTTCATCGAGTACAGATACCACAACCCTGTCAGCGGAGAGTTCAACCTTCAGTTCCGTGGTTGAACCTTCGTCACTGTGTCGCAGGGCATTTTCTAGCAAATTGGCAAACACGCGTTCGAGTAAATCTTCCTCCGCAACAACCTTAATGAGCTGCTCATGGGGCTCGAGGCTCAGCCTTAATGTAACTTTTTTGTTCTCGAATGCCGGCTGAAATTTGGCGTATGCCTGCTGTGCCGAGAAAATCACATCGGGTGCTTCGCTTCGGGAACCCGGCAAAGCGTTCGACGAGTCGAGTGAGACAAAGGTGTCGAGTATTGTGCCGATCATCCTCTTTTGAACCTGACACTGCTCCAATCCAATTGTGGTGAGTTGTGAGCTGGTTCTGCCGCGCTCCATAAGTTCAAGGACACCGTGTATAGATGTCAGTGGCCCCGCCAAATCGTGGATGATGGTGTGGAGCAAAATTTCTTTGTGCTCTCGCTCTCGAACAAGCTGTTCAAACTTGAGGCTGTAGTTTCTCGCCTGCTGAAAAATGGCTTGCTGATATTGTTGTTTCCGAGGGATAAGCTTAATTTGGATCACAAGCTGGCCGTCGACCTGTAGGGCCAGGGCGGAGAGGTTTCTCACCAGCCCGGTGTTGTCTGTCTCGGACCAGGGGCCGGAGCTGATCACGGCATCTGGTTCCCGTAAAAGTCGGTCGCGTACTTCCAACAGATAAGTGTCAAAAAATAGCAGATGACTCTCTAGTTGAAATGGTTCCTCGGATTGAGCTGAGCAACCAAAGTCCGATAGCCAGGCCGGTAGCGCGCCGATTGCGGTGAAGCGGCCATCACTGGTTTGAACCAGATTTGCAGTGTCGAGCTGCAGATTAATGGATTCCAGGTTTGGCTTTGTCATGGTCGACTGCTAATGATTGAGTTGGCAAGGTCCTGGAAGGCGTGTTCAACCCCAATACCGGTTTTGGCACTGGTCTCAATAACGTCTATTGCTCTTTCTTTTAAAAGCGCCAGGTCGGCATTGTTAATATCTCGATCTGCAACCAGGTCTGTTTTGTTGAGTAGAACAATAAACGGAATATTGGGATAGGTTTCTTGAATACGGTCAAGCAGGCTCAGCGCAATTTTGACGGTCACATTTCGCGTGCTATCGACAACTAAAAAGAAGCCCGCCATGCCGCGAAGATAGCTGTTTGATACTGTGTAAAACTCATCTTCTCCGGCAATATCCCAAATCACGCAGGTCAATTCGGTATCGTTTACCTGCAGGACTTTCTTATCGATTTTTACGCCAACAGTGGTGTGATAAGCATCGGAATAGATACTCAGCACAAATTGATCAACGAGGCTCGTTTTACCAACCGCATAGGCGCCAATCATGCAAAGTTTTCGTTTTTGCTGTTTCTGTGGTGCTGTCAAAAGTAGCGCTTATTCTTTTTGGCTCTTACTCATAATACACGTCGGTTGGTGTTGGTGTTCTATTTGTTTTGTATTGAGACAGTTTTGACGGCTGGCTGGATGGGCTTAAACATCATCAATGCCGACAATGCTCAGGGTCAGGCGAGATTCGCAAACCAACTCGTCGTCGTCATCGCGAATTTCGACTCGCCATACCTGGGAGTGATTACCGATGTGTACAGGGCGTGCCATTGCCGTCACCAGACCGCTTTTGACTGCAGCAATATGATTGGCATTAATTTCCATACAAAGGCAGCGCTGGTTGTTGAGGTCAATACAGGCATTAGCACCGACGGTGCCAAGAGTTTCCGCTAGAGCCAGGGAGGCGCCGCCGTGAAGCAGGCCGCTGCCCTCGGAGGTATTGTTCTGGAGCGGCATTGTGGCAACCAAAAAATCTTCCCCGATATGGGTCACGCGAATGCCCAAGTGGCTTGCCAGGGTATTCATCAGGACTTTATTGAGTGACTCGTTGCTAGGGGTTTTAAACCAAATCGCCATGTTAGATCCGTTATGTATGCCGTTCTTAAATGAGGGATTGATTAATGCGATATCGACCAGAACGATATCAGTATGGTTAACATCAGTAGGCTTTAGCTCTCACCTGGTTCAATAGGAGAAGTCGATCCATTCTGGCAGCTGACTCAGGGTATAAATGACCAGCCCTGCAATACCGCCAACTATGGTGCCATTGATTCGAATGAACTGTAAGTCCTTGCCGATTTGAAGTTCGATTCGCTCAGAAGTGGCCTCAGGATCCCAGCCTTCGATTGTGCTGGCGATTAATCCAGCGACCTCGTGACCGTAAGTTCGGATCAGGTATCGAGCAGTATCATCTGCCCAGCCGTCAATCTTGTTCGCCAGAGCCGCTTCCGAGAGTATTGAATGGCCAAATTTAATGACCGCCTCTTCAATTGCGTGTTTTAGTTCCGCGTCTGGATTTTCACTCTGCTCAAGCAATGCCGCTTTGATGTCCGCCCATAAAGAATGGGTAAAGTCCCTGACGGCGGGCTCATTCAGGATATCTTCTTTGAGGGTGATTTCTTTTTCTTTGATGTCAGCCGAGTGCCGCAATTGCTCCATAAACTCGTTGCTCATTTGCATCATCCGAACGCGCATCGGATGGTAGATATCTACCTGCATGTCATACAGCGTCTTACTGACCCCTCGCACAATCTTGCCGTAAACCGCCTTGTCTAGTGAGCCAGGAAACCACCATGGGGTTTCTTGCTGAACCTTTTCCCGAATATCGTCATCGCTGGTTTCGAGCAGGTTAAGCCCAATTTTGACAAAAGCGTCAAACAGATCCTGTTGCCGCCGGCCCGAGGTTACAAATGTGAGGAGGTCTCCAATCATGGGGGCAAAAGATGTCTGCCGAATTTTTGCCTCTAGTTTCGATTCAATCAGTGATTGAATATCTTCATCGTTCATGACCTTTACGACGCCGCTGAGCCCCGCGGTTACTTGATCTGCAATGGCGCTGGCATTCTCTGGCCGGACGACCCAGGCGGCAACTCGACGACTGAGGTTCATTGAACGAACTTTTTCTGAGATAACGGCTTCGGACAGAAAGTTCATCTGAACAAACTCGCCAAACTGTTCAGCTATATTGTCCTTTCGGTTGGGGATAATAGCGGTGTGAGGGATTTTAATGCCCAGGGGGTGGCGAAATAATGCCGTCACCGCAAACCAGTCGGCGAGGGCGCCAATCATTGCAGCTTCCGCCGTTGCTTCAACAAACCCAAGCCAGATGAATTCGCCGTGAAAGATTCGCGTGCCGATGAAGATGACAGTCATGAGCAGCAGCAGACCCGTCGCCGTCCTTTTCATGTTGGCGAGTTCCAGGGCTTTTTGCTGTTCACCAACGCTGGTGTATTCCAAAGCGGCTCTCAATATTTAGGTGTCCCAATATCCGGATGATAAACGAAAAGCCCGGCTCTTGATGGGTTCTGAACGGGTTAGACGCAAATTGACGGATCAGCGTTTGAATCTGCCACTTGCTTTTATCACGCTCATTTGTCGACAATGTTTCTTCTTAGAAACGTAGGATGGCTCCATGGGTTCATTTGATATGCAGGGCAAGCACGTTGCCATTACAGGCGCCTCTTCAGGCTTCGGCCATCACTTTGCCGGGGTGTTGGCAGATGCCGGTGCAAAGGTTTCACTCGGCGCGCGGCGTCTGGATAAAATTACGCAACGTGTTAACGGTATCAACGCTGGAGGTGGGCAAGCGAGGGGTTTTACGCTTGATGTGACTGACCCGGCCAGTGCCGTCGCCTTTCTAGATGAAGCAGAACAAGCTCAGGGGCCGATTGATGTGCTGGTGAATAATGCCGGGGTTGAGGCGGGTGCGAAGACCTTCGCCATGATTGATGATGACGATTGGGATTATGTCTTTGACACAAATTTAAAGTCGGTCTGGCGACTGTCGAAGCTGTTTACCCTAAGGGTAGGGGCTGACAAGACCAGAGCCGGAAATATCATCAACATTGCATCGATTACCGCCTTTCGGACCATCAAGGGGCAGTTTCCCTACGCTGTGTCAAAGGCGGCGTTGATCAAAGCCACAGAAATTATGGCCCTGGAGGGTGCAAAATTTGGCGTCCGGGTGAATGCTTTAGCGCCGGGCTATATTCTGACGGATGTGAGCCGTGTGCTGCTCGAGAGTGAGCGTTCCGATAGTTTTGTTAAGGGAATTCCCATGCGTCGTTATGGCGAATTTGATGATCTGGATGGCCCATTGTTGCTCCTTGCCTCCGAAGGATCTAGCTATATGACCGGTTCTACCTTGGTTGTGGATGGTGGACATATCTGTTCTGAGTTGGCATAGCGGAGATCCCAGGTGCCACCCTGGCAAAAATCAGAATGATAATGGTTCTCATATAGTTTACACTGCGCGTTCTAGTGAATTAGGCTGAGTTGTTGCCGCCATGAACCTTTCTGATATTTCCCCCAAATCGAGTTGCCGCATTGTGAATGCGGCTGCGGATCATCCCGATTTGCAAAGTCGTCTTTACGCGCTGGGTCTCTATCCCGGCGCTGCAGTTGATGTTCTGCGTTATGCACCCGCCGGGGACCCGATCCAGATTCGCGTTGGCATGACGCTGCTCAGTATCAGAAGGCAGGAAGCACTATTGGTTGCAGTTGAGGCGATGTGATGAAAAAACCTTCTATTGCGCTGATTGGCAATCCCAATTGCGGTAAGACCACACTGTTTAATATTTTGACCGGTGCCCATCAAAAGGTGGGGAACTGGCCAGGGGTGACCGTTGAGAAAAAATCCGGTGACTTCATTGTCGGAGATTCAAAATTTGAGTTGATTGACTTGCCGGGCATCTACTCCCTTGAGCAAAGCTATCTAGGGTTGGATGAGCAGATAGCAAAGGACTATCTCGCAAGTGAAGCGTCCACGTGCATCGTTAATATTCTTGATGCCAGCAACCTTGAACGCAATCTGGTGTTAACCCAACAGCTGCTTGAGCAGAACATTAACGTGATTGTTGCGCTTAATATGCTTGATGTTGCCAGGCAACAGGGCACCGTTGTCGACGCGGTTAAGTTATCTGAGAAGCTTGGGGTTCCTGTTATTCCGATTATTGCTTCAACGGGCCAGGGTGTCGTTGAACTGAAGGCAATGTTGGCTGATCGAATTGATACCGTTGTCGAGAAAAAAAATCTGGTAGAAGACAAGTCCACTGATGTGTCAGAAAAGCTCGTTAGGCGATACCACACCTCCAGAGCACTTGTAGATGGTGTCGTTGAAGTGACACCCATGACCCATACCCTCACCGAGAAAATTGATCAGTGGGTGCTGAATCGATGGCTAGGTGTGCCGTGTTTTCTCTTGATGATGTATTTGATGTTTACCGTCGCCATTAATATGGGCGCTGTGTTTATTGATTTTTTTGATATCTTGTTTGGTGCTGTGTTTGTTGATGGCACAACTGTTCTGTTAGATCAGATTGGCTCACCCCAGTGGTTAACGGTCTTGATTGCAAACGGCCTGGGGGGTGGCATCCAACTTGTTGCAACCTTTATCCCGGTAATTGGGTTCTTGTTTTTCTGCTTGTCGATCTTAGAAGACTCTGGGTATATGTCCCGGGCAGCATTTGTTGTGGACCGACTGATGAGCAAAATTGGTCTGCCCGGTACCGCCTTTGTCCCTTTGATTGTTGGCTTTGGTTGTAATGTGCCGGCGGTAATGGCGTCGAGAACCCTGGGACGGGATAGCGACCGATTGCTCACCATTGCCATGGCTCCTTTTATGTCCTGCGGCGCCCGGTTGACGGTATACGCGCTATTTGCGGCGGCGTTTTTTCCTAGTAACGGTCAGAATGTTGTCTTCGGACTTTATCTGATAGGTATCGCCATGGCGGTATTAACGGGCTTTATTTTCCGTCGTCAGATTTTTAAAGCGGAGGTGACGCCATCCTTTCAGGAAATGCCGGCCTACCATATCCCGGTGCTGAGGAATCTGTTGCTGACGACCTGGATGCGCCTTAGAAGTTTTGTACTACGGGCCGGTAAGACGATTATTCTGGTGGTTATAGGGTTGAGTTTTCTTAATTCTTACGGGACCGACGGCAGCTTCGGCAATGAGGATAGTGAAACCTCTGCGCTTTCTGCGGTGGGTAAAGCCATTACACCAATTTTTGCACCGATTGGTCTTAAGGAAGAGAATTGGCCTGCAACGGTAGGGCTGTTCACGGGTATTTTTGCCAAAGAAGCGGTTGTTGGAACCCTTGATGCGCTCTACAGCGAGTCGGTGGATGACGATGCGGAATTAGATCTCATGGGTTCCGTCCAGGATGCGTTTATGTCGATTTGGGTCAACGGTCAGGATCTGACAAGCGCATTAACGGATCCCCTGGGCATTGGTCTTGGAGACATGTCCGACGCTGCAGGTGCTGCCGAGGACCAGGGTGTTTCGACATCAACCTTAAGCAATATGGCGCAGCTATTCGGCGATCAGTTCTCCGCTTTTTGTTATCTGGTATTTATCCTCATGTATGCGCCCTGCGTCGCTGTACTGGGCGCAACGGCAAAAGAATCTGGCTGGCGCTGGATGGCACTGATCTTTACCTGGACGACGTTTGTTGCCTACGGGTCGGCGAGCATTCTTTATCAGCTAGGTAATCTTGGCAATAATCCTGGCTTTGCTCTGAGTTGGATTGCGGGGACAGCTTTAGCAGGAACAGCCTTCGTGATGGCCTTAAAGCGCATCGGTCGACGGGCGTTACCGACCAATCTCATTCATGCGGTCCAGGTAAGCTGACCGTAGCAATTTCGGTTGCGCTCATGGTTGTCACTATGCAGTCAGTGACTCGCTGGGTACCGGTAATGCAAATCCCCGGTAAAAGTGCCAATATGCCGGTAAGTTACTTAACGGCGTTTCAAGCTTGGATATCCGTACAAAATTAGCGCTGGTATTGGTTTTTGTTTCCCTTACCAGTATGGGACTGATTGCACTGTTTGCTTATCAGACCTCCTCTCAATTGCTGCAGGAAGTCTCCATCACTCAATTGGATGCCCTGGCGGAAAGTAAAGCAATGGATCTCACCAAAGTGCATCAGGGCTGGCGCGACAAAACCGGCCTGATCCGCAATGGCTTAGAACTTCAAGACGGAATTGAAAGCTTTGTGCAGAACCACGATGACGCTGCCCATCAAAAGCTTGTTGAGATATTGGAACACACCGCCCTCGGGATAGAAGGGGTTGAGCGAGTCACAATCGTGAACAGGGCAGGGGCGGAAATCTGTAAGGTCGGTAGGGCACAGGTGTTTGTGCAGATTGAATTGCCCAGTGGTTCCCGCCAAATTCGCTATCAAGGTGCTCATTTATCCGAACAAAAAGGCTTGCTGGTGACCTTCACAACCCCGTTGTTTGTGGACAACGAGGTGATTGGGGGGCTGGAAGTCGTTTTTGATGCAAATGACCTGGATCAGGTGGCGAGTAACTACACGGGTCTAGGGGAGACAGGCGAAGTTGTGGTGGTCACTCGAACGTCGAACGATAAAGTGCTGGTGTTAAATCGTTTGCGCCACAGTGCGGATCTGATTGGACCAGGAGAGATTCCAGACAGCCAAATGTCCGACCCTGTAACGCGGGTGCTAGCCGGCGAGAGTGGAATTTTTGTCAAGGATGCAATTGATTATCGCGGTGAAGAAGTGCTCGCTGCGACCCGCTATCTCGCAGAATTAGGCTGGGGTCTTGTGGTCAAAATTGATAATTCCGAGGAGGATAAGCGGGCGACTTACCTCAGGGACACCATGTTTGATATTGCCCTCGCGCTTTCAGCCTTTGCCATCATTGGTGGCACCTTACTCGGGTTTTATTTGGCCCGGCCGATCCACGATCTAGCGTTATTGGTTGAACGGATTCGGCATGGTGAAAGGGATCTCCGCGCAACCGTTGAGGGTGATGATGAAATTGCCTATCTAGGTGAGTCATTAAATGCATTGGTTGATTACATGCAGGAGAGTCAAGCGGCGGCGCCTCCTCAGGACATCCCTAACAGCACCCCTGACAGCACGACAAACGACTCCCCTGATCCAAGTAAAGATACCCGTCCAGATGCATGAAGCTATAGATCTTTTAAAGCTCTTCGGCGGCTTTGTGTACCTGTTGATGGGCGGTGATATGCTGGTCCGAGGTGCCCTTGGTCTCGCCAGGGAGACCAATATCTCGCCCATGGTGGTGGGGCTTACGGTGGTGGCTATGGGGACTTCCGCGCCGGAATTGATGGTTTCAGCGTTCTCAGCACTCTCTGGATACCCCGGCATTGCGATTGGGAATGTTGTGGGTAGCAACATTGCAAACGTTTTGCTGGTGATTGGAGTGCCGGTATTTATTCATCCGATACTTTGCAATCAGGCGGGTCTGGGTAAGCAGGCGGGCTTGATGATTGCCGTGTCCGTATTCTTTATTCTGCTTTGTGTCTTTCAGCCGATCACATTTTGGTCCGGTGCACTATTGGTGACGGTGTTGATTGGATTTTTAATCTCTGCAACCCGGGGGTCATCTTTGATGCCGGGCTTAGACGACGCAGAGGAAGAACTGGAGCGCGTGCTCGGTTTACCGAGCTACCCTGCCACAATCACGTTGTTTATTGTTCTCGGTGTGATTGCTTTACCCCTGGGTGCTGATCTGATTGTCGAAGGCGGGATTGGGCTCGCGGGAAGTTGGGGTATATCAGAATCGGTCATCGGATTGAGTTTAATTGCACTGGGTACCTCTCTACCGGAACTGAGTACCACTGTTATCGCGGCCATGCATAAGAATTCAGATGTCGCAATTGGTAATGTAATTGGTAGTAATCTGTTTAATATTCTGGCGATTCTAGGGCTCACAGCGATGATGGTTGATATCCCTGTTGAGGCGTCATTCCTCAGGTTTGATCTCTGGGTGATGCTAGGCGCATCCGTCGTGCTATGGCTATTTGTGCTGCTCAAGGCCCCTATTGGCAAACTCGCGGGTGGTTTTTTTCTGGCCGGTTATGCGGGTTATCTTTACCTGATATTTTGAGGATTTACCCTCTGTGACTGGCGAAAACCGAGGACTCTGCTATACCTAGAGAAGTCCTAATGCATGCGAGTCCGATGTATCTTCCTGGCCCCATCTCTATGGGGCTTTTTTATGGGTCATCATTTTGCTCAGTTGCGACCGCAAATGCGCGTTGTGCTCAATCATAAGCCTGGTTTATTCTCTATCCCATCTGCTACCAACGCATTGATTGAGGGAACTATGGATTTACAGGCATTTCGCGAAGACGTTCAGTCATTTCTAGCTAAACACTGCCCACCTTCTGCCCGTGGTAAAGGTGAAATTGTCACAATTGGTTCTAAACGGCCGATGAAAGATCCGGCCTTACTGGCGTGGCGACATGCCCTCGGCGAACGGGGCTGGACCATTCCCATGTGGCCCAGGGAATACGGCGGCGGTGGCCTCACCCGAGAGGAAGCCACGGTACTGATGGATGAGGTGAGTAAGATTGACGCGCGATTACCCATGCCGGGTATGGGCACCTCGATGATTGGCCCAACATTGCTGGAATACGGTACCGAAGAACAAAAAAAACGCCATATCCCGGGTATTGCCTCGGGGGATGTTTCCTGGTGTCAGGGATACTCTGAACCCGGCGCGGGATCAGACCTGGCCAGTCTTCGAACCAAAGCTGAAGATAAGGGTGATTTTTTTGAGGTAAATGGGCAAAAGATCTGGACCTCCGGTGCACAGTTTGCTGATTGGATTTTTGCACTGGTTCGCACGGATTTTGATGTGCCCAAACATGAAGGTATCAGCTTTGTGTTGATGGATATGAATCAGCCAGGCGTTACCGTCAAACCGATCCGCCTTATTTCCGGCACCTCACCTTTTTGTGAGACATTTTTTGATAACGCCATCGCCCATAAGAGTGATCTTGTTGGCCAACTCAATCGAGGTTGGACGGTGGGTAAACGACTGTTACAGCACGAACGATCAGGGCAGGGCGGCATCGGTGCAGCACCCGCCAGAAAACCGGTCCCGGCTCCACGCCTGCAGGATATTGCCAAACAATATATCGGCACAGACAGCGCTGGCAAGATCAGCGATCGCGGTGCCCGTGATGATGTGATCCGCATGGCGATGAACTCAAAGAGTTTCCGTCTCACGCAAAAACGTGCCCAGGAAGAGAATGCATCCGGCCAAACACCCGGGGAAGCCACTTCTATCTTTAAACTCTATGGTGCAACCTTGACCCGCGAAACCTCAGAAATGAAGTGTCAGCTAATGGGGACCCAGGGTTTCGGCTGGGAAGGGGATACCTTCAACGCTGATGAAATGGACTCTACCCGGGAATTCCTCGGTGCCAGAGCCCACACCATTTACGGCGGTACCAACGAGGTTCAAATGAACATCGTGGCCAAACGAGTGTTAGGCCTACCAGACTAAAAAGGCTAACGGCTTCGAGCCGCTAGTCCATTAACCATGATTCAGGATGTGTCTCGCGGTAAGCGGGGCGCGCCTGAAGTCTCTTGATATAGCTGCTAACTTTGTCTGAGGGTTCCTTAACCCAACCAAATTGGACGCTGAAATCCAGCACGCCACCATAAACAACATCCGCGGCGCTGAAGGTTTCGCCTAACACCCAGTTTTGCTCCGGTGTCATCACTTCGATTGTCTTCATGACCCGTTCCATATCCCCCCAGCCCACGGATTGTGGATTGTAGGTTGCGCCTTCCATTTGATTCACCGTAAACATCGGCTCCAGAGTATTGCCGGAGAACATTATGTATCGGTAATAGGTACCTCGTAGCGGTGAGTTCACGGGGGGCGCAAGACCCTTGCTGATAAACTTATCCGCAAGATAGGTACATATTGCCGCAACCTCGGTGACTACCACATCGCCGTCGGTCAAGGTGGGTAATTTTGCCATGGGATTAATGGCGAGGAATTCAGCTGTCTTGTTCTCGCCTTTCATAAAATCGACGATGACCTGCTCGCAGGACTCGCCTAGTTCCTGCAGTATCCAATTGGTTGTGACGGCGCGGCTCATAGGGTGGGTATAGTGTTTCATTGATAATGCTCCAGTAGATTGACAACCATTATGCCAGCCCCCTCCTGACAGCATTATGTCAGGAGCCTTCAGCTAGATAGAGAGCCTTCAGCTAAATAAAGAGCCTTCAGCGGAATAGAGAGCCTTCAGCGGAATGAAGAGCCTTCAGCCCCACGTACGACTCCCGGACACATTTGATAATGCGTAGGGTCTGGGGAATACTGCCGGCCCTCTCGCCAACGTGGATTTTATGGAGATCAATTAGATGACCGACTCTGATGCGGACCATGTCGAAAAAATGAAAGCGCTACAGGCTGATCAGAAACAAAAGCGCCAGGAATCGGTGGCGCCGGATCGAGGTCTGGTGTTGATCCACACCGGTAATGGCAAAGGTAAATCAAGCTCTGCATTCGGCGTACTGGCCAGGGCACTCGGCTGGGGTCATCAAGCAGGGGTGATCCAATTTATCAAGGGTTCATGGAAGACAGGCGAAAAACAATTTTTTGATAAGTTCCCGAACCAGATAACCTGGCGCACGATGGGCGAAGGCTTTACCTGGAATACTCAGGATAGAGATAGGGATATCGCTGCTGCAACCAGGGCACTCACCACATCAGCAGAAATGTTGGCGAGCGGCGATTTTGATCTTATCCTGTTGGATGAAATTAATATTGCCATACGCTATGACTACCTAAAAGTTTCGGCTGTCATTGCAGCACTACAACAACGCTCAAAGCGCACAAGTGTCATTCTGACGGGGCGTGACGCCAAACCCGAACTCATTGATTTGGCTGATCTGGTGACTGAAATGAAAGAGATCAAACACCCGTATCACGCAGGCATCATGGCCCAGCAGGGCATCGATTACTGATGCTCAGATTTACAGATAGTCGAATCTCTTACAATTGCTGGTTGTATTGATTCCTGCACTTGAGTAATAATCCGCGCCGACGGTGCCTCCTATGAGGCAGCAAAAGGGAACCCGGTGAGTTTCGAACCTTGAGACAATGCCGAGGCTGTACCCGCAACTGTAAGCGATGAGCGTGTCGCAACAAGCCACTGAAACGTCAGTTTTGGGAAGGCAGTGACAACGTGATGATCCGCGAGCCAGTAGACCTGCCGTCACGTCGCTCGTCCGAGACCGGGATTAGTCTTGTGGACAGGAATGCTTTCCTTAGCAGCGACTCATATGACCCATGTCGCACGTGTTGTGGGGTCCTAGTCGTTGTTGTTGGAGTTCGTCGACACGAATTCTGGCGGGAGAAATCTATTGAGCATTCCCTTGTCCGTTTTTATCAAAAACCATTTTCGTTTACCCCTGCTTGCCTTGTCTTTGGTGTCTGCAACCACATATGCGGACACAAAAAGTATGGACGAGATTGTCGTCAAAGGTCTCAGGAGTGATACCACACTCGAAGAAGCCGGCGCTAGTATTTCCATTTTAACCAACGAAATGATTAAGTCGCGCGGTTATGTTTTTGCATTGGATGCCCTGTCTTCTGCTTCCGGCGTGACCATAAAACAAAATGGCCCGTTTGGTGGTCAGGCCAGTGCGCGGATTCGTGGTGCCGCCAGTCAACAAACCCTGGTATTAGTGGATGGCGTGGCCGTAAACGATACAACATCCCCCGGTGGTGGTTTTAACTTTGGTGGTTTTGACGCCTCGAATATCGAGCGCATTGAAGTATTAAAAGGTCCGCAATCTACCCTGTGGGGATCAGATGCAATGGGTGGGGTTGTTAATATCATTACCCGAGAGCCAACCGCAAAGTTAGGTGGCAGTGTTTTTGTCGAGGCGGGGAGTGAAAGCTATCGCCGATTGGGGGCTGAAGTGGATGCCGGTGGCAGCTGGGGTGGTATTCGGCTCTCGGTTGCGGACCTGACGACTGACGGTATATCCAAAGCAGCAGAATCCGACGGCAATCGTGAAGATGATGGCTTTGACAATCAAATTGTCTCCCTCGCCGGCAGATTTGATTTAGGGTCTGATGCTCGACTCGGATTTAACTTTCGCCGGGAAGAGTCTGACGCGGATTTTGATAGTTTTGGTGCTGTAACCGGCGTTATCGACGGTGACGAGAACAGTGAGTCTCTGCAGCGATCCGCAAGCATTTTTGTTGAGGGGACGTCGTTCGAGGGCCGTCTTGATAATCAACTTAGTATCGGCTATGCGGATATTGATCGAGAGAGCTTTGCTGCGGGCGTCTCTAGCTTTGGCTCAGAAGGAGAACGTCGCACATTACGTTATAAAGGTTCTGTAGCACTTAACGAAACTAATCGAGTGACCTTTGGTTACGAGGATGAAACCACCAAATCGGGATCAGACGAGTCAGACACAGACGGCCTGTTTTTGTTGTATAAGACAAACCCTCTTGACCAGCTGACCTTGACCTTTGGCATTCGCCGAGACGATCACGACGACACAGATAGCGTAACAAATGGACGTGTGACCGCGTCATGGAAACTCAATGAGCTGGTTAGATTCCGCTCCAGCTGGGGTGAAGGTTTTAAAAAGCCATCTTTGTTTCAAACGACCTTCTTTTGTTGTGGTGCAACGACAGCCAACCCCAATTTGAAAGCTGAAGAGAGTGAGGCCTGGGACATCGGCGCCGACTTTTCATTTTCAAAAGGCAAGTTGGGTCTAACCTACTTTGATCAGGACACCAAAAACTTAATTACCTTCGCCTTTGGCATCGGTGGCTATGAGAATATTGCCAAGGCCAGATCAACGGGGCTTGAGATTGATGGACAGTTTGATCTGAGTGAGAACCTGTTTGTTTCAGGCAATATCACCTATCTTGATCTTGAGGACGAAAATGGCGCTCGGCTGATTCGAGCCCCCAGGGTTGCTGGTGAACTAGCATTAAGCTATCGCCAGTCGGAGCAACTGACCGTTTCACTTGTAACAACCTTTAATGGCGACGAGCTCGACCCCAGGGATACAGTTCCCGGTTGGGCTCGAACCGATGTGACCGCACAATATCGTGTCTCTGACTCAGTAGAATTATTTGCAAAGGTTGAGAATCTTTTCGATAAGGAATATCAGCAAATATTTGGCTATGGCACGAGTGGTATCAATGGACTGGCGGGCGTCAGGATGAAATTCTAAGCGGGAGGGGTGATGGCAGAGGGCTTAACATATCAAGCAAGGACAGGATCTATTCTGGTTTTGCAGGGCCCGTTGTTTAGCTTATTGTTCAAACGATCATTCGGACTTCTGTTTGGAATGACATTGAGCGCGTTGTGTCTGGCGGAACTTACGCCAGACACAACTCTCAATTTATCTTCGAAAAAATCTGCAAGCCGGGTCATCAGCCTGGATTATTGCGCGGATCAATTTTTATTGAAGCTCTTGCCGGAGAAGCGAATTCTGGCGTTATCCCCCGATGCAGCAAAACCCTTTTCTTACATGAGACAGAAAGCAAAGGGTTTGCCCACGGTCCGTCCGATTGCGGAGGATGTACTGATTAGTCGGCCTGATCTGGTGGTGAGAAGTTATGGCGGTGGTCCTAATATGACCCGATTCCTTCAGCAAGCTGGCGTTAGTGTCCTGCAGGTCGGGTTTTCGAATTCGATTCAAGATGTAAAACACAACATATCCGAACTTTCCGTAGCGTTGGGAGTAGAGGCAGCCGGTGCAGCGGTGGTCGCGGATATGGAGCAGCGACTCAAGCGGTTGGCGGGTGAAAACAACGCGACACCAAGACGCGCTCTGTATGTAACCCCCGGCGGAGTGACGGCGGGACCCGATACGCTTATCCATGAAATGATAGAGGCGGCGGGATTAATTAACTTTCAGACCGAACCAGGCTGGAGGCAGATTCCCCTAGAAAAGTTGGCTTATCAAAAACCCGATATCCTGATTACCGCTTTCTATCAGGGAAGTCGAAACCAAACGAATTCATGGTCTGCCTCTAACCATCCACTTATCGCAAATCAATTTTCTAGTCTCACCAGGGTTGATCTCGACGGTGCGACAACCTCCTGCGGCGGATGGTTTTTGTTAGATGCGATAGAAGCTATGTCTATGACAGCTAAGTCTACGGCAGCTATGTCTACTATGGGTGATAGCGATGTCTAATAGCTGGTTTATCCCTGTTCTGTTTATTGTCAGTGCTGTGCTGTTATTACTTGCTTGTTTGCTGGGTTCAACGCCACTTGGCCTGACACGGTTTCTGGCGACAGTACTGCATGCAAGCTCTGAGGGTGACCATATTGTCCTGTGGGAAATCCGTTTGCCCAGGGCAATAGCAGCTTATCTGGTGGGTGCGGCCCTTGGTATTAGTGGCGCTGCATTACAGGGGTTATTGAGAAATCCACTGGCGGACCCCGGTGTGCTCGGTGTATCCGCTACCGCATCGCTCGCGGCGACCTTTACTTTGTATTATGGCCTGGCAGGTGTTTCGAGCTTCTTCCTACCCCTATCTGCGGTGATGGGTGCTCTGATAGCCACCGCATTGTTGGCCGCTGCAACCATTAGACTAGGATCCGTGGTCACGCTTATTTTAGTGGGAGTTGCCGTTTCAAGTTTTGCCGGAGCACTGATGGCGCTGCTCATGAATTTAGCGCCTAATCCTTTTTCTCTCTCGGACATGATCAATTGGATGTTGGGGTCCGTTGCAAACCGAAGTTATGCCGACATTGGTTTGACGCTACCCTTTATGTTGGTGGGTGCTGCCTTGCTTGTTGTGTCTCGTCGGGGCTTGTCTGCGTTAACCCTGGGCGAAGAAGCCGCAGAAGGAATTGGTTTGAATCTTCCCAGAACAAGAATGATGGTGGTGCTTGGTGCCGGTATCGCCACGGGCGGCGCTGTCGCTTTAGCGGGGGCGGTTGGGTTTGTGGGTATTGTTGCACCTCATTTTGTTCGACCCTTTGTTAAACACGAACCCGGCTCAACCCTCATTCCTTCTGCGCTGTTAGGGGGCTGTATTCTGCTTGCAGCGGATATACTGCTACGGATACTACCGACCAACGTTGAATTGAAACTTGGCGTGGTTGCAGCACTGATTGGTGCACCGGCATTTGTTTGGATTGCTAACCAAAGATCAAAAATTCATGACTGAGTTACTATTTCAGAGCGTGAGTTGCGAACTCGGTCGGAACCAGATCCTAGATGATGTGAGTAGTCGTGTAGGTTCTGGAGAGTTGGTGGTGCTGCTGGGACCGAACGGCGCGGGTAAGACAACTCTGATCAGGGCAGGGGTCGGATTACTTTCAAACTACCAGGGCAATATTACTTTAGATGGCGTGCCCCCCAATCAGCTAGCGGCGGTAGAGCGTAGCCGCAAAATCTCCTATCTCCCCCAGAGTCGCCCAATGGCCTGGCCAATTGATGTTGAAACCACCGTTGCCCTTGGGCGATTCGCCCATGGTGTTTCCCTTGGACGGTTAAGCGATCTTGATAATGCAGCCGTTGACGATGCGCTTGTGGCCTGTGATCTTGAGCATCTGCGCCATCGTCGAGTGGACACCTTGTCCGGTGGAGAACTCGCCAGGGTTCATTGTGCCCGGGCTTTTGCGAGCCAGGCACCGTTGCTGATTGCGGATGAACCGATTGCCGCCCTTGATCCAAAACATCAGTTTGCAGTCATGACGATGATTCGAAATTTTGTCAATCAAGGCGCAGGGGCATTGATTGTTCTGCATGATGTTTCTTTGGCAGCCCAGTTCGCTGATCGATTGATCTGGTTAAAAGCTGGTAAGGTGATTGCCGATGGGCCAGTTGAAGAAACCCTAACAGCGTCAATGATGTTGGATGTTTACGAAGTTTCTGCTGAAGTTTCCGCAACGGATGGCAAACTCAGCGTTGCGATTACCGGTATCCAGGAGTGACCGGTAAGGTATTAATGCTCCAGGGCACGGGATCGGATGTAGGAAAATCCACATTAGTTGCGGGTTTATGTCGCTGGGCACTTCAACAGGGTATATCCGTCGCTCCGTTTAAGCCTCAAAATATGTCGAATAACGCGGCTGCCTGTGCAGATGGTGGAGAAATAGGTCGCGCTCAAGCTCTACAGGCCAGGGCAGCTGGATTAAATCCCACGGTCCATATGAATCCTGTGTTACTAAAACCCCAGGCTGATGGCGCATCTCAGGTTATTGTGCAGGGGCAATCTATCGGCGAAACGAGTGCTAGACGATATTTTTCTGGTGAGCGAAGCAACCTGATTGAGCCGGTGCTCGAAAGTTTTACCACCCTGATTGAGCAATACGACCTGGTGCTCGTGGAGGGTGCCGGTAGTCCTGCGGAAACCAATCTGCGTCAACATGATATTGCCAATATGGGGTTTGCTGCCAGGGTCTGCGCCCCCGTATGTTTGGTTGCGGACATTGACCGAGGTGGTGTTATAGCTGCGCTGGTGGGCACCCAGCAAGTGCTTGCGCCGATCGATCGAGCCTTGATCAAGAGCTTTATTATTAACAAGTTTCGTGGTGATCCCAGCTTGTTTACAGACGGGGTTGAGTCTATTAAGTCAATCACTGGCTGGGCTTGCCATGGCGTTGTGCCCTGGTTACCCGCCGCGCGTGCGCTACCCCAGGAAGATGCTGTGGTGTTAGAGCAGCTGATGAGCCACCAGGCGGAGTCTACCGGACGAATTAAGATTGCAGTGCCAATGCTGTCTCGCATAGCAAACTTTGACGATATGGACCCCCTGCGAATGGAACCCCATGTTGACCTCGGCTTTGTTCCTCCGGGAGCATCAATCCCCCTCGACGTGGACATGATTATCTTGCCGGGTACCAAATCAACCTTGAACGATTTGCGCTTTATGCAAGCCCAGGGCTGGGACCACGATTGTATTGCCTTCGCCCGTGCCGGTGGAAAAATATTTGGCATCTGCGGTGGATACCAACTGTTAGGCAAAGAAATCCACGATCCGGCAGGAGTGGACGGTGCAGCAGGCGGTGTTTCTGGGTTAGGTCTGTTAGATGTTGTAACAACTATGCAGGGCAACAAGCAGGTTGCACCAATTGAGGCGGTCCACGTTAACAGCGGGATTGTCATCAGCGGATACGAAATCCATATGGGCACTACAACTGGACCGGATTGTGTGCGGCCGTTTGCACGGTTCGCCTCGGACCGAATTGAGGGAAGTTCAAACGCTACAGGACGAGTTCAAGGCACCTATTTACACGGAATATTTACCGATAATAAGTTTCGCTCTGCCTGGTTAAATCAATTTTTTAGCTCTGGGTCTAGCAATTTTGACTACGATCATCACGTTGAACAATGTCTGGATGAAGTGGCGGCTAACCTGAGTGAGCATCTGAATATTGCGCGCCTGTTTGATGAGGCGGCTAAGCCGTTAATGCAATAACCCTCGTATGACCCTCACCTAACCTGATCTCCGGGGACAAAAACAACGGGCTTTAGGAGTCTCGTCCGATCAGCCTGGCGTGGGCGAAGTCGATATTAGGAAAGCGTTTTAAGCCTCGGAGTCTTTGATCTTGAACGTACACCCATGAGGATTCGATGGTGGGGATAATAGGGATTTCCTCAAAGAGAATATCCTGCATTTCATTAAAGGCAGCCATACGCTCAGCCTGGTCTGCTGAGTAGTGTGTGATTTTCATTAGCTCATCGTAGCGTTCATGGTAGAAGGACATGTCGTTGTAGGCGCTTTGGCTGGTAAATATTCCGGCAAAGAACACGGGGTCATTCAGGGCTCCCCCACAAAATCCACTGCGGGCCAGGTCAAAGTCGCCGCTTCTAAATTTTACCAGGGACTGTTTAAACGTTTGTTTGTCGACCCGCACATCAAGCCCCAAACCGTTCATTAATTGTGATTGAACAAATTCTGCCTCTATCTGCCTGGTCTCATTGATCAACATGACAATCGGCGGTAATTTCTCAACACCAAGTTCCGCTTTTGCTTCGGCAATTAACGCTCGCCCTTTCTCCAGATTGTATTCAATTTCAGGCGCGGGGAACTCGGATTGAAATGACCCCGATACACCCTGCATTCTAGACGTAAAAATGCTGTTGATAATTCTGGTACCGGGTAACCCGACAATTGTATTGCCGTAGCGGTCTCGATCAATTGCGTATCGAATTGCCTGGCGAATTTTCTTATGACTGGTCAGGCGATCAGGCTGCATATTAAGCATGATCCAGCTCAAACAGTTGGTCGGGGCTTTTTGAACCCTAAGACCGGAGCTCAGGGTATCCTTCAATATGTCCTCGTTGAGTCGAAGGGCGGCGAGTTCGTTACTCTTATATAGGTTAAGGAGTGAACGGGTGTCCGAGGTAATGTAACCAAAATCAATTTGATTGAGATGGATGTCCGCTTTGTTCCAATAGGTGGGGTTACGAACGAGTTTGAGTGATGCACTATGGGTCCAGTTTGTCAGTATAAATGGTCCATTTGATAATAGGTTGGCCGCGTCTGCTCCGTATCGACCTAATTGTGCAGCGACAAAGTCCTGTCTCAGTGGTCGCCACTGTGGGTTTGTCAGGATAGTTAGAAAATAGGGGGCAGGACGGCTTAATCTAATCTTGAATATGCGGTCGCTAATGGCATTTGCACCCAGGGCTTCGGTGGGTTTCTCGCCCCGAAGAATTGCTTCTCCATTCTCTAGAATGTATGCAAAAAATGTCGAACCCGCACCGCCCGTTGTAGGATCAACCAGTCGTTTAAACGCATACTCAAAGTCCTGGGCGGTAACCGGTTGCCCATCGCTCCATTGTGCCTCGCGCAAATAAAAAGTGACATCGAGACCATCCTGTTCCCAGCGCTCAGCCATACCTGGGACAATCTCTCCACGCTTGCCGAGGGATATCAGTCCCTCGTTGGTCAACGTCAGAATGAGGCCGCTAGTGGTATCTGTTACGACAGAACTATCCAGGGTAGGTGGTTCGACCTGAAGCGACAGGGTTACCGACCGGGCCTGGGAATTGATACCTTTGGCGTTCGCCAGGGAAGCGAGCAGAAAAATCAAAACAGAACGCGACAAAATCCGTAGAATGATGGAGTAACCTCAGAGCACACCCAATTGTGCTTGACCGTATAAGGAATATAGCTTGAATACAAGACAACAGGACTATGGCGAATTGATGGCAACAGCCCATCAGCAAAGGCAGCTCAAGCCAAATGTTGACCCGGCCACTACAATGCCCCAGGCCTACCAAATTCAGGGCGCAATGCTTGATAGGCTCAATTTGTCCTTTGTCGGGTATAAGGCGGTCCTCTCGTCCAAACCCGCCCAGTCGGCCTTTAATGTCACCGAGCCGTTACTCGGGGTGCTGCTGGCCAATGCTGGAGTTGAAGGCAGACATGATCTTTCTCAGATGGTGGTTCCCGTTATTGAAGTTGAAATAGGCTATGAGCTGGGCGTTGATGTCACAACTGAGGTTTCCATTGAGCAGTTTGCTGAAACCTTCTCTCAACTGCATATCGCCATTGACCTTGCAGAAGTTGGCTACGTCGGTAAAGCATCTGCGGTTGATTTGGTTTCTGGGAATTCAGCTGGAGGCTCGTATATCAAAGGTCCTGTTTTGGGATCAGCGGAGCCGAATCATATCCAGGTGAAATTGCTAAAGGATGGGGATGTCATCAACGAAGCCACAAGCGGTGATATTGGTGACCAAAAAGCACTAGCGGTCTGGTTAGTGAACAAGGCACTGTCCCTCAACTATCCATTAAAAAAGGGGATGTTCCTAATGTCCGGCGCACTTGGGACGATCCTCGGCGCGAAACCAGGTCATTATACCGCTCGTTATGAATCCGAAGGTCAACTGCTTGCGAGTGTTGATGTCGAACTAACCCAATAGTTGCTGCGATGATTCGGCTGTCACTACTCTGGACCTGTTGTCTGTTCCTGTCCCCATTGCTGCTGCTTCAGGGCTTTTTTGTCAGGCGTCGTGCCATCAAATTGGCCGAAGCCACGGGCCCCAGGGAGATGACCCAGGGTGACTTTCGAATATTAGTGATTGGAGACTCAATTGTTGCGGGGGTTGGGGTAGAAGTCACGAGTGCAGCATTGCCGGCTCAGCTGGCGACGCTAATATCCGAGCACAGGGGAGAACCTGTTAGTTGGCGATCGGAAGGCCAAAACGGTGATCGTCTGGGAGACCTGTTGAAGCGTTTGCCGCTTCTTGATGGCAGGGCTGATCTGGTGGTGATTAACATTGGGGTAAACGATGTCTCCCATCTGACCTCCATGACCCGCTGGCAGCTTGAATTAACCACCCTTGTTGGCGAACTCATCAAGCGCTTCCGAGTTCCGATTGTGTTGTTAGGGTTACCCCCGATGCATGGGTTTCCGCTATTGCCTCAACCCCTACGGTTCGCCCTCGGTACCCGGGCCAAAATGTTGGACCATAGCCTATCCAGAGTAGGTCGATTGTTAACTCAGGTGACCTACATTGCAACGGAGCTTCCCCTCGATGCCGAATATATGGCGGAAGACGGTTATCACCCCTGTGCAAAAGGAGTTGCTGCCTGGGCTACTCAAATTTCGTTGGCACTACGCCGGGAAAAGCTCATTTAGTTTCATCCTTGGAGGCAATGTAAGACAATGGAGCGATGATTCCACACCGCCTAAAACAGTTTGTTCCCATTCTTGAGTGGTTACCCGGCTACAAGAAAATATGGCTTGCGGACGATCTGATTGCGGGTTCGGTGGTGCTGTTTATCACGGTTCCCCAGGTGATCGCCTACGCGTTTCTGGCGGGCTTGCCGCCTCAAGTTGGCTTGTATGCCGCCATTTTCTCATTACTTTTTTACGGTGTTTTTGGTAGTTCAAAAACCCTTGCGGTAGGACCTGCGGCAATAATCGCAATGATGACGTTAGAGGCGGTGAGTGATCTGGCGGTGCCAGGTACCACAAACTATGCAATTGTCGCGTCCAAATTAGCGTTACTGACCGGCGCCATTTTGTTGGTGCTTCGAGTTATAAATTTTGGTGCAGTCATAAGTTTTTTAAGTCATGCGGTGGTCAGTGGCTTTATTACAGCGGCAGCAACCCTAATTATTTTCAATCAGATACCAACCCTACTTGGGGTTTCCGCTGCAAAAGGCACCGACCTCCTGTCGGTATCCAGCCATCTAATGCACCAGCTAACAAACACCAATTTTATAAGCCTTGGGCTGGGTCTTTCCAGTGTGGTCTTATTGCTGCTGTGCCGGGAACCTCTGACAAGGCTACTCAAGGCAAAAGGTACGCCGGAGGTTTGGATTGGTGCGCTGACTCGTTCAGCACCGATGTATGCGGTGGTATTGTCAGTCGCCTATGTGTTTTTCTCCGGTCAGTCTGAGGTCCTGCCTATTGTTGGGGATATTCCCGGCGGCTTACCGCAACTTCAGGCTTTTGATTTCAATCGGACAGAGATCGAAGCGCTTATGCCCTCGGCATTGTTAATTGCCATGGTGGTGTTTATGGAAAGTACCTCTATTGGTACCGCTGTCGCAGTAAAGCGTCGAGAGAAACTTGTACCAAATCAGGAGTTAATCGGGCTAGGCTTTGCCAATATCGGCTCTGCCCTGGTTGGAGGATTCCCAGTTGCAGGCAGTTTTGCCAGAACAATTGTGAACTTTTCCGCTGGTGCTGCAACGCAGCTCGCAGGTATTGTCACGGCAATGTTGGTGCTGTGTGCACTTCTGGGTTTTGGCTGGTTCTTCTATTATTTACCAAAAAGTATTTTGGCTGCCATCATCGTTTTGTCAGCATGGCAACTGATTGATTGGCATGGCATTAAAAGAACCTTTGAGTTTAACGCAGCTGATGCGGTGACCTTTGTATTTACCTTTCTCTCGGTACTGGTTTTTGGGGTTGAGTCTGGAATCCTTGTCGGGGTCGGGATCTCCTTTGTGTTGTTGATTCGTAGTAGCAGTAAACCTCATATTGCTGTGGTGGGTCGCTGGCAGGGGACCGAACATTTTCGCAACGTCCTCAGGCACAAGGTTGAAACATTACCAGGGGTGCTGGCGGTCCGGATTGACGAAAGTTTCTATTTTGTCAATTCTCGCTACATCGAGACATTTTTGTTAAACGAGGTGACTGAGTCGCGTGAACTGAAACACGTTCTGCTTATTTGTACCGCAACAAATTTTATTGATACCAGTGGTCTTGAAATGCTCGAAGTGCTATCCGATAGTCTTGATGAGCTAGGTGTGACGCTTCACCTGGCAGAGGTAAAGGGCCCCGTGATGGATAAGCTAAAGGAAACTGAATTCTTCGAGCGCATGCAAGGCCAGGTATTCTTCACCACCGACATCGCCATTCGGGAGTTAGCAGCCCTGAGCGAATAAACAGCCCTGAGCGGGTAAACAGCCCTGAGCTAAAAATCTACATTAATGCCCTGTTGAATCCTGAATTTCACTGGCTACGACAAACTACCAATCACACTAAAAACTAAGGAGATAAAATGTATACCGGAACTCTCGATTATCAAGATGGCGACGCCACATTAGAAGCTTATATCGCCTATGACGATAGTACGCCTGGTCCAAAACCTACCGTTCTAATCGCCCACGACTGGACCGGTCGCCGGGATTTTGCGACGGGCAAAGCAGATGAAATGGCTGCACTGGGTTATATCGGAATTGCAATTGATATGTATGGCAAAGGCATCTTCGGTAAAGACGATGATGTTGAATACAACAGTAGTTTGATGGGACCTTTTGCCACGGATCGCAAATTGCTGCGAGCTAGAATTACCGCCGCCCTAGATCTGGCAAAAGGGCTCGATTACGTAGATAACACTAAGATCTCAGCCATGGGATATTGTTTTGGTGGTATGTGTGTATTAGAACTTGCCCGTTCTGGCGCGGATGTCCTGGGTGTGATTAGTGTTCACGGTATCTTTTCTCCCGGTGACGTGCCGAATGAAAAAATTTCCGCCAAAGTTTTATGTTTGCACGGATTTGATGACCCGATGGTACCGCCAGAGCAGGTATTAGAGCTTGAACAGGAAATGACCCAGGCGGGTGTTGATTGGCAGGTTCATGCCTATGGTGGCACAACCCATGCCTTCACAAACCCAGGTGCAAACAATCCTGACTTTGGAACGGTTTTTAATACCGTGGCCAATGATCGCGCTACCCAGTCCATCAAAAACTTTCTGACCGAGGTATTTGCCTAGAGTGATTCAGCTGCGCGGCGGTGATTAGAAGTTGTCTTTTCGCCGCCGGGTTTCTGCAAAGACTTCCACCAGGGATTGACCGGACATAGCCAGGGTTTTTTGTAGCGCTTCGCTGTCGGGTCGCAGGAAAGGGTTAGTCGCTTTCTCAACTCCCAGATTGGACGGGACCGTTGGGGTATTGTTTTTACGTAAGGACTTTATTTCTTCAGCCCGCTCGAGCAGTGCCTGGTTCTGTGGTTCTACAGATAGGGCAAAGGCGGCATTTGCTGCGGTGTATTCATGGGCGCAGTACACGGTGGTACTGTCGGGCAGAGCTTTTAGTTTCGACAGGCTGGTCCACATTTGCTCAGGACTTCCTTCAAACAGTCTTCCGCAACCCAATGCAAACAGTGCATCACCGCTAAAGAGAATCTCAGCCTCGGCAAAGAAGAACGCGATGTGTCCCATCGTATGACCAGACACATCAAATACCGTCGCAAGGTGATCACCAAACTGATAGGTGTCCCCATCATCCAGTTCAACATCAATACCGGGTATTCGTTTTGCGTCGGGCTTTGAGCCAACAATTGTACAGTCCCACTGGGCTTTTAACTCCAGATTCCCCCCCGCGTGATCGAAGTGGTGGTGGGTGTTGAGAATATGGGTAAGCGTCCAACCTTTTTGTTCGAGGGCCCTATTGATTGGACCCACCTCCGGTGTGTCGATGGTTGCCGTTAGGTTGTTGACGGTATCGTGAATCAAATAGCCGTAGTTGTCAGATAGGCAAGGGAATTGGTAAACCTCTAGCATTGGATTCTCCGTTAGTTCGCGTTGGCGTAGACGATGCAGGCGCGATTAAATATGATTTTTCGTTCTTGTCTGTAAAGCACCTGAAATTGTTCTTTTTGATTTAATAGATCTGAGACCCGGGTTTCTTCATCCAGGGTTGGGTATACCACACCATAAAGTGTTTGTTCGTTGTTGAAATGAACAACAACCGAGTGAGGCGCGTGGGGCGTTTGAGACCGAACTTCTTTGTCGGTCTGATCGGTTTCAAGATAGATAATGTGGTGTTTATTGATTAACCGATATGCACCGGCATCACTCTCAAAAGAAATGAACATATCCTCTTCATTGTTCAAAAAATCTTCCACCAGGGGATCACCCATCGCTGAAACTCGATCTTCGGTAATCCAGATAGTGCCACGTATCACTTCATCGTTATCCAGATTAAGTAAGATGGCGACTGCGATTTTTGGAATTTCATACATGATCTTATTCCGTGCTATAGCCAGGCGTGAGCTCGAGTCGATAGTCTAACAGCGACTCTTCAACAAAACTAAACCAACCCCGGACCGTTTGCCCTTCGAGGGCCGCGCCTAGCCATAGTCGATCATCCTCCCACATTTCGTCAAATGGCAGTTGGCTGAGGGGTGTCCAATGGGGTACTGCTTCATCGGTTTCGGTGGGTTGGCCAGTATAGGCGTTTGCGACAAAAACAAATGCGTGAATGCGAGGCATATCCTCCGCGTGGAAGAATAATTCACCGGCGGCACGAATCTGCATTGGTGTGATGCATAACTCCTCCTGAGTCTCGCGAATGGCGCATTGCAATGGTGTTTCGTTACCTTCGAGACGTCCCCCGGGGCCATTCATTTTGCCAGCACCGAGGCCGCGTTTTTTTCGGATCAACAGCACCTCGTTGTTCTGTACGACAAACATTAATGTGGCGGTTTCTTCCGGCTGCCAGCGGCCCCAGTCAACGTTAGCAATTTTGAGACGGTCAGCTATTTTCATTGATCGAGTTCTTCCAAAGTTTTTGGCCAATCTTTTTTCAGCAAGCGGGAGAGGCTGCGATCGGCAAGTAGGTTTCCCTGATTTTGACATGCTGCACAATAATTGCATTCGTTGGTTGCATAGCGAATCCGTTGTACGGGGTTGCCACAATCGGGGCAAGGCTGTTTGAATTTTCCATGGACGGCCATTTCCGGTTGGAAGGCCGTCACTTTTTTCGGGAATGACTCCCCGGTTTTTTCCCTGAGTCGATTGGTCCATTCTGAGATCACCGTGAGACAGGCTTCAAACAGGCTTTGCCATTGATCATCACTCAGGTATTTTATCTGACGCATCGGGCTAATTTTTGCCCGGTGTAGGATTTCATCGGAGTACGCATTACCGATCCCAGCTAAAAATCGTTGGTCCGTCATAGACCGCTTCAAGGTATGGTTTTCCTGACTTAAACTTGCTTTAAACGATGGGAGGGTAGCGTCTTTGAGTTCAAGGCCGCCCAGGTTAAATTCAGCCAGGGCATTTTCACCTTGAACCAGATGTAGAGCAGCTCGATGTTTTTGGCTTGCTTCGGTAAGCCCGAGGGTGCCCCCGGGAAAGTCGAAGCCCATCAGGCCGAGACGATGAGGTATTTTGCTGCCAGACTGATACCACTGAAACCTTCCTGCAAGCATAAGATGCACCACAGCAAAAAGTGATGCGCCCTGAGCTGGTTGAAAGCAGAGTACGATGCGTTTGCCAATTCTTCTGGTTCCAGTAAAGCGGCATCCGGCAAACGCGGTCACTTCCGGACTAACGGTACGGAGTACAAAAGGATTGAGGATTCGGATACCAATAAGCGATTCGCCGACTAGTCGCGCCTCGATGGCTTCCTGGTAGATTGTCAGGTCCGGCAACTCTGGCATGGTCCTGATCCGGTTTTGGTAAGTTTGGCATTGACCTCAACAGTCAATGCTGTAAATTCGCTGGATAATAATGACTAATAACAGGTAATGACATGTCAGTGTTCAATGAAGAAGACAGCCAGACCGTTCGGTCTCTAGCGATGACGTTTGGTGGTTTTATCGGTCTAACGGTTGTTTTGATCGTGTTAGCGATTGTGATCACCTGAACTTAGATCGACAACATCTATCCGAAGTCCATCTAAGTTCTATCTAAATTCTATCCAAATTCTATCTAAGTACCGGCCAGGCTTCATTTGATAGCGATTTGCGGACTAACCGGCAAAGCGGGCTGGGTAACCCCTTTGGCAGATTGTTAAGCCGTCTCTTGTTGAGTCAAAGAGCAGATCGCGGTAATCACCTGCGTCCACGCACCGGGTGGTAAATCGTGACCCATCCCTTCAATTTGTACCAGTTTTGCGCCGGCGATACTTTCGAACGTATCAATACCCGCAGCCAAAGGCACCAGCGGATCTTCTGTGCCGTGGATCACAACGCAGGGTAGATCCAATTTCTTCAGGCGCTCACGGCGATCGCCATTGGCAGCAATTGCAGCCATCTGGCGGGCCACTCCCATTGGATTGAATGAACGTTTGAATGCTTCGATTGCTCGTTTTGCCGTCCGCTCAGCATCAAACTCAAAACCCTTGCTGCCGATGACTTTTGCATTTTCAATCGCACGGGCAATGGTTTCTTCTTCACCGTTAGGTCTGGGTGCCATTAATGCGGCCTGAGCTTCAGGCGTTGACTTAGGCAAGTCTGGATTCCCAGTGCTCGACATAATAGAGGTCAGGCTTAATGATTTAGCTGGGTACCCGCAGGCAACCAATTGGGCAATCATACCGCCCATTGATGCGCCGCAAATGTGAGCTTTTTCGATACCCAACGCATCCAGTAGGCCGGCACTATCGGCGGCCATATCTTCAAGTGTGTAAGGCACTTCAGGTTTATTACCGGCAAGTACATCCTTCATAATTTCCATCATATCCATGTCGCCGGCAAAGGATGTGGAGAGTCCAACGTCACGATTGTCGTGGCGGATGACAAAGTGCCCCTTGTCTGCGAGTTGTTGGCAAAACTCTTCGTCCCAATGGATCATCTGGGCGCCTAGTCCCATGATCAATAACACCGGCGTATTGTTTTTATCGCCGAACGTGTCGTATTCAAGGGATACTTCGCCAACTTTAATCTGTGTCATGGTGCTTTCCTTATTTGAGGCTGAGTGTGATTGAACTTTCAGTTTCGTCAATTTTAGGTGGTGGCTTAAGCCGGCAGGGGGCTGCGTCAGTTGTCAGGCAATCACCCGAATGAACATCAAATTCATATCCATGCCAGGGGCAACTGAGCCGATCTGCGTTTTTTGTTCTCTCAAGGGGACCCAGTAGATGTGGACAGATTGCGCTATGGACAAATAAGCCATCATTGTCCTGGCCGAGTATCCAATCGCCGCGGCCTAACGAAACGGTAAGGGGCAGTTGTAAGGGTTTTTGCAGAGTCAGTACCGTGGGCGCGGGATCATTGAATTTTTGCTGGAGACGAGTCTCCCTCAGCATCATCATTTCCTCATCTTCATCCCAAAGTCGCGAGTAGAGTGTAACGAAGATTGTGCCGAGCTTGGCGACCTTCTCTGGTGTAACGTTGGGCAATTCGAAGGCCACTTCGATTTCTGTTTTGTTTTGGGATGGCACAAGGCGGGTCCAGATTTCCGATATTTGTTCGCCGTTCTGATAGCTCCTTGCGACATATTCCGACTTCTCGCGGTTGACGCACAGTTCAACGTAGCCAGTTTTTTCGGGATTGGACCAGGTTCGCCAACCCCAGTCTCCCGCGGTATCCAGCGCGACAAAATCGAAGCTGGAATCGTGCAGCCAGGGCAGATGTTGCCAGTCGAGTACATTCTCCCAGACCCGTTCGATGCTTGCGTTGATACACCGTTCATAGGTTGCGACGCGAACCATGTCCAGTTTATTAGGATTGCGATTGAGGGCATCGGTTTGCTGGGCTGTCATAACTAGGGTCAATTTTTTGTGATCTGCAGTGTAACCCCGCTGTCGAGTCAATTCTAGAAGTCGGCTTTCTAGCAGTTGGCTCGCTAGAAGTTCTGTTGCCAAAAGCTATCCCGGTAGAATTTGGCTCAGGTGGTGTAGAGGGCATTTGCTCGATAGAGAAACCGATAGATTGAATTTTGCAGCCTCTGGATCTTGCTCTGCAGATGCAGGGTTTCCATCATATAGCTCGGGGGATCCGAGGAGAGGTTTCTAATCCGCAGGCTACAATCGAGATTTCGGCACATCCTATTACCTATGGTCCGGCGCTCGTCCGTGCCCTTAACGACCACTGAAAACATGGCTGTACCATTGCGTTTATGGACGTGATGACACCAGCCGCACATCTCCATTCTGGGCCGGGTTGTATTCGCGAGTGCCCGGCGTAATACGATGCCCCGTAGATCCTCATCATCAGCCAGGGGTGTAACCATATACCCCAGATGGCCACCGGGGTGAATCCAGCCAAAATAGTCCAAAACGGCCCAGTCGACGTGATCAAGACGAGGTAGGTGGAGCGTTTCGTGCTCATCTTTGAACAGCTCGCGGATTTGGGATTCAGTGATCGGCTGCATAAAGGGTCTCTGATTGGGTCATCCAGATCCTACCATTAATCTTCTTTATATGGAGGAGCGACCCAAAAACGGAATTATATTCAATTAAATCAAATAGTTAAATTTCATTGTATTGTTAAAAATAAATTCTAAAATGCCCCCTTGAATTGGTCCAAGACGGCCCAATTTATGGAACAAAGGTCAAAAATGAGCGTCTAACTTATTGGTTAGAACGAGACTTTCTCATAGACCACAGGAGAGGAACAAAATGACAGCAACTGCGTTAGCAATGCCTACTCATCTTCCAACGTTAAGCAGCGGAAGCTTGCAGAGTTACCTTGACTCCGTGCAGCAAATTCCTGTGTTGACCAAGGAAGAAGAGATCGATTTGTTTCGCCAGTTTCAGGATCAGGACGATCTGGATGCAGCCCGCACGATCATTCTGTCACATCTGAGATATGTGGCTTATGTTGCGCGAAGCTACACCGGCTATGGGTTGCCCCTGGAGGACTTGATTCAACAGGGCAATATTGGCCTTATGAAGTCGGTAAAACGATTTAATTTGGACAATGAAGTTCGACTTGTGACCTTTGCCGTTCATTGGATAAAAGCAGAAATACATGAGTACATTCTAAAGAACTGGAAGATCGTTAAGGTTGCGACGACCAAAGCCCAACGTAAGTTATTCTTCAATCTACGCAAAGCCAAGGACAAGCTAGGCTGGTTCTCTGCCAATGACGTTGCCCGGGTGGCCGCAGACCTCAATGTTAAGCCGGAAGAAGTGCGGGAAATGGAGTCGCGCCTTGGTCAGGTCGATACCAGTTTTGACATGACCGCGAACGACGATGAGGATAATTTTACGTCAAGCCCTTCCCTTTACCTGGCGGGCAATGAGAATGATGATCCGGCATGGGTTGCGGCCGATGAAGAGGTCACCGAGATTCGATCCCAGGGTCTGGTCACAGCACTTGCATCTTTAGATGATCGGGCCCGTGATATTGTCCAAAGCCGGTGGTTGTCGGATGATAAGGCCGGTCTAAAGGAACTGAGTGAAAAATACAGCGTTTCGATGGAGCGAATTCGTCAAATCGAAGCAAGATCCTTCGAGAAGATGCAGGACTATATCGAAGCATAGCGCTAAGCCTCGAAACATGGGTTTGGCTGATTTGGCTTTGCGTATATAAGCCTAACAACAGGTCACAAATAAACGGCGCTAATGGCGCCGTTTTTGTTTGCTGGACACCGATTACTCCCTTTTCGTATGGTAGCCTCACGGGTTACTTAGATGAAGTTAGGGGGATACTTTGTCAGACATCCAAGCAAATGTTGCTGCGCCGGATATTAAAAAATCAACCGCGTGGATTTACGGCTCGGTAAGTTTACCACTTGCCATCATGAGCTATCCTCTTGCGGTCTGGATTCCTCGACTTTACTCAACGGAAATTGGCCTCAGTCTAGCGCTGATTGGGACGGTGATTTTCTGCGCCGCCATATTTGATGCTGTTTCTGACCCACTGATGGGTTTCTTCAGTGATCGAGTTCGCACTCGATGGGGCAGGAGAAAACCCTGGATTGTGCTTGGTGTTCCGCTCTATGCATTTGTTATTTGGATGCTGCTGAATCCATCTCCCGACGCTACCGCATTTTATCTTGCAGCTTTTTATTTGATGCTCAGGGCTACTACAACCCTGTTTGGATTGCCCTATACCGCCTGGGGTATGGAGCTATCGTCCAATTACCATACCAGAACACTGATTCAGTCAATCCGTGAAAAGTTTGTCATGATCGGATTGATGACCGCTTCAGCAATTGTGCTGCTATCTGAAGAACTGTGGCAGGACAACTCCGCAAGTTTTGTGCTGAGTAATTTTTCCTGGGTGATCGTCACAATACTCCCCATTACCGCACTGTTAGTTGTATTACGGGTGCCGGAAGTTCCCGAGTTTAATCCACCTAAAATCAGCATCAAAGAGTCGATGACCAAGATGGTGCAGAACAAATTATTTACTCGTTTGCTCGTGATTGAACTGCTCATCGCGGGGGGAGAAAATTTTCGTAACACCCTGTCGCTGTTTTTTGTTCAAGACTACATCGGCGCCACAGGTGTCGGACGTCTTTATGTTATCTACTTTGGTGTCGGGCTCGCGGCGATTCCGTTTTGGGACTGGGTCGCCAAAAATTACGGTAAACACCAGTCTCTAGCGGGCGCGATGATTTTGGTTAGTTTGATTTCCGTTGCATGTTTTATGTTGGAGCACGGGCAAGTCATGGAGTTTTATGTCCTGTTTGCGATGAAGGGTTTTTGTTTTGGTGCATTTGCCTACCTGCCCCGGGCAATGCTGGCGGATGTTGTGGACCTGGATACGCTGAGATCTGGTAGTGCTCGACCGGCGAGCTACTATTCCATACTAGGTTTTGTGACGAAGTGTGCTGTGTCATTCGGCGGTTTAAGTTTGCCAATTCTGGGCTACCTGGGCTATCAGGCAACGCGAGGTGTTATCAATGGTCCAGAAGAATTAATGTGGTTGGGCGTGTTGTATGCCATTGTCCCGACGGTGTTGTTTATTGTTGCATTGTATCTATGTGTTACCTGGCCACTCACAGCAACACTGCATGCAAAGGTGCAACGTATTGTGGAGAAACGGTTGTCCCGTAGAGCCGTGGCCGCCCCCCAAAACCTTGATGAAGGAGCTGTCCTATGAGCCTAATTACAACCGATGAGTCTAGTTTTGACTTTCCAAAAATTGTCGACGATCTGAACCGATTGTTAAGGCTCCGTGCCACACCAATCGGCATGAAAATGTTTAAGACTAAAGCTGATATGGAGGCGATTCCGAAGATTCGACGGCCCAGGGATGTTCATACTACAGATCAGATTGTGGGTCAGGCCTGCCGCAATGGGTGGACCGTGGGCATCACCATGGATGATCTGGTGGGCGCACAATGTGGCACTGTGATTGGACTGCATCCCCGTAACGAAGAGTGGCTTTCCGGAAATCGAATGCACGGTGTCTGGTACGGGACCGCAGAGGATGCCGCGGCCCATCAAGCTTCAATGGATGTGTTAGAGCATGGGCAGTTTGAAGCGATGGCGGTTAGCCCCCTTGCAAGTGAACGGCTGAATCCACCGGATATTTGTCTGATCTATGCAACGCCTGCCCAGATGATTCTGTTTATTAACGGCTTACAGTTTATTGGATTCAAAAAGTTGGACTTTGGCTGCGTCGGAGAATCCTCCTGCGCAGATTCCTGGGGCAGGGCCCTTAAGACCGATGAGCCTAGTTTATCAATTCCGTGTTTTGCGGAGCGACGCTACGGTGGCGTGATGGATGATGAGTTGTTGATGGCAATCCCGCCTCGGTTTTTGCCTAAGGTTATTGCTGGATTGGAAGCGTTGTCTAAGAACGGCTTGAGGTTTCCGATTGCGCCTTATGGGGTTAATAATGATGTGCGGGCCGGGATGGGCGCTTCCTACTGACATCACGCAGGAGAGCTATCTGCGTTGGCGCTGCTGCGTTAAATTTCGCCTCAACCTGCTCATTTATGGCGTATAAACTCCGCGGTCTCGTTGAAATTTGCCTTGCAGCGCCGGCCTCGATGACGCTCTCCTGCGCGATGTGCCATCACGCAGGAGAGCTATCTGCGTTGCAGCCGCGGCGTTAAATTTCGCCTCAACCTGCTCATTTATGGCGTATAAACTCCGCGGTCTCGTTGAAATTTGCCTTGCAGCGCCGGCCTCGATGACGCTCTCCTGCGCGATGTGCCATCACGGGGTTGAGCTATCTGCGTTGCAGCCGCGGCGTTGAAAGTGGTCTCAACTTGCTCACTTATGATCTATAAGCTCCGCGGTCTCGTTAGAATTTGCCTTGCGGCTGCGGCCTCGATGACGCTCTCCTGCGCGATGTGCCATCACGGGGTTGGGCTATTTGCGTTGGCGCTGCGGCGTTGAAAGTGGCCTCAACTTGCTCATTTATGACGTATAAGCTCCGCAGTTTCGACAACTTTCGCCTTGCAGCGCCGGCCTCGAATACGCTCTCCTGCGCGATGTTCGCACATTGGCGGTAGTGCTGTGAGCTACGGATCAATTCTCAAATTAGATGCTTTCCTGCGTGATGGTGGCACATTGTTGATTAGTTGGGAGCTACGGGTCGATTTTTTCTATTAGATGCGTTTGTTATTCAGTGGCGGTGGGGTCTAGGAGGGAGATGGCCTGGATGCCGAGGTGGTTGTCTCGGTCGGTGACGTTAATTATGCCCTGGCGCATAAGGGTATTGCCGGCTTGGGTCAGGGTGAGGTCGACGGCCAGGTTCATGCTCTTTTTGCCAGTCTGAATTGCCATTAAACTGTCTATGGTGATGTGATCAACCTCCTGTTTGAATTCTGCCGGGGTTGTGAGCTCGTTAAGCTGGCCGGGTTCAATGCGAAAATGGGGATAGTTTAGGAGTTCAGCGCAGGCTTCCAGGTTGCCATGATTATAGTGATTGACGAAAGCTTCAAAGTGGCGAAAAACTCTGGTTTCGAAACCGGTGACGTCGTCATCATCGGCAAAGTCACAGCCAAATCTTGATTGAATTCCCCAATGACCATCAAGCAGCGTGACAATATAAACGATAGGTGTGGTGAGGATCTTTTTGCCTTCTTTGTTATAGCGACTCCATTGTCCCGCCACATGTAATTTGTTGGGTGATCGATGCAGAAAGTGTTTGTAGTCCCATTCCGAGTGATCCCAGCCCGAGTTGATGGTTGGGCCATAGTCAAAGTTAGACACGTAGCTGGCCTTATCAGCGATCACGCGAATTGGACCAAATGGCGAGGGTCTTACATGGGGAAATTGTAGGGTGTCCGCCCACGCGTCGGTGTCACGGCTGTTAAAAGTTGTGATAAACCTGTCGACGGCTTCCAGTCCAATTTTTTCCAATTCGTTCATACTCATCTACTCCGTTTGTTTGGGACATCAATTACTTGAAACCGGTTAGTCAAACACAGGTGGTCGACCGGGATTTTGTAGATACTCCGCCGCAAGCAAAATGTGCTTTTCAATTACTCTGCCGGTAGAGAGTGGGGGTAAATTATTCAGCGGAAAGAACCGGGCATCCAGGGTTTCCATTCCAGCCGTTGGCTCAGCGGAGTCTGTTTGCCGACATAAAAAGTACAGTTTGTAAAAGTCGCGGCTATCCATATCGTATTCATGTCTGGCCTTATGAACTAATCCATACAGTCGCTCGGCTTTCACTTGAATATTCGCTTCTTCAGACACTTCTTTTTCGATATTTTCCGAAGGGCTAATGCAGACATCAGCGTAACCTCCGGGTAGGGTCCAAAGTCCATCAAGTTTCTCTCTGACAAGTAAGATCTGATCCCCTTTAAAAACTGCACCCCTGACATCGACTTTGGGCGTGGCATAGCCATCTTTGGAATCCGGAGCCAGGCCTACAATGGTCTTGATGGGTAGCTGGCCGAGCTGGGCGAGCATATCGTTGGCGATGGTAAAAATGTCTTGGTAGCGTTCTTTATCAAAATCGCTCTCACCGAAGTGAAGTCCAGTGCTGGCAATGGCTTGTAGTCGTTTGGCCCAGGTAAGCCATTGATCTTCCATCTGATAATCGATTCCACAAAAAGGTGTGCTGAGTATGGCCCTGGTCTAAACCACTTTTCAATCGCCCAGGCATGTTGGAGCGATCTATGGATGGCGAGAATAAATGAGGCTGAATGAGACCGAATAAGGTGTTAACTTTGTGCGTCCTGATCAGAATCCAGCGAGATATAGTGATGCTAAGCGAAATCACTAACTACTATCAAATGACCGACACGGTAGCGACCTCGGGACAACCGACCCAGGATCAGTTCCGAGCGATCAAAGATGCCGGTGTGGAAGTTGTGATTAATTTGGCCATGCCGGACGGTACCCATGCCCTTGCTGACGAGGGCAGTATTGTTAGCCGGCTGGGAATGGTGTACATCCATATTCCTGTTCCCTGGGAGGCGCCGGAACTTCATCACCTTAATCTTTTTATGGGTATTATGAAGTCGCTAGAACCGAGCAAGGTCTGGATCCACTGCGTGGTGAACGCCAGAGTTTCTGCTTTTAACTACCACTATTTGAAATCTCGTTTGGGTTTGCCTGAAGCAGAATGTCGTTCGCCATTGTTGGAAAAATGGATGGCCGATATGGAGCCGGCATGGCAACAATTTTTGGCAATTCCTGCGGACCAAATTGAATCCCTGTAGCTCGAACTATATTGGAGTGAGTTTATGAAGAAGACGCTAGTTGTTGTGTTACTGGTTGCGGTTGTGGGTATTGGTTTGTGGTTTGCCAACCGAGATGCTGAGACCGAGGTAAAACCTAATGTGGCAGATGACTCAACAACGGTCACTACCGAACAGGGTCCGGTGGTCGGCTATCTAGAGCCGAATGGTAGTTCTGCCTGGTTAGGTATCCCATTTGCGGCGCCGCCAGTAGGAAACAATCGTTGGCGTGCGCCCCGTCCTCCCGAGGGCCGGTCGGAGCAGTTCCAGGCGCTGGACTATTCAGCTGTTTGTCCTCAGATCGGGAGCGGCCTTGCGGGTGCAAAATCCGAGGACTACGGTAAGCCGGTGGGTGATGAGGATTGCCTGTACTTGAACATCTGGCGGCCCGCCGGTGCAAAACCAGGAACTCTGCCGGTGATGTTTTGGATTCATGGTGGCGGCAATTCGATTGGACACGGTGGTAGCCCAACTTATCAGGGGGCGAACCTGGCGCAGGCTCATAATGTTGTAGTGGTGACAATGAATTATCGCTTGGGCCCCATGGGTTGGTTCACTCATCCGGCGCTTCGCAGCGAAGTGGGTTCACCGTCGGATCACTCGGGCAACTACGGGACCCTGGATATTGTCCAGGCATTGAGTTGGACCCAAAACAATATTACTAACTTCGGTGGTGATCCTACCAACGTCACAATTTTTGGCGAGTCAGCCGGCGGAGCTAATGTACTCACGATGATGGCGTCCCCCCTTGCGGCTGGTCTGTATCACAAGGCTATTGTTCAAAGCGGTGGCTTATTTGTCAGTACAATGGCGGAGGCAGAACACTATTCCGATGCAGAGATACCTGGGCATGACTTTAGTTCTGCTGAGATTGTTAACTTGTTACTGGTTCGTTCTGGACAGGCAACTGATCGGCAAGATGCAAAACGTCAACAGGAAGAGATGACTCAGGCGGATATTGTCGCTTTGCTAAGATCCCAGTCAGCAGGGGAAATACTCACCCTCTATCAGGGGTCAATGGGTGGGGTGTTAGACGCGCCTGCGGTGTTTGGTGACGGTTATGTTCTGTCAGAGGATATACAGTCTGCTGAGCTGTTTTCTGATTCGAATAATTACAACGTGACGCCCGTGATGCTGGGGACAAACCGCGACGAAGTGAAGTTGTTTATGATGTTAAGCGGCAACGAAACTAAAACAATTTTTGGCATTCCCTACGGGCTTAAGGATGAGGACGCCTACAATCGAGATGCCCGCTATGGCAGTAACGCCTGGAAAGCTAGTGGTGTTGACAGCATCGCAACCGCTTTGACCGCTGCGCAATCGGAACCGGTGTTTGCTTACCGTTTTGACTGGGATGAAGAGAAGTCGGTCTTTGGCTTTGACCTGGCTACGGTTATCGGCGCGGGTCACGGCATGGAAATAGGATTCATCTTTGGTAACTTTCAGGGCTTTGGTCTAGATATTTACGGCGAAGAAGGTAAGCCTGCCCGGGACGAATTATCAAAAAGCATGATGTCCTACTGGGCGGAGTTTGCCTACAGCGGCAACCCAGCAACAGGGCGCGATGGCCAGGAAGTGCAATGGGGACCCTGGACCAACGCCGGGGGAGCGGATCGACTTATGGTGCTGGATACAACCCGGGATGCGGGCATAAGAATGACGGATGAGCTTGTCACGTTGAGCGGTATTAAAGCGGAATTTATGCAGGATCAATCATTTAAAACCCTTGCCGACCGTTGTGCGGGCTATGCCCGGCTTTTCCGTAACACGACTGACGAGGAGTATAAGTCCCTCCAATGTAAAGCGAGTTTGTGAGAGTTTGCAGTTGAAGAGCATTTGCGTTTATTGCGGGGCAAGTACCGGGGATTCACCTGAATTTCTTGCCCTTGCTGAATCCCTCGGCACGAACCTCGCAAAACGGCGGATCAGGCTCGTATACGGTGGTGGTAGTGTGGGCTTAATGGGGATATTGGCTGATGCAGCCCTTGCCGCTGAAGGAGAGGTGCTAGGTATTATCCCTCAGTCTTTGAGAGACAAGGAAGTCCATCATCCGGGAATCTCTGAGTTGGTGATAGTGGATTCCATGCATGAACGTAAAGCTCAGATGGTAGAAGCTTCTGATGGTTTTATTGCCATGCCGGGCGGCTTTGGTACATTGGATGAGCTGTTTGAAACTCTCACCTGGGCACAACTTGGGCACCACCAAAAACCCGTCGGGATCCTCAATCCTAGTGGTTACTTTGACTTGCTTTTGGCGTTTCTACAGAACGCCGCTAGCCACCAGCTGGTCAAACCGGGACATCTGGAAATGCTTCTGGTGGATGAGCAGGTCGATCCGCTATTAACGAAAATGACGGATTACGAGGCACCTACGCTGGCTAAGTGGTAGCAAATGTTTGGCAGTGTTAGAGCGAACTCTTGATGTTCAATGAGACATCACTGCTGTTTACCTCGGGCTCGCCCCGGTTAGTCAGAGGAAAGGCAAAGTCGATATGAACAACCCTGGCTGAATCCGATTTACTTGAAGCGAGTCGGATACCAAATCCGGCACTTGCCAAATAATCATCTTCAAAGCCTTCGTCAACATCCGGGTCCCAGGCTCGCCCAACATCAATAAAGACCGCAAACCCAAGATAGGCGAGATTTAACAAATGATAATTGGTGTACTGCCGTTCTTCTAAAGTAAGCACAACTCTACGGTCACCGGATTGCAGGCGACGGTCAAACCCACGGACACCATTCTCACCCCCCAATAGAATCTGTCGATGACTATCGAGGTGCTTCGAGTAGGTCATGTTAAGCGCCGCAAAGAAGGATCTGTGGGTCGTCTGACTGCGGAAGTAAGTCAGGTTGTAGTCAATAACAATATCTTCGGAGCTGCTGGTGTCGTAGTTATGTAACCCCTCCCATGTGAGTCTGTGACGAAGCAGGATTTTTTCGTTGTACAGTATAGTGTCGGCAAATGAGCCATTAAACACCAACCGGTCTTGATCCGAACCCAGGCTTTCCGCAGCGTAACCAAGGTTAAACCTGAGGGTGTAGCCAAGATGCAGGTCCTCTGTTCGATTGATTTGGTCCAGGTTAAATGCTGTGGTGTAGTTGTCCTCGACAATTTCGAGGTTAACAAACGGGTAAGAAAGCTCCTTAGCAATCGGCAGGGTGGTGGGGGCGGGGAGGTCGATGGTTCGTTCGAATTTCTCTTCTACGTATCGGTAGCCTAGACTCCACCGGCGAGCTTTTCCATTCACTAGACCTTTCGAGAAACCATAGTAGGCACTCATAGACTCAATATCATGGCGCACCTCGGTTATATCGTCTCCGCGAAAGTACTGAGTATCAACTCGTTCGAGTTGATTGACTGTCACGCCCCAGGCGCGACGTGTATCCAATGCGTAAAAAGGTAAAAATATTTGCCCAGAGTATTGATCGCCGTCATCGCTGTCTTGAATGAGCAGTTTGGTTCGAACGCGGCTGCCTTTGACGTTCCGGTTCTGGTAGGCAAAGCTGGTGGATTTACGTTCGTCATCTTCTTCGGTAAATACCGAAATTTTTTGCCCGGTTCCGAAAAGGTTGGTTTCTCCCAGACCTAACCGGAAGTCATTTTCGCCTCCTGATCGGGCAAATGAAGCATCAACGGTAAGGGACCAGACATCTCGGGTGACGACCTCAAGGTCCACTGTGTCACCACAGGTTGAGGTGGTTTGGATATTGGCATCGTAGAGGTGGCCCAGGTCCCTGAGTAAGCGTGCCGACTCTTGAATTTCTCTGGTTCGATATGCATCGCCTTCTTTAAACAGTAACTGTTCGCGAATATTCTGTTCCTGGGTCAAATAGTGGATGCGATTGGCCAATCGGTATAGCCAATAGTTCTCGTCCTCATCGTTTTCGTCAAAAATCGGTAGTCGAGTGACGTGTATCTGACCTACTTTTTTGTCACCTAATTCTGGCAATTCAGTACGGTGGAAGTCATAGCTGGCTGTCGATGGCTCGAATGTTGGTGTGCAATCTGCTCCTTCCTGAGCAAGGGTAGGTGAGGCTGGTATCACCATCAGAAGCACAGCAATGAGTCGAACCCGTGAGGACAGGTACAGTTGTTTGTTTTTTGACATACATCCAGCCAGTTCTGAGACCATCGAATTAAACCATGGGGACGGTTTTTAAGTCACTTAAAGATTGGAATCAGAACACCTGATACCGTAATCTAGGTGAAGCATTAGCAGTAATCAAAGAAGAACAAGGAGTGCAATGATGGATGGGATGGTAGCTATTGGGATCTCAGGTGTTGTGGGTCTTTGCCTTGGTTTTGGCATCGCTAAACTGTTAGTTAAAGGCGACAAGCCTGTTGCGGCGGCAGGTAATGATCCAGATGTTGAATGGTGGAAGGTTCGAGAAACTCTAACGGGCACTCAACTTCAAATATTGCAGTATCTGGAGTCGAAGAAGTCAGCATCAATCACTCAGCTCCAGGAAAAGTTTTCATTTATCCCCGATCGTGAACTTTACTATCGACTTGAACAAATTGTTTTGATGCAGTTTGTTCAGCGCGGCCGAAAGGAGGAAGAGGTGATGTATAACCTAAACCAGGATTATTCAGGCACCGTCGAAGATGATAAGACTGTAATGTTGTCCGGCGACTAGACCCGAGATTTATATGGTTCAGGTCGGCATCATCGGCGCGGGCGCGATGGGGCAGTACGTTGCGAGTCTGCTAAAGAAACAGTCTCCAGCCGTTCAATTCTCCAATCTTTTTGATCCGGACCCCGAAGCGGTTCATGCCGCGATTCAGCAGTTGTCATTTACCGGTGATGTCGCTAAAAATGCTGCTGAGGTTGTTCAATCCGATTGTGATTGGGTCATGATCGCTTCTCTTAACAGCCAACACGCAGACCATACGATTGCCGCCTTTGAAGCAGGTAAGCACGTCTTCTGCCAAAAACCCCTTGCAACAACTTTTAAAGATTGTCTCCGGATGCGGGATGCCTGGTTGGATTCTGGTCGGCAGTTTGTCATTGGCTTCACGCTCCGGTACTCACCTCACTATCGAAAGATTAAACAATTGCTCCAGGCAGGTGAAATAGGCGAGATCATTAGCCTCGAATTTAACGAAACACTTCACTTTAACCATGGCGGATTTATCCATGGTGATTGGCGACGACATAGCCGTCTGGCTGGCTCCCATGTGCTCGAAAAGTGTTCCCATGATATTGATATCGTCAACTGGTTAGTCGACAGTCGCGCCAGTCGCGTTGCATCCTTTGGTGGCACTAATTTTTTTACACCTGAAAATGCCTTTCATATTGATCGAATTGAGCAGCATCGGGATGGCTTTGAAGCCTACCGATATCATCGAGGACAGGCGCGAGGTGAAAACCCTTTCTTGGCCGACAAGGATATATTGGATAATCAGGTTGTGATTTTGGAGTTCGAGAATCGGGTTCGTGCCACTTTTCATATGAGCGCCAATACCGCCATTCCCGAACGCCGCTTATATATTTGTGGAACAGAAGGGACGCTGCGGGCCGACGTCATGACCGGCGCGATCGAATTACAACAAATCGGCTTTCACACGGAAACCCAGCAAATGGGCACCGGGTCCAGCGGTATGCATGGGGGCGGGGATCCCGTGCTGGCTGCGGAATTGTTTCAGGTTATGACGGGCTCGGGGCAAATGAGTGCCGGGATTGATGCAGGCTTAAGTGCAGCCACAACCTGTTTTGCCATTGACGAGGCCGTAGCAACGGGCCAGGTGGTGGACCTCGCTGATTATTGGCGCAGAGTAGATATGTCTCCCTCCTAACAGGGGGTTGTTCGATATTGGATGTCAGTTTTTAATATTCAGGACATCCACTTTTAGAAGCTCATCATAATGAAAAGAATCCTATTTACTGCGCTATTGCTGATTGGTAGTTCCGCCTTTGCTGTCAATATGGGGTCGATTGTAAAAGCCCAGATCGTTTTGGGGCAGGTCACTCAGGTCGTTGATAAATATAAAGAAATTCAAGGGCTGTTAGATAGCGGTGCCATTACATTAGATTACGAAGAGCCAATTGAGGGTAATACTGGGAAATTTTTACTCCCTTTTGATGGTGGTGGTAATCCAACCCCCTGGGCAGACAAGGCTTTGAATGCCCAGATTGGGGCATTGGCGGCGGAGAAGGCCACGGATACTGCCATCAGTGCAGCAGTCTCTAAGGTACCATTTGGTGGTTTTATGGCCGGCGCGGCAAAGGATAAAGCAAAAGGAGCCGGCGCGATTGTGGCAATCGGCGGCTGGGACTATATCAAAGAGACGTCGAGCCTTTCCTTTGATCGCCTGGATGACTATTCAATCTATATGCACCAGGAGTTTAACGGCCTTCCTGGTTATGAAAAGGCCCTTGCAGCTGCGATGGCGGTGTATCCGAAACTAGAGAAATCCCACAAACGGTACATTGATAAGGCATACCAAAAGGCCAGGAAACAGGCGCGAGCTTTGAATAGAGATTAGTTCCTGGGCTATTTCGAAGGTCTTAGCTTGAAAGTCATATGTTGAAAGTCATATGTTGAAAGTCATATGTTGAAAGCTATATGTTAAAAGCTATATGTTGAAAGCTATATGTTGAAAGCTATGCCAGAGAAATCTCTCTGGCATCTCTCATAAGTTGGTTCAATGGGTGATCGTTGGGTGCTGTCAGGTGTAACCACAGCCGCTCGATAAGGCGGTAAGCGAACTGACAAATTTCAATTTCCTGCTTTGAAGGTGCCTGGTGATAGTCTGATCTCAGGTCATCTACCTGTGCAGAACTCAGGTGGTGGGTTTCGCACAACACCGCAAAGTCATATGCAATTGGCCCCTGTCGGGCATATTCCCAGTCAATAAATTGTGCGGTCTCTGTGTCGAGGGGCTGCAGGATGTTGTTTGGATTCAGGTCTATATGGCAGACCCCATAAGGTAGTGACAACCAATCAAATCTATCCAGTATGACCAGGTGCTCAGCGAATGCGGGCACTGCATCCGGCGCGAGCTTTAAATAGTCGCGGATCGTTTCTACCGGTGTCCAGAGGGTTTTTCTTTTTAACGCAGCAGGTACTGGAACCTGATGGAGTGCGTGTAGCGTTTTGGCGATTGAGCTGGTGGTCACCTCCGCTGAGCTGTTGGTAAACTCGATCACAAGATAGTCTTCGCGCCAGAGTTTTAATTCCGGCGCAATACCCAGACCTGCAATGGTTTCCAGGATGAGTTTTTCTATCTGTCGATCTACCCCTAGCAACCGCGAGTCTGCATTAAGCCGAAGTACCACCTCACCTTGCTCGAGTGTTATTTTAAAACTCTGATTACCGGTTCCCGATAGTGATTCGATTTTGGTCGCGGTGACACCCATGAGCGATTGATATTCCGCCAGGGCAGATCTCAGCCGATCATTTGCCGCGAACTGTTTTGTTAGCTTTGTTTGGAAAATCGACGGCTCCATGTCAGATATCCGAAAACCACAATAATTAAATAGGCGGCAAACAGCGTCGCCGTGAAATACAACTCCCGATCAATATAGAGATAGATTGACAGGCCGTCGATCACAAACCAGTAGATCCAGTTTTCGAGGACCTTTTTCGCGACCATATAGGTTGTGACAATGGCACCCCAGGTGGTAAATGAGTCGAGGTAGGGAAAGCTTGCGTCCGTATAGGTTGAGAGCAGGTAACCCGAGGTGCCACTGACGACCACAATTGCCGCAATTACCTGGAGGTGGCGAACCAACATCCAGCTTGAGATAGGTAGGGAACCATCATCTGTATGGCCCTTTTGCCACTGGAACCAGCCGTAAATCGCCATGCCAAGATAGTAGATTTGTAGCGCCGACTCCATATAGAGGTTCACGTCCCAGAATATGACAAGAAAAATTCCAGTGGAAATAAACGCGGCGTACCAGCAGAGGATGTTCTCTCGCATCGCGAGTACCAGGTAGGCAATACCCAGTACTACAGCCGCGATTTCCCACCAGGAATTTTGTAGGGCCTGGGTAATTGTGACCCCAAGCAGATCAGCCATCAGCGAGGCCTTGCAAATCATCAAGGAGAAACTTCACGACAAAAATACCCTTGCCATGGGATTCCCAACTGCGGCGAATTTCTATTTTAAGCATATCCATAACTTGTTCGTAGTCACCAAACAGCTGGGTAGCAAGGTCGTTGCGTTTCACAACAATGCCGTCGTAACCAGAAACCCGGTCGATGAATTCTTTAATGGCGGGTATGTAATCATCGGCCAGGGGATACAGGCTCATATCAACCGATACTTTCATTGATTGTGTCGAGTTGTTCATCAAGCGCCTCCAATTCGAAATTCAGTTGTAATGCCGATGACCCGTGGTTCGCCAAACTGGACATAGGGTTCGGTTTGATAGCCGTTTCTTGGGTCATTGCCAAAACTACCAAATCCTCGAACCGTATAATCACGGTCACCCAGGTTTCGTCCCCACAGGTTGATAGAGTAGCGAGACGTCCCATAGGTTAGGTTGGCATTGACCAGGTTTTGGTCTTTGCTTTTAAGGCTATGTCGATCGGAAAAGTAGAAATCATCCTTACCTAAAAACGACAGATTGGCCCGCCACGGGCCTTCTTGCCAGTGGAGTCCAACTTGATAGCTACTGCCGGGAGCTTGGGCCTGATCTCGACCGGATAGGTCATCTCCAAACTCGTTGATGAATTTATCAAACTCAGCATCGAGAACAGCAATCGATGCGTCAACGGAAAAGCGGTCGGAGATAAGCCATAAAGCGCTGGCCTCTATGCCTCTGTTGGTGCCTTCAGCAGCATTGCCAAGAAAGTCGACAAACTCAGTACTACCATCGGGACGAGGTCGGACAAAAGAACTTTTGACCTGTTGATCTCGACGTTGATCAAAGAAGATTGCGCCCGTCAGAGATAGTCGGTTGTCGAGTAGTCGCGACTTTATGCCAAGCTCCCATTCGATCAAAGTTTCTGAATCAAACTCCCGCAGGTTCGTAGGTAACGTGCCGTCGGTGTTGAAGCCACCGGCTTTGTAGCCCCGGGCTAAACTCAAGTAAGTCATCGTGCCCTGCGCTAATTCATATTTTAGTGCGAGACGACCACCCCAAAGGGATTCCGAAGGTGAGACTTCAAAACCATCAGAATTGTCGTAGTCGGTACTTCGTCGTTCCCAACGTGCGCCCCAGGCAAAATCCCAGCGTTCTGAAAGTTCAGAATCAAGTTGGAAGAACAGGGCGCTCGTTTCAAAGTTGTAGTTGCTACTGAACGGCCCAGCTAAAAATGTGTAATTTCGTGTTAGGTCTTCTCTTTGCTCTAACAAGTACACTCCAACCAGCCAATCCGTTGTGTCACCCAACAAGCGGCTTGATTCATTGGATATCAGGCGTGCTTCGACACTACTAATGGACTTGTCACGCAGGTATTGATCAAAGGAGGTGTAGCCAATAGGGTCAAAACCAGTGAAGGTCCAATCTTCGTCATAGCTATATTCGAGTTCAGAATCTGAAACCGACGCCAACAAGGTTACAGTGGCGGAAGAAAATTCTTTTGTGCCTTCTAGCGACAGAGAATTAGATTCTTGACTATCTTTACCGGGCTCATCAGAGAAAGTGCTACGAACATTGTCCAGTGAGAACACGTCATAGCCGTTATCAACGTCTACCACGGACGCACTCGCAACAATGTCCCAACCAACAATATCGTTAGTGGCTAACTTTATCCGGGCAGTGAGCTCATCCCGTGCATTATTGTCATCAGAATTCAAAAAAGCATTTTCGTAGAATCCGTCGGATTCATGTTTTTCTATTGCAATGCGAATTGCACTGTTGTCGCTGAGTGGTTGATTGGCGACGATGCCGAGGCTGCGGTGATCGTATTCGCCCGCAGACAGATTAATATCTAGAGTCTGGTCCTGGGTTGGATCGTTGGTTTTGACGTATATCAAGCCCGCCAGGGCATTGGCGCCATAACGGGTTCCCTGGGGGCCGCGAAAAATCTCAACTTGAGATACGTCCATCAGGGTTCCGACAGATCCCGCGCCACTAAAGTCCACATTGTCGACGATAAACCCAACGGAAGGGTTAAGGGGTGAGGAAAATTGGCTGCGCTCTCCGATACCGCGGATTTGAAAGAACCTGGCGCGAGAAGTTCCACCGGCGGAATTCACATTAGGGAGTGAAGATACCAATTCGTCGAAGTGTCGAGCACCGGATTGTTTGATCGTATCTGCATCCACAATGGATAAGCTGGTCGCAAGAGATTCTGCCTCGTTGCCGCGGAAGTCGGCGACAACTTTGACTTCTTCTATCTCACTTATAGCGAGGCCTGGTAGGGGTATTAAGCATAAAGCTAGTAACAAAGTACTGCTGGTGCTTTTAGTGCGTATGGTCATGAGTCTCTCCTTTGGGCGGGCATCAATCCCGACCTATGATTAAAAGAGACCCGGTTTGGACGAAGCAAAAGAGAGTTATCCTTTTCCTACGCCGGTATTAACCGGATCAGGTTCTAGGGTTTTCTGCAGTTGCAGAATCTCAGGTTTTCACCACCCCTAAGGAACGGTCAGGATTATGGAGTAGAACGGAACAAACTGGAAGTCATGAAGTGGTTGGCAGGGCAAAAGATCTGGTGAGGCGCATAAACATGATCAGAGCCATGACAGTTAGGAAGGCAGCAAGTAGAAAGGATGCTCCGGGAAAGTAGATAACCGCCCCGTTGCTAGTAAAGTAGCCAAAGGTTTGGGTCATGATCATTGGACTAATGATTGCAGTGAGACTCATGACACTCGAAATACCGCCCTGCAGTTCACCCTGCCGGTCGGCGCTGATTTGACTTGATGCAATCCCTTGCATCGCGGGATTCGAAAATCCCCCCAGGGCACCAAAGGTCAACGCAACATAGACCAGCCAAACCTGATCGGCGAAGGCGTAGCCGACAAAAGCCAGGATGATAAACCCAAAGCCGATGATGCCAGCCATTCGCAGGCCAGTTTTGGGCAGTACCCAGCGGATGAGAAAGCCCTGCACGAGCACCATACCAATGCCCACGTAACCGAGGGAGTAACCAATTTCTTTCGGAGACCAGTCAAACTTTTCGATGGCCCAAAAGCTCCAGGTGGCCGGAAGGACATGGTGCCCGAGGCTGGAGAGAAACATTACTGCAACAATACCAAAAACCATGGGGAAGGCGCGCAAATGCATTAGGGTACCAACCGGGTTAGCGCGTTTGAGATCAAGGGCCCGGCGGTTCTCGACCCCAAGAGACTCTTTCAAAACAAAATAGCCGAAGGCCATATTGGCAAAAGAAATTGCCGCGGCGGCCATAAACGGCATGCGGGTACCAAATTCTCCGAGGAAGCCTCCGATTACGGGTCCAATGACAAATCCCATGCCGAAGGCTGCGCCGATTAAACCGAATCTTGTCGCACGCTCCTCGGGCGGTGTGATGTCTGCGATATAGGCGTTACAGGTACTCATGCTGGAAGCGCCCAACCCAGATATGATTCTGCCGATAAATAGCAATACCAGGGTTTCAGCAAAACCCATGATCAGATAGTTGATCCCTGCGACAAACAATGAAACCAGTAGGATTGGCCGACGCCCAAATCGATCTGACAAATTGCCGACCAGGGGCGAAAACAGAAACTGCATAATGGCAAAAACAAACATTAGCCAGCCGCCGTACTGGACGTTGGCTGACAGCGGCTCACCGGTAATTTCCATAAGCAGACCGGGCAGGACAGGCATAATAATGCCGAAGCCAATACTATCCATCAAAGACGTGAGCGCGATAAAAACCAGTGCGTAGCGATTCACGATTTAAGTTGCCTCTCAAACATTGCAAATAGCCGTTCGTAGTGTCGTTCCGCAGAATTCTTGTGGTATTTACCGGCCCGATCGGGAAAGACAAAACCGTGTTCTGTGCCGGGATACCATTCGACCCTGGCGTTGACCTTTTGCTCATTTAGGTAGGCTTCAAGCTGATTGATCATCTCAGGTGGTGCCCAATCATCGGTTTCCGCGCAGCCGATGTAGAACTCGCCGTCAATCTTTGCCGCGTCCAGGTGCGGAGAGTCCAGGGCTTCGGTAAACAGGCGGACCCCGTGCAGGGAAGCACCGGCTTTAATTCTGGAACTGAGCTGGGCGGTGGCAGCAAAAGCAAATGGCCCGCTCATGCAGTAGCCCACTGTGCCCGCTGGTCCATCGCTGGCATCGGGCTGGGTCTGCGCCCAATCTAATAACACCTGACAGTCCTCAACAACCATGTGATTGGTGAGGCTATTCATATGTTCAACCATAATTTCCCGGGAACCCATGACAAAGTCCCGACTTTTTCGATAGTAAAGATTGGGCAGAATCACAAAATAGCCTGCCGTTCCAAGCCGCCGCGCCATATCATGGAGTTCTTCGCGCTTACCCGGTGCATCCATCAAAAACAGGATGATGGGGAAGGGGCCGCCTTCTTCTGGGTAGGTAATAAATGTATTCATCGCGCCATCTTTGGTGCTGATATCGAGCTCTGCTTCTTTCATGGTATTTCTGCCGCGAATAGTTGCTCGATAATGCCAGAATATGCCGGTCAATCGTGGAAAAAAAATCTATTTCCGGTAGCATTGCGATTCCTAAATTGCAGCACCGGAAGGACAATATGGCAGACAAAATCACAGCGGGTCATCTCGAAATCGAAAAGGTGCTCTTTGATCTGGTCGCTGACGAAATTGCCCCGGGCACTGGGGTGGACGTCGATACCTTCTGGCAAGGTTTTGAGAAGATCCTTGGGGAAATGATTCCGCGTAATAAGTCGCTGCTGGCGGTGCGAGATGACTTTCAACAACAGATTGATGCCTGGCATACCGCTCGCGCGGGCAAACCACATAATGCAGATGAGTATGAAGCGTTTCTGAAGGAAATTGGCTATCTGCTACCTGAAGGCCCTGATTTTGAGATCGAAACCGAGAACGTGGATATTGAGGTTGCCAAGATGGCTGGCCCCCAGTTGGTGGTTCCTGTGATGAACGCCCGGTTTGCATTAAATGCAGCGAATGCCCGTTGGAGTGGATTATACAATGCCTTGTACGGGAACGCGGGCACCCACGACACCATCCCGGAGTCCGAAGGGGCGGAGAAGGGCAGCAGCTACAATCCGGGCCGCGGCGCGAAGGTGATTGAATATGCCCAGGGTTTTCTTAGTGAACATTTTCCATTAGCCCAGGGTCACTACAGCGACGTTACGGGCTACGAGATTACATCAAACGCACTTGTCATCCGGCAGGGTGAAGCTCAAACAACTTTAAAAGATGCTAGCCAATTTGTTGGCTTTATGGGTGAGGCAAGTAGCCCCTCAGGGATATTGTTGGTCAATAATGGTTTGCACGTCGAGATCCAAATCGATCCAAATGATCCTATTGGCAAAGATGACAGGGCAGGGGTCAAAGATCTGTTGATGGAGTCTGCTGTTTCAACGATCCAAGACTGTGAAGATTCCGTCGCGGCGGTGGACGCAGAAGATAAGGTTGTTGTGTATCGCAACTGGTTGGGTTTGATGCGTGGCAGTCTGGTTGAGGAATTCAAAAAAGGTGATAAAACGGTGCGTCGCGAACTGAATCATGATCGGGTCTATCAGGCTGCAGATGGTTCTGAGGTGACGTTGCATGGCCGGAGTTTGTTGTTGGTGCGAAATGTCGGGCACTTGATGACCACGGATGCGGTGCTGTATCAGGGTGAAGAGATCCCCGAGGGCATTCTTGATGGCATGATCACCAGTTTATGTGCGATTCACGATTTGAAGAGCAAAGGACCGATTCGGAATTCCAGGCAAGGAAGCGTTTATATTGTGAAACCCAAAATGCATGGTCCCGATGAGGTGCAATTTGCTGTGGATTTGTTTGAGAAGGTTGAAGGTGTGTTGGGTTTGCCCAGGAACACCTTGAAGATTGGCATTATGGACGAGGAGCGTCGTACCACGCTTAATTTGAAAGAGTGCATCAGGGCAGCTAAAGAGCGAGTGATTTTTATTAACACTGGATTCCTCGATAGAACTGGCGATGAAATTCACACTAGCATGGAAGCTGGTCCCGTGGTTCGCAAAACCTTGATGAAACAGCAGCCATGGATTGCTGCCTACGAAGATTGGAATGTCGACATAGGCTTGGAGACAGGCCTTCAGGGGCGTGCCCAGATTGGTAAAGGCATGTGGGCCAAGCCAGATGAGATGGCGCAAATGATGGAAGAAAAGATTGCGCATCCTCAGTCTGGCGCTAGTACTGCCTGGGTGCCGTCGCCCACCGCTGCAACCTTGCACGCAATGCACTACCACGTGGTCAGTGTTGCAAGCCAACAGGAAACATTAAAGGCTCGCAGTCGAGCAAGTCTGGATGATTTGCTTACCATTCCAGCGCTTGGTGGTACTAATCTTTCGCAGTCTGAGGTGCAGGAAGAGTTGGATAACAATGCCCAGGGAATATTAGGTTATGTTGTTCGGTGGATCGATCAGGGTGTTGGCTGTTCCAAAGTACCTGATATCCACGATGTTGGGCTTATGGAGGATCGGGCCACGTTGCGGATTTCTAGCCAGCATATTGCCAATTGGCTGCGTCATGGATTGTGTTCCGATGCTCAAGTCATGGAAACTTTGAAACGCATGGCAGCGGTGGTGGATAGGCAAAATGAGGGTGATGCGGAGTATCGCAATATGGCACCTGAGTTTGAGAAAAGCGTTGCCTTTCAAGCTGCCTGCGATTTGATCTTTAACGGCAAAGAGCAGCCTAACGGATATACTGAGCCTGTGTTGCACGCCCGAAGAAAAGAAGCCAAGCTGGTTTATTCCAACCGATAGGTCCCAGATCACCTACATCTAGTGTCTAAGTGCCATTAAAGACACTAGATGGTGAATTGGCACGCTCAACCCAATAAATTTTCTATAACGTATTTTCTATAAAACATACGGAACTTCTGTTAGGTTAATATTTGCGCACTTAACGACCTGACCCCTGCCGCCAATGTCTGACCTGCAGAACAAGAAAATTCTGATTATAGAAGACGAAGCTCTGGTTGCTAGAGAACTAAAGAGCCGCCTGATTCAAATGGGCTGTGAGGTTGTGGGTATCGCCTACGGCAGCGAAGGCATTGAGCTTGCTAAAAGAACCCAACCCGATCTGTTACTGACAGATATCCATCTAAAGGATGGTGAAGACGGCATCGAAATGGCCAGGACAATTCAGGCTGAAAGAGATGTACCCGTCGTATTTCTAACGGCCTACTCCGACGAGGCAACGGTTTCCCGAGCCAAAGAGGTAGCTCCTTACGGATATATTATAAAGCCCGTTGATAATCGCGAACTTCAGATTGCAATTGATATGGCGCTGTACAAATTCAATATCGAACGCGAATTGAAAGAAACCCAACAGCTATTGCAAACAGCGCTTACCTGTATCGGCAGCGCTCTGGTTTTTGTCAATGAAAATGGCTTTGTGACGGACCTGAATGCTGACGCAGAGGGAATGCTCGGCAAATCACGGCGTCTTGTGCGGGGCGAGCCCTGGTCGGATTTGTTCAACTTAATCGGCGCATCGATAGAAAACAAAATTAATGCTGCACTAAGCAGTAACGAAGTTGTGAAACTTGCTCCCTTTATTAATCATGCGGAGGGTGCAGTGCCTTGTTTGCTTGATGGGATTGTCGGTCCTATGGAGCAGGGGGGTGTATTAATATTAAGGGCCCTTTCTGAAATATCTGACCCTATTGAGGCGATGCCCACCACCGGCGAACTGATGGATCGTGTTGGCTCTGAACGATTAACGCCTAGTGAGTCATCTATGTGTCAGTTGTTGATTGCCCGTCAGCCCAGTGCAAACCGGGAAACGGTAGAAGAAATGTCGATACTACTCAATCAACAACTTCGTTCGACTGACCTTGTCAGTACTTATGCATCCAGTCATCTTTCGGTGAGTATGCCCTACACCTCGGTGAATGAAGGCAGACTGATTGCCAATTCATTGTTACGCAAGTTGAAATCCCATTTCCCCTCCGAACACGGGGAGTTTTGTATCGGGATGTCATTTAGTTCACCCGGCGATCAACAACCCTTTGAGCTATTTAGGCGTGCAAGCTGGGGGCTCAAGGTGGCACAGGATTCTGGCGGGGGGCGAGTCATCACCTGGAATGACGAAATTGATATGCCGGATGCGACAAATCAGGATCAGAAGCAGCGCGAATATCATAATTTGGTTTTGTTGTGGAATATTTTGAATGTGGTTTCCAATACGGGTGATATGGATGACGCCAATCGTAAGCTTTGCAGTCACCTACAGCGTTCGTTAGGCATGAAAATTACCGGCATTCTTCAGTACAAAGGTGATGCTGTAATTGCCATTGCCGGTGCCTCCGAAGCTGACATCGATGAATTTGTCATCGGTGATTTTGGTTTAAGCCAGGCTGATTTTGATCTAATTAAGAGTTTAATGACCTCCAATTCCCATAGTCAGGGGAGCGGCAACAAATATTTCTGTAAATTAAATGGTGAACTACTGGTGGTCTTGTCCGGTGATAAGCCAATGGATCCAGCGGATATAGAGTTCCTCAAAACACTCCTTGCCTACTATGCCGCCGGCCTCAACCGTTTTGAAATGCCGGAGCGGCTACCCGATGTGATCAGCCGTGGCGAGCTTCTTTTTGCATCGCCACGAATGAATAGTTTGATGGAGACGGTTCAGCTAGTGGCTGAAACCGATGCAACGGTACTGATTACCGGTGAATCCGGGACCGGCAAAGAAATGCTGGCGAGAAAAATTCACGAGAGTAGTAGTCGAGGCGATCTACCTTTTATTATTGTTGATTGCGGCGCCGTGGTGAGTTCTCTAATCGAAAGTGAATTGTTTGGTCACAAGAAGGGGTCATTCACGGGGGCGGACAAGGACTTTAGTGGCAGATTAAAGGAAGCGGATGGCGGCACGATCCTGCTAGATGAAATTGGTGAGCTACCCCTGGAAACTCAGGTCAAGCTACTCAGGTACGTCCAGGACAAAGAGATTACGCCTGTGGGCGGTGGCCACTATGAGACCGTTAATACGCGAATAATTGCGGCGACCAATAAAGATTTGAAACAGCAGGTGGACTCTGGTCTCTTTCGCGAAGACCTTTTTTATCGGTTGAACGTATTCACCGTTGATGCACCTCCCTTAAGAGAAAGGGGCGATGATGTCATCCTCCTTGCGCAACATTATCTTTCTGTCTATGCGAGCCAATATAACAAACCAATTAACGGCTTCACTGCTGAAGCCCGGCGCGCGCTACTCCAATATGACTGGCCCGGTAACATCCGCGAACTCACCAATGTCGTTAATCGAGCGGTGATTCTGTGCAAGGACTCAACCTTAAGTACCATTCATCTCGGGCTCTTTCCAAGGGCTGAGAATACCGTAGTAGAAGTTGCGCCGAATACGCCGAATCTCTCAAGCTCGATTTCATTATTGGTCAGTCGATGCCTTGAAGAGCTAGAGCTTCAGCCCATCGCCCAGTGGATGGAGGAGGACCTCATCTATTTTGCGTTAGTCAGCAATGCCGAAGTCCTAAATCGAGCTGCGGTGGATTTGGGTATCCCCGAATCGACCTTAAGGCGAAAAGTTCAACGGCTGAAGGACAGTTATGGCTCGTCAGCACCTCAGCGGCCGGATTTTTGGCGTCGCGCCTTCATTGATCTGAGCATCATGTTTGAAGAATACAAGGACCCAGCAGGTTATCTGGACGTCTGTACTCGTTTGCTTATGACCGACCTGGAAAGTCGCGAGTTGGGTCGAAAACAGGCGGCAGCAATGATGGGTGTATCACTTCCCACGTACCGCAGAATGACTGCGGGAACGCCATAAATTCCCCTTAGTGAAAAATATGGCGCATAATAATGGCGGTATATTGACACTTTTATACGCCATATTTTTCACAAGCTCCTATCTAAACCTAATTAGTAGATATAAAACAAAGACATAGGTCCAATTATTGAGCTGGCACGGATTCTGCTCTATTAACTGTCAGCTTTAGAACGTTTCGCGACGGCGTCTGGTCGCTGTTGTGCAATAAATGATGCAGGGGTACACCTGCATCAAAAATAAGAGAGATGGTCAGCCCGGGTAGTGATGTGCTTTGGCTGATTAAAATTGACCACTAGGAGTAACAAATGACGAACTGCATACGAGTTGTGCTGTTAGCCTGTACGTTATGGGCGAGCTATGCCTTGGCAGATGTTGAGTCGGATTTATCCGCGGCAAAACCTCTGCTATCTGATCCACAAACCCAGATCGAGAAGCACTCGGTTATCCCAAGAGAGGCCGTCGCGCGTTACTTGTGGGATGAGAGCAATGAAGCACCGCAACCGGGGGTGGCATCATTTCTCTGGGATGAAGCCGGTCATGAGCCCGACCATGGAACGATGGTGGCGAGCTATTTATGGGATAAAGAGAGTGCACCTGGCCAAACACCCGGGCAAACACCGGAGGCTGAACAACCTGTAGCAGCCTTCCTCTGGGATGGTGAACACAAAAACTCCTCGGCTGATATGGCAAGTTTTCTCTGGCAGGATGATCGAATCAGGTCCGGCGCTGAATACCTACCATTAGGAACGCCACAACAGGGAATTCCCCAGAGTTTTGGTCAATATCTCTGGAATGAAGATGACACTTACCAGCAGGTAGCATCAATTGGCATGCCGGTACTTGAGAAGGTCACTCGAGAATTTATCGTAGTAGCCAATGATTATGCGCAACTCGAGCGCGATCTCCTTAAAATGGATGCCGCGGTGCTAGATCGATTCGAAATGATTCGCTCCATCGGGGTGAGTCTAAATCGAGAGCAGCACGCATCACTCAAAAACAATCGCAATATTATCTCCGTCATGGAAAATCATGAGGTTCAAACTGCAGGTGTTGTCTACTCCGCCAAAGGCGATGCAGTTCTGGACATCAAGCGCCGAAAAGTGAATTGGACCGTACATAATATCGGCAACCGCCCGCTTAATTTTGAAACTCTGGAGCTAAGTTGGCCCGCGGCGAACGGTAGCCTGCGCAGGGTCAAAATTGATGACAGGGTAGTTTTTGACGGAAAATCTAAGCACAACGCCATTGTTGAGCTTGATCGTAGAATTAAGCTAAAGCGTAATAAGTCAGCCACGATTACTCTGGAATTTAGTGAGAAGGCTGAAGCAGGTACGGACAACTACGATCTAGTGTCGCACTTCAAAGAAGGGCTAACCTTAGAATATGCCTTTGAGAATTCCCTTCCTGTTCAGGGCCGTCAAAGGGATACATTTTTCCCCACGTTGATTGATGCAGACATGTTGCATGTCCAGGGCATTACGGGCAAAGACGTTGGTGTTGCCATTATTGATACCGGTAGTTGGAGCCGTAAAAACATTTCCCAGGGCACCGCCCGCCAACCACGGGTAAAAGCCTATTACGATGCGATTGAAAACCGTACCGATCTTCCTATGCGGGACGAAAATGGTCACGGCACCCACATTGCCAGCGTGCTGGCCAGCTCCAGAGAAACTCTGGATATCAATGGCAATCGACCCGGTAGTTATCACGGCATAGCACCGGATGCGAACCTCATTATTGTCAGAGCGTTTGATGAAGATGGTCGAGGTTCCTATATGAATGTTATCCGTGCAATTGCTTACGTGATTGCCCACAAACAAGAGCACAATATTCGTGTTCTGAATCTTTCTTTTGGTGCAACCCCCATGAGCCACTATTGGCAGGATCCGCTGAACCTAGCAGTGATGGCTGCATGGCGTGCGGGTATTGTTGTAGTTGTCTCTTCCGGTAACAACGGTCCAGATCCGATGACTGTGGGTGTACCCGGAAACGTCCCATATGTACTAACGGTCGGTGCCATGACCGATGCTTATACTCCGGAAAATCCAACGGATGATTACCTGGCTACATTTTCTTCAGCCGGACCTACTCTAGAAGGTCACGTAAAGCCTGAAGTGACTGCACCGGGCGGACACATGATGGGTCAAATGGGCAAGCGCACCACAATCGCCAACGAGCACCCTGAGTTTCATGATGGTTACTCATATTTTCTGATGTCAGGCACTTCCCAGGCGTCTGCGGTTGCTAGTGGTGTGGCTGCTTTGATGATTCAGAACAATCCAGAGCTTAGTGCGGACGATGTGAAATGTCGTTTAATGGCGTCTGCTCGAGCAGCAACTAATCCCGATGGCTCATTAGCCTATAGCGTATTCCAGCAGGGTACAGGTTTGATTAATGCCTTTGATGCGGTCTACAGCACGGCGAGTGGTTGTGTAAATCAGGGTCTGGATATTGATAAAGATCTAGCAGGAGCGGAACACTATGGTGGTCCAGCAAACCGAACTGAAGATGGTAGTTTTTATCTCAGTACAACCGAAGGCTATATTTGGAATCTAGGAGAGTTCAATAATCAGGGCTATATCTGGAACTTGAACGATGTTTCTAATGCTGGATATATCTGGAATTTGGGCTACATCTGGAACCTTGGATCCCTCGAGCAAAACGGTTACATCTGGAATCTGAGCGATTTTGAAAGCAATGGTTACATTTGGAATCTCGCAGAACTTGAACAGAACGGCTACATCTGGAATCTATCTGAGCTAGAGAATCAGGGATATATCTGGAATCTGGCCGGTGGTAGCAATGATGGTTACATCTGGAATCTAGCGGATGCGGCCAATGAAGGTTATATCTGGAATCTGAATAATTCAGAGTCGGAAGGCTACATCTGGAACCTCGGCAATATTGAAGGTGCTTCGATGGTCTGGAATATGGCCTTTACCGAAAGCGATGGCTACATCTGGAATCTCGGTTATATCTGGAATCTGGGTGATGCTGAAAACCAGGGTTACATCTGGAATTTGGGTAGCGGTGATAGTCAAGGTTACATCTGGAATTTGAATGATCCAGAAAGCCTCGGTTATATCTGGAATCTGAATGACCCAACCAGCGCGGGCTACATCTGGAATTTGGCTAACGCAGAAAGCGCAGGCTACATCTGGAACCTGAATGACCCTGAGAATAATGGCTACATTTGGAATCTTTCGGATCCAAGCAGTGAGGGTTATATCTGGAATTTGGCCGAGGCGAATGGTGAGGGCTACATCTGGAATCTGGCCAGCGCTAATAGCGAAGGTTATATCTGGAACTTATCCGATGCTGCGAGCGAGGGCTATATCTGGAATCTGTCGGACGCTTCAAGTGAGGGTTACATTTGGAACCTATCCGATGCAGAAAATAATGGTTACATTTGGAACCTGGCGGATGCGACCAATGAGGGCTACATCTGGAATCTCGCCAACCCTGAAAGCGCGGGTTATATCTGGAATCTGGCTAGTGCAGAGGGCGAAGGTTACATCTGGAATCTCTCGAACATGAGCGTCAATAAGTGGGTTTCACAGGAATAGCTTGTGACAAATAGCCCCCACCAGAATTGTCAGTCAATTGACCCATTCCTTCGGGGGTGGGTGCATTGTCTGGCATTTGCGATTTCGGCATGGTTGCTTGTTGTGACAATGCCTGTGATTGCAGAATCAAGGTTGGCTGATCAAAGGAATGTGATTTTTGATCGGTTAACCACTGGTGATGGTTTATCTCATGCAGCGGTAACTGCAATTACCCAGGATCGTTTTGGTTTTATCTGGATTGGCACACAGGAAGGACTAAATCGGTTTGACGGTTACAAGTTCGAAACCTTCTACCATCTTGATGATCAACCCAATTCGATTTCACACCATTCAGTTTGGAGCATTTTAAGTGACAGAAATGGCGAGGTCTGGATCGGCACCGATGCCGGTTTAAACCGCTTTAATCCCGCTGACAAAAGTTTTGAAGCCTTCTTCCTTAATGAAGCGCCAGCCGGAAGAAAGAACAGTGTCTACACATTGTTTGAGGACAGCCGGGATACGCTGTGGATTGGTACAAGTACGGGCTTATCAGCGCGCTACGCCGATGGCCGGTTCCAGCACTACCATCAGGAGAACGGCATTGGGCGACGTAGTGTGCGGCGGATATTCGAGGATAGTCGCGGCATAGTCTGGGTCGGTACTGAAGAAGACGGACTTTATCGTCTGGATCAAGCTAGCGATGCTTTTAATCGCGTGAATGACATTGAGCTTCAAGATCAGTATGTCCGTGACATCATGGAAGATGCAGACGGTAACCTGTGGGTCTCAACGACCAATGGTGGCATTACTGTGTATCGTCCCGGTGGCGGAACCGTTGATGCTTTTTCATTCGATAAAAATGACGACAATAGTCTTGCTGCAAATCGTGTTCGTAGCATGTTGCTCGATGCCAATGGCGACATATGGGTAGGCAGTGATGCAGGACTGAACCTCTATGACGCGGCGACAAAAAGTTTTACCCGGTACCGAAATGATCAAACGGATGTTCATAGTCTCGGCGACGACACGGTTATCGAATTGTTTCAGGACGAAGGTGGTGTCATTTGGGTTGGCACATTTAACGGCGTTAGCAAATTTAATGCTAAAACCAATTCGTTCCCCAGGTTCAGTCAGGACAGCTCCCGGGGCGGGCTTGCAAGTAATGCCATCGCCTCCTTCGCCGAAGGGAAACTGAATGACGTTTGGATAGGAACATTTAATGGGCTTAACAAATGGGATGCAACGGCGGGGAAGTTTGTGCATCTACCCGCAAAGGACATGGGCCTGACAGACAATAAGATTATGTCCCTGGATGTACACGAGGATGTGTTGTGGGTTGGCACCATGATTGGCGGCATCAATCTGCTTAAAGGCGATCAGCTATTTTCTATCATGCAACACGATCCTAATGACCCAATGTCGGTCAGCTCCAATGCCATCAGTAAAATCTATACCGATAGTCGGGGCGACATTTGGATCACAACCTATGGGGGCGGCGTTAATCGGTATCTGGGTGACGGCAGATTTGAAAGATTCCCCAATGGATCAGAAGGCGAACAATTTTCTGAGTTGAAAACCCTCGACATTGTCGAAGCCGAGGATGGTCGAATGTGGGTAGCAACCGACGGTGGTGGCATTGTTGTACTTGACCCCGAAACGGGCGCTACAGAAATTCTGCGGCATGATCCGCAGGACGATAGTTCACTATCGAGTGACAATGTTATTTCATTATTGAACGAAGACAACGTGATCTGGGTTGGCACTCGAGATCGAGGCATGAATCGATTTAACAGTCGGACTAATTCATTTAAGCGGTACACCCGCTCAGCGGGCCTCGCAAGCGATCTGGTTTATGGGATGCTGGCAGATGAGCAGGGCAAAATTTGGATTAGTGGTGGTAAAGGGTTGTCGGTTTTAGATCCCACCACCGGTAGAGTCCAGGTTTATGACTCGACCCACGGTTTACAAAGTGATGATTTTAACAGCGGCGCCTTCTTAGAGCTTTCTGATGGAACCTTTTTATTCGGAGGAAATAACGGCTTTAATGCCTTTGACCCAGGCCTCATTCGCGGTAACAGCTATGTGCCTCCCGTGAGGATTACGCAGTTTTCCAAGTTTAACCAACCAGTGCCTCTAGCGGTGCCTGTATACCGAAGTAGCTCAATCGAACTTAACCACAATGACTCAGTCATTGGTTTTGAATTTGCGGTCATGGATTTTACCGCGCCCCATAAGAATCGTTTCCGATACAAGTTAGAGGGATTTAACCAGAACTGGATTGAGGCAAACGATTCACATCAGGTGACCTACACTAATCTGGATGCTGGACAGTATCAGTTCCTCCTGCAGGGCTCGAACAATGATGGTATTTGGAATCGGGCTGGCACGTCCATTCAATTAGAAGTTAATCCACCCATCTGGGCAACCTGGTGGGCATACGTGATTTATCTGGTTGTTGTTGTGATCTTGCTTTACCAGGGTTTAAAAGCAAACGAAGCACGGCTGCGGCGTGAGGCGGAAAAACGTTATAGCGACCGATTACAGCTTTATATTGAGTCGTTAGAAGAAGCAACGGATTGTGTGCTCATCGCTGACGCAAACAAAAACTTGATGTACTCCAATAACGCTATCGAAAACATTTTGGGATTGTCGCCTACCCATGCTGTGGGCCGGTCGATCATGTCCCTCCTGTTTTCAGACCCGGCTGATGCAAGTCTTGCCCGGGTAGGTTTACGACAAAATGGACGTTGGCATGGTGAGGTTAAATCCCGCCGTGGTACCGAACAGGTGACAACGGAGATTACCATTGCCGCAGTGCATGATGATAATGACAACGAGACTGCTTTTGTCAGCATTGCTCGAGACGTAACGGATCGCAAAAAGGTGGAGTCAGAACTAGAAGGCCACCGAATGAATTTGCAGGCCCTGGTTGATGAACGCACCACCGCATTGAAATACGAGATTTCTGAGAACAAGGCGGTACAACGTGAGCTCGCCAATTCCCTTAAAGAAAAGGAATTGTTGCTGAAAGAAGTGCATCACAGGGTTAAGAACAATATGCAGGTCATCTCTAGTCTGTTGAATATCCAGGCAGAGACAGTTGCTGATGAAGTATTTACTGAGCTGCTGGGTGAAAGCCAACAACGCATTAAGTCGATGGCCCTCATTCACGAGAACCTATACCAGTCGGACAATCTGCTGGAGATTGATTTCGAAGATTACATCAACATGTTGGCCAACAGTTTGCATCGTTTCTACTCGGTTCCCGGCGTGATTGTTTCCCTGGATATCCAGGTGGACAACGTGGCCCTCGACATCGAGACAGCGGTGCCCTGTGGATTAATCATCAATGAATTGATTTCTAATTCTTTAAAACACGCATTTAAGGGTTTAGAGGGAAATGGACTTGATGGGAGAGGGCAAATATACGTCCGCTTCCGCAGTGTTGGTTGTCAGTATGTGCTGGAAATCGGTGATAACGGCAAAGGTTTGCCCGGTGATTTCTCCGTGGATTCCACCACGTCAATGGGCATGGAAATTGTGTCGATTCTCACTCAACAAATCGATGGTTGCCTAAATTTTGAAAGTAAGGAAGGAGCTCACTTTGAGATTGCCTTCCCAAGGAAAGAGAAGCATGACCAAGTCGCTGTTAGTCGTTGAAGACGAGGTACTCGTCGCCCGCGACATTAAGTCGCGGCTTACCCGCATGGGTTACGAAGTATTAGGTACCGCTAGTAAAGGATCAGAGGCAATTGAGAAGGCGTTAACATTGCGCCCCGATCTGGTCCTAATGGACATTCATCTGCAGGATGACATTGATGGGATCGAAGCTGCCATCACGATTAGGCAAAGCTACGATGTCCCGGTGATCTTTTGTACTGCTTACTCCAATGAAGAAACTCTGGCCCGAGCAAAGGTCAGTACTCCTTATGGTTATGTTCTAAAGCCGTTCGATAATCGTGAGTTAGAAATTAATATTGAAATTGCGTTCTACAAGCATCGGGTAGAGAAAGATCTCTCCAATACCAGACGGCGCTTGGATGCAACGCTAACCAGTATCAGTGATGGCGTTATTGTGACGGATCTAAAAGGAAAGATTTGTCTGTTTAATCCTATGGCTGAGAAAATCACGGGCTGGGGTCGCGCAAATGCCGAACTTGCCAGCCTTTCACGGGTCATGCCGCTTCGACCTTTTGAGGAAGCTGGCGAGCAATTTGATACTGGTGTGTTGTCACCGGGTTCTGTTGTGGTGAATCTTAGGCAGCGCCTTCTCCGGGCTAATCAAGATCAACTACCTATCGAAATTTCTGCAAACGTTATTCAAAGCGCAGGTGATGAACTAGTGGTCATCACCTTTCGCGACATCACACGACAAATATCGTTTGAAGAAAAGATCCGCCAAAGTGCGTTTTTCGATGACCTGACAGGCCTGGCAAATCGATCTCTATTTATAGATCGACTGGAAAGGGCAATCACTCGCCGTGAGCGGGGTGCTAGAGATCATTTTGCTGTTGTGTTCGTTGATCTAGACGGATTTAGTACGATTAACGAAGGGCTCGGTCACCATCATGGAGATCGATTGCTAAAGGTGGTGGGAACCAGAATTGAACAGACCGTTCGACCAGACGACACTGTTGCAAGGTTTGGTTCCGACATTTTTGCTGTGTTGCTCGACCCGGTAGATTCTGCGGCAGGCGCAATTGAAGCTTGCCAGAGAATTCAAAAGGTTATTGCGACTCCCATTGATCTCGGTGATGAAGTTGTCGATTTTTCAGCAAGCTGCGGTATTGTTTTACACAGAGCGGGCTCAAAGGCGACAGAACTGATGCGAGATGCCGATACAGCCTTGCATCGAGCAAAAGCCGATGCAAAAGGTGCACATATCATCTTCGACGATGAAATGTATAAAAATGCTCTTGGCTTTATCAAGCGCAAGAGTTCAATGCAGCAGGCACTGACCGATGGTGTGTTTGAGGTTTACTATCAACCTATTGTTGACGTACAAACCGAAAGACTGGTGAGTATGGAAGCTCTGGTTCGGTGGCCCCATCCAACAGAAGGTCTAGTATCACCTGCAGAATTTATTCCCATCGCGGAGCGAACAGGTCTGATTCTGCCCCTTGGTGAATATGTATTGCGGTCGGTCTGCCAACAGATTAGTTGTTGGAACAAGCTCGGCATAGGCGGTTTCCGGGTGGCAGTAAATTTGTCCGCGAGACAATTCGAGAACAATGTTCCCGATATGGTTGGAGGGATTATTCGAGAAACAGGTATTTCGCCGGAATCCCTCGCGTTAGAAATTACCGAGGGTATCGCCATGAAGAATGTTGAGCAGAACATTCGGATGCTTAAAGAATTACGCGCGCTCGGCTTAAGTATTAGCATTGATGATTTTGGTACAGGCTACTCTTCGCTGGCTTATCTCAAACGTTTTCCCCTCAATACGCTTAAAATTGACCGTTCTTTTATTCAGGACATCACCAATAATACCGATGATCAGGAAATTACCCGGGCGATTATTGCTATGGGGCAGAACCTGGGATTAAAAGTGCTTGCGGAGGGCGTCGAGACCGAAGAACAAGTTTCGATTCTGAAACAAAGCGGCTGCGACTACATTCAAGGCTATTATTACAGTCGACCGCTGCCGGCGGTGCAATTAGTGTCCTACCTGAAAAAAGAGACCCAATGCACCGTTGAACCGAGACTTGAAAACATTCCTGATCACGCCTAACAGGTCTCGAGTGCATAGTGGTTCAACCCTAGGAATCTGCATCTCACTAATGCAGCTACCCGGTCAGGCGACGCTATTTTGTGGCGCTATTTTGTGGCGCTATCTTTTTTGTGACGCAATTCAGCTGCTATCGGCCTATTGTTTGCGCGCAGAACAGGCTGTTGGGCTAGCCATGGATCCGCTTGAACTCGCTTCTTTAGTGGAGCGGATGAATTTGATTGAGTTAACTGATCCATTTTTTCTTAAAAGACGCTATTGATTTCGGCCAGCTGTGCCCTAGGCAAAGACCGATAATCCGCCTATATTGACCTCTTAGTACCGTTTTTGAGGCTTGTCGCATCAACATATTACGTCCCATTGTTCTGCTTTTATGGCTTTTTGCTACCCAGGGCATCAACGCAGATGATTTTGAGTCCTACCACCTCCTGACGTTAGCTGAACTTGAAACCCTCGCTGAGCGCAGTCCTGATTCTGTCAGCGTGGAATTTGCCATTGTTCGGAAGCTGGGTCAGAGCGACCAGGCCAGAGCCCTGCAAAGATTAAACGCTATGGATACCTCAACCTGGGACGAATCGTTCTTTTTGATCTCCACGGCTTATCATTGTGAATTTAATATTCGTCAAGGTTTGATGGCGGAGGCCACGCCGTTTTGCGAGAGTTTAGAAAATGAAAATCGAGACACAGGTCAGCTCAGCACAGTAAGTCGTGCGATTGCTTATAACGCCAGGGGATACTATTTCGTTCGACGGGGAAAAGCCGAAGAGGCCCTGGCTGAGTTTGAAGCGGCGATTAAGCTGCCCTTGATGGAGGATCAAGTAGTACTGGTGACGCTGCTCCACAATCGAGGTGTTGCCCTGATGCTTTCCGGGTTAACGGATCTCGCGATACAAGCGTTTGAAATGGCGGATCAAGAAAAATCCGTGTTGGCGTCAGATGAAGTATTGCCAACCATCCTGGCTTACAATTTGGGGTACGTGCAAGCCCAGGCAGGTAAACACGAAGCTGCCCTTAGAAGCTATGCAATTGTGATTCCCTGGTTAACCCAGACCAATCAGTTAACCCGTCAATATATTGCCCATACCCAGGTCGCTTTGTCCTTAAGTGGCGTCGGAAGATACAACGAAGCATTGCTAGAGTTAAAGCCCTGGATAGAGCGCTCTGATATTGCGGTCTCCCCCGACAGTTCCGCTCAGGCGCAGTTAGCGCTTGGCCAAGCCTATCTTGGTTTAGAGCGAGTTGCCGAGGCTGAAGTGGCGCTGTTAAAGGGCATTGAAATAGCGACGAGTCAAGATAACCCCGGTCGTTTGCGTGAGCTGTCATTGGTTTACGGAAAAATGCTACTCGAATATAACGAACCGGCTATTGCGATTGATTATCTTGTGAAATTTCTTGATCAGTTTTCAACGGACGAATTTTCCCTCGAACTAGGTCCAGCTCACGACTTGTTAGCTCGTGCGTTCGCCAAAGCGGGACAATATGAAAATGCATACCAGCATGGCGTGTTAGCCTCGGAAGCTGCGCAGCGAGCGCAAAGTGCCGATTTCGCCCGACGACTCGCGTCACTCTCCGTGAGCAATGAAATTGATGTTAAAAACCAACAGTTAGATCTCGCTGAAGAACGCCAGAAGGTTTTGCAAGCGGAAAGTCAACTTGTCCGGCTATTTGATTATGGCGCAATTGCGATTGTGTTAACCCTATTAGTGCTGATCGCCTTTTACTATCGACACAGGTCAAAGGTCCGGGAGACCGAAGTTCACAAAGAAGTTGCTGCCCGGTTGCAACGGGAGGTTGAGATCCGAACCCACGAGGTTCAGCAGGTCATGGAACAGCACAATGAGGCAGAGCGGGAACGAGCAGAGCTGGAATTGCGATTGGCGAATGATGAAAAGCTGCGCCTGGTTGGTCAACTGACGGGCGGCGTCGCCCACGACTTTAATAATCTGTTAACCGTCATTCAATTGTCCGCTGAACTTCTGCTTCTGGACCTGGCGGAGGAACAAAAGAAGCTAGCGGAGGATATTTTGACTGCCTCTGATTCCGGTAAAGCGATAACCGGCGGACTGTTGGCCTACGCCCGCCAACAGGTCTTGCAACCGGTGTTGGTCGACCTGGTACAGTTTTTCTCTTCAAACCGCCAGATGTTTCAGCGGACGGCTAACGGAACGGTTGAGTTTACTACTGAAATGGATACTTCGGAGTCGTTGCTTATTCGCGTTGATCCCGGTCAGTTAGTCAGTGCCATGTTGAACCTGATTTTAAATGCCGGCGAAGCTAGTAAAGAAGGTGCGCTGATAGAGATAAGTGTCACTAGACAGGATAAATCAATTGTCATCTCTGTTGCTGACAACGGGCGGGGAATGAGTCCCGAGGAAGTGAAAGCGGCAACTGAGCCGTTTTACTCAACCAAAGGTCCTGCGGAAGGCTCTGGTCTTGGGCTGGCGATGGTTGAGGGTTTTATGAACCAGTCCGGTGGACAGTTGGAAATTAGGTCAGTACCTGGAGAGGGGACAACTGTTAACCTGTTCTTTTCTTCTGAGGTGGCTGTCGGGGCACCGGTTGAGACTGCCCTGGCTTATCCTGAGTTTGCCGGGGGAGAAACAATTCTGCTGGTTGAAGATGAAGAGCAGATCCGTGAGGTGGGAAAAATGGCCCTGGAGAATGCGGGTTATCTTGTGCACCTGGCCCAGGATGGAGACGACGCAGTGAATAGGCTCAATGAGCTGGGTGAAATTGACCTGCTGATATCAGACCTGAAAATGCCTGGCAGTTTATCTGGAGATCAACTCATCCGGTTGCTGAGGCAGACACATCCAACCCTGCCGGTTTTGATGATTACCGGATATTCAGCCACCGTCCCCTCGGAATATCCGATTCTGGTTAAGCCATTCAGATTACAGGACCTCCTAACGACCGTCAGAACCCTACTCCGGGAAGGCAATCCTACTCAAAATCACAATAGTGGATAAGTTCCTCTGAGGGAATGAAGTCAACAGGGACTCCGTCCATGAGACTTTGTTGGAGAGATTTTTGATTCTCGTCACGACATAAGAGACACTCCGGATCAAATTGAAATCTAAGAGGGGAAAAGTATGAAAAATCGCGAAATTCATCTGGTTGCGAGACCTGACGGCCTGCCTAAAGAAGAGGATTTTTTGCTGGTAGAAAAAGAACTAGAGTTTTCCGGCAAAGGCATTTTGGTTAAGAACCTGATCATGTCGGTCGACCCTGCTATGCGACCACCCATGACCAATGGCCAGACCAAGTTGGATGAAGCAATGTCAGCGGGGACCATTGGTAAGGTCATAGAGAGTGATGACTCTGCATTTCCTGTAGGGTCCTATGTGCAGCATCGTTTTGGTTTTAGAGAGTTTGTTGTTGCCAAGCCGGAACAGCTGACTATTTTGGACGTTCAGGATGAACCCCTTACCACCCACATGCATATTCTAGGCATGACGGGTCTGACGGCTTACGGCGGTTTGCTGGTCACAGGTGAGCTAAAAGAGGGTGACAATGTTTTTGTTTCCGCAGCAGCCGGTGCTGTGGGGTCGGTGGTTGGACAGATTGCAAAGATCAAAAATTGCCGGGTTGTCGGAAGTTGTGGGTCCGATGAAAAAGTTCGCCATCTCATTGATGAGTTGGGCTTCGATGATGCTTTTAATTACAAGACGTCTAGCATCAGCAAAGAACTGCACCGGTCACTGCCAGAGGGCATTGATGTTTATTTTGAGAATGTTGGTGGTGCACATTTAGACGCGGCCTGCGGGCAGATGCGACCCCTTGGCCGGATACCGGTTTGCGGCATGATTTCCGCTTACAACAACAAAGGCGCTAGATCAGAAGGGGTCACAACATTGTCCAACATGATCTACAACAGAGTCATGATGAGAGGGTTTGTGGTCTATGAGTTTGAGCATATGCGTGAAGAATTTTTGTCGGATATGCGGGGCTGGTTGAAGGCAGGAAAGCTCAAATATCAAGAAACGATACTGGAAGGGATTGAACAGGCTCCAGCCGCATTGATTGGTTTGTTACAGGGGCAAAATACCGGAAAGATGCTGGTGCAACTAGCCGCAGATGACTAGATAGCATGACTAGACAGCATGACTAGACAGCTTAACTAGACTAGACAGGCTTGGGTTACCAGTTTGAATCAGACGGTTTAGCCGTTGTGTTGAAGAAAACACCATGGAAATCAGGGGTTGTCGTGATTGACTTCAACCCCTTTTTTTTGGCGTAAGTTTTCTGCTTCCTCTAAGGTTGGAGCAAGTGCTTTACCTTCACGCCATACCCCTTTGGAATAGACGCCTTCAATTGATTTTATTTTGGTGAGGTCCAACAATGGGTTTTCAGCCACAAGCAGAAGCTCAGCCGGGTACCCGGGAGCAATGAGCTGTGGGTCATCTAGAACCACACAGCGATGAATATCTAAACTGGCCAGCAGAGTAGTTCCGTTACCTGCAGGTTTCTCTTGTTCATTTACATTTTGATCGCTTCCCGGGCTTCGTTTCGGGGCAGGCCGATAGTTAATACAGCGGGGAACCAGGTAGTGCCCCTCGGCAAACAGGGTTGCAACATCCTTTGCGATGATGGTTTTGGAAAAATCCCCTACCGCGACAATGCCTTGACCTTCAATCAATACAATTTGATCCGTTAAAATCTGCTGGGCTTCAAGGTCGACAACATTGACATGTACAAAGGCAAAGTCGGGATTAAGCTTAGGGCTAGTCGTGCCGCAACCCGTCAACATTAGTGCCAAAACCACACTGCAGATAATCCCTGGAGTATTCATTTGTTAGCCTGTAGTGCTTGCACAGTAGCGGGTAACAGTTGCTCGCAAAGTGCATTAATTTTGAGGGATGCCAGTTCGTCGGCCCGGGTTGTACCGGAATTAACAATGGTAAGAGGTACCCCGCGCCGGGCGGCCTGCCTGCAAAACCTGTAGCTGGAAAAGACCATGAGGGAAGAACCCAATACCAGCACCCCCCTGGCTGAATCGATCGCGCTAAAAATTTTATTTACCGTCTCTTTTGCAACGCTGCCGCCATAAAAAATTACCGATGGTTTTAGTAAACCGCCACAGTGATCACAGTCCGGTAGTGCGATGGTGTCGATTAGGTGATCTGGGACGTCTGCATCTCCGTCCGGTGCTAGTTGGGTGAAATTGAATTCCAGCTCAGGGTTTAAACGAAACAGCCGCTCCTGCATGTCTTCTCTGGAAATTTCATCAAGACAATCCAGACAGTGCACCTGATCGAGTCGGCCATGGAGATCAATCACATTTTGGTGGCCGCCACGCTGATGTAACCGATCCACATTTTGGGTCACCAGTAATGAGCAGAGGTTCATTTTCTCAATCTCAGCAATTGATCGGTGGCAGGCATTAGGTTCGGCTTGAGCTACCGCGGGCCAGCCCGCCAGACTTCGCGCCCAGTAACGCTTGCGGGAGGCTAGTTTGGTCACAAAATCCTGGTGCTGTATTGGCGTTGATCGTTTCCAAATGCCACCGTTATCTCGGTAGGTTGGTATGCCAGAGGCAGCGCTGCAGCCTGCGCCGGTGATGATCACCAGGGGCTGATGGGATTGAATAAACTCCGCCAGGACATCACTGCTTGTAGACACGTCCATCCTTCATAACAAATTGCATATTCAACATTTGAGTAATATCAGTGAGTGGGTTTCCGGCTACCGCCACAACATCAGCACGCATTCCTGGTGCAATGGTGCCAAGATCTTCACTCTTGCCTAGCAATATTGCTGCGGCCTGGGTTGCAGATTGGATCGCTTCCATTTCTGGCATACCGGCTTCTACCATATAGACAAATTCTCTGGCGTTATCGCCGTGGGGACAAACACCACAATCGGTTCCAAAGGCAATTTTGACTCCAGCTTTATAAGCATCAGCGAAGGTTCCCTGGATCAGGGGGCCAATGGCCGCCGCTTTTGGTCTCACGAGGTCAGAAAAGTAACCATCGATTTCGGCCTTGTCCGCGACAAATTTTCCTGCTGATATGGTTGGTACATAGGTGGTGCCATACCGCTTCATGAGCTTCATCGTGTCTTTATCCATATAAGTCCCGTGTTCAATCGAATCGATACCGGCACGTATGGCTCTCTCCATGCCATCTTTACCGTGGGCATGGGCCGCGACCTTAAATCCATAGTCCTTTGCGATGTTGATGATTGCGGAGAGCTCTTCATCGGTAAATTGAGCATTTTGTCCGCTCGCTGCCTGGCTCAAAACGCCGCCGGTTGCGGTAATCTTGATGAGATCAGCCCCTTCCTTATATCGTTGGCGAACGGCCTTTTTGGCATCATCAGCACTATTCACGACACCCTGGGCAGGACCGGGGTCACCGCGGAGCAAGCTGTTTTGACCGTTGCTGGGGTCTGCGTGTCCGCCGGTCGTGGCGAGACTTTTCCCGGCGGTAAAGATCCGAGGACCAATAATATGCCCGCTGTTGATTGCATTGCGCATCGAGATAGACAGGTTGTGAGCGCTGCCCAGATCACGGACGGTTGTGAATCCGGCCATCAAGGTTTTTTCGGCGTACTGAATACTTGCATACGCTTTGTCCTGGGGATCCAATGTGAATCGTGTCAACTGCTGCCCTGGATGCAGTTCCTGGGTGAGGTGGACATGCATATCGATCAGTCCAGGCATGCAAGTAACGTCACCAGGGTGAATGACATCACCGCCGCCGGTGAAACCCGATTCTACCGCGACAATACGATTGTCGTTAATTCGTATGGTTTGGCGGGTGAGTAGTTCACTTTGCACGCCATCAATAAGACGTTCGCAATGAATAAGAGTGTCAGCGTGGATAGCTGGCGATAAGCTAAGTGTTAGCGCCAGAAGAATAATTTTTCGCATGGCCGATTCCTAAAAAACTGTTCACTGGAGCTTATCACGACAGGAAATGGTCAGGGGAGGGGCCCTTTATGATTTGTCGCCTAGTGACCAAAGGGGTGATTTGAACGACATATAGATTGACACCAACAGCATACAGCTAGAACTAATAATGAGTGCTGTAGAGGCGCTAAACAAATCTACCAAAAAGCCGCTCAACAGTGCACCGATTGGGCCAGCACCCATAAAAGAAAATGAATAAAATGCCATCATTCTGGCGCGCTGATTTTCAGGGGCCTGTTCCTGCATCACGGTTCGTGACATGGTCATGGCGATGCCACCGCACAGACCCCAGGCGAAAATAAATAGGATTAAGCTAACAAATCCCAGCTGCATGCCACCACCGAGTAGACAAAATGAGCCTAACATCTGGGAGATTAATAGTGCCCGACCCTGGCGATTGATGTCTCCAACTCGCATCAGAAATATCATGGTTATTACCAGTCCAACGGAATTGGCACCGTTAATCAACGAAAGCTCCATTGACGATCCGGCATAAACCTCGCGAATTAATAACGGGATGGTCACAATATAGGAGCCCATAAAAAAAATACCCATGGCGCAATTTTGAATCACAACGGATGTCATATGGGGTGATTGGCGAACTGAGCGATAGCCTTCGCTTATTGAAGCAGTGATTTGTTGTAACATTTTGTTCGAGTGCCTGATTGGCGCCTCGAACGGTAACTTCAATCGATAGAAAGCGATTGCTCCAAGAAAAAGAAATGCGCTTTGCACGGAGAGAATCATAACTGCACCGAACTGATCGCCAAATGAAGCAATGACAAACCCGATCATCTGAATGCCAAATTGAATCATGCTGACCTGAACGACACGCTGCTGTATTCGGCCATCCGCAACCTGTGCGAGTAGTCCGTCCCGGGCGGGTGTGACCAGGGCCTGGCTACAGCCAATAATGACGGCAAAAACCAGCAATAGGGTATAACTGAACTGATCCAGTAAAATGGTGACGACTAGAAATAGGGGCGCCATGGCAGCAAGCAGGTGACCGATCAGAGCCATGCGACGGCCTCCAACCTGATCCGCGAGGCTGCCTCCAACCAACATTAACAACATGGCGGGCAATAAAAATGCCATCTGGGCAAAACCGACCATGGTAGGGGATTCGGCTAATACAATGGTCACCAGCCAGGCGAAAGCGACGCTTTGGATGCCATAGGCAAGAAACCAGGCTCCGGTGCCTAAAAAGTAGTAGTGTAGCGGCTTCATTCGGTGTGATACTTCGTGTGGTACGAGAGAAAAGTAACGGGGCTAAGTAGCTGCCCTGCGAGCGCTGAGAGTATAAACCGATTTTGTTAGTAGGTGTGATTCTTGAGTGAGTCTGCAGTTGAAAATGCATCTAGTGAGTTAGCCACGCCCGGTATATCCCACTGGCAACCGTTGATCATGCTTGATCGGACGGGCCTACCTTCATGGCAATTGGGGCTCTCCTCATTCCTATTGCTGGCATTGATTTCAGTTGTATCCCTGGTGATCTCGAGGGTTCCAAACCCCAGTCTTTATCCCTCCACAATTGCTTTTGTTGCCATCATCAGTTTTTTTCTGGTGTTGTATCTGGAAATGGCCCGGGGCTGGTATCACGACCTACTGCAGGTTTTAGAATTTGACGATGCTCTGATCGATGTGCGGTCAATCCTCGAACCGAGTGCAAAGATTCGTTGGCTTGAGATCGGCCTAGGCTTTGTTTGTGCGCTGATCAATATCCAAATCAATGAGCTGATTAGAATCGAATTTGAATTTGTGCTTTTTGTTGCTGTTGGCCTGTATTGGTTAGAGTATTTGTTGGTGATTTTTTGTATTGACGTCTTTTTTCGCCAGTTGCTTTGCCTCAACGAAGTTTGCCTACGGATCCGCATTAGCCTGCTCGAAGCGGATCAGTACGCGGTGCTCGCCAACCCAATGTTGAGATTCCTGCGCCTTTATATTTTTGGCCTGTGTATCATTTTTGCAAGCTACACCGTGTTCACTTCAGGTGAGCTTGCGTTTAGTGTATTGCTGATTTTGATGATGCCGTTTTATTTGCCGGGCCTTGTTATGTTGGGGCTGTTTATGTTGCCCTACAATCGATTCAAGCACCGTATCCATGTAGCAAAAACCCTTGAGTTAAACCATGTACATCGTGCACTGGTTAAGGGAGATAAAGCACACTTAAGTTCAACTCTGATAGGTGAGGATGCGGAGAAGGTGAGTCGCATTGACCTGCTGTACTACGAGGAACGCATCAGCAATATTAAGGAGCTGCCATTTACCGACAGAATCCGCAGCATGCTGTTGTTCGGCGTTTTGCCGCCCTTGACCTGGGTCATTGCCGCATTGATTGAAATTGCTATTGAGGCTCAACTTTAGCTATTGGTGTTCGTTTGGTCAGGGTCTCATCAACCAGCAACCACATAATCAAGACGCCGATGCCGCCGACCCCAGCAGAAAGGTAGAAAGCCCCGGACAAGGTTACCCAGGATGCAGTAGCGCCGACCGCCATCGGGCCTATCAACGAACCCGTGTCCGACAGCAAGCGCCAAACGCCAAGGAATTCTCCTCGCTTACCATCCGGCGCAAAGTCGGACCCCAATGTCATATTAATCCCGCTGCCTAACCCGTTTCCTGCGCCCGCTACCATTCCAGCTACCGCCATCAAGATAAAGCTGTCGGTAAAAGGCAGCATTAACATGCCAAAACTCATGACACCCAGGCAGGAAATTGCTGCTGGCCGACGTCCCCATGTATCCATCACGATGCCCGCAAGGGGAAACATCAACATATCAATGCCGGCGGAAAGGCTAACGACAAATCCAATGGTTGAGGTATCCAAACCAATGGCGTTTCCCCAGACCGGTAACATCAGGCTTCGAGTTGATCGGAGGATTGTTAGACACCAGATTGCCAGGCCCGCGGTAGCAAATACCCTGCGGTGGGCCATTAAGATGGTGGGCGCAAGGCTTAAGATGCTGCTATGTTCGTCGGGGTCTGAGCGGTTGTTGGTCTTAACCGCAAACATCACCAGAAGTAGGGCGGTGGCTGCCACTACCGCTATGCCATAAAATACGACCTCAAAGCCGTAGATCTGGGCAACAATCCCCGAGGTGGCCGGACCAATTAAATTACCAAATCGTTGTACACCTGCCATTGTGCTAATGGCTTTGCCGCGCTGATGAGTTGGTACAGCTTCACTCACGTGGGTTAGTCGAGCGAGTAGCCAACTGGCAACAGCGGCGCCGAAGGCAAATGCGGCGAGACCCAACTGCCAGGTTGTATTTGCCTGGCTGGCCACCAGGGCAGAAACTGTCATCACTGCCACGGACAGCATCATAACTGTCTTATCGCCAAATTTTCCCGTTGCCCACCCGGCTGGAATATCGACTGTCATATTACCAAGTCCGCGAAGTGAGAAGACCAGTGCGGTAATTGCCGCGCTTGCACCCAGATCGAGGGCAAATAAAGGAATGATGAGAATCACGCTACCCTGGCAGAGGGACATCAGAAAACCCGGTGCGTAGACAGACCACAGAAGGGACCTATAGGTTGCCCAGATACTGGGGTCCATTTCCGGTGATGTGGAGTCTGTGGAAGCCATAGTTGTCGCAGATCGGAGGGGATGGAGATTACACGTATCCGCACTGATTACAAAATCGTTGAAATCATGTAATGTCCGCTTAAGAATTGTTGGAGATCAAATTATGCAGTGCCCCAAGTGTGATGGCGAAATGGAAACGGTCAGTAGTGATGATGCGGGTTCTATTCGAGTGGACCGCTGTCTGGACTGCAAGGGCCTATATTTTGATCAATTAACTCGATCCGATTTGCTGCTCGTTGAGGGTAAGCAAGATATGGATAGCGGCGATGCAGCATTAGGCGCTGAATACGATGACATGGTGTATGTTGAGTGCCCGAAGTGCGACAAAATTATGGATCAATGCAAAATTGAAGAGCCGGTGGAAATTCGTTTTGAACATTGTCCAAGCTGCTATGCAACATTTCTAGATGCCGGAGAGCTGAAACAGTATCTAGACGCTGATCACCGGGCAGAGTTTACGGCGCTGTTACCCGCCTAGGCTGAGTCTACCAAACGCCTGACCTGTGTCTGGCGCCTGGCTGTTGCTAGCGGGCCTACTTTGAAATTCGTTAGTAGGCCGTTTCCTTGCGCTATACCGAATTGACTCTTTCGCCTTGAGCCATTAGCGTAAATCCTTCACTGACAAAAGGGCAGACCTGCTATGCAAATTGCCGAGATTGACCTATCCAAATATTCAAATCAGTACTCATCCTATACAGAATTACGCCTCCATGAGAATCGACTGCTCAATATTTCGCTGTTGAACGGGGATATTGTATCCAATATGCAAGACACCAACGGTGGAGTTTCTGCACGGGTGTTTGATAAGGGCGCCTGGGGTTTTAGTTCAAATCCAAATGCAACCAACGACTGCATCGAAACCACAATCAGTGCAGCCACTCGAAACGCTGAGTTTTTGGCGAAGCGTAGCGGTAATCCAGAGTTGAGCTTGCCCCGCAGCCTCGCTTCAGCAAACAGCAATTCCAATACTAAAAAACCACGCAAATCCCAGGATGAGATCATCGCCTTTTTGAAAAGCATCGATGCATACATCAGCGAACATTGTCCAGATATTGTGTCCCGGCAACTTGCCCTGAATTGTTTGGACATGGAAAAGAAGCTGCAAACCTCGGAGGGCTCGATGGGCCATAACACCAACTCTCGAGCCATCATTTCAGTAAAACTGACAACCCGAAATGAAGCCGGAGATCCGATTGAGCTCTCCGAAGGGATCGGAGATAGAGGGCAATTTGAGGACGTTTTTGAATCACCTGAGCGTATCCATAAGGCAGTTGATGAGCTCTATAAACACCTTATGAATAAGAAGACAGCGGTGAAACCGGTATCGGGTTATCACGATGTCATTCTGGCATCCGACCTTGCGGGTATTCTCGCCCATGAGGCGATTGGTCACACAACGGAAGCTGACATTGTTCGAGAAGGTTCCATTGCCGGTGATTATTTAGGTGAGCGGGTTGCCAGTGATCTTGTCACCTTGATCGATTTTGCCAATAGCCATAACGGTGAAACATTACCGATGCCGATCTATATGGACGACGAAGGTGTAGAAAGCCTGGATGCTGTTCTGATCGAAAACGGAATTCTTAAAAGTTTTATGCATAACAAAGACAGTGCTCAACATTTTGATATGGCGTTAACGGGCAACGCCCGCGCGTTCAGTTACACCGATGAGCCATTAATTCGGATGCGTAATACCGCAATTTTGCCAGGCACAGATAAGCTAGAAGATATGATTGCATCGATTGAGGATGGCTACCTCTTGATGCGCCCCACCAACGGACAGGCTGATACCACAAGTGAATTTATGTTTGGGGTCCAGATGGGTTACGAAATTAAGCACGGCAAGCTGGGTCGTGCCATTACCGATACCACCATATCAGGTGTGGCTTTTGACATGCTCAAAGAAGTGACGATGCTATCGGATGATATGGAATGGAGTTGCTCTGGGATGTGCGGCAAGAAGCAACCAATGCCCGTCGGCATGGGTGGTCCTGCGGTGAAAACCAAAGTCTACATTGGAGGCGAGTAATGACAAATAAGGCAATCGCCCAGACAACCCTGGGACAAATTAGTCAAGCAGGCTTTTCTGATGCAGCAACGAGAATTGTCTCGGAAGAGTTTCACGAGTTACAGGCAGAAAATGGCGTCATCAATTTGATGCGCACCAACTTTGAAACCGATGTGTCTATCACGGGCATTAAAGACCATAAAAAGGCGAGTCTCTCGGTGAACAAGACGGATTCAGATACCCTGGCTCGCACCGTAGCCAATCTGTCGGATATGGCCCGGGGTGCATCACCGGATGAGGCTTATGGAATCGCCGAAAAGCAACCGGCGGAGTCCTTTGATACAGGGCCAGGTGAACCTGACTATGACCGAATGTACGACCGAATTGTGGAGGTTCAGGATTATGCCAAGCGGCAGTATCCTGATTTACATTTTGGCTCTGTAGCCATTACCTTCGGTAATCGGCGCAGCGTTTATGTCAACAGCAACGACGTGCTGTTCGAATCTCGCCGGGGTGTTTACAACGTCTCGGCTATGTTTACATCTAAGCGTGGTAAGCAGGCGTCATCGATGAATTACTTTGGCTATAGCGCCTTTGATCTCGACTCGCCGATTCAGGAAATGATGAATGCTGACGAATTGATGCGTCAGTCGACGGAACAGGTTGAAACCCAAAACATTCCGGGAAAGTTTACCGGTGACATGATTATCACGCCGAACGCGCTAGGTAGTTTTGTTGGTTTTCTTACCGGTAAAGTGAGCGATGGTCCGTTGATCAGTGGCACTTCGGTCTATAAAGGCAAGTTAGGTGAAGTCGTGACCAGCGACAAGCTGAGCCTTCGTTGCTGTCCAGTTGCTGAGGATGTGGCCTCTGGATATTGGGTAACAGGTGATGGTTACAAAGCTGAAAATTCCACTATTCTCGAAGCGGGTGTACTGAAATCGTACCTTCTCGGATTATATGGATCTAACAAGACTGGATTACCCCGGGCGGTTAATGCCGGAGGTTGTTTTCAGGTAGATGCGGGAGATGCGGCATTGGCGGATATGATCGCCGGCGTGGAACAGGGAATATTGATTGCACGATTCAGTGGCGGGAATCCGAATGATCGTGGGGATTTTTCAGGCATCGCAAAAAATAGTTACTACATTAAAGATGGCAAAATTCAGTTTCCGATTAAAGAAACCACCGTCAGCGGTAATATGGTGTCGCTACTAAAATCCGTTAAAGCCGTGAGCAAGGAACGTATCGACTTTGGCGGTAGTAAATTACCCTGGGTATTAACCGACGGTGTGACGGCTTCTTGAACGTTAACGCTGTGTAGGGTTTTTCTCTGCAGTGGCTGATTCAAATTCTGACATGGCTTTTTGAATGACCGCCTCCTGCGCTTCGAGTTCTTCCGGGGTCAGCCGGTTCTGCTCGCGTACAGCTTCAGGGACTTCTTCGACAATAATTTGAACTTGCTCAGCAGGTTTACTCTCAGCGCCATAGGTGTAAGTGCTGAAGCAGCCGATAAGAAGGGTCGTTAACAGCGTGATTGTCACTTTCATATTGATATCCTGCAGTCATGCTTTAGTTCAAAGTAGATCATATTCTGAAGCTTAATGTCTGGATAGAGTTCACAAAAGCCTCAAGATAAAAAAGTCACAATTAGCAGTCCGAAAGTGGGGCTTCTTCATCCAGATTTCTCATGTGATCCGCCATGGGTTCAATTTTTTCAAGTAGGTCCGCTCTCAGATCCGAAGCCACATTCATCTGATCCAGAGCCGTAGTCAGGCACTGCAACCACTGATCTCGATCCTGTATGCCAATTGCAATGTGATTATGCCGCGCTCGCAATCTGGGGTGCCCATACTTGTCGATAAAAAGCGACGGACCACCAAACCAGCCACTGAAATATTCAAATAGTTTTGTTCTGGCGGAGCCCAGGTTCGCGGGATGCTTGCCCCGTATTAGCTGAACTTCTGGGTTGTTGTCCATTGCGTCATAAAACCGGGTGACCAGATCCTGAACCCCGGACGCTCCACCGAGGCGGTCATACAGCGTTGCGGTCATAAACTAGATTTTCTCGATAATGTTTTTCAAGGCATCACAGTTTCGAACGCGTTCTTCCGTCGTTGTGCCGAGGAAACTTGCGCTTAAGCTGGTAACACCCGCTTCTTTATAAGCTTGCAAACGATCCCTTATAAACCCTTCCGAGCCCACCATAGAAGTTGCATCCAAATAGCTCTGGGGTATAGCGGCTTCGGCCTCTGATTTGCGACCCGATAGAAATAGGTTCTGGATGGCTTCAGCCTCTTCTTCATAACCGTATTTGCGGAAGATTTGATTGTAGAAATTTTTGTCTTTAGCACCCATACCACCTACATAAAGTGCAATACCGGGTCGGGACATATCACGGTAGGATTCCAGCCCTTCACCTACTGCAACAGCGCCACCGGCGTAGATATCCAGGGGTGGGCGGCCGGGATCACGTTTTGCGTTGCCCCGTCGAATAGCGTCTCCCCAGACTGCGTCAGCTCCTTCGGCCATATAGAAGGCTGGAAGCCAGGCGTCAGCGATTTCTGCGGTCATTTCGACGCTTTTGTCTCCGAGGGTGGCGAGGGCAATTGGAATTTCGTCACGGTAGGGGTGGTTGATAATTTTGAGGGGTTTTCCTAAACCGGTTCCCTGATCCGCGGGGAGTGGAATCTGATACTTCTTACCTTGATGGTCGAGCTTTTCTTCCCGCTTCCATACCGTCCGACAAATTTCGACAATCTCGCGCATCCGAGTGATGGGTGCGTCATAGGCTACCCCATGGAATCCTTCGATGACCTGTGGACCCGATGCGCCGAGTCCAAGCATGCAACGACCTTCCGATAGCGCATCAACGCCAGCGGCGGTCATGGCGAGCAAAGTTGGGGTGCGACTGTAGATATTCAAAATACCCGAGGCAATGGTCACACGCTCGGTTTTAGCCGCCACATAGCCCATGGCACTGACACCATCGAAGGAGTACGCCTCGGGAATCCAGACGACATCAAGGCCGGCCTTTTCCATTTCGACAATTTCGTTTGTGGCGCCAACATAACCCTGCGCATAACTCATCATGGTTGCGATTTTCATCAGCTAACTTCTCTTTTTTTGTGTCTTAAGTGTGTCCGTGAGTGTAATCGTAACGGCTCAACGAGAGCAACTGCGGCTGATTTGACCTTTACCGTTGCTGCCGCATCAGGCCGGGCAAATAGTAACTTAAGGATAGTGCGCGGGCGATAAAATAGCCGTGTAGGGCTAGCCAAAGGCCATGGTTACCGAACATTGGTACCGCGAGCCACCACAAGCCAAGAAAGGCAATGAGCGAGATGATCATGGCGTTGCGCATTTCTGGTGTGCGGGTTGCGCCGATAAATATGCCATCCAATAGATAACAGGATACCGAAACAATCGGCGAGGCAATGGCCCACCAGAGAAATACTTCAGTCGCCTGTCTGACCGGTTCTACATTGGTTAACAGTGACACCACATCCGCGCCCAACAGCCAATAAAGGCAAGATAAAATTACGGATGTGATAAGACCCATTTCAAAAACGTATCGAATCGATTGATTCAAGCGTGCGCTGTTACGTGATCCCACGGCGATCCCAACCACGGACTCCGCTGCTATGGCAAAACCATCGAGAAAGAAAGCTGCAAAACTCACGAACTGCATCAAAATGGCATTTGCCGCAAGAATGATATCGCCCTGGCTTGCCCCCTGATTGGTAAACCAGGCGAACGCAAATATGAGACACAGGGTACGAATCATGATGTCGCGATTGACGCTGAACATTCTCGTCAGGGCTCCGGGGCTTGCCAACTTACGTAGGGATATTGCGCCTGGCTTTCGAAGCCTGGGCAGGATGATCAGCAACCCGATCGCAAGGGTGGTAAGTTCTGAGATCACGGTGGCAAGTGCAACACCTTCGACATCCCACCCCAGTAGCAAGACAAAAACTAAATCTAAAGTGATGTTCAGTCCGTTGAGAATCAAATTCAGAATCAGAACCATTCTTGTTGCCTGCAATCCCAGCAAGTATCCCATCACCGCCAGTAGCGCGAGCGAAAATGGTGCGCCCATGATTCGGATAGAAAAGTAACGATCAGCTGCCTGTTCTACTGCATTGCTACCATCCAACATTTGAAAAGCGCCGCTGGCTATTGGTGTCTGAAGTACCATGAGTACTAAACCAATACCTGTGCCTAACAGTGCCGCACGAAGGAAAACATCACGGGCGTCGTCAGGTTGATCTGCGCCTATTGCCTGGGCAACCAGCGCAGTGGTTCCCATCCTCAGAAATCCAAACCCCCAATAAATAAAGCTAAATATGACGGCGCCGAGTGCAATTGCGCCCAGTAAGCTGGCCTCGCCGAGGTTACCGATCACAGCGGTATCAACCAGACCCAACAAAGGCGTTGAGAGATTGGCGAGGATGATCGGCCAGGCAACGTTGAATATCTGACGTCGACTTATCTCAGTTGATGGCATAGGGCTGGATTCCAAATTGGCTGCTACTAGTTCGATGGCAATACATCTGTCTCACCATTGTAAGCGAGAAGTTACAATTCCAGGGTGCTCTGTAGGCGTATACTTTGAGCATATATTCGTCATCGCCAATTTTAAAGAAAGGAACAAAAAATGCCTGAAGCCGATCAAGTGAAATTTGTACTGCGCTTACCACCTGCGCTACATAAAAAAATTAAGAAAGCCGCGAGTTCACACAACACTTCGATGAACAAAGAAATCACCAACATCCTAAATGATTCTTTTAGCCGGTCGACCACGGACAAGACTCTGGCGACCCTCATTGCACGTTTGGAGAAAAAGAAAGTTATCTAACCAGACGACTTAACCGCGTTACATAGCCGGTTGATCTGGCTAGCCAAGAGGCTTAAGCACTCTAATTGCGTTTAGCATTCTGCCGAGGGTTGATATCCAACAGAGGATTCCAAATCCAAGTGCCAGCAGCCAGAAGTGTGCTGGCATCAGGCACATCAGACCAAGTACCAGAATCGTTTCAAACCCCTCGGCAACTCCCGCCATGTAAAAGAACGACTTTTCTCCCTGCCGGGAGGTTTGGATCTGGCGTTTCTCCGCCATGATGGCAAATGCCAGAAATGTTGTTCCCGTGCCGATAAAACTAAAAATCAAAAATGCCCCGTAAAGCGCGGATTCTGGTTGGGCGAGGCAAAACGCGAAGACCACCCCAGAGTAGAATATAAAATCCAATACGATGTCGAGGTAGCCTCCTAAATCCGTCTTGCCAACCCTCCGGGCAATAGCGCCATCGAGGCCGTCGCAAAGTCTGTTGATCAGTAGCAGGATGAGGGCAGCGTTAAACCAACCGATAACAACGGTCGGTACTACCAACATACCGAGGCTGAAACCAATCCATGTGACCTGATTGGCGCTGACATTCCGGCGTTCGAGAAACCCCGCGAGAAAATTGAGTCCGGGGTCGATTAGTGGTCGTATACGGGAATCAAGCATCTGCTATCCTTACTCGCTGATGTGAATTGTAACCTTGATCAAGAGTGTAACCGTCATGAAAAAGCACTGGTGCTGTATTGTCCTTTTTAGTCTGCTAGGTACTCAAGTTTTTGGTCTGGAAGTAGGTGACCTTGCGCCGGACTTTTCCCTGGAAGGAACCGATGGGCAGGTACATCGACTGTCCGACTATCGAGGTGAAAAGGCTGTAGTCCTGGCCTGGTTTCCAAGGGCTTATACCCGGGGCTGCACAATAGAATGCAAGTCCCTGGCTGAGAATGGCCACCTTATTCAAGCCTTCGAAGTTGCGTACTTTATGGCTAGCGTTGATCCTATCGAAGACAATGTGGGTTTTGCACTACAGGAAAAAGCTGACTTCCCTCTGCTGAGCGACCCGTCAAAGCAAACTGCCCGGGCTTACAACGTCCTTAGTGATAGAGGTTACGCCATGCGTCATACCTATTACATCGGTCTGGACGGTCGGGTGTTGGCAATCGATAAGAACGTTAGACCGGCGACTTCAGCGGAAGATATGGCAGGCAAACTGACTATGCTAGGCGTTCAAGCCGCCGGCGAGTAACGCAAAGCTCTATTCTTAAGCTCGATTGCTAAGCGCTATCTTTACTGTCGAAACACACCAGCACTCACTTTGCCCCGTTGTTGTGCCATCGCGCGAAGCTGAGTGGCTTCCTCGCCGCTAATGTCGAGGTCGGAAAGGATATCCTCAATATCGTCCGGCGAGCGAGCAAGGCGGGCATAGGCAATATTACGTTTTGCTTCAAGCTGCGGTGCTCCTGAAGGAAGGCTATCCAGTAATTCCATAGCCGTGTCCGGATCACGATGGGCAACGCTGCTCACAATGCTACTAAGGGCCTGATTTTTAGCGTCGCCATTAGGTAAGTCCCGTAACCACGCCATTGATTCCCTTGGGCTTGCTTGGTACCAGTTGGAGGCGATTTGCCCCACTAACGGTGCTGCATACTGCTCGTTAATTCTGGATTCAATTGCCTCGGCGGCACTCTTTGGATTCTGGTGGGACATGCTCGAAATCACATTCTGCACCGCGGTTGGATAAGCTGGATCCCGGCGGTATCCGTCCAGCCAGGCCAGCGCCTGATCCGGGTTTTGACTCGCCTTATAGTTGCCGATACCGGTAATCAATCGGGTTCGAATCCCCGGGTTTGTGGTCCGCGCCACCATACGTTCTGCAATGCTGACGGTGTTGTGATTAATACTGCTTGCGACGGTACTCTCCACTAACTGAGGATAGCGATCTGATTGGGCTAAGAGCCAATCGAAACCTTCCTCGGGGTGACTGTTGACGTAACTAAAGGCGGCAGATTGATACAATCTACCCCGTTGTTGCTCATCGAGGGTTTCAATATAGGCCAGCGCTTCGGTGGGGTTCTGTTGTACCCAGGTTGAAATGATGCCATTTAATGGATTGGAATTTCCCGTTCGGGCAATAAAATCCTCAACCATCGGTAGGGCTCGTTTGGGGTTTCTTTGGCCCAGCATGGATAGCATCTGCTGCTCTAGTCGGACATTACCCTGAAAGCTTTCCTGGGCGAGGGCAAACGCCGAGTCCTCATCAATAGTGAGATACTCATGCATGATGGATTGCAGCATCATGCCTCGCTCGATTTGATTTGGGTGGTTGCGAATTCTCGCCATCGCCTCATCGGGATTGTCCCGCAGCATGCGGATCAGCGCGACCTGAATAGCACTCATTCTTGAGGGGTGGGTCATTGCTAATGCTGCATCGAGGGCCTGGCCAGGGGGCAACTGATTAGCCTGCACGATGCCTTTCATTGCGAATGCATTTACCCCCAGAACTGCCTCAATTTCAGCGGCAAAACCTGTTCCAGCAAGGGTCGGGTCAGCGAGTAGGCGACCGGCAATCTCAGTTTTAAGCCGAGGGTTGTCGATGCTATTCAAATAGTCTATTGCTGCTTCTGGATCTTCTCTTACCCAACTTGTGACCACATGGCCGATAAATCGACTATCGGACAAAGCACGATCTGATTCGATAAAAGCGATCGCCCCAAGTGGATTAAGGGAGGTCATTTTCTCTATAAACACGCTGACAAGGTTATAGTTATACAAGGGGTCTGCTGAGACAACGGCTCGTTTGATATAGGCTTCTAATTGCTCAAAGTTTGACTGATCAGCAAGCTCGTGGGCCAATTTAAGCTTGGCGAAGATTGACGTTTCAGCGTCAACAATTGCATAGGAAACCCCATTGGGGTTTTCGGTAAATTCAATTATGTTCGCCTTATTTGTGATTGAATCTATCGCGCGGGTGTTTGCTGTGCTCTTTTTCATCACGACGGTTGGATTGAGTGGCGTATTAATTTCGGTTCGGGTGAACATATACCCGCCGAAAAACCCAATGCCGGAACACAGAACAATTACTATTGCGAAGGGTAAAAATTTTCTCATGCTAGCGCCTCCTAATACTTAACATTCCTACGCCGAAGCAAGCCAGGGCAAAGACGAATGCCAGTAATAGTTGAATTGAAACACCTTTGATCAGGATCGCTTCAGCAGGATTGCCAGGGTTGAAGTACACGGTTTGAATTGAGCCGATTGGGAACTGTTGGACCAACCCAGCCAGATGCTTTTCGGAAGCTATAGGTAGGTCGGTACGATACACGTGATCATTTGTGTAGCTGGAATCACTGACTTTGTAGCGATAGAGCAATTCGTGTTTGAACAGCTTTTCATCGCCGCGTTTGGTTTCTTCAATCATACGGGATTGGTAGATAACCCCCCCGGTTTCCTGCCATAAATGAGTATCGTAACCCCGCCAGACGGCGCTGCCTAGCCAAACAGATAGGCTGCTTCCGGCGATGAACAAAAGATAACCAGCTGCGCGGGAATATCGATTCATTAGCGGTTTTGACTAGGCTGTGTCACGTCCTGAAACTGTAGTTGATTCAATGTGTAGTAGACACCTTTGAGCGCCATGAGTTCCTGGTGGCTGCCTAGCTCCTTTACGGCCCCATCCTTCAAGACGAGGATGCGATCTGCTTCCTGAATGGTTTGTAGACGGTGGGCAATCAGGATCGACGTTCTACCCTCCATGAGCTGCTTGAGCGCTTCCTGGATAAGTTGTTCTGTTTCAGTATCGATACTGGCGGTGGCTTCATCCAGGATTAGAATTTCTGGGTCACTGGCAAGGACACGGGCAAAAGCTAGCAGCTGCCGCTGGCCCTGGGAGAGGTTTTGGCCCCGCTCGACTAACGGTGTGTCGTAGCCCAGTTCCAGTTTTTCAATAAACTTATCCGCATTAACTGACCTGGCGGCAGAGATAGCTTGGTCCCGGGTGATACTTGGATTACCTAGCATGATGTTATCGAGGATCGATCCAGAAAAAATATGGAAATCCTGCATCACAACACCTACTCGTTTCCTGACCTCGCTGGAAGGCAATTGGTTTAGATCGATGTCATCCAGGAAAATACTGTTGTCGGCAAAATCGTAGAATCGGCCTAACAATCTGATAAGGGTGCTTTTACCTGACCCCGTCGGCCCCACCACGGCGAGCTTCTCTCCCGGTGCAATGGTAAAGGAGACATCTTTGAGTACCTGTTGCGCATCGTAACCAAAGTTCAGATGTCTAAATTCCAGTTTGCCCTGAATCCTATTGGGTAGACTTTTGGGGTGCTTCGGCTCTCGAACCTGTTCATGCCAGTCCAACGCCTGGAAAATACGTTCTGCACTGGCCATGGCTCGAAACAGGATGTTGTACTGCATACCAAGGACCCGAATCGGGCGAATAAACATATCAATAAACTGAGTAAAGAGAATCACACTACCGAGTGAAATTGTCTCCTGGAGTGCAGCGCCGCCACCTACCCAGAGAATAACAGCAAGGGCCATGTTCACCATGTTATCCATAAAAGCGCCGTAGCCGGTTTCTAGATAGATGGCGTCGATCTCGTGTTTCTGGTTGCGCTTGTTAATTTCTCGATAAACTCCGAGATTGGTTTCTTCCCGATTGCTCAGTTGCACCACCTGCATCCCGCTGAGGTTTTCCTGCAGGTTCTGATTGAGTTGGGAGACGGTATTTCGAATCAGGCGATAAACTTTGCGCGTTGCCATACGGAAGAAATAGGTCAGTAGGGCAAATATTGGAATTGCCATCAACAAATATAAGGTCAATTTCACATCAATGGCGAACATCAATGCGAGAGCAATGAAGAAGGGTACAAATTCCCCCACGAGCATGCCCAAACCCATCAACATTTCAAACAGAGCCTGGACGTCGTTAGTGATTCGGGTCATGACTCTGCCAACGGCAACCTTGTCATAAAAGGAAGACGGTCGCCGCTCCATGTGGGCGAATAAATCAAGGCGCATATCTCGAAGGGAGCTGAGCATTGTTTTAGCGTAGGTGACCCGGTGCAGGTGATTGAGTGTATGGCAGAGGATTGTCAGCAAAGCGAAGAGCGCACAGGCGGAGACCATTGGTGACATTCCAAGCGTTGCGCTCAGCCAGTCATTCAAACTGTTCATACCGAAGTCCGGTAACAACGCCTTGGGGTTACCCATGATGATGCCGTCTATGACAACCCGGCCAATGATCACGGGTAAAAGAACCGCAATCATCGATGCAAGTGTGATGTACAGAATGCTTAATAGACCGACTTTTTTGTGATTGCGTACCCAGCTAAAGATCCGGCCAAGGTAAACAAGGTTCATATTCTGGCCGTGGATATCTGCATCAAAGATGGAGTGGTCAAGCTTTTTGGATAGGTCTTCGGTTGGTGCTTTACTGTTCATCCGGCACCTCCAAATCTTCCACCAGACGACTATTGTGGCTCTGGGCACGCTCCAACTCAGCATAAAAACCGTCGGTTTCCAGGAGTTCAAAGTGGGTACCCATTTCTATAATCTGACCTTCTTCTAGAACAATGATCCGGTCAGCGTGCCTGGCTGTGGAAACACGGTTCGAAACGAGCATGGTTGTTAAATTTTGTCGAACGCGCTTTAACCCCGTCAGGATATGTTCTTCGGTTTCGGTATCCACAGCGGAGAAGCAATCATCCAAAATGAGGAGCGGACTCATCCGAATCAAGCCTCTTGCAAGTGCGGTCCGCTGTTTTTGGCCGCCGGATAAGGTCACACCTCTTTCTCCAAGAATCGTTTCGAGTCCTTCAGGGAAATTTTCGATGGTTTCTCGTAGGGCTGCTGCCTCAGCAGAGCGCCAGATGTCACTGTTATCTCGCTCGGGATTGTCATAGGCAATGTTGTCCCCGAGGCTGTCAGCAAACAAGAACGGATCCTGCAGTACAAGGCAAACCTGCTCCCGGAGCTGGGCCAATGGAAATTCTGAGATAGGGTGGTCATCCAGATAAATATTGCCACGAGTTGGTTCCAACAGCCGCACAAACAAACGCAGGAGCGTCGATTTTCCTGAACCGACCCGACCAATCAACGCGATGGTTTCACCGCTTGCGACGTCAAAATTGATATCTTCGAGGGCGTAGTGGTCTTTATTCTCGTATTGATAATGTAAGTTTTCTACCCGTATTCGACCCGTCAGAGCTGGGAAGTCATGTTCATTCCTGTCGACGATCTCGGGTTCATGATCGAGTATCTCGAACAGCCGCGCGGTACCGGAGGCGCCTCGCTGCCATTGGGTGACCAGTGAACCGGCTTCTCGGACGGGCCACAGCAGGAGGGCAAGATACGAGAAAAAGGCGGCGAAGGTACCGAGGGTAATGTCTCCCTCGTTCACCATGTGCCCGCCGTAACCAATAATGATGATGGTCGACATCGCGGCCATGGTGGGCATTAGCGCGCTCAGGAACGAGGTTGTTTCAAACAGCGCCTGGTTGTGGTCTGCGAAGTCTTGATTGACGTTCTCAAAGCGGCTGATTTCTTCATCTTCCTGGGCCATCGCCTGTACGGTCCGGATGCCGTTTAAATTCTCCTGAACAAACGTCGAGAGGTCAGAAAAACCTTCCTGAACACGATAGGACTGGGCGTAAATTCGTTTTGAAAAGTAGTAGGCGGCGTAGGTGATAAGCGGTAGCGGCAGGATAACGGCGAGTGCGAGTTTGAAGGATAACGAAAACATGAAAATAAGCCCGACGGTCGCGGTAAAGATCAGGACGCTGGTCATCCGGGTAGTACCAGCGATGACCTGCCGAACCAGAGAAATGTCATTGATCGCCCGGGCCATTAAATCGCCGATACTATAGATTGCGAAAAAATTGGGCCCTTGTTTTTGTAGGTGGTCATACACCCGGTTGCGTAAATCAAAAGCGGCATACATGCCAATACGGCGAATCAGAATTCGACTAAAAATAGTCACAATAATCTGTGCGATGACACAGGCAACAATTGCCAGAGCAGGGTAGGTCAGGGTGTCTAGAGCAGATTCGAAATTAATGTTTCCAGCTGCCATACCGTTTTGGCCGACGGTGATTCGATCGATGCCCTGTTTGAGAAACATTGGAATCATTGCTTCGAACACGCGGGCGACGAGCAAGCCAATCATGCCAAACGTAAACGCCCACACGTTTGCCTTAATGTAGGGCAGCAGTCTTAACAATACTTTCATGTACGGTTCACTGGAAACAATTAGTGATGTAACGATTAATGCACGAATGGTCTGCCAAAAGCGGGTGGTAGCCGGCAGCGAGAAGCATTAACGCAAGGTCAAACATAGTACCCATGCGGACACGCTATTTCAATCGGAGCAGGACAGCTGGGTAGGGTAGAATCAAATCATCGTTAGGTCCGTCAAAAAGGTAGTTTCTATGCAATGGCAATTATCCCCGGAAGACACACATTTTCTTGCTGAGGTCAGGGAATTTCTAAATTCTAAGCTTGACCCTGGTCTGGCCCGAAAAGTTCGACTTGGCTATCCCATCGACAAATCTGAGCAGGATAGCTGGACTAAAATCCTCAATCAAAAAGGCTGGGCAGCGCCTAACTGGCCTGTGGAAGTCGGTGGCACCGGGTGGTCTATGCTCCGTCGGCATCTTTTTGATATTGAGCTGCGGCGTGTCCATGCACCTGATCTACAGGGATTTGGTTTTAGTATGGTGGGACCTGCGATTATTAAATATGGCACCGATGCCCAGAAAGCGCTGTATCTGCCGAAGATTCTGAACGCGGATATGTCCTGGTGCCAGGGTTATTCCGAGCCAGGAGCGGGGTCTGACCTGGCGAGTCTAAGGACTTCAGCGGTTACCAATGGAGACGACTACCTTGTCACTGGATCGAAGATATGGACCTCAGCGGCAGAACAAGCCGATCACATATTTGCGCTGGTCCGGACAGACCCTGCAGCGAAACCCCAGGCGGGAATTAGTTTTCTCTTGATTGATATGGATGACCCGGGTTTGACCGTTGAGCCACTGATGGCATTTAACGGCAGGCGGCTTTGGAATCAGGTCTTTTTTGATGGGGTTCGTGTGCCTAAGGCCAATCGACTCGGGGCGGAGAATCAGGGCTGGACCGTGGCCAAGAATTTGCTCGGAAATGAGCGCTTGCTGGTGTCCCGGGTAGCTGAAAATCGTCGCCTTCTGAACAAAATCTTTGCCATGACCCGGGCCGAGATGGCGAGGGGGATTGATCTGGGAGAGGACATGCAGAAAAAGATCTGCCTTGCTGAAATTCAATTAGATGCTCTGGATGCGACCGCAAGACGATTACTCGCAAAATTTGATCGGGGGGAGACGGTGGGTGCTGAGCCCTCGATGTTAAAACTAGGCGGGAGCCAACTGGTGCAAACCATGGATCGGTTGATGTATGAGGTCATCGGCTACTACGGTGTCCCACTGGACTCCGTGCTTCGAGGCGAGGAGCCGGTCGGAGAGGATTTTGAAGACATGATAGTGAGCCAGATGTATCACCATCGAGGCTATACGATTGCCGGCGGTGCGACTGAGGTGCAACGGAACATCATTGCCAAAGCAGTGTTGGCGCTCTGAATTTAGACCAAAAAAAAGCCAGCCCTTTTGGGGCTGGCTTTCTTGTTACTTCGTTATTTCAACTAAGTTTGAACTTAAGTTTCAACTAAGTTTCAACAACAGCTTTTAGAACCAGTCAGGTGTATACACAACACCCAGCTTGATCATGCGACCAAATGGGTTGTGGGTATAGCCATCGTAGCTCAAGTCTGTAGAAGCAAGGGGTGGATCTTCATCCGCCACGTTGATGACAGACAGTGAGAACGTCCAGTCTTGCAGCATGTTGTTGATGTAGTGAATGTCATGAGTCATATGGCGTTCTATATCGGATAATGCAGGAATTGCTGGTGCGGAATCCTCATAGGAGCTGACATAACGCATGGCGTAGTTCAAACGATGTTGCTCATTGCCCCACTTGGCAAAAACTTGAGCTTGTAGCTTAGGCTTTGGCAGGGTGGGATTTGTATCGTTTAGCTGACCTGCAAAGTCACCGCCGGGAGCGAGAAGCGTACCATTAATAGACGTGAAGTCTTTAGATTCGAACTCGAATACATAGGTACCTTCAGTTCCGACCGTCAGGTCACCGTTGGCAACATCAAAAAAGCTGTACTGAGCACTAAAGTCCAGACCGCTCGTTTGCTGATCAGCACCGTTGACGATGTTACGAGCGATTCGCTGAATACCACCTGGCGCTGTGCCGTTGGGTGTAAAGCGTGGTCGTAAATCAGCACACTGTGCACTAAGGGTGGTGCCACCAGTTCCGCTGTTAGCGCCGCCGTCCGCACAATCAAATGCTGTGTAAGCATCAATCAGCTGACTAGCACTTTCAGTTTGGAACGGGTCTTTAAAGTCAAAGGACCAGTAGTCCAACGAACCGTAAAAGTTATCCGCTGTTAACACAACACCAAAGTTAGCTGCTACTGCAGTTTCCGCTTCCAGGTTCGGGTTACCGCTGGTATCTACCGCTTTAAACGCGCTGGCTGGTGCCAGGAACTGCAGAGAAGTACCAGTACCACCTAAGAAGCTTCCAGGAGGTCCGCGGAACGTTGTAGAGATAGAACCGCGAAACTTGATCTCGTCGGAAACTGACCAGCTGACGGCAAGCTTTGGATCAAAGGTATCGCCGCCATCATCATCACCGTAGTCTTCGTAGCGGAAGGCTAACTGGACATCAATGGTGTCGGACACAGGCAGTGCAAATTCAGCAAATGTTGCATAAATCGTTCTGTCTGTACTTTCTTCATCGCTCGCCGCAAGGAAAGCTAGAAGACCGGCGCCACTGGCATCACAGGTCAGAGACGTTGTGTGGCCAAGTGTGACGGAAGCAGGGTTAACAAAAGGACACGGATTGAGCGCCCGGTTGGAAACGTCCGCAAGGGTGAAGTCATATTCTTCACCACGGGTCTGAAAACCTGCTGCCCAGCCAACGTTACCGCCGTCTAGTTCCCAGGAGGTCTCGCCGTTGAAAATGGCTTCGAATACCGTCAGTGTATTGACTGCATTTGATGAAGCCTCAGCTGTCATCCAATTAATCAAATCAGCAGAGTTTGCAACCGCTGGATTGTATTGAGGATTGAGAGCACCTGTTACGGCTGAGCGCTGAATCGCGTTCGAGAAGGGGTTGTAGTATTCACATCCTCCCGTTCCCGCGGTGCCAGCTGCGACTGCAGTCACTTGATCACAATTTGGGCCACCGTAGCCATCGAGTGCAAATGCCATCCGCTCGATAAACATATCTGGACCAATGGTATCGCGATCTCGCTCAGACCAGGAGAGACTGACATCAAAGCCAATACCGTTGCTAAACTCACCAACAAAACCACCGGCAACCCGGGTCGTCTCCGTTGCTCTTGAGCCTTGACCTGAAACGCCACCTGGAGCTCCAGCGACACCACTCATACGAGTGAGTGTATAAGCGCCCTGGGCTGCACCGGGAATGACGCCGAAACCAGCAGCAGTCAAATCAATATCAGGGAACAGCGTAGGATTCTGTGCCTTAAGATCGATCAAGCCAGGATGGGTCGGAGCAACAATGCGATCCGGTCCAAACAGCGACTGTGGTGGGTAGGCGGGTGATGTCTTCCAGGAAGGCATATCCATGTCGGCATACAGCGCTTCAACGTGAAAAGTCAGACTGTCGTTAATGTCGATATTCAACTCACCGAAAATTTTGGTGGTTTCCTGTTCTTCGATCAAATTGTCGAAGTAGGTGAACTGGAACTGACAAGCTGGTCCAACAATCGCACCGCCAAGTAGTTCACATTGGGGATCAGGTCCACCGGCACCAATAATGGTGCCACCAATTGTAGGCAGGATTCGACCGGGATTACCGATGCCAGACCAACCACCCTGTGGGTTTTCTGGCTGTGATCGCAATGCCCAGCTTCGTTCCTTGATGCCTAGCTCGTCGCGTTCATCGTATTCCGCTGAAATTGCAAAATGGATGTTGTCGCTTCGATGACCAAAGATAAAGCCGATGCTGTTATCGCCATCGGAGTCCTGAATATTCTGGTGTGAACCACGAATTTCCAGGCCTTCAAAATTGTCACGGGTGATAAAGTTCATCACACCAGCAATTGCGTCTGAGCCGTAAAGAGCGGCAGCGCCGTCCTTCAAGATCTCAACCCGGCCAATTGCCATAGATGGGATTGCACTAATATCAACGCCGATCGACTCCGTAGAAACGTGTCGCTTACCGTTGAGCAGTACAAGTGTTCGCGCCGAACCCAAACCGCGAAGGTTGGCAGTCGAAACACCTTCGTTACCCTGGCCGCCACGTGTATCGAACTGGTTTGTTTCCCCGATATTACCGTTGGTAACACTCAGGTTTCGCACCATTTCCATTACACTAGGACTACCGACATCTTCCAAATCGTTTCTGGTGATCACATCAACGGGAAGTGCAGCATCCTCGGGTGTACCTTTAATAAATGAACCGGTAACGACGACTTCTTCTAGTTCTTTTTCTTCGGCCGCCACCGAGATCATTGGGATAATCGCCAAACTGGCTGACAAGGCTGTCAGACACATGGCTTTCCCAAGTTTTGATTGATACATGAAATATACCTCTTAGTTCCATATTTGCTCGCTAGATGAATGTTTCAAATGCCTCTGGCAAATGCTTAATCCATTTCAACGAACGCCCCCTAACTACAAGCTCTGGGCCAATGTCTTCACAAGCGACACCTGCACAAAGCTTAAGTTCAGTCTATGGGCAGACCAGAAGGAGGTCAACCTTCATTTAATGGTGGCTAAAATTCGGAAGGCCGCGTCATATATGGCCTGTAGAGGATGAGCTGCTAACAATTTTTGCGCGGCGCAACAAAATCCGGGGGTTAATTCATTTTGGTGATTTATTGATATTTTTGAATTCTATTATCACTCTGCAGGTCAATGAATTCGCGGGCTATGGCAATCGGTAGTGGGAAATTTGGATTTCTTCTCCGAAGTCAGCGTAGTCCCCCAGGGCTCGTTGATTGCGAAACTCGCCCCAGTTGACGACCCGATAATGAGGCGTTTCGCCAAAAAGTGGCAGGCAGTCACAGTTGAAGGCGGGATTGAGGAAATAGGGTGCGCTGTAGCGAACACTATGGAGACTGGCGAGTACCCGATGCAGCGGGGCAATAAACTGATCGTTGCTCCAGACCTGAAGCATATCCCCCAGATTAACCATCAGGACGTCTGGGTCTGCCGGTGCAGTGTGCCATTGGTCGTCAGAAAAAAATTGTAAGCCGGGTACCTGGTCCTGAAGTAGCAGCGTTAATGCACCAGCATCCGTGTGATGGCTCACGCCAAATTGTGGTTCCGTTAGATTGTCTTCGGTTAACGGAAAAATCGGGTAGTAGTTAAGCCTGAGAAAGCTAGTGTGTTCCGGTTGAAAAAAGCTGGGATCAAGTGTGAGTCCGAGGCTTTTGAAGATCGCCTTAAGCAGGGTCATTGCAACCCGTTGGCAGGCTTTATGCCAGTCACTCATGACGTGCACAAATTCGGAGTCTTCGGGCCAGTTTGTCGGGGTTGACGGTGATAAACTGATATCAAAAACTTCCTTCCAGTCTAACCGGTTCTTCGTCAACTCTTTATTGTAGAACCCAAAGGGGTTGGCCTCGGTTCTCTCAAGCTTAAGCTTGTCGTCAGTAGGCTGGGAGAAAAAGTCACTGGTAACACGAATAAACTGATTTTGTAGATCCTGACTAATGCCATGGTTGGAGAGTGAAAAAAAACCTCTGGTCTCACAAACTGCCCTTAGCCGTTCTAGTTCTTTTGTCTCATCCAGACGGGAAAAGTCGATGTCTACTGATTTCAACGCTGCCCCCATTCGTAGATAACGCTAGCCATACCGCAGGTAATTTTTTTTGCCGTGGGAATATGCAAAAACTCATTTGGACCGTGGGCATTAGAATGGGGGCCTAGCACCCCGGTTACGACAAACTGAGACTGGGGTAACTTTTTGGCGAGAAACTCCATAAATGGAATGCTGCCACCGCAGCCCATGTTGATCGCCGGTGCGCCAAAATAAGTATTTGACGCCATCTGTAACGCTGCCTCTAGAGCTGGGTCTGTGATGGGTGCATGCCAGCCAGGAGCAGGTTCACCACTGTCGAAGCTGACTTCTACACCATAGGGCGCGTTTTCCGTCAGTAGGTTCGTGAGCTGTTGTTCAGCGAGTTTTGCGTCGGTTGTGGGGGGTAGACGGAGGGCAAACTTGGCTGTGGTGTAGGGTCTAAGCACATTTCCTGCATTCTCGAGGTCCGGGAGACCATCCATACCTGTGACTTCTAACGTTGCCTGCCAGGTATTGTTTAATACTAGCTCTGTCGGGTCGTTAGAAATTGGTCCGCTACCGCCGGCATAGGTGTACATGGTATTGAAGTCGGCGCTGAGCACTTCACCTGCAGCTTCTGCTTCGCGGCGCCGGATGTCCGGGATCTGCTCGTTTAGAAAGGAAGGTAAGATTGCGCCGCTGTGTTCATCCTCAATTCGAGATAACAATTGCCTGAGTAGTCGAAAGCTTGAACCGACAATACCGCCGGCAGCTCCAGAGTGCGCACCTTGCTCAAGAACCTGAACTTTAAGCTCGCCAATCAACATGCCCCTTAACGAGGTAGTTACCCAGAGTTGGTCGTAGTTTCCACAGGTTGAATCTAATGCAATAACCAGCGACGGCGTTCCAATTTTATCATCAAGGGCATCCATATAGTGGGGCAAATCGGGGCTGCCGCTTTCTTCTGATGACTCTATCAAAATCACAATTCGAGGATGAGGCAGGCGTTGCTCAATTAACATTTTGATGATCGCGACGGCGGAATAGATTGCGTAACCGTCATCACCGCCCCCTCGGCCGTAGAGTTTGTCGTCACGTCTGACCGCTGTCCAGGGAGCCAGGCCCTCATGCCAGCCGGTAAATTCCGGTTGTTTGTCCAGATGGCCGTAGATAAGCACGGTGTCGTCTGCAGGGCTATTGGCAGAATCGCCGCTAGAAGCTGGGTACTCAAGTAAAAGCGTGGGGGTCTTACCCGGGAGTTCGTGCAGTTCCATTTTGAGCTGTTCAATGGCCTGGCCATCGACCCAGTTCATCACGTGTTGCATGGCTAGATCCATGTGACCATTGGCTTTCCAATTGCGGTCAAAGTTCGGCGATTTATTCGGGATCTCAATATATTCCGAGAGACTTTCTATAATGCTGTCTTCCCAAAATGCATCCACCCGCTGAAGAAGCAATTTGTCATTAATCATGGCTTATCCTGGTCAATGGGCGGTCGAACTGGTTTTTGCTCTTCAAACTCGCCTTCAATAATGGTTGGGTCGTTGGGGCCACTCCGCTGCCAGGAGCTGCCTCCGCCAACGTTAATAGCGCCGATCATGCCCTGGCGGATCAGCCATTCTGCGATGGGTTTACGTAAGCCCGGCAACAAACAAATAAATCCAATTGTGTCGGTAAAAAAGCCAGGTGTGAGTAACAACGCACCACCGATTAACAGCATGATGCCTTCGAGCAATTCCTGACCGGGGATTTCCCCCTGATTTAGCCGGCCCTGTAAACGAGCCAGAGTGGCTAAGCCCTGCATCCGCAGCAGCCAGATGCCGACGGTTGCGGTAAGGACAACCAGCCCGATGGTAGGGAGTGCACCAATGTGACTGCCGACGAGAATCAGCAGGTACATTTCTACTATTGGGATGGTGATAAAAAAGAACAGTCCGAGACGCATGAAAATACAATTTGCTTTGTGAATCCCTATTGTATCGAAATCCCCTGGGATGAGTAGCTGTGATAAGTTATCTCCTGATCAGGACGTGGTTGGCGAGGAGAATCCAATTGAGTGAATCAACATCGATCCAGGGGGCTGCTGGAGCTTTAGAGCTAATCGTCGATGAGATTGTCGATGCAACTGCTATAGCAGTTCTGTGTCATCCGCATTCTCAATATGGCGGCTCGATGCATGATGGAGTGCTGCAGAATATGGTAGATGCCATGGAGCCGCTAGGGATCACCTGTGTTCGATTCAATTTTAGGGGTGTAGGTCAAAGTGGCGGCCAATTTGATGACGGTGTCGGGGAAATCGAGGATGTTCTGGCCATCACCAACTGGGCGCGAAATCGCTGGCCTGGTTTAAGTACCGTGTTAGGCGGGTACTCATTTGGCGCAGCAATGGCACTCATCGCGGCATCCAGAATTGAACACAGCGTTGCTAAGCTTGTGTTGATTGCACCTCCCATACAGATGATAGAGAGCGACGGAGCTCTGTCGATTGATAGTTGTGTCATTGTGGGGGGGCGCGACACGATTGTCTCCGCGGCTGCTGCCGCCCAGTACTTTGGGGACCAATTGAAAGTGTTGTCCCAGGCCGATCATTTTTTTGCCGGCGCTGACACAGAGATCGCAGCACTGATCCAAGAATTTTTAACTAACGGAGGTTCCAAAAATGGAACTTAAAGCAACCGAGCTGCTGATTGATGGCCAGATCGGCATTATAAAGCTCAATCGCCCGAACAGGATGAATGCCTGGACAGGACGGATGCACACGGAATACCGCTGGTTGCTGCAACAACTTGAAGCAGAGAAAAATATTCGCGCAATTGTGGTTACCGGCAACGGCAGAGGGTTCTGTGTGGGTGCTGATACCAAAGCACTTGAGGGCCACATAACCAAAGGTGGTTATGATGCTGGCACAACCGAAGAGATAGCTACCCCGGGGTTTGGTGTGCGGGAGGAGTTTGACGCCTCTTTTGCTTACCATTTTGGCTTAACCAAGCCGGTGATAGCTGCCATCAACGGGCCAGCTGCAGGTGTGGGTTTAGTCCTGGCCTGTTTCGCAGATATCCGCTTTGCGGTCTCTGGCGTAAAATTCACCACGGCCCACGGCAAGCTCAATTTACCCGCTGAGTACGGTTTGTCATGGTTATTGCCAAGAATTATCGGATTAGGCAAAGCGAATGATCTGTTATTCACAAGCCGTATCTTCACCTCAGATGAAGCTTATGACCTTGGTTTGGTGAATCGCCTCGTGGACAATCAGTCATTGATGGACGAGGCGCTGGCCTACACCAGGCAGATGATTGAAGGTGTCTCTCCAGGGTCACTGCGTGCAACAAAACGACAAATCTACACTGATCAGCATCGAGACGTCGGCAGTTCTGTGACAGAGAGTGAACAACTGCTCAAAGAGATGATGAAGCAGCCAGATTATGCCGAAGCAGTGAATGCCTATTTAGAAAAACGCCAGGCTAACTGGTTGGGAGATTGATCTTTTGACGGTATCAAATACAGAGCAGCTCAGTACCGAACCAAAAATACCTTATTACCTACCACTTGCAGACGAGGTAGAAATTTTTCTCACGGCTTACGAACAGCGGTTGCCGGTTCTATTAAAAGGACCAACCGGGTGCGGTAAGACCAGGTTCGTGGAGTATATGGCCTACCGATTGTTTCGAGGTGAAAACAGCGAGGAGGTTAGACGCTCGGTTCAAGAGCCGTTGCAAACCGTTGCTTGTCACGAGGATCTTAGTGCGACGGATCTTGTTGGTCGCTTCCTGCTCCAAGGAGACGAAACCGTATGGCAGGACGGACCGCTTAGTCGATCGGTAAAAGACGGATCCATTTGTTATCTCGACGAGATCGTAGAGGCGCGAAAAGATTCAACGGTTTTGATTCATAGTTTAACAGACCATCGCCGTATTCTTCCCGTTGAAAAGCAGGGGATTACCCTTGATGCTCATGCAAATTTCCTGCTGGTTATTTCCTATAACCCAGGCTATCAAAACGTTCTCAAAGACTTGAAGCCGAGCACCCGGCAACGTTTTATCGCCATCGATTTTGATTACCCGGATGAAGAACAGGAGGCGGGCGTGATTGCCCATGAGTCCGGGGTGGGTGAAACGGAAGCGATGGAGTTGGCCAGGCTCGGGGCAAGGGTACGTAATCTAAAACACCATGGTTTTGATGAAGGCGTCAGTACCCGTTTATTGGTTTACGCAGGACAAATGATGGTTAAAGGCGTCGCGCCGATTCGGGCCTGTGAGGTGGCAATCTGTAAAGCTGTTACCGACGATGCGGATGTCCAACAAGCGATCGGTGAATTGGTCCGATCAATATTTCCAGCGTGATTGATATTGATTCCTAATGACCGATATTGAATCCAGGCTTCGACGATTAAAACCTGAAGTTGCTGATCAATTTGCCAGAATTGGTGCTGTGCTACGTGCTGATTTAAGTGAAACGGAATTCGCACAATGGGGCGACGTTTGTTGGACCCTGGCTGACGCTGGCTGGCATGGTTGGGAAGTGACAAACGACTTCATTGCACTCTCCCTCGATCTAGCAAATGATCCGACTCAACTCCTGCAAGTGGGTGACTATTGTACGGCGCTTGTCAGCACTTCCTTCGAACCCGGCAAAACTTATTTACGCGGTGTGGCGGAACTTAACCAACGCTCTGATTACAAAAATCAGCGGGCAAAAACAAAAAGTACAAAGATAAATAGCGCTGAAATAAACGGCGCTGATAAAAAGGGCGCCGAGACAAAAGCCTCTCAGAATAGAGACGAACAAAGTCTTTTGCTAATCCATGAAACTGGCAGAGAGATTTTAAATCGCTTCCAGCAATCATCAAATATGCACGCCAACTTTTTTAAAACCGCCTTTGCCATTGCGATAGACCAGGACCTGGATATGTTATCCGCCTGGTGCCGCCTTGCATCATTAAATGCCAGGCTAGAGCGTAGCTCGTTGCTTGAGTTTCTCGATCTGTCCTTTGCCGCTCAACAACAAAATTGGATCATTTTAGCTGACATTGGGGTTTGTCATCGTGACAACGCCATGGCGTACCTAAAGTTTAGTGGCAAGATTCGTTATGCCATATCTCCTGTGGAGCAACCATTGGCCGAGCTGGCGCTGACATATTCTAAAGGTCAGCAAAGCATTGATGAATGGCTATTGGTGCTAGGTAAAGTATTACCACTGCTCACGGAGTCCCAGGCGAGGGCATTGATCGAGTACACGGGGTTATTAAATGGTGTGTTTGAAGCCACGGCCCTGGCAGAAACCGCATCGCGTCTCCCTTTGACTCAACACGAGGTCTTAAACGCCTGGTTAGAAGGTCGGCCAGTAAATGAAAATGAAAAGATTCGCCTCGCCTATCTCAAACTTGAATCAGCCGTCAGTGAGCAATGTTTGCAGGAATTGTTGGGGCAGGTTCAACTCCATGAAGAGCAAAGATTATTGCAATTGTATGCCGAGGCCATGAGTGGCACTCGACTTAAAATTGAGGTGGGGGAAGGATTGCCGAGTTCCGATGGTCAGGTCATTCGATTGCCGTCCCTTATTGACCAGTTTAAAGACCGAACTGAAAATTTCCGCTGGCTTAAAACCGCTTTAATCCACCAGTTAGGCTGTTATGAATTTGGCACCTTTGACTACCGACGCGGTGATAGCTTTATCGCATTTGAAGATCAGTTCCGTAGTTTTGAGCAACCTATGTTGGCGGAGACACTATTTACAATCTGCGAGTCTGCTCGGGTGGATTGGTTGGTTGCGAGACGATACAGAGGCGCGGCGGCGGATCTTTTGTTGATTAAAACCGCAGCTGCCCAGGATCGCGCCTTCGAAGGATTGTCCCAGAGGAGGCAGTTGCTGGAATCTATGGTGCTGTACTCATTAGATACCCGGCTGCCGAAGCCGCTAGCCGAATCTGTTCGAGTTGCCACGGTAGAGTTATTTAAATATATGGATCAGCTCAAAGATGCCGGCGCAGATGTGCAAACTTCGATGGCTGTCATGGCTGCCTGCTATTCAATTGTTTCCGGAACAGAAATTGATGTAAAGCCATTGGAACCCGTTTTGTATCGGGGCCTTATTGCCTTTGACGATGCCAGCATAAACCTGCAGCTGACCGCGCTTGAGGATCTCGAAGCTGATTTTGCTGACAGTGACGACGACGGCGTTCAAATGACCGGCGCCAGCGATGAGGCTAACCCCAATATTGATGAACTTCAGGCGGGTGATGTCGATAATCCATCAGCGGTGATTTCTGCGGATGAAGACATGATTGTTCCCGATGACCTTGATCGCCTCGAAGATCCTGCAGGCATGCAAAAGATGGAGCGCCTAAAGCAAGAGCGAAAGGAGCCGGCAGAGATTACCTACCGTTACGATGAATGGGACTATGTCATTGAAGACTATCGGCGGCGTTGGTGCACGCTCTACGAGTTTAGAAACCTTGAGCAGGACGTTGATTTTGTTCCCGATACCTTGAGTGAGCACCGAGCGCTTGCAACAAAGGTTAGGCGTCAGTTAAACATGCTTCGCCCAGAGCTGCTCCGAAAAGTAAAAGGAGTAGCTGACGGTGAAGAATTGGATCTGGAGCGGGCGATTGAGGCGGTTGTTGACCGGAAGTCCGGTGTCAGTCCTTCGGAAAATATATATATTCAGCGCCAGAGAAAAGAGAGAGACGTGGCCGCTTTATTTCTGCTGGATATGAGCGCGTCGACCGACGATTTGATTGAAGCGGAAGCGACAGTTTACGTCGAAAACGACGACGATTATCTGCACGGTTTTTCTGCAGTGAGTGATGAGCCAGTCAAGGAGCGAGGCAAGACGATACTGGATCTTGAAAAGGAATCTGTTGTCCTAATGGCAGAAGCCCTGGAAGGGTTAGGCGACTCCTATGCGGTCTGTGGTTTTTCCGGATATGGGCGAGACCGGGTGGAATTCTATGTCTGTAAAGACTTTGATGAGCCCTATAACTATCACGCGAAAGGTAACATTGGCGGTATAAAACCTTGCCGTAGTACTCGGATGGGGCCAGCAATCCGCCACGCAAGCAAAATGCTCGCAGCAACTGAATCTCGTATTAAGGCCCTGATTATTATCAGCGATGGATACCCGCAGGATTTTGATTATGGCCAGGACAGAAATAGTAAGGACTACGGGATTAAAGATACCACCCGAGCATTGACGGAAGCGAGCCAGCAGGGCGTACAGAGTTTTTGCTTGACGGTTGACCCATCGGGCCACGATTATTTAAGAGAGATGTGTCCTGACCAACAATATATGGTGATGCAGGACATCACACAACTTCCTGACGAACTATCTAAGGTGTATAGGGGACTGACATCATGAGTTTGACACCGTTTCACCTGGCAATCCCGGTTCGTGATGTTGTTGAAGCCGAAGCATTCTATACGCAGATACTGGGCTGCGAAGTCGGTCGAAAAAGCGACAATTGGGTTGATCTCAACCTTTTTGGCCATCAATTGGTATGTCATAAGGCTGCTTTGAGTGAGGCCTATGGCAACCCGGTAGACGGGGACGATGTGCCTGTGCCCCACTTTGGTGTTGTCTTAACAATGGACCGGTGGCAGTCATTTGCTGATCGATTAAAAAAACTCGGCGTGGCGTTTGTCATTGAACCGCGGATCCGGTTTCAAGGTTTGCCAGGAGAACAGGCCACAATGTTTTTCCAGGACCCGAGCGGTAATGCTCTGGAATTTAAGGCCTTTTCAGATATTGATGCAGAGCTTTTTAAAGCCGATTAGTAGCCAGGAGCCCAGAACTAAAACCAAAACTAAAACCAGAACTAAAACCAGAGCAAAAAAAAGCGGCAGTAATTAGCTGCCGCTTGGAAGGGTCCGTAGACCCTTCTATAGATCGCTGATTAGGATTTGGGATTAATCAGCGAGATTGCTTCCAGCGCGGTCAGTTGTGTAGGTCATGTTTCCGTCTGCAAATGCACAGACCGCATTAAAACGTTCGCCTTCGGTGCTGACTTTCATCTTGACAGTCACATCACCACCTCGTTTCTTGATTTTCTTCACTTTAGTTCGTAAATCATCGGAATAAATTCCGTCTAGGTGGGATTTACACTCCGTCAGTGCGTCGCTCTTGGATGTTGCTGCGCTTGCACTGAAAGAAAGTAGCGTCGTAAAACAAAAGATTGAGATTAAGGATAAAGTCGATTTCATATGGTTTCTCCACTTAACAGATGGCTCGTCCGTCAAGATTTAGCAGGGGTTTGGTGAGTTGAGGTACCAACTGATACCAATAAAAGAAGAATACTGGCTCGCATTTCTCTTGCGCTTACATTGTCTCACCGCCTATGTAAGCACTGAAAACATTATAATGAGGATGTGATCATCGTCAACATATTTTTGTGCAAACGCACATTTTTCCAATGGGAGGGGTTTTGAAGGGCACAGCGTGGGGCCAGAAGTGAGTCAGTGACGGCTCGATAAAGGTTTCAAAACTTATACTAAATCAAAGAGATAGCCAGGTTCCGGGGAGGAGTGTTAGCCGTTGACGAGGCGCTAAACCGAGGCGGGCGCTGAGATCAACAACCCACCATGGTAGAGGTTATGGGGAAAGCCTTAGTGAAACTTTAGTAGCGCTTCCCGGGAGCCACCTGCACCGCCCAGTACGTGCTTCAAATAGTCAATATAGTTCCCCATCCACATGCCAGAGGAGCGGTCTCGGCCTTTAGCCGCGTCAGTTTTGGTGGTTTTCATATACCAGTTGTTACAGCGCAACCAGACTTTGCCCTCCGAGCTTGATTCACATAGAGCTGTCCAGGATTCCACAGCCTCCCGGGTGGGTTCCACTTGATGTTGGCCTTTTTCTTTCATCTCGGTAACGAGGTCCGCAATGTACTTTGATTGTTCCTCACAAAGCAGTGTGACGTTGGTTACTGGATTCAGGCTTTGGGGGCCAATCATCATGTAGAAGTTTGGCATATCGTCTACATGCATTCCCCACAGCGAATGGGGTCGAATCATTTGATAGTTGTTGGCTTCGTTGGCGCCAAATTTGTCAGCAAGGCTGACGCCATTACGGCCTTCGATTGTGAAGGGGATGAAGTTACTGTCGAAACCGGTTGCATAGATGATGACATCGAGGTCAAAGGTTTCACCCCGTGCGATTTCAAGACCCGTTTCGTTTATTCCAACAACACCGCCATTGTCATTAACTAAAGTGACGTTTGGCTTATTAAAGGTGGTGTAGTAGTCGTCAATAAACAGTGCCCGTTTACAGAAGAATGGATAGTCGGGGGTTAGTAGATCGGCAATTTTTGGGTCATCCACTTCGGACCTTAATCTGGCTTCGATCATGTCGCATATGGCTTTATTTTTGTCCACGTCGTGCAGATCGTCAAAACTAAACGCCACGGCTTCCAGCTCGGCGGGTTCATCTCTCCAATCGACTTTTCGTAGAGATTCGCTGTAGCCACCGGCCTTAAATTGCTCAATCATTTCCGGTGGTGTTGGTTCATCGTCCCGGGGTAAACACCAGGTGGGTGTGCGCTGGAAAACATGTAGCGACTCAACGTCATCAACAATTGCGGTGATGACCTGGGCCGCCGAGGCGCCGGTGCCTATGACGCCAACTCGTTTACCCTTTAGAGAGGCTTTTTTGTCCCATCGTGCGGTATGGAAACTTTCACCCTTGAAGCTGTCCATACCCGGGATCTCCGGTAATCTTGGGCTAGACAGAGGACCATTTGCTGTCACAACATGATTACAGGTCACAACGTCGGCAATTTTACCGGTGGTCGCATCTTCGGTTGTAACTTCCCAAAGCTGGTTTGGATCACCGCTGCTATCGCCGATAAAACGGAGCCTTGTCACTTTGCGTGAAAAGCGAATCGTGTCGCGAATACCAATAAAGTCAGTCAACATTTCCGCATAGTTAGAAATTTCTGTTTGGCTGACATATTTTTTAGACGGGATAAAACCTGTGCGATCTAAGAAGGGCAGGTAGGTATAAGCCGGGACGTCACAGGCAGCACCGGGATATGCACCTACACCACCGTTGCTCCATACACCTCCGACGGATGGCGTCATTTCAAATATTCGGATATTGGTTGTGCCGGCTTCTTTTAGATAGGCGCCACAAAGTAATCCGGAAAATCCTGTGCCAACTATGACAACGTCAAAGTGTGTATCGCTCATTAATCTCTCTGCGCTCTGTTTAAATTCGGTCCCGAGTATCGCTTTTTCTTAAAGCTGACGCAAAAGGTGGAGCCTATTAGGCAAGTTGAGGAACAGCGTTAACCTTGCCTTGATCCTTGCCTTGATCCTTGCGGGTGTACCAGCAGAATAGGGAGGGGACCATGATCAGGGCTAACACTGCTGAGCCGGCAACTCCGCCAGCGATTGACATCGCAAGGGGTGGCCAGAAGTGTCCGCCGAAAAGGATTAGCGGGATAAAGCCGCCGATTGTTGTAATGGTGGTGGAAACAATATGCCGGGTTGAGTTCACCACGACGCCAACGCTTGCGTCCGTATCTCCTTCCATTGCGGCGGTGCTGGCGCGTAGGGCCGACAAGACGATGATTGCGCCGTTAATTGCTAGACCAACTAGCCCTAATGTTCCAATTAGTGCGGTGTAACCCAGGGGATAACCGCTTAACCAGACACCAAAAAGCGCAAGCCCAACTGAGAGAAGTCCTACCAGGCCGATGGTTGCCGCATGGCGAAATGAGTTAAGGGATAACACAATGACCGCCACCATCATCCAGAGAAAGGTCAAGAAGGTGGCCATTATATTGTTAACAGCTTCGCCTCGTTCTTCCTCTTCGCCGCCAAACTCTAGTCGGTAACCCGGTGGCAGAGAGATATTTCGCTCGGACATTCTGTGGCGAAAATCCGCAACCGCCTCGCTCGGAAATGCATAGGGTAGAAGAAAACCAGACACTGTATTGATGCGCTCGTTCTGGTGGCGATCGATTCTTGTGGGTGAAGGTTCAAGGCGAATTGTCGCGAGTTGTTCAAGGGGAATTCCAGCATAGCCGCCCTGGCTATTGCCCCCCATAACCGGTATCGAATTAATCTCGCCCAGATTATTTCGTATAGAGTTGTTCAGTTTAATTCTGACCGGGATCTCAGTGGACCCTTCCATAACATTGGCGGCAATCAGACCGCTAAAATCGTTGTTGAGTTGCTCGGGTATTTGCTGATTGTTTAACCCCAACATGCGCGCCATATTTTCGTTTGGATACACCGACACCTGGGGGACATTTCCCGAGAGAGTTGCCGTTGAATAGGTGACGTCTTTTGTTTCAGACAGGACCAGTCGAATCTCATCACCGAGGGCGCGTAATGTGGTCAGATCAGGGCCAACAATTCTAATTTCCACGGGCGCGGTAAAGGGTGGCCCCTGCTCAAAGGGGAGCGCCATGATGCGTGCCTTAGGAAAGGCGGTCATCAATTCCTTTTGTAGGCCCGGTAAAATATCACGGGGGTCGTCGACCCCAGCGGTTGTAACAAAGCCATTCGCAAAACTTGAAACCCCATCACTATTTCCCATCATGTTGTAGTACACGGGAGGCGAGGCCTCACCTACAAACCAGTGACTCTCGACAATTTCCGGTACACCGGCGAGTAACTCCCTGGCTCGATTGACCTCCTTAAGTGTTTCGCTAAGAGATGTGTCGGCGGGCATTGTGATCTGGACCTGGAATTGATTACGGTCCACCGGCGGGAAGAAAGAGGACGTCATTGTTCCTGCAACCAGAAAACCGATGATAGGTAATATAAGGGAGGCACCAATCCCGATGATTGGTTTTTCACACACAGTTTTGATGACGGCGCGGTATATACCACTCAGCCCGGTAGGCGTGTAGCCGTTTACCCACCAGTTGGCCGAATCGGCTTGGACCGGCAAGTAGCGATCTATATAGCCGGCGATGGTTGGAATAATGGTCATCGCCAAAATAAATGACGCACTCACCGACAAGACGACGGCAATGGCCATAGCGCCGGTGAAGTCCCCAATACCTCCGGGTGTCATGGCGATGGGTAAAAATGCAAATGCTGTCGTTGCGGTTGAGGCAAGCAGTGGAACAAACAGGTGCTGAATTGAATGGGCGATAGCATTGGATATGTCGTCACCATCGCGACGTTTCATCTTGAATTCTTCAACCACAACAATGGCATTGTCGATGAGCAGCCCGAGCGCAATTATGAGTCCTGTTACCGACATTTGATGGAGGGGAATATCCAGCACATATAGCCCCACCAGGACCATGGCGAGGGTCATGGGGACAGCACTCCCGACAATCAGCGCAGAACGCAAACCCATCAGGAAAAACAGGGCAACCAGCACAATGAGTATTGCCAATAGCAGGTTGGTTAGCAGCGTTGATAACCGTTCGTTAGTGTAATAGTTCTGGTCCACGATCACGTCCAGCTCGACGAGCTGCGGTAATTCTTTTTCGTAGTCGGCAATTATTTTTTTAGCACCCAGAACCCAACGATCAACTCTGCGCCCGGTTTCCATAGTGGTCGTGACGAGAATGCCGCGCTTGTCATTGAGGATGGCAATTGATTCCGGAGGGTCGACATAGTGTTTTCGGACCGTGGCAATATCTGACAAACGTAAGAATTGGCCATTTGCGGAGCCGGGCAGGGGAATGGCATTAATTCGTTCGACGGAAGTCAGCTCACCTTTGACTTCTACGACAAGTGAGTAGTCGTGACTTTCGAACTCACCGGCACCTACTTTGGTGTCGGAAGCACTGACGATCTGCATGAGTTGGGGCAAAGACAAATTGGAGCGAGCCAATCCTTGCGGGTCAACTTCAATTAACACTTCCTGCAAAGGCTCGCCGTATATTTCCGTTTCTTTAGTGCCCGGCAGCGATGCAATGCGAGTTTGTAGTTCGGTGGCAATGCGTTCTAAAACTGAAATAGGGGTGCTGTCGCTCATGATCGCAATCGCCAGCGTGATTGCGACGGGTCCTCTCGCTTCGACAAGAGGTTTGCTCGCCCGACTTGGCAAATCATTCTCAACGTCGCTGAGCTTGTCTCGAATTTCAGACCACACCAGATCAACTTCGTCAGCGGTTACCGCGTCATACAATTCGACGTTGACATAGGAATAGCCCGAACGAGTTGTTGAGCTAATGGTCTTAACCTCTGGAACCTCCCGCAAGCCATTTTCGATCTTCTCTGTGATCAGAGTTTCTACCCGTTCTGCCGTGGCACCGGGGAGTAAGGTCTCGACAAACCCAAAACGCTCGGTCATGGTTGGGTCTTCCTGCCGCGGCAAATTCAAAAATGCCGATGTACCGGTGACGAGAATAAAACCGATCGCAAGTATTGTGAGGCGCGGAAACTCGTAGAATAAATTTGAAAGTTTCATGGGCTTTAGCTTCCAGCGGGCTGGAAGTGAGTCATTCGAGTGGCTACCCGTACATTTTGACCAGGGACAATTCGGCCCGTGCCGCTATCCACAATAAGTTCGCCCTCAACCAATGTGCCTCTGACATAAACTGCATTTGAACCCCGGTGCAGAATTTCAACCAGTCGAGATTCCACGGTGTTGTCGCCGGTTGATGTCTCAGTGACAACCAGTACCGACCAAAGGCCTCTCTGGCTTTCAGACAGGGAGGATAGCGGTACCCAGAATCCAGTCTCGCGAACATTAACCGTTAGGTTCAATTCCGCCAGTGAGCCGCCGAATAAGTTGTCACCGTCCAGGGTAAATAGCGCCGTTACGGTACCAGTCACAGGATCGACATTTGGCAGAATGGCTCTTAACCGACCGGGTACCTGTTGGCCGTTAATTTCAAACTCATAGGAGTTGCCGATAGCCAGATTGCCAACCATTTTTTGCGGCAAACCAATAGTCGCCTCTAGTAGATCATTTTCAACCAGAGTAATAGCCGGTTCTCCGGGGCTGACAATACTGCCCTCGTCTAGATGGCGGTTTTGGATCCTGGCCTTATAGGGTGCCCGGAGCGTGGTCTTGTTGAAGCTGACTGCAACCTGCTCGGCCCTCGCGCTGGCAGTTTTTAACTGGGTTTCAGCCACGCCAAGATTGGCTCTCTGGATTTCTCTTTGCTGGAGTAATTCATCGAGGAGTTGTTTCGAGACGTGGCCCTGAATCGAAAGTGATTTGTTTCTCTGGAAAGTGGCTTCGCTCAGCTCGAGTTGTGCTTGTTGGGCGCGGACCTTTGCCCGGGCCGTGTCAACTTCTGCCATGGCTCCTTCTAATTGTGCAAGGACCGTCGCTTGATCAAGGGTGACGAGGGTGTCACCGGCATTGACGATATCCCCTTCGTTAACATGGACCTGACCAATGACCCCGGCGGTTTCAAAGCCCATCATGCTTTTGCGGCGATGTTTTAGTTGTCCGCCATACACCCTGGTTAAATTGTAGTTATCGGACTTACTGAGCTGAAGTGTGCTGACAGACATGGGATCAGCTATGGCTACAACGTTCCACAGTAAAGCTGTGAGCAGAAAAACTGAATAAAGCTTGGCCATCAAATTCTCCGAGAATGGTTGCAGTATAAATTCGATGTAAGCAATGTCAACATAAGGTAAACTGTTATGTAGACGAGCATCTGGACTTCTCCATAGAAATCCGCTCAGAATAGTGACTAAAATCAGGACTGCAGAACCAATGGTCAAAGCTACCGCAACTCGACCCTACCACCACGGAGATCTCAGACAATCGCTGATTGATGCAGCCTGCAAACATCTCCTGGAGTCTGGTGCGGATACATTGAGCTTGCGTGCCCTTGCCCGGGAGGTGGGGGTATCCCAGACCGCCCCGTATCGACATTTTGAATCCAAGTCTGCGCTGTTCCGAGCAATTGCCTTGTATGGCTTTGAGTTATTGCTCGATGAGATGTCCCAGGTTGCGACGGAATATGAGGATGATCTGGAGCAGTCGATTGTTGAAATTGGCATGGCCTATGTGGACTTTGCCCGGCGTAATCCGGAGAAGTACCAACTCTTTTTTGATTCATCCCTGGTCGACTTTAAAGAATCAGATGAGTTGGTTGAGGCCAGTAATGCCGCGTTTGGTGTGCTCACTACGGTGATTCAACGAGGTATTGATGGGGGAGTATTTGTGGATAGGCCGTTGCTTGAAGTTGCCGGTGCGCTCTGGTCAGGCATTCATGGGGCAGCGAGCTTACTCCTGTCAAAGGCTCCCGCAATAGAGGATGTCCACAAAACCAGTCCTGCGGTGATGGTGATGCGCCAGTTATCAGAGGACCCCCGACCAACCATTGAGCTATTTCTAAACACAATTCGCAAGCCCTGTTAGGCCAGTTCCAGCGGACTCGATACTTTTTAGCGCTGTCTAGATCGAAATTTTCGCCCAGTCGCCCCGACGCCAATAGTAGCCAAATATCAAGACATGACCCGCGCGGTAGCCAAATTGGTGTATGCACCAGATACCCATCAGACCGAAGCCAAGATAGGGTCCCAACAGATAGGCGCCTGGCACCAGTAGCAACCATTGGGTAAGCAAATTTACCCAGGTTACCTTTCTGACATCCCCGGCGCCGTTTAACATTGTTGCTAACATGTAACCCATCCCGTTGAAGCAAATCATCAGGCCCAGAATTCGAGTTGGCCAGATGGCGAGGGCGCGGGTCTCCTCGTCGTGAATCCAGATAGACAGTAGAAGGTCGGGGAACAGCCAAAATGGTATGCCCAGCACAAACATACCCATCACGCCGATCTTGATGACATCCCAGGCCCATTGAGTAGCTGACGGTAAATCTCTTTCTCCGAGGGACTGCCCCACCAGCGTTGCGCCGGCTGTACCCAGCCCCCAGGCTGGCAAACCAACCAGGTTGATAAAATTGATGAGCACGCTATAGCATGCCAACTCACGGGTTCCCACCAGTCCAACAATGGAGTAGGTTGTGGTGAGTGCGGCCACGTCCAAAAATTGTTGAAGCCCTGCGGGAATCGCCAGGCGTAGAACGTTACGGATTTCTTGAATTGTCGGCCAACCATTCAAGTATCCATAGGGACGGCCGTACTTGAGCCCCAGTCTCAAGAACAGGACTGAACCCACTACCGAGGAAAGTGCTGTGGCAAATCCTGCACCCTCAGCACCCATTTCCGGCGCGCCGAAGTTGCCGAAGATAAACATATAGTTAAACAGCACATTGGACCCATGCATGATGAGCAGTGCCGGCAAATAAAGCCGGGATAAGCCAAGGCCGTTCCAGAACCCAGAATTGGCCGCAATAAAACCGACGAATACAGCCTGGAGAATTATCCAGCGAATATAAGCAACGCCAATTGAGATAACTTCTGGGTCGCTGTTAATGAGCGGAAATAGGTACGGGACAGCAAAGTAGAGCAGGGCGGACGCAATCGGAGCAGAAATACTAATCACCAACAGCCCAGCTGATAGATATGGCCCGCAGGCAGGTAGGTTTTTTTCTCCGCGGCGTCTCGAAACCGTAGCCTGGACGGCAATTGAGAAGCCATGAAAAAATCCGAGATAAATAAATGCCGCAAAAGAGGAAAATCCAACTGCGCCCAGGGCAGCATCCCCCAGACTTCCAACCATTGCTGTGTCGATTAACCCTAAGACAACACCCGACACCATGCCACCCATGATGGGTAGTCCAATGACAAATATCTTTTTTATGCGGTCGGGGTGGATCACGAAAAATTCTTACTCAAAATTTAGGTCGGCAATGATACCAGTCGATCTCAATCTTTGTACGGGTTAGCATCGTGCGGTTGAGCAAGAAGGATAGTAGTTATCAGTAGCATCGAAGCCCAAGAGGGAACGGTTCCACCTGCGGGGTGGTACATGTTGAGTGTGATGTCGTTTGTGATCCCTGCGGGTATTCAGACCGTGCTATTTCCCTGGCTTATTGCAATTGAATTGCAACTTGGTGCCCAGGAGCTGGGGCTCGGGCAAATGGCGCTGCAGGTTCCGGCTCTGCTTTTTATTTTGATTGGCGGTTTTCTCGCCGACCGACTTGATGCTCGAAAAATGCTGATCCTGCTGCATCTTATTGCCGTGGTACCACCACTATGTCTTGCCTTGTTAATTGAAAATGGCCTCCTGAGTTTTGCCTGGATGATTGTCTACGCATTGAGCATGGGGGTGGTCACTGCTTTTTCTCAGCCAGCCAGGGATAAGCTGCTGAACGCGGTTGCAGGAAATCGAATTCAGCGGACGGTCACAATTGTGATGGGGTTAACCTTTGGCGCGCAGATTATTGGTTTTGCTATCGCCAGTTCAGCGGAATCCAATGGCCCTGAAATCCTGCTGGTGTTGATGGCCTGCGTGATGGTGTCCGGTACCTATTCTTCAGCTCGACTACCGCCTTCTCCCGGCAACTCAAGCATGGGTGGCAGTATGAGCGCTGCAATTTTTGAGGGTTTACGGATCGTATGGTATTCCGAAAAAATGCGAGCCAGCGCCATACTGTTAGCTGCGATTAGTATGTTTTATGGCGGAACGTTCCTTGTGCTGAATCCGCTTATGGTGCGAGATCTATATCAGGGAGGCTCGGAAGAAATATCACTCTCCTTTGCCATGTTTATGTCCGGCACTGTGTTAACCACTATTGCGCTAGTTGCGAGTGGTGGAGTCAAGAACCCAGGTCTTGCGCTGATTATTGCCGTGATTGCCGGTGGCGTAATGTTGGCCATCGCGTCCCTGGGACTTTCTTTTTATGGATATCTGGCAACCATTTTTGTGTGGGGTGGTTGCGGCGGCATTGCCATGAGTATGGGGCGTACAATCATGCAGGAACTCGCGCCGGAATCACATCGGGCTAGAGTCATGTCGGTCTTCTCTCTCGCTAACGTTGGTTCCCTGACATTTGGTGCAGCAATCATGGGTTTCAGCGCCGAATTTGTCGGTATACTCAATAGTTTTTTGGTTGCCGTGGCAGGCGGTCTTGCAACAACCCTGTATGTTGCCACCTGCACTCGGCTAGCCCATGTTTAATACACAGCAAAATTCAAAAGAGAACAGGTAGTAAATCTTGCGACAATCTAGTGTGCGAATACCCAGTGAAAATTATTGTGAAGTAAATGGCACTCGCCTGTGCTGGTTCGAGTGGGGCAAGCCAAACGCCGAACCTACAATCCTGCTGGTTCATGCCACCGGCTTCCATGCTAGATGTTGGGATCAGGTTATCTCCCACCTGGGGGATCGTCACATCCTGTCTCTTGATCTGCGCAATCATGGGCGTAGCGCTGACGGCGAAGCAGTTGGATGGGATGTTTATGCCAACGACCTCATCGCTTTTATGGCTGCACGGCAGCTGTCTAATATTGTGCTCGCCGGTCACTCTATGGGGGGCTATTGTGCGGCGACTGCGTTGGTGAACGCCGGTGATCGAATCGAGCGGGCTGTGTTAGTTGATCCCGTGATTATGGATCCAGAGGTCTATCTGGAATCAACAAGCAAGCATGAAGCGTTTCTTAACGAGGACGCTGAGCATCCCGTTGCCCGCCGACGAAATCAGTTTGTAGACGCCGATGCAATGTTTAAAAATTTCGAAGGGCGCGGCAGCTATGCTTCCTGGACAGAGGCGGCGCTCCATGATTACTGCGACTATGGATTATTGCCCGATGAAGTAAATGGCAACTTCAAACTGGCGTGTCCACCTCACCTTGAAGCATCTATTTACATGGGTAGCCAGGGCCAACCAATCTACGGGGGGTTCCAGCACGTCCAGGTTCCGGTAACAATATTGCGGGCTAAACGCGTAGAAGTGCGTACCACACTGGATTTTACCCTGTCTCCAACGTGGCCAGAGTTAGCCGGTCAGTTTGCCAATGGCCGCGATGTATACCTGCCTGAGTTGACGCATTTTATGCCAATGCAGGCGCCTGATTTAGTTGCGGAATATATATTGGGAAGTCGTTAGAGGCTGCTAAAGATCTGTTGCAGATCCGCGAGCCTAACTGGCTTGGTTAAAAACTCGTCCATGCCAATATCATGGGCCTTTTTCCTGTGTTCCGGTAAAACGTTTGCGGTGAGCGCCACGATCTCCACATGGTCGCCGCTATTTATTTCATACTCGCGAATCATACGAGTTGCCTCGTAACCATCCACCTCAGGCATTTCACAGTCCATTAGAATCAGGTCGAAAGGGGTCTGGTCAGTTTTTTGCTCAAGGTAGTATTTGTAGGCTTCACTCCCATCCTTTGCCAGTGTTGGATCGATACCCAGTTTTTTCAACATGCCACAAATAACTCGTTGGTTAATTTCATTGTCCTCAGCAACTAAGACACGGATATCTGAAATGCTGGGGCCGGGTCCTGTTTCAGTTTCGTGCTCTCGGGATGTTGATTTTGCCTGATTGGCCCTGCGTGAATTGAACTCGTTGCCAAATAATTCCGTTAAGGCAAATAGGAGGGGACCTGGAGAGAATGGCTCCTCGAGGACATAGTCTACCTCGATGATTTGATCGCGAGGTGTGGAGATTGTAGTGAGCTGAATAACATATGGTTTAGAAGATTTATTGTATAGCGGGTCAAGTATTGGAGTTAAAACGACATCAATATTGTCCTGTGCTTCGAGGGCATCACGCATCTCGATAATGTTCTTAACGGTTGTGACTTTAAGCCCCCAACCCAACATGGTTTTAGCCAGGCTGTTGCTATTCGAATTCCTGGGTTCACAAACTAATGCGTGGAGTTGGGTGATTTTGATGGGGATAGACTCAAGCAACGATTCCTCTGTTACAGGGCTCATTGGCAATTTAACAATAAAGTTGCTGCCATTTCCCGGTTCTGAGACGACATTAATATTGCCCCCCATAATTGATGTTAGATCACGGCAGATTGATAGACCCAGTCCTGAGCCGCCGAACTTCCGATTAGTTGACCTATCCGCCTGACTAAAGTTTGCAAAAATATGCTGTTGGTCCGATTCACTTATCCCGATTCCGGTATCCCGGACGGAGAGCACCAATTCTGAAGCCTGGACGGAGAGGTTCAGTTCGATGTGACCTTCAGTGGTAAATTTAAAAGCATTGCCGAGTAAATTGACAACAATCTGGCGAATTCGAGTGGGGTCACCCCAAATTCTATTCGGTAGGTTTTCATCAATGTTGACGATCAGAGGGACTTGTTTTTCCTCGGACATGGCTGCAAAAACAGGCACGGTATCAGATACAAATTGATAAAGATCGATCGAGATTCGTTCAAGTTCTAGTTTGCCGGATTGAATTTTACTGTAGTCCAAAATGTCATCGAGAATAGTCAGTAATGCCGAGGCTGAGCTATAGATGGTTGAGACGTAGTTGTTTTGTTGGGTATTCAGCGGCGTGTTCCCAAGCAGCTCGGTCATGCCTAGAACACCATTCATAGGTGTTCTGATTTCATGGCTCATGGTGGCCAGGAATGAGGATTTGGATTGACTCTCCCGGGTTGCTTCCACGTGTTTGTCAGACATGATTCTGAATCGATCGCCAAGTGCGTAGGTCATGACAATCATCCAGACAAATTGCCCCAGGCGAGGGCCGTAGGATTCAGAGGCTGCTAAAGCGGCTGACCCAGAAAGTAATCCAATGCTATTTAGTCCAATAATGGTGAATGCCAATAAGGTGACTGAATATCCTCCGAGGTAAAACAACGCATCTCGTTGTCGATCCAGGGCCATTGGCAGGAGTATCCAGAGCTGTACCAGAATGAAACTGATGTTGACCAGAGCTAGTAGTTCAACGACATAGTTGGTCTGGATAAATAGCTCCAAGGGCAACATGCCGACCCAAACCGCAATATAGATTTTTACAATATTGTGTGACGCGGGGGAGTGGACCCTTAAATCAAAAAATTCGGTAAAAAACCTGGCGAAAGCAATGCAGCTTAGATTGACACAAACCCAGGGAAGCAGGTCTCGCATATTAGGTTCTAGCTCCGGAAGAAATGCTAGTGCGGAGCCGTCCCGAATTGCCCAGGTAATGGTATAGGCGAGAATGCTGCTGCCGAACCAGAGATAAATCGGCAGTTTGGTCGTGACCAGTAAGATAACGGCATAAAGAAATATGCCGAGTGAGGCGCCATAAAATAGATGTGATGCCTGGGTGCGTAAAATTCTTTGCCCAACGTAGTAAACAGGCTCAGCAAGAATTAAGTCATAATTTGCTAATGGCGCATCGAGAAATAGATAGTAGCTTTCGGTGCTGTGGCTATTGATTCTGAGGCTGTAAGCCCTTGCGGTTCCGCTGCTGCCGATGAGTTCTTGATCGGGGTTGGTACCCGCAGCATGGTACAGGCGGGCTTCTCTCATCATGGGATCTTGATAACTCAAAACCCGTATCAAAGTTTGGTCGCTGTCGTTGCGCAGGCTGAACTTTAACCATGCGCCATTGACTGGCAGCTGTTCCTGGCTCGAATCCCTAAATCTGTGGTCCAGGTCACCCCGTAAAATCGCCGTGGTTGAAAACTTACGCCGTGGATCTGGAAAAATCATTGCGGATCCGATGACATTGATCTGATCTGCGTCAGGATCGAGCAATACATCGCCCGCGGCGTAGGCGTCAGGGAGCCCCGCCAGACAAAAGATCGAGGCGGCTACGAGGGATGCGCGTAGCAATAAGGAGTGCATTATTTTAGTGTAGTCGAGGTTCTAGCATTGGGTTCTCCAGGAGGGCACATGAATAACAAGCCGCGTCTTGCGGTCACAATGGGTGATCCAGCGGGAATTGGTGCAGAAGTTGTCGTCAAGGCCTTCCAGCAAAGGGCCATCTACGCTGATGCCGCGCCCTTTGTACTGGGTAGCCGGGCCTGTCTGAATTTGGCCATGTCAGCTGCAGAACTCGACTTCCCCATTCGGGTTCGGCAGAGCCTGGCCGACATTCAAGGTGAACCCGGCGTCATTGAGCTGATTGAGCCGGTGGAGTTTGCCATGGATCGGCACCGGTACGGCGAGGTAAGCGCAGAAGCAGGTGCAGCAGCGGTTGGGTACTTTGAGGCGGCTGTGAATATGGCCCTTAAGGGCGATATTGAAGGCGTCGTGACCTGTCCCATTAACAAAGAAGCTGTTCATGCCGCAGGATTTGTCGGCGATATTGGCCATCAGGAAATCCTGGCTCGCATGACCGGCAGTACCCTTACCGCCACAATGCTCATGACAAAAGGGCTGAAGGTTGCCCATCTATCCACCCACAAGTCACTCATTGAAGCCGCTCGATACGTCACGAAGCCAGTGATTGTCGAAAAACTGCGGCTTACCAGTGAACACATGACAACCTGGATGGGTAGAAAGCCAAAAATAGCCGTGGCTGCCTTAAACCCACATGGAGGGGAAGGTGGGATGCTCGGCAGGGAGGAAATTGATGAGATTGCCCCGGCGATTCAGGCCGCCTGTGGGGAGGGGATGAATGTTGTTGGACCATATCCGGCGGATTCCATCTTCTATCGGGCCGTTGCCGGTGAATTTGATGCTGTTTTAGCCCTGTATCATGATCAGGGCCATATCGCGATTAAGATGCACAATTTTGAAGAAAGCATCACGGCAACCATGGGAATCCCTTTTGTTCGAACTTCAGTTGATCACGGTACTGCCTTTGATATTGCGGGCCAGAATCGAGCAGATGCGCAGGGCCTGGGACGCGCCATGACGGCCGCAATTGCGATGTTGAACGGTCGATTGACCTGAACCTATGGACAATCTGGTTCAGAATTTGGCGGCCCACATTCGCCGAGCTTACTATGGCCCATCACTGGTATTTCTAGTGTGCCAACGGCGCCCTTTTTTGGTACTGTAAGCGCCTTCGCGACCTATCGCAGCCAAATTTTGAAAGACTACAGGAGTAGCACTACATGCCATTGGTATTAAACGAAGAACAAAATATGCTGAAAGATGCAGCGAAAGACTTCTGCACGAACAGCACACCTATTACTCAGCTGCGTAAGTTGCGAGACGACAAGAATGAGTTGGGTTTCGACGGCGCTACCTGGAAACAAATGGCCGAGTTAGGTTGGGCTGGGATTACCATCCCCGAAGACTTTGGTGGGCTTGGTTTCGGCTTTATGGGTCTTGGTGTTGTGATGACAGAATGTGGTCGGACATTAACAGCTTCGCCTTTGTTGGCGACTGCAGTATTGGGTACAAGTGCAATTCTTCACGGTGGCACCGACGCGCAAAAAACTGAACTCCTGGGTCAAGTTGCTGGCGGCGAACTCTTGCTGGCTCTAGCATTGGAAGAAACGCCGCACCACAGCCCTTATGGCTCCGCAACCAAGGCAGCAAAATCCGGTGATGGTTATACGGTGACTGGCAAGAAGACCTTTGTTCTTGATGGCCACGTGGCAAACAAGATTGTGGTTGTCGCACGCACGTCTGGCAATGCCGGTGATCGTGATGGACTGACACTTGTGTTGGTTGACGGTAACGCAACGGGCGTTAAGGTAACTCGTACATACATGGCTGACAGCCGAAATGCTGCGAACATCGAATTTGATGGTGCCCAGGGTGAGCTGTTAGGCGAAGAAGGTAAAGGTGCCGACGTACTAGACAAGACTCTGGATGCGGGCCGTATTCTCCTTGCTGCTGAAATGTTGGGTAGTGTGGAAGAGTGTTTTGAACGCACGGTTGAGTATTTGAAGGTCCGAGAGCAGTTCGGCGTTCCTATCGGTTCATTCCAGGGTTTGAAGCACCGGGCAGCGCAAATGTTTTGCGAAGTGGAGCTTTCAAAATCAGTGGTACTAGAAGCCCTGAGTGCGTTAGATGAAGATTCTGATCAACTCGCTGAGCTAGCAAGCCTGGCAAAAGCACGACTTAACGATACTTATCATCTAGTGAGTAGTGAAGGTGTCCAAATGCACGGCGGTATTGGTATGACCGACGAACATGAAATTGGCTTTTTCCTGAAGCGTTCACGGGTCAGTGAGCAGACTTTTGGTAATAGCGCATTTCATCGTGATCGTTACGGTGAAGTTCAAGGTTACTAGTCTACAAAAAGATATGCGAAAGGCGCCAAAAGGCGCCTTTTTTTTGCGCTGATTGCCAGCAATAGACGCGGTATGATCAAGCCCATTGTGGCCAAACACTGGATTTAGGCATGATTGAACAACTCAAAAGACCCCTCGTACTCTGGGTATTGTTTGTCTTAACTCTGTTGTTAACCTATTCCTTTAGCCTGATTCGCGAACAGTGGGGGCTAACCTTACTCGACAGCATTACATCCCCCTCGGATTCAAGAGGATTGATTGGCAGTTTCACTCAAGAGCAAATCATGGTCCATGTCTGGACTACCGCGGTAGTAGATGTTGCTTACCCGCTGGCATATGGATTGTTCTTTGCAGGAACCGCGCTGTGTTTCTTCGGGCGTTTTGGGTTGTATCTTGCACTCCCAGCTTTTACCGTGATTCCCGTTGATCTTATTGAGGGTGTGGTTCAGGTCCTGGGGCTACTCGGCACCGTAGATCTCCTGGATTGGAAAGCGATACTGACGCCAGCCAAATTTATTTTGTTCTTTGCGGCAATGGGCATTGCCATGCTTGGTTGGGTTGTATGGTTGGTCACAAAAATTAAGGCCATGTTTTAAAATGAAGCCTAGAGCATGAACCGAGGGATTGTTTTAGACCTTAATCGGACCGGTTTGATGCCCCGGCAATTGTTCTTCGGTGCAATCGTGCTTCTGTGCAATCGGATAATGGCAATCGAATAATGGACATTCAAGCACTCAGAGTTTTTCTCGGTTTGTGCCGACACTTACATTTTGGCAAGACGAGCGCCGAGTTTCATCTGAGCCCCTCTGCCCTGAGCCGGCTTATCCAACGTTTGGAAGCAAGCGCAGGTTACCCGCTGTTGCTGCGGGACAATCGCTCAGTTCAACTGACAGAACAAGGCCAACAACTGCGTGCTTATGCGATGGAGGTTGTGGCCGGCTGGGACGAACTTAAGCGAGAAATGCAGGAGGCCAATGCCCAACTAAAGGGCAGACTCACGCTGTTTGCTTCAGTCACTGCCAGCATGAGCATCTTACCGAATGTGTTGTCTCGATTTAGGATGGACTACCCGGATATACATATCCAGTTGGAAACGGGTTATGCAATTGATGCGCTACAGCGCTTGAATGAAGGTGCTGATGTCGTGGTTGCCTCGGTATCCATGGATGATGATCCAACGTTAATCAAGAAGGTGGTCACCAGCACACCAATTGTTGCAGTCGCCACTCGAGAGGTTGCCGATCTTTTGGGAGAACCACCCAATTGGGGCGGGATTCCAATGGTGTTGCCAGGTTTTGGCCAGGTACGTGACAAGATCGACAGCTGGGTCAGAAGTGAAGGTGTGGTTCCAGAGGTCTATTCCGAGGTAGACGGCAATGAGGCCATTCTTTCTCTGGTTGCTCTGGGCTGTGGCATCGGTTTTGTCCCCCAACTGGTATGGGAAAACAGCAGCTTGAAGGACCGGGTTGAAGTTGTGGCTTCCGGTCCCTTTGGGGAATTCCATGTGGGTTTTTGTACCCGGCCCAGACAACTGGAAAAATCGGCGATCATTCGCGCCTTTTGGTCTTCTATAGATGTTGTTCGTCCCTGATTATTGTGCAGTGATCGAATCAGGGCGGAGTCGGGTTTCAGAATTTGCTAACGTAATGGTTATATCTCGTCCTTCAAAAAGGGGAGGCCATGTGGATCGGTTACTGACAAAATTGTTACTCACGGTGATTGGTATTACCCTTGCAGTCACCGTAGGGGCTGCATATTTTTGAAAAGGTTATTTAGTTCATGACGCACCATAAGTTACGCGCACTCATTGTTCTGGTCCTGCCAGTTATTTTTGGCTTTGGGCCCTGTGGTCCCATTGCCGGTGGACAACTGAGCGATCCGGAAGTCAGCGGGCGAATTACCGACTTTCGGTTTGTCCAGGATGAAAATCGTTGTGCGCTAGAGGTGACCGGGGACAAGGTCCATTCGGTAACCGTAAATTGTTGGGCGGTGGGTAAGCAGTTATTTATCGGTTGCCAGGATTGTGCAGGTAAGACATGGTCCTCCGTGATCGAAACAAATCCCCTGGCCCGGGTTCGGATAGGTCCAAAGGTTTATCCCGTCAAAGCAACTCGGATGCACGACCCGGTGGCGATTGAGCGAGCCTGGCGTTTTCGCCTGCAAAAGTACGACGAGGGAGAGCCTGGCCCCGTACCAGAGGGATATTGGCTCTTCCATATGGGCTCACGGGGCTAAAACTTGTGGTAGCCTGACTCCAGTGAATACTGGAGACACCTCATGGGAAAGGTCAAAGCGATTGGCGGCATCTTCTTCCGCAGTAAAGATCCGGCTGCTCAGCGGGATTGGTATCAACAGCATCTTGGTTTGAATACCGACGAATATGGCACCAGTTTTGCCTGGCGCCATGCCGATAACCCCGATTTAATGGGCTACAGTCAGTGGAGTCCGTTCAAGTCTGACACCACCTATTTCGAAGGGGAGTTTATGGTCAACTACCGGGTTGATGACCTGGATTCTTTATTGGCTAGCCTGCGTGAAGCAGGGGTCGAAATATTAGATGAAGTTACGGTTGAGGATTATGGAAAATTTGTTCACATCCGAGACCCTGAAGGTATGCGCATTGAACTCTGGGAGCCCGTCGACGGAGAATACGAAAAAATTCTTGAAGGCATAACCAACTAGAGCCATCACTCCTGAAGGTATGGCTCCCGTGCGATGGGATGCCGGCAAACGTACTCAACCATGATGCATTCTTCATGGTCCAGGTCCGGGAACCGCTGTAGCAGTGCCTGGATTATTTCACCTTTGGTAGGCGGGTCCCGGTAGTCAACGTCGTGCCAGTATTGCTCTGAAGTCCATTCGATAGCTTCCAGGCAGGGTGTCGAATATCGAGGTTTTTTTTCCTGTTCGCGGTGCGCTTCATAAGCGGACTGGAGGATTTTCGGCAGCGGCGGTTTCTGAGTTAACGCCCAGTCCATCAATTGATCCCGAGAAACCTGGATTGGCGCAAAATACTTCTTGCTGCTCAGGGAGTCGATGGATTTTCCCAGTTCACGCCGAATGAGATTTTCTGTCTCGATGACCTTTTGATCCAGTGCTTCGTTAAGTTTACCTGGCTGGAGCATCTCGCGCTTTGGGAGGCAACCAGAAAGCAGGTTTGCAGCTTCATCTATGGTCCAGGTGGGATATAAGAACCACTGTAGCGCCGTGGTGTAGAAGAGCTTGTCCTCCTCAGAGCGCGCTGCAAAAGATCGGGGCAGGTGAATATTGCCTAGCTGTTTGGTGTTGTCGGTTGCCATATTGCCTCCTCAACGGAACATATTAGGGGCTTGATGGTAGGCGAGGGAAGTTTCCCGACCCGTGGCATCATATAGGGACTATCGGTAAGATACCGCCTCATAATTAAAATCAACCAAAAGGCATGAGCGAGCTCTACAATCTCATCTTTTTTCCGACCATCAAGCCAGGCGAGGATGAAACCGAAGTCAAGATCCAACTCGCGCTGAAATTGAAGATTGATGCAGCTAAAGTGGACAGCTGGTTTGCCTCTGGTAAGCCTACCCTACTATTAAAAGAAGTTGCTTCCGACGTCGCTGACCGTTACATGCAAGCGATTTTAGCCTGCGGCGGTAACTGCAATATGCAGCCCAGCGGTAGCGATGGTAAAGGTTCTCTTTCCCTCGTTCCGAAGCCCACCAATGTTGAATTGTTCTTTTGTCCAGCCTGTGAGCATGAAGAGGAATTGGCGCCCGGCGAAACCTATGAGCAGTGCCCCAAATGTGATCTGGTCATGGCTAAGTGGGCGGAACGTCAGGAAGAAGAGCGCAAGAAAGCAGAAATCAGGCGGCGACTCCTACGTGATGCTCGATTTAAGGATGATGCCAGCAGCGATGAACAACGCAAAAAGGATGAACTGGCGGAACTAAAGCGGCTCGAAGCTGAGATCATGAAGGAACTTGGGATTAAACCCCCCGGTAAACTATGGCAAGTGTTTTCCGCCAGGCCGGTTTCAATTTCAGCCAGCATTGGCATTTTGTTGATTACGCTGAGTTCCGCAATCAGCTTTTTTGTCTCGGATTATATTGATTCGGCCAAGCAGGCTGAGATTGCCTCGGGACCCGCAAGTGAAGAGATTCAAATGATGGCGCCAGCAATTGCTGATGCTGTTGGTTTACAGCTTTCAGGCAATCAGGCGGTCGTTGATGAACTAGCAGCGGTGACCCAACTACTTGGCGGTCAACAAATTAATGCGGCGGTGTTAACCAAAGCCACAGAACAGATGATGAAAGGGGCCAGTAACGAGCAGTTTATGCAACAAGCTAATGCGGGTCCCGATCTGAAAGTCACAACCCCAGGCGGGCTGGGCGAACCGGCGCCGGTTGCTGTGAACCGAGATACCCTCGGCGGCGTCAAGGGTTTGCCTGGCATTGACCAAATATCCGATGAACAGCTAGGCGAGATTAGGCGCGGTGAAGTCATTCACGGCCAGGAACAGGTACTAGATGTTCTGTCCCATAAAATTCAAATCCCTGATTCTAAAAACCCCAACGGTCCAGACATTCTCGTGGACCAAATTGATAAATTGGATGGCTCTAAGGTTGTTGGCCTAATGAAGTCGTTATCTAGAGATCTGGAATGGGACGCCTATCTACTGAGTCATGTCAGAGATTTTTTATTCGAAGGGCAAATGGGCCAGGCCGGTGAGTTAGACCAGGTAATCAAGAATCCGAGTCTGAAAATTGAAGGCCTAATCTGGGAAATTGAGCATCTGGTAGGAAAAGACCCCGATGCGGATTTAAAATTGATGATGGCGCGATTGTCGAATGAGATGAGCCATATTGAGAGTCTAGATCTGCGCGCGAAGTTCTGGTTGCGGCTGGGCGTTAGCCTGGAGTTAGCAGGTGTCCCGGATCAACCTTACGGTATCTTCACCAGGGTTGAGAGCATCGCCGACGATGCCGAAGATCCTGGTGATCGTGCTGCAGTGATCGCTCGGCTTGCGGTTGCTCATCTAGGCACCATCAATGTGTCTAGGGCGCGGATCTTATTTAACCAGGCAATGAAAGAAGCGGGTAGTATCACCTCCGTCGGCGCGCGCATTTCTGCATTTAGTAGCATCGCCCAGCGATATTATGATGCCCGCAATCTTACCCTGGCCGGTGAGATCATAGCCGAAGCACAAATTCTTGCCGCCACCGAGCTGAAAACCCAAGAGCGTACGCCGGCATTTTTTGACATTGCAGCGGCCCAACTTTATATGGGTGATATGGCCGGCGCGTTGCAATCGGTGCGGAACTCCGCGAGCGGGTCTGCTCGGCAGAAATTAATCGTAGAGTTAGCTGCATGGTCAATTGATCAAGGTGAAATTTATCAAGGCCAGGCGCTCATGGCGCAAATTGATTCATCGGCGGCCCGATATCGACTGGCGATTCGCCTCGTCAGTCGGGTTGCCCACGATGGCAATGAACGCAAAGCTATTGCCCTGATTAGCGAGTTCTCGCCGAGACCAGAAGAGATTGAAGACCCCAGTGAACGGGCGTTGATCCTGAGTCAGTTTGCGCGTCTGCACCTCAGATTACGGCAACCCGATCGAGCTGAACAAATGTTTTCCGAAGCACTTGCGATATCCGATCAAATGGCAGGCCGTAAAGCTGCGGTGACCCGAGGTATGGTGGCATTAGATCAGGCCCGGGGACTTTGGATCGGCAAGGCGAAGGCAACAATGGATAAGGTCTCTGAAACCATTGTGTCTGAGCCGATAGGAAGCGAAATTACCGCAACGGAACGTGTGATTAATAACCTGCTGCCACAGTCGGTACGAGATAAGCTGATTTCGCAATCAAAATAAGCGCCAGAAAGCGAATCCCAAGAACCAACAGTTACACCCAACAGCTATAGCCCTAGAAGTAGTAACGTAAACTCACAATAAACCGGTTGGGGTTTGCGCCGTATTCTGATTCCAAATTGGGTAGCGAGGGTTCCTTGCCACTAAATCCAAAAATACTTACCCCAAGGTACAGATTCTCACTGAGACTAAAGTCAGAGGATAGGTTAAAAAAACTAGATCCATCGTCCAAATTTCTAAGCATTTGAAAGGATGCCGTTGTGAGCGGTGAGATCTGCCAGCTTAAGGAGGGAATTAGGTAATGGTTGCCCAGGAGAAATACACCGCCTGCCTGAAAAGGTGAGGTATTAATCAAACCCAGATACTCATTTGGATGCTTTGATCCAGCGCCGTTGTAGTGATATTCAACCATTGCGAACCAGTTTTCGCTGAACCCATAATCGAGACCCAGGGAGGTTCTGTTGTAGCGCTCATCTCCAGAAACTGTAGCGGTTTCGAGCCAGGCACCAAAAGGTCCGAGGGTAGTCTCAATACCAAAACCAATGAGTTGTTGCCTGCTAAACCGAATTGCGGTGAATTCAATATCGCTGCCGGCAATGTTCGATTTTAGGCGCACGAAAGCAGCTGAGTTGTCACTACCGTCATCACCCAGAACCACGCCGAGGTCAAGTTCCGAAAGTTGTCCTACCGGTCGTTGAAATCTGATGGCATCAATGCCTGCCCGGTATTCTGTATTGAGTGTCTGAACCTCAAAGGGTAAGAATACATCGGTTGGGTTAATGATTCGGGCGGCGCCAAATGTTATCGGTTGGCGGCCAATTGTCAGGTCGCCGGCTTCTAGACTAAGCCGAAGGTTAAGTCGGTCGAGGTTCTGATGATTGATACTCTTACCGTTGTTTTCCCCAGGAGTTGAAGTGATATCAGTGAGTCGGTACGAGTTCCCACTGGAGAAGGGTGTGCCAGGTACTCCTGCTTTGCTCGAGTTGAAGTCCCGGCCCAGTTCGTAGTGAAGCTGAATTGAATAGCGGCTTTCGATCACATCCAGCATGGCGCGACCGCTGAATTGGCTTGAGTAGAAGGTGTCTGCCTGAAAGCCGGTGAAGTCGATTTTGTCCTGAACCAGGCTGTAGTTTTTCAGATAGCCTGAGAATCGGCTATCAGCCTGGGCGTGACCCAGGTGCAATAGAAATACCAGCAGAAAAAAACAGTAGAGCTTTTTCACGAAGACTTTCTTTCGTCCTTATGGACGCGACCATCTTCTATGTGAATGAGTCGGCTGGCACGTTTCATGATCTTTTCATCGTGGGTCGAGAAGACAAAAGTCATTCCCAGGGTTTCATTTAACTCCTTCATCACATCCAACAGGGCAATACCTGTTTTGGAATCCAAGTTTGCGGTGGGCTCATCCGCGAGAATAATGTCGGGGTGGGAAGCCATGGCCCGGGCAACCGCGACCCTTTGTTGTTGTCCACCGGACAATTTTGCCGGGCGCCTCGAAGCATAGTCACTCAAGTCCACCTGCCTTAATGTTTCGGCGACCCTGGCTTTACGGGTGGCGGCGTCCACACCCTGTAATAGCATGATGTATTCAATATTCTCTTCAGCGGATAGTACCGGTATCAGGTTATAGGCCTGGAAAACAAAGCCAATATGGTCTCGCCGAAAGTCAGACAGTTGACCGGCTGACATGCCAGAGATCCTGTGACCACTCAAGCTGACTTCCCCTGACGTTGGAGTATCAAGACCGCCAATCAGATGCAGCAGAGTCGTTTTTCCCGAACCGGACGGTCCAATAATCGCGGTGAATTCACCGGGTTCAATATGAATACTGATGTCATCAACGGCTTTCACCACGATGTCATCGGACTGATAAAAGTATCGACACAAATTTTCAGTTTCAATAAGTGCGGCCATAGATTACAAGCTCCGCTGAAGGGCTTCGGTGGGGATAATTCGAGCAGCAAATCGGGCAGGGTAAAGGGCTGCTACGACCGTTAGGCAAATAACAAAGAGGGGATACTGAATGAATTGATAGAGTTCTAACCGCAATAGGACTCTATTGTCGATTGCGATCCCAGATACTTGAAACTCGCCCATCGGCACTCCGTTTTCTGCGGCGTAGCTACCCAGTAGATAGCCTAAGGTCATACCTGCAAGACAACTAATCAGGGCAATTAGCAGCGCCTCGAGTAAAATCAGCGCCGCTAATCGCGCCGGTCTGGCGCCTAACGCTTTCACTACGCCGAATTCGTAGAGTCGTTCATAGATCGACATAAACATCGAATTGATGACACCTAAGCCCGCTAGAATAAACAAAATTGATCCGATAATGACTGAACTTAGCCCAGACATTTCGATAATCGAGGCAATAGGTTTGTTCAGTTCAAGCCAGTTCAAGGTTTCAATATTGTCAGTATTGAGTTGCCGGTAGACCTGGGTGCCGGGCATTGTGGCCAGTGATGGATCGGTAAACCTGAGCGCAAATTCGTGACTTTGTTGGTCACTAAGTCCAATCACACTCCGAGCTTGTCTGAGGTTCGCGAAAACAAGACCCGTATCAACCCCCTCAATACCAAAATGGAAAATACCCGAGACCCGGAACAGTGCCTGGGCAAGTTCTCCGCTGTTCGCTTCGCTCAGGGTGATCACGAGTCGATCGCCAAGGGTTATTTCTAGGAGATCTGCGAGCTCATTACCAATGAGAATTTCACCCTGGGTACCCGTTAGATATGTGCCCTCAACGATAGCGTCAGGTAGCTGGGTCACCTGTCCTTCAGCATCAGCATTAATGCCATACATCAGGCCCGTGGCAACATTGTAACTGGACGACATCATGCCGCCGCTGATGACGCGCTCACTATAAGCGGCAATGGTTGGATCTTGATCCAGGCTGTCGCGGATTTTCTCAGTCTCTGACAAATACAAATCGACATCCAGGTTTTGCCGAAAGCCGGGTTTATGTATCTGGGCTTCTCCAACAACATTTTTTGTCACGGAGTTCACCAGGATATCCAACATGCCAAGGGTCAAAGCATCCGCGAGGATCAACGCGGTGAGGCTGAATCCAATCAACATGACGGTGAGGATCGTTCGTCTGGTATTCCGCAGTAGGTTTCGGATGGCAAGTTTGAGGGTCAACATTAATGGCTACTCATTGCTTGAGTAGGCGAAATTTTGGCTGCTCTGATGCCCGGTGGAATGCTGATCAACAGGGCAAAGCTGATTAACAACAGGAAGGGAATGCCAAACACTGGGACTGACATTTCTCCCCGAAATGCGCTGAATGCAATGCCGCCAACATCGATGGGTTCCGAGAGTGCAAATCCGACGTGGGTCATCCAGTACATGACCGGCAATGCAATCACAAAGGACACAATGACACTCATTGTCGCTAGGAGGGTGGTTTCCATGGCAACCAGACTCAAGATTGTACCCGGTCGACTACCAATTGCTTTGAGTACACCGAACTCCCGGGTACGCTCCAGAACCGACATCAAAACCGTATTCAACACGCCAATAAAAACAATAAACAAAATGATCCCGAGGGTGACATGATTGCCTTGTTTGTCGGATTGCATCGACTTGTAGAAATCCACTTCGACCTGTTGCCAGGTAGAAATCGTGAGGTCAGGCGCTACGGGTAGTGAAGAGAGTCCCGGTTGCAGCCTTTTTGCAAAAGACTCGGATTCTTTGTAGCTATCAAGGGTCAGAACAACTTCGTGAACCCTGCCTTCTAAGGCAAGAAAGGTTTGGGCTGCATTAAGGGGTAGATAGACATTGCCTTTATCCACACTGTTTCGATCACCCACAATGGCTCCCACCTTAAATACATCGTTGGCGATTGAACCATCAGCACCTTCTGAAATTAGGATTAAGTCATCACCCAGCCCTATCTCAAGTGACTCTGCAATGCCGCTACCAATCATTGCTTGGAAATATCCGTCATCGTCCGGTTGGTCAGTTAAGTAATGACCGGCGGTTACTTTTTCCTTAACGAGCGTGGTAGTTTGCTCACGATCAGGATCAATACCAATGACCTGGGCGGGGTGATTACCCTCATCGGAGTAGGCAAGGGCTGGCGCAAACACTCGAAAAGAGTAACTTTTAATCTCTTCAAGCTGATCTAACTTCTGCCCCACCGCTGCGTAGTTGTCGATGGCCTTATGTATCTTGGGCCGCTTTAGATAGTTGCCCTGGTGAATTTGGACGTGCCCGGTTTTAGTCAGGGTAAAGAGTTCAATAAGATTGTTGTAGCTCCCTTCGATCAATGAAAAGGAGAGGGCGCAGAGAATGTACCCGCCGCCGATGCTTAAGGCCGTGAGTGCACTTCTACGGCGTTGACGAAAAATGTTCCTAAAGGCGAGTTTGAGTAGCAAGGAATGCGCCTAAAACCGAGACTTCAGATTTCGTAGTGTAAAAACCGATGGGTCTACATCCTCAGGGTCAAATACCAGATTGTCGTAAATGATGATGGTTTTGTGTCCTGCTTTATTCAGCGGAATCATTTCCAGGCGGCTTGGCACCCTGTGATTGCCAAATTGTTTTAGTTCCGAAAAGGCCAGGGTGCGAATGAGTTCGCCCCGATCATCGTAAAAATTCTGCGCAACGGGCACCATCTCCATTCGGTTCACGACATATTCAATCTTGCCCCAGACCGTTACCGTCTGAGCTTTGGGTACAAGTGTAATGGTGTACTCGGTGTCGGTTTCATTGAGTGTCAGGTCGTATTCGTCGGTTAAGGTAGTTTGTTTGACGAGGTCGTCGTTTGTGAAATCACTGCCCATCCATGAGCCCATCATCATCGAGGGTGGGACTTTGATAACCTTGTTGATTTTTGGAAAGTAGTTCCACATTTCCTCATCAAGCTTCAAGGTTGCGATACCGCGGTCTTTTTTTGGCGATAAAATTCTAATGAATGACTGTTCCTCACCAATTGCGCTGGAAGTCATTTTCATTTCCCGCTGGTACTGGGGAGTTTGGACAATCATCGTGATGTCGGCGCGGCTGCTTTCACCGCGATAAATAGCTTCCATTTCATCGATGATCTTGATTGCGTCCGCCTGGTTCGCGGCCTGCAGGGGGGGTGTGGCAAAAATCAGCACTGCCAAGAGTACTTTGATACGCGGTATTTGGATCAAACCCATAAACTCCCCCTTGATTCATTAGCTTAAGACAACGCGGTGCCGATGAACACTGGGTTTTTTGTATTAAATTGTCCGGTTAAGGTGCATCGCACAATGGGCTTGGTATACTCGCGCCGAAAATTTTTAGGAGTAGGTAATGAATAGGATTAATCGGCGAGTTTTGCCTTGCTTGGCACTGTTAGTGCTGTCCTGTGAAGTGTTCGCTGCGTCAGAAGACAGCATATGGTCAAGTGAAGTGGAAGTCGGTGCGGTTTACTCAACAGGTAATACGGACGAATCCAATTTTAAATTTCGCGGTGAAGCAATTCGAAATGGTGAGCTTTACGTTAATACCTTCAAGCTGGACGTTCTAAACAGTACAACGGACGATCAAAAAACAGCCCAGAAAAACTATGGGGTTTACCAGCTCGACCGCAAGCTGTCGGAGATAGCTTCAATCTTTGGTCGTGTTGCCTATGAAGATGACAAGTTCAGCGGTTACGACTATCAGGTTGATCTGACAGCCGGTTACAGCCGTCAGTTTATAACCAGCGATATACACAAGCTAAAGGGTTCCGTTGGTCTTGGTTATCGGCAATCCGAAATAGAAACCGGTGGCAGTGAGGATGAGTTGATTATTCGGCTGGCGGCGGACTATGTCTGGAAGGTAAGTGAAAATGCAACATTCAAACAGAGTTTGAGTGCACAGATTGGTGACTTTGCGACGATTAGCCGTTCTGAAACCTCTCTTACCGCCGACGTTTTAAATAACATCGCCTTGAAACTGGCACTGTACATTAAGAACACTTCAGAGGTACCGGCTGGAAGGGACAAAACAGACACCGAAACCGCCGTGACTCTACTGTATAAGTTCTAGAGATGCCGACAGTTTTAGAATCGATCACCGCAGCAGATTTTCCGGCTTTCTTGAAGCTCAACAATCTTGCCGTGCCCCATGTCAACGCACTGGATGACAGTGCGTTAGCAGCGTTAACTGAACAGGCCTGGTCCTGCCAGAAAGTTACGTTGGATGACCGCATGCTAGGTTTTTTGGTGGTCTTAACACCGGGTCAACATTATCAGAGCCTGAACTACCGTTGGTTTTCCGATCACTATGGGCAGTTTGCCTATGTCGACCGGGTGGTTGTCGCGGAGGAGAGTCGAGGTCTGGGGCTTGCGTCAATGCTTTACGATGATCTATTTGACTCCGCTCAACGTGGCGGATTAGAGCGGATTTGCTGTGAGGTAAATCTGCAACCGCCTAATCCTGCGTCCCTGGCATTTCACGCGCAGCGTGGGTTCATTGAGGTCGGGCAACAGGAAACTGAGGGTGGGTCCAAAAGAGTGAGTTTACTTGTGAAGGAATTCGAATAAGTAATCAGGAATATCTATATTCCATAGAGTAATTTTGACTGTCTATTCCATATTTGAATCCAATATATTCAATACCTGGATGTTGTTCCCGGAAATATCGCATATATAATTCCGCCCATCTTGGAGGAATAATGTCATGTGTATCTGTGCAAGCGAACCAACTCGCCCACGCCTGTTTAACTATATAACGGTGGCGCTGGTCAGCGCCTGGGTAGTTGTTGTGTCCGTGGTTGCCCACTCAGTGGATATAACCCCGGTTGCAACCAACGAAACTTTGCAGGCTTTTGTCGAGCGACTTATTAACTAACAGCCGCCGATACTGCTGCAATTTTTAAATTCGAGCGCAAAGTGGTCAATAAACGTCCGGACTTTGGACGGTAGATGTCGGCCCGGTGGATACACGGCATAGATATCCAGTGGACCTGGTTGGAAAGATTCGAGCACTGGAATCAGTGCGCCACTGGAAATCAAGTCACCGACAAGCCATCTCGGCGCCCGGGTAATCCCAATGCCTGATTCCAGAGCTGTGCGCATCGCCTCGCTATTGTTGGTTTTGAAGTTACCTTCAGCACGTACAAAAAACGCTTCGCCTTCCTCTTGGAATTGAATTTCAGCCCGGCGACCGCCATCGGAATAAACCAAATAATTGTGGTCCCGTAGGTCTCTTGGATGGGCGGGTAAACCAAACTTTTTAAGGTACCCGGGAGAGGCAACTGTGACGACTGGGCTATTACAGAGTTTTTTGGCAATCAAGCTCGAGTCGGCCAGTTCTCCCATACGAAAAGCCACGTCTACGCCTTCTTCAACCAGATCGATCACTCGATCATTGAGCCGGACATCCACTTTGATCTCTGGGTACTGGCTGAAAAACTTATCCAGTCTTGGGACCACATGCAGGCGACCAAAGGCCACTACTGCGCTGACGCGGATCAAACCTTTGGGCTGGGTTTGTAGTTGGCCAACAACTTGTTCTGCCTCTTCAACATCCTGCAGGATTGCAACACATCGTTCGTAGTAGTCGGTGCCGGTCTCGGTCAGACGCAAACTTCGGGTACTACGATTGAGTAACTTTGCCCCCAGCCAGGACTCTAGTTCAGCAACATTTTTGCTGATGGTGGGCTGGGTGCTGTTCATCTCCTTGGCAACGGCGGAAAAACTGCCGGTTTCCACCACGCGGATGAACATGTTCATTGCGGTAAGTCTATCCACAGGGTGTGTCCATACTTAAGAGGACCTATTCGCACTGCGCATAAAGCCCATAAATTATTTGCTGCTTAACAAAGCTGGGTGAATATAATATATTGGCTCCTGATTTTAAAGTCGCTGGGACTTCAATTGAGAATATATGACTGAACAGTCATTTTTGGATAGGTTAGCAAAGCTTCGGTCAGCAAGTTGTGATCAATTGCCTACACCTCAGCTTGCAGTGCTGACCCGGGCAACGGCAAGGTTACGTCGAAGCGGCATGCTGCAGAAAACATTGCAGGCCGGCGAGACAGCGCCCAATTTTCATTTTATTGATCGAGACAACAATCAACAAAGTCTGTATCAATTGCTCGAAACCGGCCCGGTTGTCCTCAATTTCTTTCGCGGCTTCTGGTGCATGTTCTGCAAGACCGAGTTGGAAGCCTTGGAATTGATTCGCACGGAACTCGATGCGGCGGGCAGTCACTATCTGGCAATATCTCCCCAGGCGGCGAACACCAACGAAAGTGACCATAGTCCGGTGCAGTTTATTTTCGACAAGCAGAATCAGATCGCACGGTCGTTCAATATTGTTTATGAGCTAGCGGAGGAAGAAAAAGCACTGCTTTCAGAATGGGATGTAGATCTGGATGGAAGCTCTGAATCCGGAGGTTGGAACCTGCCAATTCCTGCGACCTATATTGTTGCTCAAGATAGGACCGTTTGTTTTCAATTTTCAGATGTGGATTTCAGATCCCGTTGTTGCCCCGAAGAACTAATTGAAGAACTGGTCAGGCTCCAGACCGGACAAGATAAAATCGGTTAAGCAGATCCCTACCAATTTATTCCAATTACTGTCCGAGCCATCAGCCCTTCCACTTACCTAAAATCAGCGTTGTTCGGAAACTAAAATAGAATACGCGCCTTAATAGTGCCTTCGATGCTGTTCAGGTGATTCAGTACCAATTGGCCATATTCCTGGTCAATATCAGTCACGACGTAACCAACATTGTTATTGGTCTGTAAATATTGAGCCCGGATGTTGATGCCCTTGTCAGAAAAGAATTGATTGATCTGAGACAGGATGCCCGGGGTGTTTTCATGAATGTGTAACAACCGATGACTGTTGGGGTGGGCCGGTAGCGATACCTCTGGGAAATTGACGCTCGAAAGTGTGGAGCCATTGTCGGAGAACTTAATCAGCTTTTGTGCAACTTCTTCGCCGATTTTTTCCTGAGCCTCCATGGTGCTACCGCCAACATGGGGCGTCAAAATACAATTGTCGAATTTTCGCAGTGGCGAAACAAACTCATCATCAATGGACTTGGGCTCTACTGGGAACACATCGATGGCGGCACCGATCAGTTGCTTGCTTTCGAGGGCATCAGCCAGGGCGTCAATATCGACGACGGTTCCCCGTGAAGCGTTAATAAATACAGCGCCAGGTTTCATTTGTGAAAACTGTTTGCGACCCATCATGTTTTTTGTGGTGTCATCCTGGGGCACATGCAAGGTGACGATATCACTCTTTGCTAAAAGTTCTTCAAGGGTTTTGCACTGCTCGGCATTGCCCATTGGTAATCGTGTGATGGCATCCTGGAAAATAACTTTCATTCCTAACGATTCCGCTAGGACGCTAACCTGTGATCCAATGTTGCCGTAACCGACAATACCAAGGGTTTTACCACGAATTTCAAATGAATCTTTGGCGGTTTTTAGCCATTCGCCGATATGAGCTTTAGCATTTTTTTCGGGGATGCCCCTGAGCAATAGTATCGCCTCGGCGATCACCAGTTCTGCCACGCTTCGGGTGTTGGAGTAGGGGGCGTTGAATACGGTAGTACCATTTGCCATGGCCGCATCGAGATCTACCTGATTAGTGCCAATACAGAAACAACCAAGGGCGATTAGGCGTTGTGCTTTAGCAAGCACCGCTTGATTTACCTGGGTACGGGATCGAATACCCAAAATATGAACACTTGAAATGATTTTCAGCAGCTCGGCTTCTGAGATCGCGCCCTTGTGCTGTTCGATATTTTGATAACCGTTGGCTTCAAAGATTTCGACCGCGGACTGGTGAACGCCTTCCAGCAACAAGATTTTAATTTTTGACTTGTCGAGAGAGGTTTTCTGCATGGTAAACACCTGATCCTAAAAAAGGAGAGTCCTAAAAAAGGGGCGGATTGTATAGCGTAATCCGCCCCCTGTCAGGTGCTTAAAGCAGTTGTTCTTCTGGAAGCTTTGTTTAAGCTTCGAATAATCAATAGCTTCCCTGGTTTATGGCTTCCTAAACATCAGTGTGAATCTATCGGTATTACCTGTCACGCTTTTGCGTCCGACTTCATAGCGCAACTCGTCGTCTGGACGGTAGTGCAGGTTGCTGAAATCGACAAGTTCAAATCCTGCCGCCTGGACTTCTTTGATGACCTCAACGGGGTCCATTCGACGCCAGGACTCATCATAGTCCGCGGACATATGGCGCCGGGTGTGGTCGACAACGCCATAAATACCGCCAGATTTAAGGGCTTCGAATACTGCATCGTCCATATGTTTTCGACCTTCAGCGGTAAAGTTGTGCATGTTGCGGAAAGTTAGCACCATATCGAGCTTGCGTACGCCAAAACTGAATTCTGGAACCGTCATTCTTCTTTCGCCATCCGCGCGGGAGAAATTTGACCGATCAAAGGGAATCATTTCAACGCTGCCAAATCCGGGCTTGTCTTTGACGGCAGCCGCGACTCGATCAGCGCCGATGGAGACGTATAATTTGCCTTTTTCTTCCAGCACTGGCCCTAGAATGCTCGTATACCAGCCGCCGCCGGGCAGGAGTTCGAGGACTTTCATATCATGCTTGAGGCCGAAGAACTGCAGCGTCTCAAGGGGACGGCGATTTTTATCCCGGGCCATATCGGCTTCTGTGCGCCGTTCATCTTTGATCGCAGCGTCAATTTTGTCGGTTGTTATATCTGTGTCCGCGGCGCTCGCTGGCAGTACCATGAGTGCCAGAAGACAGGTCATCAATAATTTCATGTTGAACTCCTTGTAAGGTCGCCACATAGTATCTCAACCATTTAACAAATTGGATTAATCCTGATGCGCGTAAGACAAATTGCCCTGGTGGCGGGACAGCTCGAGACCGTTCGGACACAATTTTTCACACTATTGGGTCTTGATGCTGATTTTGCCGATAAGGGCGTAGGGGAATTTGGTCTCAAAAATTCAGTCATGGCGGTCGGGGATACTTTTCTTGAGATTGTGGTACCGACCCAACCGGGTACTACCGCCGGGCGGTTAATAGAGAGGCGAGGCGGAGACGGTGGTTATATGGTCATTCTCCAGGTAGAGGATATCGCTGAGTACCATGAACATATCAATCGTCTTAAGGTACGAAAGGTCTGGGAGGTGGATTCGCCCGAGGCTAAGGCATTCCACATGCATCCGCGGGATATTGGTGGGGCGATTGTGTCTCTGGATCAGATGACGCCGGTTGAGTCCTGGAAATGGGCGGGCCCAAACTGGGAAGAACGCCGTTCGAGAAATGTCGGCTACATCGACGGGGTCACGCTTCAAGCGGCGGATCCTGATGCCATGGCTGCCCGCTGGAGTGAAGTACTCAAAGTTCCATTCAATGGTCGGCGCTTGGAAATGGATAGAAGTGAGATCATTTTCAAGGAGGCAAGTGATGGTCGAGGAGACGGCGTCTCGGGGTTGAGTTTTGCTGGTTGTGATCTACCTGCCGTTACCCAGGCCTGCCAGACCCTTGGATTGGAATGGGTAGATAATTGTGTCGAAATGGGCGGTGTTCAGTTGCGGTTCAATTTGTAACCGCTAGGCTAAGAGTAGATCTAACGCAAAAGCAGGGTAGTTTGTGATTTTCATATTTGGCGAAAGAATTAAACGTGAATCAGTTCCTTTAGGGGACCGGCACTGCCCTGTGTGCGAGTCATCAAAACCGTTCCAGCGAATCAGAGAAACCAATTATTTTTGCCTGTTTGGTTTGAGAATTCTGCCTTTGGAGAAGATCGCCGATTACGAACGCTGCGATTTCTGTGAGAACGCCTTTCCCGCTGGGTTTGATGGCGCTGTGCTTCTGCCTTCACAGTTACCTTCTGTCCAACGGGTACTTGCCTATTTATTGGTTGGTTACGGCATGCAGGACCAACTGGAACTCGCCTGTGACATCTTTAAGAAGGTGACCGGGTTCGAGTTGCGGGAGTCTGATCTCATGGCTGATATCGGCAGCATAGAATTGGGTAAGACGGATTTGTTTGGCGAACTCAGAGCACAAAACCACCATCTTAATACCCGGGGTAAACAACAGATTATTGAGGCGGCTTTTCTGGTGACCCATTCCTTCTGCGAAATCCAATACGAGGATCGCCTCAGGATCAATTTGATTGCCAGTGCCATGGGGCTGCCCATCATGTTTGTCTCAGCAACCATTGATCAGGTCCGGAAGCAGGGCTGCTTTGGCGTTCGACGCTTGCTTGGGACACAAACTCAAGCCTGATTGTCTCACCTGGGTCTTTTCTCTGATGGCCAGTTGTTATAGTTGCTACAAAAGGCACCAACATATTTGACAATTAAGATCAGATCAGGACACTACGCCCCTAGACGTATTAATCCTGACCCTGATCTTAATTTAATGACCTCAGTTTAATGATTCATAGCTACAGCCTCGACAAACGCGTAATCCCTATAGGAATGGTTGCCAGCTTGACCCACGCCATGGAACAAGCCGGCTATTCGCCGGAGGCGGTTCTTGCGGGTACGGGCCTCACGCTGGAGGATCTCTCGAAACATGAGTGGCGCGTCAGTTATAGACAACGTATCCAGCAGGTCGAAAATGCCATCAATCTGGTGAACGACCCCGGGTTTTGGTTACGTCTGCCGCCCAATGTCTCTATCTCCGATTTTGGCTTGCTCGGGTACGCCATGATGAGCAGTGCCACTCTGGAGAAGGCAGTGCAGATTGCGGTTAAGTATCACAAGATGGCCGGTGCCATGTTTGAGTTAAGTTTTGTCGAAGAGGGTGATGAAGCGGTACTGCGCCTCGACCATATGTTGGCGGGTAGTGGCATAAATCGGTTTGTTGTTGAGGATCTATTTCGCGGCATTACTCCCCTAATAGAAATCCTACTCGGTAAGACTTTTAAACCCGTAAAAATCGCATTTAACTATGGGCCGGCGGTGGCCTTAAGTGAATATAGAGCAGCCTTTGATTGCGAGGTGCTATTTGATCAGCCCAAGTGTGAGTACCGCATCGACGCAAAATGGTTATCGGAGCCCCTGGCGGGAGCCGATTCGAGTACCGCTGAGAGCTGTGAAAATGCCTGTCGGCAGTTGCTGGCGCAAATGGAAATTGAGGCGGATCTGGTGTCCCGTATTTGCCATATGCTGCTGAGCACACCGGGAGAGTTTCCACGGCTGGAAGCCATTGCAGATCGCCTCTCGATTGGTACACGAACCCTACGTCGACGCCTAAAAACACTGGGCACCAGTTATCAAAAGATATTAGATGACGTCAAAAAGCAGCTTGCGATGGAGTATCTGCAAACCACAACGTTATCGGTGCAGGAAATCTCCGACCTGCTGGGGTATTCCGAGGTCACCAATTTTAGACGCGCCTTTGTAAAATGGGCAGATATCTCTCCTTACCAATATCGTAAAGCCCATACCTGAATTTTCGAATTGTGATCTGAGTAGCTAACCCTGCGGGGGAGTTTGTTATGATGTGTGCATCCAACTATAAGGAATTCCCTTTGGCTCGAATATTATTCTGTCTCTTGCTGAGTATCAGCACTGTTGCCCAGGCTGACACCTTTGGTTTTTTTGTCGGCGGCGGGTATTGGGACACAAATTTTTCCGGCGATGTGATTACCAATGTCGATATTGAATCTGAGTTAAATATTGAAAGCGCCGGTTCAACCTATGTTTACGCGCACCTCGAGCACCCGCTGCCGTTTATTCCCAATCTCAGGGTAGCGAGAACCAATATCGAAGAGAGTGGCAACGGTGTACTCACCTCAAGCTTTAATTATGAGGGTACCGGTTTTACCATCGGCCAGGCGGTTTCGAGCAGCGTGGACCTGAGTCATACAGACCTGACTCTGTACTATGAGTTGATTGATGTGGGCATGGATTTAGACCTCGGCTTAACTGCTCGATATCTCGAAGGCGAGGTTGAGCTGAATAATGTTCGTGAATCTGCTGAGGTTCTGTTGCCTATGATTTATCTCAGGGGCAAATTTAATCTACCCTTTACCGGTACCTATATCGGCGGGCAGGTGAATGCCGCTTCCTATTCCGGTGACAGCATTCTGGACGGTGACGTAAAGGTGGGTTGGCAGACTGAAAACTTTATCTTTCCTGAATTTGGTGTCGAAGCTGGTTACCGACAGTTTTCGATCGACGCTGATGAGTCGGTGTTAATCGACCTGGAAATGGACGGAGTGTTTGTCAATCTGACGGCACACTTCTAACCTCTAGCGATCACCGGGGCCAAAAAATAGCGCGAAGATTGCAAATACAAACGCCAATATGGCAGCTGTTGTTGCCAGCAAGAATACGGCGCAAGCCAATGCTACCAGGCCACCCAGAATCGAAAGTGGCAGATTGATGTAGAAGGGCAGCTGCCATTCTTGTTCGCAGTAGTAACAGCTGTAGCCGCAACAGAGGCCGAACAGATTGGCAACTATCCCCTTTACTATCAAAGCGTGGGAGCCGGCAATGTCTCCAAGTGATAAGTTGTTAAAAAACAGTCCGTCAAATCTAACCGCAGCAATTGGATCGTAAGCGATGATTGCCATGACAAATCCAATACCGGCAGCAGCCGAGCAGCGACCAAGGTTAATATTTTCAGCCATGTGCTTGAGCCGTTTATTGGCAGGCATCAGATCTCAAAGTCCTCGACGGGACATAGCTTCATTAATAGATACGTTAGAACTCGTAACCAAATAGTTCAATGTCTGACTTAAATCGCAGGGCTACACCATTCCCTATGCAAGGTATCCACCTTTTTGGGCCTGGGCGATACATCGAAGCATAAAATCCTCATCGGTCATGAGTATTGAGACGTAATTGCTCACCACCTCAAGAGGTCCGCGCCGGGTGGAAACCACCAGCACAACCTCGGGTTCATCTTCAAAATCGATAAGTTCTGTGGTCTGGGGTGACTCTAGTTCCAACGCTGCTTTGATCAACCCCATCCATGTGGGTCCGCCGCCCTGAAGTTCATGGTCCACCATAAACTCCATGGTCTCTTCTCTATTGTCATAGACGTCTAAATAAAAACCATCCTCGGTTTCCTGGATGGTGTTGCCTACGAGTGACTCGGTCATGATTGTGCTCTTGGGTGGAAGGATAGGGGAATTGCGGTATTGTACGTGGACATAAGATTGCTTGCGACGTTGATATGCTCAAAATCTATCATGCTCCCGGGACACGTTCGATTCGCCCAATTTGGTTGTGCTACGAACTTGATCTTCCCTTCGAGATTGTAACAATCCCTTTTACGCAAGAATACTTGAGTTCTGTTGAGTGGAGAGCAATCAGCCCTGCGGGCAAACTTCCTATTCTTCAGGACGACGGTTTAACCATGTTCGAGTCGGGCGCCATGATGGAATACATACTGGACCAATACGGAACAGAACGGCTTCGACCCAGGGCAGGCTCGAAGGACTCTGCTCTTTATCATCAATGGACATGGTTTAGTGAATCCACACTAGCCAGACCCCTTGGGCTCAATCGTATGCTCCGTGCCGATAAAGGCGGCGAGGTGACTCTGGCTGATACAGCAAAAGAAAAAATCGAAAGTTGCTTGAATTTAGTTGAGCAGGCATTTGGCGACAACGAATTTATATTGGGACCGAATTTTAGTGCTGCCGATATTATGTTGGGCTATTCCCTTGAGTTGACTCACAGGTTCGAGCTTTTAAAATCAGATCAGCCAAAAACCTCGGCTTACCTGGCACGACTAAAACAGCGTATAGCCTGTAAGAAGGCGATGGCTGCATAATTGGTCGAAATACTATTAGCGATCTATTTACGTTTGATATGGAAGATATGAATCTGGCTTCAAAAATTCGACCAGGAACTACTAGCGACCTTATCGCCTGTCAGGAAATAGAACGGGCGGCGGGCAAAATATTCAGCGACTGGGATATGGATGAGATTGCCCAGGACGAGCCCTTGTCTCTAACGGAACTTGGCACCTATTGTGACGAGCAGCGAATTTGGGTGGCGGTTGATGGGCAGGATCTGCCCATCGCTTATATCATTTTGGATATTGTTGATAACCGTGCTCACATTGAGCAGGTCTCGGTACATATGGATCATGGTGGCAAAAGAATTGGTCAATCCTTAATCGAGCAAGCCGTCTCCTGGGCAAGAGAACAACATATGGATGCCGTGACGCTCACCACATTCCGAGATATACCCTGGAATGCGCCCTACTATGAGCGATGTGGATTTATTGTGATCGCCGATGAAAATGTCCTGCCGGGGCTAAGGGAAGTGCGTCTTAGTGAAGCCGCCCATGGCCTGGATCGGTGGCCAAGGGTTTGTATGCAACGGATTCTGTAGCCGCGTGACAGTTGATTACTGTCGGGCCGGGCCTGGTCTAATTCAACACCTCACGCCAATAAATAACCTTATCGTGCCCCCTGAAATGGCCAAAGGAAGCCGTGCCAGTTGGATCAATATTGCCGGTACCGAGCCAATTGAATTCTAGCCAGGCCGGCGCATCAAAGGTCAGGTCAACGCTACCGGTATTGGGCGCCCCGGGTGCTGAAATCAACAGGGGATTAGTTTGCAGGGTTTGCCCGGATTGCAACGACACAATTGTCGTGGGTGACATTACAGTGACCGCCGGGAGTCCGTCCTGATAGTTCGACAAGGTCGCGCTCGAGTTAATATAGGTCGTACAGTTATCCGCCGTATTGACGATAAAGTCAGAACCATCAAAATAGCTGGCGTTCATCTGTATATCTAACGCTCTTGTTTCCGGGCCAAAGGCATTTGATACGGTCATTCGTCCGTAAAACATCTGGGTGATTCCCGACAGACTTTTTGCATTACAGTCACCGACAGCGGTGCAATTGGTAGCGGTCCCGGCATTCATATCCTGGGCGTTGATTGTTCTACCGTCGAGGCTATCGTTCACAGATAGTCCGACCGACAAACTTGCAAAGGGGCCGTCGAGAGCCGAGGCGCGGCTAAATGTTGCGCTCAGGGTTGAATAGCTATATCCACCATTGATCCAGTTCGGCGTTCCAACCACAAGCCTACCATTCAAGTTTACGCCCTGGTTGTTGTTTTCTACTGCCAGGGTAGGGTTGCTCACACCTGCTGAACCGAGTAGTACCTGGTCGTAGTTAAACAGTTTGTTAGAAGCTGTACCGTGGGCTTCAAGGTTATAGCTGATTGCCAGATCTGGCTGATCCATATAAGTAAAACTATTACATGCTGCGGCGACGGTACTGGATTGTAGAGAATAGGATGCTGGATAAAAACGACCCACATGACCAGACTCTGGACCGGTCACTTCCCCTGCGCCGAGGTAGTCGTCATCGCTAATGCTCGCCTGCAGTTTGATGATGCCGTACTCATCCCAGCTAAACTGATTGCCACTAAATGTGCCCGGCGGGCTAACGGCAGAAAAGGCGCTATTGTTTTCGATAAAGCCATTATTCGCCGACCCGTTTCTGCCGCTAGCAGGAATGACGAGGGAGCTTGCAATGAGTTCAATGCCTTCCGGTGTTGATTCATTGCCAAAGTTAGGCGTTCTTGAACCCTCGGCATCACGCACTTCAACAATTGTGTTGAATGCTTCTCCAGCTGCAACAAATCGGTCACCGGTAGCAGAATTGGCTGCCGGATTATTTACCCCAGAATTGGTTTTGATATCGGTGATGACAATAGTCGCAGGTTTGACCACAAATTGATTGGTACTGCCTTCGATAGTGTCATCTTTAGTATGTAGTTGAATTTCACCGACATCTTTATATTTTGCGGTCACACTGGCCTGGCCGTTAGTAAAAGTCACAATCTGGGTCGATGCGCCTCCCTCGTTGGATGAAATGCCGATTGAATCGATCGTGGGTGAAAGGGTTCCAGACCCCGGGTTATTGTAATCAAACCAGAATGCTAGAGACTTATCACCGGTGTAGGCTTCAATTACACCGCACAGAGGGTCCGTGTCTGTTTGCCCATAGGCGCTGATGTGAACAGGGAAATCAGTTCCAGCGGTCTGGTGGGTAATAGGGTCATTAATAACAAGGGGCGGGGGATTGCTGAGCAAGCTTTGGGTCAAAGTAAAGCCGCTGGGACTAAATATGAGCGCTGATTCTGAATCATCATCCCTAAGTGATGGGTCTGAGGTTTGCCAGGCATCAATATCAAGTGAGCTGCTACCTTCTTTGTAACTCAAACTAAATGAAGCGACGCCATTGTCGTCATCGTCAAAGGTGTAAGTGGCCACGCCATTATCTGTCGTCGCTGGAAAGCTGCCTTGGCCCGTTTCTAAGTTCCAGGTAACATTGCCGGATTGCGTGTCCAGAGTAATGGACCCCACGTAGTCCTCAATTTCTGTTCCCGTCGCATCCACCGCTGTGATGGTGATGATCTCACTTAAGCAGTTGATGCCTGAACCGTCATGATCAATTTCAAAATGGTCTAGATTACTACCGCTGGCCGCACAGATAAAAATGTTATCAATTTCGGTTTGTTGGGCGCTGGACAATTTAAATGTGGAATCCTCTGAAATGTGAACGGAGCTTGAGGTATGCACTATGCCCTCAAATTCAAAGTCCTCACCGAAGAAAATTGAGCCGCTGTTAGGTCCTATGATTACGGCATTCAGCTCAACTATCAGGCCGCTGGCATTGATGGTGGCACCGTCATGCAGGTAGATCTGCAGGTCACCGACGTCGCCATCGTCGTTGATGTCCGCTCCAATGCCAGACACATTGAATTGTGTGCCGACATGAAATATTACCGGCCCTGAATCTATGATGATGTCCGAAAAGACGCCCTGCATATCCAGGTTGTTCACAAAGTATGTGCCGGCAGAAAGCCTGACTTTAGAAAGGAAGCCAATGGTCAAGGTGTCTAAATGATAGGTCCCGCCACCTGTAAAGCTCAGGGTCTGGTCGTTACCCACGGTAACGTTACGGTAGTACGCCTCACCGCTAGTATTCACAGGTGAATTGTTGTGGGAAATGTCTGTTGTTGAGGAGTTAGTTGGAAACGTTGCTGGATTAAGAGTAGGAATGGGCACGCTTGTGTAGCTAACATCGCCATCGGTATCAACCGTCGCATTAGCCGTCTTGGTTCCGCTGGAGATTTGGTTGCCGTTCATTCGAACATCGGATTCGATTAACATGCCGCCCGTTGCCACAATGGGATAAGTACTGTCCGCTGCGATGCAACTCGAGTCGTCATCACCGTCACTTGTACCCGGTAGGCTAACAACTTGCCAAATTACCGTGCTTGCAGCGTTACTACTGTTACGTTGCACGCGCAGAGACGTGGCCGAGTTAATGGCTAAGGTGTAGGCGCCTTCACCCGTGATGTCATCGGAGAAATAAACCACATTCCCCATGTTTTGCCCGTCCCCCGCTTGAACCGTTGAAAACGCAATGGATTTTGATGGGTCAACACTATCAATTGTAATGTCGCGGGTTGTTTCCCCCGACGCTAGGGTCACCTCACCCCGTTGTACCAATGTAGCGTCACTAAATTCCACGACCTGAAACGCTATTTCGTCTACATCCTTGCTGCCGGCAAAAGTTCGGGTAAAGGTCACTGAGTTGTCGCTTGGTAACGCGGCTGTGATCATCCGTTCATCAAGGTCCTCTTCTCTGTCGCCTGACATCCAACCCGCCAGAAGGAACGATTTTGACAGATCAACTGAATTCGAAAGGGTGTTGCTCGCCGAGAACTGTCCTTGGGTGGTGATACTGTTCGTGCCTGTTTGCACGTTCACGGAACCATCCGTGAATTCGACCACTTGCCAATGTATGGCGTGATTGCTGTTTGCAAGATCTGTTTTGAATTGGATGTTGCTACTGGAGGTAATACGCCCCAGCATCGGGTCATCCTCACTATAAATTGAATCCGTACTGCCAACGGTTTTTGAGTACAACAGAAAGGCGCTTGATGCAGCACTTAAACTAGTGCCCAGAGTGACATTTTTTGTGGCGGAACTCTGGGTTGTATCACCCCGTTGCACAGCTACGCCATTGGCATATTCAACCAGGTACCACTGGATATTAATGGTGGATGAGTCCGTTGTTACGCGGGTGAATTTGAGTTGTGTGGCTGAGGCAAGTTCACCGCGAACCGTTGATCCAGCAGGGCGATTACTGCTATGTCGAGTCTGAAAAATCAGAAACGACTTACTCATATCAACACTCGTCACATCGACCGTCACCACGCCGTTGCCGTTGCTGCTGGTTGTACCCGATTGAATGAGATTAATTTCAGCAGCCCAAACCGATACTGATGAAATCAATATGCAACCAATTGCGATAAGTGCCTTTATGGTGTGAGTGGCCTTAAACATTTACATCCCTGAGTTTTTTTGCAGCTGCTAGCAAGGTGCAAAAAAGAGATTTGCACAGCGCAATCTCTTCAGAAAAGTATAGATGACTCGCGGCGGAGGGCAGGGACCCTCGTCTCCATGAAAACCACCGGTCGGAGTGATGTTAATGGGGTAAATTGACGCTATCTTGTCGGTTCCACCTGGTTTCCCCGACAATATTTTGGCGGCAACCTATTCCAGTAAACTCAGCCTTGGTCAGACCGCTATGATAGTTTCACAACATCCACTGATGTTCTATTGGAGTCTTTTTGAAATCAAATTTTGTCAGCACGTCATTTGGACAGTTTGCATACGAAAGTGTCGGGCACTCTGTGAGTTCAATATTGTTTTTACACGGCGGTGCGGCGAACGTTCGAGCATGGGATGGCGTTGTAGATTGTCTCTCTGGGAAGTATCGCTGTATTTCGATTGACCTCCCAGCACACGGACTTACCCAAATTCAGCAACTGCCGTTTGAAGCTCTTAGCCAAGCGATTGCCGAAATTACCCAATCACTATCACTCGTTCGTCCGTATTTAGTTGGCCACTCCTTCGGCGGGTTGGTGGGTATTACTTCTGCAATCTATCAGGGAGAAGCCGTAGCTGGCGTCATGACACTAGATTCATTCGTATCGTCCCTGGAGGTAAAAGGTTCTTTTAGTGAGGTTGCTCAAGCAACAACGGCACTAAGAAATATGGAGTGGCCCTGGCGCGAGGTGCAGGACTTAGAGCCAGAGGTCGAAAGATGTTTGGCGAATTTATCGGTACCGAGAAAATCAACTGAACAATCTAAAGCCATGATTCGAAGGGGATATCGCTTACAAGAAAACGGCTCCTATGTTCGATACCCTAGAGTAGAAGAAGAAATTGGCGGCGTTGTAGCAAATTGGTCAATTGATATTGAAGCCATCTATTCGGCAGTGCCTTCTCGGTTATGTATCGCACTAGCTAAGTCAGGATTACCTAATTTGCCATTGCGCAGGGAGGTAACAAATAGAATCTGTTCACACCACGCAAATTTTAGCAGCCTTGAATTTGATTGTGGGCATGACATTCCAGGGTTTTTGCCCGATGAACTTGCGCAGGGTATTGATCAATGGATTAGCGCCGCTGAATGACTCAGATAAAGAGCGCATCCAAGCAATTTTCAACCCAGAAACTAATCTAAACTCTTCTGCGGCCAGAAGTTATGGTGTAACGCTTATTTGATTGGCCAATCCTCAATCCGGTCAGGTGCAGGTAGAGTATCGAACTTTACCGCTGGTAACGTTTTCAGTCCGAGGTTGGTTGCCTTCAATATCCTATGTACTCCATCGATCACTTCACCGTTTGGGTCTAATATAATTGGGTAGCTTAAGTCCGCAGCGTTAATGAGTAGGCAATGCTCATAGACATTTCTCACCGTGGGCAGTGTGACACCGCAAAACCAAATGTCGTTATCCATGTCTGAAAAATTCGATATTTCAAACTCTAGAACGACGAAGTCTTTTGATAACTGCCAGAGGTTAGCGATATCCCAAACGTGTCGTTTGCCGTCTTTTAAGAAGGCGTAGATATTCTCTCTCATTGGTATTTTCACTCTACAGATGAAGGTGCAAAGATGCTTCCGTAGATAAGACTCCTAGCACTATGGCAGGAGTTGAATCAATCGGAGTTCGTGTAGGACTCTAAGGGGTTTATTCTGCTTTCCGAAAATCAGCAGCTAATATATCAAACTGCAAGAGGTCAGACCCCAAACTTCGTATTGAAACTTCATAATGGAAAATGTTTCCGCGGAAACATTTGTAGAATCTACTTTAAGTTTCCGCACTGCTTCGCGGAGGTCTTCCACCAGTAGGTGAGGGTGTTGTCGGTTGCATCAAACATGACGTCATTTATCGGAGCTGTATTTATATACAGTATATCTATAGTGTCGATAATATTAAAAGAATGGATTTTTCTATGAGGTTGCACTGTTATGCACGTTTAGTCGGTTTCCGAACCATACCTGCCAAGCCGACAACGTGTAGAATTAAACTTCAACAAGAAACGAAAGATCCACGATTGGAGCTGATACAAGGAAACTTCCGAGGCGCCGAGGATACTCAAAGAGTGAAAGAATTTCTTTTGGGTAGAGAGCAATGGCGATCGCTCCCAGATTACTGGACTGCAGGGAAATCAACTGTTGGGACTTTCCACACTATTTTTGATAGTCCCATTTCACATCACAAATTCTGGCAGGACGCGAAGGGTGCATTCCAGGCATATGTGTGGCTTAACCCAGAGCCAAGCGAGACTATCGAAGGCAATGCAAATTCCTGGCGAATGCTGATCCATCCAAGTTTAAGAACCGTAGCGTTGACGAGCAGTATAGTCGAAGCCGCTGAAGAGCAATTACTCAGTCTGACCGGGTTCGATGGTGCGACTGGCCAATTTGAGACCGTCGCCTACGGCACAGACACGTGGCTCGCATCACTCCTCGAAGATCATGGATACACAAAACAAGATGCGTTGGATGTATACATGCAACGCAGTCTCGATGATGCGATTGACGAGCCAAATTTAAATGATGGATATATTGTTCGACCATTCAATGGGGAATCAGATCTTATCCAAAGGGCAGGGGTACAGAGTGATGCCTTTGCAGGTCAATCTGAGCCCGATGCGTGGGCACTTGAAAACATCAATCGCTTTCTACGTTGGTACGAGGAGAGGAAGGACCTGGATCTTGTCGCAGTATCGGATTCAGGGGAGATTGCATCATTCGCAGTGTTTTTGATCGACCTGGGCACGCTTATGGGTGAACTCGACCCGGTCGGAACCCGTGAATCACACCAACGGAAAGGTCTATCTAAAACGCTTTTACTTACGGGTTTACAGTACCTGAAGTCGAACGGCATGAAGCATGCCCCTGTTAGAACTGGTATTGAAAACACACCGGCGATACGTACTTACGAATCCGTGGGTTTTCGGGTCGTAGACCACCTTTACCGGTACACTAAGAGTGGTCTTTAGGTCTGTTTCTGGCCGAGGTCGTGTGAAAGTTCGCTGTAATTTGTGCAGTAGAGGCTCCCCGACCTGGGCTCGAACCATCCAAGTCCTTGTTCGAAGCCAATTCTCGCAGTCACGATCAAAATCCATCAAATAAGGTTATCCGTTGCAGGATTGCTCCCACCGAAAATCAATAGTAAGCTCTTTGTTGTGTGCTGCAGAGCGCGTCTGATTCGCGGGAAGGGCTAAGCCCATCTGATTGTTAAATCAAATCTACTCTTAACCTCTTTTCAGTCCAGGTCGCGAATACCGGACACATGAAAGGAGGCTCTATGCCCATTCGTAATCTAACGAAAAACGCCAGCTTCGAAAATTTGAAGAATCAGGCGAAGACACTACATAAGTCATTACGACAGTCACTCAATACATCACCCGAAGCCATCAGGCGAGTTTCGACATATTTCGAATCTCCAGAGAAAGTCAGCCTGCAGAATGTGCAATTGGTTATTGCGCGTGAATACGGGTTTGATAGTTGGAAAAAGTTGCGCGCTCAAATTGCACTTGCTGCTGGTCTTTGCGAATTGCCTGAACAACGACTTGCGAAGTCTATTCTTAAGACAAGTGATTTAGAGACTATTCAAGCGTTTGTTGGCGATGTGTTAGCAAATATCCTGGGCTGGAAAACGACTCACCTATTTAGATTTGAATTAAGTGTGGGCGCAGCGTTCGGCATCGAGAATGAGGATGGGCAACGCTGCCTCCTTAAGGTACTCGGGCCAGATGAGACCCAGGCTGCAAATCACAGAAGAGCATTTCAAGCCTGGATACACGAGCGTGGTTTTCCATGCCCTGCCATTATCTGCCCGGTTTCCAGGTTCAATGGTTTGCAGTTTGTGATCGAGGAATACCTTGATGTCGGCAGGCACGCTGATGGACACTTGCCTGCTGACAGAGCCTTAATGGCGAACGAACTTCATAATCTCATTTCGCTCAGTCGAGATTATCCCAACAAAAATTCAATTCCCGCTGACACGCTCCTGCGCCAAGCCGGTAGTGTTTGGCCAAAGCCGCACAATATTTATTTTGATTTTGCTGCGACGAAAGAAGGGGCGGAATGGATTGATGAAGCCGGTGCTGCTAGCTGGTCGATACTCGACAAAATGGAGGAGGGTAATGTGATTGCCCACATGGACTGGAGCGCAAAGCATTTTCTCATTAGTGGCGGTGCAGTCTCGGTCATTTATGATTGGGATAGTGTTGCCAGGGTCACTGAGACGCGTGCAGTTGGTTCTGCAGCGGCCGTATTTGCGTATTCAGAATACATTGATAAAGACAATCGCCCGAGTGCAAACGAGGTTCAGGGGTTTCTCGCCGATTACCAGCAAGCCAGAGGATCTAAATTCTCAGCGTCCGAGCTGCAGGAAATCCACGCATGCATCGGTTATACCGCGGCCTATGGTGCTCGCTGTGAACACGCGATCGATCACGCGAATCCCGGCGACGATGCCCGGAGGTTTTTAAGGATGTTGCTTTCGGACAGTGACCTTGGCTTGAGCCTCCACTATGTCGGACGCTGAGCTACTTCACCCGTATCGTATTTATTCTTATCGGTCAGCTTAGGAGTTATTTATGCAGAAATTTACATTATTCATTGCGGCACTACTTATGTCGTTTTCAGTGGCTGGTGCGGAGCTAAACCAGCGTCAATCCTCCCAGGTTGTTGTCTTTGTTCATGGTGCCTGGGGTGGCGGTTGGGATTACAAAAACATAGCAGCGATTTTAGAAGAACGTGGTTATGAAGTTTACAGGCCAACACTCACGGGATTGGGAGAGAGAAAACACCTTAATGGACCCGATGTGGATTTGAATACTCATATCGATGACATTGTAAATGTCCTAATCTATGAAGATCTGCAGGACGTCATATTGGTGGGGCATAGTTATGCAGGCATGGTCATCACGGGTGTTGCAGATAGAGTCCCACAGCGTATTCGACATCTGCTCTATATGGATGCGGTCCTACCAATTGATGGGGAATCGGTGTTTGGTTTTATGGGCCCGGAACGAAGTAACGCACTAAAACAATTGGCGACGAGTGAAGGGGAGCCGTGGGCGCTCTCACCCCAGTGGGAAAATCGAGGTAAAGCTGAACCTCATCCAATTGGTACCTATAGCCAGCCATTAAAGCTGCAAAAAGAAACTGCCGTTAAAGGTACTTACGTTTTAACGGTTGAGCCAGACAAGAGTACCGATCAATTTACGCCTTTTGCTGAGCGCGCAAAGTTAAAAGGCTGGCGTACCTATGAGCTGAAGACGGGTCACAATCCACATCATACAATGCCGCATGAGATCATTGAGATAATCGATAGCATAGCGGAGAGCGGAGACGTGTCTATTGGCAAACCTGCAGGAGAGAATTTATAGAGTGGCTAATCGTAGTGAGTCCATAGCCGTATGACCTTTACTTCTTTTTCTTCTTCGAGAATTTGATATACGAGTCTGTGTTGAATGTTGATTCTGCGAGAGTAGGCGCTGCTTAGATCGCCTACCAGTTTTTCGTAAGGTGGGGGGTTCTGGAAAGGATTATTCTTGAGGATACCTAAAAGATTCTGTGCTTTTTCTTTCAAGCCTGCCGCTGCCAATTTTCGAGCGTCTTTTTTGGCTTGCTTGGTGTAATAGACCGCCCACATTACCAGTCTAAGTCTTCATCGCAGTTTTCCTTCTTGGTATTCAATCCTTCCTGAATCGATTCGCGCATTCCAGGGATTGATACAAGGAACAAACTTTCTGTTATTGCTCTCCAGTCTTCTTCAGCCAGGAGTACTGCGTTGCCGCGCTTTCCAGTGATGAGTATTGGCTCGTGTGTTTCGGTGGTCTCATCGATGAGGCTGTAGAGTTTTGCGCGTGCTTCGGTGGCATTTAGTGTGGACATGGCAGCGATCTCAAAAAGGTAAAGCGTACGGTATGGCGTACGGAGAGTCAAGGTTGGGGTCAGAGTTGCTTCTCGATTAATGGAGTGGAATAGGTCTGGCCATTCTGCTCGAAACGAGGTTCTTGCTCGGCGATGACGTTAAATCCGAGTTGTTTGTAGAAAGCCAAAGCCTGCTGATTGTTCCCGAGTACTTGTCCTGTAACCGCGGTTAGGCCAAGGCTGTTTACCTGTCTAAAGAGCCACTCCATCGCGACTTTCCCATGGCCTTGGCTAGGGTCTCATTATCTTTGGCCGGTGTGACAAGATCCGCATTTTAAACGTTTCGGGATGTCTAAATTAGCTGCTCAAATTACAATCAATTTCCATATCTTGATTTAACTGTCGAGTCGTCGATATTTGAGGAAAATTGGACTTATTGTGTACAGCCTGACTAGTATCAGTTCGCTAACAGCAGACCACGCATTAGGTCGTAATTGCATTTGAGAAAAATAGCATGGGACGATCCAACGAACTTGGAAAAAAATGAAACAAAACTTCAAACTGACGCTGTACCGAAAAGTTTCAGCTGTGTCGCCGCCAGTTGCAAGACTACTTTTTCCACGTGTGGCTCGATATGTGGCCTTTGTTGATTCCTGGGGAACGATTGATAGTGAGAATCAGACTTATGTCCCGAACTTGGAGTATTGGTTTAAAGCAATACAGACGTTTGAGAACCGGTATGTTTCTGATAAGACCTGGGAGGATCTGGATTTTGACCAAATATTTCTTCGTATTGACAGCTGTGTTACATCGTTAGGAAAGCAATCGTTGTACAACACACTGCGTACCTATCGCCCAGAGGAGACACTGAAGAGTCGGTTTACAGATATTGGAACATTGATGGCACAGACCAAGTTCAGAGAAGCCATTCAAATGTCTTTGGCAAAGCTTGAGCATGAACCAAGTTGGAATCTAATTGCGTTGCTGCATGGAGAGACGCCTCCAGTTCCGCATTCAAAGCTCATTATTTTGCAATCGAGCCTAACGGTTATAGTTCTGCTTGCGTGCTTCTTTTCTCCTACGTTCATTCCTGTTGCTGTCGCAATGGCTGCGATTAACTTCTATGTCTCAATTCGCATGGCGGATCGTGTATCACGCTTTATGTCAGGTTATTCTCAACTTTCTTCGCTTCTGTTTTGTGCCGTCTCACTGCCGAAAGCGGACACGCCAGCTTCGATCAAGGTGCTGGATAACCTGCCGTACAATAAATCAACATTATATTGGCTGGCACAAAGGCTCAGATTTTTTGCAGTTGACCGGGTCGGTGGGGCTGGTGTATTGAACCTGTTCTTCCATTGGATGAACATCGTCGCATTGCTGGACCCTTTGCTTTATGTGCGGGGAACCCGAATCGTTGGCTCTAACAAAACGCTTCTGGTAGACGTCTTAGAAACTATTTCCACCGTTGATGAAATGATCTCTATTGCGAACTACCTGGTTGCCTCGGAACAGATATGCCATCCAGAGATGGTCGAGGGGAATGGGATAGCATTCGATAAGGCTTATCACCCTCTATTAAAGAATCCTGTAAAGAATTCAGCAACGATCGACAAACAATCTTTGTTGATTGCGGGTAGCAATATGGCGGGTAAAACTACTTTCATCCGAACCATCGGCGTGAACGTGATCCTTGCTCAAACAGTTTGGTTTGCTCATGCAGATGGAGTTAGATTAGGCCGCTTTGAAGTGTATACAGCGATTAAACGGGATGACGCGATATTGAGAGGTGAAAGCTATTACTTTACCGAACTCAAATTGATTTTGAACATGATCGAAAAATCATCACTCGATGGCCCGTTTTTGTTTCTCATAGATGAAATCTATCGCGGCACGAACACCGTTGAAAGAATCGCGGCTTCCACTTCTGTATTAGAAATTCTGAGCGAGCGACAAACTGTGATGGTGACCACTCATGATGTTGAGCTACTAGATAGATTAGAAGGCCGATATGAGCTCCTGCACTTTGAGGAGACGGGTGATCCAGATGAACCTTTCGATTTTTTGGTGCGACCTGGCCGGCCCCTTGGGAGAAACGCGATCAAATTGCTCGATAGAATAGGCTACCCACAGAAGATTGTGGAGCGTGCCCTAGAAATTGTTTCAGAGCTTGAAAGTAAATCGGGCAAACAAAATTGGTGAATCACTAGCCAATAGAGAATCAGTGACCATCGGACGTCCTTAGGTATGGTCTTTCACTGTGAGAGAGGTTTTGTGAAAAATAAGTACATCTTAGATTTAATGGCATGTGAACCAAGCAGTTCTGGAGTTAGGGTAGTGAACCCCAAGCAGACCGATACCGTCATTTTGGCCGAACTGATGCTGGATGCTTATAGGGACACGATCGATTGGCGGGATCAAACATTTGACGATTCTTTAGCAGAAGTAAGCAGCTTTTTTGAGAGCCAACCACTTCTGGAAAACTCATTGATGGCATTAGATGAAAATGGCTGTAAATCAGCCTGCCTGGTGATGTACCTCAAGAAACAGGCAGCCCCACTAATTGGCTACATAATGACCGCGGACAGAGCTAAGAGAACAGGTACTGCTAGGTGCCTTCTACAAGAAGTCCTTCATCAGTTAAAGAGAGATGGTCACTCAAGGGTTCTTGGAGGAATTACGGCTGGAAACACTCCGTCGGAGAACCTATTCAAAAGTTTTGGTTTTCAACAGATTAGCTGAGCATTATGTGGACCAGTGAGGCGCTTTAATTCGGGGACGTTTTTCCATCTGCACTCGATCACTTTCAATTAGTCCGCGAAGACTCACTTGCTTACCTTGAAGTAACTTTTTGTCCATTCGTGAATATTAGCAAAATGTGTGACAGGCTGTAGTTGGCAGTCACCCTTTACTGAAACATCTATTACACGAGATATGTCGGACGGCTATAGATCAAATAAGAAGAAGTCATTGGTGAATCTAGACTCGGTAGCTCATATTAAACACCCCAAATTGAGATCTGCGCATGTGTGACGATGTCCCAAGCCCAATAAACCTGCAAGATTTGGCAGACGCGAAAGAGTGGGAGCGGAGTGCTTTGCAAAAACGACCATCACGCCCAGAGTTTTTCGAATTGTTCACGTCCGAACTATCGAATCACCACTCAGCGGTTACCAATGTCCTAGAACTCGGATCGGGACCAGGCTTTTTGGCTGAGCATCTACTCAACAAGTTTTCAAACATTTCATACGTTGCGCTCGACTTCTCCGGGGCGATGCACGAGCTCTCACGTTTAAGGCTAGGTGTTACTGCCGTTCGTGTAAATTTCGTGGAGAGGAGTTTTAAAGAAACCAACTGGACCCGAGAACTAGGAAAGTTTAGCTGTGTTGTTACCAATCAAGCAGTGCACGAGTTGAGGCACAAACGTCACGCATCGGCACTCCACCGAGAAGTTCGAACGATTCTAGAGTCCGGTGGTTTGTACCTGGTATGTGATCACTTTGCAGGCAGCGACGGCATGGCAAACCGTGAACTGTATATGACCCAGGATGAACAAAGGGTCGCGCTAGTCGATGGGGGGTTTAGCAATCCTGTTCTGCTGAAAACAGCGGATTCTCTGACGATGTACCGAGCCGCGGGTTGACGACTGTTGACTATAGATTAGACCGGTTGTGTGAGGCGTATGTGCTAGGCGAGATCGCGCAATATTCGATTGGGTTTCTGGAGGAAAACATCTAGAAACACTCACATTGTTAAACACCCGTTTTCGACGATCGTTTTGCAGATTGTACGGAGTATTTGTTCCGACAGCTCGAGAATCAAAAATTGATGCCCCGATCGGTGTTGTCTGGCAGTAGAAGTTTCCAGGCGTTGAAGCGCGTCATCGCTGGTTCTTTAATACATAAAAAGGCACACCTAAGTTAACTATTTCGAGATATGAACTTCTATTTCGGCCTTAAGCCTGAGATAAAGGCAAACAAAGGTACGGTTCATAAGAACACAGGTATCCCTTGGTAAACCCAGTTGAGATCATGCTACCTTAATTATCTAGTGATGAAAAAAGTGCTATCGCTGCAAAATGGATCGTGGACTGGGTTGATCGCGGACCCGACTACAACCATAACGGCGTCAATAGCCCTATGTCATAATGGCGGATCTAATAATCAGAGAAGGGTGAAGTTTTGAGCAACAGGAACGGTCAGTGTCGCTGTGGCACAGTTCAATTTGAAGTTAGTATTCCGCCCTTGATTACCATGGCTTGTCACTGTTCAGGTTGCCAGCGTATGACGGCTAGCGCATATTCTCTGTCTGAACTATATCCGTCATCAGCATTTAGGATCACGACTGGAGAACCTGTGCTAGGTGGATTGCAGACTGAAACGAAGCATTACTTTTGTCCTGATTGCAAAAGTTGGCTCTTTACTCGACCACAGGATGTGGGGGATTTTGTTAATGTTCGAGCAACCATGATGGAAGATGCTCAGTCGTTTGCGCCATTTATTGAAGCTTATACCGACGAGATGCTTCCGTGGGCGGCTACGGGAGCGAGGTTCAGTTTCGAGAAGTTTCCAACCGAGGATGATTTTCCGAAGATTCTGGCTGCATATGCTGAACAGTAGCTAGTACTCTGCCGTTACACCGTCTTCGTCGCAATCGCTGGCGAGATTTGCATTGCTTTGAAGATTGGCAATAACGCTGCGATGAAGCTCACCAGAAACATAAAGGCTGCACATATGACGATGTGCTGGATATGGAATTGTCCATAGCCCATGGCGTTTAGGATTACAGAATTGAGTCCGAGCATCAGGACCATACCAGGCACGATACCGAGCAGGGTAACCGCTAAGTTCTCAATCAAGAAATAGTTGAACACATACTGTCTGGTTGCGCCAAGTGCTCGCCGGATACCGATTTGCTTGGTGCGCTTTAGAATGGTGTAGGACATTTGACCGTAGTTGCCTAATGCCGTCACTAATATGAGGAGTAGGGCAACTGCACCCACGATACTGTTGATGATGATGTAGCGTCCCAGGTTACTTTTTTTGAGTTCCGCCAGGGTTTCGACTTTTACTTCACGTTCATCGGATTCATCTGATAGTCGCTGGGTGAGGTTTTGAATGATCTCCGCTCTTGCACCAAGAAAATCTAATCCAGCCTGGGACCGATCGAGCCGGACTAGATAGTTTTCATTGAGTTGCACGCGGCCAGCAGTAAAAGAAGCGTAGTCATCATAGGGTGCCCAGTATACAGCTTTGGCGAGCTTGACGACGCCAATGACGGTCAGCACATGTCCGCTTCTTAGTACCACTTGTTGGCCAACGGCTTCTTGATCTGGGAAAAGTAGATCGGCGAGAGTTTTGGTAATGATGGTCGCGGGACCACCGTCTGAGTCAGTTGCATTAATCCAGCGCACATCGGCTGCGGTGAAGTCACGACCGGCAATCAGTTCCACCCCTAGTAGTGACAAGGTATTAACATCTGCTGAGTAGCGGGTATTAGGTACGGAGCTTGATTGATCTTGATCTACCCTGCGAATTTCATCGAAGTTACCTACGCCTATTGGGTTCATAAAGGGCACGCCGGCATGGGCCAGGGCAACTTCTTTGACGCCAGGCGTGGCGCGCATAATGGCCAAATCTCGTTCAATCTGATTGCGCCATTGTCCAACTGCTTCTGTATCGTTGCTAACTTTATTGTAAGGGCGCAGGGTGATGCCCACTAACGATGGTTCATCCACGTACCCAGACTCACCTACCATTTGTACGCTATAGGCATCCACCATGGCGTAAACGTTCACCAGTACAGCGAAGGTAAATGCGACCTGTATGATAAGCAGTATCGTGCCACCAAATGACTGGCGAAATGTACTAAAGATGTCAGATAGATACATAGGAGTTTCCTAGTTCATTTTAAGGAATTCAGCCGGTGGAATTCTGCAACTTCGCCAGGCGGGATAAATTGCGGAGACAAGAGACGCGATGGTGGCAAGCACGAATGCGTAAATCAACAACTCGGTATCGAATTGAATATAGGTACTCTCACTTGGGTCTACAGATTGAACCTGTTTGAATTCTGTTGGCAGGTTTTCTATATAAACCCAGAACATCCCTTTTAATGCGGCCTTGGCCACAGCAATGCTAAGCAATCCACCCAGGATGCCGAGGAGTACAACCTCAATCACATACTGGGTAAAGATTAAGCTGCGAGACGCGCCCAGGGCGCGAAGGACACAAGCCTCTGGTGCCGCTGCCATAAATTTTGCGAGGAGCAAGCTCAAGAGGTTGAACAGACATACCAGCAGAAAAAAGATGCCAACAATAATAAAGACACTGTATAGCTGTTTGGTAGATTGATTCCCCGGTGCTTTGTCTACCCAGTCATGGGCGGTATACAGCTGATTATTGATAGGTCTGGGTAGTCGGCCTAATGATTTTTGCTCAATGACATAATTGCTCAAAAAGTCCTGATAAGCGGAAACGTCCTGTTGGGAATCAAGCTGGACCCAGAGTTGGGCGTAGATTGTTTCACTATTAAGAAACTCGGTATTGATAACCTGTTCAATATTTTCTTCCAGGGTTCGCCATCGGTTGGGGAATAGGTTGGTACGACGAAAATCACTCAGTGGGACATAAACGGCTTCCGGGCGAGCGTTTGTTTGTGAAAGATCGTAAACCCGCGGTGTCATGGACCAGGGTTGCAATACGCCTACCACCGTATAGATATTTCCGGCAATTTTGAATTGTTTACCAACGCTTGCGCCACTGCCAAATAATCGACTGCTGGTTGCTGAGCTGATCACCGCGACGTTTTGCATAGAGCGATCTGCATCTTCAGACCAGTAAGCGCCATCCTTAAAAGGCAGGCCAAACATCGTAAAGAAGTCAGCGGTTGTCGCACGTATCTCCGCATAGAAAGGCCGCAGGGTTGTGGCTTGATCTGCTGGGCCAATGTATTGGTATGAGGCGTAGGAGAGGGCGGTTTTGCTGGGTATCTCAGACGTCGCTATCGCCCGAGCATCCCGGGGCGCGAGTATTTCAGTTGGCAACTCTGGATTGCGGAAATAGTAGACGCCGTCTAGATGCCAGTTGTCGATCAAAACCCTAAAGATTTTGTCGCTGTTTGTTTTGATCGGATCACCGCCACTATTGTGGTACAGGGTCACCATCGGCATGGTGATGCCAACCCCCAGGGATATAGCAAGTACTACCAGTAGTGAGATTCCCGGTGTCCTGACAATACTTCTAAGGGCAGACTCGAACGCAAGTACAAACATGTCGTATTCCTCAATCTGCAGTTTCGACGCTAGTGGGTTCAACCTGACCGTCACGAATGACAATTCGTTGCTTTGCTTCCAATGCGCTTTCCGGTGAATGGGTCACCATAATGACCGTGGTACCTGCGTCATTAATCTGTTTCAGAATCTGCATGATCTGCGTTGCCATGGCCGAATCCAGGTTGCCTGTCGGCTCGTCCGCCAAAATGATACTAGGCGAACCGGCTATGGCTCGAGCGATCGCTACCCGTTGTTGTTGACCGCCCGATAACTTGCTCGGCAGGTGACCGCTGCGATTCTCCAGCCCAACTTGTTCTAATGACTGTTGAACACGCTGCTTGCGTTCCGCCGCAGGCATACCTCTTAGGCGAAGTGGTAGATCAACATTTTTAGCTGCTGTGAGATCGGGTATCAAATTGAACCCTTGAAAGATAAAGCCGATCTTTTCGTTGCGAATTTGTGAACGTTGTCGATCGTTCAATTGACTAACGTCTTCTCCGGCAAGCCAATACTGGCCGCTGTCCATAGGGTCAAGCAAACCAGCAATGTTTAGGAAGGTGGTCTTACCCGCACCAGAAGGTCCTTCAACCGCGACAAAGTCGCCCTCCGCGATTTCCAGATTAAAACCCCGGAGCGCGTAGGTCATCATATCGCCCATTCTAAAACTTCGTTCGATGTCTACCATCTTGAACATGCCGTTCCCCTCTTTTTGACACTATTTAGTTGGTGATAAGCACTCTCTCAGCACCTGACAATTCCACTGTGTTCGAAATAATGATGACTTCACCGGCAACCAGTCCCGAGACAATCTCTACCTCACTGATGCCAACTGAACCCACCTGAATCCGCCTGAATTCAGCCATCGAAGCGGTTGAGCTTTTGTCGTCCATCACGTATACCCCTCGGCCACCATGACTTTCGACAAACGGGCCGCGCTGGACCTTAAGCACATCACCTTTTTGCTCTAGAATAATTTTACTGTTCAGTCGTAGGTTCTCTCTTAGTGCTGAGGGTGCAGAGCCGCTGAAAACAACCCGAGCAGCGACACTACCGTTTTGTACCTGAGGAGAAATGCTGGCCAGAGTTGCCGGGTGTTCCTCGTTTCGGTATGCCACTCTAACCACAAGCCCTTTTTGAAGGCTTTCCGCATAGGTTTCTGGAATCAGTACTTCAAGTTCGTAGGATGATAAGTCCACGACTTTCAAGATGGGTTGTTTCTTGGCTACGGTATCCTGCTCTTTAACCTGCACATCACCTACTACACCATCAACGGGCGACCTAACTTGTAGAGCCTCTACCTGCCGGGTGATATCGTCTGCGAGCAATCGTTGTTTGTCTATAAACAGCGTTTTAGTTTTAAGCTCAAGGACGTGATTCTCAATGGTGAGGACATTTTGTTCTTCGGCGTTGTTTACCTGAACCGTGAGGGCGTGCACTTCATCTTTAGTTTTCTCAAAGTCATTCACGCTGATGCTGCCGTCGTTGACGATTTTTGTCATCCGGGCCAGTTCGCGACGTTCTGCTTCCAAGCGGATTTTGAGCAAGGTTAGGGTTTGAATATCATTGAGCTCGCGTTGTTTGATCTGATTCCGGAGTGTTTCGAGTTCAACTTCGAGTAATTCGAGGGACGCCAGCTCGCTTTTTTGTCGGCTAAGTAGTTCGGGGTTATCAATGACTGCCAATAAACTGCCTTTGAGAACTTTGTCACCTTCGTCCACATGCAAGAAAACATCGCCCGTATCCTGGGCATAAAGCGTAGGGCTAAAGGTCGCAACAACGTTGCCTTCTACAGATATACCCCGTTCGAAATTGCCCCGGGTGACCACGGCAGTTCTGACTTTGCTACGTTCAAAAAAACTATCCGCCGCCACGTAACCCTGCAGATAACTGTACAAAAAGTAACCAGAAAGCAGCACGCTGATGGTGGCACCCAGCCACACAAGGTTTCTCTTGGTATGAGAGGGGCTGCCAACGTACACGTCCTGACCACCTGTTCCTGCTATTTTAATTTCACTCACGCTTTCAGGTACTCTGATGGTCAATTAATTGTGAATCGCAGTAAACCGATTGATCGGAGGTCCTTAGGAATCGGACTTCAATGAGCTTTGGGTAACAATGGGAGTGTACAATCTAACATTTATTCTCTGTTAGTAAACACAAGAAAGGCACTATTGGATTGTTAGATCTTGAGATTCTACCCCCGAACAATTTTTTCAGCTAGTCTGAATCGATTTTAAAGGGTGGTTATTTGCCCAATTCAGATTCTAGACCTTGGCGATTGTGCAATAATTGCACAATGCAAACTGAGTCTTAGCATGGAATCATTCGACCGCTGATGAGGAAATTCCTGGCCCCTATTAGCGATCTTGTTTGAATATAGGGGTCGCACCTGATCCATGTAGATTGGATCTATTTGAGCCAGGTCGCTTAACTCCTCTAATGCGATCAGCAAAATCGACAAAAATCTCTTTGATCGTTCGTTTGATCTTGATGTTTGTACCGCCAAACATAACCAGTCCTTCGACAATCACAACAGGCGCATGGCTGCTCTTACTGGACGGAGCGCTATTATCGGTGCCGCCAAATATAGATACGATATTGGATACAGTTTTGATGTCTTCTCGGACGTAGATAGTGACGCCACCAAACAGCGTCAACATCTTGATGCGAAGCGATGGATAAGTGAACTTTGCTTCAGTAAAGTCGATTTCACTGCCACCAAACAAATTGAGCATTCTGATTTCTTTCGGCACGTTCCATGGACCACGATGATTGCTGCCGCCGAAGATATTGATGAAGTATTCGACTTCTCGAGTGACGCCATAGTCGTAGTCGGAATCTAGTGCCAGTTCCTCGCGCTTCTGATCTGCGTAACTCTTGTCCGCCTTAAGCGAAAGATCAGCGACGAGCTCGCTAAGTTCATTCGCATCATTGCTAGCAAGTGCCTGGTCTAGACGCCGCTCAAAAGCCTCAAGGGAAAGTTCAGCGTGACCGTAATTGACGATAAGCTGATCAATCACTTCTTCTCGTACAACATCGATGGGTCTGTCTTGAATTTCAACTGGCATATTGGTTTCTCTTTGATCAAGTGAAGCTTTAATTGCAAACATCAAGCCAGTCTATTTGTTCTTTAATTACAATATCTTACGCGAATCAATTTTGAATGAATTGTCAAATTGATGATTCCATCGTGAATCTGATCAACAAAATAATGACACAAATTGAACGTGTAGAGCATTAGCAACTAGCTAGTTGGTGATTTTCGCATCCAGATCATATCTGTTGAGCCAACTTGAAAGCCAAGCTTGGAGTAGAATGCTTCCATGTTCTCCTTACAGTGGAGTTCAAAAAGCTCAACATCCTTGAGCTCCACGTCCTGAAGAATTTCGGTGACGATCTGTTCGCCAAGTCCGGTGCCTCTTAGGTTCTCGTGAACCACAACATCAAGAATGAGAGCGCAGCTCTGATAATCACTTAGGCATCTCGCGAACGCGACTAGTTTATTTCCATGATAAGCGCCGTAGCATTTTGTAGAATTTTCTAGCAACTGTCCGATTTGATCATTGGTTCGAGTTGCTGCCCACCAGGTTTGCGCGAACAGGCTAGAAACATCGGATATAGCTGATGCCGAAAGTTTGTCTCGAAATTCAGTTTTCATCCGGGAGTCCCCGGGGGCGCGCCACAAAAGCGAACTTATCGTCACTGCGAAACCCGCAGGATCTATAAAAACGGTGAGTGGATTCACGTTTTGATCCAGTCTGAAGCATCACCTTATAGCAGCCCTGGGACCATGCAAAATCAAGAGCGTGTTTGAGTATCGCCTTGCCGAGTCCCTGGTTTCTCAGTGCTTTTTCAGTCACGACGTTTTCGATTATGCAGTAGGGCGATACATTGCGGGTCAAATTGGGGATGAAGTTCAAGTAACAGGTCGCAACCAGCTTCTTATCCATCACGCCAACATAAAGATGGAGGTGTTCAGAATCTACTATCGTGCGGAACACGGGTTCGTCTCGTCCATCGGAGACCATGGGGTCATCTGGATTGAGTTGAGCGTAGAGCCCTTTGATGCCTTCAAAGTCTTGTAGCACAGCTTCCCGAATCATCATGCTCATTTACATACCAGCTACCATTTTTCCTAGAGTATACGGAAAGTGCTTGTCGATTTACGGTTTAAGCGCTGAGATATTTACTAACAATCAGAGCGAGCGGATTGATTTCCACACTTACTAGGTTATGTCGAAAGCGAGCCGGCTTCGATCTCGGTTGCCGTCTCGTCCGGAGTCTTACCTATGGTATAGACCGTTTGCCTGGCGAAGGCCTCATTTAAGGGGTGCATGATAAAGAACGTATTCATATATCTCTGTTCTTGCACGCCGGGTAGGGCGCGAATGCTCGTGGCGAGGTCTGGCGATGGCATTAAGAGGATGGATGTTTCGATAGAATTGAACACTGCTTGAGCACGTTCAATCTCCTCGGGCTCTTCAAAACAATGGGAACCAGCACCCAGGTCTATGATATGGCCAGGATGTTCAGCAACGACTCGCTCAAGCACTTCGATGCTAAATCGATTAGCGTAGAGCCACATGGCAAATATGCCCTTGGCATCGCGAATGTCATGGGCTGTTTTTAGGTCGAAGCCCGCTTCACTCAAGTAGTCGAATTTCACCTCGTCGAAGCAGCATCTAGGTTTTTGAAGTGAATTCGCGAGTTTTGCTGCAATCGTAGATTTACCGACACCTAGAGGACCGATGAGTAGCACCTGGCCGCTCATCGTCGGCTTGCAGCAGTTTGCTGATGAGAATTTAGAGAATGAAGCACGCTTTTTGTCTCCAAAGTTGCTTGATTGATTTCCACATATTCAGCCAGCCATTGCAAACAGACGTGTCCTACATAGTCTGTGTCGTCCACTGCGCATTAGTAGATGTGCAGCAGCTATTTTGCCTCAGGTTTCGATAGATGCCGAATTCCCGTCTAAATCAAATACATGTACTTCGTCGCCGTGTCGAATTTTTCGTCTGTTGAGCGTGGGGAAGTTCGATGCCTCGGCAAACTGGCATTCGCCACCCATCAAATAACATAAATCAGTACTGCCGGTATTGCGCAAATGGTGGACCACGGAGGGGGTAGTAAAACCCATAAAGTCTCCACTCCCGACTGGAACTGCACTTCCATCAATGTCAGCTGTGCCTGAACCCGACAAAATATAAATCCATTCTTCTTCCCGTTCGTGGGTATGGGGAACAAATGATTCTTTGCCAGGTGGCAGGGTGACGTGAACGACAATAGATCTCGCCATTCCCAATGCTCGTGATAACTGAGTACTTTTAAATAGGGAGTTCTTGTTCCATGGGTGGGAGCCTTCCACTTTCTGTGATTCGATTAGGTCTGAAGTGATTAAGCAATTGGGCATTGTCGACATGATGACCTCTGGTATTTGATTGACGTGACAAATGTATTGGCACTCTGCCTGCAGCGAGGATTGTGTCGCGATACTCCTGACAATCTGCTGTCAGGAGAGTTTTTAATTATCAGTAACGCTGCTACTTCCAAAATCAGTTAGACAGTAGAATATCCCCGCCCACTGGAGTGACGGCGCTTGAAGCTTGAAAACAACCTGTAAAGTTTAGTGAGCGCTTCGCAAACTAGCGTGATAAAGCTTATTCGACGTGGTAAGACGAACATTAGTTCATAATTTCCTGTATTGAGATCAGAAGTAATATGGTACGAGACATCAGAATCTGTTTTGTCGGCGACTCATTTGTTAACGGCACAGGAGACGAGTGCGCGCTTGGCTGGGCCGGTAGATTGTGCCGTCTTGCTACTAACGACGCTACATCAATGACCTATTACAACCTGGGGGTCAGAAGAGACACCAGTCGCGATATTCTGCAACGGGTCGAATCAGAAGTGTTGCCCCGGTTGCCGGCCACCGTGGATTCCCGCGTGGTTCTGTCCTTTGGCGCTAACGACACTGCCCAGGAATATGGTGAGATCAGGGTGCCGGAACAAGAATCCATTGCTAATCTAGATAAGATGGTTGCGCTACTCAAGCCCAAATACCAGGTGTTGATGGTCGGGCCGCCGCCAATTATGGATGACCAGCGTAACCAACTATTAAAAGACCTTAATGAAGCTTTCCGCCTCAAAACAAAAAAGTTGGAGATTCCGTTTGTGGATATATTTTCTGATTTAGAAAATGATGCGCAATACCGGAAAGAAGTGGTTGATCACGATGGGGCTCATCCAAGAAGCAGGGGCTATACAAAAATCGCCGATATCATTTTAGGTTCCAATGAATGGTGGTTCTAAAGGGACATTTGATATCTGCGTGCGCCTTCCGAAAATTCTTCGGTCGCGGTCATGCCTAGACGAAGGGCTAAGGCGATTGAATGGTCATTCTGGGGATCGATAAAGGCTTCGATTTCATTCGCGCCTTGATCCCGGCGCCAGGCTATAGCTGCCAGTGCTGCTTCCGTCATAATGCCCTTACCCCAAAAATCCGGATTCATGTGGTAGGCAATTTCGGCGCACTGGGTCAGAGAGTTAAAGCCAATATGGCCGACAAATTCATTTTCAGAATCACCCGAAAGTATTGCCCAGCGGAACCCCCAGCCATCACGTGCGGCTTTGAGCCAAAATCCAATTAGTCGGTCACTATCATCGGTAGATGATGCCGGCATATTAATTTTGATTCGATCTTTATCCTCGGCCGGCCCAGAAAACTCTTGGACGGCACTGTGTTGCCACATTCTGAACATACCCTCGGAGTGGTCCATCGACAAAGGCTCAAGTCGAAGTCTATTTGTCGTGAGTGTGGGGATTATGAGTATCGCTTCTGTCATAGATCCTAGGCTAGCATCTAGGCCCCTGGCGGGTCCAAAGTTAGCCGAAGTCCCCAGGAAATTGAAGTCCCACAGAAAATTGAAGTCCCACAGGCAATTTTTGATACGGAAGGTGAATTGAGCGCTCAAATTGTTTTTCGTTATTCTCACACTTTATCCATTCATATTTTCCCTATGCATAAATCAACACAAGAGGTTACTAACTGCGTAAGCTGGATTTCATAACAAAACAACAGTAAAGGGGATAACGGGTGACAATTCAGGCGCAAGCAACAGCCACTGTGGCGGGACCAATCACAAACGGTGAACATGATTGGCCATTTGCCGCTTCTCTTCAGGACGTGGCCAGTTTTGGTTACGAGGAAGTTGAATACATTCTTGAGGGCAGCGCTAAGTGTTATCGGGATGTCGGTGACTCATTGTTGCGACGTGACGGGCACTGGCAGGCGGAAGAGTCCGGTGATGTCCCATTCAAAACTCGATTTATCGTCTATCGACCTAAATCCCCAGGAAAATTTAACGGCACCGTCATTCTCACCTGGAACAACGTGACCGCTGGTTATGATCTTTTTGGTGCGGAGAGTTTAGAGCTGTTGGAAGGCGGATATGCGCTTGTTTGTCTAACCACTCAGAAAGCTGGCATAGAAGGGCTGCCGCCGGTGAATCAGGGTTTGCTAAATTGGGACCCAGAGCGATATAGCGGGCTTTCAATTCCGACCGATGATTGTTCCTACGATGTCTTTACCCAGGCAGCAATTGCCGTCGGTGCAGATCGAAGCGGCAAAATAGATCCTATGGCCGGTCTTGATGTTCAGCGTGTGGTTGGCTTCGGTGCGTCCCAGTCTGCAGGTCGTCTTGCTACGTACATTAACGCCATCCAACCACTGACGAATGCACTGGATGGATTTATTCTTGCGATCTATTTCGGGCGAGGTACACCCCTTGAAGTCGGCGATGTTGTCGTGAACATCAATGCACCGGATGCCACCGCACCGAAGGATCGCCTGGCGGGTCAGAACATTGTCCGCGATGATCTGGGTATACCAATCTTTATCGTGAATTCAGAATTGGAGGCCATGTCTTGTTTTGGTGTTCGACAGGACGATACAGATACTTTCCGTTATTGGGAGTCCGCCGGTACCTGTCATGTTTCCCAGCAAATACAGGTGGTTCGTCAGGCGATGCAGGAGCGGGATAAAATTAAGGGCCGTGCACAACCTGAGGGCATCAATGGTATTCCGATGGGGCTGCTTTATGACGCGGTTTTTTATCATATGCACCGCTGGCTAGCAGACAATACACTGCCGCCCATACAGCCGAAGATAGAATTCACCGGCGATGGCGAAGTGGTGCGGGATGAAAATGGTATTGCCATGGCGGGTATTCGGTTGCCGCAGGTTGAAGCGCCTTTAGCCACTAACAGCGCCATACCAAAAGCCGAGGGGATTTTTGCATTCCTGGACGGCTCCTCGTATCCCTTTGAAGCCAAAAAGGTGAAAGCGCTTTACAAAGATAAGGCAGAATTCTTGAGTCAGTTTGAAGCGGCAGCCCTGGACGCTGTTCTACAACAGGTGCTACGCCCCAGGGATGTTCAGCCACTGATTGAGGAAGCGGAAGCTAGCTGGCCGCTGTAACTTTCAGCGTCAGTTACCAGGCTAATTCAAGCGGCTCGCCGATTTTTAGCTGATACCAGCGTTCGCTGAGGTCTTGCATAATGGCATTGATCTCAGCGATTTTTTCTTTTGTGTAGAGCCTTTTTTCACTCGTATTCATAGCGCCGAATACGCTTTCCGCTTCCGGGCCAAGCTTCGCGAACTGCTTTTTAAGTATCGGCTCTTTGCGAGTGGCCAACCAATTAGCAGTACAAACACAGCTAGCTCTTTCCGATATTGCGCCTTCGAGTTTTCCTTGATCAGCCAGCTTGCTGCCCTTGTTCTTCAGTTTTTTATTGCTGCGTGATTTTTGCTTTTTGTCCTGGCCCTGAGCATTACCCAGGTTGAATGTACTCGCGTCACCACCCGCCGCTAACTGACCATATATGGCCTGTTGTAAACCGAGTGCCTGCTCAACAATAAAGTGTTGCAGGTCGTGGGGCATGTACTCGCTATAGCCAGGGGCAGAGTTGATCCGGAGCGGCGCGCTATTGCTCCGGTGTATTTCGACGGAGTAGCTACGTTCGGATGTTTTGCTGAATATGACTTTCATCTTCGATGACCGATCCTAGGGGTTGGAATTATCCTTCGCTAGATTTAGCGCGACATCTAGCGCATCGTTTGCCAGGACCTCGATGTCTGGAATGACGCCTGTACCTTCCCAGTTGGTGCCGCTAATGGGATTGATCGCGCGACCATGGGGGATAGAAACACACAGTTGATCGCTGAGTGCATGCTCATCTCCCGGGTGGGCACCGCCGCCGGTCGTTTCTCCAATAATGGTGCCGCGCTGCATATTTTGCAGGTTATAACAAAATTCTTCCGCAGCTGAAAAAGTGTTGCGGCTAGTTAAAGCGTAAACGGCTAGATCCGACAGTCGCTCGCCCGGTACATAGGGCAGGATCCAAAACTGATCGAGCGTGTCGGTTTCGCGCATATAAAAACTGTTCAGATGTGTCGGCTCATGACCGAGCAAATAGGTCGTGAGTAGTTGGACCATCTTTGGGCTGCCACCGTCATTGTCCCGCAGGTCGAAAATGAGGCTTTTACAGCCAATAAATTTTTGCATGGTCGTGACAGCTAGATCTCCACCATATCGAGTGTCTGCAAACTCTGTAAGCTTCAAATATCCTACAGAACCCTGGAGAATCTCGGTTTTCTCGAAACCACAGTGTTCATACTCGGGTTCGTCCTGATGCCGTTTGTCATCCGAGGAATTGCGGATCGCACTCACGCGTTGTGGATTAACGACCACGGAAAGGTGACAGTCCTGATTGATCGACTGAAGATCCTCGGTTAGCATTTCTGCTAGCGCCTTGTCAGTCTTGGCAGCGTCAAATGCATTTTCCGCGAGCTTTGTCTTTAGTAGCTGGCAAATTTTGTTGCCCACATCTGGGAAGACATACCTACTTTCTACAAGATCGATTAGATTTTGGACGGTGGATTCAATCGTAGATTGGAACTGCTGTTCTGTCATGCGTACCTCGATAGACTCTTTTTGTTGGTCTTTTTTATCGCCACTTATTTTTGATATGGCGCTAGGTTTGCTCGTCAAAATAAATGTTACCATCTCTGAGTCGAGCCACGACATCGTCAAGGTCTTCAACGTAACACGCTGCTATGTTCCAACGATCAATTGCCTCTGGTATCGATAGGATTTCAGAGGAAATGGCTGTTTGGGGCTCGTAGGCCACATATTCACCTCGTCGAATGTGTTCAAATTCCTGTGCGTTAAATACATACATGGTAGGGCGAAAGGCTTCGATGTCTTTTCTGCGCTCATGCCGTAAAAAAATATGTGCGCGCTTATTCGGTGTACTTTTAAATCCTAGTGCTTCAAGTGTCCCATGATCCGCATCAACATTTCTAACTCGTATAGATCTAAAGCGGGGAAACAAATGAATACTCACCTCGTCGAAGTCACCCACATATAGCACGTCATCCTTAAGGTAACCGTCTCTTGGGTTGGTGGTACTGCTTTCCCAATCAACTGTGTGCCAGAAGCTGCTAATTGGAAATGTCATATCAGCCCGTGGCGATGAAATTTTATACAGTAATTTGCTCATCAAACTGCCACTATTATGGGCGCCTCAGCTTTGTCTTGAGCTAATGGCTTCCAATACAGGGCCGGGCACGTAATGACTCAGCACGTTTTGGCTACGCCCCAGCATCATTAACTCACGGACACGGGTGGAGGATACTTCCATGAGTGAGGGCGGGCATTGAAAAAACAGGGTAGGTACCAGGCGTCCGCCTTCCTCTTCGGTCATTAATGAGTTTGCAAAGTTCATGCTCGCCTCATGGGCGTGGTCGGTCCCATTCCGAATACCCCTTACCATAGCTGTTGCGTTGATTTTGAGTGCAAAATCGACGGTTGCGCCTTCATAGGATTGTGCGCTGACTCGATCGCCATGTTCAGCAACGCTGGCTGTGATCAGGGCGAGACGTTCGTCGATAGTAAAAGGAGTTGAGTTGTTCTTTTCTGGGTGGATACCTACACCTATTACAAGCCGATCGAATATGAGAAGACTCATTTCTACGAGATGTTGATGACCCAAAGTAAAAGGGTTCATTGAACCACTAAGCAGTGCCAGGCTCATTTTCGATTATCTCCACTGTTTGAATTCTGACTAGATCGAGTAATGCTCGTTGCTAGTCCCTGGTCTCGGGCAATAACTGCCACAAGCTGTCAAAGGATAATCGTAACACCTCAGCGATGCCGTGGGATTCAATGATGACGGCGGTGGGGTAATCACCCCGGGAGAGGGAGATCATGGCACAGCGGGGGCCGTAAATTGCCACATAGCTTGCGGCGGGATTGACGTTTTCAGTGGGAATCCATTTGCGTTCCGATAGTGGTGCGTCCTCGCCACCTTCACCAATGGCGATAGCGCGAACGTAGATATTTTTCTCGACCCGCTGCCGGGTAAAGTTTGGATAGGGGCGGTACAGGTATTTTCGGATTTGTTTTGAGCTGTAGATTCGGTAGGTTTTGTCGTCCTGTTGGGCAACGGTTCTTAAGATATCCCTCAATACATACTCAATGCCGTCATCGCCTTCATAGTGTCTGACTGCGGTTGTGTTCTGGTCTGCGGTTATAGCAGTCAGGTCCGGTACGATGTCATTGATCAGATTCAGGTTGGCGGTACGCAGGGCTTCCTGGCGTTGGTCCGCAAGTGCTAGCAGCCGCTCCGGTGGTTCAGCACAGAATACATGTCGTTTGCCTTTGGGGAAGAGACTCACCAGATGTTTGCCCTTGAGGTCCTTTAATACCTCGTAGGTTGTGCCCCGGTTGATTTCAGCTGCCGCAGCAATATCCCGAATGGAGCTTGGCCCAAGACGTAATAAAGCCAGATATATGTCTGTCTCCCGGGTACTAACGCCAAGTTCTTGTAAGGTGTCGTGAATAATCATATATGTCAATTAATTGATGACAAATAGCATTGTTAACCAGTACCCCAATTAAATAAAGTCTCCATCTCGAAATATATGACATATGGAAATTGACAATGTGTGGAATTGTGGCGGCTAGCTCCGTAATAGATGTCCAGGATGATGTTGTGGCGGCGCTTGCCCGGGTGCAATACCGGGGCTATGACAGCTTTGGTTTTGCCTGGGTCACAGAGGCGGGAGGGCTTGCCGCTACACGGAGTACCGAGGCAGATGCTGTGCACGAAACTCGTTTGCCATTGAGTAGAACCGTGCTGGGTCACACTCGCTGGGCGACCCACGGGGAGGTCAATCTTGCAAACTGCCACCCCCATATGAGTTCGAACGCTGAGTTTGCGCTGGTGCATAACGGCATTGTGACTAATTTTGATCAGTTGCGACCGGATGACTATGCTCAACCCTCGGACTCAGGGTTGATTGTAAAACTGTTAGAAACTGCCCTCAGTCATACCCAGTCTCGTTTGGCAGCATTGCGGCAAGTTACGTCTCAATTAGAAGGCAGGAATACCGTTGTCACATTATTCAACGATGGCGAGATATTAGCTTACCGCCAGGGTTCACCTTTGGTGGTCGGCAAAGGCCGTGATCAAGGCGTCTACCTTGCCTCGGATCAATTGGCGTTTAGTGCTGCCTGTCGTGAGGTTTGCCGTATATCCGATGGTGAGTTTCTCAGTATCCAGTCTGGTCAGGTTGAGATACTCAGTGCTGAACTTGTACCACGTCAGCAAGACTGGCTGCCCGTCACTGAGCAATATCAGGCAGCGGATAAGGAAGGCTTTAAGCACTTTATGCTCAAAGAAGTCATGGAGCAGTGGCAATCGATTCCGGCGGTCTTGCAGGCTGCTGACTCCAGGGCATTTGTCGAGGCGGTGAGGTTGCTGCAGAAAGCCCGGCGGATTGTGGTTGTTGGGGCAGGCGGCGCCTACTTTACCGGGAGACAAATCGCCTGGTTACTTAGAAATGAGGCGAGTCTTGATGCGATTGATATTCCTGCTTATGAGTATGAGAGTTTTGCTAATTTGATCACGGCCGATGATGTTTTGATTGCGGTGAGTCAAAGCGGAGAAACCGCCGATACACTTCAGGCAATCGAGCTTGCTAAAAGCGCCTCGGTAAAAGTGATTAGCATTCTGAATGTGCCCGGCAGTTCTATGGCGGAACTGTCAGATGTTTCATTGCAGCAAAACTCAGGTGCTGAGGTATGTGTGCTGTCGACCAAAAGTGCAACGGCTCAAGTTGCGATTGGCTATTGTCTTGGGCTAGCAACGATGAATCGTCAGGCGGAAGCAAGGCAACATATCCAGACATTAAGTCACTGCCTTGCCGCTGAAATGACACCGGAGGTTCTTGCGGTCGCCAAAGCCCTTGCCGATAGGATTGCACAGCATCAAAGTGTTTATGTACTGGGCCGAAATGACCACCACGCCGTTGCACAAATTGCGGCGCTTAACATTAAGGAAGCCAGTTACGTCCATGCCGAAGCATTTTCCGCCGGTGAACTTAAGCACGGCGTACTTGCGCTCATCACCGAGGGTGTTCCGGTGCTGGTACTGGTGGGCAAGGGCGACAAAGGAATGGCCCAGGTCATTGCTGAAGTAAAAGCCAGGGGGGCCTGGGTTATTGGGCTTCTAGCGGATGAGGAATGCCGTTCGGTTTGTGATGATCATATGATGTTGCCGGCGGCAGGGTCGATCTTAGCTGCGCTGATTCCCGGTCAATTGCTTGCTTACTACACGGCGATAGCAAAAAACCTTAACCCCGACCGACCTCGTAATCTCGCCAAGAGCATCACTGTTTTATAGTGTTTCGTGAGCCATTATTGGTTCTCGGTCCGCCTGCTTTTTTGGCCGCTGAAGCTCTCGTATAACGCCAGGTGTGCTGCGTGGGAAAACGTATCATCCCGGGACGTGTATTGTTTGATCCAGTCCACCAGCATCTCAAGGTTAGCATCCTGGGCCGCCTTGCTCTCATACTTATGGGGCTCCCAGGGCCGGCTCCGCGCATTTTCCACACAGGTCTCGACGGGTAGATCCATAAAAATCATTTCAGTGGCCGCAGGGATTGCCAGCTCAAGCAGATCCGCATAACAGCCCTCAATCACCCAGTTGTCATTTGACGCAATAAACTCCGCTATGTTTTTGGCGGATTCCGTTAGGAGCTGTCTGGTCGGAGGTGTGGTGGGCAGCCAGGCGAGGGTATCCAGATCCAAATGGGTCAGGGATTCAGTTTCGCTCAGTTGATTTGAGAGGGTGGATTTTCCCGATCCGGAATTTCCAAAAATAACTAACCGTTTCATAGCCTCAGCTTTTCTTAACTGTGAATTCAATGATCTTAATGATGCTGCTGAATTCGACAATATCAGATTCAGTGCCATCCATATTGTAACCAGAAAGTCGTGCAACGGCTTTTATCGACTTTGGATGAGCCGCTGCATACAGACCCAGGATCTGGGTTGCCTCGTCAGGAGATACCACCCGTGCGACTGCGTTATGTTCGGTATTTTTTACCATAATGGAGACGTGAGGCTCTGCAATAATATTCCGGTACCACTGTGATTTTGTCCCATAGCCTGAGGCAACAAAAAACTGTGTCGTCGACTCATCGTAGCGAATCACCTCAAGCACCGTCTCAATGCTGTTCCCGGTTCGACGGCCCCTGTGCCTTAATCGAAGAAACCGGTCGCCCATTAGCCCGCCGAGGCCGATTCGATACAGATAAATAGGCGCACGAGCGAGCTTTAACTTAAAACCAGAAGGCGGCGAGGGTTCACCTATTTTATTAAGCAATGAATTGTCCGCCGTGAATAAGTGTTAGCGTGGATCTATCGGCGTGTTAAAGCCCGATGCTTTTTCTATTAGCGCCGCTGCGTCCAGGCACAGGTAGTCGCTAAAACGCGCCCCCGTGAGTAAAACTCCGACAGGCATATTGTCTACCATACCAGCGGGTACACAGGCGGAAGGCAAACCAAGGGCGTTGCCCGGCATGATACATCTCGCCTGTTGCATGGTCTCAACTGCACGACCTTTTTGCTCGATGTCCCAGCCTACTTTAAATGGCAGCTGCGTCCAGGTTGGAGAAAGCAGTACATCGTAATCACCAAAAAACGCCGCCCACTGACGGGAGATTGTCATGCGGGTGGTAAGCCAGGTGCCATATTCCTCGACGGTGGGGTTCTGTCTTCCATTTCGAAAGTCTGCTAGAAACTTCATGGCATCTGCTGAGAGCAGCGGCCCCAGTATTGGCAGACTAAGGGAGATATCGTTATCGAGTAATCGCGTCCAGAGTTCAACCATCTCCTCCATACTCGGTGGCAATGCTTCGGTCACAATACAGCCGGCTGATTCTAAGGCACTGGCGGCGTGACGGGTGACATCAGCAATACGAGCATCAGTATCTCCTCCAGGGGGCTCTGCCATGACTGCAATCTTTAGCGGACGATCTATTTTGGTCAGTTCTGCACTCATACTATTGGGATCACGGGGATGATGACCTCGGAGTAAGTTTAATCCCAGGCGAACATCAGCAACGCGTCTGGCCATAGGACCGTCGCTGAGCATTTGCTGAAAACTAATTGGTTCATCTTCAGAGGGAATGGTCACCGCATGGGGCACAATGCCCTGGGTGGGTTTGATCGAGGCTACACCGCAGCAATTTGCTGGGTTTCGTAGCGACCCGCCAATATCATTGCCAAGGCCAATAGGTGACATACCCGTAGCAAGAGCAACGGCTTCTCCACCAGAGGATCCGCCGGTGGTACGTTCTGAGTTCCAGGGGTTAATGGTCGGGCCCCGCAGGGCATTATCAGTGTGCAGTCGTAGCCCCATCTCCGGTAGGTTGGTTCGTCCAATAGGAATCGCGCCCGCGGCCAGTACTCGATCAACGATAGGTGAATTCAATGCGGGAAATGCTTCTGCGAGGGCCGGGACGCCTTGAGTAGTCGCGGTTCCAACACAATCGATATTCTCTTTGATTGTGATCGGTACTCCGGCCAGGGGGCCAACTTGTTCTCCCGCTGCAAGTGCGGCATCAACTTTACCGGCGGTCGCAAGGGCTGATTCGCCCATCACGACAACAATTGCATTAAGGGCTGGATTCACCTCGGCAATTCGGTCCAGATGTTCGGACATGACCTGTGTCGCAGTATAGTCGCGCTTAGAGATGCCGCGAGCTAATTCAATTGCACCCAACTGCCAAAGCTTTTCCATCTGAACCCCTTGTTGTTTTGATGAACGCAATATAAACAATTGTAGGGGCACAGCGCTACCGATGGGGGTTAGGTTGGTAGCGGGAATGTGGGTCGGTTATATCAGAGATTCTGGGTCTGGAACTTAGTGAATGCTAGCCGTTAGAAAATGCCGCTACGGCTTGAGAGGTATCCATAAAATCTCGAAATCTGGACCACTTGCCGTCTACCACAGTAATGACGTGGACGAAGTCCGACTCGATTTGTTTGCCCGTCGACAGGGCCGTCAATCTAAGGTGTCCCGTGACGGTGACCTTGTTGCCATCACTCAAAAACTCTTCAGGCTCGAACTGATGAATCTCGACCGAGGAGAGTACGGTTTTGAAAAACTCCGCTGCGTGTTGATTACCTTCATAATGGCCAGCGTAGGGAATTACGTCAGGTCCGTAGAAGTCGATAACAACGTCATCCGCCAACAAGGATACGATGGCGGGTATATCACCGTTGCCAAAATGCATAAAAACTTCTTTGGTGACATCAATTGGGTGGGTCTGCATGGTTGGCGCCTTATAGTGTCTTTAGGACATATATTCCTAAGTTCACTTAATGAAGTCAACCACTACCGGGTTTCGAGGTCCTCAACAATTGTGCTGACTCGTTTTAGGAAGTTAAGACCTGCAGCAATTTCATCATCGTCGAGTTCCGCCACGATGTTTTCGATCAGGTGTTTACCTCGCTCCATCATCGCAACTACGTGCTGCTGACCTTCATTCGTTAGATTGATTCTTTTTTCCCGGCCCGAAACCGGGTCCTCGGTGATCACCAATAAACCCTCTCGTGACATGCCCCGAATCGATTTTGAAATCGCCGAGCTCGTGACATCGAACCAATTGGTAATACGTTGTTCGATGTCTTTGCGACGCATTTCGATGCCACCTTCACCTTCCGAATGGATGGTCCACAGAATGATGGTTTGAATTTGCGTCAGATTTGAATCCCGAAGGACATGCTCAATTGCGAATCCGGTTTTGTAGTGGAATGGATAATAAAGATCCAAGAACAAACTGGGTGACTGCTGGCGGAGCGCTTTTTTACTGACCATAGGCTTTTTATTAGTCGAATTCATAACAGCTCATTGTAAGCCTGTTTACCCGCAACCCCCTAGGCAAATCACAATATGTCTTGACAGTAAATATGTCCTAAGTTTACTGTTTCCAAAAGGCGCAATAATCCAAGCCGAGAAAATACCCGGCCAAGCAAGCGTCCATCAATTAAAAAGGGGGTTTCATGTTGAGCAATACAGCGTTTCGTAATGTCTGTACGTTTATTTTTAGCTTCACCTCGGTGCTGTGGGTGCCGTCGACTGTCTCCGGCGCCGAGGTTCTGGAGGAAGTCATTGTCACTGCCACCCGACGAGATACCAACGTTCAAGATACAGCAGCAGCCATTACCGCCATGCAGGCTGATGAACTAGCGGTTCGGTCGATAACAAAATTATCTGACCTCGCAGGTTCTACGCCTGGACTTCATATCTCAGACTATCAGGGCGATACCTCAATCTTTATCCGCGGAATCGGTACGCCGGTTATTATTGCCGGCAATGACAGTTCAACCGGAACCTACGTGGATGGCGTTTATTTGTCCCGGGCCGCTGCATTGGGCCCGGCGTTCTTTGATGTATCCAGGATAGAAGTGCTGCGTGGCCCCCAGGGCACTTTGTATGGTCGTAACGCAACGGGTGGTGCGATCAATATCGTGTCGAACAGACCCGGTGACGAATTCGGGGGGAATTTGAACGTCACATTAGGGGATTACAATCTTGTGGATTTGTCTGGCGCTGTTGACATTCCACTCGGTGAGAATGTCTCAAGCAGGATTGCGATAAAGCGGATTTCCCATGATGGGTATAGCAAGGTAGTGAGATCTCAGGCCTCGGGTCGAGGCAGTGATGATGTCGAAGACCAGGACCAGTTGTCGCTTCGCTTCACCATTCAAGCAGAGCTTGCCGAGACCACGACCCTGACTCTGATCGCAGACTATTTCGATTCCGACGATAAATCCAAAGTATTCACCTACGCATCAAGCGGGTATGCAGAAGAGGTACCCAACTGGTATGCCAGCAGGGAAGGGCAAGCGACCGCACCTTACTTTGCTTTCAAACAAACGGGTCGGGCGACCACACCAGGCTCTAGAACCATTTTTTCTGACGTCGACTACCAAAGCGCTACAGAGATTTCCGGTGTGACCTTGATACTGGATCACAGCTTTGAAGTCGGTGACCTAAAAGTTTCCGCCAACTACAAAGACACCAACCCTTATCTGCAGAATGAATTTGATCTGTCCGATGCCTTCGTCAACGTGTATCAACGTGAAGAGGATCACGAGCAATGGAGTGTGGATGTTCAATTCACCTCAGAGGTCGGAGAAAATTTCAATTGGGTCGTGGGTGGCTCGTATTTTGAAGAGGACAATGAGATCACGAACAACATATTTGGCGACTTCTGGGAGCCGATACTCATCCAGGGCTTAACCGATCTGCAAACGGCGGGTGTGCTTCCTCCATTTCCTGTTGTCATTCCCCAGACAACCCTATGTTGTGATCTGCACCTAAATGGCGATCAACAGACTGAAGCCTGGGCTGTATTTGCTGAAGCCAATTGGAACATCAGTGAAAAACTTCTGCTGACCTTTGGCGGCAGATATAGCGATGAGGAGCGTGACGGCCATCAGGTGTTTGAACTCTCCATTTTGTCCCCCACTGGCGGTGCGCCAGCCCGATTTGCACCAGAGATACTTTTCTTTCCAAATGCAGTGAGCGAGGGGCGAGACGGAGTCACTCCTGATCCCTTTGGTTTTGTGGTTGCACCTGTAGATGGACCCGAATCCTTTGATGCGTTTACGCCGAAACTCGCACTCACCTATACGGTCAATGAGGATTGGATTGTCTATGCTTCAGCCCAGCGTGGATTCAAGAGTGGCGGTTACAATATTGGCAGTAATCAGCGAGTCGCTTATGAGCCTGAGAAGATCTGGGCCTATGAGGTGGGACTAAAAGGTGACTTTTTAGATTCGAGATTACGTCTCAATTCAGCGGTGTTTCATTACGACTATACCAACTTACAAGCCCAGGACAGTGTACAGAATCAGCCGATCATTCGGAATGTGGGGAAGGCCAGGGTCACAGGTTTTGAACTCGAGACGATTTATCTTGTTTCAGAGCACGTTCAGTTAGATGCATCGATGACCCATCTCAATGCTGAATTCACTAAAGGTGAATTGACTGAACCACTCAGGCCAGCACCTATTACCCAGGAGCCGGGTTCACTTGTTACGGACTTAGATGGTCTTACTTTACCAAGGGCACCGGATTGGAAATTTCAAGTTGGCCTGCAAGCAGAGTTCAGTGTTGCATCGAATCCTCTGCTTCTGCGCCTCGACTACAGCTGGCAAAGTGAAATCTACTACACGGTATTCAACATCGATGCGGCTTCACAGGATGACTACGGTGTTGTGAATGTTCGAGCTGAGTATCAGGTGGATGATCGTTGGAGAGTTGCCATGTTTGGTAAGAACATATCGGATGAATCCTATTTCACGAATCAGATTCTGACCGGAACGGTTTATGGTGCTGAGTTTGTTGGCACTCTCGGGGCGCCGAAAACCTACGGACTCGAAGTCGCCTTCAACTTCTAGGCCAGATGTCACAAGCAGACGATGGAAATTCATAATATGAAGATCACAGATCTTAATACCCCCGCGATTATTCGAGACCCCTATCCAGCATATGCCGAGCTAAGGCGACTCGGGCCCCAGTTTGGATTGAAGGACTATCCTCCGGGTACTATTCCGGGAATGGATGAACCGATTCCGGCCTGGGTTTTTTTAAGCTATCAGGATGTCACGGAGGTCGCCTCAAGGCCGGACGTATTTTCATCCCGGGACCCAATGCAGGAGGCATCCTCAGCGCCAACTTTGATGCTGGTTAATCACGATAAGCCGGAACACACGTTTCTGCGGAACCTATCTCAGAAGGCGTTTACACCGAAACGTATTGAGAAGGATGTTGCCCCCTGGGCCGAAGATACGGTGCGAACAATGATTGAGAAATATGGCGCGGGGGAAATTGACATGATGCAAACCTTTGCCGTAGAAATGCCCGCTAAGTTTATTACCCGACTGATCGGCACACCGGAGGAGGATTGGGAGAAGTTACGCCATTGGGGTAATGCGTTTATGGTGTCATCGACTTTCACTCCGGAGCAGCGGCAGCAGAGTAATATTGAACTCGAAGCTTATTATTCTGCTGCTGTGGATCAGCGTATCGCAGACATTGAAAATGGCGTTACGCCCTCAGACGATATTATGACGGCGCTGATCACTAGCGAGCATAATGGACGTAAGCTCACGGTGGACGAGGTGAAGCGTTTTTGTATGACGCTGGTGGTCGCAGGAGCTGAAACGACCGTGTATTTTCTGGGTAACTTGATTGCCAATTTTTTGGAGCGCCCCGATCTATATCAGGCGCTGCGGAAGGACCGAAGCCTGGTCAGACCCTATATGGAAGAAACATTACGTCGTGACGGTCCGCCCCAGCGGCTCTTTAGAGTAGCACTAGCCGATGTCGAAATAGGCGGTGTTGAGGTGAAGCAGGGGGACTGGGTTGCGGTGTTTTTTGCGGCAGCCAATCGTGACCCAGTAGAATTTGAAAACCCCAACGAACTTATTCTGGATAGACCCAATATCAAGCGGCATGTCACCTTTGGTCATGGGATTCACCATTGTATGGGGGCGCGGACAGCGCGCATGGAAGCAGACAAGCTCCTAAACGGATTGTTAGACGCCTATTCCAGTATCGGGCCAGGTAGTTCTCCCCTAAAGAGACAGGAAGGCGGGCTGCTGAATTACGGATTGGAATCCTGTCCCGTTAACCTGATTGTATAGAGGGCGTGTGCTTATTCAGGTTGTTGTCTATAGAACTGGCAAAGCAACCGATAGACCTCGGGCAATTGTGCCTGCATTTGTTCCGGCGCCTCAAAAAATGTCTCGCTGCAGACGGCAAAAAACTCTGCAGGATTGGTGAGCGCGTATTCATCCAATGGCAGAGGTCGGTGTTGGTTCCAATCTCGTTGTAAGCGGTTCCAGGCGTTGGTAAACACGATGTGCCATTCCCCGGCTTTCATGTCGGGGTGCATGGGTGGCGCGCCGTTTGCCCCATCCCGCAACATATCGAGCTTGTGGGCAAATTCGTGAATCACCACATTACTCGCCTTGCCATGGCGTGCGTGGGCACCTGTTTTGACGATGGCATCCCAGGACAAGATTAATGGACCGCGTTGCCAGGCCTCACCGCTAAGTCCTGTCCCCCTCGAATGGACCACGCCATCCGCGCCCCTGTGGGGTCGGTTAGGTACAAAATCACCCTCATAGAGAATGATGGTATGTAGGTGGTCATACCAATCCAGACCAAGGTGCAGTACGGGTACGCAGGCCATCGTGGCGATCTTAAAACACATTTCATCAGTAAATTGAAAACCGTCCCCGGCAATAAAACTCTTTTGAACCAGAAAACGCATGGTGGTGCGGAACAGCGCCTGACGTTCGATACCGCAGAAACGATCCATCACGGGCCAATCGGCAATTGCGGATTCCCACTGGGCTTCCGTAAAACCCAATTTTTTAATTTGACGGTTGTCTCGCCAGGTATGGTATCGGTCAATAATCTTCAATGTGTGTCATAGCAGCAACTAGAATTCGAGTTGAGGTTAAAGCTCGGTGGGTCAGAAAGCTATATTGAAATGCATATCGAATGCGGCCAATGGAGTGATAAGTAGGATCGAAGGTTGTCAATCGTGTTGCGGCGAGGCGCATGTGGCTTGAAGATCTGATCTTCGCATTTGGAGAAAAAGAATAATGAACCGAATAGCTCTTGTTTTGATCGTAATATTTTTCACGCCCCTGGGTTTCGCCGGAGAAGCTGATGCTCTAATTAATGAGGTGACAGCAGTCTATGGTGGCGATGCCGTCACAAATATGACAAGTATACGGTCTCATGATCGATTTCTGACCGTTGCCATTGGCCAGGGGCATTCACCGGCACGGCAGGAAACGAATCAAAATCACAATATTGTTCATATTGATCTTAAGAATAAGCGCTTCCTGACGGAATTTTGGGGCTCATCCCGTGGTGGTAGTTTTCAGGGCGCAACTATCTTTGATGGTGAGAAGAGCACAGCAGTGGATTATATCCAGCGGCAGTGGAGTGAGGCCCAGCAAACTGACTTTTATCTTGCGGCCGGTGGGTCTCTACGTACCAATGACACGTTTTTGGTTTATGAACTGAACCGCGTAAGAGACCAGGTAAAGCTTTTAGGTGACGAGCGATTTATGGGGCGTCCACACACTAAACTGGGCATGCCCTTTCCAGGTAGCCCGGACCTTGTGCTGTTTATCGACAATAAAACCAAACTGATTAGCCGCATGTTAAGAGTAAATCCTCAGGCAGGTAACCTGGATTACATTTTTAGCGGCCATAAAACCGAAGCTGGTGTTGTCTCTGCGACGCAAATTACCTTCTTGATTGCGGGTGCGATCAACTTTGTGAGTACCACCCATGATGTCGAAGTGAATGTGCCGATGACAGATGAGCTATTACGGGTTCCAACAGATTTCTCAGCGGCCGGTGAGCGCAACGACGGAACCGTTGAGGTAGTTAATAAAATTAATGACCACATCTATCACGTTGGTCAGGGTGGCGGATTTTCGCTTTTTGTTCGAACCAGCGATGGCCTGGTAGGAGCGGGGGGATATGCGGCGCTCACTAATCGACTAAAGCAGTACCAGGCTGAGTCCGGGCAACATTATCCGCTAACCTATCAAGTGATTACCCATCACCACACAGACCACATTGGTGGTGTAGGTGAGGCGGTGGGTCTGGGGGCGAAGTTACTCACCCCGGCATCAAACTTCACAGCAGTAAAAGAAAATGTCACAGACCGTGAGCTTAAAGACTCAGACTTTGTTGCGGTGGATTCGCGAATGACCATAGGGGAAGGCAAGGATCGAGTTGAACTTTATGAGGTATCCACTGCCCATTCCGATGCTTATCTTATTGTGTATGTCCCAACGGAAAAACTGATTTTTATAGCAGACCATATGGGAACCCCATTCAAGCAGGGTCCTGCCGTTAGTAATTTGAATTTGGTGACGATGTACGAGGCTCTGGTTGACCTTGATCTCGATGTAAAGCGGATTGCGACGGCCCATGGGCCCAGAATCTTTAGCTTCAAGGAAATGGTCGCAGCCGCGTCCAAATTCGATCCTGTAACCTGCGCAGATGACAGAGAAATTTGCATTTAACCCAGACCAAAAAAAAGCCCTGACTTTAGTCAGGGCTTCTAATCGTGACCATTCTTAAAGAATGCCTACTAATTAGCACTGCCTTACAGAGTGAACTTCACCGAACCGTAAACTCTGCGGCCCCGAAGGTCGAAGGTTGAAAGGTCCGTTCCGTTTGAATTTTTCAATTCAGGCAGATCGGCTTCAAACAGATCAATTGCACCTAAGGAGAATACTAACTCGGAGTCATTCAAAGGCATCGTGTAGCTATAGTTAAGGTCAAATGCGTAGTAGGCATCAATGTCGCCGTCACCAATTCGATTGTTAACCGAAGCGTTGTCCTCATACTCACCGACAAACCGCATATTGAATCGTGCGGAGTGCTGGTCCCTCATGTAGCTCACGCCCAGGTTGCCTTTAAGGTCAGGCATTGATCGACTTAAACGGCGATTGGGATCATTGTTAGTAAACCCGGCAGCGTCGAAATCTGGCTGACCGCCTGGGAAATCGGAAACCACAAACTCTCGGATGTAGTTCAGACGACCGTCAAAGACGAAGGCACCCAGGTCGGTGTCCCATAAGTAGCTGAAGTTGGCGTCAATGCCATCGGTCTCAACTTTACCCGCGTTTAGTGCACCACTTGAGATGATCTGCAAATCCCTTGAGGAGTCTACGCGGCGAGTAATGTTACCGCCAATAAAGCCAGAATTTGCGGCGTTTACAGTGTAAGCGGCTGGGTTGACCTGACACGCTTCTGCACGAGCACCGGCACCCGGATCAAACTCTGCGGCCGTTGGATCACAGGCCTGGCCAAAATCTGCCTGGCCGGGGACGGCAACAACAAAATCGTTAGCGGCAAGTGCTGCAGTGAACAGCGCAAGTTCTTCACCCAACAATGATTGCGTGGGGACATCAATAATCTTGTCTTCAAAATTAATCGCGTAGTAGTCAAGTCCTACTGTCAGGCCTTCAAGTGGGCCATCAACAGGTGACCAGATCAAACCAAAGTTATAGGTAACGGCGGTTTCTGGTTGCAGATCCGGTGTTGCAAGACCTTGCTTCACGATAATAATTGTTGGAATGTCTGTTCCGGTGGGGAAGCCACAGCGACCGGTTCGAACACAGTTCGCGCCAGCGGCGTTTGTCCCTTCACCAAGTACATCGATGACACCAAACTCGAGACTAAATCCTGTGCCTTCCTCAATCTGGGCAAGACCCGGACCGCGGAACGAGCTACTAGCAGAGCCACGTAGCACAAGTGCATCCGTTGCCTGCCAGCGTATGCCAACCTTTGGATCAAAGGTTGAGCCGATACTTGAGCCATAGTCCTCATAGCGCCCGGCAAGCTGAACATCAATGTCTTCAGTTAACGGGATTTGAAATTCGAAGAATGCTGCGTTGATATCACGATCCGCATCAAAGTTGCGATTCTCGGATAGGCCTGCAACGGATTCCTGATTGCTCAGTTGACCGAAGCTATTGACTGCACCAATCGTTTTAGGATTGATTCGAGTTTTTCGTGATTCCTCTCGACGCTGTAAGCCCAGTGCCATAGATACCGTGCCAGACTTCATATCAAACAGCTCGCCGGCCATCACAAAGTTATAGGCAAGAAGTGAAGTCTCGGAACGCTGGGCGTTCTTCATATCAACTTCTAGCCATCGGAGCAGTTCTTCTGAATTGGTAAAACCTGGTGCACCAGCCCGGGTGAGGTAAGGATTGAAGAAAAAGCAGCCCTGGCTATTGTCGCCGCGATTTGAACTCGTTAGGCCAATGACAACATTGTCTGGGTTGATGAAAGGCTGCCCGGGTAATCCGCCGGTCAGCGCTTCAATAGTCCCCTCGAGTGGTCCAACTGCACCAGCACCTGAAGCGCTGGAGTCAATAATGCCATCAGCACCGCCGACGAGGCCCCTGGCAAAAGGATTGTTGATATCGCCATCAGGAACACAATTTGGTCCACCGAGTCCGTATTGAGCGAGTTCCAACCGATCACTGTCTAATCCGAGGAAGTGTGTCGAAAACTCTGAATCTCCCTGGGTAACGGAAAAGTCATAGGTCCAGGGACGGTTTGCGATTTCTATCTCACCTCGTAATCCAAGTTGCACTCGAGTGGTTTCTTGTTCGTTGTGAGCATCATATTCACGGTCCGCATCTATGCCAGGAACACGCACGGTATAGTCAACGAGTTCCAACGGTAATATCCCGGGAACCGTGCTTCCTCCGTTGAATATTGAGGAAGGATCATTTGCGGGATCGGAGCCAATGCCGAAGCCGGTCAAAGCATTCAAAATGCCGGGCAGTGCGTACTTGGGTTCGATTGGACCAACGTAAACTGGTCGTTTTTCACCGCTTCTTGAGTCTAACCATGAAACCTGCCCATAGGCTTCAGCTGCTTCACTAAAGAGGTGCGAGAAGGTTGCCATGACACTTGAGCGTTCTTGCTCAGGCACCAACAACTCAGTATCGCTGCCGTTTCGATTACAGGCGTTAGGTGCTGAATTGAAGCCATTGTTAACGAATAAGCCCGAGCCAAATGTACTACATAGTGCATCAGGTCCGTTAAAGGTCAGGCTGTTGACAATAGTGTCATTTTGCAGTGGATAGACATCATTAGTGAGATCACGCCTGTCTGAGCTTTTTAGATGGCCGCGGTCAAAGAATTCACCGCCGATAACAAAGTGGGTATTGCTGTCATCGCTAGACCAACCGTATATCCCTCCTAAGGTTGCGTCTTCCTGTGAGCCTTCAGTCACGCCTTGATATTTACCGGTAATCTCAAAGCCTTCAAATTCACTTCGAGTGATAAAGTTCACCACACCAGCAATTGCGTCGGAACCATAGCTCGCTGAACCACCATCCTTCAGGACTTCAACTCGCTCAACCATTGTCAGTGGTATTGAATTAATATCAACGAACCGATCCCCGTCTGCTAGCTTTTGGCCCGCAAACGGTAATCGTTTACCGTCCATCAAGACCAGGGTGGCGGTGGGGCCTACTCCTCGCAAATTCACATTGGCGAGGCCAGAGCCGGAATTCCCGTTGAATCGTGTTTCGTTTTGTGGCGCGGTATCCGAGCCAGAAGCAATTTCAAGATTCCGTATCATCTCCGAGACATCCGAGACGCCAGAGATAACAATATCTTCTCGTTGCAGTGTTTGAACGGGCGATGGCGTGTCACCGGGTGTGCCCTTGATGTAAGAACCGGTCACGGTGACCTGTTCTATTTCCCTTTCTTCAGCGGTAGCTGCGTGGCTAAGTGTCGCAATGGTAGCGGCGATACCGAGCCTTAGTAGCGTTTTTCGATAGTGCATAAATCCCCCTAATGAACCAAGTACAAGCAAATTACTTTGCGTAACAAAATCGTTAGTCGTATTAGTGCTATCTTCATCAGACCTATTTTTCTGACTTATTATTCAATCATGAGAATTTAATTTGCGCAGCATTTTCTTTTTGTTATCACATCATTTTTGCGCAAAGATATTGCGTGTTTTTGTATTGCGTTGCACCAAAGTGAGGGTGGTGGGACCCATCCAGCGTTAGAAGTGATACAGAAGTAGGGCAGGTTTGTGCAGAGGGCGGGGCGAGGTGAGACTAAAAACTAAATTATTGAAACGAATTTGATTAGTGTTATCCACATTAACAGGCTTGCCCTGATCGTGCGCCGCAACAATGGCCTTTTCCGGCCAGGGGCACCTATGATTGCGGGCGGATAACTGACAGTCCTTAACTAGTTCAGATCAATCTTGTCGTAGGTAGCCTGCGTCGTCTGTTCAAGAAAGGATCGATAACGTGGCGCTCCGCCCCAGTAGGCGTGATAACGGATCTTACCCGCTCCATGGCCATCGACATTAGAGTTATACCCCGTAAACCAACTTTTACTTTGTCGAAAGGGCATTCTCTCTTGGGCTTGGACGACTTCTTCTTGCCATTCTGCTTCTGCTCCGGTTTGAGCTTCGAGGCGAGTGTAGCCTTTGTCGAATGCATGTTTGATTAAGCCCGTGACCCATTCCACACCTGTTTCAATGGCTCGTGGATAATTAGTTGAACCCGATACGCTTTGGGGCCCGGCAACCATAATCATATTGGGGAAGCCATGGGTGAGAACGCCATGATAGGTGCTCGGTCCCTCCTGCCATTTCTTCTGTAACGACTGTCCATTGGTACCGCGAATATCAATGCGGTCTAGTGCACCGGTAATGGCATTGAAGCCTGTCGCGTAGATGAGAAGGTCAAGATCGTAGTGAGCCGCCGTGGTCTTGAGGCCGGATTCTGTCACGCACTTGAGGGGCGTGTCGGTAATATCAACAAGACTGACGTTATCCCTGTTATAGGCTTCAAAGTATTTGGTCTCGAGTGGTAAACGCTGCATACCAAATCCATGGTCTTTGGGAATCAGCTTTTCAGCGGTGTTTGGATCATTGACCCGTTGTCGTATTCGGTCTGCTACATATTCTGAAAGTTCCTGGTTTGCCTGTTCATCTAAAAATATCTCTGGAAAATTAGCGATTAACAGTGCAAAACCATGTCGGTCGTCATAAAGCTCATCCCAAAATTCGCGACGTTCTTCTTTCGTTAGATTGTAGAAGCCTCGGCGATCAGGTAAGTGATCAAAGCCTCCTTGAGATAACTCGCAGGTTTCAAATATCTCATCGTAACGGGATCGAATTTCTGTCATTTCAGCATCGGAAATTTCTGAATTGTTCAGAGGTACGCTCCAATTGGGGCGCCGTTGAAAAACCGTTAGTTCACCGACCTTGTCCGCGATCTCGGCGATGACCTGAATTCCGGTAGCGCCGGTACCGATGATGCCTACCCGTTTGTCTTTGAGCGGAACAGTTTTATCTGGCCACCAGTAGGTATGGAATGACTCTCCTTTGAATGTATCCATGCCTTCAATTTTTGGCAGGGTGGGGATAGAGAGTACACCCACGCCGGTGATGACAAAGCGGGATGTAAATTGATCGCCGTTTTGTAGGCTGAGTGACCAGTGCCGTTCAGATTCGGACCAGGTCATGGCAGACACCCGGGCGTTAAACTGCATATGGCGTCGCAGATCAAATTTATCAGCGACAAAGTTTAAATATTTTAAGTTCTCAGGTTGAGATGAGAAACGTTCTTTCCAATGCCATTCTTCCAGCACCTCTTTCGAAAAGGAATAACCATAGGTATAACTTTCGGAATCGAAGCGTGCGCCGGGATAACGGTTGCGAAACCAGGTGCCGCCTAGATCTTCATCGGCTTCCAGTACTAGCGCTCTTAAGCCCAGGTCGAGTAGGCATTTGATCTGATAAATTCCAGCAACACCTGCGCCGATTACGATGACGTCGTAGGGTGGGTTTTGATCTGCCATGTACTCTATTCCTTTAAACGTTCTGCTCAATTGTTGTGGCTAGGTTACGGTGGTCTCGGTTCTAAATCTACGCTTAACCTCCGCCAGCAATCAGGATTGCGTGTTCAGTGACATCCTTTAAGAAAGTCTTAAGTTTGCCCTGGGTTACCTGGGCGGGCGCGCCGTCGATTAATGCGGTGATGAGCATCGCTCGCCTGGAGTAGTCAGCTGGTTTTTGCCCTGGGTCAATCCCGTTGAGAATCGGCATGAGTGCGTCATAGAAGTTTTTGTAAACCTGCTGATAAATTTCCGCGAAAACTGGTTTCTCATTTGCCAGAAATGACATAAGCGTAAATATCCTACCGCTGTCGCCGCGCCAGCGGGTAATGATGGTTTCACAAAAACAAGCGATCTGGGCTTGTGGCTCACAAGCTTCTTCAATTTCGCCTACCAGTAGTTTTAGATCTTCCATTGCCTCAGCCCGAATAATGGCTTCAAGCAACGAATCTTTACTAGGGAAGTAGTACTGCAAATTACCGAGTTTCATGTCAGCCCGTGCGGCGATATCACGCAGTGCGAAGGCTTCATAACCCTCGGAAGTCAATACCGTGCGTGCGATATGAATAATATCAGCGCGTCTTCGTTCTCCCTTGGATAGCGGTTTTGTTGATTCACTCATAATAGGTCGTTGACATAAATAGGTTGAAGACCTATTATCTCGAAAAATTCGCGATAGATACAGGTCATTTATGGAATCTTTAGATCAGATCCTCGGGCAGTTGGAGCACTACCAGACTCAGGAAATTGGTGAGGCCCGGGCTTTGCCGCTGTCTCACTATACGTCTGAGGCTTTGTTTAAGCTGGAACAGGACGCAATCTTCCGCAGGGAATGGATTTGCCTTGGGCGCCTCGAGCAGGTGGAGAATGTGGGAGATTTTTTTACCACGGAGTTGTTAGGCGAGCCCATTGTGATTGTGCGTGGTCGGGATAAGAAGCTGAGGGCACTCAGTGCCATTTGTCGGCATCGGTATTTTACGGTTGCAGAGGGGGCGGGCAATACCTCGAGGTTCACCTGTCGTTATCACCGTTGGGTTTATGAACTAGATGGCCAGTTACGGGGTGCGCCCCATATGGATAACCTGAATGACATGGCAGGCAATCGATGCCGTCTCCCAGAGTTTCCGCTTCAGACCTGGATGGGGTTTATCTTTGTTTCGTTAAACCAGGATCCTGCTCCGTTACTGCCAAAACTCAAGGATGCTGCGGCCCACTGGACTAACTATGACATCAAAAACTGGAAAGTCTCTCCCTGGGTGGATGAAGTATGGCCAGGGAACTGGAAATTAGCGATGGAGACTGCCCTTGAGGGCTACCATGTGACGGGCCTGCATCCCGGTACGATTGATAAGTTTATGCCGTCATCTAGTTCAGATTTTGAGGCCACGTCTGAACAGTGGACTTTGTTTCGGCTTGCGACCGTGTACGAAGGAGAGTTTGAAGCCTACAAACCGATTGTCGAATTGTTTCCTGAAGAAGATCAAACCAGCGCCCCTCAGTTTGGTTTCTTTCCTAATTGCGCGGTTTCCTGTGGTCAGATGTCGAGCATCTGGTTGACCTTTTTACCGATTGATGTAGGCCACACAAGAGTGATCGGCGGTGCGCTTACACATCCAGTGTTATATGAACAAATGCAAAGTGACCCGGGGCTTAAACAAGCAAATGCAGAAGCCATAGACGCCATCAACCTACAAGACGCCTCGGCAATGGTTGACTTGCAGCGCAACGCCAATTCTCAGCATGGCGCACCTGGACTGCTCAGCGAAAAAGAACGCTGCCTACTGTATTTTTATCGCTACCTGAATAAAAAGCTGCATGAAAATCTGGACGCCGGCTTGCAAGAAAAAATTCCAGCCACACAAGTTAAAGATTAGGAGTTAGCCATGAATCACGAATTACTTAATAGCGTCCGGCTTGGTATTTTAGTGAGCCAAAGATCTAATGGACAACCTATAGGAGTACCTATCTGGTTTGATTGGAATGGCGAGACGATTCAGTTTTTTGCCGGTGGCGACAGCAAGAAGGTGAAGCGCCTTGAAATGAACCCAGACATGAGTTTGCTGGTGACCAACAATGTCGGTGAGCCGGAAGGGTGGATTGCCTTCGACGGTCAGGCCAGACTTTGTGTTGGCGGCGGAATAGAGTTAGCGGAAACCCTCGCGCTTCGCTATTGGGATATGGATAAAGTAGAAAACCAGACCAAGCTAGCAGCCTGGAAAGCTTTTCCTGATGCTTTTGTCAGGTATGAAATGAAACCTGAAAAAATTCGGCAGGGGAGTTAAGCCATGAGTAAACTGTTGTACCAACTCATCAATCCACCGATTAGCCTCCTGCTCAAGTCACCCCTACATAGGGTGATGAGTGCTAATACGCTTATCGTCGAGTTTAAAGGCCGTAAGTCAGGAAAAACGATGGCCACGCCGATTAGTTATCATCAAACCGATGATGTAATTCATTGTTTTACCGGTCGCGCTGGAATCTGGTGGCGTAATCTTATGGCCGGCAACCCCGTGAAGCTGCTGATCAAAGGCGAATGGTTAAGTGCAGTACCGGAAGTGGTTCTGGATGACGAGATAATGCTGAGCCGATCACTTGAAGGATTCCTGCGCGCTGTACCCCGGGATGCACCACACTCAAACGTCAGGCTCGAAGCCAATGGGTCGCCGAACACTGGTGATATTCAAAGCGCGATACATGCATTGGTGTTGCTCAGATTCCGCCTCGATGACTAGCTGCGTCTTATATTAAACGTAAATCCGGCTTCAATCAGACTCTTTGGCATCCGGGTACGCGGAGGATTAAAAAGACAACCCAAGGGACTTTAACTCACGCTCACACTGATCGGCATTTTCAAATTGAATCCCGGAGAAACCTAGTGATGTTGCGCCCTTAACGTTATGCGGCATGTCGTCTATAAATACGCATTCTGTGGCAGATAGATTATGTTGGTCGAGCAGGTGGTTAAAGATTTCAGGGTGGGGTTTCATGCAACCGAGTTCTGACGAAACGATTGTGCCATCAAACAGAGGCCAGAAATCATATTGTGATTTTAGGTGATCGACAATTTCATTGACGTTGTCGGTTAGCGCGAATGTGCGATAACCAGCGGACTTGACCCGTTGAAGTAAATTCAATGAACCAAATAAAATTAACTGAGTGTGCTTTACGTAATAGAACAATTGATCGGTGTGCTCGGTTGTAAAGCCCAGGCGCTCCTGATACATCAATTTTGCTTCTGACTCTGGCATCTCACCTCGATTGAGTGCCATCCACAGATCACTTTTGAATATTGAGGATGTGAGTTCATCCGTCGCCTTGGCTGCACCGAATGTCAGCCGAACAATCTCTGCAGGTGACCAGTTAACAATGACATTACCAATGTCAAAAACAACATTCTTTATTTCGGCCATAACCACACTCGTTTTATCAATGACTAATCTTGACCGATGTCCTTGGTTTTGTCCTTTGCTTTCTTGTTGCGTCCGGCTTTTTGCTCGGCTCTGTGCTCATCATCCCCGGCAAGCCGCTTCTGCTTGCGAATTTCCTGCTGTGGCGCCTTCAGCGGGGTCTGTGGTTGTACATAGTGGGTGAGGGATTCAAACACAGTGCCCCAGACATGGGTGTTGTGAGATTTCGATTTTGTTCGACGGACTATCCAGGCCATTAGAACGCAGATTGCGATAACAACTAAGGTGGAGAGTACTTGTGCTTCGGTGCTGGTAAGTGACATCGGAGTCTGAGTTTAATAGACCTTAAGTTTTGATATGATTAGTATCATATGAAATGATGATTGCCTTCAAGACCGGTACCTCACATCAACGTTAATCGTCAGGGTGGGCGTTATGCAAAAAGCTGAACAGATTCGGGTCATAAAAGGACTCATGAAACATTTAGACAATGGCACTAATGTCGACGCTGGCGGCCAGGTCCGAAATCCAGTCTCGGCATACACGGATCGGTCGCTGGCGGATGAGGAATGGCAAGAGTTCTATCTTAATCACACCCAGGTGCTTGGCATGTCCGGTGACTTACCGGAAAAGGGTAGCTTTTTTACGAGCGATGATCTGGGTAAGCCTATTCTTTGCACCAGGGACAATGACGGTAAGTTCCATGCGTTTCTAAACGTTTGTCGTCACCGTGGCACTATCGTCGAGACGGAGGAGAGAGGTCGCCGCACCGTTTTCTCCTGTCCCTTTCATGCCTGGTCCTACAGCGCAAAAGGTGATCTCGTTGCGGTCCCCAGGGAAGAGCAATTCGGACCAGTCGACAGGAGTTGCCATGCTCTGGTGGCGCTGCCTGCTGAAGAAAAATACGGCCTGTTGTTCATTCATCCTCAACCGGATGGTGAACTGGCGATTGACGACATGCTGGGTGATCTAGCATCCGAGTTCGATGCCTGGAATCTTGATGAGTATGGCTTTCAATTTACCACTCGATACGAACATGCGATGAACTGGAAACTTGCCAATGACACTTTTGGCGAGACCTATCATTTTGAGGTGTTACATAAGAATACTCTGGCGGAAGATTTGTACGGCAACGTCCAAATGTACGACACCTATAAGCGTAATCACCGAATGAGTCTGTGTATGCGAAATATAGATTCGCTGCGGGAGTTACCGGAAGAAAAGTGGCACATTCTAGAGGCGTCCATTCCGGTTTATTTTATTTTCCCGAATATCCAACTGATCATGGGAAGAGGTGGTCCAACTCTTGTTCGTATCTATCCGGATTCTGGGGATCCCCACAATAGCCATTCTCAAATTTCGTTTTATCTGCATCCCATGGTCCAGCAGATGGCAATGGACCCTGAACACAAGGAGCACTATCTTGAGCTTGAAAATAGGATGCAGGGATTTGCTGAGATCATCCGTGACGAGGACTATGCGGTAGCGGCAACAAGTCACGCCGGAGCGGTTTCTGGTGCGTTGGAGTACTTTACCTATGGGCGCAACGAACCTGCACTTCACCATTACCATAATACCTACAGAGAGGCGCTTGGCTTACCGCCGCTTGAGCGGATCAGTAACTGATGGCAAACGCCAGGCAGGAGCAAAAAGCGCGTTCGCGGCAGAAGATTCTGGCAGCTGCGAGTAAAAGACTGCGTTTAGGTGGTCCCAAAAATGTTGGTATCGCAACGGTAACCGCAGATGCAGGTTTAACCCATGGCGCCTTTTACGCTCATTTTCAGAATAAGGACGAATTGACAAAAGCCGCCTTTAATCAAGCGATTAACGCCAACCAAACCCCCTGGTTTTCTGACGCTGATCTAGCGGATACTTTTGATGAGCGATTGGCAAGACTGGCGCGGCGTTATCTCACCGTCCAACATCGAGATAATCCTGCAGAAGGATGTGTTATTGCAGCACTTGCGTCCGAGCTGGACCAGGGGTCTAGCAGTCTCCAAGAAGACTACTCGGAAGCTGTTAAATTGACTATCCAAGAGATTGCCCAGAATGAGCCGAAGCAGCTGGATCGGGCAATCGAATTTTTTGCGACGATGATCGGTGCATTAAATCTGGCGAGGAATACGCTCGATAAGAGACTCTCGAATCAAATCCTGCAAGTAACAGCGGCTCGATACATAAGGGATTAGCATTTGTACCCTGGGCGTTCGATATCGACGAAGCGCTGGTATTTAGTCAATTGTAGCTACTCCATTTGTGCCAGGGGTGTTAAATTTACCCTATGAAACAACTGATAGTCGGACTAAGTCCCAAGGTGCAATTTTGAACCGCTATCTAGGTTGCTATGGGTAGCTTCAAATTTACACTCGATCCAAACCGAAACCTGTTATACACCCAGTATTTTGGCGTGCTTGAGGTTGAGGACTTTACTGCGTGTGTTGCACAAGGAAATGCGCAATATCCGGGATTGGATAGCATTGTTGATTTCACCGAAGCGTCGATGGTGAATATTTCCCAGCAGGACATTGCATCCCTGGTCCAATTTGCAACACTCCATGAACCCAAAAATATTAACGCCGCTTTGGTTGCGGCGGGTCACCTCGAGTTTGGCCTTGTACGGATGTTTGATTCCAGGGCCAATACAACCCTTCCCCAAAATAGAGCGGTGTTCCGATCACTTGAAGAAGCGGAACAGTGGATGGATGAGCAGCGCAAGGGAGTTGGATAAGTTGGATAATCTGTTGCCAACCAGGCACGCTTAAACTACCCCTCTCTAGACACGATGATGCCGCCTGGCAAATAAGCTTGAATGGATACCCGTGGTCCAAAAGTAAAAATTGGCGTACTACTGTGACGAACCACTGTGACGAACCACTGTGGTTTACCTCAACTATTTAGGAGCAGTATTTCAATGGCAGCTTATCGGCTTCCCGAGTGGCGCAATAATTTTCAAGGGAATGAGCGGCGGGTTGGATTTGAACTCGAATTTGCCGGCCTGGAAATGCCTGTGGTTGCGGAGATTCTCGCCGATTCACTCGGTGGTTCGATCAATCCGGAGACCCATGCAGAATGCCAGGTTGAGGTCGAAGATCTTGGCAGCTTTAAAGTTGAACTCGATTGGCATTTTGCAAAGGAAACCGCAAAACAACGAGCGGCGCAACACGCCGCCGAATCTGAGCACGATATCCCAGACGATCCTTTTATAGAGTGGCTGACGAAGATCGCCAGTCAGGTCGTTCCGGTTGAAGTTGTTTGCCCACCGATAGTGATCAGCCGCCTGGCAGTTTTGGACAAAATGGTGGTTGCCCTTCGTCAGGCTGGCGCGTTGGGAACAGAGGAGTCGATGGTCTATGCATTCGGTGTACACATTAATCCAGAGTTGCCGGACCTGGAGCCGAAAACCATCGTGCGATATCTCCAGGCCTTTTGTGTTTGTCAAAGTTGGTTGGTGAAAGCGCACGAGGTTGACCCGGTGCGGCGGCTGACACCCTATATTAATTTGTATCCGGCGGATTACCTGATGCAGGTGATGAGTTATACCGATGTAACGATGGACGCCTTGATTGATGATTATCTGCAATGGAACCCTACTCGCAACCGGGCACTGGATCTGACGCCATTATTTAAGTTTATTGATCAGGAGAGGCTTGAGTCCAAATTAACTGACCCTCGGATTAATAGTCGCCCTACGTTCCATTACCGTATGCCAAATTGTGCAATCGAGAATCCAACGTGGACGTTGAGTCGCGCCTGGAACATCTGGAGTGTGATTGAGTATTTGGCGAGTCATGATGAACAATTGAGCGAGCTTCGAATCAAATTCCTTGATCATCAGGAAAAGTTAATTTCCCTAGAAGGAGAGCCATGGCATCCGGATCTGGATCGCATCAGCAAAAACCTCGGATCGGAGTAACTGGCAATCACAGTATCTGGTCTCCATCCTGGTTTGCGATTCGTTGGTCGATTCTTGCCGCAGGCGGGCTGCCCATTCGTCTCAGTGTTCGGCATATTGAGGATCCAAAGACGCTAGACGGCATGGTGGTGAGTGGCGGCGATGATATTCATCCATCGTTATATGGCGGTGAATCCATGCCCAAAGCTGATTACGATCAACCTCGAGACGAGTTAGAGCAAGAAATGATCGGCTTTGCACTCGATAACCAGCTACCCATGCTTGGCATCTGTCGGGGCCATCAGCTGATTAATGTGTCCCTGGGTGGCGCATTGCATTTGGATATTCGGCAGATGCGCGAGAAAACGTCTAACTTCGGCACAATCCTGCCACGTAAAACGGCGCTGCTTGAGCCGCGCTCGATGTTGGCTGCGGTCACAGGTCGTGTTCGATTGAGAATCAACAGTTTGCATCATCAAGCCGTCGCTGAGGTAGGAGAGGGATTGTCTATTGTTGGTCGTGATCTGGATGAATTTGTGCAAGCAACGGAGTGTATCGAGCGCCGGATTATCGGCGTGCAGTGGCATCCTGAGTATCTGATGTACCGATCCACCCAGCGCAACTTATTTGCCTGGTTGGTCAATGCTGCTCAAGTCTAACAAACATAAAAGGGACTAGCCCAGGCATACCGAGCTAAGTCCCTTGATATAGATTGCCAATATTTCAGGTCAGTTTAATCTCACCACTAGTCAGGATTGGAGAGGCGTCCAGGTCTTCGGCATTCATCATGCTGGCGATGCGGCTCAAGGATGCCACCAACATCTGACGCTCCCAGGGCTCGAGTTTCCGATATTTGGCGAGGAATTCGGATTGTAAAATTTCCGGTGCACTTTGAGTTTTCTGGCTTCCCTCGTCGGTCAAGACAAGCCGGACGCTGCGTTTGTCCGTCGCCATTTTTTCACGGCGAACCAGGCCTCGACTTTCCAGTCGATCTAACAGGCTGGTCACAGTTGCCTGTGATAACACAACTTCTTTTGCTACCGATCCCGGAGTAGGGGTTTCGATTCGCTCAATGGCTTCTAGTACCAGCAGCTGGGAGGTTGTCAGGCCTGTCTGTTTCTGCAAATCACGGGAGTGAATGTCAATCGCTCGGGTGATTTGTCTCAGTGATACTAGTATGTCTTCGTAGTCCTTCACGGATCTGCCATCTAAGAAAAGGACGGCTAATTTACTCCTGTGATGTGATTTCACCAAGGGAATATATGGTTCGATATGAAATAATAATATCCTTCAGGGGTTCCGCTCATATCACTAAAAGACCATATAAAACAATAAGATATATGATGACCTGGCGGAAAAACCTCAATTGGACTAGGAAATATACTTAGAGTTCAATATACTTCGCGCCTTATTTTCTATCCGGTTAAGAATATGTTCCAGAAAAAGCAGCTCTGCGCGGCTATCGCGCTTGCAACTGCAAGTACACTTTCACTGCCCTCATATGGTGCAATTGAAGAAGTGGTTGTGACAGCGACCAAACGATCCGAGAGCACCCAGGATATTGCGGTAGCAGTGTCAGCGGTGAGCGAAAGCACCCTCGATCAGCTTGGTATCTCGAACTTTGAAGATTACTTGCTGCAACTGCCTGGCGTAACAGCCGGGGGTAGTGGACCTGGACAAAATACCATCTATATTCGGGGCGTTGCCTCTACGACTCCAAATCTGACAACCGCCGGTGTTGCAGGTTTAGCCCCTAACGTGGCGCTATACCTGGATGAGCAGCCCCTGTCTCAGCCCGGTCGTAATCTTGATGTTTACGCGGCGGATATGAATCGAATTGAAGTACTTTCAGGACCCCAGGGCACGCTGTTTGGCGCTAGCTCCCAGGCCGGTACCATTCGTCTTATCACGAACAAGCCAGATCCGTCGGGCAACTATGCCAGCGTTGATTTTGGCACCGCGTTCACCAAGGACGGAGAAATGAGCAATAACGTTGAGGCCATGATTAATATCCCGGTTTCCGACGTATTGACCCTCCGAGGTGTTGTCTATGTGGATAATCAAGGCGGTTATATCGACAACGTTGCCGGTACGGTTGATGCCAGTCAGGGCGGTCGGTTCAGACCAGCAGGTACAATGAGAGCAAACGGTCTACCTGTAGCGGCACAACGGGCTGGCTTTCAATCCACCGCTGACTTAAGCGGAGTGACGTTTCTCAACGCAGACAATAGCGCTCGCGTAGAAGATGACTTCAACGATACAACGTATTCCGGTGCTCGTATCAGCGGTTTATGGGATATCAATGAGGATTGGAGTTTGTTGGTTGGTCATACCCAACAGACTCTGGAATCTGACGGCGTATTTTTTGCCGATCCGACTCTAGGTGACCTGGAAATTCAGCGTTACGAAGACGACAACATTGAAGACTATTTCAACAATACTAACTGGACACTAGAAGGTCGCTTTAAAGATCTTGAGGTGCTTTATACCGGCGCTTATACAGAACGCGAAACTGATCAGTTTGTCGATTATTCCGATTACCTGTTTGTAGCCCAGTATCTGCCTTATTACATCTGTGATGGTTCCGTGACTTACCCAGGTGCAGGTAACGCACCAACAGGTACTTGTCAGGCCCCCAATCTTTTTGTCAAGAGTACTTCGGAAACGGAAGTTAACACCCACGAAATTCGAATTTCCACAGATGCCAGCAAGCGTATTCGAGGAACCTTTGGTGCTTTCTATAGCGATCTGGAACTAAAAGAGCTAAACAGTTTTACCTACCCTGGTTCTGAGCGGGCTATCTCTTTTGACGGTGTAACTGCAGGCTTTGGACCAAACTTTTCAGCCCAGGGCGCAACCGTACAGGACGCGGGCCAATGGCCGGAAGGCGTCATCTTCAGAAATGATGTGGTTCGAACAGATGAGCAAAAAGGTGTGTTTGGTGAAGTTAACGTTGATCTGAATGAGCACTTTAGTGCGACCTTCGGCGCCCGTTGGTATGACATTGAAGTGAAATTAAAAGGTAGTGCTGCCGGTTCTTTTGGTAACTTTGGTGCCACAGTGGATAACAACGCGGGCAATAACCTCGACGTGCTCTTCAGTGGTGCAAACCCTAGTTCTGCATCAACAGATGGCTCTATTTACAAATTCTCCATGAGCTGGACGCCGTCTGACAGCCAGTTGTTTTATGCAACCTGGTCAGAAGGCTTTAGACCGGGCCTGCTTAATCGTCCTGGTGGAGCAATGAACGCCGCTGGAACCTTTACGGTACCGTTTGCACTGGATACCGATGATGTTGTTAACCTGGAATTGGGCTGGAAGCTAGATCTGTTCGATTACACGCTGCGGTTCAATGGTAGTGCGTTCTTCGTTGAAATCGATAACCTACAAACCACAATTTTCGACCCAAGCATCACAAACCTGTTCTTCTCGGACAATGCGGCCAACGCAGAAGTGAAAGGTATTGAGGGTGACTTTATTTGGGCACCTGCTTCTATGGATCGTTTGACCATTAGTGGCGCTTTCTCCATCCTGGATACAGAAATCACTAAGGTGCTCACACCCACAAACGATGTGATCGAAGGCTCTGAACTTGCCTTTGCACCAGAATTCCAGGGTAATATTCGTGCTCGGTACGAATGGCCTCTAGACTCTGGGCTAACGGCGCACGTTATGCCTCACGTGGGTTACTCTGCGGAGTCATTCAGCGATATCATCACAATCAACCGTGACGAGATGGATAGCTGGGTTCTTGTCGGTCTAACCGCCGGTGTGACCAGCGATCAATGGGCAGCCGAGTTCTATGTTGACAATTTGACCGATGAACGTGCAGAGACTTCCAGAAATTTTGTGTTTGACCGGGAAAGAGTTTCCTATGTCAGACCTCGAACTATGGGCGTTCGAGTCTCATACGATTTCTAAACCGAGCATGTTGATTGTTGTTAAACCAAGGGCGCCCGTTATGGGCGCTTTTGTGTTTCTGTTTGGTGAACTTCTACATCACCAGCGGCTCCACTATCTACAGCCCCATTCTGAACGCTCCGATTTTGAACGCTCCGATTTTAGACAACAAGGCTAAACATGATGGATCTGGAAGCGATACAAAAACTGATTGTTGAGCAGAAATTTAGTGCTGCCATCGAGGCCCTTGAACCTATATTGAAGGATGATCCTCAACCGGATGCCCTATATCTTGCAGCCGTATGTCACCGTTATCTAGGTGAGGCTGAAACCTCTTTACAGGTCCTTGAAAGGCTAAAGCTAGCCACTCCCGGTCACGGTAGGGCTTACCAGGAAGAAGGGCATGTACATCGAGCACTCGGCAATGACAATGAAGCCCTGGCGGCCTACCGTCAGGCTGGTCAAATTAATCCCGCCCTTGTGGCCAGTTTTCGAGGCCAGTTAGAAATACTACTCAAAGCCAAGGATGTTCAATCCGCGTCGATGGTGAAGCAGCATCTTGAGTTTCTGCAAAGATTACCGAAGCCGTTGCTCGCGGTAATGGATCTGATCGGCGAAGGTAAAATGCTCAAAGCTGAAGATCTTTGTCGAGCGTTTTTGCAGAAAGTACCTCACCACCCGGAAGCCATGCGTTTATTGGCTGATATTGGCGTTCGGTTGGGTGTGATGGATGAAGCGGACTTTTTATTAGAGAGCCTGGTGATGATGGCGCCTGATTTCCATCGGGCGAGAATTGATCACATTCAGGTGCTTCGAAAACGGCAAAAATATCAGGCGGCGTTGGAGCAGGCGAATATTCTGCTCGAAACCAACCCAGACAATCCTCAATACCGTTCAATCTATGCCATAGAGCAGATGCAAACAGGTGACTTTGACGAAGCCCTAGAGAATTTTGATCGCGTGCTCGAGCAGGTACCGGGGGACCCGAATACGCTGACTTCAAAGGGTCACGCATTAAAAACTGTAGGCCAGGGACCTGCATCGATTGAGGCTTATAAGGCTGCAGTGGTTTCCCGCCCAGATCACGGTGAAGCCTATTACTCCCTTGCTAACCTTAAGACCTACCGATTTAGTGCCGAAGAAATCCTGCAGATGCAGGGCCAAGAGCACAACTTAAATCTTTCCGTTACAGACCGCGTCTACTTTAATTTTGCTTTGGCCAAAGCGACCGAAGATGCAGAACAGTATGATGAGGCCTTCCGTTTTTACGAACTTGGTAACCAGTTGAAGAGGGCGCAAAGTCGCTACGACGCAGAAAAGATGTCTGCGGATATGGCGGAACAAATTCGAGTTTGTAACCGGGAAATGTTTGCTGCAGTCCGTGGCCATGATGCCCCCGACCCAATATTTATTGTTGGACTGCCGAGAGCTGGCTCAACGTTGCTTGAACAAATCCTGTCATCCCACAGTCAAGTGGATGGCACCATGGAACTACCTAACATTTTGTCTTTGTCCCATCGGTTACGACGGGGACCTGACTCTTATCCTGACGCGCTGACGACTTTAGACGCGAGCACTGCAAAAGCTTATGGCGAAGCATTCATAGAAGAAACACGGGTTCATAGGCAGGAAGCGCCATTTTTTATCGACAAGATGCCAAATAATTTTAGACATATTGGACTGATTAAACTTATTTTGCCCAACGCTAAAATCATTGATGCACGTCGACATCCAATGGCTTGTTGCTTCTCCGGTTACAAACAGTTGTTTGCGGAAGGCCAGGAATTTTCTTACTCCTTGAGTGATATAGGTCAGTATTACCGTGATTATGTTTTGTTGATGGATCACTGGGATACGGTGTTACCCGGTGAGATCCTTCGTGTGCAGCATGAAGAAGTTGTCAGTGATCTGGAGGGTCAGGTACGACGCATCCTCGAGTTCTGTGGCTTGCCGTTTGAGGCAGCTTGCGTTGATTATCACAAAACCGAACGAAACGTTCGAACACCAAGCTCCGAACAGGTCAGACAACCCATCTTCTCAACATCGCTGGAACAATGGCGGCACTTTGAATCCCACTTAGAACCACTAGTCCGTGCACTCGGACCAGAGGTGCTTGAACGCTATCCTTTAAAAGGAAACAGTTAATGGAAACTCCAAAGGTATCCTTTGAAATCGACAAGCAGGTATTTATTCCATCGGTTGCGGTGTTGGTCTTATTGGTCGCATTCTCAGCTATCGCGCCAGAAATGGCAGGTGGCGCTTTCCAATCACTACAGGACGCCATCGTTACCTATGCGAGTTGGTACTATGTGCTTGTGGTGGCCATTATTCTGGTAGTTGTCACATTGGTCACGTTTACGCGGTACGGCAATATTAAACTTGGACCCGACCACTCGACACCCGACTACTCATTTGTTTCCTGGTTTGCGATGCTTTTTAGTGCCGGTATGGGTATTGGACTTATGTTTTTCGGAGTGGCAGAACCCGTCATGCACTTTTTGAATCCTCCCCTTGGGGATGCAGGTACGGCAGAAGCAGCAGCGGAAGCGATGAAGCTAACGTTTTTTCATTGGGGCATTCACGCCTGGGCCATGTATGCGATTGTGGCCTTAATTTTGGCCTATTTTGCCTATCGACATGACTTGCCACTCACCCTTCGATCTTCACTATACCCACTCATTGGTGATCGAATCTATGGACCCATCGGCGCGCTGATCGATATATTTGCCATCCTTGGAACGGTATGTGGTGTAGCCACTTCTCTGGGTCTTGGTGTGTTGCAGATAAATTCAGGTCTATCCTATCTATTCGATATTCCAGTGAGTTCAACGGTTCAGGTAATTCTTGTGGTGGTGACTACAATTCTAGCCACGGTTTCGGTTTTGTTGGGTTTAGATGCAGGTATCAAACGACTATCAGAAATTAATATTGCCCTTGCGGTGATGTTGCTAATCGGAGTGCTAGTGATTGGACCTACAGTCTACCTGCTGCAGATGTTCGTCCAGAATACCGGCAACTATGCCTCGGAACTGATTTCTAAAACGTTCAATTTATATGCCTATACCCCGACTGACTGGATTGGTGGTTGGACAATTTTCTACTGGGGCTGGTGGTTAAGCTGGGCGCCTTTTGTGGGACTGTTTATTGCCAGAATATCGCGAGGTCGAACCATTCGTGAGTTTGTACTGGGTGCAATGTTAGGCCCAACGCTGTTTACCTTGTTTTGGATGACTGTATTCGGCAACAGCGGAATCGATTTGATTTTGAATCAGGGGATGGCCTCCTTTGGTGCAGCAGTTCAGGCAGATACTTCTGTGGCATTGTTTAAATTCTTCGAGGCCTTTCCGTTTTCTCAGGTCCTGTCTTTTGTTGCCGTCTTAATGGTTATTGTGTTTTTTGTCACTTCAGCTGACTCCGGGGCGATGGTGGTCAATATGCTCAGCGCCCACGGCAAAGACGACACGCCTCTATTACAACGGTCTATATGGACAGTATTTATTGGCCTGATTGCAATTGTACTGCTCCTCGCCGGTGGCCTGTCATCACTGCAAACCGCCGCCATTGCGAGCGCGTTACCATTCTCCTTAGCGTTGTTGTTCTCAATGTGGGGTTTTTGGAATGCCCTGGCGACGGACGTGAAGAAACAGGATGCGCTGCTGATGCAAATCAGCACGCCTGAATCGACACCCTGGAAGGAGCGTCTCGCTAATCTACTCAATTATCCCGGCGCAACAAGGGTGCGGGACTTTCAAAAAACAACGGTATTGCCCGCGATGCGCGACTTTGCGGCTGAACTTGAAAAACAAGGTCTTGAGGTAACCGTCAAGGTAAATGGCGAGGCCAGGTCAACGGAGTTGGAAGTTATGCACGGCGATGAGTCGGACTTCCGCTACTGTGTGATGCTCAGCGAACAAACTTTACCCCATGATGCGTTGGTTGGCGGTGATGAGGACGCTGGACAGAATGAAACCTATTATCGTGCTGAGGTCCATTTACAAGAGGGTGGGCAAGACTACGATGTGATGGGCTGGACCCAGGAACAATTGATCGGGGATATTCTAGATCAGTACGAACGCCATTTACATTTTCTGCATGTTGTTCGGCAGTAATAATATCCGTTAATGCGGTAGCGCTGCGCCCCAGGGGCGCTGTGTCATCAAGCTTTACATTATATATCGCCTGTATTATAACGAACGTTATATAAAAAGGTGATCAAATGAAGCTAGATATTTTCTCAGAAATACAAAAGAGGGACTGCGATGCGAATGGTGGTTTTCCTCAGTTGTTCCAAGAATCCCTCGAACAGGCGAAAGCCGCAGAAGCGGCAGGCTTTGAATGTTGGTGGGAGGTAGAGCACCACTGTACACCAGATTTTAGCTATAGCTCCTGTCCGGAGATGATGTTACAAGCTATTTTGACCGCAACAACAACGCTGCGGGTTGGTCATGCGGGCATCCTTGCTCCCTTTGAAATTAATCATCCACTGCGAGCCGCGGAACGAGTCGCGATGCTCGATCAGATTAGTGGCGGCAGAGTTGAGGTTGGGCTAGCAAAATCAGGAGGTAAGGAGTGGGAGACCTTCGGCGTGACTGAACAGCAAGCAATCTCTGATCTTGCCGAGGCAACATCATTGCTTGCCCAGGCCTGGACTAAGAACCCCTTTAGTTGGGACAGCGACAGATGGCAGGTAGGCGAGCGAGACGTACAACCCAAAGTGTTGCAGTCGCCTCATCCACCTATGTGGCACACCTGCTCGAGCCCTGGCTCGTTTGTTAAGGCCGGCGAACTTGGGGTTGGCGTTCTAGGCACAACCCTTTTTGCGCCCATTAATTCCGTCGCCGAGATGCTCAAGGGTTACCGAACGGCAATTGCTGACTGTGATCAACCCGCGGCCTCATTTATCAATAATCAGGCCGGCATTTTCACCTTTGTTCATGCCCGAAAGTCGGAGAAAGAGGCCATTAACAGTGGCGCACCAAGATCTGCCCTTTGGTATGTGAGTTCTGCACCGAGGGTGTTTAAAGTGCCTCGCGAGATTTTCTATCAAGCGATTCGAAGCCAGACCGACCCGCGTTCAAATCCAGCCCTGTCCACCACAGCACTAACAACCGAAGAAACGCCGGATACATCGGATGTGACCGACGAAAATCCGGTTGTAGCATTAATGAAGCGGGAGTTTGCCGGTGAAGAAATTTCGAATGAAGAAATTTATGAAACCATCCGACATATCGATTCAATCATCATTGGTGATGTTGCAAGTTGCCGTAGAAAAATGGAAAAGTTTAGAGATATAGGTGTTGATCGATTGATGTGCCTGGTTCAGATGGGAGAGGTGCCGCACGGGGAAGTGCTTGAAACGATTAAGGTGATTGGCAGTGACCTGTTGCCTGATTTTGCTTTGTAGGAGGCCTTATGACAGATCTACCCGATGTAACCGATGATTATTGTCAATCGCTCTGGACCCAGGTTTCAAACTGGGGCCGATGGGGTGATGATGATCAAAAAGGAGCGCTAAATTTTATTGATGCTGCCAAGCGCCAGCAGGCAGCGCGCCTGGTGTCCGAAGGTGTTGCCATTGGTATTGGTAATCCCTGGCCGGTGGACCCAGCGCCGCATAATATGTGGCCAGCAGAACATCGCATGGTGAGGGCCGGTGATGATTGTGATTACCCTGGGGTACCCGGGCTATCCGTTGCTCTGGACTACATCGGGGTTGAGACCCACGGTATTGCTTGCTCCCACATTGATGCGCTTTGTCATGTGTTTGTCGGGCACAAGATGTATAACGGCTTTCCGGCTTCCGAGGTTAAAAGTACCGGTGCACTGAAGAATGATATGACCCCGATGGAGGAGGGTATTGTCACCAGAGGTGTGCTGTTAGATTTACCTAGAATCAAAAAGCAAACATTTCTAGATGGATTTGATCGAATTACCATCCAAGACCTGGAGCGAGCAGAACAGGAACAGGGTCTTAAGGTCGAACCCGGTGATGTGTTGCTTATTCATAAAGGGCGTCAGGCTAGAGTGGAATCCGTTGGCCTGTTTGATCCTGTTGTCAGCGGAATGCCGGGTCTACATCCGGAATGTGCAACCTGGCTCCATCAGCGGGGTGTTGCGGTTCTAGGGAGTGACTATATGAATGATCCCCAGCCGAATTGGATCAACGAACAATGGCCTATCCCTATCCATTATCTGGGCATTTGCGGTATGGGCATGGCGCTACTCCACAACCTGGACACAGAGGTCTTGGCACGACATTGTGATGGCAGTAGTCGATGGGAATTCCTGTTGACCATCGCGCCATTAAAAATTCCAGGTGCAACTGGCTCTCCCGTAAATCCCGTTGCTATGTTCTAATTAGCATAAGAGTGACCTAATCGGGAAATGTGGTGCCAAAAGTTGTTGATCACGAAGCTCGTCGAAAATTTTTTATCGACGCGGCGTATGAAAGTATTCTAGAAGATGGGTTGGCGAAAACTACGATCCGCAGCGTGGCAAAGCGTGCAGGCTTTACTACCGGTGCTTTAGTCCACTATTTTAAGGACAAAGAAGAGCTTATTCGTCAGGTTCTTGAAGCTGATGGATCTAAAGTGCGAAGTAAAATGGTGGATGCCCAACAAACCTTCAAAGGGCGAGTGGCATTACGTAAGGTGTTACTTGAGGCGCTGCCCAAAGACAAAAAATCCTCTGCGAGATGGAGGATTTGGTTGGCGCTCTGGTACCACTCAGAAGGTCATCCAGAAATGCGTAAAGAGGAGCGCCGACGTTACAAAGAATGGATTGGCAGGATTTCTGAAATGCTCAACGAGTCGATTGAGCTTGGCGAACTGCCGGATAAATTTGATGTGGCGGGTGAAGCGAAAGCGCTGGTAGCACTCGCGGATGGACTGGGGGTTCAGTATTTAATGGCGAACGGGCGTCTCTCCGGCAAGCAGATCACTCAAATAATAGACTCTAACCTCGCACGGCTTTATTCCTAGGTACTACTCGATACTAATTTTGCTTGATGGTCCTTGCGGTCAGATATAACATAACGTATGTTATATAACGTCTGTTCTGTAAGGGGGGTTAGAATGCGAGCTACCAATGTATGTGTCGTTGTTTCGGTTTTCCTAAGTACGAATCTGTTTGCGGAGACGAGCAGGGTTATCGAAGAAGTTGTGGTGACCGCTGAAAAACGGGAATCAACAGTTCAAAAAACATCTATATCGATTACCGCCTACTCTGACGAAATGTTGGAGCTGCGAGGAATCGGTAACGTGGAGGATCTTCAGTTCTCTGCGCCAAACCTGGTTATCAGCCATAATTCTCAATCACCAGTTACCTATGCCTATATTCGTGGTATTGGTTCTGATCAACTGGTGGCGGGTTTTGACCCAGGCGTTGCCTATAACGTTGACGGTATATATGTCGGTCAGCCCTCGTCCATGCCAGGCGATCTCTGGGATCTTGAACGCATAGAAGTACTGCGTGGACCACAGGGCACGTTGTATGGCCGAAACACCACAGGCGGGTCCATTAACCTCATCACAAAGGAACCCACGGCGGAATTTGAGACTTTTGGTGACGTCACCTTTGGAGACTTTAATCGGCGTCGCATTAGAGGCGTTGTAAATGGTGGTAACGAGGTGGTCGCTGGGCGCCTGTCATTCATCAGCGATGAAAATGATGGCTACCAGGAGAACCTTGCGGGTAGCGATGGTGATGTTACGGATTATCATTCGATGCGCGGCAAGCTAAAGTTTGATCTAAGTGATCGGGCGGAACTATTGATCACCGCACAGCGATTTGAAAATGATGGGCAACAATCACAAAAAAAACGAGAGGCTTTTGCACCTGTTGAGCTAGCCCCCGGGTTTATCGTTGACGTTTACAACGGCGCGATTCCGAATCCAACCAGCCCAAGAAAAGTAGCCAAGGACTATCCCGAGGATCTTGATTTAACCAACACATCTTTTAATGCAAGGTTCACCTACGATTGGGATAGCGTCAGGTTAGTTGCAATCTCAGGCTTAATTCGTAATGACTGGTTCCAGACTTCCGATATTGATATGTCGAACAATCCCGTCCAGACCCAGGACTGGGATATGGATACCCGACAGTTTTCCCAGGAGTTCCAGCTCGTTTCGAACTCCGATGGTCCCTGGGACTGGATCTTAGGCGTTTTCTACTTTGATGAGGATCTTGATACAGACTATATTTTTGACGACACCTCGGTAGCGGGCTTCACCTTTATGAATGGCGGCGAGCTGGAAACCAAATCAAGGGCTGTATATGGTCAGGTCGCATACGACTTCAGAGAATCCGGCTCACCCTTCAAGTTGACCGCAGGCTTACGCTGGACCAAAGATGAAAAGGATATTTTTGAGTACCAGCAAATTCCCCAGTTTGCAGTGGATCTGAGTGGATCTATGGATGAAGACTGGAGCGAGATGAGCGGCAAGCTTGCGGTTGACTGGTATATATCTGAAGACGTACTCGGCTACGCATCTTATTCTCACGGATATAAGGGCGGCGGATTCTCCATGGGGCAGTTTGATGCATTTGATCCAGAAAAAGTGAATGCCTTAGAGATTGGCCTGAAGTCCCAGTTTTGGGATCAGCGGGCCCAGGTCAATGTCGCGTTGTTTAGTAATGATTATCGGGACCTACAGGTTAACTTTTTGCAGTTTACCTCCTTCACCACTGACAATGCCGCTGAGGCGAGTATCAACGGCCTCGAAATTGAATCGACATTCCTGCCAACGGACGGGCTAACCCTAAATGTCAATCTAACCTGGCTTGATGCGACCTTTGATGAGTATCAATTTACGCCCGTTATCGATCTTTCCGGTGATACGTTGAACCGTGCGCCAGAGTATACCGTGGGCTTGTCAGCACAGTACGAATGGCAGATTGGCCAGCACGGTAATCTACTGGCGCGCCTCGATTACTACTGGCAGGACGAGGTCTTTTATAGGGTCCAGAATATTGATCGCCATAGGGAAGATAGTTTCTCCACTGCTGACGCTGTATTGATGTGGAACAGCCCATCAGGGAAATGGTCGATTGATGGTTTTGTGAAAAATCTCGGTGACGAGGATAACTTGAGAGGACTAACGGTTTCCGATGGTTTGTCGACGGGCAACAATAGCTTTGAAAGTTACTATCCACCCAGAACCTACGGTGTTCGGTTTGGCATAAGGATGGGAGAATAAAATGCCAGCGTGGAGAGCGAGATCCATATTTCACTTCGTATTGCCCTGTACTAATGTTGAAGCGTCAACGGAGTTTTATGGCCACTTTGGCTTCGAAGTCATAAAAGATAATCGAGATGTCGAATGGCCCGACTTTGTAGGGGCAAACTTCAACATGAAACCGGGGGCGCAGGGACGAGCGGTCCAGCTGATTCTGCCCCATGACGATGAGCTCCAGACCCGTATCGACTTGATCGAATGGGTCAGGCCACGCTGGCACAATGAAAATGATGGTCGGCCGTCGGAGGAACAAATCCCAAGAATTCTGGCATTGCTAACGGAGAATGTTCAGGATGCCTATGTCGATTTGGTCAGTCGGGGTCTGAAACCTACCCAACCGATTCGGCCCCCTGATGAGGTGATAGGTGTCAAAGGTGTGGTGTGCTTTGCGGACCCCGACAATCATATTGTCGAACTGATTGAGTACTTCGGAGATCAGCTAGGCAGTCGTACCGACGACCTCCCTAAGCGGACTTAGTCGCGAGTGCTAGTATCACCTACCATGAAGTCTGTAGGATCTTGCCAATTCTCCCTTGCAGAGCGGCTGTAACAATTGTGGGAGCAATGGACAGCTCTTCGCAGGCCTCAGCGATGGAGCGTACTGGTTTTATTGGGTCTCCGGTACCATCTCGGTACGCCGCCAGCATCCTTGATATGCCGTAGTTTAAATCTGTGGGTGCCACGATGATGCGAATACTATCGAATTCATGGTGTGGATCGAGTTTGATGAAAGATCGGAGGGTGTCTGAAGCAGCTGTTATTTGAGCGCCTTCTCGAAAAATAAGTAGCTGGTTAATGCGCGAGATCTCGGTTCCTTTCGAAAGTGCATACTCCCGACAGCCCTTAAAATCATCGATACTCACATCGTCAAACATATCGTAGATGATCAGTGCGGGGTTTTCGACCTGGATAATGGTGTACGCCAATTAGCTGATTCCCCGTGACGTTATAGAATTCGCCCGGCAGAACCCATAGGGAAAAGCAAAACCTGATCGAAAGGTGCAACCAATTTTGATTGCAATCACAACTTCGTCGTAGCGGCGGGCTGATTTGTCGTAGAGCTCTCTCACGTTCATGGTCTACGGTTTCCTAAGGATGAGGACGGTTCATCAAAATGGTCTTTGGCAGCCATCGTTTCTGATGGCTCAAGGTAAATTTTGAATCCATTTAATACTTTTGTTGGCGAAGTTGCTGTTCAAAATACGCAATTGTTACTTGATAACTTTCGATATGCTTTTCATTTCGGATTCGGTTAGCGTTTCGACCTGATCCAAGTGCCAATTTTTCCGTGCTCGATTTAATGAGTGTGAGCCGTTCTTGCATCAGATGGATAATATTTGATAGATCATCAATACCATAAGTTTCCAGAAACAAGTCAAGCCTTCGTGCGAAATGTTCCGGTTTTTGCACCCCCCAGTTCTTTTGTTGTTCAGGCGTTCCAAGGGGTAAGCATCGGATAGCTGCGTATGCGATATCCCAGGCCCGTGTGCCTGGACTACAGGTATCAAAGTCGATGATGGCGATGGGATTATCTTTTTCATAGATCAGGTTGTAGGTGGCAAAGTCGTTGTGACAAATGACTTCTGGTGCGAATACAGAGACAGCGCTCCCTTGCCATATGGGATAGGTGTTCCAGTCGAAGCTAGCGGTACTGTCGTGAAAAAGCCTGAGCATTTGTGCTTCCTTGACCAGAGTCGCGTCGCTCCAGGCGAACGGGGGAGCGGGGTAGTGGCCCGCTGTACCTGCGATATAAGAGAGGATTTGACGGTTATGTTCGTCTATACCTAAAAAACGAGGCGCGTAGGGGAATTGAATTTTTTCCAAATGACACAGTAATGCTTCGACCGCGCTAGCCCATGGCCCCCGGGGTTTCCTGATGGTATCTCCAATTTTGACCACCCCATCGGTGGCGCCGTTGGTAAGATTTTTGATCGACATTTTCGGAGTTTAACCACTGCGGATTCTAAACGCGACGGGCATCTTTTGGATTATGAATCCGCTTTGATTGCTGCGGCGAGCCTTTTTAAGCTCTCCTCTGGCCATGTGGTTTGTCGGTCGTACAACTCAGGAAACTGAAGGACATTGTCGGGTAAGACAAGCCAATCATGTTTTTGCTTCGTGAAAATATGGGCGTTGATGGTGATTCGTCTTGGGTCGTCAAGTGACCCTACCTGAAAAATAGCGCTGCGAGGATGGTTTGTTGCGGTTGAGTAGAGCTGTTCACCACAGGTTGAGCAAAGGTGTCGATGACGGTGGGGCGCTTGTTCAATAGCCTTAACTATCAAGCTGCCCTGGATCAGTTCGATATCGGATTCCAACATGATAGTGGTAATGCCAAAGGCGGAACCGGTGTTTTTCTGGCAAGTTAGGCAGTGGCATGCATGAACAAATAGCGGTTTATCACGCAGATTAACGCGCGTTGTACCACACCGACAGCCACCTTCTAATCTGGGATTTGAATCATCCACCCATTGATACGCTTGCGCATTTTGGCTCACACGTCATATGTGGTCACCTCATATTCGTTGCCGTCTGGGTCCGTGAGATAGAGAGAGTGGGCAAGGTCGTGATCTTCAAAGTGAAAATCAACGTTCTGATTGTTGAGGTGCTGCCTCATTTGATCGAAGCCTTGCCTGGTAACCTTCATCGCAACGGCGCTAGTGTTGGATTTTGAGCCGGTGAATAACGCTAAATGCACGCCGCCATTTGATATTGTCAGTGGACCGCCATCCACGGCCCAGAATTCATATTCTTTGACCCGCTGCATACCCAAAATATTCTGATACCAGATCTCGGCTTGCGATCTATCTGTGACGTAAATATGGATATGATCGATTTTTTCAAATTCAATTTCCATTCATACTTCCCCGGTAGGACTAGCTCCAGTATAAAAGCATCAGAATAAGGTTTCAAAACCCGTTGTTCGGTCGTGGCCCGTATTTTTGAGGTATCATCTGGCGACTGGCTCAAAGGATGGCGTGAAGATGCACATAGAGAACATACTAAATCTCGAACAGTACCCCCTCAACGATCGAGAGAACCCCCAACGCCGCCAGCTGGTTGAACAATGCAAATCAGACCTGGCGAACAATCTTTATTGTGTCATCCCCAACATTATTCTGACGGAGGCTCTAGACGCCATGAGCGCCGAGGCAAAGGGGCTGCTGCCGGTGTCGAATCACAACAATGCCCTTAGGAACTGCTATCTGCACCGACAAGTAGATGCGTCGCTTGCCGAAGATCACCCACGTAATTTACAGGATCGATCAAGCGTTCGCATGATTGCTTATGACCAGATACCGGATACATCACCGCTCAAACTGTTCTACCAATCAGAAATGGTCCGACAGTTAGTCGCGGAGATTGTGAATGAAGGTGAGCTGTTTGTGAACGAGGACCCGTACCAGCCGGCTAATTATGTTTGCTATCGTAATAAAGACGAATCCTCCTGGCACTTTGATTCAGATAATTCGTTCACCATGACGCTGATGATCCAGCCTTCAGATTCAGGCGGTAATTTTGAGATGTCACCAAACACTCGATCTTTGCCCGATGAAAACTATGAACATGTTGGCGAAGTATTAGGTGGTAAACGAAATGACACGGTTATATCCGTCGGCCGTGAGCCCGGTGCACTATGTATTTTTAAGGGCTGCAACTCTCTTCACCGTGTCACACCCGTGCGAAGTGACAAGTTGAGAATCATGGGAGTCTTCGTGTATGAATTCAGCGCTGGGATTGTAGGTGACCCTGAAGTGAATGCCACCATCTACGGCCCACGGGTCGCGGAAGCAATGAGCGGTGTTGATGGCTAGTTCGACATTTAAAAGTCACCGGATAGGTCTCAGACTTTTTGCTGCTGATCAGGTTTGATCTGGCAGGTTGGCTAACATAAAGCGTTTGACGTTCTCACCCATCACCATCCTAATTTCATGCTCGGTAAAACCCTGATCCAACATTGTCTGGGTCAAAATTGCCAATTCGCTTGTATCAAACAGCACTTCAGTTGCACCGTCGTAATCTGAGCCCAGGGCAATGTGCTCAACCCCCAATAAATCAATCCCATATCTGATTGATTTTACAACCCCTTCCGGGGTGAAATCACATACAGCTGCATCCCAGTAACCGATTCCAATCAAACCGCCTTTTTCGGCGAATCGCTTCATGAGTTTGTCATCCAAATTCCTGGCTCCCTCGCAGATGCCATTTAGTCCGCCATGGGAAAGAATCAGGGGTTGTTGGGATAGTTCCAATACATCGTTAACTATCTGGGGCGATGCATGGGCCACATCAATCATGAGCCCCAGTTCATTTGCCCGCTTAATGACCGACTCACCGAATGGCGTCAGACCTTCACCGCTGACACCATGTAATGAACCACCAAGCCTGTTGTCAAAAAAATGCGTTAGCCCCGTGATTCGTAGTCCTTGATCAAACAGTTTATCCAGATTGTTCAAATCGCCTTCGAGGGGATGCGCACCTTCGATTAAGTAGATGCCCGCGACTATTTTTTCTCCTCTTTTTCCTTGTTCTCGGGCAGATACGAAGGACGCCATGTCCTGTTTTGACAGCAACAGTCTAAAAGTACCATCGCTATCCTCGGCAATTCGATAAAGCTTTTCCAATTGATATTTGGCGCGTTCATAAATGCTATCCCAGGTAGATAGGGGCCACATTTGAGCCTGGACCAACGCTGTTATCCGGTCGCTATTGGAGGTGTTTTTATCGTAGTTCTGTCCTTCCGGACTTTTTGTGGTTGCTGAAAATACCTGAAGGGCCACGTTTCCCCTCTGTAATCTCGGTAGATCAACATGGCCTACGCTAGCCTCCTTGAGGAAGTTGCGTTTCCATAACATCGAATCCGTATGTAGATCCGCGATGAATAGAGTGTCGTGCAGTGCCTGGGCATCCGGACGAATCACGTAGGGTTCGTGGGGTTTAATTCGGTTAATGCTAGATTCAAGAATGCCGGGGACAATAAAGTGCAATAAGCCAACAGACGCAACAATGAGTGTGCCCACAGTGAATAAAACAATTTTCTTGATGTGCATATGATAGCCGACTTAATAGGTTGTCAGGGCCAGTATAATTTTGGATAGCAGACCCGGTCCAAATATTGCGTAGACATAAGCTTCGCTAACTGTGGCACCGTAGCGAAAATATGTTGCGCCTAAGGTTGTGTGGAGCCCGCCAATCAGAGTGATGTTAATGATGACGGTAGACCAGAAAACCCGGCGAAATGATTGTTTTTTCGTTTTGTGTCGCAAGCGCTGCTGAGCCAGGAGTGCGCCAGGCCAGCCACAAAGTAGCGCGCCTAGATGCAATGTACTTTCCGGTGTTCTCCATTCGCCTTTTTTTGCGGCGAGTTTATCGGTGGAATATAAGACATAAGTCAGAACACTAGAGAATATGAATAAATAGGGGATCAGCACGGGGGTGTATCCAAGCATAAACGAAGCCGCTACAAATACACTCCAGATGAAAACGAAAAAATATTGAAACCCCATAGACTTCACGCATTCATATCACCCCGCTAGGGGTTCAAATCCTCAATTTGGCTTCGCGAATATGCTTTTGCCTGGAGATTGGTTATTTTTCCACGTGCCAATTTCCGAAGAAAAATTAGGTGCCGCACACAGCTGCCTTGTTAGAAATGGACACTGATCGTTTAGCCTGGCGTATTGCATGCCGGTCATGCCCATTGGTGCAGTAACCAATGCTAATGCCCGTTTCTGGATCTCCCCAACCTATCTGTCCGCCAGCACCGGCATGGCCGAACGCACTCGCCGAATTGGTGTGGCCAAAGCCCCGATGATTGCGATATTTGTCGCCCGCCACCACGAGTCCAAGGGCGCGATTGACGGGGACGTTGGTCATTTGATCCTTGAAGTCACCGGTTCGAACTTCCATTGCGAATCGAAGGGTTTCTTCAGTCCACAGGGTTTCGCCTTCAGGGGTTTTGCCGCCGTTTATCAAGCTTTGATAGAAAAGGGCGATGTCCGCAGCACTCATGATGCCACCACCACCGGGCACGCCAACGGCGCGAATGTCCCGGGTATTAAAGGTATTTAGGACTTCTTCGTTCACCTCCGTTGCGGGGGGTACCGGCAAACCCAATTTGGTGTAGTCCTCATCGGTCATCGCCTCACCGCAGTGGCTAATGATTGCAATTCGGCTGTCCTCAGATTCAGGAATGCCGACCCATAGGTCATCAAGCCCAAGGGGGGCAGCAATTCTGTCGCGGATAAAACTCTGAAAAGTCTGACCGGAAATCTGCTCAATCAATTCAGCGATGATCCACATTGAGGAAGTGGGGTGGTACTCAAATTTGGAGCCAGGAGCCCAGTTAAGCCGCCAGTCTCCATAGCGCTTTAGGCGAGCCGGCTTGTCATTCCACAACGTGGGCCGAAAGGGCGCGCTGGGAAATCCGGCTGTGTGGGTAAACAGCTGGTCGATAGTGATGTCCTGCTTGTCGTTGGCAGCAAATTCTGGAATCAAGTCTGCAACTTTTTGTCTGATATCCAGTTTGCCATCTTGAATCAGGAGCCAGGCCGCCGCAGAAGTGATCGCCTTGGTTGCGGAAAAAATACAATAGAGGGAGTCGTTGGTTGCATCTCCAAAAGTTTCAAAAGCCACAATCTTACCGTTTCGGGCCAGGGCAATCTGGGCGCTTGGCAGAAGACCTTCATCCACTTCTTTTCTAGCGCGGATCAGCAGATCCTCCAGCGCTTTCGGATCAACACCTTCTGCTTCGGCGGTACTGATAAATTTTTCGTTAGATTTTTTATTGATTAACATGACTCCCCCTCGAACATAATCTGATAACCTCGCTCGATACTAATCAAAACAACACAAATAATGAATTGGTTTCTTGCTGAGAGCCGCGTCCTGCGGTTCGCCTCCTTCGCTATCTACTATATTGCACAGGGTTTGCCCATCGGGCTGCTGAGTATTGCGTTACCCGCATGGCTTTCGGAGCAGGGTGTCGCTGCGACCGACATTGCATATTTTATTGCCATCTCGGGTTTGCCCTGGGCGTTTAAGCTTGTCGCCGGTCCGATTATGGATCGGTTTTCATTTTTGGCGATGGGCCGTCGTCGGCCCTGGATTGTCAGTTCTCAAATTGGTTTGTTAATTGCCATGGTTGTGCTGTCTTTGGTCCCTGACCCAGTTAATCAAATTGAACTGTTGACCTGGGCCGCTTTTGCCGTGAATTGTTTTGCTGCCGTTCAGGATGTTGCGGTTGATGGAATGGCGATTGATATCTTGCCCGAGGATGAGCGGGGTAGAGCAAATTCCTTTATGGCTTTTGGCCAGGTCTCGGGATATGCCGCATCTGGCGCGCTTTCAGCCCTGGCATTGGTCGAATTTGGCTTGTTCGGTGCTGGACTATTTCAAACTCTGGGCCTGCTGCTAATTTTTGTCTGGGGTGTTGTTGTGCGAGAACGTAAAGGGGAGCGATTGTTGCCCTGGACTGAAGGTGCAGCATTGCCTCGTTCCGTAACATTGCAGGCGGACAATTGGCTGACGATTGTCAACGACCTACGGCTGGTGTTCTTCCTTAAAGCGAGCCTGATCATGATTGCGGTGACGGGGTGTTGGCGAATTGCAGCGGGTTTTTGGTTAGTCAGTGCGCCGGTGATCGTGACTCAGGACCTGGGTTATGAGTCCACGATATATTCCTATTGGACGTCCACCTTCTCATTAATTGCGGCGGTATTGGGTCTTTTACTTGGGCCCGTGATCGACAAGTTTGGTGCCAAGCGTATGTTGATGGCAGCGCTGATTGCCTACGGACTTACTTTCCTTGTCGCCGGGAGTAGTGTGGCGCTTTGGACGGTCCCAGTATTTACTCTGAGTGTTGCGGCAATGGAGGCGATGGCAACCCAGGCCATTTTTATCTCTTTTATCGCCCTACATATGTCCATCTGTTGGAACAAAGTCAGCGCCACCCAGTTTGCCATCTATATGGCCTGGGCAAACCTTGGCCGTTCTCTCGGTGCAAAAATATATGGTTCAATAGAACCAGCTTTGGACCAGGGGGAAGCGCTTTTGATTATGGGTGGGCTTGCGTTCCTCGGTGCAGCGATCCTGATGTTGATTCGGCTCAAGGAACACGATGAGCGCATTGCGATAATTAGCGAGGCAGAGGCAGCAACAGCCCGTTAGTTGATGTGTTTGCTGTGGTCTTCGATCATCGGTCCGTAGACCCGGCGATTCCACAGAAAGCTGAGTAAACCCATGATCAAGTTAGAGGCAGCAGCGGCGCCAAAGATGCCGTAGGCACCCCAAAAATGTTCGCCGATAAATGCCAGCGGCACGTACAGAGCAAACATTCGGATCAGGGACATGGTGGTCGAAAACAGTGGTTTGCCGAGTGAGTTGAAGGTGGCACTGGCCATCATGAGCACACCCCAGGCGCCATAACTAAAGGGCACAATCATCAAATAGAAGCTTGTGTAGGCGGTGACTTCTGGATTGTCGTCAAAAAGTTGGCCGATCGGTTCGTGGGCAAAAAAGAAAATCCCACCGATCACAAAACCCCACAGCATGGCCCAGCTAAAGGCCAGTTTCATCGCGTCGTTGGCGCGATCTCGTCTGTCCGCTCCCCAGTTTTGGCCAACAAAAGGGCCAATGCTCGCGGACAGGGCAAACAGTGGAATCACGGACAATGCTTCTAACCGGGAGGCGATACCAAACCCTGCCACGGCCTCGGTTCCGTAGCCCGCAAGCATGCTGACAATGATGGCTGTGGAAACGGGCCCAATTAAGTTTGTTGCGGTTGCTGGGATGCCTACGGCGAAAATTCGTTTCCAGGATTGAATACACACCGACAGAACTGGTTTTGTTAGTTCAATAAGGTCCTCGCGGTAAACCAACATATAAAAGGTTAAGCCACAGAGTAAGACTCTTGATATCAACATAGCCCAGGCAGCACCAGCCACACCGAGTTGAGGAAAGCCGCCGAGACCGAGAATCAATATTGGGTCGAGGATCATTTGCATGATTGCGCCGCCGACCATCAAGATACCCGAGAGTCGAGCATCACCTTTGGCGCGCAGTGCATTGGCACCCATTTGCGGCAGCGTGAAAAACAGCAATCCTAGATACCAGATACCCATAAACTCATAAATTATGGGGCTGGTTTCTGGTCCAGCGCCCATGACAGTAAATAGGGGCTTGATGGTGAGCGTGCCAACAATGGCAACGGTGACCATGACGAGGGTCATCAGCAGTAGGCCATCGGTGGCCAGACGTTTGATTTCCGTTTGATTGCCGCCGCCAATCGAGCGGGCTAGCACGGAAGACAAACCAATTGATAATCCGAGTGAGATCGATTGCAACGCCCCGATGACGGGAAAGGTGAAGCTGTAGGCCGCCAGTTCATTGGTGCCGATCAGACCAATCAAATAGGTTTCGAAAATTGCCGCCACCAGGGAAGAGGAAATGCCCAGGATCATCGGAATGGTTAAATGTATTAGACCGCTGCTGACAGGGCCCTGGGTAAGTTTAGGTGCGTCAGACATCAGGCGAGTTCAGCAGCCTCGGGGAGTTCGTCAAGGTATTCCACCTTGTAGTTAAGCACGGCGTATAGATAAGAAATGACTGGGCTGGCCAGATTGAACACGCAGAAAAGCAAATAGTCCTGGGTCGCGACCCCCAGGGTCGCCGCCATAAATGCGCCGCAGGTATTCCAGGGTACCAGCACCGATGTCACGGTGCCAAAATCTTCAAGTACTCGAGACAGGTTCTTGGATTGCAGATTCATGTCCTGGAATTTGTCCGCATACATGCGGGACGGCAGGGCAATCGAGAGGTATTGATCACTGGTAATCAGATTCGCCGCAAGTGATGTCATGCCAGCCCGACGCATCAACGCACCGCCATTGTTAACCCCCAGCATCAAATAGCGGGCCAGGACGGCGAGGGATCCGGACGTTTCCATCATGCCACCAAAAAACATTGCGGCGATGATTAACCAAACGGTATTTAGCATGCTTTCCATACCGCCACGGGAGAGTAGGTCATCTAACACCGCATTGTGGGTATTGGAAGAAAATCCATTTGCAGCCACACGCCAGATTGTTTCAAGGGCGTTAGCGTCCTGGGTGACAAGTTGAGGCTGGGTGACCAGAGCGATAAGCCCGGCGGTAGCAGCGCCAATCATCAGGGAAGTAAATGCCGGTTTACGAAATGCAGCAAGCGCGAGGGTTACAATCAAAGGGAGTAGTAACAGTGGGCTCAGGTTGTAGTTCGCCGCAATAGCACTTGAAATGGCTTGTATGCGCGACTCATCAATATTGGCAGCAGCGGTCACTGAAAAATAACCAAACACAACAAGGGCTATGATAAGTGCGGGAATGGTGGTCCAGAGCAGGTAGCGAATGTGTTCAAACAGCTCAGTGGCGGTGACGGCGGCAGCAAGATTAGTGGTGTCCGACAGCGGTGAAAGTTTGTCGCCAAAATATGCACCAGAAATCACAGCACCGGCGGTGATTTCAATTGAGAGCCCCGACGCTGCGGCAATGCCAATCAGTGACAGGCCGACGGTGCCCGCGGTAGTCCAGGAACTACCAATGGAGATTGCGACAATTGCACTGAGTAATACGGCTGCGATGTAAAAAATCTCGGGGATTAACAGCTGCAAGCCGTAGTAGATGATGTACGGAATGGTGCCCGCCAGCATCCATAAACCAATCAGAGTCCCAACCATCAGAAGAATAAACATGGCGGGTAGGGCACGTTGGATAGATTTAGCAGCGCCGGTTTCTAGCTCATGCCAGGTGTGTCCGCTTAAGACACCGACCAGACCTGCGAGGACGCCGGCGACAATCAAGGCAATCTGTCCGGGCCCTCCGGTGGTGCCGTCGCCGAACATATAGATCGAGCCACCCAGCATCAAGACCAGCGCCAATAGTGGCATTACTGCCAGAGCAGTTGCGGGTAGCCGGGGTGCTGTGTTTGTTGTCATAAGATTCTTTCGTTTCGCTAGCTACCCGTACACAGTCGGGGCAATAACAGACCGGGAAAATACAGACTGGAAAAATACAGGCTTGGAGTATAACCCGATTAGCTAGAGAAATTCTGCGCCATTCAAGTCGAGGGCGTGGCGGCTATGTCGATCCGCCATGACGGCAAACATTTCATCTCCCCGTTCCGTTTGCTGTACCAACATGGACGCAACCACGGTGACCGAGAAGCCGGCGAAGGTGGCCCGACGATAGTCCTGCCAGCATTGTTCAAACTCGTAGCCGGTAATACCGTAGGCGACAAGGGCGTCGTGGTAGGACTTCACTAGCCCCTGTTCAACGGGGCGGCGATCCTCCGGCAACATACCGGCGCCAATAAAATAGGCCACATCGGTCATCGGATTGCCGAGGGTAATACTTTGCCAATCCACAGCGGTAATCCGAGGCGGTTGCTGGGATTTATCAATCAGCAAATTATCGAGCCGATAGTCGATATGAATCAGACTGAAGGGCTCGGTTAATGATTTGGGAGAAATGTTGGTTGAGGCACCGTAGGCAGAAATAATGTCTTGCTGCTCTTGATCCAACCCATCTCCGAATCGTTCGAGGAATCCAGGCAGTACCATTTGATACAAACCCGATACCATTTGCGCCGCTTCAGGGTCTGGTACGCCCAGCCATTCAAGGGCGGGTAAAGAGGCATCGCACCAGCTTGGGCCATGTAAGCCAACTAACTGTTTGATGGCGGCTTCCGCTGTTTCAGCATCACAACCCAGGAGTTGATCACCCTGTTCGCCGGGTGCAAGGTCTTCGAGCAGGCACATAAACTCAGGACCATCACCCACAATTTCAGAGTAGTAACAGCGGGGCGTATTGATACTGAGTCGGCTTTGCATGGATTGGTAAAAAGAGACTTCCTTGAGGAAATTTTTTAGCTGCACGCCCGTTGCGCGGCTAGAAGGGTCGTCGGACGGGAATTTTCCAATCAAACTGGTCGGCGCATTTGCGCCAGCCTCGGAGTAGGTGAGCTCATAACGAAAACACATGCCAATTTGTCCAGTGCCGACTCGCTTTTGCTCAAAGCTCGCAACGGTGCCATCGACCCCGCAGTTGTTGAGTTGGGTGGTCAACCATTCACTGGTCACAGTTTCCGGTGTGGGGATCTGATTCATCTCAATTTCCTTGTTATTCGTTCGAGTCAGCGGTGGGTGAGACGTACTGCCATATGCCGGTAAATGCAATGCCACTTAGGCACAGGATGAGTGACACGCCAATTGCTGGTAGTAGTGCATTCAAGGTACCAAATATTTCGATGATATATCCAAGAACGATGGCACCAATGGGGGCGCTGCCCATCATACCGAGGGTAAATACCGACATAATTCTACCCAAAAATGCCTTATCAGCCGACTCCTGAACAATGGTTCTGGCCAGGGTAGTGGTAAAGCCCATGTTCATACCCCAGGCAATAGTGGCTGCAATCAGCAACCACCAACCGGGCTCGATCCACAATAAATAGAGGATCACCATTCGGGTGAGCTGCATCAATAGAAATAATCGCCCCGGGCGCATGATGGGCATGATCTTGTAAATCAGTAGATTTGATACCGTGGCGCCGGCATAAAAAACCGCCATCATGCTGCCGAGCAACAATGCATCCCCCTCATAGACTCGTTTTATAATAAATGGGAAAACTGTAATAAATGCGCCGGCGTTAAAAATACTTGAGATAAAATTAGTCCCGAGGACGTGATAGATGATTTTGTGTTGGTAGATTGCTTTTAGACCTGCAATGACCGTCACCCAGGATGACTCTTTGCTGGGTGCAGGACTGACTGGCGCACTTTCGATTTTTTTTACCGCCAAAACCCCCAGGGCAAAGCAGATGCCCTGAATAAACAACACAACAGACAACCCAAGATTTCCCATCTGTCCAGCTAGCATGAGGCCTGTGATTTGCACCACAAAGCCCGCTGCGGTCGCCACAGAAACTGCCTGTTGGATATTTTTACCGGCGACGCGATTTAATATGGCCTGTTGAGCGGGTTGGGAGAAGGACATCATCACGCTCATGCCTAGACCCCAGAGAACAACGGGCCAAACCGAAAGGGAAAACGTTTGATCAACGACAATCAAAAACAGGGGGAGTAGGGGGGCAAAGGCGTAACATCGAATCAAGATTGCTTTTGGATCGCTTCGATCAGCACTGGCACCACCCCAGAGCATAATAAAGATGCCTGGCAAGCCCATAAGAGCCTGGAGCAAACCAACTCGGTCTGCGGCCAGATGCAAGACGCCAATGAGGATCCAACTCAGTAGCAATTGGTGCATCGCCAGACCCATTCCGGTCAATGCTGTTGAATTTATATAGGCGCGAAAGCCGGGCGATGCCCAGATGCCCGGTTGTTGTTGTTCCACATTCGAAATCCGCTGGTAGCTGGTTTGATCATAGCCGCATCACTGCGGCGATGACCAGCCGTTAGGCTTTAGATTTCAGACTAAAGCGCAACACCATATAACCTAGAACCCCTGAAACTAACGAACCAATGATGATACCGAGGCGTTCATCAACCAGGAGGTTGCCCGTCGCTTCAAAAGCAAGGGAGCCAATAAACAGGCTCATGGTAAATCCGATTCCACAAAGGATGCTGATTCCATATAGGTCGAGCCAGGACATGCCTTTGGGTAGATCCGCCACCTTGAGTTTGATTGCCGCCCAACAAATTCCAAATATGCCGACCTGTTTGCCGACGACCAGTCCGAGGGCAATGCCCAATGGCACAGGATGGAGGATCTGCTCTAGGTTGATATTAAGAATATTGATGCCCGCATTGGCGAAGGCGAATATTGGCAATATAAAAAATGCCACTAGCCCGTGGAGATCGTGTTCCATATGTTCAACCGGGGAATAGGTAGGATCCTTTTTTGAACGCATCGGAATAAACATGGCGAGTACCACCCCAGTTAAGGTTGCATGGACGCCGGACTTCAGCATGGCGATCCACATCACCACCCCAACCACCGCATAGAGGCTTTTAGACTCAACGTTGATGCGATTCATAATGAACAGCACCGGAATACAAAGTGCAGTGACAATAAGAGCCGTGGTGGAAATATTTGCGGTGTAAAAAGCTGCAATAATAATAATGGCGCCTATATCGTCAAAGATCGCCAGGGATGTGAGGAATATTTTTAAGGAGGTGGGTACCCGGGAACCAAGCAAGGCTAGAACACCCAATGCAAAGGCGATGTCTGTGGCTGCAGGTATTGCCCAGCCCTGCATCGCAACTGGATCGTTGTAGTTCATAAAGGTGTAGACACCCGCCGGGACAATCATCCCGCCAATAGCACCTAGCCCCGGTAGCATAGCCGCTCTGAAGTTGGACAATTCACCCTCGAGAATCTCCCGTTTCAGTTCTAGCCCCACCAACAGGAAAAAGACCGCCATAAAACCATCGTTGATCCAGAGCAGTAGCGGCTTGGCAATTGCTAGTCCACCAACCCTGACCTCCACCGGCGTGTCGAGTAGTAGGTCATATATATAGGAGAAGGGGCTGTTGGCCATCACCATGGCGCAGAACGCCGCGAACATGAGGATGATGCCACTGGAGGATTCTGTCTTCAGAAAGCGTGAGACAAAGCTCTCAATTCCGTCTTCGATGAGTTCGGCACCGTCTTCAAGAACGTCGTCTACTTTCTGCAGGCCTTCGCCCAGTTTGTTTTTCATCCAATATCTATTCCGTAGTTGCGGGTTTTTTTAACGATAGACTGGCATTATAGCCATGTAAATCAATCTGTTGGACGTTTATCGCAGGAGAAATACGAATGGCTGTCGCACTACTTTGGCTCAACGGATTGGGGTTTCTTGCTTTTGGTCTGATCGGTTTGGTTTCTCCTGCCACCACACTAAACCTAGTGGGTTTTGACCCGCTTCGTCCAGATGCCATAGCTGAAGTTTATGCCCAGTATGGTGGTCTATTTGTTGGGATTGGCATTTTTGGATTGTTCGGTGCTTTCAAGCGGCATTTACAACACCCCAGCATGCTCTTGATGCTACTCATCTATCTGGGTTTGGGGGGTGGCCGTCTGCTCGGGGTATTCACCCTGGACGGGGAGGCGGGTAGCTACACCCTGGGGGCTTTGGGCTTCGAACTCATTATGGCCGCATTGCTTGGCGCAGCACTGTACCTCCCATCGCGCTCTTCACCATCAGCATCACCTTCAGAACGACTTTCACAACAACCGCCACAACAACCGTCACAGCACACACCAAAGTCGTCGGTCAGTCCCTAACATGCGGTGTCTTCGTCACAGATTATGGTACGCTTGAGCAAAAGCTAATAACAAAATTGGACTTGACCTGTGACGGATTTAGTGGCGTGTCACGAATGTGACATGTTATTCCATAGGGACGATATTCCCGTCGGTGCAAAAGCGAACTGTACTCGCTGTGGTGCTGAACTCTATCGCCATATAGACAATAGTCTGGATAGAAGCCTGGCGCTGTATCTATCGACATTTGTCTTTATGCTGATTGCCAATTTGTATCCTTTTATTACGATGCAAACCGCCGGCATCAAAGCCACTAGCATTGTGGCAACTGGAGGGCTCGCGCTGTACCAGTTTGGGATGGGCGAACTTGGTCTGGTTGTGTTCTTAACCAGCATTCTCCTGCCATTGATCTGCGTTGTTAGCATGATCTATCTGCTTCTGCCGGCCAAATTTGGTCGCTTACCGCCGGGTTACGGTCCCGTCTATCGAATTGTCAGAATGTGTGAGCCCTGGAGCCTGCTGGCGGTGTTTATGCTGGGTACACTAATTGCCGCAGTAAAATTGCAATCCCTGGCTGCGGTCATTCCGGGCCTTGGCATGCTGGGCTTTATCCTCATGATGTTCACCTACTCCGCGGCGCGCTCGAACTTTGATCCTGAGGTGCTGTGGGCAATTTGCCATGTGAAACAGCTTCACTCCGATGACTTTCCCGCAGCCGCAGCGGAGGGCGACGAGACTGCCAAAGTGCTGACTTGCCACACCTGTGGATTGCTCCGGCCACTTGACCCTGACACTCATCACTGTGCGCGATGTGGTTCCACGATGCATTATCGCGTCACCGACAGCTTGCAGAAAACCTGGGCATTATTGGTGTCCGCAGCAATTATGTTGATCCCCGCCAATCTATATCCCGTCATGAGCGTAAAAAAATTAGGTAAGGGTTCAGCGGACACAATTGTCAGTGGAGTCATTCATTTGATGGAAGGGGGCATGTTTGGGCTTGCCTTTATTGTGCTGTTTGCATCTATTGTGGTGCCTTTGCTGAAGCTCAGTGCAATGGGGTTTCTGTTGTACTCGGTGGGCAATGGCTCTGACTGGCGACCAAGGGATCGGACTTTGCTCTATCGCGTGACCGAAGTCGTTGGCGCCTGGTCTATGGTAGATGTTTTTCTGGTAGGCTTGCTGTCCGGATTGGTGAGCCTGGGCTTGCTTGCCACGATAGAACCCGGTGTTGGCGTGACCTTTTTTGGTGCGGCGGTGATCTTAACCATGTTAGCGGCACACAGTTTTGATCCGCGACTGATTTGGGATAATACAACCCTTAGTTCTGAGGGTATGTCACAGGGGCAATTGCCTGATAATGAGTCGGATAGGGACAACGGGCAGTTAGCACCAACTGGTAGGTAGTGAGACGAAGGTAGTAAGAAGTAGCCAGGTAGTCAGTAACAGATAAATAGTGTCAAACAGCTAAAAAGCCAAAAATAACTAAAAGGCGTTTAGATATAAAGTGAGTGAACACGGTCGACCTCAGGTTAGTCAAAAAACAGGGCTCTCAATTATCTGGCTCATCCCACTGGTGACAGCCATCGTGGGTGGTTGGCTGGCGGTTCGGACATTAATCGATCAAGCGCCTACCGCCACAATTACCTTTAATACAGCGGAAGGTATACAGGCAGGCAAAACTGCCATTAAGTACAAGAGTGTTGAAATCGGCATTGTTGAAGAAATTCGATTTGCCGAGGACTTCGACCACGTCGAACTGACCGTGACCTTTAATGAAGGCATGGAACAATTTCTTCGTCGCAATACGCGCTTCTGGGTGGTGCGGCCACAGTTTAGTCTCCGGGGCGTATCGGGTATCGGCACCTTATTGTCGGGTTCCTATATTGAAATTGATCCTGGACCGGGGGCGCCGCAAAACCACTTTATTGGCCTGGAAGAAATCCCCCTCGTGACCCGCGATGACGCCGGGACGGCCATTACCCTCGTCACCAATGACCTGGGTTCCCTTGCCGGAGGTTCACCTATTTATTATCAGGGGTTGTTAGCGGGGGAAGTCCTTGGCTATGAACTCGGCTCCGATGCGCAGAGTATTTATATCCACGCGTTTATACGAGACCCCTATGACCAACTTGTCAGGGGCAACAGCCGATTCTGGAACGTCAGTGGTCTGGATGTATCGATGGGCGCGGATGGCGTAGAGGTCAAAACGGCATCGCTGCAGGCGTTAATGTTTGGTGGTCTTTCCTTTGAAACACCATCAACACTTGAGGCTGTGAATGCCGACATCGAAAACCTTATCTTCACCTTATATCCTGACCACGATGTGATTGATGAAGAGGCTTACACCCGTAAGCTTCGGTTCGTGATGTATTTCAACAGTTCCGTTCGCGGACTTAATCCCGGTGCGCCGCTCGAATTCAAAGGGATTCAAATCGGTAAGGTACTAGATGTAAAACTCGAATTTAATAGCCAGGAAACATCCTTCAGAATTCCGGTGTTGGTTGAAATTGAACCGGATCGGATTGTTGACCGTACTGCTGAGCCCGATTCATCTGCCGCGGTCATGCTCCAAACCCTGGTGGATAGAGGCTTGCGTGCACGACTCTCAACGGGCAGCTTGCTGACGGGGCAGTTATATGTAGAACTGAATATGTATCCCGGAACCGAAGCAGTATATGCCGGTGACAATACAACCCCGCACCCCGAACTCCCAACCATTCCGGGTGCTTTTGAAGCCATGACCGAATCGGTTCAGAATTTTGTATCTAAACTGGAGACGGTTGATGTTGAAGCGATGGGTGAAAACATTCTTGGCATTCTGTCCGGTGCGAATGAACTGTTAAATACCGCAGAGTCCGAACAAACCGTTACAGATCTACAGGCATCGATGCGGGCACTCAAAAATATCCTGAAGAATGTGGAATCCGCCAATCTTGAGGAAACGATCCTCTCAGCTAATACCGTGCTGGTGAATTTGAATCAAACACTCACCATGATTGATGGTGTACTCACGCCAAATTCACCGCTGCAGTACAACATCCTTCAAGTCACAAGTGAGCTTGAGGAAACAGCAAGGGCGTTACGCTCCCTGGTGGAAATGTTAGAACGTCAACCTCAGGCCATTATTTTTGGTCGGGAAGCGGCAGCGGGAGATGAAAATGAATAACAGCAAATGGCCTGGACTGTTGCTCGGATTACTATTGCTTGCGGGCTGTGGTGGCGCACCCTCCGTCATTAAATATTATGTGATTGATCCTGTACCCATGGCGCCGGTAGCGACGCTTGGGGACAAGAGCGTGCAAATTCTTGATTTGAAGTTGCCTCAATATCTAGAACGTTTTCAAATTGCCCGGCGTGAAGAGGGTAATCGCATTACCTTCAACAATAATCAGCAGTGGGGCGAAAACCTTCGAAAAAACCTGTTCAGAACGATGACTCGAAATCTCTCGGTTCTGTTGGGTACCGCAGATGTTGGCACGGCGATTAGCAGATCATTTTCGGTACCAGATTATTCACTTCGCGTCAGCATAGAGGCCTTCGAACAGGGGAATGATGGGAGAGTACAACTCGCGGCTCGCTACCAAATTAGTGATGGTGCGGGGTCAGTTCTGGCGACGGAACAAGTGACCTCAATTGTGGATCGGAACAGCGGTGATCGATATGGCGATATGGTAACGGATTTACAGCAACTATTTGCTGATCTATCCAGGGCGATTGCCGTCAGTATTCAAACGCTGGAAGCGCAACATGGGAGCTAGATTGTTACTACCACTGCTGTTAATCGCCAGCGCCATATTCAGTTCCATATTCAGCTCCATGGCTGAAGCCGCTGAGGTGCAAATAGCAGAGGCCTCGGGCCTGGCATTAATGCAAAAAGTTTACGATACCCACCAACAATATCCCTATGTCTACGAAGAGCAATCGATGGTGCTGATTGATCGAGACGGAAATAGGGAAACCCGTAAGGTAAAGCTCTATACAAGAGTGGAAGAAAACCTACTGCAAAAAATCCTGCTGTTGTTTGACTCTCCGAAAGAAGTTAAAGGCGTGGCGGTGCTGGCGGAACGAAATGCTGCGGGTGAAACGCGGCAGTCAATTTATCTACCTGCACTCGGTGAAAGCATGGTTGAAAATTCCGGTGAAGCGGGAGATGCAAATTTTTTGGGCACGGATTTCTCGGTCGAAAATCTGACCGGCGAACGACTGGAAGACTATGACTACCGACGCCAACGGGATGAGTTGATTAACGATAAGATGTACTGCGTGGTTGATGTTTTTGGTAAGCAAAGTAGCGAAGACCAGATTGCCCTAAGACGTCACTTTATTTCCCAGGAAAATCTTTACCTGACCAGAACCGATTATTTTGATGATATGGGCCGCGTGCGAAAACGCCAGAGTCAGCATGACATGGCCCACGTCCTGGGTGATATGTGGCGTGCGAATATGCTGCTAATGGAAAACCTGCAAAATAATCACCAGACGCTAATTAAAGTTGATCGAAGAGTTTTTTCTAAAGATTATGTTCCGAGCGAAGTCTTCACCACAGATTACCTATTTCAATACAGTCGAGCGGAGGGTTTGAATCTCGAGTTGCCCGATGAAGCCGCTGAAGCAGAACTCATGGGAGAGGGTGCACCATGATCTCATCGATGTACCTACTGGGCGCTCGCTACCGCGGTATTGTCATTTCTATCATCACCGTGATCACCATTGTTGCGAGTTTTGGCTTAACCAGGTTAGAGATTGATACAAGCTTCGATAGTCTGATCCCGAACGATGACCCGGCACGCATTGTCTATCAGCGGGTCATGGGTGAATTTGGTTCCGACAACAAAACCATTATTTATATTGAAGATGCAGCACTGTGGACAACAGAAAAACTCACGGCACTTGAATCTCTCCATAGCCAGCTTAAGCGAATTGACCATATAAGTCGGGTGGATAGTCTATTTAACCTTCGCACGATACGCGGTCAAACCATGAATGGTAAGACCACGGTCAAAGCTGAGTCTGTAATGGAACGTGTGCCCCAGACTCCGGATGATGTTCTAGCTGCCAAGCACCGGGCCCTTGGTAATCCGTTATATGTTGGCAATCTGTTTTCGGCAAATGGCAGGGTCACTGCGATGATCCTCACCGTTGAAGACAGTGAAGAGGAAGAGGATTTTGATCAACAGGTTTACACTGATATAGAGGCTGCTCTACAGGCACACAACGCTGATTTTTCTCGAGCGTTTCAGGTTGGTCCGCCCCGGGTTAACGCCGAACTTCGCACCAGTCTGGTTCAGGACTTTACGATTCTCGGACCCCTTTCTGCGTTTGTTCTCATTGCTTCAATTTTGGTGTTTATGCGCAGTAAGCTTGCTGCGGCTGTACCTATTGTTACCTCGGTCCTGACCATTGTTTGGACTTTTGGCCTGCTAGGTTGGGTGGGGATTCCCCTGAATATTTTGAGCGCTATGATTCCTTCGCTCATTATTGTGATTGGCTCGACCGAGGATACCCACATTATGGCGGCCTTTTTCCGTGGCCTGGCGAGTGGCAGTGAGCCGAATACCAAGCTTGAAGGCCCAGACCCAAGTCAACGTGCAATTCGATATATGGCGATGCACACCGGGTTGCCACTTTTGTTAACGGTGCTCACAACCGCGCTGGGTTTTGCGGCAAACCTATTTAGCTCCATCGGCTTGATTCAGGACTTTGCTGTTGCGTCCACCTTCGCCATTATTGCCAATGGAGTGATCACAATTTTGGTAGTGCCATTTTTGTTGGTCCAGTTTGGTCCGGCAAAAATGTCCGACGAGACCGAGCGAGAGGAAATTTACAAAAACAATTTGCCGGACCGAATTATCAAAACCTTTCGGATTTCCCAGGATCGGTTTCCGCTCTACACATTGGCACTAACCGCGGTCCTCTGTGCGTTCTTTACTTATCAGGCATCACATCTTTATGTCACCAATGATCCGATGTCCTATTTTCCCGAGGACCGTCCTTTAGTTCAGGAAACACAGCAGATCCACAAGGAACTAGCGGGCATTAAGGTGTTTTTTATTGCCCTGGAGTCCGAAACAGACAAAGCCTTTCTAGAGCCGAATAACCTGGATAAGTTGGAAAAAATTCAGGAATTTATGCGCAAGCAGGAAGTGTTCGACAATAGTCTGTCATTGGCAGATCACCTGAAGTACGTGAATAGGGAAATTCAAGGTGAGTTCGCCCAGCTGAGTTTGCCCAGGTCGAGGCAGATGGTTGCGCAGTATTTGTTATTCTTTCACCGTAGCGAACTAGAGAGTTATGTGAGCCACGATTATCGGCGGGCGAATATTGTTGTCCGGCACAATATTAATGATTCCAACACGCTAAACCGTTATATCCAAGAGCTAGATTTAGCGGTGAAACAGATTGCAGGGCCAGACTTTCAAGCCAACATTATTGGCGAGAACCTCATGGTTAACCAGGCCGCTGAGGACCTGATGATCTCTCAGATTAAAGCGTTGGGTTTGTTACTCGCGCTTATCTTTATCTTGATGTCGATTATGTTCACCTCCTTTAAAGGTGGCGCCATTGCAATGGTGCCGTCACTTATCCCAATAATGTTGATGTTTGGCATTATGGGCTTTTTGGGAATTCCGCTGAATCCTGGTACCGCAATGGTGGCGGTGATTGCAGTTGGTATTGCAATTGATGGCACGATTCACCTGCTGGCTCGATATAACGAACTGTGTCGTGCGACCTCGGATTATCAGAGTGCTGTGAATCAGGCGGTAAAAGAAGTAGCAACGCCGCTGATTGTTTCCAGTCTGGCGCTATCTTTCGGATTTGGCATTCTGTTGTTTTCTAACTTTACGGTTGTCGCGCAGTTTGGTGCTTTAGCGGCGGCAACAATGTTGATTTCGATTTTTGCGAACCTGCTCATTACGCCTATCATTATGGCGCGCATTCGACTCGTCGGTTTGTACCAGATTATTTCAATGCAGGTTGATGAGGCCGTGCTTGATCAAAGTCCTCTTTTTAAGGACATGAGCAGTTACCAGCGCAGAAAGGCAATTCTGATCTCCGAGCTACATGATTTTCTACCGGGCGAAAAACTGGTGGAGCAGGGCACGATGGGACGAAGTATGTATATGATTCTGTCCGGTGAAGCCAATGTAGTAAGACGTGATGGTGACGTTGAACGGGTGCTAGCCCAGTTAGTGCCGGGCCAGATTATTGGTGAGGTGGGTTATATTCGAGCCATTGAACGAACGGCGGACGTCACCGCCAGCACCGCGGTATCTGCTCTGCGCTTTGACTATGACCGAATGCAAAAAGACCTTAAGTTTTTCCCCAATATTGTTGCCCAGCTCAACTTCAACATTAGCGCCATTCTCGGTGGCCGACTGGCTGACGTTCTAGCGGAACAAAAAAGTTAATTCGGTATTAGTGGGGAGTGTTGGAAAAGAGTTTGGCGGGCTAAGTAGCCCGCCAAGGTCTGGTTTAGCTGGCAAAGTTTGTGTTGGCAAACTCCCAGTTGACCAGTTCCCAGAAAGCCTTGATGTAATCCGGGCGCGCATTGCGGTAATCAATGTAGTAGGCGTGTTCCCACACATCCAGAGTTAATATCGGCGTGAGTCCCGTGTCTTTAATGGGCGTGTCAGCATCGTCCGTATTTTGGATTGTCAGTTTGCCTGCCTTATCCTTGACCAACCAGGTCCAACCCGAACCAAAATTGCTAGCTGCGGCATCTGAGAATGCCTGTTTGAATTCATCAAAACTGCCAAAGGTGCTCGTGATGGCGTCAGAGATAGCGCCCGTGGGGGCGCCGCCACCCTGTGGTGCCAGGCTGTTCCAGTAAAACGTGTGGTTCCATACCTGGGCTGCGTTGTTGAAAGTGCCGCCCTTCGCTGAGCGAATGATGTCGACAAGGCTTTTGCCCGCCATATCAGTGCCCTCAATGGCAGCATTGAGTTTCGTTACGTATGCAGCGTGGTGCTTACCGTAGTGAAAGTCGAGGGTCTCCTCAGAGATGTGAGGAGAGAGCGCGTCTCGCGCAAATGGAAGATCTGGCAATTGAATGGTCATTTGTACTCCGGTGGTCATATAAGGATGTCGCTCTGATCCGATGGACACGTAAATTGAATCGCATCGGAACAGAATCGGATTGTCTCACGTATGGCGTATATTGATCACTATTGACGGGTCGTGAATTTGCTTAATCGGCAAATGAAGCACCGCAAAAATAACTCAAGGGGTTAGCTTTTATCCAAAACCCGTGAGAAATATTTGCATAGCTGTATCGCTGTATATTCTGGGAAGGCGTCAACGGGATCAAATGACCCCGAAAACCCTTCTTCGATTGCGAGCAACCTGGCTTTGATTTCTTCCACAGGCATCTCGGCCGGTTGTTCCGAAATGCTCAGGATTTGATTCCAAAATAAGTTTTGATCTGGGGCTCTCATGGGGTCACGCTCACAACGCGAAGGCGTCTCTTCTTGTTGTAGGGTAACGGCCATTCGATTTCTTCACCTTCCTTAAGGCCAATTAAAGCAGCACCAACCGGTGCGATTATTGAGACTTGCCCTTTGGAGCCATCAAGTTCATTCGGATAAACAACACTCAAATTGAGAATCTCACCGGTATCAAGATCTTCTACCTGGACAGCAGAATTCATCCTGACGATGTTCGATGGCATGTCGGCCTCAGAGACCACGGTGGCGTTATCAATTTCGTCGAATAGTGGATCGCCCCGGGCGATGAGGGTGTCGATGAAGGGTTGGAGTCTTTTTTTATCTGTTGTGCACAGCAAAACAGAACGAGTTTCTGTAACAGGCATAGGTGTACCTAAAAGTGTTATGGAGTTTGGTATTTAGGAAATACTGGTAGGGCGACTAAACAGGAGCGATCAGCCGCCTATTCAGCCGCCTATAGTGAGGAAGGCGGTCTGTTGACCCGATGTGAGTTGGTCTGAAGTTGTCAGAACCAGAATGTTAAATGTGTATGCCATGGGGTGATCTTACCTGCGGTTTTGCAGAATGCAAACCACTAGTATTGGCGACCCACTTAACCAGCGTTCACCCGCTGATCGATCTCATTCATGGTGGCCTGGTCCAGTGGCCCGGCTTTTTCCGCTGCCAGACACTCGTAGAGTTCCCTGCGGTCTTTGACCCCGAGCACAAGACTATCAACGCCCGGCATAGAAAGCGCATATTGATGAGCTAAAAAGGCGGCGCTGACGCCCTTATCCTTAGCTATCTGCCGAAACCCAACGGCCCGCTCGAAATCTTTAAACTCCTGGGATTTTGGCTCAAGCTCACGATCTAGTGCATCCGTTAGAGCGCCGGCAGCAACAGCGCGGATTCCCATGACACCCACACCGGCGGCTTTGGCCTGGGTAATGATGTCTCGAGGTTTGGGTGTTTCGGCGCAAATCGCCATGCCCCCAGGGGAGTCCAGAACATTGGTAATCACCTGAATCACTTCTGGTTTTTGATCCGCTTCGAGGACTGCAAAATTCATGGTTTGTAAGCTCGCTGCGGTAATACCCCAGCCATTAATCCTACCTTCAGCCTTTAAGGCTTCAAATGTCCTAACAATATGGTCTTGATAGTTCTTCCATTCCACGGCGATGTAGGGCAGTTGTTTGGGTCGAAGACTGTCTTGCCAGCCGTCGGGTATGACATAGCCATGGAGGATAAACAGGTCAACACTGTCGCGCTGCAAACGTTTGCAACTTTCATCAAGGGATTTTCTGAGCTTGGCTTCGATCTCACTGCCATCAACACCACCCACCATACACTTGGTTGTGACTCGAACCGATTCTGGATAGCCCTCACTAAAGGCTAAGCCCATCACAGTCTCTGCTTCGCCACGACCATATAAAGGCGCCATATCAAATAAGTTGATGCCACCGGTATAAGCATCGTGCACAGTTTCAATTGCCTCAGCTTGAGAGGTTGAACCCCAGACCTGGCCGATGCCGCCTCCACCAAGTGCGAGGCGACTCGTGTTCTGTAGACTGCCTAGAGTAGTCTTCTCCATGTACTTTCTTCCTCAAAAACTAGTTAGCACCAAAATGGAACACGACCAAGGTACCATCTTTGTCTATGAATTCGCTTAAATTACTCATCTGCCGGTTGTGAGGCTGGCATCTGGTCGATATATTCAACTCTAGATATTTTACACAAGTGGTAGGCACGTGATGACCAGATACAAACTTAATGTGAATGGCGAAGATGTTGATGTCGACGCGCAGCCGGGGATGCCGTTGTTATGGGTACTTCGGGATAAATTGAAACTGACGGGCACCAAATTTGGCTGTGGTATCGCCCAGTGCGGTGCCTGTACTGTGCATATTAATGGCACGCCGGTTCGTTCCTGCATTTTGCCTGTCTCGGCGGTTTCTGGTTCAGTAACCACGATTGAGGGCCTTGAAAAGGCCGGTGACCTGCATCCCCTGCAAAACGCCTGGATTGATCACGACGTCCCCCAGTGTGGCTACTGTCAGGCCGGGCAAATTATGAGCGCTGCTGCATTGCTTGCGACCAATAAGAACCCTACCGATGATGATATCGATTCCGCGATGGCGGGTAACTATTGTCGTTGCGGTACCTACATCAGAATTCGCGAGGCAATTCACTCTGCGGCCAGTTTCTATAATGCCGCGGATGTCAGTGTGCCATCGGGTATCGCAGAAGGAGCCGCCGAATGAGCTTGAATAAGATTAACCGCCGTTCATTTCTAAAGTCCTCCGCACTTGTTGGTGGTGGACTGCTGCTTGAAATGACCATACCGGCTTCCGTGTTAGCTGAAGAGCTTGGCACTTTAGTAGGTTCAAAAGAGCTGAACGTATTTGTCCAGATTGCATCGGATGGTCAGATCACGATCTACTCCCACACACCGGAAATGGGGCAGGGCATTAAGACCTCGCTGCCGATGATTATTGCCGAGGAGATGGGCGCCAAATGGGAAGATGTGCAGGTGATTGATGCACCCCTTGATGACAAGTTTGGACAGCAGGGTGCCGGTGGTTCTAGATCGGTATCGAGAAACTTTAATTTGATGCGCCAAATGGGTGCGTCGGCGCGAGAGATGTTGTTGGGTGCAGCGTCCGAGGCGATGGAGGTTTCAAAGCAAGACCTTGAAGCGAAAGAGAGTACTGTCATTCACAAATCCGGCCAAAGTCTAACCTTCGGTGAACTTGCGGCTCGAGCGGTTCGTCAGCCCGTGCCCGATCCCGAGCAGCTTTCCTATAAGGATCCGAGGTCCTACACGATTATTGGTACGTCTATTGGTGGTGTCGATAATCTTGTGATTGCTACTGGTCGATCACAATTTGGTATTGATGCTGACGTGCCGGGAATGAAATACGCAAGCTACACCCGTTGTCCGAAGGTTGGTGGCTTTGCCGTGAGCTTTAACGCCGCTGAGATTAAAAAAATGCCAGGTGTCCTTGATGCCTTTATTTTGCAACCCGATGACAGCTCCGGTAAATCACAAAGCGGATTCTTAAACGGGCTTGCGGTACTGCGTGGCGGTGTCGCCATTGTTGGTGAGGACACCTGGTCGGTGTTCGAAGCAAAACGTCAACTCAAAGTGAAGTGGGACGAATCAAAGGCTTCCATAGACGATTGGGATCAGATGATTCGAGATGCCAGGGAGCTTGCCAAGAATGATGGGGCGGACATTAAACTCGATAACCCCGAGGTCACCGCAGCACTGGCAAATAAAGACAACAAAACAATTGAAGCCTTCTACCAGTTTCCCTATGTCGCCCATGTGTGTATGGAACCGATGAACTGTACAGCTGATTTTCGCGCCGGTAAAAACGGCAACCCTGACACATTGGAAGTCTGGGTGCCCAGTCAGTTTCCTGGCCAGGTCAAGGAGGTGGCCAAGAATATGCTTGGCGTTGAAGCCGAGAATACCAAAGTAAATGGCACCCGGATGGGGGGTGGCTTCGGCCGGCGCGCAGTGCATGATTTTGCGGCGGAAGCTATGGCAATTTCAAAGCATGTCGGTGCACCAATCAAGCTAACCTGGACGCGAACCGACGATATTCACGGTGACTTCTTCCGAGTTGGTGGTTTTGAAAATATGAAAGGTGCGATTGATAAAAACGGCAAACTAGTTGGACTCGATCAGCACTACATTGGTTTTACCAAAGGTGGTGAACGACCCGTGATTGGCTCTGGCTTGCGGGGCAATGAGCTGACCATGAGCGTTATGCCAAATACCCGGGTTAGCCAATCCCTGATGGAGATCAAAACACCCTGCGGCGCATGGCGTGCACCCGGGTCCAACACCAACGCCTTTGTCGAACAAAGCTTTATCCATGAACTTGCTACTCTGGCGGGGCGTGACCACCTGGAGTTCCTTATTGAGCTTATGGGTGAGCGTCGTTGGGTAGCTGACGGTAACATTAACGCCATTAACACCGGACGGGCCATAGATGTCATTAAGCTCGCGGCAGAGAAAGCTGGTTGGGGCCGAACAATGCCAAAAGGTACCGGTCTTGGTTTGTCATTTTACTTCTGCCATGCGGCTCACATTGCTGAGGTTGCAGAAGTATCCGTGGATGCCAATCGCAACTTCCAGGTGAAGAAGGTAACCGTCGCCGTGGATGTAGGGCCGATCATTAATATGAGTGGCGCACTGCACCAGTTGCAAGGTTCCGTCATCGACGGCCTAAGTACCATGGCCATGCAGCAGATCACGCTGGAAAAAGGTGTGGTTCAAGAGAACAACTTCGATGCATATGAGGTACTCCGGATTGCGCAAACGCCGGAAGTCGACGTGCACTTTATTCAGAGTGATAACCAACCCACGGGCCTTGGGGAGCCAGCATTGCCGCCCCTGGCTGCCGCGGTCACCAATGCCATCTTTGCCGCAACCGGCGAGCGGATCCGCTCTATGCCCCTCAGCAACGTTGGATTTACATTGGTCTAAAGCTTTTTAGCTATGGGGTCAGACCCAAGTGCCAACACGAAATTTTGTCCTGGCACTTGGGTCTGACCCCTTTTGATTAGGATTCAACCATGAAAATTCAGTTTGATAACACCTATTCAAAGCTTCCTGAACGCTTTTACCATCGTCAACCACCGACGGCAGTTCCTACGCCTGGACTTATTCGGGTAAATGATGCGCTGGCAAAAGAACTCAATATAAGCGCAGATTGGTTGAAGTCCGCTGAGGGTGTTGCCATGGCGGCGGGTAATGCTGTACCGGAGGGTGCTGATCCGATCGCGACGGTTTACGCCGCCCATCAGTTCGGTAATTGGAATCCTCAGTTGGGAGACGGCAGGGCACTACTGTTAGGGGAACTTGTATCCCGGTCCGGGCAGAGATTTGATGTTCAGCTTAAGGGCTCGGGCCCCACACCTTATTCTCGAGGTGGAGATGGACTTGCACCCCTTGGACCCGTTATTCGAGAATATGTAGTTTCTGAAGCCATGTATGCGCTAGGAGTACCGACCTCACGAAGTCTCGCTGCGGTCACTACCGGTGAACAGGTGTATCGAGAAACTGTCATGCCCGGTGCCGTGCTTACCCGGGTCGCGAGCAGTCATATTCGAATTGGGACATTTCAGTTTTTTGCCGCACGGGGAGACACCGAAGCGTTAACGCTATTGGCCGATCACGTATTAGCTAGGCACTATGCCGATTTGGATTTAGGCGATGAACCGCAGGATCGTTACCGAGCGCTATTGGCAGGTATGATCAAAAAAACAGCACACCTTGTTTCCCACTGGCAACAAATTGGCTTTATTCATGGCGTCATGAACACCGACAATATGTTGGTCTGCGGTGAGACCGTTGATTATGGCCCCTGTGCATTTATGGATGTGTATCACCCCCAAACGGTATTTAGCTCAATTGATACCGGCGGCCGATATGCCTATCAAAACCAACCGGACATTGCCTATTGGAACCTGGCGAACTTTGCCCAGTGTCTGATCCCGTTGCTGGCCGATAACGAAGATGCCGCAATGGAAATTGCCAAAGCCGAATTAGATCGCTTTCCGGGTATATTCTACGATCATCACAGGCAGGGTATGGCGGAGAAAGTTGGGTTTAGCGTTGCTGATGATCAAACCGATGGGTTTGCCCGCGATCTGTTAACGGAAATGACAGAAGTGAAACTCGACTACACGCTAACATTCACTCAACTGGCGAACAGTCTGGAAGCAAAAGCGCTAAGTGAACTCCCGGCTGAACTGAACGACTGGTTCGAAAATTGGTTAGCGGCGTCTCCCGATCTTGAACTTATGAAGCGGAAGAACCCGGTTGTGATTCCCCGCAATCACCAAATAGAAGCCGCCATACAGGCGGCCTTAACAAATGACTTTGAACCATTCCATCGGTTGGTAGATGCATTGGCCACACCGTTTGATCCTGCCTTGGTTGATTCAGTTTTTGCGCAGTCGCCTAACGAGGATGAGATTGTGCAGCGGACGTTTTGCGGCACATAAGTCAGATTGACTAAAGCAGCTTCACGGCTCCCTGTATTTTCGACACCGCTGCATCAACGTCATCTTGCTCGGTGTCCACAATAACGATGGGGGTGGGTAGAGCGGGGAAGTCGAAGCCGCCTTCACGTTCAACTTTGGCATAAAGTGATTTATCGGTTAGTTTGCCAAATTGATGTCTGCTGTCGTTGTCTAAACGTGACAAGATTGTTGCGGCTGAACATTGCAGTTCAACGAACAATATCCTTCCTCCACCTGCGTCAACAATTGAAACAAGTTCTTCAATCAGAGTTGGATCAACAGTTGCTTCTGGATGAAAGGTAAAAATAAACGAGCGTTTAGCATTAGCCGCCTCTCTAAATGCAGCGCGCCAGATTTCCGCTCTGAGTTTGCAGAACCCTGCTGTACCAAAATCGAATAGCGATAAGGCAGTATCAACGGCCAAATGATTGTGGAAGAGCGGCCACCGAAGCGTTTCGCTCAGCGCTTTACCGATTGTATATTTTCCTGCCGCAGCGGGACCATGTAGGAAGAGAACGTTCATGTTATTTAGTGGGACCTGTTATCTGTCATGACACTTACTCAACAAAATAAGTTCAATGCCTTCTTGGCTTTGCCATCGTTCCTGTTCTGTAAACCCCGCCTTTTGATATAAGCCTATTGCCGGCAAATTAGCAGTGGCTGTTTGAACCTGTGCCGTCTGCCAATCCAGGTTCGATAAAACGTAGTTGACCAAGTTAGCGCCTATGCCCTTTCGAAATAGACGAGGGGCAATTGCCAGACTCGATATTTGAAGTAATGCGAGTTCTTGCTCAACTTCAATTATGCCCATCAAACCATTCGAATCGGATTGACCCCAAAACTTTGAAGGGGAGAGCGCAACGTCCTGGGCGGATCTGCGAAGCGGCGGAAATTCTTTAGCCTGGATAAGTTCAGCTTCAACTTTATAGGATGCTTGGAATATTGAATATATCTGTTCCGCAACAGCACCATCACGGTGATTGAGCAATTTAATATTCTCAGCTTGCGTCACAATTTTATCCATGCGTTTACTACTTGGAACCAACCACTGTCTATACCGTACAACCAACCTAGAACAACAGATCGTACCTTCTGCATTGATGGACCCTGCTAAATTGACTCAGGTAAGTCTGGTCGTCACCAACATAATGGATGTATCCCGTGACGGGATGAGCTTTATCATGGGGAGAAATCAGGATACCCGTGTCTCGGATCTCGTCAGAGCTAGGGAAAATATGATAGTAAGAATACATCTGCTTAAATCCCTGGCTCCGATACCAATCGTTTACAAATTGATCATCACGGGTCCAGGCTTCAAATCTCTTAATCTGAAATGGTTCTGCAAGTGTCTTAGCCTCTTTTACGAGCGCTTGAGCGATACCTTTACGACGATGTTCAGGATGTACAGCTACATGCCAGATCATGCCTGAAACTTCATCATCGTTGATTTGATGTTCAATATCGATTAGCCCAACCACCCTGTCATCGATGATCGCAACCAATTCAATAGAGGGTGCACTATAGGTCTCTTTTTTCTGGTAAACATCGTCGAAATAGGCGGTCTCTAGAAATGCCAGGACTCTGCATTGTAGCCACTGGAGTTCATCTGTTGCTTCATATCTGCGTATGATCATATTGGTTTTCTCTATTCCAAGTTAAGCCTGTGCCTCTCTCGCACAAGAATCAGGGTTATTCATTTTTTTACCTGTCATCCTAATTCGATCTCAAGATTCTCTGGAGGGTAGGTTTCGCTCTTATAAATACCATGTCAGTTGTCAGAATCATACTCAGCAAAATCATATTGGAGTTTCATATCCAATCGCCATCTGGTAATCCATCCTCTCTCCGGACCATAAACAATTGGCAGGCGCAGCATCCGGCAATGGCAGGGTGTTGGCGGGAAGTCGCGGGCTGTGCGGAATGATCTTGTTGAAGCGATTGATAAACGTAAAGTGATGGCAAAAGGTCTTACCGTTATCTGCAGCTGCCGGTTGTATGCGATATGCACCTTTGTGTAGTGCTCGGTGGTGGAAGCGGCACAGGGTCACGAGGTTATCGAGTCGGGTGGCGCCACCGTGCGCCCAGTGCTTCACATGGTGAGCATTGGTAAAACTATGCGCGGTACAACCGGGATACTGGCAGCAGCCACGGTCGCGGATGCGCAGGCCATGGCAAATAGCGCGAGGAATGGTTCGCGACTTTCGACCAATGCTAAGCAGCTCACCATCATTGCCTTAAGGTACGGTGGTTAAACCAGCATCACAGGCCAGCCGCTTGGCAACCTCCGGCGCAAGAAAATGGTGATCCTCCACGGCGCCGGTATCAGGATTGACCCTGATATGCATAAATACCTGGTAGCGTTCATCCTGGCCGGGTGATTGATCATCGGGTGGATGGGATAGGTAGTGATCGGCGAGCCCTGATCAGGGCATTTGCGCGGGTATCGCCGTAATCGGCTAAGCTCAAATTTGTTTCCGCGGAAACATTTGTAGAATCTACTTTAAGTTCTGACTCCCTGCGAATATCACCCAGCATAATTTCCAGGGCTTTTCTCACCAGCGCGCCATCCTCAGCCCTCAGCTTTGCACGAATGATCACGCTGCCGTCTTCATCGTCGTAGCAGGTGAATGTGTTATCTGGTTCTGGTTCTGGTTCTGGTTTTGAAACAGAACAAGCATCGTTGGCCGCATCTAAGTGTTTGCAGCGTTGGTAGGATTGGACCAGATATTCCATATGGGCACCGGTGCCATGACGCTGTTCATCCCCAGCTTCCTCTAGCATAGTGTCAAACCGCTGACCTGTATATATATACAGTATCATAAGCGAGCCTGGGGCAGCTGAGAAATACCGGTTTCTTCTATGGGGAGGAGGGTTTATTCAGTATTGATCATGACGAATATTTTAGTCGTCTGTGCAGCTTAATACTTTGGTGTTCGGTTGGATTCGTGTGGCTGCGAATGTGTCAAAGTATGCTGACTAGTATACTAATGGTTCGGAGTAGAGTGCCAACTTATGCTGACAATAATTGGCAGGATACTCTGGCCCGTTACACTGACCCCAATTCTTGTGTTATGTGCCGGGTCCCAATTGGTCCAGCCACGCCTTGAACGCCTTTGTGTGCCTGGCAGCAGCCGCTATATCTGGGTCAACTCGGTTAATGTGCTCCGCTCTTCCCGCGAAGAATTCAAACACATCGTCATCGATGACGCCGTCTTGCAGCATGAGATATGCATTCTCGATGTTTCTTAGTTGTGCCATCCTAACCAGTCGGTATTGATAATCTTCGGCTTCGCTCAATGTATCGCGACCTTTCTTCTCCGCCTTCATATTTAGTTCTGATATTTCTCGAGTTGCCATCTGCGTAATCATGTCACGAGACGCCTCTATGACTCTCTGTCTTGAAGCCATCCTCGTCTCTCTAGAGTTTTGCCGAACTTGAATCGCAACATATACAAGAGAAAAGACAACAGCGATTGATGAAACGAACTCGCCTATACTTCCAAGGTCACTTATCGTCATGCGCGCTCCTTAGGCACAAAACACCCCATTGTATGGCCAGCCATGGAATGGCTGGTCCAAGCCGCAGGCGACACCAACTGCTCGTTATATGCTTCCTGCTTGTCTACGCTCGATTGCTGAAAGAAGCTCTTCCGCGGTTTTGACTTAGCGTTCATGGCCTTGTTAGAGCTCAAATTTCCGTCCAATTATCTGAAACCTCAAGCTTATCTCTGGCCGCTTTAGATGCAAAGAACCTAATATGGCCACAATCGAAGCATACCACTGGGAGGAATTTGGCGAGGGAAAATACACCGGGTGCCAACCCCGGCAGTAGTTCTCCTCCAAATCCTCCAAACTCCACATGCTCTTTGTACTGGTAAATTCTATCTGATTTACATTCCGAACATGGTTTCATTTGTAGTGCCTCGTAATCAAGGTCTTGGAAATCAATATTGAATACAGCAGCTAGTGCTTTCTTAGACTGAAGGGACGCGGATGCCTTCTTTTCTATTCGTTGTATGGTTTTCAGATTAAGACCAGACGCAATAGCCAATTCTTCTTGAGTCCACGAATTTTGGTTTCTCAGTTTAAGAACTAATTCAGCATTAATTTTCATCTATATTCTTGACCTATATATAGTTGTGAAGGCACAACTACTATCTTGTAATCGGGAGGTATCTCTTAGGACTTCAATACCTTAGAAAAAAGACAACTATAGGACATCTTTAGGACAGTTGGGAGTTTCTGGAGTACTAATCACTTGTTATATGCCGAGCGCTTCAGATGCGTTGTTGAACGCTTGATCTATTCGTTCGCTAACTTCAGGAGGTGTAAAGAGATAGATGACAACCGTATAGTCATCTTCCCGTTCTAGCTCAATTGTTCCCGGCACACTAGTAAGTTTGTATGAACTGCTTTCATCGATCTCTGAAGTGTTCTTGAATGACTCGACTGTCTTTGATATTTCTTGAGCTAGGTCGGAATCTGTTTTCGTGAGTTCTTTGATCATAACCTCGAGTTCATCAAAGCCGAAAGATGTTGAAAACTCGCTTAAGTTTTCAGCGCTTGATGCACCTGAAAATAGAGACAGCAATATCGCTACAATTTTCTTCAATTTATTTCCTTGGTAGATAACGCCGCAATATAAGGCGAGCGTTAGCGAGTCCAGCCCACGTCTTTTGTGGGCGATTTTTAATTGCTTTGTTAGTGCTTTGTTTCATACTTGTTGATTATTGAGTTGGCTTTAGATTTGGCTAAATTCCAATGAAATGTTATTTCCGACGGTTCTAAGATTTTACCTTCACATTCTGAGCCTATTGTCTCTCGACACATATATAGCTCATCGGGTGTCAAAACTAATTCTGACTCGTGAGTTAAGCACAAAGGGATTTGATCAACTGAAGCATATCCATTTTTATGATCTATAACCCGCCATTTAAAACCGGAGTCTTCAATTGGAAATCTTTCTGGTTCTGGCTGGACTGATTTAGGCACTTTAGCCCCAGCAAAGCGAATGTAACAAATACAAATTAACGTACAAAGTGCCACCAACCATATTGGCGAAGCATAAGTTAGATACTGCCCCAAAATGCCCAGAGTTCCTGTAAATAAAGAAATCAAGACGGGAACAGTGATGATTGCAATAATCACGCTTATAAATGCATTTTGCACCAACGCAGATAGAAAGCTTTTTAATATTTTGATCATCAATTCGCTCTAAATTTAATTGGCCACTAACACCATAGTATTCGCCAACAATGGCGAATGTCCGACAGTGATTGAATTTGTGATTTCATATTAAAAGGTTACTGCAAAAAATTGTCAGCGACCACGCTAATTCTGCTTGGTAGTCCCAAACGCTAGCGCTTAACTGATCAGAAAACAGTCAATTTACCAGGTGATCCATTACCACCAATCCGTTTAGTACCTAACTGTGAGTCCATCCGAAACGCGGCCCAAAACGTGCTCGGAATCTTCAGCTAAACATGTACTAACTCCGAGCCTTCTCAAATGCCGCCATTGCCAACATAACCGCCGCAACGATTGTAAACACCATGCCAGCGCCGCCACCTAAAAATGCGAGTGCGCCCCAGATATCACCGGGACCGTAGGGGGTTTCTGCAACTGAAAGGCCGCGGTTTTGTGAGAAGTTACCAGCCCAGTAGAATACGGTGTTGGCCCAGCCGGTGATGATCATGCCCCAGCCGACCCAGAGGGCGCGTTTGCCGGTGAGGGAGAGTTTGGTCATGAGTACCGCAACGCCGGCAATCATCACGCCGTTTAGGATTCCGCCGACATGGGCGGCTTGCCAGCCTCGGGTTGAGCCGGGAATGCTCACTTCCCAGGCGGGGAGTGGCCAGAGTGTGACGGCGTCGAGTAGCGAAAAAATTAGGCCGATGCCGGAGAGGAGTCCAATCAGCAGCACCAACATTGCGTGGCCCATCACCTTGTAACTTAACCGTTCAGTAGAATCCATGTTGCCCCTTACTATTATTGTTGGTTTTTGTATTAGCTTTGAAGTTCTAACCCGTCATTTCTGCCATAACTTCATCGGTGAGAAACTGCGCATCATTGCCGTTCTTATAATACTCCCGCCAGGCGATGGCAATGCGATTTTGTTCGCTGGTGCAAATCGGATGGTTGCGGGGGTGATAGCCGCGTTTTAGCACTGGGAATGCTGAATAGGCAAAGTCCCAGGCAAAGCCAAAGAAGAACTTCCAACCTTTGAATGCTTTAGCGGGGGAGGCATAGTAACCCTCGACCTTTAACATTTGTGCGTAGGCCTTACCGGTTTCCCAACTGATATGGGCGAAGGCGTGGAGCACCATCCATTTGCGATACCACTCGTGTTCTTTGAATAGCGCCTCGTAGAATTCAAATGCGACGGCGCCGTGTTCAACTTCTTCGACCTGGTGCCAGACCCAGAGCGCGCGTATCACGGGATCTGCATCGGCCATTAACTCTTCGTAACGATCCAGAATGATCAGGCCGGCAAGAAAGGTGAAGGTTTCATACCCGGCGGTAAAACCCACCTTAAATCGTTTGCTGTGGTTGAGTTGTTCTGCAAAGTAGTCCTTGGCATGTTGGTCTAGCGCCAGGATGCCTGGATAGCGTTTGCCGAGATGCACATTCCACTTGAGGAAATTGAACGCGTGGTGAGCTTCCTGGCCTATGATGTTTTTCACATCTTCTGTGAGTTTGGGGTTATTCAGCTCATCTCGATACTCACGCATGACCTTGACCAGGAATCGTTCGAAGTGGGGCACATGCACGCCAAGGGCATTGATAAACATCGCAAACTCGGGGCTGCTTCTGCTCCAGACGGGATTGTGATTGGTCACATCGTCAAAATTAAAACGAAGTTGCCGGACAGGAATTTCATCCATTGGATGTGGTTGGCTGTTGATATGAGCACCCATATGCACCCCCTTTGTGATATTGGGTATAGGCATTTAAGCCTGATGGCTATGGCTTGTCCAATCTATCCTGCCATTGCGGTATTCGCCACTCGCTACTCAACAGGAAACGGTCCATCTTCAAAGGTTTGCTCGTGGTAGCCCTTAATGCCAATGCCCTGGGCAATGGCGCTTCTGGGGTCAGCGCCCTTTGCGATAGCTTTGATCACGCTGGCGAAGTCGTGCCTGGGCTGCCAACCGAGTAGGTCACGGGCTTTGCTGTTAACATAAACCCGTTCGATATCGTCGAACATATTCCAACCTAGCTTCTCGTAGATCGCTTTGAATTCCGGCACGTGTTTGGCCACGACGGCAGTGGGGTCCTGGCGTAATTGCTCAAGGTCCACTTGCGTAAATGGTGTGGTTGCGGAGATAACAAACTTCTCAAAGCCTAAGTCCGGGGCTTTTTCTAAGGCCGCCAGGTGGGCGGAGACCACATCCTCGAGTTCAACCCTGCGATAAAGATACTCATTGGTTTTTGTATTGCCATCGGGGAAGCGTGCGCGAGTTTCCGGGTCATCATCCTCTTCCGGGAAGAATCTGGAGGTTCGTAGGATCAAAATGGGTAGGCCGTGCTTTTTGTGGATTAACTCGCAGAGGTTTTCCGCCGCGAGTTTGGTGATGCCGTAGATGTTTTTGGGTATGGGTACCGTGTCTTCCGTAATCCATACCGCCGGCAGATCTTTTGCGGGCCTAAGTGCATGGCCATAGGCACTTGTTGTACTGGTGAAGATAAAGCGGCTAACGCCATGGGATACCGCGCATTCCAACAGATTCAGCGTGCCGCTAATATTGGTGTCGACAAAGTCCTGATTACTATGGGTGACGACATGGGGTTTGTGCAGAGTCGCGGGGTGTAAGACCGCGTCCACACCCTGCATGGCTTGATCGACAAAATCACGCTCAGCAATACTGCCCACCAGCGTTGTAGTGGGTGATGGTTTGACGTCAATGCTTACAACCTCGTGACCGAGGGAGTTCAAAGTGAGGACCAGAGCTTCCCCAAGATGTCCGCTGCTGCCGGTGACAAGATATTTCATCTTTTACAGATCGCCTCTAGCGGCGGTAACGCAACATGGCACCGCTGCCGACACCCATATGTTTACCGTCTTTTAGGGCAATCTGGCCATTCACAATCACCATGTTGATGCCTTCGGGTTCTAGTTTAGGGTCATCGTAACTGGCTTTATCAATGATGGTCGCAGGGTCAAACAGCATCAGGTCGGCAAAGTATCCAGCCTGTATTTTGCCGCGGTCTTTCATGCCGAAGGTTTCTGCAGAGAGACTGGTCATGCGCCGTATGGCTTCTGGCAAGGACATTAAGCCGCGCTCACGCACATAGTGACCCAGTACCCGGGGGAATGTGCCAAACAATCTTGGGTGGGGGCGACCATTTAGGTCAGGAATACCGTCGGAGCCGACCATCATATCGGCGTGGACCAGATTGGTTTCAACGTCTGCTTCATCAATAATAAATTGAATACAGATAGTGCGGTCACCCTTAGGTGCCGTGAGGATTTTGTGAATCACCTCGGTCACCGGTAAGCCTTCTGCGGCGGCAATTTCTACCGCCATCTTGCCTTCATATTCACGGAATGCGGGGCAGCTGGCGATGCGAATGTTCTCGGCAAGGTCCTGATTAATATTATCCAGATTAAAATACTCAATCATGCGGCCGCTACCGGCGGTGTAGGGATACACGTCCAGGGTAATGCGCTGTCCCGAGGCGAGGGCAGCATCGACCTTCTTTAAACTCTCAACCACCTTGCCCCAGTTTTTCTTGCCCGCGGACTTGTGGTGGGAAATATGAACATGGACATTGCCGTCCCGGCCAATCTGCAAGGTTTCATCAACCGCCTCTAACAGGTAGTCACCCTCGTTACGCATATGGGTGGTATAAAGGGCATCGTGGGGCGCGGCAAGTGCGGCCAGTTCCGTGACTTCCTCGGTGTCACTCCACTTGCCCGGTCGATAAATCAATCCGGTAGAAAATCCGCAGGCACCCTGTTCCAGCATGCGCTGCACATTGTCTTTCATCTGGGTCATTTGGGTTTTGGTCGGCTTGCCCTTGTCGTAGCCCATGGCCATGGTACGAACCGTATTGTGACCCACTAGCATCATATTGTTGATGGCGGGTTTTAGGGCGAGTACCGCATCAAAGTATCCATCGAGATCCGTAAAGTCACCGTGAACCCCGGCAAGAATACCGCCGCTTGCTTTAACAGTGTCGGCGTTTGGGTCTGCCGGAATGGCACTAAAACCGCAGTTGCCGGCAACAACAGTGGTGACACCCTGGGCGAGTTTAAAACCCATGTCGGGATGGCGAAAGAAGGCGCCGTCATCATGGGAGTGGGTGTCCACCAATCCCGGCGCAAGGGTTTTACCTTGAGCGTCAATTTCCTGTTTGGCGGATCCGGTCACGCTCCCGATCTCGCTAATTCTGTCGCCGCTAATGGCAACGTCTGCCTGGATGGCTGCTGCGCCGGTGCCATCTAGTACCGAGGCGTTTCGAATAATCAGGTCAAACATTGGAGCTCCCTAATGTACAAATTAAAAAAACGTGCCTTACAAAAATTGTTGGTCACTTTACAAGCCGTAATCAGCCGGACGGGTACGAATCCACTCACCAATTTTTTCGCCAATCACAATGGTTGTCAGATTGGTGTTGGCTCTCGGTACAAAAGGCATAATGGAGGCATCTGCGACCACAAGGTTGTCGACCTTGTGGGCCCGGCCAAATTGATCCACCACGGCCATATCATCATTACCCATTTTTACCGTTCCGCTGGGGTGATAACCACTGCCGGCAAACTTGCGACAGAGCTGGCCGAGGTCTTCATCGCTATTGCCCCGGGACAGGTTCGGAAATTGGATTTCGTCACACATGTCCTTCAGCGGTGACTGTTCAGCAAAGGCGAGGGTGTCGCGAAAGCAGCTGACCAGGCGCGATAGGTCTCTGTCATCTTCACAAAAACGATTATCAATTTTCGGCATCACATGGGGGTCAGCACTGGTCAGGGTCAATTCACCGCGACCGTATTGATATTCAATAACCCCGGCGACGCCCATTCGAGGTGTGCCGTCGTTTTGGCCAACAAAACTGAGTTGTTCGATCTGTAGATCATTGCGTTTGTCCGAGCCTTCCGCGGTGTAACGCAAAATTGTCTGGATGATCGGTGAGTCGTAGTCGATCTTGATACCGTCTTTGGCTTTCATCACGACTGAGATTGCCGGGTGATCACATAGATTTTGTCCAACACCGGCAATGTCTTGGACGACGGCGATGCCATGGGATTCGAGTTGGGCCCTTGGCCCTAATCCAGAGTGCATTAATATAGAAGGGGACATAATGGCACCGGCACTGAGCACTGTGGTCTTGGCCAATATTTTTTCGGTGCCCCCGGCTGTTTCTATTTCTGCACCGATGCATTTGTTGTTTTCGATCAGCAGACGTCGAACAAATGAGTCGGGTTTGATCGTCAGGTTAGGTCGTGCCCGGGCCGGTGCTAAGTAACCAATGGCACAGGAAATTCTGAGTCGACCGAGTTTATTCATGGGTTGAGGGCCGGAGCCCCAGCCGTCGGGGTCATTCTGGTCAGGACAATCGGGATAGCCCAGCGCCCTTGCTGCTTCCAAAAATGCCAGATGTTGGGGTTCCATCTCTTCCGCCGGGTATCGTCGAATCGTGATCGGCCCAGCATCCCCATGGAAGTCTTTATTGCCGTAATCGAGATCTCGCTCTAAGCGATTAAAGGCTGGCAATACTTTATCCCAGGACCACTCACTATTACCCAGATCTGCCCATTCATTGTAATCCTCGGGCACACCCCTTAGGGCAATGGTTGTATTCACGGCGCTCGAACCACCTACAACCCTGCCCCGGGGAAAGGGCTGTTGGCGATCCCGGGTCGGCTCGTATTTAAAGCCCCAGTCGTGTTTGCGATAGGAATTATTATGGCTGTTGATCAGGTCATGGGGCGTGTCTGCCAATCGCGTATAATCTGGGCCAGCCTCTAGCAGCATCACATCTAGATTGGGGTTTTCTGACGCTCTGGCGGCGATTGCGCAACCGGCACTGCCGGCTCCGATGACGAGTAGATCGATCATATTTTAAGCACGTTTTGAACAGGCCTTGATTGTGACATTTAGAGGCATCCGGTGCCAATGGACAGATATTTTGAGTTATCAGGTTTTGAAGTGTCACTTTTTGCAGCGCTCAAGCGTCTCGGTATTAAGTTATTAAGTTATTAAGGTATTAAGTTATTAAGGTATCAGGGTTTTAAGGTATCAGGGTTGTAAGGTAGATAGCGTGCAGGATCCGATTTGGTAAGGGCGGAGATAATGAAAGGCGAGATAAAGCCAGCAGACAGGTTGTTCGAGGCCCACCGCAGCCAACTTCAAGCGGTGGGTTACCGAATGCTGGGTACTATTAGTGAGGCAGAGGATGTGGTCCAGGACGGCTACATCAAGTGGGCCCGGCACTGGCATAAACAAGACCGTGAATCGATTCAAAATCCCCGGGCATTTTTGATCAGTATGGTCAGTCGTCTGTGTCTGGACCGGTTGCGGCGCCGACGGCTGGAGCGTCACCACTATGTGGGGCCCTGGTTACCGGAGCCCCTACCCACGGAGGTTGCTACAGAAACCGCCACGGAGATAACGACAAAGGATAATCCCGTTGATCAAATTGCCCTGCTGGAATCGATCAATACCGGCTTACTGTTGATACTGGAGTCCCTATCGCCCCTCGAGCGTGCAGTATTCACGTTGTACGAGGCCTTTGATTATTCCCATGCAGAGATAGCAGCGTTACTCGATATTACGCTCGCCCATTCCAGGCAGTTATTACACCGAGCACGGCGGACCATGGGAGGTAAAGCGCTTGATAGCAATCCCGGCGGGGAGGAGGTTAAGCCTCTGGTAGAAGCTTTCTATCTGGCGGCAAGTCAGGGTGATATGCAATCCCTCACCAGATTGCTGTGTGACGACGTGATCGCCTACTCGGATGGCGGTGGTAAAGCATCCGCTGCTTTGATCCCGCTGCAAGGAAAAGATCGTGTCATCACAGTGTTTGGCCATTTAATTCGTCGGAGTGCGCCGAATACCAGTTTTCGCTGGCAGGCGGTCAATGGCCAGCGGGGCCTGGTGATTGAAGAGAACGGTGTGCCCCAGAGTGTGGCGACCTTCGATCTATTGGATGGCAGGATTCATCGTATGTATGTAATGCGCAACCCTGACAAGCTGAGCGCATTCCTGTCCTGATTTTGGACTAGTTGAGTCCCTCGGCAATATAGGTTTCAACCGCTTGCTCAAGTATATCCATCGGCAGGGCGCCACCCTGTAAAACCACATCGTGAAAATCCGCTAAATCAAATTTTTTCCCGAGGCGCTGTTTGGCATGTTCTCGTAGCGAGAGAATTTTCATCATGCCAACCTTATAGGCCAGCGCCTGGCCGGGCCACACCACATAACGTTCCACTTCGGCTTCATTAGGATCACCCAGGTGTGCATCAAAGTAAGCCATGGCCTGCTCCTTAGACCAACGCTTGTGGTGAATGCCGGTATCAACAACAAGCCTAACCGCACGAAACAATTCAGCCTGAAGTCTGCCAATATTGTCGAAGGGGTCATCTTGATAACCCATCTCCCAGGCTAGACGTTCAGCATAGAGTGCCCAGCCTTCGGAGTAGGCAGTAAACGGTAGGATGGTTCTGAAAAAGGGCACCCCTGTTATTTCTCGTTGTAGTGCAATTTGGAAATGGTGGCCTGGGATACCTTCATGGTAGGCCAGGGTTCTCATGGTCCAACGTGGCGGCGAGTGCGTGAGATCAACAAAAAAAACACCGGGCCGAGTCCGGTCAGCGCTTGGCGCACTGTAATGACTTGCTGAGGTAGCTTCTTTATATTTTGGAATGCGTTTAACAATGAGTGCAGCCTTTGGTTGGTGATGGAAGGCTTTCCCGGCTCCCGCCTTAATCTCATCGATGATGGATTGATATTCCTGCACCAGTGCTTGTTTAGCCTCATCGCTTTGTGGCTGCTGAAATCTGGCTTCCTCGCTGATCTGTTGCAGAAGCTCTGCTGGTGTACCGTTGGTATATCCCTGTTGGGCAAAAATAAGGGACATCTCCGCCTCTATGCGTGCCACCTCCCGAAGTCCGAGCTCATGGATCTCAGGAGCGCTCATTGTTGTTGTGGTATTGCGGCGAATTCGATACTCGTAGTATTCCTTTCCCTTCGGCAGCTTCCAGACTCCAGCGTCTGACGTTGCAACCAACAACTTCGCATCAAAGTAAGCAATTGTTCGGTCGTAAGCCGGGTACACGGAATCCTCGACAATTTTTAGGGCCTGGGCTACTAGTGCGTGGGTTTCCTGCTCCGGCAGGTTTAGCTCGGTGAGGCGACTGGAAAAGCTCGTGATGTATTCAGAGCTTGCTACCGGTTTGTCCCGAATATTATGTAGGTTGCCCAGCAGTCGCTCGATGATGAAGTCCGGTGGAAGCACCCCCGACTCTGCTTGTAATTTAGATAACGCCAACTGGTCGTCCATTTTGGCAGCAATGGCTTTGAGTCTCGCCAGATAATCGTTGGCCCCCGACAAGTCCTTCACTTCATGGATGCGGCTCATAAAATCGACGAGATCGAGGTACGCGCCATCGTTTTGAGTGATCGCGTAGTTCTGCAGATAAAAATCGTCAGCATCAATAAGATCCTGAATGGTCCATTTGAAAACATCAAAAGAAGTTGCTGGTTCCCCGGACAATTTAGATCTGTCAAAACTTTGGAGAGCGGCCATGGCGCCTGTTGCCTGTTTACCTAACGCTCTTTGGTGGCTAAGACTAGCGGGTGTGAGTTCATCGTTGTAAAAATCAAATGGTGTGTTGGCTAACAAGCCCAGTTGCGTCATCAACTCTGGATCAGCAATGGCAAGTCGAGTGAACTCTCTGAAATAAAGTTGATTGAGGGTCAGGGGTGTAAACCAGAGGAATTGGATGGTGAGGCTTGCTATCACAATGATTGTGACCGCAAGGCCGTATCTGACGATCTTCATAGGTACGCCTCTTATCTAGGTTCTAGTCTATATAGATAAACTTCCTTGATGTCAGGATTTCTCGGATAGTTGCCGTACTTGGTTTTATAGATCTCGCTTAGGCGCGTAAATTCTTCCGGACTGGTTACTCTTTGAGCAACTAACTCATACAACTTTTCTTCATGCCCGAGCACCACAAGTGGATCTGTTTCTATATGTTCTACCCAGGTTGCGCGGTTAGCGCCTGCGTGTATGTATGGCGCGCCGTCCATCACGGTCACCCAGAGGTGAACTGAGTAGGGATCTGTCGGGTTGGTTTCAATTTGGATAACTTCAGCCTCGGTAACGCCGAGCCAGTCCTGTTGTATGGGGGTAATGGTTCCGCTCAGTTTGCCGCCAGGGAAGGGACTAGAGCAGGCAGATATTGTGAACAAAAAAATGAGGATCAAGTACGTTCGATTCATAGAATTAAATTCGTTAGCTTGAATCCTAGAGGTTAATGCAAAGCTGAATTGACCTCCAGTACGACTTTGCGACAGGGTGGTGAGTGGCTTATGATCGACAGCTTAATCTTGTTGGATACTCGATGTGCACCACTTGATCCACCAGCTATTCCGTACTTTATTTTCTTTGCTTATTTTGGTTTCGCCCTTTATCACCTGTACAGATGTTCATGCTGATACCGTTATTCATGGCGGCACTATTTATACCATGAGTGAACATCAACCTAATGTCGACGCCATTGTGGTGAGGGGTGATCAAATATTGTTCACCGGTGGATTAAAAGCCGCCAGGGCGGTCGCAAAAAATCCAACCTATATTGATTTGAAAGGCAAAACCCTGACGCCCGGTTTGATAGAAGCCCACGGACACTTAATGGGTCTTGGATATAGTCAGCTCACACTAAACCTGAGTGAAGCCAAAAATTATGCAGATATTGTTGCCCAGGTTACGGAGGCGGTTGAGAACGCTGCACCGGGAGAATGGATTCTCGGCAGGGGCTGGCACCAGAGTAAGTGGCTGCCGCAGCCGGAAGTCATGATTGACGGTTTCCAGACCCATGACCTGGTGAGTGCAGTATCTCCTGATAATCCTGTTTTTTTGGTCCACGCCAGTGGGCATGCGGCAATGGCAAACCAGCGAGCCATGGATATTGCCGGAGTCGATTCAGAATCGGAATTTGTCGGTGATGGCGAGATTATCAAGGACGCTGCCCTTAGGCCCACGGGGATTTTTAATGAAGTGGCCCAGAGTCTGATAGCCAAACATGTGCCAACCCCGGATCTTGATCGACGCAGAAAAGCATTGGGGCTCGCACTGGATGCACTAGGGCGTAATGGTATTACAAGTTTCCAAGATGCCGGTGTGCGTAAGCAAGACATTGAGTTGTATCGAAGCTTTCTAAATGTCGGCAGTGAGAAGCCAAATAAATTAACTGCCCGGCTCTGGCTGATGTTAGCTGGCGGTGATGAGGAGCTATTGTTGGATTGGTTTCGGTCCGGGCCCGAGATTGGTTCAGGAGATAACTTCCTCACCATTCGCGCAATCAAACTGGTGATAGATGGTGCGCTGGGCTCAAGGGGAGCGTGGTTGCTTGAACCTTATTCTGACCGCCCTGACCATGTTGGATTGCCAACCATGCCCATCGAGGATGTTACTCGAATCTCCCAGCGGGCGTTTGATACCCATTTTCAGATTGGCGTTCATGCCATCGGAGATCGCGGTAATCGAGAAGTGCTGAATATATATGAGCAGATATTCTCGGGGAAAAACCAGGGGGTTCGATTTCGGATTGAACACGCGCAGCATATTGCAGGGTCTGATATCCCCAGGTTCGGTGAGCTAGGCGTGATTGCCTCGATGCAGGGCATTCATTTGAGTTCCGATCGCCCCTGGGCAATTGACCGGCTTGGTTCCCAACGAATAGAGGAGGGGGCGTATGTCTGGCGTAAGTTATTGGATTCTGGTGCGGTTATAGCAAATGGTACCGACGTACCGGTGGAGCCGGTGAATCCCATCAACTCCTTTTTTGCGTTGGTGACAAGGCAAACCTTAAATGGAGAACCCGCCGGCGGTTATGAGCCTAGCCAAAAACTGACCCGGCAAGAGGCACTTAAAAGCTACACCCTGGATGCAGCTTACGCGGCTTTTGAAGAACATTTAAAGGGTTCCATTGAACCGGGCAAGCTTGCGGACTTTACGGTGTTTGATCAGGATATTATGACGGTCGCCGATGAAAAAATTCTGGATACCAACGTCGCCATGACCATGGTGGGCGGCAAGGTGGTGTTTAATGCGGATTAGAATTGTTATTGCGTTAATTTGCCTGGTATTGATTTCCGGCTGCACAAATTCAGGAGAAAGAAGAAAACAGTTAGGCACGCTGGTTTTAGCCGTTGCCGGCGAAGAAGTGTTTGCCGGTCGCGCTGTGATTTATGCTGCGGACGGTACGTTCAGGCTGCAATCTCTGATCACCCGTGATCTTTCCTGTCGAGGTCGATTCACCTTTAGAGCGCGCAGGGCTAAATTCACCTGCTCCGATGGCAGTGAAGGTAAAATTAGATTGTATTTAAATGAAGGTGTATTTGGCGAAGGTTTCGGTACCTCCAGCTTTGGTGCTATGTCTTTGGTATATGGCCACCGCATCGACCAAGCAAATGCGGCACTACCGTTACCGGAGGGTTTGCGGTTGGTGGTGGTCGACGGCGAAATTCGGCTGGCATATGTTCAGCCGGCTAGTCTCGGACCAGAAATCCCCGAAACAGAAAGCCCCGAACCAGATTAACCTGGTCGATTCAGTTTGCCTTCAATTAGCTGTATCCGGTCATTGCCAAAGTACATATCGGTCCTGTTGAGGAAGAAGGTAGGGGAACCATAACCGCCCCGGGCAATCAGTTCATCGGTATTCGATTTCAGTTTGTCTTTGTAAACCGGGTTAGAAATCTTCTCAAAGAAAGTGTCCGGGTCCAATCCTACCGTGACGCAAATATGCTGTAGAACCTCCTCCTGTGAAATATCCTGTAGCTCGGTCCAGTAGGTACCAAACACACACCTGGCATATTCTATCAGTCGGCTTTCTTCCATCGCATAAAATGCACCGCGCATGGCTTTGACGCTATTCACGGGAAACACCGGCGGCTGACCAATCACCACGCCAACATGCTCAGCCCAGTCCTGTAGATCTTTCACGTAATACTGTTGCTTGACCCGTACCGGGTTCGCTCGATTTTCGTACACCGAAGGATTAACGGTGTTAAACACACCGCCGACCAATATGGGCTTGTAGGTCACCTGGATTAGAGGCTGCCGGACAATAAGCGATTGCAACGATTCAAACCCCAGGTAGGTCCAGGGGCTTGAACAGTCGAAGTAAAACTCGAGTTCCTGCATGTTTATTTTTTATGCAGAATGACGGGCAGTTCGCTATAACCTTTGACGAAGGACGACTTAACCATCACCGGTTCACCCACGACTTCGATTCGATCGAAGCGTGTGACAATTTCTTCCCAGAGAATTTTCAATTGCATCTCGGCTAACCGGTTACCCATACAGCGATGGATACCAAAACCAAAGGACAGGTGGTTTCTAGGCCGCTCACGGTCGATTATAAATTCATCGGCGCGTTCAATGACCTCGCTGTCACGATTCCCCGAGACATACCACATTAAAAGTTTGTCACCTTTCTTGATCTGTTTGCCGCCCAGTTCGGTATCAGCAAGGGCGGTTCTGCGCATGTAAGCGAGGGGGGTTTGATACCGAATAATCTCAGGCACCATGGTAGGGATCAGGTCTGGGTTTGCCCGCAGCTTGTCGTATTCCTCCGGGAACATGTTGAGGAAGTTGACGCCGCCGGTGATGGAGTTTCGAGTGGTATCGTTGCCGCCGACAATAAGTAGTACCAGGTTGCCCAGGTACTCAACCGGATCCATGTCTTTTGTCGATTCACCGTGGGCCAGCATACTGACCAGATCAAAGCCTGGGTTTGGATCGTTTTCTCGTTCTTTCCAGAGATTTTGAAAATACTCTAAACATTCGATCAACTCTGCCCGGCGTTGGTCCTCATCGGCGACAATATCTCCGGATTCAACATCCGCGGTGGCAACGTCGGACCATCGGGTCAGTTTGCGTCGATCTTCGAATGGAAAGTCGAATAGGGTGGCCAGCATCTGGGTCGTGAGTTCAATCGAGACGAGATCAACCCAGTTGATGGTTTCGCCAATCGGCAGGCTATCCAGAATGTCCTGGACGCGTTTTCGAATGGTGCTTTCAAGTTGAGCGAGGTTTCGCGGTGCAACCACCGGGCTGACTTCTTTGCGCTGCTGATCATGTTTCGGCGGGTCCATGGCAATAAACATCGGCAATGGAAACTCCTCATCTTGATCATCTACAACAATGCTTCCGTCGGAGGAAAACAGGTCGTGGTGGGTATCGACGTACATAATGTCTTCGTACTTTGTGACATTCCAGAAGCTACCGGCATTCTCATGATCTTTTTGGAGGTGAACCGGATCCTCGGCTCGCAGCCGTTCGAAGATTTTGATGTGCTTATCGTGGTGAAAAATATCGGGTCTGATCAGATCCAACTCCTCGAGTGGGATGGAGTAGGGGTCGAATGTACTGATTTTTTGTGCTTCGCTCATGATCGCTGCTCATCTTCTGTTCAAGTGGCTATTTCAACAGTTCCCTCTAAAAGGAGCAAGCGGCTGGATTTTGGCTGATCTGAAGCTATGTTTATAAGAGGTAGAAGCCTTTTAGTGTGTGGTAGGGAGTCAGGTAAATGCAGGAAGAACAATTAAAGCTGGTGGTCGTAGATGACGCCCAGGAGAATTTGCGCCTGCTAGACGCAATTCTTGGCGATGACTTTGAGTTACATCTATTTACTTCCGCCCTCGACTGCCTCGATCATTTGACAGAGCTTAAGCCAGATCTCGTTCTGTTGGACGTGATCATGCCAGGGATGGACGGCTATGAACTTTGCCGCCGTCTCAAGTCTGACCCTGCTACAGACGATATTCCCGTGATATTCATCTCCGCTGGAACAACACCGGAAGAGCGCCTTGCCGGGTATGAGGCGGGCGGTGATGAATACGTCGTTAAACCTTTTGATGTTGAGGAGTTACTCAATAAAATCGAACGGTCCCTTGATGCCCGGCGTGAGGAGATCAAGCTAAGAGTTGCGGCTGAAGAGGCGACCCGGGTAGCAAAAGCAGCTCTGATAGGCTCAAATGAATTAGCGACACTCAATCGCTATGTCCGAAACAGCGCCCATGCAACCTCCTATGATGACCTTGCGGAACACCTGCTGGAGGCAATCCGGGGTTTTGGTCTCAGCTGCGGTTTAGTTTTACATACGGATAGCGGGTCCAGTTTTTTCGGTTGTACTGCCGATAGCATCGAAGGGACGTTGCTCGAAAAATTTAACGGTAGCCCAGAACGGATAATGGATTACCAGGCCAGAACCATCGTCAACGCATCACGTTGCACGATTCTGGTGAAGAACATGCCGGTTAATGATGAGCCGAGATATGTTCGGCTCAAGGAACATCTGGCCGCAGCGGTTGACGCAACCGAGAGTCGAATGGAGTCTCTCGAAATGATTCTCAATGCCAGCGAACGCCGCTTTGAAACCATTCGTCAGGTCATGAATAAAAATGATCAGCAACTCACCGAGATACAGAGTCGAATTGCCAACAGCGAAGCCGAACGCAGGGCCATCATGACCCAACTGCTGACCGAAGTAGAAGCACGCTTGTTTGGCATGGGACTAGAAGATGATCAAGAGGTCAAGCTGGTGAAAATGCTCGATGAGGGCGTTCAGAAAGTATATGCGCTACCGAGTATTGGCGAGGAGATTGAGGCGAGTTTTAAGGCTGCAAACAAATCCCTGAGCCGGTTACTCAGTGAGCAACCGGCGCCAGGTAAGTAGTACTTTAGCTAAATCACTTTAACTAAATTCTGAGATAACCCCAGAAATAGATTCTTTGGCATCACCGAACAACATGCGTGTGTTCTCGCCGAAGAACAGTGGGTTGTCAACACCCGAGAAACCAGAAGCCATTGAACGCTTGAGAACAAAAACGGTTCTTGCCTGGTCAACGTTGATGATAGGCATGCCGTAGATTGGGCTGTCTTCATCTTCGCGGGCGGAAGGGTTCACAACATCGTTAGCACCAATGACAATGGCAACATCAACATTTTCAATGCGCGGATTGATCTCGTCCATTTCTACCAGCTGTTCATAAGGTACATCAGCTTCTGCCAACAGTACGTTCATATGACCTGGCATACGACCGGCAACCGGGTGAATGGCGTAGCTGACTTCTGCGCCATTTTTCTCAAGCAGTTCACCGAGTTCTTTTACAACGTGTTGCGCCTGGGCAACGGCCATTCCGTAACCTGGTACAAAACAAACATTGCTTGCTGCTTCTAAAATGTAATAAGCGTCCTGAACAGAGATTGGCTTCACCTCGCCTTCGATGGCCTTGGCTTGTTTGACCGCGCCAAAACCGCTGAAGAGGACGTTTGCCAGAGATCGGTTCATCGCCTTACACATAATGTTAGTCAGGATGATACCGCTTGCGCCGACTAGTGAGCCTGCCACAATCAAGATGTTGTTGTTGATCGCAAAACCCGCAGCACAGGCAGCAATACCGGAGTAGCTGTTGAGCAGCGAGATAACAACGGGCATATCAGCGCCGCCAATTGGGATAACAGCCATGATGCCGAGCAGCAAAGATAAGCCGAGCACAACCCAGAACCAGACCGATTCAGGATTTGGATCCATGCAGAGCATATAACCCGCATAGAACAGGCCAATCAGAATTAGGCTGTTGACGAATCTTTGACCAGAGAAGACCACGGCGCCACTGCCAATGGTTTCACTCAATTTACCGTAGGCAATTAAGCTACCGGTTAAAGTGATACCACCAATCAATATCGCAAGAATAATTGTAACGGAAGTAAAGATCGCGCCGTCACCAGCGTAAAGTGCAGCCCAACCAACTAACAAGCTAGCAGCGCCGCCGGAGCCGTTAAACAGTGCAACCAATTCTGGCATGCTGGTCATGGCAACGAGTCGTGCGGATAGCGCACCAACCACAGTACCAATCAGCATACCGGCTGCAATCAGTTTGAAATCAACAATGCCTTCAGCGGTAAGACCGGCGACAACAGCAATTAGCATACCCACGGAGGAGAGCAGATTGCCCTGGCGCGCTGTGGCAGGTGAGCCAAGCCGCTTTAGACCGAAGATAAACAGGATGGCCGAGACGATATAGGCCAAATTAGCGATTAAGTGAATATCCATTTCCATTACGCGCCACCCTTCTTACTTTTAAACATGGCCAACATGCGGTCGGTGACGAGATATCCGCCCACAACGTTTACGGTGGCAAAGGCAACCGCTGCGGTGCCCAGATATTTTGCAAATTCACTGTCCACTGTCATGGCAGCACCCGCTGAAACAAAAGCACCAGCCAGGGTAATACCGGAGATTGCATTGGCCCCAGACATCAAAGGCGTGTGCAAGGTGGCGGGTACCTTGGAGATCAGCTCGAAGCCGAGAAAAATCGACAGCACGAGAATAAATGTCAGAAATACGATTTCCATAGTTGCCTCTAGCTCCTTAGATTCTTGATGGTTTCGTTGACGATTTCGCCGCCGTGGGTAATCACGCAACCGGCCAAGATGTCGTCTTCGAGATTGAGGTTAAAGGCCTGGTTCTCTTCGTCCCAAAACTCCGAAACAAGATTGAACAGGTTAGACGAGTACATCTGACTCGCGTCGCGAGGCACTTCAGACGGCAGATTTGACACGCCGATAATTGAAACGCCGTTGACATCTACAGTTTCGTCGGGCTTTGAGCCTTCAATATTGCCACCGGACTCAACGGCCATATCAACCATGATGCTGCCGGGCTGCATAGCTTCGACCATATCTTTGGAGACAATACGCGGGGCAGGGCGACCAAACACCTGGGCGGTGGTAATCACAATGTCCGATTTACTGATGACATCTTTCATGCCCTGTTGCTGCATTTCAATCTGTGCCGCTGTGAGTTCTTTGGCATAACCGTCTTTTGTCTGGCCGGTTTCGCCGAGATCAATCTCAACAAACTTGGCGCCGAGGGACTGAACCTGCTCGGCAACAACGGGGCGAGTATCAAACGCCTCCACTTTTGCACCGAGTCGTTTGGCCGTGGCAATGGCTTGTAAGCCGGCAACACCTGCACCAATGACAAAGACTTTTGCTGGGCTGAGTGTGCCAGCGGGGGTCATCATCATCGGTAGAATTTTGCCAAATTTGGATGCCGCAAGAATCACCATTACATAACCCGCGAGGTTTGCCTGGGAACTCAAGGCATCCATCTTCTGGGCGCGTGTAGTACGAGGAATCATTTCCATACTAATAGCTGAAACACCGTGGGATGCCATGGCATCAACCAGTTCGGTTTCATTGTAGGGATCAAGGTAGCTAACGTGGATAGCGCCTTTCTTTAGCCCAGCTATGTCTTCGATAGCGGGTTTGCGTACGCGCAACACAATGTCGCCATGGGCGAATAGTGCAGCACGATCAGATACAACGGTGGCACCAGCGGCTTGATACTGCTGGTCAGAGAATCCGGCGCGGTCACCGAGACCCGACTGGACCTCGACTTTGAGACCAGCTTTGGTCAGTTTACTCACCGAATCAGGAATTAGAGCCACACGCTTTTCGTTCGCGTGGGTCTCCGCGGGCACGGCTATTTGCATGTGCTACCTCGAGCTAGACTAATGGCTTTTGTTTCGATCAACCCTATGATTTATAAGTCATTTTTTGTGGGTTGATCGCCCCCAAATTTCAACGTGCGAGAAGGTAGCACGATCAAATTAGCAAAGCGAATAAAAAGGAGGAATGCTAGAGCATCCGTCTGGTTATTGCATTGCACAAGTGTGGTGGTTGACGACTAGGCTGATAACGCGTGGTCGATCACGAGTTCACTGCCGGTGATATATCGAGACTCATCCGACGCGAGAAATAGCACGCCGTTGGCAATGTCTAAGGGTGTTCCAAGAATGCCACCGGGCACAGCGTTTGCGGCCAACTCACTGACAGCTTCTCGATTAGCGCCATCAGGCCCAGTGATTCCAATTTTGTCCCAAATAGGCGTTTCAATAATGCCCGGGTGGATAGAGTTAACTCTCACCTTGTTGCCCGCAAGGGCGCATTCTTTGGCGACAGATTTACTCAGCAATCTCACACCACCTTTGGTCATGGCGTAGGCACTTAAGGTAGGCGAAGCCTTTAAGCCGGCAACGGAGGAAAGGTTGATAATAGAGCCGCCACCACCTTCAGCCATCACCGGAATACTGTGCTTGAGGCCCAGGAACACACCGTCCAGGTTCACGGCATTTTGTTTGTGAAAATCAGCCAGGGTCATTTCAGTAATCGGAGCCGAGATACCAATACCAGCGTTATTCACCAGGATATCCAGGCCGCCATGGGTTGACTTGATATTGCTGATCAAAGCTTCCCATTCGGCTTCACTGGTGACGTCGTGATGTTGATAGCTAGCGCTGCCAGTGGATGTGTTACCGCTGGCATTAATAGTCGCTGCGGTTGCTTCTCCCTCGGCGTCAGCCACGTCGGTAATAATGACATGGGCTCCCGCCGCCGCTAGAACTTGAGCAGAAGCTGCACCTATCCCCATTGCTCCGCCGGTCACCAATGCGATTTTTCCTGCTAGCTTTTGGTCTGACATGTTGCGTCCTTCAAAATATTGGTTATGTAGTGGGTCGAGTGTGCCTGAGCGGCTCGGACCCAGCAATGTTCACGCCTGTTCAAGAATGATATAACCAAAGCATTGGTGTTAGGGAAATCGATATGAGTTGGCACAAAGAAGCCCAGGAAATTGAACAGCGACGAGAATTGTCTAAACAACAGGGTGGGGCGGAAGGCCTGGCGAAGCAGCATGCTAAAGGCCGGTTGTCGATTCGAGAGCGTATTGATCAACTAGTCGGGAATAGCTTCGAGGAGCACGGCGAAGGCGCGGGATTTGCGGAAAAGGACGAATCCGGTGCCATCAAGTCATTTTCCCCAGCGAATTACATCGTCGGTTTTGGTGAGCTGAACCAGCGCAGAGTGGTGGTGGGGGGTGAAGACTTTACCCTGAAGGGCGGCTCGCCGAACGGTGCGGGTTTGCGCAAAAGTGTCTATGCCGAAGAGCTTGCGGTGCAGTTTAAAGTCCCCCTCGTGAGAATGTTAGAAGGTGGTGGCGGTAGTGTTGCCGGCGGTGGCGGCACGGGGCCAAAAACGGTCGGATCTCCAGTGAATGCGGAACCTCGTTTTAAAATTATTGCCCAGGCCATGACTGAAGTACCGGTAGTATCTGCTGCAATGGGCCCCGTGGCGGGTTTTCCTGCGGGTCGTCTGGTCACGTCACATTTTTCCGTGATGGTGAAAGAAACATCGCAAATTATGGTGGCGGGTCCGGCGCTGGTTGAGCGAGCACTCAATCGCTCGATGACCAAAGAAGAGCTCGGTGGCTGGAAGATCCATACCCGCTCAGGTATTTGTAACAATGTTGCGGATACAGAAGCAGAGGCTCTGGAACAGGTGGAGCGGTTCCTTTCTTATATGCCACAGAACATCTGGCAATTAGCAGAACGCACACACTGTACCGATGATCCCGCCAGAGCCGATGAAGCGTTGCTGTCGATTGTGCCCCGGGATGGGCGGGTGCCTTTTGAAATGCGCGAGGCGATTACCCATATTGTTGATCGGGATAGCTGGTTTGAGATCTCACCCTATTATGGCCAGGGCCAAATTACCGGTTTGGCTCGACTAAATGGTGCGGTAGTCGGTGTCATCGCAAATGATTGTCGGCACTTCGCCGGCGCGATGACCGCCGACGGCTCCCAGAAAGCGAAAAAGATGATGGAGCTGTGCGACATGTTTCATATCCCGATTATTAATTTCCTCGATGAACCTGGTTTTATGATTGGTCCGGATGCTGAACAAGCTGCAACCATACGATATGGCATGAGTGCCATTGCCGCTGCGGTGCAATCGACGGTCCCCTGGGCAACCATTGCGGTGCATAAATCTTTTGGGGTCGCATCAGCCGCTCACTTTGCACCTAATACCTACAAGCTCGCCTGGCCGTCCTACGAAATGGGCGCCCTGCCGGTGGAAGGGGGTGTGGCGGTTGCCTTTCACAGGGAGATTGCCGCGGCTGAGGATCCCGAGGCAAAACGTCGAGAGCTAGAAGAGAAGTTGCTCGCCAATCGTAGTCCGTTCCCGATGATGGAGAGTTTTGCGGTCCATGAAATGATTGATCCTCGCCAGACGCGAAGCAAACTGTGCCGTTGGATCGACTGGATAGAACCGAATCTAGAACAACTCAAGGGGCCTGTCACCTGGGGCATGCGACCCTAGCGGTTCTTAAAGCATCCATAAAAGGCGACGGGGATCACAAAGGTGAAAGCTTTTGGTCCGTAGCCGGTCTATGTGTGGGTTATGATGCACTTTTCGATATTCTGAACAAATAAGCGAAGCAATGATTTTAGGACAGCTTTTAGGACGGCTTTTACGCCAATTATGTCTAGCCCTGGCGCTATTTGTCAGTGTTGGCAGTCACGCCAATCCTATTAATACTGGCAATCTCGATGCGCAACTATTTAGTGTGCCGTCGCAAATAGCGCCGGGCGCAACCTTTACATTGTTGTTGGAACATAAAATTCGGCCGGGCTGGCACACCTACTGGGTTAATCCTGGAGATTCAGGGGCAGCAACAAGACTGACCTGGAGGAGTCCCGAGGATTTCCAGTTTGGCGAAATTAATTGGCCCTATCCCGAGCGGATCGCCTACGGTCCGTTGATGAACTTTGGTTACCACGATCGTGTCCTTTATCCGATTGAAGTCACCGCGCCGGAGTCTCTCACAGGAGATTCCGTCACCTTTGATGTCCAGGGTGAATGGTTGGTTTGTGCTGATATCTGTATTCCTGAGCGGGGTGAGCTACAACTGACGGTTCCCGTCGGAGCTGAATTGCTGATTGACCCGGCAATGGCGGAAATGGAAATCTTAGCCAGGCAACGGGTGCCTCAGCTGATGTCCATTCCCGCGACTGTGTTAGCACCTGGTGATGCAGCGGCAGGGGATCAGCTTAGCCTGTCGGTTCTGATGCCGGGGCTGGACCCGGAAAGGGTGAAGTCAGTCCAATATTTTCCATTCCTTGAAGCGCTTATTGATAATCCCGCCGAGCAAGCTCTGACCATCACCGGGGCTGGATTTGAGCTTCAGCTTACCCAGGGTTACGACTACACCGAAACCGCAAGTTTTGACGGTATTGTTGTGATTGAGGAAGAGGCGGGTGAGAACCGAACCACGGCATTTGAAATCAAACCCCTGCGAGGTGGCGAGTCACAGGTAGCAACCGAGGGCGGGATTTCCCTGACAACGGCACTATTGTTCGCCTTTATTGGTGGCCTGATACTTAATCTAATGCCCTGTGTGTTCCCGGTACTGTCGATCAAAATATTGTCCTTGCTCGGGGAGACAACTCACTTAAAAGGCCACGGTTGGATGTATGTCCTGGGTGTGGTGCTGAGTTTTGTGGCGATTGCGGGGTTGCTGATTGCCCTACGGGCCGGCGGCGCAGAAATCGGTTGGGGCTTCCAGTTGCAGTCACCCTGGGTGGTTGGACTGTTGGTTTATCTGTTCCTAATCGTTGGACTCAATCTTTCCGGTTACTTTGAAATTGGCACTTCTGTGATGTCCCTGGGATCTGGCGCAGCTAGCCAAAGTGGTTACAGCGGTTCGTTTTTTACCGGCGTGTTAGCCACGCTTGTTGCTGCTCCCTGTACAGCGCCTTTTATGGCCTCAGCAATTGGCTATGCGCTGACCCAGAGTAACCTTGCGGCCATGTTGATTTTTATCTCCCTGGGTCTTGGGATGGCAGCCCCTTATCTGGCGCTGTGTTATTCGCCTGGTTTGTTAAACAAGCTCCCGAAGCCCGGTGCTTGGATGGAACGACTCAAAGAAGTACTGGCCTTTCCCCTATACGGGTCAGCGGTGTGGTTACTCTGGGTGTTAAGTTTACAAACCGGTGCCAGCGGCGTTCTGTTAATTGGTGCCGGTGCGGTGACCCTGACCTTTGCCATCTGGTTGCTTAAGCATTTGCCATCGGGCGCCGGGGCAAAAATGAGTCTCCAGGCGGTTGCCCTGATCTTGATTTTGGCCGTGATCTATTTGCCGACGGAACTGCAAAGCGTTGCTGAAGCAGGTCCTGCTGGAGAAAATTTGCCCGGCAGCACGCAGAACGCTGCACAAAACTATGCAGTCTACAGCGAGGTAAAGCTTGCGGAGGCCCGTGCAGCAGGGCCAGTATTTGTTAATTTCACCGCGGCCTGGTGTGTGACCTGTAAGGTGAATGAGGCGGTAGCGCTGTCGACACCTGAGGTGATGGCCGCCTTCACCGAGAATAAGATCGCTTATCTTAAGGGAGACTGGACCAATGAAGATCCCGTGATCAGTCGCAAGTTGGCGGAGCATGGTCGTAGCGGCGTCCCGCTGTATTTATTTTACCCTGCGGGTGCCGAGACACCGAAGGTGCTACCGCAGCTTCTCACCCGGGATATCGTGTTGCGGGCCGTTCGAAACCTGTAGCATTACGCCTTTGCAGCAATAAACGAGAAACCCCATGCGTACCACGCTCGTGGACGACAAAGGCAATCCCAAATACACCAATCGTTTAATTAACGAAAGTTCGCCATATCTCAGGCAGCATGCCCATAACCCCGTGGACTGGCATCCCTGGAGCGAAGGGGCGTTTGACCTTGCCCGCAGCAGTGACAAGCCCATTTTTCTTTCGATCGGTTATTCAACCTGCCATTGGTGTCATGTTATGGAACATGAGAGCTTCGACAACGAGGAGATTGCAGCTTTTCTGAATCAGCATTTTGTGTCGATAAAGTTAGATCGAGAGCAGCGTCCGGATCTCGATGATATTTATATGACCGGGGTTCAGATTATGTCGGGGCAGGGCGGTTGGCCCATGTCGAATTTCATCACCGCTGAAGGAAAGCCCTTCTACGCCGGGACCTACTACCCCCCGGCTGGGTTTATGGAAGTGCTGCAGCAAATTAGTAAGGTCTGGCTGGAGCGCCGGGATGAAGTGTTGGCCCAGGCTGAGCAAATCTCAGACAACATTCACAGGTACACATCCGCCAAGAGTGAGGTGCAGGCAATTGATCAAGATTTGATCGAGTCAGCCAGTCGTGAGCTTCTGGGTCGCCTCGATGATGAGAACGGCGGTTTCGGTGGCGCGCCGAAGTTTCCTAATGAATCTCAACTCCTCGCGTTATTAGAGGATATCGATCGGCGCGGTGATTCAAGGGTTGAGTCCGCCGTGAACTTGACGTTGGACAAGATGTCCCAGGGCGGCATTTTTGATCAGATTGCCGGAGGCTTTCATCGTTATACCGTAGATGCAGTTTGGCTTGTCCCGCACTTCGAAAAAATGCTCTACAACCAGGCGCAACTGATTCGAGTTTATGCCAAAGGCTTTCAACAAACCGGCAACAACGGCTATTTGCGGGTGATGGACCGCACCATTTCTTATGTGCTGCGGGATATGACCGGTACCGATGGGCGATTTTTTTCCGCCACAGATGCGGACTCTGAAGGTGAAGAAGGTGTGTTTTTTGTCTGGCGACCCGATGAGCTAAAGCTGCTGCTGGGGGATGACTTTGAGTTGATCAAAGAGCTCTATCAGGTGACCGAGAGTGGTAACTTCGAAGGCGCAAATATTTTCAATTTGGCGGATTCCCTTGAAGCTTTTGCCACGGCACAAGGTGTGCCCATTGAGTCTTTGCTGGATCGTCTGGATGTGATTCACGACAAGCTTTATCAAGCCAGAGAGAAAAGGGAGCATCCGCTACGGGACGAAAAGTATATAACGGCCTGGAATGCCATGATGATATCGGCCCTGGTCCAGGCTGATGTTCTCACTGGACTCAACCGCTACAGAGTGCATGGGATTGCGGCAGCGGAAGCGCTCTGGCAAAAACACGTTGAGGGCTCTAACCTCTGGCGGGTTGGACTCGAGGATGAAGTCTCCATTTCCGCAAATCTCGAAGACTACGCTTATTTTTCCGAGGCCTGCTTCCAACTATACCTGGTGACAGCTGATGTTCGCTGGAAAACCCGGGGCTTGACGCTCCTTGAACTCATGCTCGAACGATTTTGGGATTCAGAGGCGGGTGGTTTCTACTGTAGTCTTGAGTCAACGGAAGGCCCGATGATTACCCGAGCCAAAAGTCCAATGGACGGTGCAATGCCTTCCGGGAATTCAGTTGCACTGATGGCGCTAGTGCTGGGCTATGAAGCGACCGGCTCAGCGGAACTTGAAGCGAGAATTAATGCGGTAATCAGCGGTTTCTCAGGATTGCTAATGACGTCGCCTTCAGCCTTTTGTTTTATGTTGACGGCGATCAATCGATTTTTAAAAGGACCAACGGAGCCGATTCAGTGGACGGCGGACGGCAACCTTAGAATCAGCGCTCGTCGTGAAGGTGTCAATGCGGTGGTTAAGTTCCAACTCGCTGAGGGTTGGCATGTGAATGGACCTGGAGCAGCCAGTGAAGGGAGTGCCAATCTGATCCCGACTGAAATTTCCGGTGGCGGTAGTTCACACTTTCCGCAAACCCGGGAAATTCAAGTCGCGTTTGCCAATGCCCCATTGCAGGTGTTTGAAGATTACTTTGAAGTGTCGGTTCAAAATGCCAGCACGCAACTCGAAGTGACTTTCCAGGCCTGTAACAATGCCGTTTGTTTAAAGCCTGAGTCGGTGAGCCTAAGGCTGAATCGTTAGGCAAAAAAAAGCCGGATGACTTTCATCATCCGGCTTTTTAGTTGACTATTTGCTTGGCCACTTAGTCAAGACGGGCGGTAGCCTGACCCTTAATGACTTCAGTGCCAGCCTCGTCCGTGGTAGACACGGTGATGTCTGCAATCTTCTCGCCATTTTCTTCACGAATATCCGTAATGGTAGCTTTTGCGGTCAGAGTTGCGCCGGGAAAAACCTGAGCGGTAAACCTGACCCCGTAGCTCTTCAAACGGCCATCACCCACATAGTTAGTGAGCATTCTGCCGGTCATACCCATGGACAACATGCCGTGGGCGAACACAGAAGGGTAGCCTGCGATTTTTGTTGTGAAAATCTCATCACTGTGGAGCGGATTGTAATCACCGGAGGTACCGGCGTATTGCACAATCTGGGTTCGAGATAGATTGCGGCAGACCTCTTCTTCATAGGTATCGCCGACTTTTAGTTCGCTTGAATTTAATGCCATGTCTGCGTCTCCTTATGTTTAGGTAGAGGGGGCTGAGGTTGCGGGTTTTTCGGTGCGGACACCAACGCTGGTTGCGGTAACAACAAGTTCGCCGCTCTGGTCGTGATATTCGGTGACGGATTCACTGAACATTAATTTTCCGCCGCGACGACCTTCTTTTTCCCAGGACTTGCCAGGCTTACTTGTTGCTGTGAGTACATCACCGACTTTAACCTGGCGGTGATAAACGTAATGCTGTTCGGCGTGTAAACCGCCGCCACCGCCACCACCTCCGCCGGAACCTTCGCGTTTGGTGATACCCGTTGCTTCTTTAGCGGAGCCAAACCACTCTTCACCTATTTTAGGCCGAAGAAAATAATTAGGGTCAAATTGTGCGCTGGCTTGAACAAATGTCGGCGGCGCAATTGTGATGCCTGGCTCTGTTGATTTTGCATAGTCTGCGTCATAGTAAATTTCGTTTGCATCGCCAATAGAGCGCGCGAACATCATGATGTGCCCGGCTTCGATCGGAAACTTATCTGCCGCCATGGTGAATCTCCCGTCTTTTTCTAGAGTGTGTTGACGCAAAATGCGTCTGCTGTTCGTACTACTGTTCTAACTACTGTGTATAACTTCGGCGCTCAACTTACTATAGGTTTTGCAAGCTCTGCAAACTTAATATCTACAGCAATTTTGTCTTACTCGTAATATTTGTCTTGAGACAGTGCTGGCTGACATGTAAGATTTATCCCCCTCGCGAAATGTAGAGAATTTGGGGTCAGTTGTTGAAAGGATCCAAAAAAAAGCATTTTGCGTAATGCAAATATTTGCAAAGCAATAGACCACTTTTTTATTTGTAAGATTTGTTAAGAGAATTGGTTTGCATAAAAAAAAAATGAGAAAAATAATTTAACTGCAAGGGTTGTTTTAAAATATGTCTAGACCTGTCCGTATCGAGTTTCCTGGCGCTCACTACTATGTAACAAGTAAAGGGATGAACGATAAGTCAGTCTTCAAAGACGTGGAAGATCGTGCGGTTTTTCTTAATGTACTCAGTGGTGTAGTGGAGCGGTTTGGTTGGTTGGTTCACAGCTACGTGATGCTAGACAGCCACTATCACCTGGTGCTGGAATGCCCTAAAGCTAATCTGTCGAAAGGCATGCGCCAATTGAATGGCGTCTACACCCAGCATTTCAATCGGCGCCATGAAGAAGATGGTTCGCTGTTTCAGGGGCGGTTTCATAGTGTTCTGTTTGAAGCCAAAGAATACCTATTACCCCTGTGCCGTCACGCGGTCTTAAATCCAGTTCGGCTAAAACTGTCGGGCTCCGCTCAGCAGTACCGCTGGAGCAGTCATCGAGCCGTTGCAGGCCAAATCCAGACGCCAGGTTTTCTCCATAGCGAGCAGGTGCTACTCGGCTTTGGCAAACGCCAAAAGGATAGCCAAAAGAAGTACCGCGATTATGTTAAGGCTGATATTGGCGAAGCCTCTCCACTGGACGCCCGTAGCGGTCAGGTATTGCTAGGCTCGCCAAAGTTTCTGGCAGAAATGCAGCCCATCTTGAACGGTGAAAAAATGGCTAAGCGCGGACCCAAACGGGCCCAGCGTCGACGTAGCCTGCCGGTATTGTTCAAAAATATTGAAAACAAAACCCGCGACGAGCGAAACGCGCTAATCCGCAAAGCCCATATCGATCATTCCTATACCCTAATGGAAATCGGCGAATCCCTCGGATTGCACTACACCACCGTAAGCAAAGTTGTGAATCGATAACCCGATTAATTGACCGGGACGTTCACGTCTTTGAATGGCGCCAATCATTGCCGGTCACTACCTGTCTGTATCTGGCGATTGCCTCAACTTGCCGCTTTTCATCACCCCAAAGCCGCTGTATGCTTCGAGCATTGCTTTAGTAACAAACGTCATCACAAGCTGTCACGTTGATGAAAGAATAATTGGCCAGAGAATAATAAGTAGGAGATGTAGTTCATGCATAGAACGATTGGTAATGTTCAAAAAGAAGAAGAGGGTGAAGTTGACCTGACCCCTATGCTGGACGTGGTCTTTATCATGCTGATTTTCTTTATCGTAACGGCAACGTTTGTTAAAGAGATTGGTATCGACGTAACAAGTCCCGATAAGAACCAAAATGTTAAAGATGCTGATAAGCAGAGCATCGTGATTCAGATCACTAGCCGGGATCGTATCCAAATTCGTAATCGTGATATTGATAAGCGCGCCGTGCGGGCCAACATTGAGCGTTTGCATGCCGAAAGCCCAGAAGCTCCGGTTGTGGTTCAACCCCATCCAGAAAGCACAACGGAGATCATGATTCATGTCATGGACTCCGCCAGGCAGGCCGGCGTTTACAACGTCTCAATCGCAGCCACCTGATTCAGCTGATTTGATGTAAAAGCCTCGCGGATGCGGGGCTTTTTTTTAGGCTACAAACTTTGAGCATGGGCAATTTGAGGGTGTACTAATGGAACTGATATTGATTCGGCATGGTTTGCCAGAAAAGGTCATCAAGGATGATGGTGGTCCAGCTGATCCACCCTTGTCCGAAGAGGGTTTGGCACAGGCCGACAAGATGGCGGCTTATCTTGCAGCTGAAAAAATTGACCGGCTCTACTCAAGTCCCATGCAGAGGGCTTATCAGACTGCGCTGCCACTTGCCGCAGTCAAGAATATGGAAATTGAACTTGAGTCAGGAGTTGCCGAGTACGACAAGGATTCTGATGCCTACATCCCGGTTGAGGAGCTTAAAGCGCTGGACTACGATAAGTGGTTGCGACTCATGCAGGGTGAAACCGATGTGAACTTCCCAGCCTTTGCTGAAACCGTTTGCCAGAGCCTGGAGAAGATCATCGCGGATAACGCAGGAAAACGTGTTGCGGTGACCTGCCATGGCGGTGTGGTCAATGTCTGGGCTGCCCACGTGGTCGGTTTTGAGCCGCGGCTTTTCTTTAACCCAACCTACACCAGTATTAGCCGCTTTATGGCCTCAAGCTCCGGTTCAAAAACCGTGATCACACTAAATGAGCACTTCCATCTGAAGTAGCGCCAACTCATATGGCGTGAGGCTAGGGGTTTTTCTCTCTGCCACGTTCTGTCACGGCAACGCGTCGTTGATCGAGGGTTTCTGGGGTTAGGTCGCCTTTATGGCTTGCGCTGCGAAGGGCTTCCTCGACGAGGCCCTCACCCAGGCTGTGCTCAACGCCGAAGTCGATGAGTTGATGAACGGCTTTGAGTGTGGCCGGATCCGCCTGGCAAATATCCAATGCCAGGGTCACGCAGTGGGGCAGGAGTTGGTCCGGTTCAACAACCTGATTGATCAATCCCCATCGTTCCGCCCTGGTCGCATCTAGATAGTTTCCCGTGAAACTGAGTTCTTTAGCCCTCGATGCGCCAATCAGGGTCGAGAGCCTTTGAGACAGCCCCCAGCCCGGCACAACCCCCATTCGAACATGGGTGTCGGCAAATCTGGCATGGCTTGATCCAACCAGAATGTCGCACATTAAGGCAATTTCGAATCCGCCGGTAATCGCAAAGCCATTAATAGCGCCAATGATGGGTTTACCTACACCGCGAATCGCGCCATGTAGGTCAGCCGGTGCAGCGCTGGCACTAAATCCCCGTTGGCCAAGTTCTTTTAAATCGAGGCCCGCACAAAAGGCTTTGCCTGCGCCGGTTAGGATAATCACTTTGGTCGCCCCATCATCCTTCAGCCTGACAAAGGTGTCTGTGATGGCGGCGCGCAAGGCATTCGACAATGCATTGAGCTGCGCCGGGCGATTTAGGGTGACCGTTGTGACACCATCTTTTGTTTCTGTGAGTACTAGATCCATTGTTTATTTCCCCTAACCAATTTTGATGCCCTGGCCACCATCGACCCGTAAATTAACACCCGTGATAAATCCAGCCTCATCGCTAGCGAGGAATAGAGCGGCATTGGCAATATCCCAGGCTGAGCCCATCCTGCCCCTAAGGGGGACGGCTTTGTCCCTGGTCTCAATCAGGGCTTCCCGGTCGATGCCGCGGCCCTTCGATATGCCTTCGATGGCCATGGGTGTATTGATTAAGCCAGGCAATATACAGTTTGCCCGAATACCATGCCGGGCGTTGGCCATGGCGAGGTTTTCAGTGAAGGCCAGCATAGCGGCTTTTGAGGTTTTGTAGGCCACCATATTGGTTGCCGCTATTGCCGCCAGGGATGAGATGTTAATGATCGAGCCGGAACCCTGCTGCCGCATCTGTGTCAGGACGCTCCTACAGGTAAGGAAAATACTGGTGAGATTGACGTCCAAGATGCGTTGCCAGTCAGCAAGGGCGAGCTTACCGATACTGCTGTCGCCGGTACCGATGCCAACATTGTTATGCAGAATATCAATTTGGCCAAACTGATTGATACAGGTTTGAGCCATCGCCAGACAATCCGATTCGCTGGTGACATCCATTTCGAATGGATAAGAAATATGACCTTCTTTTTGAATCAGGTCCTGGGTGGCGCTTAGGCTCTCGGGGTTGCGATCCGTAATTAACACCCTGGCACCTTCCCTGGCAAATAACAGGGCGGTAGCCCGACCATTACCAATGGTTGCTCCGGCGGTTTGTCCCGCACCCGTGACAATTGCTACCTTTCCTTCAAGCCGCATTGCAGATCCTTTTGGCAGAGAGTGATGTAAAGAGTGATGTAGAACGTGATGTAGGGCAAATGGTACTCGAAAAGGCGAGTACGGGGGTGATGGATGCAGAGTGTTCAAGAGCTTTGCTACACTCGACCGGAGTTAATAGACAGCCATTATGAAAACGATTCTGATTATTGTTCTGCTGAGCGCTGCACTCATCTGGGTGATGCGTATCATGCGGCGCCGGGAACTCGCGAAGTTCCGGGATGCTGACGCCGGTTTGCTGGCAGAAATGAAAAGCGATCTGGGGATAGAGTCGCCCCCTGAACCGAGCGATGATGTGATCGCTGGTTTGCAGCCCCAGCCTGTCGGCGGCATGGCGCGCAACATTGAGCCAGGTAATCGATCCGCCGCAACTCTGCCCTTAGAAAATCTGCCCTTAGAAAACCCGGTCATAAAGTCGATCATCTTCAGTGAGCGACAAAGGCGGGTGCTCGACATGATGGAAAGCGTGCTCTCGAATCGACATAGGGTATTCGTCAATCTAGCCCTTTGCGATCTGATGACCACAGGTTCCAACCAGCGGGTTTCTTTTGTGATTTGCGATAGAAATTATCTCAGTATTGAGGGGGTTATGGAGTTTGAAGATCAGTTGGAGGAAACCGTCAGCAGCTACTTTCATACCGCGGGCAAAGCTTTGATGCCGATTACCGGCAACGAAACCGAGGCGTCACTAAAAGCGAAGTTGTTGAAGCTGGGCCCGGGGCTTGTGGATGTTTCGGACATTAAAAAACCAAGGTGCCCAAAGTGTTTTGCAGAAATGAAGCTTAAGGCGCCCAGAACGGGCAAAAATGCCGGTAAGCGTTTTTGGCTTTGTGCCACCTATCCACACTGCCGAGGTATACAACACCTTTAATCAGTTGGGTTTTCTTCCAGCACCCGGCTGCGGATCATTTCCCTGACCTGGTCTGCTAACTCAGCGGATGGTTGCTCGGCATCCGAGTGAACCGGTGGCAGAATCTCAAGGGTCACATTTGAGCGGCCGTGAAAGTTAAGGCTATTTTTGGGCACGGCATCTTTTGAACCGTTAATCACAATCGGCAGTACCGGTAGGTTGAGGCGTTTAGCGAGCACAAATGCGCCTTCTTTAAAGGGTTTCATTTTGCCGGTTTCGGATCGGGTGCCCTCCGGAAACAAATACACTGAGCTGCCCTGTTCCAGGTGCTCTTCACAGGCCCTGTACATCCTGCGAATGGAATCCTTTCGGCCCCGTTGCAGGCGCACATAACGATTTAAATGCATGTTCCAACCAATAAGCGGAATGTTGAACAACTCTGCCTTGGATACCCACTTAAAGTGAGTGAAGAGCGTAAACGCCGCGAGAATGTCCACCAGAGATTGATGGTTAGAGACAATCACATAGGTGCCATTCGGCTCAATATTTTCCCGGCCAATGATTTTGACCTTCCAGGGGGGGAATACCCAGATGAAGAGGCTGGCCCAAAAGCAGGTGAACTGGTGCAGGGCACGAAGGCCTGGGTCAAATGCAACTGTGGCTAACCAGATGATCAGAGCAATCGGAAAGAAGATCGCTGACATGCAGAACACGAACAGGATAAATAGCAGCGCTATCAGGGGATAGAAAATACGCTTCAACATGTCTCTTTGGGAACTACTTCGGAGGATCGCAATCCTAACACAATCTGCCCTCAAGGCCTGCGGCTTATGGTTTCGTTAGGGGGTTCGTAAGGGCTTTCGTCAGATTTGACTGTCGATCGGTGTCATTAGTAGGGGGATGTCGTTAAAATGCGCGGGTTGTCATGGTTTGGCTGTTTTTTGTTTGGGCCCTGATTTTATAAAAGGTCTTATAAAAGGTCTTATAAAAGGTTTTATAAAAGGCTCTGGAAAGGGTTTTGTAAAAGGTTTGCAAATAGTTTGGCGAAAATATTGAAACGATTGATGTTAGTTACCCTGCTGCTCTGGCTTCAGGGCTGTGCCAGTTTGATATCCAATGTCACCTCGGGATTGGCTGATGATCTCTCGAGTACCATCCTCAATAGCCAGGACGTGCAAACGGTGAAGGAGGGCATTCCTGCCTACCTCATCATGATTGATAGTTTCCTCCGGGGCAGTCCCGAAGATCCCAACCTCCTGCTTGCGGCCTCCAGGCTTAATGGCGCATTTAGTGTTTTTACCGAGGGCGAGCGGAGCAAATTGCTGACAACCAAGTCCCTGAACTACGCATTTAAAGCGGGTTGCATATCGAATGCCAAGCTGTGTGGTTTACGCGATCAGAAATTCGCAGAATTTAAGACCCGGGTAGATGACATTTCCCTGGCAGATATTGATGTTGCCTATGGGATTGCCGTGGGCTGGACAAGTTGGATCCAGGCTAACAGTGATGACTGGAATGCCATCGCCCAGTTGTCCAAGGTCAAGTATTTGATGGGCAGAATCATCGATCTGAATGAATCCTATGACAATGGCGGTCCTCACCTGTATATGGGGGGGCTCGAAACGGTGTTGCCAGCATCCATGGGCGGCAAGCCGGAGGTTGGCCGAGCACATTTTGAGCGCTCAATTGCCCTGTCTGAGGGCAAGTTTCTGATGACAAAAGTCATCTATGCCCAAAATTATGCTCGTCTGGTTTTTGATAAAGAACTACATGACCGACTTTTGAACGAGGTTTTGGCTGCAGATCCAATTGCACCGGATATGACCCTGACCAACATGGTTGCCCGGGAGCAAGCAAAAGCACTGCTCGCTGATTCGGACGACTACTTCTAATATTTGAAGGAAAGCACCAATGGGAATTTCAACAAAATCTAGCTGGTTAGCGGTTACGCTATTGCTTGCTAGTCTCGCCATCGTGTCACCTGCAATGGCAAAGACCTACAAGATTGCAACGGTATCGCCCGATGGTCTTGGCTGGATGAAACAGCTGCGGGCTGCCACTAAAGACATCGAGACCCAGACCGATGGCCGAGTGAAGTTCAAGATCTACCCCGGGGGTGTGCAGGGTGACGACTTTACGGTGTTACGTAAAATGCGCATTGGCCAACTCCATGGCGGCGTTGTGGCGTCGAGTTCCCTGACTCGATTCTTCCCGGATTTACAGATTTACAGCCTACCGCTGCAATTTCGTAGCAACGCGGAGGTGGATTACGTCCGCAAGCGCATGGATGACACGATCCAACAGGGGTTGCGGGATAACGGTATTGAATCATTTCATCTAACCGAAACGGGTTTTGCCTATTTGTTGACCCAAAGTCCCGTCAAGAACCTCGAAGAAATGCAGGCCCTCAAGGTTTGGATTCCCGATGGTGACCCAATTGCTGCTCGTTTGATTAAGAGTTTTGGCGTTAGTCCCATTCCGTTGTATCTCACGGACGTTCTGGCGGGCCTTCAAACCGGTTTGATTGATGCCGTTGCGGTGCCACCCCTGGTAGCTCTGGCGCTCCAGTGGCATAACCACGTGACCCATATGACAGACCTGCCATTGATGTATACCTATTCAATGCTCGCCCTCGACAAGAAAGCTTTTGGCAGCATGAGCAAAGCAGATCAAGTGGTCGTGCGCAAAATCATGAATGATGTTTTTATCAAAATTGATGCGGCGAATCGTGCGGATAATGAAAAGGCCTATTCAGCACTGTTGAGCCAGGATATCACCAAGGTAGTACCTGACCTGAGCGGCATTGAAGGTTGGCGCGAACAGGCAGACGAGTCTATTGCAGAGCTGGTTGCCCAGGATGAGCTATCCCAGCAAAGCGTTGATGAGCTGCGTAAGAATCTCAACCAGTTTCGGGCTGAGGCAGGTCAGTAGATCGTGATTCTGCTGCGGGTATTGCACCGAACAGAAGACGGTCTGCTTGTGACCGCATTAATCTCCATGTTGTTAATGGCATTGGTTCAAATTCTGCTGCGTAATTTTTTTGATGCGGGCTTGTTCTGGGCTGAGTCTTTCTTGCGAATTCTGGTGCTCTGGGTCGCGATGCTCGGGGCCATGGTCGCGACTCGAGAGTCCAATCACATTGCAATTGATCTGGTGTCCCGTTTTCTCCCCCATAAACTGAGGAAGATCACGAACCTTGTGACCCATTGTTTTTCCGCTGGTATCTGTGCCCTGGTCGCCTTTTACGCCGTGGAATTTATTCAGTATGAGTATGAGGACCAGACCATCGCTTTTGCGAGCGTTCCCACCTGGGTTTGCCAGAGTATTATCCCAATTGGCTTCTCGGTGATGAGCATCAGATTTTTGATCAACGGCCTGCTGGGGCTGTTTAAATGAATTTTTTTGCCAGTGGTCTACTTGGCTTAATTGCCATGCTCGGCGCGCCACTTTTTGTGGTGATTCTCGGTGCCGCAATGTTGGGTTTTTATGCCGCTGACATTCCCCTGACCGTTATTACCATCGAGCTGTATCGCCTGGTTGATACACCTTTATTATTGGCATTGCCGCTGTTTACCTTTGCCGGCTATCTCCTGGCCGAGAGCCAGTTGTCGACCCGTCTCGTTCGGCTCACACAGGTGTTTTTAGGTTGGTTGCCCGGTGGGCTATCGGTGGTGGCTTTTGTCACCTGTGCGTTTTTCACCGCCTTTACCGGCGCCTCTGGGGTCACCATTGTTGCCGTCGGTGCGTTGTTGTTTCCTGCACTGGTTCAGGCCGGGTATCAGGAGCGATTTAGCCTCGGGCTGGTGACAACCTCCGGTAGTCTGGGTTTGTTGCTGGCGCCGTCCCTGCCACTGATTTTATACGGAGTGATTGTCCAGCAGATGGACATCCCGAACCCGTTTTCGATTCAAGAATTGTTTATTGCCGGCATATTGCCCGCACTGTTGATGATTGTGCTTCTGACCATGTATAGCATTTGGAGTAATCGTGGCCAGCCAATCGAGCGGGGCGAGTTCAGCTGGGCTGAAGCCAAAAGCGCACTCTGGGCTGCAAAATGGGAAGCACCGTTGCCGGTGGTTATCCTGGGTGGTATCTACTCGGGGTTTTTTGCGGTGTCCGAGGCGGCGGCCGTGACTGCGTTTTATGTCCTGCTGGTTGAGGTTGTTATTCACCGGGAAGTCCCCTACAAGGCCCTGCCGAGAGTGATCCGTGAAGCCATGGTGATGGTCGGTGGTATTTTGCTTATTCTTGGTGTTTCCCTGGCCTTCACCAACTTTTTGATTGATGCAGAAATTCCCCAGGCGCTGTTTGAATGGATCCGAACCTATGTGGATAGCAAGGTGACCTTCCTTATTTTGCTCAATATTGCGCTGCTTATTCTCGGGGCCATATTGGATATCTTCTCCGCCCTGGTGATCATGATTCCGTTGATTGTGCCCGTGGCCCTCAGGTTTGGGGTGGATCCCGTTCATCTCGGCATCATCTTTTTGGCCAATATGCAGATCGGCTACTTCACGCCCCCGATTGGGATGAATTTGTTTATTGCGAGCTATCGCTTTAAACGGCCAATTTCAGAACTTTATCGGGCAACCATCCCCTTTATGTTTGTATTGCTGATTGCACTCGCGATCATTACCTATGTGCCGGCCGTAAGTCTGTTTTTCCTAGACAGGTAGCTTTGAGATTCTCATCTACGCTTAATAGATGGCAATCCCTCAAAAAACAGAATCACAAATCGCAATGGACCGGCAGAATGCGCTGGCGGCCCGATACCGTCGTGTTCGGCTATTAATTGTAGAAGACAGCGCCGAGGCCCGCGGGATGTTGCGCGGGTTTATGCGAGATTCCGGGGTCGAAAAGATAGACCTGGCCTCAAGCGGCCAGGAAGCGATAGAGGCGATGAAAAGTCACCGGTACGACGTGGTGCTGTGTGATTACAACCTCGGCAAGGGCAAGGATGGCCAGCAGGTCCTAGAAGAAGCCCGGGTGAGTAAGTACCTGAGTTACAACACGGTGTTTATGATGATCACGGCGGAAACCACGCTGGAAATGGTCATGGGGGCACTGGAGTATCAGCCAGACAACTATCTGAGCAAGCCTTTTACAAAAAATGACCTGACTCGCCGTCTCGATCGGGCTCTCTCTGTGAAACTCGAATATAGAGCAATTGAGGCTGCCTTTGAGGCTGAGGATTACGAGAAGACCCTGACGCTGTGCCTGGAAAAACTGCAGGATACCAGTGCCAGCCATTTTCGAGCCCAGCGTTTGCGGGGCGAATCACTGCTGGGGCTCAATCGTTATGATGAGGCTGCTGCGCTTTATCGAGACATTCTTGCGCAACGTGAAGTCTCCTGGGCAAAAATTGGCCTGGGACGAACGCTCTACCGTCAAAAAGTATTAGATGAGGCCGCTGAGATATTCAATGGTTTAATCGCCGATCAGCCGAATGTTGTCGAAAGCTACGATTGGCTGGCCCGGATCCAAATCGCCCAGGGTGAGCCCCGGGTTGCCCAGGATACATTGGAAGTGGCCACCTTGAGATCCCCGAAAGCGATTCTACGCCAGGTGGAGTTAGCCAGGGTTGCCATGCAAAACCGGAGTTTTCTGGTCGCGGAGAAGGCATACCGAAAGGCAATTGTTCTGGCGGTCGACTCCTGTTATCACTCACCCGACCACTATCTGCAGTATATTCGAGCATTGTTGGTCAAGATTGATGGCACTGGATCAAAATTTGAAACCGATGCATTTAAAGAGGCCCAGGTCTTTCTTGGCCGGTTGCGAAAAGAATTCCCAGATCAGCCGGTAATCGACTTTAAGGTCACCATGATGGAAGCCCTGGTGAACCACTTACACCTCCAGTTTGGTACCGCCGAGCGGCTGGCAAAACGTGGTATTTCCCTGTTCAACGGCTTTACCATCGGCCCACAGATTACCCTCGCCGAAGAATACATTAGTGCCTTGTCGCAAATGGGGTTATTCGAACAGGCCGAGAGTTTTGTTCATGATATGCAGAAGACAACCAACAAGCCGGATCTCGCCAACCGCCTGCATAAGCGAATCCAGGAAGGCAAACTCAGAGTCCAGAGCGAGGCCCTCAATACCGCTGCGCTAGAACTGCATCAAAGGGGCAAAATATTAGAAGCCCATGCCAAATTTCGAGAAGCCGCCGCCGCCGGTGGTGTGAGTCAGAACCTTCTGATTAATGCAGCGAGGGTCTGTCTAGAGCTGGCGGAGCGAGAGGATTTAAACCGGGAGGATTGGCGAGCGGAATGTGAGACCTACCTAAATCGATTAACGGATTTAGACAGCCGTGACCATCGCTACGAGACCTATGACGACCTTAGGACCCGGTTTTCGGTGCTCTAAGGCCGCGCTGTCGAAGCCAGGCTGAGCCTGATCCAATGACCTGAGCCCGGCAATCTGCAATATCAACTGATTTTCACCTTCCGAACGCTTTTGCCTTTATAATAAATGGTGTCTTGTCACCATGTGTCCCCCAGGGGCACCCGTTTAGGATCGATGCAGAGTTATGATCGGTTCACTGGGCGGCTAGATTAGACCGATTGTCAGAATCCAGTTATAAAAATGAGATAAAAAACAGTGCCTTATGATGCATACTTCAAGTTGCTTTCAAAGGTTGGCATGGATCTTGGGTCTATTTAGGTACCCAGCTAAAAGTAAGTAGAGTGCGGACCGAATTGGCCAGTGATACAAATGACTACCGGCGTCTAATTGAAATCGGTATAGCCCTAAGCGCAGAGAAGGATATTGATAGCCTTCTGGAGCGGATTCTCATCGAAGCGAAAACGATGCTGAACGCTGACGCCGGTACACTCTATCTAGTGAATCAGAAGAACCATTTAGAATTTGCGATTGTCCTAAATGACAGTCTCAATATTGCCCAGGGCGGCGCAAATGGAGATCCAATCTCTTTACCTGAAATCCCCCTGGTTGGGCAGGATGGCAAGGCAAATCTACTGAACATTGCTGCCCTCGCCGCAAACAACAAAGAAACCCTTTGCATAGATGACGTATATGCGGCGCAAAATATTGATAGCTCTGGGGTTAAGCGTTTTGACACCTTAACCGGCTATACCTCCCGTTCGTTTCTAACTGTGCCCCTGAGGAATCATGCTGAGCAAACCATTGGTGTGCTTCAATTGCTCAATGCCAAGGACCAATCCGGTAATTTTGGTCCATTTTCGGAGTCATCCATTCCGCTGATAGAAGCCCTGGCATCCCAGGCGAGTGTGGCAATGGAGAACCGACATTTGATGGATGAACAGGCCAGCCTGCGACGTCAGCTTGAACATGAGGTTGATGAGCGTACTGAAGAGCTAAAGAATGCGCTCTCTAAGCTTTCCGAGGCCCACATCATCCTCAAGGAACTCACGACAATTGATGCCGTTACCGGGATTCGCAACCGCCAGTACTTCGAAGAAGTGTTTGACCAGGAGTGGCGTCGGGCGATTCGACAGTCCTACCCAATTGCAATGATGGTGCTGGATATTGATCATTTTAAGCAGGTCAATGATACCTACGGGCATCTTGCCGGTGATGAAAGCCTACGGGCGGTAGCCGGCACAATAGATGGATTGTTTAACCGACCATCTGATGTGGTGGCCCGGTACGGTGGCGAAGAGTTTGTTGTGGTCTTGCCCTATGTAAATGCTGAAAACGCTGCGGAGAAAGCGGAGCAGGTGCGACGCTATATCGAAAACCTGACCATCAACGCAGATGGGCACCAAATCAGTGTCACCGTCAGTATTGGCTGGGTTTCTATCACGCCGCAGGAAGCCATGACCTCCAGGTCTCTGGTGGCCTGCGCGGATAAAGCACTTTATGTAGCAAAGGCTGACGGCCGAAACCGGGTGATTCAGGGCACCTATATCTAGCCTTGCTTAAGTAACCCCTCAGCTGGCCGTCAGAAACCGGCGGCCAGGCCCTCTTTGCGGTGATCTGAACCCGCGCAATAACCCCGTTCCATCCGATAAATCAGCTGCGCGCCGCCAAACAAACTCTCGTGATCATCAAGTTTCAGCTTATGGCCCCGGGCTTCTAGTGCATCAGCCACTTCAACTGGGGTGCCAGGTTCCAGATTGAGTGTGCCATTTTCGCTTAGGTGCCAACGGGGTGCGTCGGACGCCGCCTGGGGATTTTGATGCCAAAGATAAACCCTCAGGAGCATCTGCAGGTGTCCCTGGGCCTGCATGTGTCCGCCCATTACTCCGAAACTTAGAGATGGTTGTCCCCTGTGCATAACAAACCCTGGGATGATTGTGTGAAACGGTCTTTTACCGCCGGCGACCTGATTGGGGTGGCCAGCTTCAAGGGTAAAGCCGTTGCCCCGGTTTTGTAGGCTGATGCCGGTTCCCGGTACAACAATGCCGGAGCCAAAGCCGCGGTAGTTGGACTGGATCAATGACACCATCATGCCATTCGAATCGGCGGTGGTGAGATACACGGTGTCTGCGCTGGTACCGAGTGCCGTTGGATTGGGATGGGCATTTGACAGATCAATGCTCCTGGCCCGGGCTTGTAAATACTCTGGGTCGAGTAGCGCATCAACCGTCACCCGCGTCATATATCGACTGTCCGCAAGGTGTCTTTCAACCTCCGCGTAGGCCAGTCGCATAGACTCAACCTGTAGATGAATAGCATCAGCACTATCGGGATCAAAACGCCCCAGATCCAGATGTTTGGCAATGCCCAGGGCGATCAACGCCATTAAGCCCTGACCGTTAGGCGGAATCTCGTGGAGTTCAGTTTCCTCAAATTGTTGGCAGATTGTGCCAACCCATTGCGCCTCGTGGGAGGCTAAATCCTCGAGGGTCAGAACGCCATCTTGGGCGTTGGAGTCGGCCACCATCGCTTCCGCCAGCGTGCCGCGGTAGAAGGCTTCACCCTCGCTTTCTGCAATGGAACGCAGGGTTTTGCCGTGGTCCGGTAGCGTCATCATTTCGCCCACACGGGGTGCAGTCCCATTGTTCATAAATGTACGAAGAAACTCGGGATAGTTGCGATAGCGTTGTTCCGCTAGCTTCCAATAAAAACCACTCTTGGGGCCAACCTGATAACCGTTTTCCGCATAGTGGATGGCCGATTCAAACAATTGGACAAAGGGCAGTTTGCCAAATTTGCGGGACAACTCGACCCAGGCGCTGACGGCGCCTGGCACCGTCACGGCATCCCAACCAAGGCTTGGCATCGCCTCGTATTTCGAAAAATGTTCCGCAGACCAACCCCCGGGGGATTTGCCCGATGCGTTTAGACCCTGTAATGATTTGCCGTCCCAGAGGATCGCAAAAGCATCACTCCCGATGCCATTGTTGTTAGGTTCAACCACGGTCAGGGTGATGGCAGCGGCAACCGCCGCGTCAACAGCATTACCTCCCTGTTTTAGTGCACTCAGTCCTGCCTGGGTGGCAAGGGGTTGTGACGTTGCAACAATATTCTCCGCAAATACCGGAGAGCGATTTGAGGGGTAGGGGGTCTCCCAGTTAAGTGAAGCGCCAGGTTGGCTCATGCGGATTTTTTCGCTTCAACTGCTTCGATGGGGGCGTTGGCTTGTTTCCACGCGGTGAATCCGCCGGCAATATGGCAAACGGATTTCATACCCATCTGCTGGGCGGTCAACGTGGCAAGGGCGGAACGCCAGGCGGATGCACAGTAGAATATAAATCGCTTATCCTCGGCAAACATTTCCCGGTGATAGGGACTCTCCGGATCAATCCAGAATTCGAGCATACCCCGGGGCGCATGGCTCGCCCCTTTAATTTTTCCCTCACGCCAGAGTTCTCGAACGTCCCGTATATCAATGAACACACACTGGTCATCGTCTAGAAACTCAAGCGCCTGTTCCAGGGTGATGGTTTCGATTTCAGCTTCTGCCGCGGCAACTAGCTGTGCTGCACTGATGGTCATGGGGATGTCCTTTTTTTGTGTTGTGTTGTGTAGTGAAGAGCACGGTCCAGCTATGCATTCCAATGGTCCGTCCTGGTGGATAATTCCGCTAGGCTCTGCTGCCGATACAGTTTGCTGTAGCGCCCCTGTAGCGCCAGGAGTGTCTCATGGCTACCAATCTCAGCGATACGGCCCTGTTCTATAACGAGAATTCTGTCGGCATTTCTGATCGTTGAGAGACGATGGGCAATAATCAGACTGATTCGTCCTTTGAGGAGCGCCCCAAGACCCTGTTGGATATGCTGTTCGGTGACAGTATCAACCGAAGACGTTGCCTCATCCATTATAAGAATTTGTGGGTCAGCTAGAATTGCCCGGGCAAAGGAGATGAGTTGTTTTTCACCGGCAGACAATTTTGAACCACCTTCACCCACCTCGGTTTGGTAACCGGACTCAAGCTTGCTGATAAAGTCATGGGCTCCGGCCCGTCTTGCGGCTGCAAACACCTCAGCCTCGGTTGCATCAAGCCGACCATAACGAATGTTATCGAGGATGCGTCCGCCAAAAATGTGGGACGTCTGCAATACCATGCCCAATTGTGACTGCAACCAGTTCAAGCTTCTTTGTCGATAGTCGACGCCATCAAACAGTATTTGACCATCGGTGGGTTCGTAGAAGCGACACAGTAAGCTGGCCAGGGAGGACTTCCCGCCGCCGGTAGATCCGACAATGGCAATACTTTCGCCCTGGTAGAGTTCAAGGTTAATGTCCGTGAGTACCGGACCGCCGACATCGTATTGAAATGAGACATTCTCAAAACGGATTTTTTTGATGACCGGGTCATAACCATCCTCCGCGAGGCCTGCCTGGTTCGGTGCAGCCAGTCGCGCTGCGACGGCAGGGGAGTCGCTGACTTCAGATTTGGCTTCTATCAAACTGATAATACGCTCCGCCGAGGCCTGGGCCATCTGCATTTCTGCAAACCAATGGGCGAGTTCTTCGATCGGTTCAAAAAAGTGCCGGGCGTAGGCAAGGAACGCAATCAGAGTGCCGGTACTGACCAGCCCCCAACCCACTTCAAGACCACCGAACACAATCGCCAGCCCGCTGGCAATCGAGCCCAGCAGTAGAACCAATGGCAGGTACATGGCAGCCTGAATTTTGTTTAACACCGAGGCATCAAACATCGTATCGGTCAGTTCGCCAAACTTTCGAGAATTTTCCGCCTCTTTCACAAACGCTTTGCTGGTTTGGACGCCCATGATGCTTTCGTTAAACGACCCGGTGATCCGTGAGTTGGTTTTGCGTACTTCCCGGGCGCTCTTTAAAATTCGTTTTTGAAAAAACAAACTCAGCCAAACCAGAACAGGGATCACGCAAAGGATGGTGAGGGCAAGGCTGACGTCCATCCATAACATCGCGATGGCGATTCCGATCATCATTGTGGAACCCCAAATCAGGTCCAACAAACCCCAGGCGAGGATGTTAGAGAGCCGCTCGCAGTCTGAGGTCATCCGCGCCATTAGCCAGCCGACGGGTCGAAAGTCAAAATAGGAAAACGAGAGCTTTTGTAAATTGTCGAATCCTGCCCGTCTAATGTCATGGCTGACATGGGTTCGAATTTTGCCACCGAACCAGATAAAGCTGGCAACGGATAGAGCCAACAACACTACAAAGGCGAAGTAGAGCCCGCCGTATAAGGGGATGTCAAAGTCCGCGCCTTCGGATTGGATGCCGTCGATGACCCGTCGCGTAATCAACGGGAACGCAATTTCAGAGATCGCCGTGGCAAAGGCGGACAGGGCCAGCATGGTGACTTCAAAAGGATAGGCGAGGGTATAGCCCAACAGCTTTTGCCAGAGGCTGAGGTCGAGCTGGCCGTTGATGTCTTCCTTGAAGCCATCGTCGTAGTTGTCATCGTCGAAGAAGTCACTCACTGATTTTTTTCCGAATCTGAAATGTCTGCTTCGACCTGTTGTTGGATGGCCCCTTGGATCTCACACAGTTGCCGATAGATGCCAGGTACCTGCGCCAGGGAGACATGATTGCCGTTCTGGACAACCTTGCCGTCGGCTAGGACGATGATCCGATCGGCGTGCATCACGGTTGAAAGTCGATGGGCAACAATTATGGTTGTTTGTGCACCGCGGCTTTTTTTCAGGGCGGCTAGAATCGTCGCTTCGGTATCGGTATCCACCGCCGAGAGTGCGTCGTCAAGAATAAGGATAGGCGGCTTTTTAAGCAATGCCCGGGCAAGGGCGAGTCTTTGTCGCTGTCCGCCGGATAGGGTTACGCCTCGTTCCCCGACCATCGAGTCATAACCCCTTGGAAATTTCAGGATTGACTCGTGGATATCTGCATCCCGGGCAGCAGCCTCAATCTCATCTTCAGTTGCGTCAATCCGCCCCACACGAAGGTTGTCGGCAATACTGGCGGAATACAGAAATGCCTCCTGTAATACGATACTAATCTGGGCCCGAACAAACTTTCTTTTTAGTTCTGAAAGTTCGTGACCATCAAGTTGAATCGAACCTCTGCCATCCTGACCGTCATAGTCGTATAGGCGCATTAGCAACTGGGCGATAGTGGACTTGCCCGAACCCGGCGCACCTAGAATCGCGAGGGTTTGACCGGATGAGATGGAGAAGTTGACGTTTTTGAGAATCGGTTTTTGGGGTTCGTAGGCAAAACACAGGTCTTGGAATTGAATGTTGCCGGCTAATCGACCCTTTGGCTCAGATTCGTGCTGGGTTTCAATGGGCTCAAATAACACCTCAGCAAGACGGCCGATAGAGACTATCGCTTTGCCGGAGTCCGTCAGTACTCTGCCCATATGGCGAATCGGCCAGATAATCATGCCGACGTAGGTGAGGAAAGCAAAAAGTGTCCCGACCGTTAGGCTGCCGTCAACCACCCAATAGGCACCGGTCACCAGCAATAGACAAATTTGACCGAGGCAAATTAGGTCGGACATTCCGTAGTAGAGACCGAGTATTTTAATCAAACGAGTATTGTGGTCTCGAAAGTCTCGATTGCGTTCGGCAAATTTGTCGACTTCATATTCCTGCCGGGCAAAGGCACGTACCACGCGGATACCGGTCAGATTCTCCTGGAGTACAGTTGTCATGCGGGCTTCTGACTCATCAACCTCGAGAAATAGGCTTTTCACCTTTTGGAAAAAAATCACCGCAAAAACAAACAAAAGGGGCATGGTCGCCAGGGAAAGCCACGCCATGCTCACGTCGAGGGAAAACAAAATTGGCAGGACAATGATGAGCATTAGTATGGCGCGGGATATCTCTATCACCTGACCGGCGAGAAACACCCGGACTGTTTCCATATCAGACGAGCAGCGCTGCACCAGATCTCCGGTGTCGGCGGTATCGTGATATCGACTGGGTAAATGTTCTAGATGGCTGTAAATACGGTCCCGCAACTGCCGGACGATACCCTCACTCGCCAGGGCAATAAAGCGGCCGCGAAAGTAGAGACAGACGCCGGCGATGGCCGTGAGCAATATGGTCAAGAACGCCGCATTTAGCAGCAGGGGTAAATTATTTCCCTCTAAACTAACGGCAGGTGCAACCGCGGCAAACCAGGCTGGCAACTCCAGATGCTCTGGATCCGTAATAACATCGATAGCGAGTCGAGCGAGCAGAGGCACGCCGAACATAAAAATATAGCCGACTGCCATGACACAAATGGCAGCCGAAAAGATGCCACGATATCCAGCAGATACCTGCCAGAGTAATTTGGCCTTACCGCGATCGTCCAACAGGGTAGCTCCGTTGCGAATCGAGTCATTGTATGTGAATAAGAGGGTAGCTGAGGTTCTGCGTGTTCGGCAGTATCGCAACAGGGTGAATTATTCAGATATTTCCTGCCGCTGGCAACTAGAGGCGTAACCGCAATATCTGATATAACTGCTGCCTCAATCATCATGTCGCTGAATTTGCAGGGACAAAAAAGGGGAGTTTCATGAAGTTAGTTAGCTCAATAGGACCCAATCCTAAAGTTGTCCGGATGTTTATGGCGGAACTGGGTGTCAGTTGTGAGATCCAGGAAATTGATCTGATGGCGGGCGAGAATCGCCAGCCGGAGCATCTCGCCCGTAATCCTTCGGGCCAGTCTCCAGCTTTACAGTTGGACGACGGTAGCTGGATTGCTGAGATTACGGCGATCTGTGAGTATCTAGATGACAAGGCGGGCAATACAGATTTGATCGGGACTTCCCCTGAAGCCCGGGCTGAAACCCGCATGTGGTGTCGTCGGTTAGATTTACAGATCCTCGAGCCCCTTGCGAATGGCTTTCGTTTTGCTGAGGGTTTGCCGCTTTTTAAAGATCGCCTGCACTGTATTCCAGGCGCCGCTGATGATCTCAAGGCGACAGCCCAGGAGCGCTTAACCTGGTTGAATGATCAGATCGAAGCTAAGCCCTTTATCTGTGGCGATCGTTTCACCCTGGCGGATGTCCTGTTATTTGTCTTCCTTGAATTTGGTGTCACGGTGGGTCAGCCGTTAAATGAGAACAACAAGCATCTAATGGCGTGGTATGCACGGGTGCAGGGTAGAGCCAGCGCTGCAGCATAGGCTTTTGTTCTGGGCGCGGACTCGGTACCGCGCCCATTTAAGCCGCGCGTGTGTTCCGCGAGGGAACGCGGGTCCCAGTTATACTTTGTGGTATACCTGGGATCAGATTTGGGTAAACTAAAAAAGTAGGACAAAAAACAATAAAAACGTCAGGGTCACTGATGAGTCAAAAATCAATTTCCTTTGGTAGTTTGAGCCGAGAACTCAATGTTCAGCAGGATCAGATTAGCTACAACGAATTAGTTCCGCCGATTGAATTTGATTCCAAAGGCAACGAACTCCCCCATAAACCCGCCGCACTAAGTGTGGGCACCGGTGATATCTACAGACTATTAAAGCCCTATCTGTCGATCCGATTTATGGAGCAGTTTCAGTCCGTGACGCCATTGGCTGTCTACCTGGTGCTGTTTCAAATTTTTATCCTGCGCCAGAATGTCACCGATGCCACCATTATTGTCCTGGGTCTGGTTGCAGTCATTGTCGGTTTGATGATTTTTATGGAGGGCCTAAAGGTTGGCCTTATGCCATTTGGTGAATCCCTGGGTGGTTCGCTGCCGGCAAAGGCGACACTACCTACGGTGATTGCGGTGGTGTTTCTGTTAGGCATTGGGGTCACCTTTGCTGAACCGGCGATTGGTGCATTGCAAACCGCCGGTAGTCTCGTGGACGTCACAAAAGCACCTTACTTGTTTACCTTGCTAAACGATTGGTCCGGTGTTCTGGTACTCAGTGTGGGCGTCGGTGTCGGTCTGGCGGCTGCCTTAGGGACGGTCCGATTTATTTTCGGTTGGAGCCTTAAACCACTGATATTTATCACGCTGGTTCCGGTGATGTTGATTTCGATTTATATGGCACTGGATCCAGAGCTATCCAAGGTACTGGGTCTGGCGTTTGACTGTGGTGCCGTGACCACAGGCCCCGTTACAGTACCCCTGGTGTTATCACTAGGCATAGGCATTGCGCACGCGGCGGGTAAAGGCAGTGATTCATTATCGGGATTTGGCATTGTCACCCTGGCATCATTATTTCCAATTGTAGCCGTGATGCTGCTTGCCCTTTATGTGTCATTTGTGACCACGCCGGCGGAAATTATTGCTGCGGCTGAAGCGGCTTCTGCCGCAGCTAACGCGCCTCGCTGGTGGGAGGCTACGCCGGGTGTTGAGGTTGTCGGTGGTGTTCGAGCGATTGTCCCACTCGTCGTATTCCTGCTGCTGGTGATGGTGGTACTCCTTCGGGAGCGGATTCCAAACCCAACCATTATTGGTTTTGGGATATTCCTGTGTGTGCTTGGCATGGTGGTTTTTAATCTTGGACTGAGCTACGGCCTGTCCAAACTAGGGGGCCAAAGTGGTGGACTGGTACCGGCAGCGTTCTCTGAGCTTGATGGTGTTGATGGTTCGCCCCTCTATAAGCTTGGTGTAGGTGTATTGGTTGCCCTCGTGTTTGCCTGGCTGTTGGGGTTTGGCGCAACGCTGGCGGAGCCCGCTTTGAATGCCCTGGGCACGACGGTTGAGAATTTGACCAATGGATCATTTAAAAAATCTAACTTGATGTATGCAGTATCCCTTGGAGTAGGGAGTGGTATTGCCATTGGTGTGGCAAAAATAGTATTTGATATTCCGATCGCCTATTTGCTGGTCCCCGGTTATTCCCTGGCGATTGTGCTGACCATTTTTTCTAATGAAGAGTTTGTCAATATTGCCTGGGACAGTGCAGGTGTGACAACCGGTCCTGTTACCGTGCCCCTTGTGCTGGCAATGGGGTTAGGATTTGGCAATGCACTGGGGGCCATCGAAGGCTTCGGTATTTTGTCGATGGCATCTATTGGACCCATTGTCGCCGTGCTATCAACGGGACTTTATATCCGCTGGAAATTGAATCGACGCAGCCTTCAACAAAAAGCCAATGAACAGCTAACAGATGAACCGGTAGGGGCAGCGATCCTATGAGTACTCGAGAACTGACAATACTGACTGACGTCTCCATGATCACCTGCATTGTGCAGCGAGGCAAAGCGGATGCAGTGGTTCAAGCTGCACAGGATGCCGGTGCCCAGGGCGCAACCATTTATTACGGTTATGGTAGTGGCATTAGAGAAAGGCTGGGGATCTTAGGCCTGGCAATTGAGGTCGAAAAAGAGGTCATCACAATTCTGGTTGCAAATGAACAGGTGGACCGTGTTTTTGAACGGATGTATTTTGCTGCTGAACTGGACGTTCCCGGCGCCGGTATCATTTATGTATCAAAGCTCGAGAAGGCCGCAACATTTATCCCCCGTGACGTTGTCGAGAGGTTGGGGGTGTGAAGCCTTTAGCGAAGGATAAAAAGCCTTTAGCGGAAGATAAAAAGCCATTAGCGAAGGATAAAAAGCCATTAGCGGAAGATGCAAAACAAATTGTATGCATTATGCCGAAGGGCATGGGCCGAAACCTGGTGGAAGCATTAAGTCAGGAATATGGCATCTATGATGCAAACTTTAGTCATGCCCGGGGTGTAGGGCGCTCCAGACAAATTCAGAACCGGGGGCTCGGTGAGCAGCGGGAGAAGGATGTATTTTCAGTGGTGGTAGAGAGTGCCCAGGCGGATGAGTTGTTTGAATTCCTGTTTTACAAAGCGGGATTAGATGAGCCCCATACGGGAATGATCTACATGCAGGCAGCACCCCAGGCTGCGATGATGGAACTCCCCGAGATTACGTCCCCTTAATGCACTGACTAATTGAGTTGCATGGTTCTACCCATGATTGGTTGAATCAGCAATGCCATCATAAAGCCAGCATAGTAGTCTCGATCGAAGCCCATATTTAGTGAAAACTCCGACGGCATATTAGCGTTCAGGCTGAAGAACACAACCGCCGCCACGATAAATGCATTCCGTTCCGCAAGTAGTAGGCTAAATAGCAGCGCAAGTCCCAGAACGTAACTGTAGGCCGACTCCATACCAAGCCGGGAAATCAGATTGTCCCCCATGTTGGTGCTGAAGGAGGTTGCGAGAACCAGAAAAATTACGCTACAGCGAATCAGTGTTGCAAAGTCCATTTTATTCACCTGGATCAGTCATCGATTAGCGGCCGTCAGTTGAAACAAGTCAGTTGGAACAAGTCGGTTGAACTGAGCGGCCTGATGCGAAAGATAGATAACTGATCGGGCTTTGAACATCTAACAAGCTGGGAATTGTGAATTGCTTCACCTTTGGATCATCGCTAACCGACGGACGGTGATTTTGCCTGCCATTGACCGCTCGAAATTAGCCTTCTGTCCAGACGTTCTGTCCAGACGTTCTGTCCAGACGAGCGGTTAAGGTTTAATCCCGATGATTTAGAAACAGTGTTAACTGGCCTAGCCAGAAAATTGATACATGGAAAATTGTAAAAAAGACCTGGCCGAGCAGAAAACCGGATTCAAAACTACCGTTAGTTAGAAAGTACACAAGAAAAATCAAACCGGCATTTAGACCAATGCGAGCGGTAATTTCGAGCCAAAATTCTTTGATGCAATAATTCAAATCGATCAAGCGATATGACGAAGCGATTAACATCATTGTCAGATGCACGCCGGCGAAGAATCCAACAATGTTCAGGACAATCTCAAACATCTGCTGATCCCCTCGGCTGTGCAGAATTCTCCGGCCAATGTTCCGCGTCCTGTTTTGATGTCATTTCAGCGGCAGGGGCTAGCAACAGAACTTGACCGGTACTGCCGTTAACGCGAATTCGATCTCCGGTTTTGATGCGTTCGGTGCAGTTTGCCGCGTCGACGACACAGGGCAGTCCATATTCCCGGGCAATGGTACCGGCGTGGGACAGGTAGCTGCCGACTTCAACTACAGCGCCACTTGCGGTCAAAAATAACGGCGTCCAGGCGGGGTCAGTGTAAGGTGCAATCAAGATTTCACCGGGTAAGACCGTCGCGTCTATGCCGGGATCCATAATCACCCGAGCGTTACCTTCACATTCACCGGGAGAAGCTCCCTGGCCGGAAATCACGGAGTTAGATAACTGGTCATCTTCCGTTGATTCAGCAACACCAAAGGTTTTAGGCGGAGTCATTTTTGAGAGTCGAATAAAATCCATGCGACGTTCTCGAATACGCTCCTCAACGTCTGGCCAGGTAAGTTTGTCCGTTTTAAGGTCCTGAATCTCAGACCATTTGAGATAGTAAATGTCGTCCTTGCACTTCAACGCCCCCTGATTGAGTAGCGCGGCTTCTACTTTTAGAATCTTCTTTCTTGCCGCATAAAAAACCATAATGTGAAAGAAGCGGGAGTTTTCTCGTAGGCGAATAAAGTATTTGGCTTTTTGCCGCAGGGACTCAATAACTTTCCAGCGCCAACCAAAGGAAGCCTCAAGAAACTTGTTGGAGAGTAGGGACTGAATTTCTCGAGCAAAGTTATTCCGCTCTGCCTCAACTTTTCGTTCAGTGCTTGTTGGATCCGCGTCGGTTTGGAGGTAGTTACGAATCATTGCAATCACTGGGGTTGGGTCTTCTTCCCATCGGACCGAGTTGAGTTCAAATTCCTTAAGGGTTCTGTGGCCGTGGATTGCAAGAAACTGATCCACCTGGTGCATAAAATCAGCGGCTGCCGCCTCGCTACGTAGAGTGTTTAGGGCCTGTCGAGGTTCCTGCTGTTGGATGATATCAACAACTACCGGGGATAATCGTGCCTGCTCGGCAAGAAACCAGATGCGCCTGCCCATATCGGTTGAAAGCACACCCTCGGTTCCGGATGTGAGATAGGATGCGGCGTCCTCCCGTAGCTCCGGTAGCCAGTATTTGAGTAGCCGGCCCAGTAATCCGAGGAGCAAGATATACCTAGGTGCGCTCAGGTTTACGAGTAGGACCATATTGCCTACGGGCTCAAAAAACCGCGGTTTAAAAAAGAGTTTTTGCATGGTTCCGAACGCATCAATCGAATCATCTTTAACGGTTTTATCAAATAGCTGTCGGAAGCTATCCATAAAATCATCTGGAAGCCGGTCGGTACGATAGTAAAAAACACCCATGATCAGGTAATTGAGATAGAGCAAAATACCCAGCCCAATGAGTCTGGGCACCGATAGCCCCGGTGATTCTTTTGAGTCAGACAGGTAGGCAAGCTGAGCAATTTGTTGGCTGTCCATCTTGAAAGGGATCAGCGGCCTAAGGTGCTCAATATTCATATAAATCCTTCCGCGGATGATTTTCATCATCGGGAAAAGGCGCAGCAATAAATCCTGGGATAGTGGCAACAATGGATCGGTAAAGTTTTCAGCAACCGGCTTAAACAGGACAAATTTACCTTCAGGTATTTCATCTAACTTTTGAGATAAGGTCGTGATGGGCCGTGACTGCAGTATATAAAACGCATCACCGCTAAAAGCCCACTCCAGGTCCTGGGGTTGGCCAAAGTAGTCTTCAGATTTTTTTGCCCATTCGATAAGGGTTGATACCTGCTGTTCGTTTAAGGTTTCTTTACGTCGCAGAAGGGCGGGTACCGCCATAAGCCTTGATTGATTTTCCGCAAGCGTCGCTGGCACCATAAACTTCTTGTCGGCGATTCGCTTTGAGGTCAATGCGTCCCGCCGCCGGCTATAGGTATATTGGTCAGGGCTAACTCTGCCGTCCACAATCGCAGCGCCCATGCCCCAGCTCGATTCGGTGAGGATTTCATCACTATTGCCATTGATGGGGTTAGCGGTAAAAGTGATGCCGCTGATTGAAGATTCCACCATCAACTGAACAACCACCGCCATATTTACCCCATGGTGGGCAATACCCTGGGACGCTCGATAACTGCAGGCGGCATCGGACCAAAGTGATGCCCAACATTTTTTTACCATTTGTGGGATTTGTTCTGGCGTAACGTAGTAGTAGGTGTCGTGTTGGCCTGCGAAGCTTGCGTCCCCGAGGTCCTCGGCGGTAGCGGATGATCGAACGGCGTAGACGAACCGCCCTGGAATGAGTGTGGCAAGGTGTGTGTGGTGTTGTTGCAGGTCAGACGCCAATTCCGAGTCGACCTCCTGCGCCATGATATTACGTCTAACCTGATCAGGCGTGAGCCCAGATAAGTCCCAGGCGCTGACAAAATTCTGATAGGCCTCTGCCGTCACGACAAATCCCGGCGGCACTGGAAATCCTTGTTGTACAAGTTCCCCCAGGTTGGCACCTTTGCCACCTGCGATAGAAACCTGATCTCGATTGATACTGTCGAGACGAAGGACCCGCGTCATCTAATGATTCCTGAGGATGATTGACCGATTGATGGCACATTCATCAGATATTCTGAATTAAAATTAGCATACCACGGGGTCGTCTTAGATCGAATTCTGAGTTTGCATTGGCTGGCGTAACCCACTACCTTTGTCCGCGTTTGTTCTAAGTGAGTTCCCTATGTTCCAGTTTGAACCCGTCTCCCTGCCGCCGGAGGCAGAAGCATTGCGTCTTGAGGTGCGTCGATTTATTGAGGCAGAGTTACCACCTGACTATTTAAGAAACTCCGACTTCAACGCGGGAGAATCCGCAGAGTTGAGCCGTAAGCTGGGGCAACAGGGCTGGATCGGTATGACCTGGCCAAAGCAATATGGCGGCGGCGAGCGCTCATTTTTGGAGCGCTATGTGGTCACCGAGGAGTTATTGGCTGCCGGTGCACCCGTGGGCGCCCATTGGATTGCCGACCGGCAAAGCGGGCCGCAATTTTTGAAGTTTGGTACCGAAGCTCAACGCCAGCAATATCTGCCTGGGATTACCCGGGGTGAATGTTACTTTTCGATTGGCATGAGTGAGCCTGATTCTGGTTCTGACCTTGCCTCTATTCGTTCGATGGCAACCAAAACCGAGGGCGGCTGGATATTGAACGGCAGTAAAATATGGACCTCCGGTGCCCACATGAATCATTACATGATTGCACTCGTGCGGACCGCGCCGGCTTCAGAGAATCGCCATGCGGGCATGAGTCAGGTGATTGTTGATTTATCTGACCCGAATGTGACGATTACCGGTATTAAAAATTTGGCCGGTGATACGGACTTCAATCAAGTGTTCTTCGATGATGTGTTTATTTCCGATGACCATGTTGTGGGTCAACCGGGCAATGGTTGGGAACAGGTCATGAGTGAACTGGGGTACGAACGAAGCGGTCCAGAACGTTTTTTATCCGCCTTCCGCGTGCTGGTGGAATTTGTCCGGGAGATCGGTGCCGACCCCAGCCCTGAACAAGCAGCCTTAGTCGGAAGGCTAGTTGCACATCTGATTACCCTCCGGCGCATGTCAGTTTCCGTGGCCGGAATGCTCCAGGCAGGAAAGATGCCGAACGTTGAAGCCGCGTTGATCAAAGACCTGGGGAATAGTTACGAGCGGATGGTACCGGAAATTATTCGTCAGCTGAGACCGGGAAACGTCTCGCCAAGATTCGTCGATACACTGAATCAGTGCATTTTGCATGCACCGTCCTTCACCTTGCGTGGAGGTACCCGGGAAATTTTACGGGGCATGATCGCCCGTGGACTTGGCTTGCGATAGGGGAGAATTGATGATGAATGAAGAACAAAAATTAATTATAGAAACGGCCAAACGAATTTTTGCGGATCAATGTGACAAGACGGTTGTGGACGCGGCGGAGGCGGGTGATTTTCCCTCGGATTTGTGGCGAACACTGGAAGAAACCGGCTTGACCCTGGCGGGTATTGCGGAAGAGGCGGGCGGTTCTGGCGGTAGTTTCGCTGATGCCCTGCTACTCATTCGCGAAGCCGGTGCTGTGGCTGCACCGATTCCACTTGCGGAGCACTTGATCAGTGCATCTATGCTGGCGGCCGCGGGAAAGGCATTACCCAGTGGCATCATGACCATTGCCATGGTGGAGTCCGATCAGGTTTGTCAGGTTGCCTATACGGAGGTTGCGGATTGGGTCCTGTGGATCAACGAACAAGGCATGTTGCTAGTGCCCAATGAGGAGATTCCCTGGGCACGGCAATCGACAATTGCGGGAGAATCCTGGGCCAGTCTGGCGCTCAGCGATTGGCAGCCAAAAGGGGAGCTTGTCGAGTTGGAAGATGCCCTCGCACTCGCCCGTCAAAAAGGCGCAGCATCCCGGGTAAATCTGATGGCGGGGGCTATTTCAAGAGTGTTAGAAATGTCCGTCCAATATGTGACGGATCGGGAACAATTTGGCAGACCCCTGGCAAAATTTCAGGCGATTCAGCATCAATTGTCTATGCTCGCCGGAGAGTCAGCCGCCTGTCAGCGGAGTGCTGACGCGGTGTTGTATAGCACCGGTGATCTGGACGTGGCCATCGGCAAAGCGCGATCCGGTGAGGCGGTCACCCTGGTGAGCGATATTGCCCATCAGGTACATGGTGCAATTGGCTATACCCTGGAACATGCCTTGAATCTTCGCACCCGTCGATTATGGCAGTGGCGGGACGAATACGGTTCCGAACGATATTGGCAATTGATCATCGGCGAACGCTTTTGCCGACTCGGTGCAGACGGGCTCTGGGCGGGGATTACCGAGGCGGGCTGATCGGCGATATCAGCTAAGTGGTTAAAACGACTAAATGCTGGTGGCTAAATCCCCTACCCGGGGGCCGTGAAACTGACAATTAGTATGTAAATCAAATAGATAGAGATTTGGCACGGCCTGTGCATTTCCACCCCTAGTGATAATAAGGGGTTTAGAGATGGAATGGATCAAATTGGCGATCATTGTCACAATGGGCGCAATCGGTCTGCATTCTACGGGAATGGAGCTGGAGTCTAGGGATCAGATCACCGTGTCGGGTCCGGTTGAAGTACGCCTCCACCACAGTGCCATGCCATTAATCAAATTTGACCCGTCTACGGTTGCCGTAAGCCGGAACGGCAACCAGATTACCGTTAGTGCAGACCAGCCAGCCCACATTGTGATTGAAACCAATTTACTCCAGAGCCTGCGAATTGCAGATGGAGTGTTATTGGTGAAGCTTGAAGGAAGTGAAAGGGTTCAGATCTCCCAGACGTCCGCGCCAGAAGTTCGGGTGTGTCTATCGGATCGAGCAAGACTTGATGCCGACGTGTTAGATGCGGCGCATCTGCGGGTCATGCTCGCGGGCCAGGGTAAGGTTTCCCTGAAGAATTTAACCGCAGATCTGTTTGTCCTGAATATTAGAGATGAAAGTGATATTGATGTCACCGGTCAAACTCGCTATCAGGACGTCGCCTTAAGCGACCATTCGCACTACAACGGTAAAGAACTGGTGTCTGAGGATGCCAAAATCGCGCTGGAAGGTTTTGCGGCGGGTTTTATCCAGGCGACCAACCTCCCCACCGTAAAGCGAGCCCCATTTGCATCGCTATCATTTCTCTAACACCGGCCACTATAGTGCCACTTGTCTAGAGCCTAAGCCGCTGTATATTCCGCATCGAGCTGGGGCTCAGAGGTCGAACAAAGCACCTGCTTTGAAGCAACCAGTCGTTCCATGGCAGCCAAAACCGATCGAGCAGCGGCGGGGTAGAGTGCCTTGTCGGTTTCCTGGTACATCATGGGCACCATATCGTTAATTTTCCTCACCCCGTCTTTAATACAAACCAGAATTTGTTGTTCCCTTGCGAGTCGATGATCGATAAAGGTCTGAACAAAGTGCTTCACGTCCTTGATACAGGTTCCATGGGTTGGCCAATAAACGTCCTCTGATCTATCCAGCAACTTTTTCAGACTGTCCATATACTGGGTCATGTCACCGTCGGGCGGTCCGATGACACTGGTGGACCAGCCCATCACATGATCACCGGTGAACAGTGCGTTTTCTTCTTTGAGGGCAAAACACATGTGGTTGGAGGTGTGCCCAGGAGTGTAAACACATTCAACGGTCCAGCCGTCGCCCTCCAACAGGTCTCCGTCCTTGATCACTACATCCGGGACAAAATCCATATCGCCACCTTCCTCGATGGGAGTGCCGGACTCAATTTTGCCTGCACCATGGGGGCCATAGCCGTAGGTGGGACACTGCCAATGTACCTTAAGGGGGGCGGCGGCCGGAGAATGGTCATAGTGGGTATGGGTGATCAGAATATGGGTAACGGTTTCCCCTTCAAGCACTTGTTTGAGCGCCTCTACGTGTTCGTCAAGCAATGGGCCCGGGTCAATAACCGCCACGTTACCTTTGCCGATGATGTAGGTTCCTGTGCCGTGGAATGTAAATCCACTTGGGTTACGGGCAGTGACCCGACGAATGAGTGGGGTAATTTGCTCAAGTTTGGCGTACTCAAAATCATATTGGTAGACAAAGGGAATGGCAGCCATTTGGGTCTCATTTTGCAAAAATCCGAGCTTAGCGGATGAAGGGTGGTCTGACTACCTCGTAAGCGCTTCTCCAGCTCTTCTCAAGCGCTGCTGGACCCTGGGAACTGGCAAGTCAGGAGCCAAGTCAGTAAAAAAGTTGTGGCAGAAGGAGAACTGGTTACTTGATGCCCAGCCAGCAAATAGATATAAACAGTGCTGGGATTCTCCCATAGAGGATAAATCCCAGAGCGTATAGGCTGTGTGTGGTTCGTGTGTAGTTTGTGTGTAGTTCGTGTGTAAATAATAAAGGGAATAGTTAGTGGCATCTGAGCAGCCATCATTCAAGCGTTTGATTGATATCGGCATTGCACTTTCTGCAGAGAAAGACAGTGACCGGCTCATGGAAATTATTCTGCTCGAAGCGAAAGATATTGGTGGTGCAGATGGCGGTACCCTTTATATTCGTAATCGAGAAGACCAGTTAGAGTTCACCATTGTCAGAACGGACTCTCTCGGTATTGCCCAGGGTGGTACAACCGGCGTCGAAATTACGCTGCCCGCGGTGGGTATGTTCCGCCAGGACGGGGAGCCTAACCTAAAAAACCTGGTGAGCTATGTTGCCAATACAGGGGAGACACTTAACCTCGAAGATGCCTATGCAACCACGGACTTTGATCTAACGGGTACAAAAAAGTTTGATGAAGCCACGGGGTATAAGTCGCGATCTTTTCTGACGGTACCCCTGAAGAATAATACCGGCCGTGTCATTGGCGTTCTGCAACTATTAAATTCGATTAATGCCGAGGGTGAAGTCTGTCCGTTTTCACTGGAAACCCAGCCGTTGATTGAAGCCCTGGCTTCCCAGGCTGCGGTGTCCCTGGAAAATCAAAATTTGTTGGAATCCCAGAAAAACCTGCTGGATTCATTTATTGAGTTGATGGCAAGCGCTGTGGATGCCAAGTCTCCCTATACCGGAGGCCACTGTCAGCGTGTGCCAGAACTCACGGAAATGCTCACCGAAGCAGCGTGTCAATCGGAAGAAAAACCCTTCGCGGGATTTTCCCTAAACGAAGAAGAATGGTACGAGCTGCACATCGGGGCCTGGCTTCACGATTGCGGCAAGGTCACCACGCCGGAGTATGTGGTTGATAAAGCAACAAAACTCGAAACGATCACCGACAGAATTCACGAAGTTCGGACGCGATTTGAAGTCATCAAACGGGAGCGCGTCATCACGTACCAACAACGGTTGCTTGATGGTGCAACCAATGGCGCGGAACTGAAAGCTCAACTGGACGCAGATCTTTTGAGTTTGGATGAAGACTTTGCCTTCATTGCTGAATGCAACCTGGGCGGTGAATTTATGGAGGAAGAACGTCTAGAACGGTTGAGGCGGATCGCGGGTTATGAGTGGACCAGAACCCTGGATGATCGACTCGGTGTTTCTTTTGATGAAGCCAAACGCAAGGCTCGGACGCCACCGGTACAACTGCCCGTTATTGAAACTCTACTAGCGGACCGACCGGATCATATTGTTGAACATGATGTGATTGTGCATTCGTCTGATCCTGATAATCGGTATGGATTTAATATTGATGTCCCGGAGCATAAGTACAATCTGGGTGAAGTTTATAATCTTGCGATTAGCCGGGGCACATTAACAGCAGAGGAGCGGTTCAAGATTAATGACCACATCGTGCAAACCATTGTGATGCTTGAAAACCTACCGTTCCCACGGCACCTGGAACGTGTGCCAGAAATAGCCGGTGGTCACCATGAGAAAATGGATGGTACGGGATACCCCAAGAAAATAATGGGGGGTGAGATGTCGATACCCGCTCGAATTATGGCGATTGCTGATGTGTTTGAAGCCTTAACGGCGGCGGATCGCCCCTACAAGAAACCCAAGACCTTGAGTGAAAGCATTAAGATTATGGGCTTTATGGTCAAGGACCATCATCTAGACCCTGAATTGTTTAGGCTGTTTTTAAGTTCCGGTGTTTACAAAGACTATGCGGACCGTTTTCTTGAGCCCACCCAGATTGATGAAGTTGATATTGCCCAATACTTTGCCTGAAACCTGTACATCTGATATCCGCTAATTAAGCAGAAGCTGTTCCACGTGTATGCGTGCCGACCTGGCAAGTGCATCAAGTTCGTATCCTCCCTCCATCGTTGAGACTATCCTCCCCTTAGAATGGCTGTTGGCCATATCAACTAGAAAGTTTGTCACCCAGCGATAATCGTCATCCTCGAGACAAATCTCAGCGAGAGGGTCATCGTTGTGCGCATCAAACCCAGCGGAGATAAATATCAAATCCGGCTTGTGTTTCTGGATTGCAGGTAGCCAGTTTTTCTCGATGAGGCGCCGGAAGGTACCGCTGTTGGTGCCTGCCTCGAGTGGCGTATTAATAATATGTTCGTTGCTGAAGTCCAGGTAGCGATGGGGATAAAAGTGATCCTGAAAACTTGAACAGACCAGCACCTCGGGTCTGTCCTTAAATATGTCAACGGTGCCATTGCAGTGGTGGACATCAAAATCACAAATGGCAACGCGATTGATACCAGGCTGTTGGAGTGCTAATTGAGCTGCAATCGCGATGTTGTTAAACAGGCAAAATCCTAGTGCAGCGGCAACTTCCGCGTGATGACCTGGGGGACGTATGGCACAAAACGCACGATTGGCCTCGCCGGACAATACCCGGGTGGTCGCCTCGGCAACCGCTCCGGCGGCGAGTTTTGCTGCCCTCAAACTGCCAGGGCTCATGTAGGTGTCCGGGTCTACCTTGGTCACAGCGTTGATGCCCGCAAAGGATTCAATGTGTTGTATGTAGCTATCGGGATGAATGCCCTGCAGCAACTGTGTTGAAATTTCTGTGGCGAGAATTTCATGCATATCACCGGTCAGATCATCCTTAAGCAGGGCGTCCATGACAGCGGTTAGTCGCGCCGGTCGTTCGGGGTGGTGCGGCATTTCATGGTGTAAACAATCGGGATGGGTTAGTAGCAATGTTTTGCTAGAGCCGGTTTTACCAGCGACGGGTTTTGTTACGACAGATTTCATGGGGTACTCAACTAAACTTTTTTTGAAGGTGGACGGATTTATGATCTCGCACAAGGTCAAAAGCCTGACCGAGCGGTCCAAGGTATGGACTTTGCCTGGCGGGATTGTTGTTAATCACACTCAGTGTGATCTGTTTCCTCGGGGCAAATGAACGTCCAAGCAAATGATGTAGGACGGCAAAGCTGCTCTGAATGATCTCGGATTCAGGTGGAATGTTAAAGGTGAGTTTTTTACCCTGCTGCTCAACCGTCAGAACGAGTTTGTTACTGCTGTAAACCAGATAGTTGCCGGCTACGCGCCTCGGCAATAAACCATCGGCGGTTTCTGCTCTGGAGTCTGTCTCACTAGAGTCGGTTTCACTAGCGTCCGTTTCATGAGCGTTCTGGTTAGCCAGTGGTAGGCCGCACAGGGAGATTGGATCCGTTGCATTAAGCCAAAAGGTTTGCCGAAGGGTGGCTGAACTTAAGGCTGTCAGTGCCGCTGGTGAAACAAACTGGGGCCCCGGAATACTGGTAAAGAAATACCCTGAATATAATTCCCCCGCCAATTCCATTAGCCGAATGGAGCGGAATAATTTTTGCCAGCGGAAGTCCGGTTGTTCCCTTAACAGCAGTTCACGAAACAAGATGCCATATCGGTCGAGCAGGAGCCTGACCCGTTCCTTGTTTCGTTCCTCCGTTTCAAGCAACTCTTCAGGGCTGGTTGGATAACGGATCTGATGCCAGTCTCCTGCAAAGGGCAGGTCGCGCTTCCAATTGCGGAAGCCACCTCGGCGAGACCTTGAGGTTTCTACCTGGATGCTATCGCCTTTCCCGAACTTGTTGGTGATGCCTGAGCGCAGAGCCAGATAGGTATCGTTGCTAACTTGGCCATCCCAGACGGATTGCCACAGGCGATCAGATAGCGCGTTTGAGGACAGGCCGGTTTTGTCCATTAAGGTTAAAAAGTCGTAGCGGCTAAATACGTCGCTAAATAGCGGGTTGTTGTTCTCGGTTTCTGAGTCGAGCAGGGATAGGTTATCCGTAAAGCAGAACTGAGTTGTTTGTGCCTGGGTGCCGATCCAGTGTAATCCGCCGGCCTGCATCACCAGGTCAAGGCTGCGGCCATCGTAACCCGGAAGTCGTGAGGGTAAGACATGCTGCTCCCAGGCCTCCGGTGGCAGGGGTAAACATTGCAACAGGTCGATTAGACCCGGTAGATCATCTTCAGCATCTACCCCTTCCTGGGTACTCAAGTATCGGCATTGCCAACGATACAAAAAAGGTGTCAGTTCACCTATTGGCAGGGGTTGAAAATTAATTCTTGCGGCCTGGCGAACAAAACGAAGTAGTACCTCAAAGTTGGCGGCATCGCAGTAATAAACGTCGTTTTGATCCTTGACCAGTGGACCGAGAATAAGGCTGTTGTCGCCGAGCAGACGGCTTAGCGCAGCACCGGTGGCGGCGGGTGGCGTACCAAGAAGTCTGCAAATCTCCTCGAGCTGCAGCGGCCCATAATACTGAAGCCAATTGCTCAACAGTGTGGGGCTGACGTCCTCAAGCTGGTTTTTAACAAGTGTCAGGTCTTCGGTTGCAACAATCAGCCTGCTACCGTTGTGGTTGAGTTCCACCAGACCCGATGGTAATTCAGTATCCCACCATTCCCGGGTGGGAATCAGCATTCGCTCTTTGACCCATTCTACCTCGTCAGTACCGGCCTGGGGTTCGTAGCCAGGTAGCGTTCTTTGTCTTCGTTGTACAAAGTCCTCGATGATGGAGAGTGGAATGGCCGGGCGCAAAGAGGGCTGGAAGACCAGGCTTTCTAACAGGTCCTGGGAAAGGTTAGAGGAGCTGGATGAACGGGGTTTGTCGTTCATGTACATGTAGTCGTTAATTTGGTCCCAGGCGACGGTCTGGGCAAACGGGCTAGGTTGTTGGTTTGCGACTTCCGTGATTTGAATCTCGCCGGTTGCGAGTTCATTTAACACCAGGCGTAGGTTCTCCAGGTCAAATTCATCGCGTAAGCAGGTGCGCCAGGTTTCCAGCAAAATGGGGAAGTCCTCGTACTTCAGTACGACATCCAACAATTTTTGTGACTGCAGCCGGCTCATCCACAATGGTTTTCTTTCGTTAAACTTTCCCTTGGTGAGCAGCAGTGAGCGACCTGCATTTTCCCTGAAGCGGGCGCCAAAAAAGCCCGAGCCCTCCAGGCGCCGTCTAAGGAGCAGTTCAATATTGGCGGCACAGACCTGCTGCAACAATTCCCTTACATCAAATGCCTCAACCATCTGCATAACCAGACATTGGTCGGTGACAAAAATTTCCGGTTGTTCGTCATGATGGTCTTGCCACGCGGCTTCCATCGCTAGACCTAAGGGTCGATTGATCCTGTTGCCCCACCCGGTATGGATGACAATTTGATATCCAGTGCTGTAACCGGCGGCTGCTTCAATTCGCTCGATCAGTAAATGGTGGCGATGGGGCAGGGCAGAACCGGTGTGCTCCTTTTGCCGTTTGAGTAGGGTAATCAGTTCATCTCTAATCAGTGGCTCAAGATGATGCTCGGCTGTGAGACGCTGCTTGAATTCGGCACTGTCTAATTCCTCGTTGGCTTGCTCAAGAAAACGAGAAATGCGATCGGCATAGTGGAAGGTTCGATTTATGCCCTCGGACTTCCAAAATGGTGGCGCAATGGTTGTGGGTTTGGAGGGCGTGACAATCACATCATTGTGGGTGATCTTTTGGATCTGCCAGTGCTGGGTGCCGAAGGCAAAAACTTTCCCGACGTAGGCTTCCCAGACAAATTCTTCATCGAGTTCACCGATTCGGGCGTTACTTTGCTCGTGTCGAATTTGAAAATAGCCACGATCCGGAATGACGCCCCCGGACAGGTACAAAGACAGGGTTGACCCGCGCCGGCTCTCGATGGTTTGTTGTATTTGATCCACTATCACCTTCGGCCGCAGCTCTCGAATTCGGTCATCGCCGTAACGACCGTTTAGCATATTGATCATCAGGTCAAACTGACTTTGTCCTAACCCGTGGAAAGGGGTAGAGCGTTTTAATTCATGGAACAGGTCCAATAAGTCCCAGGTTCGCGTACTGGTCATCGAGATGATGACTTGAGCCAATACATCAAGGGGGCACTCGATGGTGCTAATGGGTTCGATGTCTCCCTCTAGCACAGCTTTGCCGAGCACCGCGGCCTCGATAAAGTCGAGGGGATGGGTCGGGTAGATGGTGCATCGGCTGACTTCACCGACCCCATGACCCGCACGGCCGATCCGTTGGATGGCGGATGCGATACCTTCCGGGGATTGAATGAGAATGACTTCATCAAGGGCGCCAATATCGATGCCCATTTCGAGGGTACTGGTTGCCACAATTGCGGCGAGGTCCCCATTTTTTAATTTTTGTTCAACCTCGAGGCGTATTTCTCGAGCTAAAGAACCATGGTGGGCATAGGCCAGGGTTTCCTGGGCTGCAGTATTGATTTTATGGGTCAGGGTTTCCGCCAGGGAGCGGCTATTCACAAACAGTAAAGTTGAATTGTTCTGGCGAATTTTTTTAACAAAGTCTGCCGCCAGAGAATCCCAGACCTTCTCTTCGACGGGGCGGTTGGCAGCGGCTTCTGGATAGCGCACGGTGACCGAGTATTCCTTGCGGGCGGTCGAATTCAGGCACTGGACCTCCCGTCGTTCAAACTGATTGCCGGGTAGTCGTTTGTAGCCCGCGACAAAGTCTGCCACATGTTCCATTGGCTTTACCGTGGCGGACAGGCTGATGCGCTGAAACTCACCGGACAAGGGCACAAGCCGTTCGACTGCACTCATCAGATAGACGCCACGTTTGTCACCCACAACGCCATGTATCTCATCGAGTATCACGGTCTCGATGTGTTGCAGCATGGATTGGCCACTTTTACTGGTCAGCAGGATATTCAGACTTTCCGGTGTGGTGATTAATATCTCCGGCGGGTGCTTGAGCATACGGCGGCGTTCTACCTGTTCGGTGTCGCCGCTGCGGGTTTGGACCTTAATATTGGGAAACGGTAATCCGGCTTGCTCAGCGCGTTGTTTGAGGGCGGCTAGTGGCGTCAGAAGATTGCGCTGGATATCGTTATTCAGCGCCTTGAGTGGGCTTATATAGAGTACTTTTGTGGTGCCGGGCGCAAACCTGCCGGTCACAAATTCATTAATAGCCCAGAGAAATGCCGTGAGGGTTTTGCCGCTGCCGGTAGGCGCTGAGATCAGCAGGTTTTTTTGTTCTGCTATTTTTGGCCAGGCCTGACGCTGAATGTCCGTTGGTTGGCCATAGGTTTCATGGAACCAGCCAGAGATCTGATCATCAAAAAGTGTCAATGCTTGGTCCATCATCCTAGCAGTGTACCCCATTTAAAAATGCCGCTGCAGCTCAGGTTTGGTACCTGCAGACCTGGCGTGAACGTGACACAATTACCACTTCGATTTTGGATTCCTGTGGCATGCGGCAGTTTGGCTTTATTTTGTGTTTTCTGATGTGGTCGACCTCTTCCTTCGGTGCGGCGGTCGACTTTGAACGACAGGCGATTACCATTGCCCTGACCCAGGAGCCACCTAATCTAGACAGTTTGCGCACGACGGACCTGGTCAGCTTTTTTGTGATTGGCCATGTAAATGAAGGCCTGGTTCGCTATGACAGGAGAGGCAAGATAGTACCCGGGGTTGCTAAGTCCTGGGAGCAAAATGGCAAGGTGATCACCTTTCATCTAAGGGACAATGCCCGTTGGAGTGATGGCTCCCCGGTCACCGCCCATGATTTTGTCTACGCCTGGCGAACCTTAAATGATCCCGCTACGGCTGCACCCTATGCTGCCATCATGTACCCCATTCGCAACGCGCAGAAAATTCAAAAAGGTGAGCTGCCGGTTAATGACCTTGGCGTCAAAGCGATCGGTGACTTTACGCTTCAGGTGGAATTAGAAGGCGCCTGTGGATACTGCATTACCGTGATGAACCATTCAGCTTTTTATCCCGTGAATGAAAAGTTTCACAGGGCGATGGCAAAAAGTTATGGGGCAGAGGCGGATAAGCTTTTGTATAACGGACCATTCAAGCTGGTGAAGTGGGTGCACGGCGCTGAAATGACGATGGTGAAAAATCCCGATTACTGGAATGCAGATACCATTGCCCTGAATGAACTCAACATTGGCTATATCACCGAGGACAACCGGACTCGACTCAATTTGTTTCGAGACGGGCGAATTGCCCTGGCCAGAATGGGTGCAGATACCGTGAACGATGCGGCTAGCCAGGGTATGCGCCTGCGTACATTTGTGACCGGAGGCATGGCCTATCTACGGCTTAATCACACGCCTGAGTCCGCTATGAGCCACAGGAAGTTAAGACAGGCAATCCAACTTATTTTTGATCCGGATGAGTTTGTGAACAAGGTCATTGGGATCCCTGGCTACAAGCCCGCCCATTCATTTTTTCCATCCTGGTTAAATGGTGTGGAAGATAAGTTTGTCACCGAGTTTCCATTAACGCCCATCGACCGGGACGTCCTGGCGGCACAAAAACTGGTTGCTGAAGTTCGTGCGGAAATGGGGGTAGCACAACTACCGGCCATCACCATACTCAGTACAACTTCTCCAACTGGCGGCAAGATTGCCGAATATTTTCAAGGTTTGATCAAACAGCACCTGGATATTGATGTGAAGGTCGATCAGCAAACCTTCAAACAGTATATCGATAAGGTGAACCGTCAGGAGTTTGATATTGCCCTTGCCAGTTGGTATCCAGACTTTGATGATGTGGTCACCTATGCGGACCTGTTAGCATCCTATAATGAAAACAACGATGGCCGGTACATTAGTAAAGCGTATGACAACTGGTTGGCAAAGCTGATGAATTCAGCGGACCCGGCAGAACGAATGGCGGCCGCCGATCAACTGCAGAAGTTGATTCAAGCAGATGTGGCGGTCATACCGATGGCAGAAACAGGCTCCGCCTATTTGCAACACCCGAAATTGCGGGGTGTGGTGCGAAGGGTATTAGGCGCAGACCCTGATTACACCTTTGCCCGGGTCATCGAATAACGCGGGATATCCGCGACAATTGTTATTCTTGCTTGAGTTCAGCAATAAATGCGTTGGACTCATCAATGGCACTTTGCATGGTTGCAACTAGTGCGGCAACGTCAGAATTGACCGTGCCGAGTTCGCCCTTAAGTGAGGCGATAGCTCTGGCATTGAGGTTGTGTTTAAGAAACAACACGTTGTCTTTGAGGGTCGTCAGGACCGGCTCAATAGAGCGTTCCGCTTTCCGCATTGAGGTCAGAAGCCGATTGTATCGTCGTTGGGTTTCTTTTAACTGGCGTTCGCTGTCCCGGCGATATCGGGCGTTGCTGTACTCACCGAGTTCAGTCTGCCATTCATCAAAGAGTGCATTTGCGACGGATTCGACACTGTCTATCCGAGACGTGATGGTTTCGGCAGCATCAACGCTATCTTCATATTCATCGCTGAGCTTCTCGTAAACGTCTTGAAGTTCACCGCCGTCAAAATTTACCACGGCTTGAAACTGCTCCAATGCATCTTTGAACTGTTGCTGGCCATCTTCCTGGGCTTCCTGGGCGGACTCAATCCGGTCGATTAAGATATCCCGTTTATGCAAGCCAACTTTTTCGAGGGCATCGTAGTAGGTTGATTCACACCCTGCGGCGATGATCAATAATCCCATGACCAGTGCTTTTTTTAACATCAGTCTTTGTCCTTCATAGCGTTGACGATCTTATCGGTACGGGCATCTTCATGGTAATTGTGCACAACGAGCACCGCATGGATGGCACCGGGTACGTAAAACGCCAGGGTCAGGAATATATTAATGATGCCCTGAATCGGTTTACCGCAAATAAAAACAGCAATCGGGGGCAGTAAAATGGCGAGCAAATAACGCATGTGTTTCTCCTAGAGAATGTCCTAAATAATTTTTTAAACGATTTCAAAGTAACGTTGGTATTCCCACAGGGTGGGGTCTGGGCTTGTCGCATCCGCACCTTCTGTGTGAAACGCAAGCCATTCAGCTTCCCGGGTTTTCACCCAGTAGTTGACGAAGGAGTCGCCCAGGAACTTTTTGAGCAGTGTATCGTTTTTGGTGGCTTCCGCGGCAGCTTTAATTGTGGTTGGTAAATCCCTGTCCGAGGCGGGCATTCCCCAGGCGAGTCCGGAATACTCAGGAATCAGGGCTCTGTTCTCGGCCACTCCGGCGAGTCCCCCGGCAAATACCGTGGCGAGCGCAAGATATGGATTCACATCTGCGGCGGCAAGACGATGCTCAATTCTGGAAGCTGATGGGCTATGGCTGAGCAATCGAACGGCAGCCGACTTATTGTCTTCTCCCCAGGTCTGGGTCATCGGAACCGCTGCAAATTGTTTAAAGCGCCGATAGGAGTTGGCTGTTGGGCAGAGAAACGACACAGCACCAGGCAATGTGTCGACGATTCCCGCGGTCCAGGATTTCATCAGCTCGCTTCGTTTGTCCTGACTATTGGGATCATAAAATAGCGACTCTCCAGCTTCATTAGATAGGGAGTGGTGCATATGCATGCCGCTGCCAAAGGTGCCGCCCAGGTTTGCCATAAACGTGGCGGCCTGACCCAGGTCGCAGGCTACCTCGTAAACCATCTGCTTAACTCGAACAACCGTGTCCGCCATCTGGACCGGCGCAAGGGGGCTAAGGTTGAGTTCCACCTGGCCGGGTCCGGCCTCGTCATTCCAGCCTTCCCATTGGATGCCTTGCCATTCCATACGTTTGGTGAGTTCCTTCATAAAAGGCTTCACCTGGAAGGCATTTCTGATGTTGTAGATTCCGCTTCCTTTTTGCATGGCGCTGATGGGTGTGAGCTGACGATATTTTGAGGCCCGGAGGTCCTGGAAAGATTCTTGGAATAGGTAAAACTCAAGCTCAAAAGTGCACTTTGCGTGATAGCCGGATTCTTTCATTTGTTGAACTAGCTGCTTCAGCAAAGAACGGGGGCACAGTTCCAGGGGCTGGCCATCAGCCCGGGTTAAATCACCGATACAATGCCCAAGATCGGGATCTGTACCGTCCCAGATGAGGGTATTGAGATCCGGTCGCAGATAGATATCACCCAGGTTGGGCTCCCGCTCGTGGTGCCACATAGTCATATGGAGTGCACCGGAATGATCCATGGTGGCGGCCATATCACTCATACCGTGACCATTAGGCAGGTACGATAAGAACTTGTCGCGCTTTAGGTGTTTGCCGAGCCCGGTGCCATCGAGGTTGGTCCCATGGGTTCGGACCACCGCGATGTGATGTTGGTCCATCCAGTCGTTGAGTTCAGCCAGATCCATCATGCTTCTCCCAACATCATTTGTAAGGTGATATCACTTAATACAACCGCGTGTTGAAAGCTGTATATACCTCGGATTTTCCCCGCTGACATCACTTGTAATAGCGGACTGCCGCCGGAAAAGACCTCGGACAAATCACTCGATTTACCTTCAAGATAAACGGGCTCGGTAGAACTGCCGACACTCAGTTGCCTGTCTTCATCAAGGCTCTTGGCCGTGATGCCGTCGGGCATTCCAGGAAAATCTTTGTATTGATCCCAGAGTCGTTTAAGGGCGTCAGCCCAGTTGGTTTCAGGAAAATCCAACAGTTTCCCGACCGCTAGAGCATACAAAGGGTGGCGCAGCAGCCCATCAATTTTAGGCCGTTCATTAGGTCGATTAAAATCGATGTGGATAACAATGTCCGAGGCTTTATCTACTCCCGAGGATATATGCATGCCGGCGGTACCGATGGCCACCGTAATAGCCTGGGGGTCTGTTTTGGACTTAAGGGAGAAGGTTCCCTGGGTCTTTTTCACCAATGAAACGTAACCGGCCTGTTGGACGGCGGCTTTGAACTTTACGGCAAAAATTCTGACCAGCGGTGTGGCGTCGGCTTCAGTGGTGACATCCATTATTCATTTTCCAGGAATTCCACAACCTCAAGATCAAAACCGGAGATTGCGTTATAACGAATAGGCGAGCTGAGCAGTCGCATTTTGCCGACCCCCAGGTCCCTCAGTATTTGTGACCCGGTACCCACCACCCGGTACACACCACCTTCGGTTATGCCTTTTTGAGCGGGTGGCATCTCAGGGAAGGCTTCGATTTGGCTGAGGATGTCCTGCTTTGAATCTCGATGCTCAACCACTACCAATACGCCGCGGCCTTCTTTGGCAATGCGGGCGAGGGCGTCTCGAATGGACCAGGAAGTTTTAAACCCTGGCCGTTCGGTGCCAAAAACGTCCCTTAATGTATTAATGGTTTGCACACGAACAAGGCAGGGCTCATCTGCTGCAACTGCACCCATCACCAGCGCATGGTGAACACTTTCGGAGGTTCTATCGGTATAGGTATACATCATGAACTCACCGGCGGTGGTTAGCGTGAGCCGCTCATCGACACGGTCTATGGTGCGATCGTTCATGTTTCGATAGTGAATAAGATCTGCGATTGTGCCGATCTTAATGTTGTGCTTCTCGGCAAAAACTTCCAATTCCGGCCGCTTTGCCATGGTGCCGTCTTCATTCATCACTTCGACGATGACCGCTGATGGATCGTAACCGGCAAGCCTGGCGAGATCACAACCGGCTTCCGTGTGTCCAGCTCGAGTTAAGACCCCGCCATTTTGCGCAATTAGCGGAAAGATATGGCCTGGCATCACAATGTCAGCGGGCCTGGCATTTTTTGCCACAGCGGTTCGGATAGTTTTAGCCCGGTCAGCGGCGGAGATACCCGTTGTAATCCCTTCAGCTGATTCTATTGAGACAGTAAAATTAGTGGCGTGTAGCGAGTTGTTGGTTTCAACCATTAAAGGCAGGTTTAACTGTTTGCCGCGCTCTTCCGTCAACGTCAAGCAGATCAAGCCGCAGGCTTCTCTTGCCATGAATGTGATGTGTGCGGGTGTCACAACCTCCGCTGCAATAATCAGATCGCCTTCATTTTCGCGATCTTCATCATCCATGATGAGTACCATCTTACCCTGGCGAAAATCCTCTAGGATTTCTTCCGCCGTATTCATTGCCATAAGGCCTCCGCTGTTGTCACCAAGGACGTCACAAAAAGGGGACCATTATACGTTAATTCTGCGGGGGCGTTTCCGATTCAAATCGGTACAATGTTGCCCATATTATTAAAGGGTGATCTGGTGGGATTTGTTCAGCAGCTACGTGGGGTTTGTGCCCACGTGATAGACGATAAACCCCGGCTTAAGGTGTATGAAGCCGATGGTCTGACCGCAAAAAAGTCGCTTCCTGCCTTTGTGGCGTTGCCGGAATCAATTTCAGAAGTACAGGGCGTTGTGGCCCTGTGTCACCGGGAAGGTGTGCCTGTTGTGGCCCGGGGTGCCGGGACAGGCCTGTCTGGAGGCGCTATGCCCCATCCAGAAGGGGTGTTGTTGAGCCTCGCAAAGTTTAATCGAGTACTCGAGATTGATGTTGAAAATCGTACCGCCCGGGTTGAGCCCGGGGTAACCAACCTCGGTATCAGTAACGCTGTCAGGGATCTCAATCTGTATTACGCGCCGGATCCAAGTTCGCAAATTGCCTGCACCATCGGTGGCAATATTGCGGAGAATTCCGGGGGCGTGCATTGTTTAAAATACGGTTTAACGGTGAACAATGTCCGGGCGCTTAAGTTAATTTCACCGGAGGGAGAACTCTACGAGGTAGGCGCCGCAGGGTTTGATAGCCCCGGATTTGATCTGCTTGCGTTGCTCCATGGCTCTGAAGGCATGCTCGGCATTGTTGTTGAAGTCACCGTACAGCTCCTACCCAAACCGGAAACCATTGCTGTATTACTTGCGGGTTTTAATACCGTCCAGCAGGCAGGCGAGACCGTGGCCCTAATCATATCGGAAGGCCTGTTACCCGCCGGGCTTGAAATGATGGATAAGCTCGCGATTCAAGCGGCGGAGGATTTTGTCCACGCCGGATATCCCAGGGATGTCGCGGCACTGTTACTCTGCGAGCTAGATGGCAGCAGTGAAGATGTGGCGGCACAACTGTCTCGTTTGCAACGATTGCTTGCTGAGTCAGGTGCAAGGGATATTCAGGTGGCCACAGACGAGGCAACCCGGGCGGTGTTTTGGCAGGGCAGAAAAGCTGCATTTCCCGCAGTAGGTCGAATCTCGCCGGATTATTACTGCATGGATGGCACAATTCCTAAGCGGGAACTGGCGAGTGTCCTGGCGGAAATCACCGCTCTGTCCGAGCGCTACGGTTTGGGCGTGGCAAATGTGTTTCATGCCGGGGATGGCAATTTACATCCGCTGATTCTCTATAACGCAAATGATCAGAAGCAACTCGAAGACGCTGAAAAATTTGGTGCGGATATTTTGACCCTGTGTATCGAACGCGGCGGCACCATTACCGGTGAACATGGTGTTGGGGTCGAGAAGATCGATCAGATGTGCATCCAGTTTAGCCCAGGGGAGCTAGCTCGATTCCATGAAATCAAAGCTTGTTTTGATCCGACGGGCATTCTTAATCCAGGCAAAGCGGTACCAACCCTGAATCGTTGTGCGGAGTTTGGCGCCATGCATGTGCATCGGGGCCAACTCAATCACCCAGAACTGGAGCGGTTTTAGTGTTGATTGAAGCGCTGGTTGAACAGATCAAAGATCATGGCTCCCGCCAGGTGCCACTTCGAATAGAAGGGGGTAATAGCAAGGCATTCTATGGCCGAGATATTGCTGACCTTGAACCGATCTCAACCAAAGGCTTAAACCAAATCATCAGTTACGAGCCTTCGGAGCTGGTGATCCGGGTTCAGGCTGGCTGCTCTTTGCGAGAGATCAATCAAGTGTTACTTGAAAAAGGTCAGATGCTGGGGTTTGAACCGCCTGATTTTGGCGACTCAACCATTGGTGGTGCAATTGCCTCGGGCATTGCGGGCAGCCGCAGACCCTTTGCCGGAGCCGGGCGAGACTTTTTGCTTGGTCTAGATTTAATTGATGGTCAGGGTGAAGTATTCACCTTTGGCGGTCAGGTCATGAAGAACGTTGCCGGTTATGATGTTTCTAGGTTGATGGCGGGGGCCCTGGGATGTCTTGGGTTGATGACCGAGGTGAGTTTAAAAGTGTTACCGCGGCCCGAATATGAACAATCTGCGATGAAGCTTGTTGACCGAAGCGAGCTGCTGGGCACCATGAATGAGTTGTCGGCCATGCCAGAAGTGTCCGGCTTAGCCTGGCGACAGAATCAACTATATGTGCGGTTTAGTGGGTCAGAAAACACAGTCAACAATCGTCTCTCAAACTTCGCTGGTAACGACGCAACCGCGGACTTCTGGCGGGACCTGGACTCAATGGCGCTGTTCTCAAAATCCGATCGAGTCTGGCGAGTGTCGACCCAGGCGATGGACCCTGGCAACCTGTTAGAGGAAGCGGACCTTATCGATTGGGCTGGTGCCCAGCGATGGCTAGTGGATACCGACCACCCTGAATCAAAAGTTGCGCCTAGAATCCAAACAACAGGCACCGCCTACACAACTCTGGTTAAGACCGGGCACAATGAGACAGAACGATTTGCACCCCTGGCTTCACCGGTAATGGCGCTGCATCGTAAGTTAAAATCGACATTTGACCCTCTGGGTATATTAAACCCTAACAAGATGTATGAGGGGATCTAGTGCATACTGAAACTCATCCAAACCTTAAGTCGCGACCCGGCATAACAGAAGCTGAAGATATCTTAAGATCCTGCGTTCACTGCGGGTTTTGCACTGCTGTTTGCCCCACTTACCAGCAATTGGGTGACGATCTAGATAGCCCCCGGGGCAGGATCTATTTGATCAAAACGATTCTTGAGGAAGACGCTGTGACGGATCAAATGAATCAGCATTTGGATCGTTGTTTGACCTGTAGGAGTTGTGAAACAACCTGTCCATCCGGTGTGAAATACGGCCGGCTGCTGGACATTGGCAAGGACCTGATTGAGACCCGATATGAGGTCAAGCGACCTGTGCTGCGTGAGCTGACCGCCTATGGGCTTCGATTTTTACTCCCCAAACCCCGGCTGTTTAAGCTGCTGTACAGCATTGGCCTGTGGTTTCGGCCGGTCTTACCCGGTGCACTAAAGAAAAAAATGCCCCTCAGTGCGGTGCCATTGTTGCCCAGAGTCAAACCAGTGGACGCGACCAGGACCGTGCTGCTGCTTGAGGGTTGCGTACAACGAACCCTGACGCCGGGTGTTAATCGCGCCGCTGAAACGCTACTCGCGAAACATAATATTGCGGTCAATTACCTGGCAGATGAAGGTTGCTGTGGTGCCGTTGATTATCACCTTGGGCATCATGGTAAGGGACTGCAAAGAATGCGGGATTTGATTGATCGTCTTGTTGAACGTCTGGACGATGTTGAGTGGATTATTTCCACGGCGAGTGGTTGCGGTGTGACGTTGAAAGAATACCCTGAAGTGTTTGCGCATGACCCTGTGTATTGTGAGAAAGCCAAAAAAGTTGTCGCAAAGGTGCGGGATATTAGCGAAGTGTTGAGCACCTTACCCTTTAAGTGCAAACCGATGGATGTCGCCGTCCATACACCGTGCACTTTGCAGCACGGTCAACAGTTGCCTGGTCAGGTTGAGGACATATTGTCCAGGGCCGGGGCGAGTCTGGTGCCCGTTAAAGAGTCACATTTGTGTTGTGGTTCTGCCGGTACCTATTCTGTACTTCAAGCTGAACTCGCCGAGGGACTAACAAGCCGAAAGATATCAAATCTTCTGGAACATAAACCGGAACTGATTGTGACAGCAAATGTTGGCTGTCAAACCCAACTAACGTCTTACGCCCCGACACCGGTGATGCACTGGGTAGAGTTTCTCGCCCATTTTGACTCAAACGAAACCAGTTGAGCTAACGTTGCTGGTGCAACCAGTACAACAGGCCTTTTTGAGCGTGCATTCGATTGGCAGCCTGGGGATAGATAATGGCTCGCTCATCCCGTGCAAGCTCAGCGCTGATCTCAAACCCATCGTGAATCGGCATGTCGTGCATCACCTTACAGTCGACGCCTTTTAACAGGTCGTGATTTAACTGATAGGGCATCATCTTTTTTAGCTTGGCGTCGTTTTCATCTTTGTGGGCTGGATTATTAAAGTACTGCATATCAATCCAGGTATCCGTGTAAACGAAGTCCGCATTTTGAACTGCGGCTTTAGCGTCCTCCGTATGACTCACTTTGCTGTCCCCGCTAATGATCGACTGCACAGAAGCATCCTGGCTTTCGCCATTGTCGTCGGGCGTTGGGGTGGCAAGGGTTAACTGAATACCAAGCTTGTGGCACAGGGTAACAAGTGAGTTTGATACATTGTTCTGAACACCGACATAGACAAGATGGGCGTCAGAAATATCACCCTCAAAGTGTTCTTGCATGGTCAGCACGTCGGTAAGGGCCTGGCAAGGATGAAACTTCTCATCGCAACCGTTAATGACGGGCACTTCGCTCGCCCCCATGATGGTTTTTAGGTCTTCATGACGCATAAGTCTGGCCATGATAAATGCCACATTCCGAGACAGGTATGCGGTTTCATGGTCAATGCCAGACAGTACAAAGTTGGAGGTCATCCAGTCCACATAGATCGCATGGCCGCCGAGTTCAGTCATACCGGCTTCAAAGGATACCCGGGTTCGCGTGCTGGTTTTTTGGAACAGCATGGCAAGACTGAGATGACTCAATGACTGATTAAAATCACTGGGAGAGGCTTTTATCTCAGCGGCAATGCGCAAAATATCCGCAAGTTCCTGGGACGTAAAATTCTGTAGATTTGGTACGTGGCGCATGAGACCTTCCAGCCCCCCTTCTAAAAACAAAAAAAGCCAACACATGGTTGGCTCGACTGAGGGAAGATAACCCAATTAATCCGGGTTATGCAATGGCTTGAAGTTGTCATATGCTGGTGAGATGACCTATAAGTAGGAGGGAAGTAGTTGATGGAATATAGAAAGTTAGGCGGGACGGGACTGAAAGTGTCGCTGGTGGGCATTGGTTGTAATAACTTTGGTCGGCGCTGTGACGTCGAGACAACCGCAGCTGTGGTTAAAGCCGCTCTGGATCAAGGTATTAACTTTTTTGATACCGCTGATGTTTATGGTCCCGGCGGCTTAAGTGAAGCTTTCCTTGGCCAGGCGATATCTGGACTTGATCGTTCGCAAATTGTCATTGCAACCAAATTTGCCAATCCGATGGGCGAAGGAGGGCTCAATCGTGGTGCCTCCCGGCGCTATATTGTAAAAGCCGTCGAAGACAGTCTAAAACGATTGGGAACGGACTACATTGATCTTTATCAGCAGCATATCCCTGACAAAGATACGCCAATTGAAGAGACCCTGCGCGCCCTCGATGATCTTATTCGAAGTGGCAAGGTCCGTTACATCGGTCATTCCAATTTTTCCGGATGGCAGATTAGTGATGCCCAATGGACGGCTCAAAGCCAGGGGTTAAATCAATTTGTCACGGCTCAGAATCTCTACAATCTGTTGGATCGTCGATTGGAGCGGGAGGTGATTCCAGCCTGTGAGCAGTACGGTGTTGGCATGCTGCCTTATTTTCCCCTCGCAAGCGGCATGTTGACCGGCAAGTACCGCAGGGGTGAAGCGGCCCCCAAAGGTACAAGACTCAACGCCATGGGTGAGCGAGCCGCCGCCGCAATGTCCGATTCGAATTTTGATGTGGTTGAGAGGTTACAAAGTTATGCCGAGGAACGAGGTAAATCATTGCTTGAGTTGTCCATTAGTTGGCTGGCATCGAAACCGGTAGTGTCCAGCGTTATTGCCGGTGCGACGTCTGTTGAACAGGTTGCAGCCAATGCCGCTGCAGCAAACTGGCAGTTGAGTCGTGAGGAAATGGACGACGTTAACGCAATCAGCAAGCGCTAGATTATGTGTGGACGTTTCAACATGACATCGGATCCGCTGACTCAACTGATTATGCAGATAGTGAATGGTGAGTTGGCAAATGTGTCAATCGAAGATCGCTATAACGTCGCGCCCACCGAGGATGTCCCCGTGCTACTGCGGACCCAGGAGGGTGAGTGGCGGATGCAAAATATGCGCTGGTGGTTGGTGCCGTCCTGGAGTCCTGCGCCGTCGTCGAAGTACACGATGTTCAACGCTAAATCGGAAACTCTGACTAAAAGTAGAGCGTTCAAGACGCCGTTTGCCCGGCAACGTTGCATTGTACCTGCGTCGGGATATTACGAATGGCGTACAGAAGCCGCCGGGAAGGTTCCTTATCTCATTGAGCCCGATGAAGCACAGGGCTTTGCCTTTGCAGGTTTATGGGATCGTTGGGAAAGAGGTGGGCAACGGATTGATAGCTGTACCATTATCACCGGCGCCGCGCCCGACTCAATGTTGAGTCTTCACAAGCGTGTGCCTGTTCATCTAAGTCCGGAGGAGGTTGAGCGTTGGTTGAATCTCCAAACGACAACGGAGGATCTAACCAAACTCCTGTCACCGCACCTTCGTGGCCCGGTTAGAGTGACACCGGTATCGAGTTACGTAGGAAACTCCCGCAACAAAGATGCTAGATGCATCGAACCCCTCGGTGACAGCGAGATAATTCACTAGTCTGAAATTGTCTCTTCAGACCTAGTCTGGAATCTTGCTTCCAGACCTAGTCTGAAATTGTCTCTTCAGACCTAGTCTGAAATTGTCTCTTCAGACCTAGTGTGGAATCTTGCTTCCACACCTAGTCTGGAATCAACGTGGTTAGTTTCGAGAAACGTGGAACGTCCCATCATCAGCAATATTGTCGAGGCTGTACTTAATCTCGTTGATGATGTCTTCGTTGGGCCGACCCGCCGCCTGGTAAGCTTCAATAAGCTTCCAAACCAATGCCTGGCCATAGGCATTTAGGTCGATGTTTTCCGCTGCTGCTGCGGCAATACCGGCTTCGAGATGTTGTTGGGCAACTGAATATGCGCTTGCCATAATATGCTCCTGCTGTGATGTGCGAATTGTTACAAGTATGTATCGGAAAACCTACCCATTTCGTGGCGCGAGATCATTTCCCTGTGAACCTCGTCCGGGCCGTCGGATAAACGTAAAGCTCGATGGGCCGCCCACATTTTAGCAAGGGGCGTGTCACCACTGACGCCGGTCCCACCAAACATTTGAATGGCTCGATCAATCACCGCAAGTGCCATGTTCGGTACGGCAACCTTCATTTGTGCAATATCATTTAGAGCCGCCTCAAGGCCAACGGCATCTAGCTGGGCTGCCGCCTTTAGTGCCATGAGTCGGGACATTTCAATGTCGATACGTGAATTTGCGATTACATCTACATTACCCCCGAGTTCAGAAAGCGGCTTGCCGAAGGCGTAACGGGATTTTGAACGTTCCACCATAAGTGACAGGGCCCGTTCTGCGGCGCCGATGCTGCGCATGCAATGGTGTATGCGACCGAAGCCGAGGCGCCCCTGAACAATTTCGAATCCCTGGCCCCGTTGGCCGATCAGGTGGCTGGCGGGGATTTCAGCATTGGTAAATCGAATCTGGGCATGGCCATGGGGCGCGTCATCATATCCAAACACGGAAACCATTCGGGTAATCTCAAGTCCGGGGGTGTCCATGGGCACAACCAGCACAGAATGGCGAGCATCTAAAGGGGCATCGGGATTGGTCACACACATGAGTACCAGAAATTGACAATCGGGGTGGCCGGCTCCGGATACCCAGGACTTCTCGCCGTTTAAGATCCATTGGTCACCCTTCAGCATCGCTTTGGACGCAAGGTTACCGGCGTCCGATGATGCAACTGCGGGCTCGGTCATGGCAAAGCCGGATCGTACGGCACCACTCATAAGAGGTTGGAGCCAGGTTTCCTGCTGGGTCCTATTGCCGAAACGAGCCAGAATATCCATATTGCCCGTGTCCGGGGATGCACAATTGAACACCTCCGCGGCAATCTCCGTTCGACCCATGGCTTCCGCAAGATGGGCATATTCAACCTGGTTATAGGATTCAGCACTCAAAAAAAGATTAAACAGGCCGGCGGATTTTGCCTGCTGCTTCATGGCCGTCATCACTTCAGGCTCCTGCCAACGATCCACCGCCAGGTGGTCCTGGTAGGTTTGTTCGTTAGGTATGATGACCTCATTAATGAATATGCGAAGTCTTCGCAAGATGGGGTGGACTTTTTCTGAGATGCCGATAAACATGGCAGTTTCCAAGGTTGCACGTACGTGTGTTACGCGTAAGATAATTCATAATAATTTGATATAACAAGTAATATAAAAATCGATGATGGGGGGAGTATGTCGACATTAACGCTGGAGCAGGCGACTGCAACGGGAATGGCCATTGCGTATCACGCGCAGGAAGCGCCGGACAATATGGCTGTCATTTCAAATTACGGCAATCGTACATTTGCTGAGTTAAACGATCGGGTCAATCAGTTAGCGAGGGTGCTGCGGGCAGCAGGCCTTAAGCCAGATGACGGGGTTGCAATGCTGCTGACCAATCGACCAGAGTTTGTTGAAGTCATGTATGCCTGCCAGAGAATTGGCATGAGAATTACGCCGATTAACTGGCACCTTACCGGTGATAATGCGTCCTACATTGTTGAAAATTGTGAAGCAAAAGCGTTTATCGCTGATGCTCGATGTGTGCAGCCGGCCGTGGATGCCCTAAATGATAATCGCAATCAGGTGCTGCTAGCCCTCTCGGTGGGAGGCGACATCGAAGGGTTTGATGATTACGCCGAAGTTGTCGGCAGAGAAGCCGTCGACAATATTGAAGATCCTGAAATCGGTTCCCAAATGCTCTACACCTCTGGGACAACGGGACGGCCCAAGGGTGTGTTTAGGCCGAGACTCGCGCCAGAGGTTCGCCCTAGTGAAACTGTTACCAGAGCTCAATCCGCAGCCGCCTGGAAGCCGGGTCAAGACCTTTGCCTCTGCACCGGGCCCGCCTATCATGCGGCGCCTTTAGCCTTCAATATTAATGGACCGCTGGTAGAGGGTGTCGGTACAGTTTTGATGGATAAGTGGGACCCTGAAGAAACGTTACGCCTGATTCAGGAACACAAGATCACCCACACCCACATGGTTGCAACGATGTTTCATCGTTTGCTGGCGTTACCGGAAGAAACTCGAAAAAAGTATGACTGCTCAAGCATGCGTTATGTCGTGCACGGTGCAGCACCATGCCCGGTTCATGTAAAGCAGTCGATGATGGATTGGTTAGGTCCCGTCGTTTATGAATATTATGCCGCGACAGAAGGCGGTGGCGGTTTCTTTATTGGTCCCGAGGAGTGGCTAGGCAAACCCGGTAGCGTTGGTGCAGCGCCGGGTGCGGATAATAAAATATTGGATGATAACGGCACTGAAGTAGCCACGGGTGAAGTCGGCACAATCTATTTTAAAGCACCAGCATTGCGCTTTGTGTATTACAAGGACACAGAAAAAACTTCCGGCAGCTATCGCGGTGATTACTTCACCCTGGGGGATATGGGCTATTTTGATGAGGATGGATACCTGTACCTGACGGGCCGCTCGGCGGAAACCATTATCTCCGGCGGCGTGAATATCTATCCTCAAGAAACCGATGATGTCCTCCTGAAGCATCCTGCGGTTGCAGATGTTTGTACGGTCGGAGTACCCAATGAAGAGTGGGGCGAGGAGGTTAAATCGATTGTCCAGTTAAAGCCTGGAGTTGATACCTCACCCGAGACGGTAGAACTGCTGATCAGTTTTACCAAGGAACACCTGCCTGGATTTAAAACACCACGCACCATCGACTTTATTGATGACCTACCGCGATTGCCTTCGGGCAAGATCCAGCGGCGTCTGGTTCGTGCGCCCTATTGGGCGGGGCGAGATAAGCAGATATAGCTCGAAGCTAAACAAGTTCAAAGCCAGGAGAGCAACAGCTTTCTCTGGCTTTGAGTTTTTTGGCGGTCAGTTTTGCCGTCCTATTGCCACCATTTCTGGGTCCACTCGCTTTCGGCTTATGCAGGTTTAATCTGTAGTTCCCCATATCCACGCTTGTCACGATCCGGTGCAATGTCCAACAACACTCTGCGGATGTGGCGGGGATTGTGTAATCGATGGCTGACCTGTTCACCGTGGGTTACATGGCCTTCTAGACCCTCGAGTCGGATCCAGCGACCATTGCCGAGCAGCGCCTTGGCCCGTCGAACCACCATACCCCGTTTGGTACCAGCTATGGATAGCGCCCGTACCTCCTCTCCGACCTGGATCTGTCTGGTAACCACCTTACCGGATCTGCCTCGAAAGGCGCTGACGGTTTCCCACCGTTTGGCCCCGTAGTTTTTGTTTGTGTGCTTGTTTTTGTGCTGGCTACTGTAACTGCTGTTGTAACTGGATTGGCGTTTATTATGCGCCTTGCTGACTACCCGTTTGCTGACTACCTGTTTGTTGACTACCTGTTTGTTAACGACAAGTTTGCTAACGGTAGGCTTGTTTGTACGTTGTTGGTCAACTTGTCTTTTGTTTTGTTTGGCGTGGGATTTTTGCAGCTCCACTCTAAGGTCATCAAATAGACGATGATGAGAGAGATCTCCTCGCACACCTTCGGCTGACGCCTGGGCGGTGAGTAGGGTGGCAACAATGAATAATATTGGACTCTTCGATTTAGCGCTGATCAATTTAGCGCTTATCAATTTAGAACTTGTCATTTTTAAGCTTTTCATTTTGGACTTCCCCTGTGATTGGTGAATCCATAATGGGCTTTGCTGGCTGAATATAGGATTAAGTCGTTCTGAACAGATTCTGAACGAACTTTGATTCAGGCAGGGGTCTTAGACGAGGCTGCGAAGCCGGGTTTGAAAATTCATATCCTGGGGTACGTTTATTTTGATATTGGTACAACCCAGGTCCTCAGCATAAGCGTTAAACGCAGAAACAAAATGTTGGGCGAGTGAGTCATCTATTTTCACTTTGGGTTCGAGCCAAATGTTTTTGATTTCCAGCAGGTTTTTAGCCCGATGGGCCTTGCAGTCAGTTCGGCCAATAAACTTATCGCCGAACAAAATGGGTAACGTAAAGTAACCGAACTTTCTTTTAGGTTCTGGCACATAACATTCAATCTGGTAGTCAAAGTTAAACAGTTGGGAGAGTTTTTCTCGATTAATGACAAGATTATCGAAAGGCGAGAGTAAGATGATACGCGGCTTTGGTAGCCGGGCGGGTAGAGCTTCAACGTCTTGCTGCAGGGCGTAATACAGTTGGCCTGCCAGGTTCATCTCAATCACTTCGCCGGACTCTTTGAGTTCCTCAAGCAGTCCACGAATTCCCGGTAAAATTTTGTACTTCTCCCATCGACTCGCAATTGTCCGCATGTAAGCAATGTCCTGGGGGCGGCTAACACCCTGGGAGGCAAGTATCTGTAGGACATAGAACCGTGCTCGTTCCTGGTCATCGGGCAGGGTGGTGTCCACCTCAGCGGGTAATACCCGTTCGGTCAGGTCAAAACACTTCTGAAACCCCTTTCGTTCCGCAACCATTAGCTGGCCGGACAAAAACAAATGTTCCATGGCCAACTTTGCCGGCTTCCAGTCCCACCAGCCGGAATTCTTTTTGCCCGGTGGAGCTTCAAAGTCTTTTGACATTAGTGGCCCCTCCGCGCGAATTCGCGCCAGTACTTCCGTTGCGACTTTCTTGTTCACTTTTCTGGAAGCGCCAAAGCCCCGCATAATCGGCAGATAGAATCGATAATCTTCCATAGGGAGATAAGCCGCGGCGTGGTGCCAGTACTCAAAAATACGCCGCTTCTCGCTTAAGAGTTGCTCGAGGTGTTTCGGCTGATAGTTGCTGACCCGGGTTTTGAGCACGTGATGGTGGGCTCGATCAACCACGGATATGGTGTCGATTTGTACATAGCGAAGGGTCTTTATGGCGCGTTCTACCGCATTGATACCCCTTCCAAAGGCATCCTTCTTCGTCAGTCCCTGACGATTCAGAATCAGTCGCCGGGCTTGAGATATTGTCAGTGTCATATTTCGTTAATTGACCGTGTTAAGCTTGAGTATTCAGTGTTATCGAAGAGATGGGTTATGAAATTTTTGGGTTACGTCATTGTCTTGCTTGTTGTCACGTCTTCGAATGTTTTTGGCGCGAGCCCAGAGGCAACCTACGCGAAAAATGGTCTGGTCACCAGTCGATCAACAATTGCCTCAGCCGTTGGTGTGGAAATCATGCGTAATGGTGGTAACGCCGTAGATGGTGCAGTGGCAACAGCCTTTGCCCTCGCTGTGACCTATCCTTCAGCCGGTAACATCGGCGGGGGTGGTTTTGCCGTTGTCCGGCTCCCCGATGGCAAGGTAGTGACATTGGACCACCGGGAAAAAGCGCCGGCGTCTGCCCATCGAGACATGTTTCTCGATGAAAAGGGTGCGGTCATCAAAGGGTTATCTACTGCGAGCCATAAGGCCGCGGGTGTTCCAGGCTCTGTGGATGGCTTGCTCGTGCTACTAGAACGCTATGGCACGATGAAGCGTGAACAGGTACTACAACCAGCAATTCGTCTTGCGCAGGATGGTTTTGCCCTGACCCACGATCTGGCGAAACAATTTAATCGCCGTCTTCCGGCCATGCAGCAGTATCCAGCGTCGGTTGCGGTCTTTAGTCGAGCCGGTAAACCCTACCAGGCTGGCGATCTGTGGAAGCAGCCGGATCTCGCTAAAACCCTAAAGTTGATCTCCAGGCAAGGTCGAGCGGGTTTTTATGAAGGAAAAACTGCGGATCTGATTGTGGCTGAAATGAAACGCGGCGGTGGCGACATTTCCCTGCAGGATCTAAAAGATTATTCGTCGGTGTGGCGCGAACCTATCCAGGGAACCTACCGCGGCTACAAAATTTACGGCATGGGACCGCCTTCTTCCGGTGGCGTGCTAGTACAGCAAATGCTGAACATGTTGGAGAGTCATGATTTGAAGAACCTCGGTTGGGGTAACTCCGAGACAATTCATCTGATGATTGAGGCGGAACGTCGAGCCTATGCAGATCGTGCGGAATATCTGGGTGACCCTGACTACTATGAAGTACCCGTGAAACAGCTCACCGACAAGGCTTATGCGAAGCAGCGGTTTGCGGACTTTGATCCGAACAAAGCCACTCCGAGTGAAATGGTGGGTGCCGGTACCTGGGGACCCGAGAGCCTCGAGACCACACACTTTTCGGTCTACAAGGACGGCATGATGGTTGCGTTAACCACCACCTTAAATAGTGGCTACGGCAATAAAATTGTCGTGCCCGGCGCTGGTTTCCTCCTGAATAATGAAATGGATGACTTCTCCATCAAAGAGAATACGCCGAATCAATACAATGTTGTCGGTAGAGCGGCCAATGCCATAGAACCCGGCAAGCGAATGTTAAGCTCCATGTCACCAACCGTTGTGACCAAAGATGGAGAACCCTTTCTTGTTACGGGGTCTCCGGGGGGCTCAACGATTATTACAACGGTGTTACAGGTGATCCTCAACACGATTGATCATGGGATGCCAATTGATGATGCGGTCTCATTGCCGAGGTTTCATCACCAGTGGCAGCCGAATGTTATTTTTTATGACGCCTATGGGTTGTCATCGGACACGATCAAAGCCCTGGATTCGAAAGGCCATAAAGGTTTTGTGAAAAGCCGGTTCGGTCGGGGTATTGGCGATGCAAACTCGATTCTGATTCGTGATGGCGTCATCTCTGGGATCAAAGATCCTCGTGGTGAAGGCGCAGCCTTAGGTTATTAGTAGGTAACTCATGTCCCAAAAGATTCTGCTGGTAGATGCTCTAAATCTAGTTCGCCGAATATTTGAAGCGCGGGGTGGGGTAGGTGGAGAAGCATGTGTTTCTGCCTGCAGGCAATCACTGCAGCGTCTTTTGCAGGACCAGCAACCAAGTCATGGGGTGGTATTGTGGGATAGCCCGCTGCAAACCTGGCGTCATCTTTTGGACGATCGATACAAGGCGAATCGGGATCCCACTCCACCGGCACTGCTGTCTCTAGTACCAGAGTTGATCAATCAGTTTTCCGAGGTGGGGCTCTCCAGCTTAACCATTGATAATTATGAAGCTGATGATGTCATTGCGACACTTGCATCCGGTGTTGCGGCAAATCATGGTGAGGCGATTATTGTCTCTACGGATAAGATGTTCTATCAGTTACTTAGCCCCGGTGTCAGGATATTCCATCAATTTGATCGACGTTTTGTTGAGATAGCTGAGGTGCGGCAAAAGTATCAACTTGAGATCAACCAACTCATCGATTATTGGGCGTTATCCGGCGACAACAGCAATAATATTAAGGGCGTTGCCGGGATAGGTAAGAAGACGGCTACCCAGCTACTGCAACGGTACGGTAGCCTTGGGGCAATGCTTCAGGAGCCTTCAATTAAGCGCCTTCAAGCTGAAGCCGACCAGGCAATCAAGTGTCAACGTTTGGTGGCCTTAAAATTAGATGTCAGTCTGGGAATTAACCTTAAAGCACTACGTCTAGCCGATTAAGGCTTAGATCAGATGCGCTAATCCACATTCGCCCACAATTGGCTTAGGTCAACCAGACCAGGGGAATATTTTCCTCAACCAGTTGGGTAATGCTAATACAGTTAATGCCGTGGTCAGCGCCAATTTGTAGTGCAAACTCAGAGATGTCGTTGGTTCGTGAGAACACTAATGTGTTTGGATATTTGTCTTTTAGCCAGAGCGCCGTTCTTAGATTGTTAGCTGCGGTACCGGTGCCAAGAATCAAAACAGGCTCGCCAATGCTCAGATCAAATATATTCACCACCTTACGCCAGACGTCGGGGTGGGAAATGTCTCCCTCTAACACATGCTTTTCGTAGATCGTATCGAGGCTTCTTTGTTCCTCTACTATCTGAACCCGGCGGTGGGCATCCACATCTATCAGCAGTACTCTGGCAATCTGCTCCGGGGCATTTTTCTGTAGCTCTTCGAGAATGGTTTGGCCGAACAGGCCAAAACCTGCCAGCACCACCGTGTCTTTTTCGACGGTCTTGATAAAGTGATCGAGTAGGCTGTCCCGAACCAGTGCTTTGGCAGCCAGATTGTAAGAGTTGAAACGAATCGTATGACGGGAGACCCGGGTGTCAGCCATGGCCCTGAGAAATCTTAAGCTTGAGCAATGAATGACAATGTTGTTTTCAAGATTAGGGTAGAGTCTTAAGACTTTTGATGCTGCTTCAAATGAAAGAAAATCATTGTTACCGAACAGCAGCAATCTCCGTGCCCGGGGCAAGCGGAGTTCTTTTAATAAAAATTCGTGTGTGATGTCACCAACTAATACCTTCACACCAAACGATTCGATGAGTTCCAACTCTCTGACCGTGTCAATTTTAGTGTCCACCACAACCACGTTGGTTGTCAGATCCCGGGCCCGTAGTACCCTCAGGTAACTGGTGGTGAGATCGCCGGAGCCTACAATGACAATATGATTTTTGATCCTGCTCAATTGCCACCGCCTTCGGGCCATTGCTGACAGGACCGCCTCAATCACGGCAGAAGCAGTTAGCAGGGGTGCACCGAAGTATGCGATCCAGAGGAGGGTGCGCCCCCAAATAGGACCGTCAACAGGTGTGCCAAGATCGATGCCGCCAACCACAAATAGCCCAAGACTGTAGTAGGCTTTGGTTAAAAATGAAGCGTCGTTGACATCGGGTCGCTCAGATAATGAGACGCCGGAAAGCAGGCCAACCAACGCAAACAGATAGAAAACAACAGCAAGCCACCAATGCCAACTAATTCGACTTGGATTTATTGGATAAGCGTTCACGTATTGGAGTTACCGGTTCAGGACACGCTATTATAGTCTGATCACTCCCCGGAAATGAGAAAAATGCACAGCATCTTTCGTTCTACTTTTATTCCATTTGTGCTTCTGTTGAGTGGCGTATGTTCTGCTCAGCAGCACACCAATCTGACCCAGATAACCCCGGCCAATGTAACGGAGCTTAAGCAGGCTTTTGTGCTCCAGACGGGAGATTTAAATCAGGGCTTTCGTGCAAAGGGTCACTCGTTGCAGGCAACCCCGGTCTATTGGGATGGGCTGCTTTTTGTCAGCACCTCTTCTAATCTGGTGATAGCGGCAAATGCGGGCGATGGCAAAGAAGTCTGGCGCTTTGATCCAAAGCTTGATCGTCAGATGAGTTACTCCGAAAGCGCTTCAAGGGGCGTCTCGATTTGGCATGCTTCAGATAAAAGCTTGGATAAGCGCTCAGATAATAGCTGTCCGGATCGAATTTTTATTGGCACACTCTCTAGCAAGCTGTTTGCGCTGAACGCAGCTACTGGAGCATTGTGCGAAGGTTTTGGCGAAGCTGGTGTCGTGGATTTGAGCCTCGGGATCAATAATTTTCGTCCCGGTGAATATTCAGTTACGTCACCCGTTGCTGTACTAGAGGATCGAATTATTGTTGGCTCTTCTATAGGCGACAACGGTGCCGTTAAGTTAGAGAACGGCATTGTCAGAGCTTATGACGCGGTGACCGGAGAATTGTTATGGCATTGGGATCCGGTGCCTCGCATGGTCACTGATCCAGCCCACAACACCTGGTCCGGAAAAAGCGCAGAAATCAACGGCGGTACCAATGCCTGGGCGGCAATATCGGTGGATCTAAAACGCAAGCTTGCGTTCGTTCCAACATCCTCTCCGAGTCCTGACTTTTATGGTGGTGAGCGAAAAGGCTCTAACCAAAACGCTAATTCCCTGGTTGCGCTAAATACTGATACCGGTCAGGTCGTTTGGGCGCAGCAACTGATCCACCACGATCTTTGGGATTACGATTTACCGGCAAAACCCGGGTTGGTGACCCTGCAGCAAAACGGCGGGGCAATTGATGCGGTGGTTCAGGTTAATAAGACCGGAATGGTTTTTGCGTTTAATCGTGAGACCGGTGAGTCGCTGTTTCCGATGGAGGAGCGGCCTGTTCCAGCGAGTGATGTGTCAGGGGAGCTTGCCCATCCAACTCAGCCTTTCTCGTCGGTTGCCTTGATGGATCACCGGCCCCTGACCGCGGACGATGCATTCGGGGTCATGATTAGCGATAAGCGAGCCTGTGCAAGAATCATCGAAAGTTATCGGAATGAGGGTATTTTTACCCCACCTTCGCTGAAGGGAAGCATTCAGAATCCCGCCTACGCCGGTGGCATAAACTGGGGTGGTATTGCTTTAGATCCTGGACGCCAGATCGGTATTGTCAATTTGAATCATATTCCAGCGCTGGTGAAGCTATTGCCCAGGAAGGACTTTAATCGGGCAGTGATCAATAAGGAGATGCCGGGCTGGCAGTTAACGGAGATGACCGGGACACCCTACGGCGTGGCGCGAAAAATGTTTCTCTCGGATATCGGGCTGCCCTGCACCAAACCACCCTGGGGAACCCTGGCAGCAATTGATCTGCAAAGCGGCTCAATATTATGGCGTAAGCCCTTTGGCACAATTGAGGATCTTGCCCCGGCTATAGTGCCCAACTTTGAATGGGGCGTGCCTAATTCCGGTGGACCCTTGACCACCGCAACCGGTTTGACCTTTATCGGTGCGGTGCTGGAGTTTTACTTTAGGGCCTATAGCACGGAAACGGGCGAGGAACTGTGGCGGACCAGATTGCCAACCTCAGCTAATGCAACGCCGATGTCCTATTTGCACGAGGGCAAGCAATACATCGCCATTGCGGTGGGGGGGCACAGCGGCCTGGGGTCACCGATGGGAGATCAGTTTATTGTTTTCAGCCGGTAGTGGGCATGGGATAGCGAATGGTAGAATGTTTGTTTGCCCAAAGGATGATCCATGCTCGCTTGCTTTAAAGCCTACGATATACGCGGCCGCATACCCGATGAATTGAATTCTGATCTCGCTTATCGAATCGGTAGAGCCTATGCCCTATATCTAAATCCAGAAAAGGTGGTTGTAGGCCATGACATCCGGCTTTCCAGCTCGGAAATTTCAGATGCCTTGATCGAAGGTCTTTTGGATGGCGGCTGCAATGTATTCCACATTGGCCAGTGTGGCACGGAGGAGATTTACTTTGCGACCAGCCACTTTGATATGGATGGCGGCATTGTGGTGACCGCGAGCCATAACCCTAAAGACTATAACGGTATGAAGTTGGTAAGAGATGACTCTAAGCCCATTAGCGGTGATACCGGATTAAAAGAAATCGAAGCCCTGGCGGAAGCCAATGAATTCCCCGGGGTATCCCAGCGAGGTACCCTCGAGCGCCTTGATCATTTTGCCGACTACATCAGTAAATTATTGGGATATGTTGACCCTGATCAACTCAAGCCCCTTAAGATTGTGGTGAATGCAGGCAATGGCGGTGCAGGGAAGGTCATTGATGGCATTGAATCGATGTTACCTTTTGAGTTTATTAAGGTGCACCACGAAGCCGATGGCAACTTTCCAAATGGGGTGCCAAATCCATTGCTTGAGGAAAATCGAGCGCCGACTATAGAAGCGATTAAATCCCATAATGCCGATCTTGGTATCGCCTGGGATGGAGATTTTGATCGATGTTTTTTCTTTGATGCAACGGGCCGTTTTATTGAGGGTTACTACATTGTGGGTTTGTTAGCCGAGGCGTTTTTGGTTCGAAATAACGGTGCTAAGGTTGTCCACGATCCAAGGCTCACCTGGAATACCATCGAGGTGGCCAGGCAGTTTGGCGGCACCGCCATTATGAGCAAAACCGGCCATGCCTTTATCAAAGAGCGTATGCGCGAAGAAGACGCGGTCTATGGGGGTGAAATGAGCGCCCACCATTACTTCCGGGATTTTTCCTATTGCGATAGCGGCATGGTGCCCTGGCTTTTAGTGGCTGGGCTGATTTGTGCCAAAGGTAAGACCCTGGCTGAACTGGTTGATGAACGTATGGCGCAATTTCCCGCCAGTGGTGAAATCAATCGAAGGATTGAAGATGCCGCTAGCCTGCTGAAAACCATCGAAGCGACTTATTCTGACGCAGCGCGTGAGGTTGATCATACGGATGGTTTGAGTATGGTATTTGAGAACTGGCGTTTTAACGTCCGTATGTCCAATACGGAACCAGTCGTGCGGCTTAATGTCGAATCCAGGGCTGATACAAAGCTGATGCAGGCAAAAACAACAGAACTGCTTGAGCAAATGGGAGGTGAACCTCTGTGAGTCAGATGAAGGCGAACGGCATCCAATTGGAATATCAGACCTTCGGTGATGCCAACAACCCAACCATGGTGCTGATTCGCGGTCTGGGTACCCAGCTTGTCGATTGGCATCCGGACCTCGTTGAACAATTGAGTCAACTCGGCCTACATATTGTGATCTTTGATAATCGCGACGTGGGCTTGTCGGAAAAATTTGCTGCCGCCGGTGTGCCTGGCTTTAGCGAGGTCCTACAGGGCAAGGTCCCAGCGCCTTATACATTAAGTGATATGGCAGAAGATGTACTGGGATTGTTGGATACCCTGGGCATTCACAAAGCGCACATATTAGGCATATCCCTCGGTGGCATGATTGCCCAGGTCTTGGCGGGTCAACATCCCGAACGCTTATTGTCCCTGTTGTCCGTTATGTCATCTAGTGGTCGACCGGAACTACCGGGGCCGACCGATGCTGCCATGGCGGCATTTAATGCCCCACCAGCAACCACAAAGGAGGAAGCCATTCGTCAAACAGCGGAGCATAAGGTTGTATTTGGTAGCCCGGGATATCCAGAGTCCCTTGAGGATAGGTTGGCCAGTTCCCGTCAGAGTTATGAGCGATGTCACAATCCGGAGGGCGTCGCGCGGCAGCGGCTTGCGGTGGCCAGTTTTCCGGATAGGTCTGAGTTGCTAAAAACCATTACGGTGCCAACCACTGTGATTCACGGTGTAGCGGACGCATTAATTCCCCTTGCCTGCGGAGAAGATACCGCGGCATTAATTCCCGATGCCACATTTGTTCCTGTGCCCGGTATGGGTCACAACATTCCCGGGTTGTTAGTGCCTGAATTTGTTGCCCTGGTGAAAGCCCATATGGATCGTTTACCTTGAGCTGGATGGGGAAAATACTCGGTGGCGGCCTGGGCTTCCTTGTTGGCGGTCCCCTCGGGGCTGTGCTGGGTGCTGTTGCCGGTCACCATACGCTGGATACCGGGGGGCAGGGTGGTGGCTTGTTTAGCGCCCTCGAAAACAAGCAGAGCATTTATTTTACGGCAACTTTTTCTATGCTTGGCAAGCTCGCAAAAGCCGATGGGGTTGTGACCCAACAGGAGGTTGATGTTGTGGACCGGGTCATGCGAGAAAACTTGCGCCTCCAGGGTCCTGCCCGGGACCTTGCTATTCGTATTTTTAACACCGCAAAAAATTCCGATGAGAAGTTCGAGGATTATGCACGGCAGTTTTATGCGGAATTTGGCAGCTCCAAAGAAGTACTCGCGTCGATTATTGATCTGCTGCTGCTAGTCGGTTACGCGGATGGAGATCTTGCGCCCCCGGAAGAAGCTATGATCCTTGAAGCGGTCCAAATTTTTGGACTGCAGGACCGTTATCAGCAGTTGAAGGGACGCTTTAGTGGCGTACCTGAAGACATTAATCGTTATTACGACATTCTTGGCGCAAAGCGCGGCGATAGCCTGGCATCGATCAAGAAAAAATATCGGCGGCTCGCCATGGAACACCACCCGGATCGAATGCAGGCCGAGGGTGTACCCCCTGAGCTGGCCTCGGCGACCGAAGATAAGTTTAAGGAAATTCAAAATGCGATGGATCTGGTCGAGAAGGACTGCAAAGAGTAGTCACCGCCTATGAGCCAGCCTGAGAATCCAATCCCCCTCAATTTTGAGCGTTACCCTGAAGAGGAAATGTTGGCCAGGGCTGAGGATTATTATCAGCTGATGAAACGGCGCAGATCCGTTCGAGATTTTTCATCCCAGGCGGTGCCCCGGGCCATCATCGAACAGTGTTTATTAACGGCGGGAAGCGCAGCAAGCGGTGCAAATTGTCAGCCATGGCACTTTGCGGTGGTCGAAGATCCGGATTTGAAGCGCAGGATACGAATCGAGGCAGAGCAGGAAGAGCGAGCCTTCTACGAAGAAAAGGCACCCCAGGCCTGGCTGGATGATCTTGCCCCCCTTGGCACCGATGCAGATAAGCCCTTCCTTGAAATAGCGCCGTATTTGATTGGGGTCTTTCAGCAACGGTTTGGCCTGAACTCCCAGGGCGAGAAGCAGAAACATTATTACGCAACGGAATCCGTAGGACTGGCGACAGGGCTGTTGATCGGTGCCTTGCATCAAGCGGGGCTGGCATGCTTAACCCATACACCAAGCCCAATGAAGTTTTTAAATCAGTTGATGGATAGACCACGATCGGAACGACCCTTTCTCCTACTTGTGGTCGGCTATCCGGCCGACAATGCCGTCGTGCCGGATATTACGAAGAAAGCTCTGAGTGAGATTTCGAGTTTTCTATAGAGCGCTAGAGGGCCTGAATTAGCCCTTTGGCAGATTTGTCCGCGGTTCTTTTTTCCGAGGCAATCAGGTCAAGCAAGATGTTACCGGTTTCAATCAAATATGCATCTGGCTTGGCGTCTTCTGTTTCCGTTGTGGCGGATTCAGCTGCCTCATCACCGGTCTCGGTCACAGAGTTGTCGATCACCCCGGCCATCTCGTTTCCGATCAAACTCTCTCCGTCGTTGGTCGACGCATCTTCGTCGGGTGTTGTAGTCCCTACACCAGTGCCAACACCAGCGCCGACACTAGCCAGATTTGGCGTATCAGCATGTTTGTTGAGTTCATCTAGGGAGGCAATTGCCTCTAGGCCCTGGGATTTACGTTTGCTATTTTCCAAACCCAGCCAGAACTCATCTGCGTCCTTCTTTTCCTGAATGCGTTTTGCCTCGTTGAGGGTCACCTCGGTGATACTGCGGCGGGCCTGGCGGTAAGCCAGGGCCTCTTCCATATAGTGGAATTCTGGGTCAACTGCGGCTCGCTCTTCATGCTGGATTCGAAGATCGCCAACTAAAGGGGCGATGGAGCGTTTGGTTCTGAAACCAGTCGCCTTAATCTTGTCCCAGGGAAGCGGGGCGTCCAGGCTACTTTCGCCAATAGACTCAGGATCGAAGTCATTCGGGAAGGTGATATCAGGCACAATTCCCTTGTGTTGGGTGCTCTCCCCAGAGATGCGATAAAACTTGGCCTGGGTAAGTTTGAGTTGGCCCCGGTTCAATGGCAGCAGTGACTGGACCGTGCCTTTACCGAAGGTTTGATTGCCAATGATCAGGCCTCGTTCATAGTCCTGAATTGCGCCGGCAAAAATTTCAGATGCCGAAGCACTTAATCGATTCACCAGAACCGCAAGGGGGCCGTCGTAAATGGTTCGGATGTCCCGATCATTTAGAATATCCACTCGATTGCTCTTGCTTCGAATTTGGACCGTAGGGCCTCTATCGATAAACAACCCCGTGAGCGTTTTGGCTTCCTGTAGAGAACCGCCACCGTTATCTCGAAGGTCAATGACAACACCCTCTACGCCTTCCTGCATGAGCTCAACCAACAGCTTTTGAACGTCGCGGGTGGTGCTCTTGTAGGTGCTATCTCCGGCTTGAAGGGCGCGAAAATCAATATAGAAGGTGGGAATATCAATCACACCAATCTTGCGTTTAGCGCCGAATTGCTCAATCTCGATAACCTTAGAGTGGGCTGACTGTTCTTCCAGCTTCACGGTGTTTCGGGTCACGGAAATGATCTTAGATTTATCGGGGTCCGAGGCTGAAATGACGTCTAGTCTCACCACGGTATCCTTTTTGCCTCTAATAAGTTGTACCACCTCATCCAATCGCCAGCCAATGACATCAACCATTTCGCCTTCGTCCTGACCCACGGCAACAATCTTGTCGTCCGGAAAAATTGACTTGGACTTGTCCGCTGGACCTGCTGGGACCAGGCTTACCACCTTGGTGAACTCATCTTCTCGCTGCAGCACCGCGCCAATGCCTTCCAGGGAGAGGCTCATATTGATATTAAAGTTCTCCGACGTGCGGGGCGAAAAGTATTGGGTGTGAGGATCGTAGGTTTTGGTAAACGAGTTCATATAAAGCTGGTAGACGTCCTCACTATTCGTTTGCAGGGTACGGGACAGTCGATTTTTGTAACGCTTAACCAAAAGCTCCTGGGTGGCGTCTAGCTCCTTGTCTGCGAGCTTTAGATTTAATACATCGTTCTTGATGCGTTTCCGCCATAGATCATCGAGCTCCTGCTTGGATTCGGCGAAGGGTAGCTCCGATCGATCTAGAACCAGGGACTCATCCACGGTGAAATCATACTGGTCCATATCACCTTCAAGTTCTGAGATGGTCTGCTCGAACCGGTCTACGACCCGGGTGTGGTAAATATTGAAGATTTCGTAGGCGGGGCTGACGTCTCCACGGCGGAGCGCATTGTCGAGATCAAATCTCAAGCGTTCAAAGTTGCGAATATCCGAGGCCAGAAAATAACTTTTCGACGGGTCTAGATCTTCAATGTAGTTGTCAAAAATCTTGGTCGAGAGCGAGTCATCCAGCAATGTGGTGACATAGTGCCGGCTGGCCAGGGCATCCACAATGTTGCGGGTGGTGTTGGCGTGCTCGGGCATTGGCTTCAGAGGCTCTATAGCGACATCTGGAACGGTAGCAACGGCGACGCTGGCAACAAACAACCAGGAGAGTAGCATCGACTTGAGCACGAGCTTTGGCCCTGGCTTAAATGTGGTCTTACTTAGCTTCATACATAGCGTCATAAATGGTGTCATAAAATTAGTTTCGGTCTCGTTGCTGGAAATTGATTCACACTACTTAGAACTCGCAATGCCCGGGAGTTCCCTTAATGTAATGGCATACCCCTTTTGTAAACAGCTTTTACCCAAATTGCCAGATGCTTTTTTGCCAATCTGTCTAAATATTAGTCTAGGCGTTTGGTAAAAGAGTTTACTGGTGCAGAATAAATTTACACAAGGATTTGCGATGAGGTGAAGCCTCGGGCAGTGGATATGCAATAATGTTTCTTTTTTACGGTGATGGGATACATCAAATTGATGATAAAGTTTATAAAAAACAGTATTTTAACGGCATTACTTGCAGTAATTTCTACAATGAGTTTTGCGGAAGAGACAGCGCCTGCTGCTCCTGCACCTGTCACTGATGATGATGTTGCCTACTTTTTTGGCTATCGATTCGGTAATGCGCTCCTTGAAGGCGGCAACGAAAATGTTGACCCTAAGGTTGTGATGAAGGGTCTGGAAGACTCCCTTGCTCGCCAACAGCCGACCATCTCCGAGGAGCGTCAGGCAGTTGTCATCCAGGAGATCCAAAAGCGGCAACTGGGGCAGATGGCCGCAACCGCCAATGCTTTTATGGAAGCTAATCGCGCCCAGGAAGGTATTCTGGAAACAGCCTCAGGTCTTCAATACTTGATCATCGAACCCGGCGAAGGTGATGCACCAACTCTAGAAAGCGAAGTTGTTGTCCATTACGAAGGTCGACTGCTGAACAATCAAACATTTGATAGTTCATATCAGAGGGGTGAGCCCGCTCGATTTAAACTCTCAGGTGTGATCGAGGGTTGGACCGAGGGTCTTCAGCTAATGAAGCCCGGAGCAAAGGCGAGATTCTTTATCCCACCGGGACTAGCCTACGGTGCCGGCGGTACCGGTAGCATTCCGCCCTACGCGGTATTGGTGTTTGATATTCAGTTACTCGAAGTTGTAAAAGCTGAAGCAGCTGAGCCACCAGCGTAACTACCTGGTTAGAACCTATTTTAGATAACCGTTATCCCGAGAGCCTCCAGCAGCACCCGCTGCTGGGACTCATCGATGGTGACGCCTGCCATATCAATCTCTGTTACGTTGAGTCCATCCACGCCTGAGCCCCGTAGGTCTGCACCTCTCAAGGTGAGTCGATCGGCATTAATACCGTGCATTTCGTTATCCGTCAGGATTGCACCCTCCAGATTTGCATCATGTAACACCGAGTGGATAAGCCGACAGCTGGTGATAGAGGCTTCCTGGAGGTCCGCCCCGGTAAAGTCGCTATAGGCTAGATTGCTCTCACTCACCGTAAAGTCATGGAGGCTGATTCTGCCTCCAATATCACTTTCGGTGGTCAGCTGGCTAAAATCTGCGCCCTGGGCCTGGCAATGGGACAGTTCCGTGCGATACAGGTTTGCCCGGCAGAAGTTCGCCATGGACAGATCACAACCCTCAAACTGACAGGCTGTTAGCCGAGCAAACTTAAAAATTGAACCGGTCTCACTGTCCGGGTCATAAAACTGGCAGTTCTTGAAGGCGCAGTCTTGAATTTTGACGCTGCTAAAGTTCCCGCTGTGGAACTGGCAATCGATAAAGGTACACTCGCTGAGTTCCTCCATTTGAAACACCACCTCGGCAAAGACACAATCCGTAAAAGTGATGCCCTGCACATCCTCCAGCAGGGTGATGTCTCGAACCTCCTGTTCATGTAGCTCACCGGATTCAATCGCTTTTAGCCAATCGGATTCAGAGCTTATGCTCATACAAAGCTCTGCTTTAATTGCTGGGCAGCAAGGTCCACCGCTTCCTGGGCCTCCGGCATGACATCGGTCATAGTGAAAAACCCATGCACCTGGCCATCAAAGCGCTTCGCCAGAGTTCGCACGCCAGCTGCCTCCAGACGTTTGGCATAGGCCTCTCCCTCGTCTCGAAGGGGATCAAATTCTGCCGTGAATACGGTTGCCGGTGGCAGTCCACTTAGATCCTCTGCGAGCAAAGGTGAAACCAGTGGATTACGCCGCTGCTCGCCGGACACGTAATGATCAAAAAACCAGATCATTGTGGCCCGGGTCAACATATAGCCCTCGGCATTGTCGGTGTAGGAGGCAGTGTCCATGGCGGCATCGGTCACCGGATAGATTAACAGTTGATGTTGGATCTTCGGTCCGGATTCTTCGCGAACTTTTAAACACAGGGCCGCCGCAAGATTGCCGCCGGCGCTGTCGCCACCCACAGCGAGTTTTGCAGCATCAATCCCCAGTTCATCAGCATGGCCATGGATCCAGTTAAATGCCCCGTAACAATCGTCGAAGGGCGCGGGAAAAGGGTGCTCTGGGGCTAGCCGATAGTCTACGGCAATGACAACTACATCCGAGGCCTTTGCTAACATCCTGCAGGGTGCATCGTGGGTGTCTAAATCGCCAATTACCCAGCCGCCGCCGTGGAAGAAAATCAGGCAGGGTTTGTTGTCTCCCGGGGTCGGTCGATAGAGCCTAATTGGCACCGAACCCGCCTGCAGGTCTTTGACCTCGTGCAGATCAACCTTATTCAGATCCTGATGCATCATGCGATACATCTCACGGCCCTGGGCCGGCGGCAGATCGCTAATGGAAGGACCACCTGCATCCGCCATGGTTTTGAGTAGGGATTCAACAATAGGGGTTGGGGGCATGATTTAGATCCGATAATTGTGGGTTTTGATGGTGGGAGTGTATCCTTGTGGCCACATTATTTGAATTGTCGATCCGTGCTGAAATTTTTGACTCAACCCCACGTCCGCCTGCTGTTAACGGGCTCTCTATTTATGGTGGCCTTTATCTGGATGGCAATTTCCGCCTACGACGTTGATAAGGAGGAGGTGAAGGTATTTGCCGTGTTTTCCCTACTGATGCTGGGGGTGATGGTGATTGCGGGACTGTTTTTTTCTTTTGTGTTGTTTGTGATCCGAAAGCAAACCCGTCGGGACGGTCTACTCGGAAAAATTGAACAGATCGAGAAGGAAGTTTCTGCGGAGGCGGAGGCTAACGCTAGATCAAATGCTAAGAACGACTAAACAGCAACGACTAAACAGCAACGACTGTTGCGCTTAAGTGGAAGTCAGTTCTGATTTCTTGAACAGGCTTTTCAGTTCAATACCGGCAGCCGCAAGTTTTTCATGGCCGCCAGCCTCACGGTCAATGACACAGATGGCTTGATGGACGTTTGCGCCCGTGGCAATGAGATCAGCATGTGACAGAACAATTTGGCCGCCACTGGTGACGACATCCTCAACGATCAGCATACTCTTGTCAGCATAGTTACAACCCTCTGCTAACTTTGCCGTACCGTATTGCTTCGCCTGCTTTCGAACAAATATGCAGGGTAAACCGCTGTAGTGCGAGAGCATGGTCACAACTGGAATACCACCAATCTCGAGACCTGCCAGGATCTCCGTGCCGGGGGGAATTAGGTCCACCATCGCTTTGGCAATGTCGGCGAGGAGGTCGGGATCTGATTCAAACCGGTACTTGTCAAAATATTCATCGCTCACCACTCCGGAACGCAGCGTAAACTCGCCGGTTAGATGGGCGGCATTGTAAATGCGTTGGGGGAGTTGTGACATGGTACATCCATTGGCAAACAATAAATTGTGTGGTTAGGCGTTACGTCCTAAAGAGCTGTCGGGCGGGGCTTTAACTTAGTTCAGGGAATGGAAAAAACGATCTGCCCGGGGTAAATAATAGGCCTCGTAATCAACGGAAAAAGCCACGGTGAATGCGCGACCTGTTATCCGGTCCCGGGTGATCAGCCCGATGCGACGTGAATCCCTGCTGTTGTCCCGGTTATCGCCGAGCATTAAATACTGGCCTTCCGGAATTTCAATAGGCCCAAAGCTATTGTAGTCATTGGGCGGTGAAGGGATCAGCATGACGGGGTGTTCAAAGTCGCCGAGTTGTTCTTTAAAGAATGCGTGGGTTCGACGTTGGTCATAGGCAATCTGATTCACAATGTCGTCTTCAAGGCGACTGTAAGTGGCGGGATTATCATTGATATAAAGCTGATTATTACGCATTTTTATCACGTCACCGGGCACGCCAATCACTCGCTTAATTAAGAGCTTTTCGTCCGCCGGTGAGTAGAAGGTGACAATTTCTCCGTGGCTCGGATTGTCCCACTCAGCGAGATGCCAGGTAGTAAATGGTACCTTCAGGTCGTAGGCGAGTTTGTTGACCACAACACGATCACCCTCAAGTATGGTGGGCTTCATCGAACCTGTGGGAACTTGATTCCAGTCGCCAATGGCCGAACGGAACAGCACCATCACGGTGAGGAAGATGATCAACGTTCTCCATTCTATCCAGAGAGATTTTATCCGAGTTCGGTAGTTCGTTTCAGTCATGGCATGAAGGTACCCGATATGAGAGACGACCTACAAGAATTTATTTGTAAGTGTACCGGGACACAGATGCTGTACAAACCGCTAGTTGGCCTGTAATCTTGCTCGACGTTTATCTGTTAACCCCTTGATAATCCATTAGAAAAACAATGGATATCTTGCAAGGGCTCGAAGCAACCGACGCAGCAATATTCGCTATGGTTGGGTTTCAAATAATAAGAAGGGTGTTGTTCATGCTCAAGATCCAATTCAAGGATGGGCGCGCAGAGCCGATTGCACTGGTGGCGCCGGGCAAAACAATTGGTAAGGGTGCAATCAACGACATCGTGATCGATGAAAACGGTGTGAGTGGTTTTCACGCTGACCTAAAAGTTGATGGAGCCAATGTTGTTATTTCTGATGTGGATACCAAGACCGGTACACAACTGAATGGCGATTTGATTATGGGGCCAACCAACCTACGGGCTGGTGATGTCATTATGATTCAGGGTGTCGAGCTTGAAGTGATCGAAGACGACCCTGCTAATAATGCCAAGACCCTTGTGCTGTCTGGTCACGCACTTTCTGCGGTATCCGGCGGTTGGTTTTTGGTTGCCGACAGCGGCCCGGAAAAGGGTCAACACATTCCGATCAGTGAACGGACCGAAGTTGGTCGGGCACTGGACTGCGATATCTCAATTCTAGAACCAGCGCTTTCCCGCAAGCATGCGGAACTAGAGCCAGTTGGAGACGATCTAATCCTGCAGGATCTAGGCTCTGCCAATGGTACTTTAGTGAATGGTGAGAAGGTTGACCGGGTAAAGCTAAAAGATGGCGATATTCTGCATTTCCACAAAATACGTTTTATTGTCAGAGCTCCCTGAGGGTCTCGTTCTCGGGCGCCTCAATGGCGTCCAGCAGACCGCTCCCTTAAGCTCTGACCAAGCCCCGATTAAGCCCCGACTAAGCTCCAATTAAGCTCCAACTAAATAGCCGCGCTTGCTAAGTACCGCTTTCAGCTCATCGATGTGAGTCTTATTTCTCGTTTCAACGGTAACGGAAACCCCGACCTGGCCAACCGGAGCCTCGCTAGAGAATCGATGGTGATGAATCTCGAGGACGTTTGCGCCATATTCTCTAAAAACCCCCAGAATGTGTTCCAGTGCCCCCGGTCGATCCGGGATTACCGTACTGAGTTTGACAATACGGCCATCAAAGGAGAGGCCGCGATTGATGATCTTAGATAGGACGTTAACATCAATATTACCCCCGGAAATAATGGACAGGGTTCGCTTATTCGCGAGTTCAGGTACCTTGTTGTTCAGTAGTGCAGCGAGGGTGACCGCCGCTGATCCTTCCACCACGGTTTTTTCAATCTCCAGCATCAGCATAATGGCATTGGCAATCTCATCACTAGATACGGACACCATATGGTCTACGAGGTGGCTCACACTCTTGAGGTTGTCAGCTCCCACTTTTCTGACCGCAATACCATCTGCGAGGATGGGTTGAGCGGGGATTTCAATTGCTTCACCGGCGGCGAGGGCTGACGCCATGCCAGTGCAGGTGTTTTCCTCAACACCAATAATCATGATGTTTGGTTTGATGGCCTTAATAAAGGTCGCAATGCCATTAATCAATCCGCCACCGCCAACGGGTACCAGGATTGCGTCTATACCTTCTGCTTTCGGATCATCAAGAATTTCCAAACCTAATGTGCCCTGACCCTCGGCAACGCGAGGATCATCGAAGGGGTGCAGGTATACACGGTTTTCTGCCTGCATCAGTTCCTGGGAGTGGCGGAATGCATCATCAAAGGTTTCCCCCTCTAAAATAACGTCCGCGCCCCAGTGTTCCGTTGAGCGTATTTTCACTAGTGGGCTGTGTTTGGGCATCACAATTTTGCTGGAAATACCCAGCCGGTTTGAATGATAAGCAACGGCCTGGGCATGGTTGCCGGCGCTTGCGGCAATCACACCGCGTTTTCTTTCCGCGTCGCTAAGGCTAAGCAATTTATTTAGAGCGCCGCGCTCCTTAAAGGAACCCGTCATTTGCAGATTTTCGAGTTTAAACAGGACCTCACAACTGGACATTTCAGAAAAAGTTGTGGATTGGATAATGGGTGTCTTGACGATGTCTGCTCGAATTCTTTCGTAGGCATCGCGAATGGATTGTGGGCTTATGGCTTCAGCGTTCATGGTGAGTAGGATCTGATGGGTCGGGGGTTGGCTGCTCAAATGACTTATCTAGTTGCATGTCGGACTGCATGCTCAAAGATGCTCCGTCTGTGACCGGGGTACGTAGCCAGCGCATGATTTGTAAAAAGCTGGGTGGTTTGCCGGTCAGCAAAATACCAATTCTGAATATCTTCGCAGCAAACCACAAGGCCGCAATAACGGAGACGATCAGTAGCAGCGTGGTGGTGACATATTCCATTGCCGAGGGTGGGCCGGCTGCTCTGTTCATCATGACAAAGGGCGTTAGGGGGGGGACATAACTAAGCACTTGAGCCAGAGTACCGTTGGGGTCCCGGCCAATCGGCACCATTAATAAAATGGGCAGCATTTGAACCAATTGGACCGGTAACATTAGGTTTTGGGCTTCCTTTAGGTTGTTGCAAACTGAGCCTAGGCCCACAAGAATTGCCGCGTAGAGTAGGTAGCCTAGTAGGAAATAGACAAAAAACGAACCCAGAAACCAGGGGTCAATTGCGACGCTGGTTACATCAAATGGCAGTTCAATACCGAGTAGCTGGGGTAAGAAGACAAAAAATGCAATGGCCATGAGTAACCAGGAACCGATTATGGTTAATCCGGTCAGGGCGATGCCGAGAATTTTTCCGCCCATCAGAGCAAGGGGGGAGATGGATGAAAGTAGCACCTCAATCAATTTGTTGGATTTTTCTTCAATGGTGTTGGTCAAGAGCATTTGTGTGTTGATCAACACCGAGATCCACAATAGGTAGACGAACACCACCGGTGCCCATTGTCGAACCACGTCGGTGGAATCAACTGTCTCTTCTTCACCGCCATCGCCAATTTGGCGGGCCTCAAAGTCCGGTGGAGTGTTGATCCATTCAGCGATTGCGGGATCGATGTTTTTACTGATCAAGCGCTCTGATCTGACGACCTTAGTGACACTGCGATTAAACCAACTAAGCAGTTCCCGGTCCGTTAGATTGTTAGAGACAAATCGAAAGCCCTCGCTATTTTCTCGTGGTGTGGCACCAATGACAAAATAGGCAAAGAGTTTGTTGTCCTGGACTGCCTGGTTTAGCACATCTGGACTACGGCCATTGGCGTTATCAAAGCGGAAAAAGTTTGTGGAAATCCGGGGTGAGAGGCTGGCTCGATCAACCGGGGATAAACCTAGCCACCAGTTTGAAATTTCACTGCGATGGGTGCTGAAAAAACTTCTAACTTCAAGGGGAAGGGACTCCGGCAGGATTGCTGTCTGGTCCATCATGCTTTTAGCAATATCCGTGAAGTCAGGATCTTCCAAATCCTCAAGGGACGGTTTGATTTTATCGAGCGGCGTGTGTCGGTCGTCGAGAATAGGTGCTTTTAGATAGTGGATCGCATCGTTCAAACTCAGTTCGTATTGAACGGCCTTGAGTAGCCAGCCTGAATTGTCGATAACCGTAAAGCTCTGGACGGTTCGTGTAGAGGAAACCAGTACAGGCACAATGCCAATAATCACCAGCATAATTGGCATCATCAAAATGCTCAGCCAAAACCCTTTGGTTCTGATGTTCTCGAAAAACTCTCGCTGGGCGACCAGTAGGGCGCGATACATCAATCTGCCTCGCCAATCGCGCGGACAAAAATTTCATGCAGAGAAGGAGTGTTCACGGAAAATTTTCGTATGGTGGTTTGGCTCGCCAACTGCTGGAGGATTTTTTGATGGTCCGCATCAGCTTCCAGGGAGAGTTCCGCCGCTTTGCCCATGTCGTTGATGCGTGTGACACCGGGTAAGTTCTGTAAAACCTGGCTGCCGTCGCCTTCATACTCTAGATAGATGGTTTCGCTGGCGGCCTGTTTTACTTCAGTAAGGCTACCGTTTAAGACTTTTTTACCCTTGTTCATAAGCAGGATGTAGTCACAGATTTGCTCCGCCTGCTCCATGATATGGGTAGAAAAAATGACGGTTTTACCGCTGCGCTTAAGCTCAAGAATAATGTCCCGTACCACTTCGACATTAATCGGGTCGAGGCCTGAAAAGGGTTCGTCGAGGATCACAAGGTCGGGACCGTGGAGCAGGGTGGCGATAATTTGGACTTTCTGCCCCATGCCTTTAGACAGGGAATCGCAACGGTGGTCCATGACCTGACCCAATCCGAACCGTTCCAATAGTTTTGCCGCCTGATCGTTGGCCTGCTTTCTTGGCATGCCCTTGAGTCGACCAAAATAGGCGATCAACTCCCGGGTTTTCATTTTCTTGTAGAGACCTTTTTCTTCCGGTAAATAGCCCAGACGATCCTTCGACGCCATGGCCTCTTCACAATCAAACAACCGGATGGAGCCGCTATCGGGAAACAGGATGCTCATGACCATTCGGATGGTGGTGGTCTTGCCTGCACCATTGGGCCCTAGGAAACCATATATGCTGCCACGAGGCACGCTGACGGATAGTCGGTTCACCGCCAATTTGTCGCCGAAGGACTTGGTTACATCTTGAATCTCAAGTCCCATCGACATACAAAAAACTACCGCTTTATTAGGGTTTTTAAGTCGGAGTCTGGGTCAGCGAGAACGGCGGCGTCCACTTCCTTGCCGTACAGCTGTTTGCAGACCATAAATTCTCGGGGCGAGTTGACGGCGTCTGCGGCAACCACTGTATTGCCTTTGAGATAGAACACAGCAAAGGCGTTAGCGCTTTTATCACCCCGCAGGATTTGTGTATCACCGTCAGCAGAAAACCCAACCATCTGTAATTTAAGTTCGTATTGATCGGACCAGAACCACGGCACAGAAGCATAAATCTTTTCTCCGCCGAGCATATTGTCGACCGCAACTCGAGCCTGTTCCATTGCATTGGGAACGGATTCCAAACGCAACCGACGGTTTAACAGGGGATTGGGATGATTGCTGCAGTCTCCGATGGCATAGATGTCTGGATCAGAGGTCTGGCAATGTTCGTCCACAACGATGCCATTATCGCAGGCCAGGCCAGCTTCCTGAGCGAGTTCGATGTTTGGGATAATCCCGATACCAACAATAACAAGATCCGCGGGAATTTCTTTGTCACCGCACATAACGCTAGTGACCTTGCCGTTTTCGCCTTTGAAGCCACTCACCGTTGTGTTGGTAAGAATATTTAAGCCGCGGCTCTCATGGAGCTGATGGTAATAGGCGCTCATTTCTGGCGTTGTGACCCGTTGCAAAATACGGTCTTCCATTTCTAGTACTGAGACTGTATTCCCGGCGGTAACGGCAACCGATGCCACTTCAAGACCAATGTAACCACCGCCGACAATCACGATGTTGATATTCTCGGACATGGCGTTTCGTATGCCGTCAACGTCCGCAATGGTTCGCAAATAATGGATGCCGTCCAGGTCGCTACCTTCAATGTTGAGAATTCGTGGCCGACTTCCGGTTGCGATCATTAATTTTTCATAACCAATTGTGTCACCGGCAGTTGTGGTCACAGTATGTTTTTCAGGATCAATAGATTCGACCCGGGTGTTCAGTCTCAGATCAACATTTTTGTCAGTGTAGAATTTCTCTGGGCGGACAAATACTTTTTCGAGGGGCAGTTCTCCGGAGAGATATTGTTTTGATAAGGGCGGACGTTGGTAAGGCGGATATGCTTCGTCGCCGAGGATAATAACTTCGCCTTCAAAACCTTCCTGTCGAAAGCTGGCTGCTGCTTGTCCGGCACCTTGACCGCCGCCGATGATGACCATTCCGCCCATGTGTGATTCTCTGTCGTGTTAAAGAGTCGGTATTCTACACAAATAGGCGGGGAGACCGGTACCTGCGTCTGACTAGAAGTGTGAGACACTTTAGTTTGTTAGCTGTTTTGGATTTTTTAGCTATGCGAATTTTGCTTCTGTCGCCCTATGATGCAATGAGCCATCAATACTGGCACCAGAGACTCATTGCTGATCTGCAGACGCGCTATTCAGCGGAAGTGGTGCTGGTCACCTTGCCGCCCAGGCATTTCAGCTGGCGCGTGAGAGGCAACAGTCTCACCTTGTCCCAGGATAAACGGGTCCAATCGCACTATGACCTGGTGATAGCGACCTCAATGACAGACCTGTCGGCCCTAAAAGGGATGGCACCCAATTTAGCGACAACTCCTTCCGTTGTGTATTTCCACGAAAACCAATTTGCCTACCCGGATGCCAATCAGGTCCATCAGGTGGAGCGGCAGATCACCAGCATCTACAGCGCACTGGCCGCATCTGCGCTGGTGTTTAATTCAAACTTCAATCTAAGTTCGTTTCTATCGGGGGCAGGATCGCTGCTTGCCAAAATGCCCGACGGTGTACCGGTGGATATTGAAGCGCAACTACGCCAAAAAAGTCGCGTCATCAGTGTGCCGATACAGGTGCCTGACACACTTAAGGGGCAAGCGCCCCAACTTGAGAGGGGTCTAAGTCTGGTTTGGAATCATCGTTGGGAATACGACAAGGGTCTTGATGAACTCGTTGGCTTGCTGAGTCTGATCAAGGCGGAAATTCCCGTTTTTACCTGCCACTTAATCGGCCAGAGTTTTCGGACCATTCCGCCTCAACTTGAGCGGGCGAAATCCCTACTCGGTGACTCGTTGGGGAAATTTGGTTTTATTTCAGATCGTCAGGAATACCTGGCTCTACTTGCAACAGCAGACATCGTGCTCTCGACCGCCCGCCAGGAGTTTCAAGGTATTGCGATACTTGAAGCCATGGCGTTCGGCTGTACGCCGGTGGTACCCGATAGTCTCGCCTACACGGAGTTTGTTCCGGCAGAAAATCGATATGGATCCTCGGAGGCTGCCCTTGAGATGGTGCGCAATTTTGACCGGTCAACCACAAAGCCCCCGCTGTTGCCAGCTGACGTATCGCCTCACCAGGTTAGTTTGCGGTGGCAGCAACTGCTGGACGAACTGTTATAATATTGGCTTTTCCGCTAGTGGTTTTTATCTGTGCCTCAGTTTTACAAATTTGATTATGTGATTCGCAATGCCAATGGCGATATGGTGGATTCTTCTGCAAATGGCGAGGCGCTGTCCTTTGTGCAGGGAGATGGAAGCATGATCCCAGGGTTGGAAAAAGCCCTTAAAGGTCATTTTCCAGGCGACGAATTTTCCGTCGTGATTGAGCCGGAAGATGCCTACGGTTGGCCGCAAAAACAACTGATCCGAACCATCGCAAAAGACATGGTTCAAAGTGATGCTGAGGAAATTGAAGTCGGCATGATATTTCAGATGGGGTCAGGTGCCGATGGGCAGGTGGTTCGCGTGACGGAAGTCCTCGACGATGCCCTGGTCATTGACGGCAATCATCCCCTGGCCGGTTTGACCTTTAATTTTGATATTGCCGTGCTCGAGGCGAGAGAGGCAATGCCTGGCGACGGCGACACTGAACTAGATTAAAGCGCTAGATTAAAGAACTAGATTTAAGCGCAAAACACAAACCCAAAATTCCAATCAGGCACTACACTTTCACTTAAGTATTTTGAGTTTGGTGTTCCGCCATGAATTGCCGGTTTTGTGAAACGACCCGATTGCTGCTTTCGATCTTAAGCCTGGTGGCAATCGTCGGCATTATCGGTTTTGACCTGATGGGCTGGCTTTAGCGTTCGAATCAAGCCGCGACAATTATCCGAATGGCGTCCAGTCTCACCTCAGCACCGCTGATGCTTTCTTTTAATCGAACTTGCCGGTGTCGAAGGTGTTCGATTTCATCCTCCCGAATATTGCTATTGACCTTTTGCAGCGCCACCATGCGCTGAATCTCCTGATGCAGCTCACGGTCCATTTCTTCAATTGCGGTCTCTTTCATAGTGTCGAGACGAACCTTTGATAGGTCTTTGGCCCTGGCTAACATACTTTTGATCGCATCCAGTTGGCTCTCAAGTACCTGCTTAAAGGTATGGGGCGGGATTTTAAGCAAATACTCGGTCATCGGCTCGTAGGGAAGTTTGCTTTCAATATCATTCAGGGTGGGCGCAATCAGATTACGGATGATTCTTGGGGGTAAATACTTATCCACCATCAGGGCGCGCTCGGCAACACAATCTACGATCGAAATGGATTCCAACAATAGGGTGCCGGGTTTCAGGGAGGGGTGTTTGACGGCAATCATTGTGCTGTTGCCGGCAAAATCCGAGGCAATGGCATCAAGGGCTTGAACCACTAAAGGGCTCTCCCAGGTGAGAAACTGCACGTCCTCCCGTGTCAGGGCGGTGTCCCGGTGATAGGTGTAGCGAATCCCTTCTTCCGGTAACTCCGGGTAGTAATAATGCCCCATGGTTTCAGCACTGACAGAATCGTTCCGGGCCATGCCTTCCGTTGGCTTTAGGTGCCAGACGTGATGGGCCAGTTCCTCGGACTCCAGACCAAAATGATCAAATGAGGCTTCCATATAGTCGACGATGGCCGGGTTCCGGTCCGAGGCATCAATCAGGTCGATGATTGAATTTGATTGTTCCTCGTTAAAAGAATGCAGTTCGAGTAATCGGTCCCGTCCGGCCTGGATATTTTCCAGGGCGGCCAGATTATCTTTTGCCAGGGTCTCAATGGAGGCTTCAATATCTGCCGGCGGAAAATCCTCGGTGGCAAATAGATTTTGCGCCACGGGGTTGGGGGCGCGGAATAGGTTCATGCCCTCGTGGTAGAGGCGGAATAGGCTCTCGGACTGGGTGCCTTCAAGGTAGGGAATATGGAGCTGCACATCCCGTCGCTGGCCAATTCGATCGAGTCGGCCAATGCGTTGTTCAAGCAAGTCCGGGCTTAACGGCAGATCAAATAAAATCAGGTCGCTAGCAAACTGAAAGTTTCGACCCTCACTGCCAATCTCTGAGCACAGCATTAATTGCGCGCCACCATCGGTGTCAGCAAAATAGTTAGCGGCCCGGTCCCGGGCAATCAAATCCATGCCTTCATGGAACAGTGTGGTGCGATTAGGAATTTTGCTGTTTAGCTTTTTTTCGAGGTTGATGGCAGTTGTGCGGCTTCGGCAGATCAATAGGAACTTGTCATCCAGCCGTTGTTCCAGCAGTTCCGCTAGCCAATCGACCCGCGGATCAACATCTAGCCAGTCCTCAATTTGTTCCTCGGGATATAGGATGTCGCCGTAGGCAGCGGGGCAACTCAGGGGTACTGGTAATGGCACCCGGTCCGCAAAACCTTTAATGCCGCTTCGAACGTTTCTGAACAGTACTCGACCCGTACCGTGTCGATCTAGCAGTGCGCTGATTAATTCTTCGTCGCTCCCTTCCTGTTTCACCAGGTCCTGGATAATTTTCCGCGCTTCGGGTTTATTTTCTTCACCTTCGAGCAACGCCGTGGCGGCTTCGGCTACCGCGGCAAAACTGGTTTCTTCCGCTAGATACACATCGAAGTCATTAAATCGGTTTGGATCAAGCAACCGAAGTCGCGCAAAGTGTCCAGCTTTGCCGAGCTGTTCCGGGGTTGCAGTCAGCAGTAGCAAACCTTTGGATATCTGCGACAATTGCTCAACCACGCGGTATTCCGGGCTGGGGTTGTCGGGCTCAAAACGAAGGTGGTGGGCTTCATCAACAATCACCAGGTCCCAATCTGCTTCCAGGGCTTCTGCAAGTCTGTCCTCGTTTTCCGTAAACAGGTTGAGACTACAGATCATCAGTTGCTGCGCCTCGAAGGGGTTGTATCGATCCATCATTAGATCAATGTCTTCATCGTCGTCGTTCGGTGCGGACTCGCTCATATCGCTGACAATATCCATGCAGCGCTCATCGTCCAAAATGGTGAATTGCAAATTGAAGTGGCGAATCATTTCTACAAACCACTGAAAAGTGAGGGCTTCTGGGACAATAATTAAAACGCGTTCTGCTCGTCCCGTTTGCAGTTGTTGGTGCAGAATCAGACCAGCTTCGATGGTTTTACCCAGACCCACCTCGTCAGCGAGTAACACTCTTGGAGCAAATCGACTGGCGACCTCGCTGGCGATATATAACTGGTGAGGTATTAATCCTATTCGAGGTCCAGCCATGCCACGAATTGGAGATGTGGAGATTCGGGCCAGATTCGCGCGGGACAGGACCCTTAGATGGAAGCTGGCATTACTATCAAATTGTGAGGTGAACAGTCGGTCCTCTGGTTTGCTAAAACGAACATTCGGGTCTAGCTCGGTTTCAATCACCGACGTGCTCGTACCGTCATACATGCCGTGGTAGACAAAAATTCCATCCCGGTCATTAATTGACGTGATCGTGATGTTAATGCCGTCCTGGGTTGCAATCTCGTCGCCCGGGGAGAATTTTACCCGGGAGAGGGGTGCCTGGCTGACGGCATAGGTGCGATCCTCTGCGACCAAATCAAAATAGATGGAGACGCGACGGTCTTCAATGCGGATGACACGGCCCATCGCGAGCTCTGGTTCGGCATTACTGACCCATTTTTGTCCGATCTTGAATGGTTGCATGAAGATTCCGCTATTGATTGAAGGCAAGTAAACTTGCGATGCGTTAAAATCGCCGCCACTAACCCGATGTACCCAATTGAGACAACACCATGAACGAACAAACTGAGATCGAATTGCAGGCTGCTGCGTTTCGACGACTCGTCGCACACCTGGATGAAAACAAACAGGTGCAGAATATTGATCTGATGAATCTCGCCGGATTTTGTCGCAACTGCCTAAGCAAGTGGTATCTGGCGGCGGCAGAGGATAAAGGAATCGAGATGGATTATGAAGAGGCACGGCAGATCGTCTACGGTATGCCTTACGCCGATTGGAAAGCCAAATACCAGACTGAACGATAAGTTGTCGGTCCTAAATCTCAGTAGCCTTACCCTGACCTACGGTACGGATGTCATATTTGATGCCGCTGATCTCACGATCCAGGCCGGTGACAGAATCTGTTTGAGTGGCCGTAATGGTTGCGGAAAATCAACCCTGATGAACGTCATGCTCGGCAACGTGGCGCCAGACTCCGGCACGGTATGGCGACAAAGTGGTTTGCGATTTGCTGCCCTTGAACAAAGTTTGCCGGCGCGTACCGATCAAACCATTTTTGCTGCGGTGGCCGGTGCATTTGCTGAAGTAGGCCAATTGCTAGGGGACTATGAGGTTGCGGTGGCCAAAGAGGATATTTCCCTAAAAGAATTGGATCGATTGCAACACGCCATCGAAGCCGTGGATGGCTGGTCACTTAAACATCGCATTGATTCGGTATTGGACCGGCTTGAAATGGATCCCCTGCAAAATGTTCAAAACCTCTCGGGTGGCTGGCTCAAGCGAGTCGCCATCGCCCGGTCCCTGGTGCTGGCGCCGGATGTCTGGTTTTTGGACGAACCCACCAATCACCTGGATATTCCAACCATCCAATGGCTTGAAGGGGTGATGAAAGATTTTGCCGGTACGCTCATTTTTGTCAGCCACGACCGGGAATTGATGCAGGCGGTTGCAACCTCTGTGGTAGGAATAGACCGTGGCCGTGTGACTCGCTGGGATTGTGATTATCAAACGTTCCTGGAGAGGCGCGACCATGAACGGGAGGTTGAAGCCGAACAGAACAAACTTTTTGATCAGAAATTGGCTCAGGAAGAAGCCTGGATTCGTGAAGGCATTAAAGCCCGGCGGACCAGAAACGAAGGTCGAGTGCGCTCCCTGATCAAATTACGCCAGGAAAGATCCCAGCGACGGGGTCAACGAAACCTGCAGTTGGAGATTGGTGCAGCATCCAAGTCAGGCAAGTTGGTGGTTGAGGCAACGGGGATAAGTAAATCCTATGCCGGCGAAAAGGTCGTCAGTGACTTTGATTTGATCATCCAGCGGGGTGATCGAATTGGTCTGGTTGGCCCCAATGGTGCGGGAAAATCAACGCTGATTCGAATGTTGTTGGGTGAAGAAGTGCCAGATAATGGCGAGGTTAAGCTGGGTACTAAGCTAGACATTGCCTATTTTGATCAGACGCGAGAACAACTTAATCCAGAGCAGTCGGTCTCGGACTATATTTCTAACGGCCGTGAATATATTGAAATTGGCGGCAAGTCCCTGCACGTGGTCAGCTATCTCGGCAACTTTATGTTTAGCGGCGATCAAGCCCGGGCTCCGATCAGGACCTTATCCGGTGGAGAGCAAAACAGACTGTTGCTGGCGCGATTATTTGCGGAGCCGGCGAACTTTCTCATTCTTGACGAGCCCACCAATGATCTTGATGTTGAGACCCTCGAGTTACTCGAGGAGCGGCTGGGTGACTTTGAAGGTACGGTACTCATCGTTTCCCACGACCGAAACTTCCTCGACAATGTTGTAACCAGTTTGCTGGTGTTTGAAGGCAATGGTTTTATCCAGGAGTTTGTCGGCGGTTACAGTGACTGGTACCGCAATTCAAATGGGTTTACCGCAAGTGCTGGGGGAAAGGGCACTGAGGAAAAAGTTAAGCCGAATGGCCTCGCGGATCAGAGCGGCAGCTATGAGGAGAACAAGCGTCGTAAGTCCGAGCGACAGAAATTCGAGCGGGAATTGGCCAAGTTACCTGATCGTGTTGAAGAACGTGAGGGCAAAATTGAAGCGCTCCAGGCTAAGATAGCGGCTGCTGGTTTTTTTGAGCAAACCGAAGCTGAGCAACAAAAAGTTTTTGCTAACCTAAAGGCAATTGAGTCAGAGGTGGAAACGCTTATGGCTCGCTGGGAAGAGTTAGAACAACTTCTGTAAGCCGGGCTAGAGCCAGGCTAACCATAAAGGGGACACTATGATTGATCTGTATTACTGGCCGACACCCAATGGGTGGAAAGTCTCCATCATGCTCGAAGAGTGCGGCATGCCTTACAATTTGATGCCCGTTGATATTGGCGGCGGCGACCAGTTCAGCGCTGAGTTTTTACGCATTAGCCCAAACAATCGCATGCCTGCAATTGTGGACCATGAACCGATGGGTGGCTGTGAGCCCCTGGCGATATTTGAATCCGGCGCAATTCTTGAGTATCTCGCCGATAAGTCTGGTCAGTTTTTGCCAACAGATCCAAGAGGGCGCTATGAAGTTCTACAATGGGTTCATTGGCAGATGGCAAATCTCGGGCCGATGATGGGCAATGCGAACCATTTTAAGAACTACGGCAAAAACATTGCTGATGATCCCAGGCAGTTGGAATACGGTACCAAACGATTTGTCGGGGAGGTTGATCGATTGTCCGGGGTGATGGATGCCCAGCTATCGGCCAATGAATACCTTGCCGGTGCAAACTACTCAATTGCCGATATGATCACCTGGCCCTGGGCGTTTCTCATAGGCAGGCTGATTGATGAAGCCATGTGGGAAACCTATCCGCATCTAAAACGTTGGGTGGATCTAGTTGCCGAGAGGCCGAAGGTACAGATTGGCCGCAAGGTGGGGAGCGAACTTGGCAAGCAAGAACTTACCGAAGCTGAAGAGAAGGCACGACGAGAATTGTTGTTTAATCAGGACAATGAAAAAGTGCGCCGTGCCAGAGAGGCCGCGGCAAAAACCAAGAAGTAGTTTGTTCTGCTAGACGAGAGTTTTATTTGAAGGGCTCTTTTTTTGAAGGGCTCTTTTTTTGAAGGAAAACAGGCGGAGTAATCACTCCGCCCGCTAACCTTACCCCCCAAAAACTGGCTATGCGGCGATCTGCTGCGCCACAGGTATAACAAATGGTGTGGTATCAATTGCACCGGTGCCCCGTTCGAAGCTTACCAGCTCCCAGGCTTCCGTTTGTGCGAGTAGGGCCCGGACCAACAGATTGTTGCTGGTGTGGCCAGACTTCACGCCATCAAATTCTCCAAGAATCGGATGGCCTGCTAAATAAAGATCACCAATTGCATCAAGTAGTTTGTGTTTAACAAATTCATCTTCATAGCGAAGACCATCTTGATTCAGAATGTTGTAATCATCAACCCCGATGGCGTTTTCTAAACTAGACCCTAGACACTTATTCATTGCCTGGGCCTGATCGAGGTCTCGCGTTAAACCAAAGGTTCGTGCTCGACTGACTTCTTCAATAAAAGAGGTTTCTGAAAAATCCAGGCAGGTATGTTTAGGGTATCGATTAAACACGCTGTGGTCATAGACAAAAGTGTAACCAGCTTTAAAGCCTTTAAATGGCAACAGCTTAACGACGGCATCGCCATCGCTGACTTCAATAGGGGCAAGGATCTTGATAAATTGTCGGGCGGTGTTCTGTTCAACTATTCCGGCATTTTTTATCAGGTAGATAAAGGGTGCAGCACTGCCATCCATAATGGGAATTTCTTCACTATCAACATCGATAAATAGGTTATCGATTCCAACGGCCCAGAGGGCTGCCATCAAATGTTCAACACAGGAAACCGTGACGCCATTTTCTGTCAGGCTGGTTGAGAGTGTTGTGTTTGAAACGAAAGTTGCGTTGGCTTTAATTGTCGGTAGTCCAGCAATATCGGTGCGGACAAAAACAATACCGGTATTGGCGGGAGCTGGCCTAAAAGTGAGTTGTACCTTGTCCGCGGTATGGACACCAATGCCCACGGTGGAGACCGGATGTTGTATAGACCGTTGTTTCACATATTCCTCAAAAATGAAGATTCACCAGATTGGGGCGTACTATAGTCCCAATTCCGGTGAAAATGAAGAGAATATGAAGGAAAAGTGAAACTTCTTCTTGTGGGTTGGGCTTAGCTACTTGTCACCGCGGAAAGTGCATCCCTGGCGGTGAGATCCTTTCGCAGGGTGCGTGAGGCGAGATAGTAGTGAATGGCTGACCAGAAGTTACCCACCACCGCAAGGATAAATAGTGAGTAGCGAATAGACATTTCTCCATATTCTGGTTTGAGGAGGTCACTTAATGCACCAGCAGCGACGGGACCCAGACCAAGTCCAATCAAATTAAGCACAAATAATAGGATTGCCGACGCCAGAGCCCGCATTGCTGGGGTGACCAGGCTCTGGGTCATGGCAAAGGTCGGTCCCAGGTACATTGGGCCGAGGATATAGCCTGGAATCGCAAATAGTAGCGCTAGCATGGGGTTGTCGGTGGTATAGAACAGCACAGCAAAAGGTACAGCCATTAAGGTCGCAATGCCCGGGATGCCCATATACCAGCGCTTATCAGTTTTTCCGTAGCGATCCCCCAGATATCCACCGAGGAACGTACCAATCATTCCCGTCAGGCCAATGGCAAATAGATAGGTGGAGGTTTCCTTCAGGCTAAAGCCGTGCACCCGAATAAAAAATGACGGCAGAAACAGCGCCACGCCATAGCCTACAAAGGCGTGGAGGGCACCGGCAAAGGAGAGATGACGGAACGAAGGCATGCTCCACATAAAGCGAATGACCTGGCCAAGGGGCAGGCTTTCATTGGCGTTATTTGGCGTATTCTCGACAACCACGGGGTCAGAATGGCCCCGGGGCGGTTCCCGCAGCGTGAAGAACACAACCAGTGACAGGATAATGCCCGGTAAGCCGACCAGGAAAAAAGCCATTCGCCAGCCGTACTCTGCCCCAATCCAACCCCCAGCCAGGGTGCCGATTGCGCCACCGATTGGAATACCGAGTGAATAGATGGAAAGCGCGGTCGCGCGTTTTTCCGGTGGAAAGTAGTCAGAAATCAGGGAGTGGATAGGGGGTGAGCAACCGGCTTCGCCAATGCCAACGCCGATTCTCGCCAGCATCAGTCCACCAAACCCTTTTGCTGTCCCGGTAAACATGGTCATACCAGACCATATGACAAGCGCGAGGGCGACTATGTTCTTGCGAACACCGACATCCGCCCAGCGAGCAATAGGAATTCCAGCAAAGGTGTAGAAGATTGCGAAGGCAATGCCACCCAGCAGGCCTAACTGGGTGTCAGATAGGTGAATATCTGCACGAATAGGCTCAATCAGGATGGAAAAGATCTGTCGGTCTACAAAATTAACAATGTAGACCATAAGCATCAGGGTAATAACGTACTTTCTATAACCCGGTGTGACGTCGAACTTCTCTGGCTCTGCCAAGGGTATCCCACTTATTTTTTTCGAATATGACATCCGTTGCTTGAATTTACTATCAAAATAGATAATTCTACTTTAGTAGACTTAAGTGCGATGCATCTTTAGGTAAAGCCAATGAGCACAACCACGGCGTTATCAGCCGATTCAGAATCGGCTCTGGAAAAGTACCCACTACGTACCCAGCGTAAGGCAGCAACACGGCTGCGGATAGTCAATGCCGCGCTGCAACTGGCTGGGGTTCACGGCGCTGCAAATGTAACGATGGCAATGGTCGCAGAATCCGCCGACGTTCACGTCACAACACTGTTTACTCATTTTGCTTCTAAAGCTGAATTGTTTTCGGGTATCAGTGAACCTGCTGTGGTTTCCCTGACGGAGCGCATCAACGAATCAAAAGGAAAATTACCGTTCTTTGAGTTTGTTGAAATGATTCAGCAGGAGTTTGCCACCTTAATGGCGGATAGCGGTCAGGAGATGGTGGATCACTCGCTCTACCTACGCACCCAGGTAGAACTGTTACCGGCCTGGATCGACTATGAAAAGTCTCAGGTTGCACTACTCGCTGAGTACCTTCGTCATGACTATACAATCTCTGATCTCCAGGCCAATTTATTTGCCGGCATGATTGTGTCCGCAAATATCCACAGCTTTGATCAATGGCTGTCTAGTCCCGATGACCATGATTTGAAGCAACTCACACTGAATAACATCAAAGAGATTGAGAAAATATTTTATCTATCCCGGGAAACCGTGGACTAAAGACCAGTACTAAACATCAAAAAGAGGGAGTAACAATATGGGCGTAAGAGAAGAAGGTAAGAACAAACGTCGTGATCGTATTACCGCTGCTGCAAGATCACTCATTCAATCTGGAGACTCTGGATTCAGAATGCGAGCGCTGGCGGAAGAGGCGGGCGTGAGTATTGCCACACCTTACAATTTGTTTGGTTCTAAGCAGGCAATTCTGTCCGCTGTCATGGACGCAGACCTTTCCCGGTTCAAAGAAACGCTAGCCCGGCAACGCGCGGATAGTCTCACCATGTTTTCCAAGACCGTGTCGATTGCACGGGAACTGATTGATCTTGATCAGCAGTTCTACCGCAACGTCATCTTAAAAACGAATACCCAGGCGGGCGGAACCGAACGAACTCGACTTATGCACTGGAAGCAGCTGATTGATAATGCGGTTGCGGATGGGTTTCTGTTGACCTTCACCGATTCTCTGGAATTGGCTGTCCACCTAAGACAACTATTTTCTACTGCTTTTGCTCGCTGGGCTGTGGGTGATATCACCAGTCGAGAGGCTGAAGCTCAGGTTAACTACGCCATTACCTTATCCCTGGCGGGTGTTGCGACTCCTGTGTCTAGGCAGAGACTCCAATCTAGTTTGCGGGGGTTTCAAGAAACCTTAAGAACCATTCGGATGAACAAAATTTGTAGCAGCGAAAAGTCGAGCAGGAGCACCAATACCAGAGCAACCGAAGAGTGTGCTCATTAAGGAGGCGTACGTCATGACAGTAGCAAAACCATTATCGGTGCCAAGGTCTTCAACTTTCCCCCTGGATGGGGATAACTGGGAGTCGGTCGCAGCAAGAGAGTTACCGAGCGTACCCGTTGAAGAAGCCGTGTCTCAATTACAAAGCTGGAACCTCCATGTTTTTATGCGCCGGGTTGCCGGTAAAGATAGCCACGAAAAACTGAGTGCCATCCTGCCAAGTGACGTCATCTTTTTAGAGCCGCCGCTGGTAGAACAAGCGCAAGAGCAATCGGCTGGCGCATGAGCGCCAAGATTAAACATGCAAAGGTGACCGCAGCCCACGAGGGCATCGCAGAAATGATCGTTTGCATTGAGTTCGATAACGGTGGTTTGTCTGAAGTAACTCTGGATGCCGTTGCAGTAGATGCACTGATGAAAAGCACAAACGCTGCATCGGTTGATGAATTAATGGGAGCTAGTTGGGAGCGGGTCAGGGATGCCTTGACTGTTTCTTATAATCGATTTTAGGGGGAATGGAACAATGTTGGATGTAGTAATTAAGAATGGTTTGATTGTAGATGGCTCTGGATTACCGGGCTTTTTCGGCGATGTGGCGATTAAAGATGGCCGAATTGTGAAAACCGGAAATGTGACTGAAGCGGCATCCACCACAATAGATGCTTCCGGCAAAACCGTTGCCCCCGGATTTATTGATCCCCATACACACTTCGATGCTCAATTGTTGTGGGACGGATGTGCAAAACCTGCAATGGAACATGGCATTACCACAATTGTGCCCGGTAACTGTTCACTGTCCCTTGCGCCGTTAAAGGAAGAGCATCGGATGAAGTTGGTTGGCATGTTCAATCAAATTGAAGAGATGCCGATTGTTGCCTTTGAAAAAGGCATTGAATGGACCTGGCAAACCTTCCCTGAATTTATTGCCAGAATTAAGCAGGGGCTTGCGATTAACGTAGCACCTTTAGTTGGCCACTCGGTGTTGCGTCTTTGGGTCATGGGTGATGCCGCCATGCAACGCACCGCCACTGAGCAGGAACTGGAAGATATGAAAGCGCTTTTGCGTGAATGTCTTGAGGCCGGTGCAATTGGCCTGTCGACCAGTTTTGTTGATATGGACGAAAAACTTCAGCCGGTACCTAGCCGATACGCCGCTGCATCTGAAGTAGATGCGTTGAGTGAGGTGTTAGGCGAATACGGCCGGATTTTGCAAATTGTAAATGAGTTTTTTGATGCGGATTTAACCGTTGCACGAATTGATCAACTGGCTGAGATTTCTCTCAAACATAAAATCACCACCACCTTCTCGCCGTTGTTTGTGAACAATACTGAAATTGCTGCAGTAGAAAAAATTATGAAACGGGTAGATGAGCAATTTGCCCGGGGAGCCAGGGTCTGGCCACAGGTTCAAACCCGTCCGATTGATATTAGCTTTAGCTTTGCTGTGCCCAGTTTGCTATTTATCCGACTGGCGAGCTGGTATGGGATTATGCGATTTGGTACGCCGGAAGAAATTAAGGGCGCATTCCTTGATCCTGAGAATCGCAAGAAGCTGACGGCCGAGGCAGCCGTCATGGGCCCCCTTTGGGATATGTTGGTCCTTCGACAGGTCAAGACCGAGGCCAATCAGGGTCTAGTGGGTAAAAACCTCGCGGAGATTGGCGCAATCCGAAACTGCTCAGCCCTGGACGCGATGATTGATCTATCCATTGAAGAAGACCTGGACGCACATTTTCTGGCAGCAAACATGGGCCACAATGATGATGCCAAGGTTGGCAGTCTGCTGGGCAAATCCAATGTCCACATTGGAGCCAGTGATGGTGGTGCCCATATCCTGTCTTTCTCAACCTACGGTGACACCGGCTATTTGATGTCTCGATTCGTTCGGGAAACAGGTTTGTTAAGCCTTGAGGCTGCGGTGAAAAAAATTACCAGTGAACCCGCCAGTATCTGGGGTATTCCGGAACGCGGACTGCTGAAGAATGGTTATGTTGCGGACGTTACCATTTTTGATGCCGAGACCATCGCCCGTGGTGATGAGTATTACACCCAGGATGTTCCCGGTGAAGGAAGTCGTTATGTCCGAGATGCCATCGGCGTGGATACGGTTTTGGTAGGGGGCCAGATTGCCTACAGTGCTGCAAACGGATATAGCGATACGCCCCGGGGCGAAGTCTTGCCGGGAGTTTCCATTTAATGACTATCGAATCACGCCGCATTGCCACCAACGGCATTGAGTTAAAAATTGCCGAGCAGGGCGAGGGTCCATTAGTCTTGCTGCTGCATGGGTTTCCTGAGTCCTGGTATTCCTGGCGCCATCAGTTTGAGCCTATTGCCAATGCCGGTTTCAAATGTGTCGCGCCGGATATGCGGGGCTACGGCGACAGCGATGCTCCCGGGGATATTGCCGCCTATAACCAGATAGAAGTTGTGAATGATATTGCTGGATTGATTCCGGCGCTGGGTTACAAAACCGCAATTGTTATTGGCCATGACTGGGGTGCACCAACGGCCTGGAGTTGTGCCAAGGATCACCCAGAATTGTTTACGGCAGTAGGCGCTTTATCTGTACCGTTTTCACCGCGATCTGAAACACCGCCGCTGGAAACGTTGCAGGCGATATTTAAAGGCATGTTTTTCTACCAACTCTATTTCCAAGAACCCGGTATTGCAGAAGCAGAGTTCGAAAAGGATATTGAAGTCTCCCTTCGTAAGTTTCTCTACCTGGCGTCAGGTGAGGCAGATTTAACTGGCCTGGCACCCAAGGGGCCAGACTCAGATTTGCTTTCTGAAATCCCCGATCCGGGCAAACTGGCTGACTGGTGTTCGCCTGCAGATTTGGCTTACTACGTGAAGCAGTTCAAGAAAAGTGGTTTCAGGGGCCCCTTAAATTACTATCGAAATCATAATGAAACCTGGGCAATGACTGAAAACATGCCCAAAACGATTGAGCAACCGGCAATGTTTATGGCGGGTGACCGTGATGGTGTCATTATGATGGCAGCGGAAGCACTCAAAGCCATGCCAAACCATGTCAAAGATTTGCGAATAAACGAACTCATTCCTGGAGCGGGACATTGGACCCAACAGGAAGCACCGGAAGCCGTGAACAAAGGCATTTTGAAATTCCTCTCAGAAGTAAGCGGCTAAGGAGTCGGACGTTGGCAGAAGACATAGCAATTGTAGGCGCCGGTATTTGCGGCCTCTGTGCGGCACTTGCCCTTTCAAAGCAAGGTAATCGCGTCACACTTTATGAACGAGATGTTCCGCCCCCTGAGGGCGGTGCTAATGAAGCGTTCTTCGAATGGAAGCGCCGTGGTGCTGCGCAATTCCGCCACCCCCATGCGTTTCTTGGCTTGATGTGTAATATCCTGCAGGACAACTATCCAGATCTGGTTGAAGAGTTCTGGGAGGCGGGCGCGCGGAAGGTGAGCTTCAGCGATATGGTGCCACCGGAATTGCAGGATCAATATCTGCCTCAACCCTCGGATGACAAACTCTGGTTGTTGATGTGCCGCCGCGCAACAATTGAAACCGTGTTGCGTCGATACGTGACTCGCCAGCCGAATATTGAGATTAATGATCAGGCCAATGTTGTTGGTGCAAAGTTTACCGAGATTGATGGTAGGCCAGCAGTGGAAGCAATTGAAGTGATCCAAAGTGGCGAACGAACCGACATTAAGGCGGATATCTTTATTGATGCCGGTGGTAGGTCTAGCCAGTTTCGAGAGTGGTTCAAAGAGATTGGTGTGACCCCGCGGGTCGAAGATGACGATGCTGAGATTGTTTATTACACACGACACTATAAGTTGCTGCCCGGCGTGGCAGAACCCTCTCGCCATGAGCAGGAGCGATCTGCTGGCGACCTCGGTTATATGAAGTACGGTGTTTTTCCCGGTGAAGATGGACACTTTGCTGTCATCATTTGTGTACCGGATGGAGAAACAGAACTTCGCGAAGCCATCAAGACAGGAGAAACCTACGATGAAATTTGTCGGGAGATCCCAGGGCTGAATAACTGGATGGCGGCGGACAAAGCTGAAGCAACCACCGTGTCATTTGGATTTGCCGATATCCATGCGGTTTGGCGGCATTTTGTTGAAGACGGCGAGCCACTGGTGCTGAACTATTTTGCCGTGGGTGATGCCCATGTCAGAACCAACCCTCTTTACGGACGGGGTTGTAGCACCGGCGCACTGCATGCCCACCTGCTCGCGGATGTCATCAATGACATTACCGATCCGCGGGAGCGAGCACTGGTATTTGAGCAAAAAACTGAAGATGAGATCCGTCCTATCTTTAAAGCCAGCCTCGAAGAAGATAAACGAGGCATTAAACGAGCCAACGCAATTCTAGAGGGGCAAGAACTAGAACAGGCAACGAGCTTTAAGAAGTATCTCGCCCTGTCCTTTGGCGATGCGATTGCCGCTGCATCAAGGGCGGAGTTGCATGTATTTCGCGGGGTAATGAAGACGTTTAACCTGCTAGAAAAGCCCGGTGAGTTTCTTAATGATTGGAAAATCAAACTCACAATTTTCCGCTATATGTTGAAGGGTCGAAAACGAAATGCGCCTACTCGATTACAATCTGGGCCAAGTCGTGAGGAAATGATGGTGCTGTTAAATAGTCTACGTCCCCAGTCGGACAAGGCTGCCTGACCTGCCATTTGCCTGGCTGAACCGGTATGATATGCGCTGCGGTTTAGTGGTTCAAAGTGATGTCAGATCAGAACGAAGCCCTTGTGATTACCACAGGCGGTACAATTGATAAGGTGTACTTCGACGCCAAGAGCGACTATGAGGTAGGTGAGTCGGTTGTTGGCGAGTTGCTGCAACAGGCGCACGTACATTTACCCTACCGAATAGTCTCTTTGATGCGCAAAGATAGCCTTGAGCTGGATGACGCAGACCGTGAACTTATTCGCCGTACCGTTGTTGAAAGCGATCATAAATCGATCATTTTGACCCACGGCACCGATACAATGACCGACACTGCAAAGGTGTTGGCTGGCATCGAAGGCAAAACAATTGTCTTAACCGGCGCTTTAGCACCGGGCCGCTTTGCCCAGTCCGATGCAACCTTTAACGTTGGGATGGCTTTTGCCGCTGCTCAATCTTTAGCGCCCGGTGTGTATATTGTCATGAATGGTCAGGTGTTTGATGGCCAGCACGTAAAGAAAGACCGTGCTCAAAACCGTTTTGTCTCGATCAACGATTGATATGTCGACGTGGCGGATAACCCATGAACAAGAGCCCGATCTCGTTGTAGTAGATTTTGCTCAACCCTTCAATTTTGAAAACATTGATTTTGCAGCCCAGGAAATTGGTGACTCAGACTCATCGAGACTGTTTAACTTTGTTGATTGCACTGGATTATCTCCGACCACAACTGAACTTCTCAGCATGGGGAAAAAGGCGGCTGCCTGGTCCCTGGCAGACCAGACTCGAATTGCCTTTGTTGCTGGATCGCAAACGGACGCGGGCCTGCTGCGCATTGTGATCTCGAGATTTAGTGAACAGGTTATGAAGGTGTTCTTAAGCGCAACGGAAGCGCGACGCTGGTTGTCGGCGCGGGATACCGGGGTTTCAGAAGTGATTGGTAGAAGTGATCATTTGCCCGTGCGGTTGCGGGGTACCATCAACCTTGATGATGTATTACAGACCCAACAGAACATCCGCCAGCAGCCAGAATACTACCCCGGCCAGCCGCTGCTATGGGATTTAAGGGAGGCTAGTCTCACCGAGTCCCTTGCTGAGGTGCAGGATTTAGCGGTCTTTATTGCTGGCAATCACAATCGAGACAGATCGGGCTACCGGAGTGCGATACTGGTAGATTCCCATATTATGGATTTATTGATTCGGGAAATGGCCAAGGTGAGTGAGTGGCCATCGGAGGATATTCGAGTCTTTCGATCCTATAAAGAAGCCGTGGGTTGGCTAGGAGCACCCGAGTGATTGATTATCAAGATCATGCGCTATTGCTGAACGAAAGCTATCGGCATTGGACCGGCGAGTATATTGTTGAGCAAAATGACCCAGGAAAAGTACTGGCGGCACTTAATGAAGCTGACTTTGTTGTGGTTTCCCATGGCATGGAAGCTGAACCGGTATTTAACTACGGAAATCTCGCTGCATTCACCCTGTTCGGTTATGAGCATTTAGATTTTCTCCGTTTGATGACCAGCAAAACCGTTGGTACGGAAGGCATGGCAGGGCGTCAGGCATTAACGGAACAGATTGATCGAGATGGTTTTACCCATGATTATCACGGCGTCAGAATGACCAGCTCCGGACAGCGCTTTAAAGTTGATGCAAGCACGGTTTGGAAGCTACAGGACAACCTTGGACGAGTGCATGGCCACGCCGCCATCTTTCGAGAATGGCACTTTCTAGAAACCTTATGATTCCGAAGCGAGTTTTGCCCGCAGTTCATCATAGGTTTTGCAGCCCGTCACCGGAGTGATTTCCTTCTGCCAGGTTTTATCCAATGCCTCAATAATCCCAGCCGATAGATTTTCTTTATGATCACCCACCCGTCCTTCCCGCACCTTAGAGCTATCGCTACCGGGGGGGAGACCCGCCCGTTCTTCGCTTAGCTTTCTCATCAGGGCATCGTCAAACCGATCTTTATGGGCCTTCATAAATCCAATGGACGTATTCTCTAGCGTGAGTGCTTTGAGTTCAGGAGTGAGGGGCACACCGATAAAGTTGGCCACCCGCTCGACGGTCCGCTCAATCTCTTCCTGCATGGTTTCGTAACTCATAAATAGTACAAACGGTTCGTTGCGGACCTCCCACCAGGACAACAGGTGCTTCCAATAATTGCCGCTGTCGATAAACATCTTCTCGGCAAATTCTTCGAGGGTCACTGTGCCAGGTTCAATGAACCAGCCCTCCATAAACTTGTAGGCTGAGAACAGGGCGTCCCCGGGGTTTCTAACGGAGTTAATGTACTTGCCGCCCTTAGGGATTTTTTCATAGGTTAAATGGCTCTTGAAGGCCCGGGGATTGGCTCGTTGCTCTGCATTTAAATCCAGACCTAACAGCGGGCTGGTTTCAATCCAGGGTACCACCCTGGAGATATCATCGAAGTCCATATCGCCGCCGGTCCTCAGGGTATGGACCATCTGCTGGAGCCAGGTAGTGCCGGACTTACCGAATGGCGTAACCACAACATCGGTGGGTCGAAGCTGTAATGGTTCTGGCTGCTCATCACCAACGGGCGAAAAAGCTTTGATTGAAAGCTCACGGTGTTCTTCAAGGGAGTGGGCGCGTCTACCGGTCATAGTGTCTCTTTTTATTGTTTATACCGCTGAAGGCTCTTAATAAGCTGATGGCTCTTTATACCGCTGAAGGCTCTTTATTAGCTGAAGGCTCTTTATACCGCTGAAGGCTCTTTATAAGCTGAAGGCTCTAACTAATCAACGTGCCGGTTAGGCCGTTGAGGCTGAGCTTTTTGCTGATGGCGCTGAGCACAGCATTTTTTTCGATTTCCGTGGTGATCTTTAGATAGGATTCCTGTTTGTCGAGATCAAGAATTTCATTCAGCACTTCAGCCTCATCAAGTATCCAGTTGAGCTGTTCCGGTAGTCCGGTTAAGACAGAATTGAGGGCGAAGTCCGAGTAGGGTGTTCGAACCCGGTCATCGTTAACCTTCTCAAAAACGTGAAATCGATAAATCATGAGTTCATTTCCGCTAGACCGCCATTTTCGCTTTGATTGCTTCATGGCATTGGTAATTGGTGAGTGAAAAGTCACCCATGACAAAATCATCAATTTCCTTTTGATTACGCTCAGCAATTTTGAGCTGTGGTAATGGCAGTGGCTCTCTGCTGAGTTGCTCGTGGCATTGGGGGATAGCATCAAGATAAATATGCGCATCACCTATGGAGTGGATAAATTCCCCGGCTTCAAGATTGGTGATCTTCGCGATCATATGAAGCAGTAATGCGTAGCTTGCGATGTTCAGGGGTACCCCGAGGAACATATCCGCCGAGCGCTGATACATATGCAGCGATAGCTTACCGCTGGCAACGTAAAACTGAAAAAAGCTGTGGCAAGGTGGTAGGGCAACATCGTCGATGCTCGCCTCACCGGGATTCCAGGCGTTAACAATTATTCTTCGAGAATCTGGATTGTCTCGGATCAGGTCAATTGCATCCTGTAGCTGGTCAACCTCGCGGCCATCCACAGTTTTCCAGTGCCGCCATTGCTGACCATAGACTCGCCCCATATCGCCATCGTTGGCATCAAGACCTAACCGCTTTAGGTAATCCTCATAGTTGAGATCCCAGAGTTTGTTGTGGGCATAGATCGCCTTTAGATCTCGAATATTGCCGGAGCCTGAAACAAACCATAGCAGCTCAGATACCATGGATTTCCAAACCAGTTTCTTTGTGGTTACGGCAGGGAAGCCATCGGCCAGGTTATACCGGGCATTTAAGCCAAAGGAAGAAATGGTCCCGACGCCAGTTCGGTCCGACCGTTCAACACCGTTGTCGAGAATTTGGCTAATCTGGTTCAGGTAAGTACGCATATTAGCTGATACGCCTATTGATCCAGACGGACCTCGTCACCGGTGTGTAGCTGACCTGTTTGGAGCTATCTGGGGAGCTTAGCCACATTTAGAATCACCGCAGGAAAGGCAGGTCATACATCCGTCCATCAAGACAGCAGCCTGGGTGTTACATTTTTTGCATAACTGAGCACCCGGCGGATAGCCCGCAACCTCAGCTGGATCTTCTGCATTGGCGGCTGGCCCGGCAAGTGCTGCACGCTTTTCATCAATCAGCGCCTGGTGGGCTTCGCTCAATTCCTCGGATTCGATCAGGCCACATTTTTTCATATGGGTTTCCAGGACTTCTCCAATTTCAGCAACTAAAGACGGCATAAATCTGCCGCCGCGCTTGAAGTAACCGCCCTGGGGATCAAAAACCTGTTTCAATTCGTCAACCATAAAGGTTGCATCGCCACCCTTGCGGAACACTGCGCTGATGACTCGTGTTAAGGCGAGTACCCATTGGAAGTGTTCCATATTTTTAGAGTTAATAAAGACCTCAAAAGGATATTCCTGTTCGTACTCCGTACCACTGTTCAACACAATGTTATTGACGGTAATGTATAGCGCATGATCGCTCAGGGGCGTTTTGATCTTATAGGTATAACCTTTAAGTTCTTCAGGGCGCTCGATCTCTTCGTGCATCACATCATGTGAAGCTACTTTTACGGGTTCCTCAACTTCATCTCTCTTGAGGTTGTAGCCCGTGATTTTTTGACTAATTTTTATTGCCATAATAGTTGTCCTCTAAGCTTTGGTGGGCTTGACTAGAATTTTCCGTAATAGCCTTCTTTCAAAGCATCAAAAAGATTTGCCGCGCTATGAGTTTCGCCGTCGTACTCGATTTCCTCATTGCCTTTAACGTCAATTTTGCTGCCATCCTCCAGGGTGAACTGATAAATGGTTTTCTCGAGATCAGAATCTTTTACTAACACACCCTGAAAAGCCTCGGGATTAAAGCGGAAAGTGGTGCAACCTTTCAGACCCTGCTCATAGGCGTAGAGATAAATATCCTTAAACTGCTCAAAGGGATACTCCGTTGGGACGTTAGCGGTTTTTGAGATGGAGGAATCAATCCACTTCTGAGAAGCCGCCTGAATATCAACATGATTGATCGGGCTAATATCGTCAGCAGTCTTGAAGTACTCCGGCAATTTGCTGGCGGCATCTTCTACATAGGGCGCCGCATTAGGATTCACCATGGCTCGATAGGCGAGTAATTCGAAGGAGAAAACATCTACTTTCTCTTTGGATTTTTTACCTTCACGAATAACGTTTCGAGAGTAGTGGTGGGCAAAACTTGGCTCAATGCCGTTGCTGGCGTTGTTTGCTAGTGACAGGGAAATCGTGCCCGTGGGTGCAATAGAACTGTGGTGAGTAAAGCGGCAACCAATCTCGGTCATTTCTTCAATCAGTTCCGGTGCGACGGTTGCAATCTTTTGCATGTAGCGGCTGTACTTGGAGTGCAGAACCTTGCCTTTCACCCTGTCGCCAAGCTTATAACCGTCGGCTTTTAATTCGGGGCGCTGGCGCAGCAGGGAGCCTGTAATCTCAAACTCTTCTTCCATAATGGGTGCGGAGCCTTTTTCTTTCGCCAGCTCAACACCGGTTTGCCAACCAACTACCGCTAGCTCTTTGGTCACTTCTTCGGTGAATGCCACGGAGCCTTCGTCACCGTATGACATACCCATCATTGTGATGGTGGATCCTAGACCCAGGTAACCCATGCCATGGCGGCGCTTACGGTTAATTTCTTCCCGTTGCTCTGGAAGTGGTAGACCATTAATTTCCACAACGTTATCCAGCATGCGAGTAAAGACCGCAACAACTTCCCGGAACTCGTCCCAGTTAAATCGAGCTTTTGGTGTAAAGGGGTCCTGGACAAACCGACACAGGTTAACCGAGCCCAACAGGCAACTGCCATAGGGAGGTAGAGGTTGTTCACCGCAGGGATTGGTTGCGCGAATATCTTCGCAGTACCAGTTATTGTTCATCTGGTTGACCTTGTCGATCAGGATAAATCCTGGCTCGGCAAAGTCGTAGGTAGAACTCATAATCATGTCCCACAAACGCTTGGCGCGGATGGTCTTGGTAATACGGCAAGCTACCAGGCCTTCTTCATTGGACACGTATTTGTCTTTTACGGGGAAGTCACGCCAGAGCACCTTGGTGGTGTCGGTCACATCAATACCGTCACTCTCGACCTCTTCAGGTGTCATCGGAAAACTGAGGGGCCAGTCAGCATCCTGCTTGACGGCTTCCATAAACTCTTCGGTAATAAGCAAAGATAGGTTGAACTGACGGAGGCGACCGTCTTCTCGCTTTGCCCGGATAAACTCAGTTACGTCAGGATGGCCAATTTCGAATGTGGCCATCTGAGCGCCCCGGCGACCGCCCGCTGAAGAAACCGTAAAGCAGGTTTTGTCATAAATATCCATAAAGGACAGTGGACCGGAGGTATATGCACCGGCGCCGGTGACATAGGCGCCTTTGGGCCGCAGCGTTGAAAACTCATAACCGATGCCGCAGCCAGCTTTTAGGGTTAACCCTGCTTCAACGTTCTTGTGCAGGATGTCTTCCATAGAATCCAGAATGGTACCGGAGACGGTGCAGTTGATGGTGGAGGTCGCTGGCTTATGTTCCTGGGCACCTGCATTAGAGATGATTCTACCGGCGGGGATCACGCCATGACGCAGAGCCCAGAGGAATTTCTCCTCCCATTGCTGGCGTTTGTCTTTGGCTTCTACCGCCGCAAGGGATTTGGCAACTCGCTGATAGGTGCCATCCATATCGGCGTCAACGCGTTCACCCTGTTTGGTCTTGAGGCAATATTTGTTTTCCCAGATATCCAGGGATGTTTCTTGAAATACGATGTCATTAACGGTCTTGGGGATCGACGTCAGTGCCGACTTTGGTGCAGTAGAGTCCATTATTTATCCTGTGTGCTGCCAGTTTCTTATTGTTAAATTTCGGCGCTATTTTTGTCTCTAGACAACGCCTTATTCAGGCGTCAAAACTGAGTACAATGTTACGCGTTTAGGCCGCGATTCGTGAGGCATAAGTCTGTGTGCACGTTGTGGATAAGTTGTCCAAAACCGGCTTTTGTTCACTTACTTTTACCTGACTTGGCGGCAAATTTGAGAGCATAAGGCTCCGACCGATACCGCGGCAGTGACAACATATAGTGCCGCAGGGGTCTGGAGGGCACAACATATAGACAATTCAAAAATTCGATTGTCCCAGCGCTATTAATTGAATCTGGGGTCACGTTTTGAATCTAACGAATATTTTGCGGTGCGGTTCGAGGCGGCAAAGCGTTGCTAGACGGGGCTCTGGAGCTGCTGTAGAGAATTAGAACACATTGCGCTAACTCATCAAGTTTGAACGTGAAAAATATTCATAACCTGACCCCATTATTCGGAAAGAACTTGGGAATGGTTGTGGGGCTTAGGTTTTTCAGCGTTGGTTGCGGTATTACTTAGGAAGGATACAGCTTCTCTACCCTGAGACTGTCCTCAATTTTGAGCAGCGCAAGCATGATGCGGGGATTTTTCATATGTCGGTCCTGAAAGCAGAACTTGACTCTAATGCAATAAAGGCCCGGCTCGATCAGCTCGCTTTCAACCACAACAGCATTCACTTCATTTAGCTCGAGGTCCCTGACCTTAAGGTCCAGAACCAGCTTCTCATCAATTTTGTAGGGTTGACTACAACCGAACTGAAGTCCGGATAGGCTGAAATCAAGGCAGTCGGCGGTCGGATTAAGCTTTAGGAAGCCCGCGATGCCACGACGAGCAACATTGAGTTCCAGATCCAGTTCATCATATCGAGTATGTTTGCGACGTTCTTCCTGCATAGGCAGCTTCTTTTCTAGCATTTTTAGTTTAGCTGAAGATATTCGACCACATACTGATTGATCTGTTCAACCTTTATACAGCTTATCGATAGTCTTGATGTTTGGGGAGACCAAAGGCATTGTTCGGTTAGAAAATAAATCTTAGAGGAATTGCTACCGTGCACCCAACAGAACTAGCCCAGAAGTTTAACGACAAACCAGCTTACATTATGGCCGCGAGTGGGGAGACCGTGACTTTTGCGGGGCTTGAAGCTGGCTCGAATCAAGGTGCACAGTTGTTTCGGTCCCTCGGACTGCAACGGGGTGACCATATTGCAATCCTGCTCGAAAACCACCCCAGATTCCTCCAAATTTGTCTGGCGGCGCTGCGATCAGGGATTTATTTTACGGCAATCAGCTATCGCCTCCAGGAGGCGGAAGTTGAGTACATTGTGACCGACTGCAACGCCAAGGTGTTTATCACCTCAAAAGACCGCCAAAGCGTGGTTGATAAGCTACTCGGTAAAATGCCCAACGTAACCAATGCCTACATGCTGGATGGCGTCATCGCGGGCTTCGAGAGTTGGGAAGAAACCCTCGAGGGACAACCGACTACACCGATTAGTGATGAAAGTACGGGTGCGTCGATGCTGTACTCCTCCGGCACAACGGGCCGACCAAAGGGTGTTCTGAAGGCCCTTCCCGAAGGCGAATTTGGAGCGGAAGATGGGCCCAACCTTTTTACGATGCTCTATGGCGCGACCGAAGACACGATTTATCTGACACCAGCACCGCTTTATCACGCAGCACCTTTGACCTTCACCATGGGTTTTATGCTCGGCGGCATGACCTGTGTTGTGATGGAGCACTTTGAAGCGGAGGCAGCTCTCGCTGCAATTGAAAAATATAAGGTGACCCATAGCCAGTGGGTGCCAACCATGTTTATCCGAATGCTCAAACTCGATGATGCAGACCGTCTCAAACACGACGTATCTAGCCTAGAGTGCGCCATCCACGCCGCAGCCCCATGCCCGATTAAGGTCAAGGAACAGATGATTGAATGGTGGGGGCCGATTATCCACGAGTATTACGCCGGCTCCGAGGGCAATGGATTTGTTGCCATTAACTCCGAGGATTGGCTGGCCCATAAGGGCTCCGTCGGTCGAGGCCTGACCGCACAACTGCACATTGTGGGAGAAGATGGCGAAGATGTACCTGCCGGTGAAGTGGGCACCATTTACTTTGAGGGTGGCGGTGAGTTTGAATATTACAACGACAAAGAAAAAACCAATGAGTCACGACACCCGAAGGGCTGGAGCACACTGGGCGACGTGGGCTATATCGACGAAGAAGGATTTCTGTATCTGACCGATCGAAAGAGCTACATGATCATTTCCGGCGGCGTGAACATCTATCCCCAGGAAGCGGAAAACATTCTGGTGAGTCACCCAAAAGTCATGGACGTTGCGGTGTTTGGTGTCCCCAACGAAGACTTTGGTGAGGAAGTGAAAGCCGTGGTGCAGCCAAAGGATTTCAACGATGCGGGGCCAGAATTAGAAGAGGAGTTGATCGAATACTGCCGCAGTCAGTTGTCCCATATTAAATGTCCGCGAACTGTGGATTTTGATCGGGAGTTGCCGCGTCACCCGACTGGCAAACTCTATAAGCGATTGCTCAAGGATCGTTACTGGGCAGATCACAAGGGGTAGTCTGTTGAAATAAAATCTATCTAGCGGATCAAAGTAGAGGGGCTCTTTTAGGGCCCCTCGTTCGTTTGGAGCTCCGTTAGTGCATCCACAACACGGCTAAACAGATTTTTCTTGCCGGTCATTACGGCTTCCATATAGTCGATGGTGGCGTCGATACTTTCATCCAGGGTCAAGCGATCAAGTAGCTCCATGCCGAAGGCTGGAAACATTTTAAGCTCATCCACTAGCCTTGCCCGGGTAAACAGATACTCGATCGCTGACTTGATTAAGGGTTCATCCGCCTCGGAGACATCCTCAATCAGTGTGCCGATACGTTCGAAGGTGGAGGCAAGATTCTGCCGTTCGAGTTGCAGTAATTGGTGGCTTTCGTCCGTGCGGTTGGACATCAATAACCGCAGCGCCTGCTGGATCAACTCCATATAAGCGTCCTGGACCTTTTCAATGTTGTACTTCAGATCCGCTCGGAGTTCTGGGTCCTGGGAGCCGTTAGGATATATGGAGTCGGAGCCCGCTGATGGCTCTAACATGGCATCAATAACGTCCAGGGAATGGTTGATTTCTGCGCGCATTCTTTTTAATAAAGCGTCCTAATTGCAGAGTGCTGTTGTGGCTATCATGAATCAGAGCGGAGCAAATTGGCAGGACTATATTGATCCGTCAAACTGCGCTTGGTGATATCCCAATCTACGCCACGCCGCATGTATTGCGGAAACACCTCCACATCAACGCCGTAGGTTTGCAGCCTGGCGCTTAATCGCTTGGCCCGACTGCGGAGTACAAAATCGCTCGGCAGGGCTTCGCTGCTGGAAATCACAACCCGGTTGCCGGTATTGGGCATTTTGAAATTAAAAAATGGACCAAATACTTCGGTATAGGTGACCGACTCGTGATCGTATAGATCGCTGGTTGAAAAGGTATTTGCGATCAAGATACCCGGCGACTCAAGTAAAGCTCGGGTCTCTTCCAGATATTCCCTGGTCATCAGATGCTCTGGAATATAATCCCCGGTGAAGGCATCGAGAATGATCATGTCATACCGTTTGCCCTGTAGGGCTGCACGTTTGGTATAGACCCGGGCATCCGCCACATGCACTTTAAGGTGCTCATTCTCGACAAAATTAAAGTAGCGTTTTGCCACCTTCACAACCGCTTCATCAATCTCCACCACGTCAATGGTTGCTTCGGGATACATCTCGTTTAAGGCAACGGGAATCGAACCGCCGCCGAGGCCAATGACAAGCACTTTTGAGGGTTCTGGACTGAGCAATAAGCCACCCAGGGTCATGCGTACATAGGGGAATACAAGACGCCTGGGATTCCGTAAATCCAGGCAGGTCTGGTTTCGGTCGCCGCGTTTGACGGTAAAGAGCAGGCAGCGTCGGCCGTTAGATTCATTCACGACAATGTTTCTATAGAGGGATTTTTCCTGGTGAATAGCTTCTGCAAGTGTCGGGCTAGATAGGCCGAACCAGCCAAGACACATTAAAATCAGACGTGCAAAATTTACTCTCACTAATCCTAAGCCTTCTGGTTAAGTTGAATGGGTCGCGTCGGGTGGCGATAGCCGGCCATTGCAAAACATGGCAATGAGCCCTGCTGAGATGAGCGTGCCCACCATCGTCAGGAGTATCTGGTTTACCTCAAACCACAGTACGAGATAAAAAGAAGTTGCCAGCGTTCCGAGGGCGCTGCCGAGGGTGGAAAAAAAGTACAAGCCGCCGGCAATCCTGCCGCTTTCCCGGGCATTTTCGACCAGCAATCGAACGGAGTAGGGCGCAATCATGCCGAGGATTGCCGTGGGCACAAAAAACAACATCATGCTGGCCACCAGTGATCCGTAGCGAGGATCTTCGAGTCTGAGGAAAACGGCATCCATCATCGCCTCGCCAAAGTAGATTGTGGGCAGCAGGGCAAAGGCCGCAGCGACATAAAATCCACCATATCGAGCAAGGTTTGGCTGGTTCATGGAAAGCCTGCCCCCGGTTAAATAGCCGATGGCCAGGGAGAGCATAAACACGGTAATAATACTGCCCCAGACATAGATGCTGCTACCAAAGTAGGGGGCAAGGATGCGCCCCCCCAGTAGCTCAATCGACATGATGATAAAACCACTGGTAAATGCCATGGTCAGCACCAGCAGTGGAAACAGTCTTTGGGATAGAGATCTGGGCATATGCGTTTAGTGTGTGCCTGAGCGAACAAGTCACGCAGTATACATGAGCCTTAAAGCTCCGGCTCGGATTTTGGCCCGCTGATCAGATGGGGCGGATCGCTTTTTCGAAACAGCGCTTTGTGCAACAATGGGCGCCCGTGTGTGTCAGCTGCCAAATTCTGTTTGAAGTCTCTTAAGCGCCTCCTGCCATTTTTAAAACCTTACCTTCGCCAGATCGTTGGGGGCTTCTCGACATTTTTTATTGCGCGGTTTTTTGAAATCAGTGCGCTGTTTCTGGTGGCAAAAGGCATCGATACCATTGGTGCAATCATCGCGGAAAAAGAACTGGAATATTCTATCGCGCAGATCACCCTCGGTATTGTGGGCTGTGTCTTAGCCCGGATGATTATTGTGATTCACGCCAGGCGGGCGGTGCGACGAGCCAGTATTGGCATCTCCTATGATTTGCGGCAGAAGCTCTTTACCAGCGTCCAACTTCAGGACAGCGACTTCTTTAGCAAAATGGGTGTGGGTGACATTATGACCCGGGCCATTCAGGATATTTCCCTGGTCCAGCGTCTGATCGCTTTTGGCTCCTTTATGTTTGTGATCATGGTCTATGCGCCCCTGTTTGCGATCACCTTTATGCTCGGTAAATCCGTCACCCTGACCTTGCTGATTCTGCCCTCACTACCGATTATTTTTATCTACGCCAAGCACGTTGCCAAGCAACTCGCCATTACGTCCCGGGATGTGCAGGATCGGCTTTCGGATCTGTCGGCCCACACCCAGGAAAACCTATCGGGCATTCGTACGATTCAGGCTCAGGCCCAGGAAGATGTTGAAATAGAACGTTTCTGGGAAACCAATAACCAATACGCCCAGGCTTTTTATGCCCAGGCCCGCATCAATTCACTGATGACAGCCTGGATGCCCTGGTATGCCTCCCTGGCTCAGCTACTTATTATTGTGTATGGCGGCCATCTGGTGCTGGCGGGGGAACTCACGGTGGGCGACCTGATCTTTTTCCTGATGTGCTTAAGCATGCTGCTCCAGCCGATTCGAATGGCGGGGATGTTTGTCACGATTGTGCAACGGGCAGCTGTTGCAACGGATCGTTTGTATGAGATTTTTGATGCTGTACCCGGTGTTCAAAACGAGCCATCCGGCAAAACGCCGGCGACCATTAAAGGTCATTTTGAATTGAAAGATTTGAACTATACCTATCCCGGCTCCGATAGCCCGGCCCTAACGGCTATTAATCTGGAGATTCGTGAAGGGGAATCCATTGGTATTGTCGGTCGGGTCGGATCAGGTAAGTCGACACTCCTAAAACAGTTTACGCGTATGGCCAATACTAGCCGGGGCATGCTCTTTATCGACGGCTTTGATGTTTGCGATTATCCGCTGGCACAGCTTCGCGGCGAGATTGCCCAGGTATTACAGGATCCATTCCTGTTTGGTGAACCCCTCAGGAACAACATTAGTTACGATGATCCTGATCGTGACTTGAATCTGATCTGGGATTCCGCCGAGGCAGCAGCCCTGCGGGAAACCATTACTGAATTCCCGCTGCAGATGGATACCCTGGTGGGCGAGCGGGGCGTCACCCTCTCCGGTGGTCAAAAGCAGAGAGCGACTTTAGCCCGGGGGCTTATCCGCAATGCACCGGTACTGATTCTTGATGATTGTTTTAGCAGCGTGGATACCGAAACCGAGGAACACATTTTGGGTCGGTTAAAGGCCATGCGTGGCAGCAAAACCACAATCCTGGTTTCGCACCGGGTGTCGACCCTGCGTCACTCCGATCGAATATTGGTGCTGGACGAGGGCCGGATCGCTGAAATTGGCAGTCATGAAGAATTGATGCGTCACAACGGTCTGTATGCTGAACTCGAGCGAGCCCAAACCCAGGGCACGCCAGCCGCTGATTCAGGTGAGCTAACAGTATGAGTGAGGCGAAGCGAGATTACGCCATGTTTGATGCTGAGCTCTCGGGCAATGTGCTCAACATGCAACTACTCGGCAGAATTGCCAAGTGGTTAGTACCCTACAAACTGTCATTGATTGTCAGTGCTGTGCTGGTTCTCGTCACGAGCTTCTTTGCGGTACTACTCGAAATTATTATTAGCCGCGTTCTGGTGGACTTTGTCATTGTCGGTGAGGTTGATAGCAACATGCCCGACCTTGGCATGATTGCCCTGACAGAGTGGCTGGCGGCACAAACGGGATGGCCGCCCATTTATGCCGCAGGTGTATTGTTTTTTGTCTTTATGAGCATTTTTGGTATCACCGGCCACCTGCACCGACTCACTTTGGTTCGTGCAATTGTGAATGGACTTCGGGATCTGCGGCAGGACCTCTTTGCCCATATGGAGACCCGGCCAAGTTCCTTCTATGACCGCGTGCCGGTCGGTCGAATCATGACCCGGGTGACCAACGATATTGAAGCTCTGTTTGAAATGTTAAGGGGTATGGGCGGGCTGATTGGTGAGTTTGTGCCGTTCTTTGTGGCACTTGCCATCATGTTATCGACCAGTGTTGAACTGACCCTATTGTTGTTGTTGCTTGTCCCCATAGTTGGGCTTGCCACCTATTTCTTTAGAAGCGCAACCCGGGAAGTGTTTCGATTGGTACGCAACAGTGTGTCTGAGCTGAATCAAAATCTGCAGGAGAACCTGTCGGGTATGCAGGTGGTTCAACTTAGCGAACGCCAGGGGCGTAACCTTGCGGACTACACCGGGATCAATAAATCCAATCGCCGCTTTGAATACCGATCGATTAATCTGTCGACGTTTTATGGTGCCTTTAACGATAGTCTGGCCTCCATTGGTCTAGGTATTATTATCTATTACGGCGGCGGTCAGGTGGTGCAGGATGAGATGTCACTGGGGGGCGTGATTCTATTTACCCGCTTTATGAATATGCTCTTCACCCCGGTTGTGATGTTAGGGGAACAGCTTAATGTGTTGTTCCGGGCAATGGCCAGCGGAGAGCGAATCTTTCAAGCTCTGGATTGGGAGGAACAAATCCATGAGCCCAGCAATCCCATTGAATTGCCCCGGCGCTTACAGGGCAAGGTTGAATTTCGCGGATTGAACTTTGGCTACAACGAGCAGAGCCCTATCCTAAAAGATGTATCGGTGACCATCGAGCCGGGTCAAAAACTTGCGATTGTTGGCCCCACTGGTTCGGGTAAAAGCACTATGGTTCGACTGCTGTGCCGGTTCTATGATTTTGATCGCGGCATGATTTTTCTTGATGATATTGATCTCAATGACCTTCGAAGCCGCGATGTCCGAAAACGGGTTGGCGTTGTGTTGCAGGACTTCCATATTTTCTCCGGCACAATTTTAGATAACATTGTGCTCGGCAATCCGGCCATCAGTCGTGAAATGGCCATTGAAGCGGCCAGGACCGTCAACGCGGATCGCTTTGTTGATCGCCTGCCATTGGGTTACGACACGCCCCTGGTTGAGCGTGGTGCTAACTTGTCCCAGGGTCAGCGCCAGCTGTTGGCATTTGCCCGGGTGCTTGCGGCAGATCCAGAAATTCTGATCCTCGATGAGGCAACCGCTAGCATAGATACGGAAACTGAAATCCTGATTCAAGATGGACTACGGGCTTTAATGGAAGGTCGGACTTCTATTTTGATTGCCCACCGCCTGCAAACCATTCAAGAAGCGGATCGGGTGCTGGTGTTACATCACGGTGTCGTTAAAGAGTTTGGTACCCATGAAGAGTTGTTGGCATTGAAGGGGATATATTCAACCCTGCATGATTTACAGTTCCAGGACACAACCATCGACCTTTGATAATCCGAGTTCGATAGTCCGAGTATGATCGTCCAAATACAGTCGCCCGCTTATCTCACAGCGCGACGAAACCACTCAGGTTGTAGAACAAACCCCCGGGAAGCCTCGTTGTTTTCCCCATCCAAAATCGCAAATTGCAGGGCAATCTGCTTCGATTGCTGCAATCTCTCGGTGAGTCCCTCGAGATCTAAAACTTCATTGACATCTTCCGCGAGTAACTCAGAAAGCCACAGGGCTTTGTCGAGGTAAACCATGCGCTTGTCTGCCAGGGGATCAAGTTGAGCGCTATCAAGCCACCAACCGCTGGGATGATTGGGGTTCACAATGGATGGAGTTTCTAACCGACCCGCGTGAAACGCATCCCAGGGATGATAGAGCCGCCCCTTCATAATGCAGCGCTGGCTTGAGAGTTTAATTGCCATGGAATCAAGTAACGCAGCCGCAACTGGCTCCAACGGCAAATTAAGTTGATGACTTAGGAGTCTGCTGAGTTTGCTGTGTAGCGTGTCGCCGGGGTCGGGACCAAACCAATTGGCCGCGTCCTGGTGATTGTTGACGTTAATGTAGAACTTAACCGCCAGCTCCCAGTGTTCGAAACCCGAAGGTCCGTCGACTATCAGATCAAATTCCCCCAGGGTTTTCCCTTCACCGTGTACCTGCAGGTTTGCCGCGGCAATTTGATATGACTGCTGGGTTTCGAGCCACCGTTGCAGAAGTTTTTCAAAGTGAATGCCGAGCCGAAACCGTGCGGGTGGTGGAGTCAGGTCCTCAATAACAGCAACCGTCTGGTTGGCAAACCAGTCGTCTGCCGGCCAAAGCTCGTCTGCTCTGATCAGCCCAGGCTGCTGAATGCACCAGACTAAATCTCGCTGCTGCCGATTGAGGTGTTGTTGATTGAGGTGTTGATTAATGAGCGTCACGCAGTTTCATTTTTTTCAATGGAGACAGGAGTATAACCGCGGTCCCAATGAATAGTATGATTGAGGTCTAGACAGTCCGGAATTAAGTATGAGTATTCGTGCATCTTTGATTAGCCTGGTAATGAAATTCACCATTCGAAAGCAGTTCGATCAGCTTGAGGACGCCGTTGCGCTGCGAGAAGCGTTGGACAGTAGTGCAGGTCTTGGCGGTAAATTACCAGACCAGGTGACCGTTGTGCCCCAGTCTATTGGCGAGCTATCCACGGAATGGATCTGCGTTGAAGGCATCGACCAAAACAAGGTTATTCTGTATTTGCATGGCGGAGGCTACGTGGTGGGTGGTCCCGACGGCTATCGTGATGTGGCCTGGCGCCTATCCGAGCTGGCGGGTTGTCGTGTGCTGTTTGTTGATTACCGACTTGCACCTGAAAATCCTTTCCCTGCAGCCGTTGAAGATGCAACGGTCGCTTACCGATGGCTCTTAGCTGAAGGCTTTCTGCCAGAGAATATTGGTCTTTGTGGTGACTCCGCCGGTGGTGGTTTGTCCGTAGCAACTTCAGTGAATTTAAAGAATCTTGGTTTGCCTCAGCCGGCCTGTGCAATGTTGATGTCTCCCTGGGTTGATCTCGCGAGCACCGGAGAAAGTGTCGAATATAACAACGGTCTGGACTGTATTTTGACGCCCCGGGCATTAGGGAAGTTTGCGGAATTTTATCTCGGTGACCGCGACCGAAAAGCCCCGTTAGCATCACCGCTTTATGCGGATCTGAGCGGCCTTTGCCCTATGATGATTCATGTTGGCTCAACGGAAATTTTGTATAGCGATTCCGAGCGGCTGGCAGAAGGGTTAACCGCTGCAGGCGGTAAGGCTGAGCTAGAAGTCTGGCCCAAAATGCCCCATGTATTCCCGGTTTTTGCCGCGCGAATTCCAGAAGGCAAAGTTGCCCTACAGAAGATGGCGGACTATTTTAAACGCGAAACAGTAGCGGAGGCAGAGTCAGCCTAAATCAATAGGCTGATTGGATAATGCAGGCATTTCCCGTTGTAAAAGACCTGGTGCTGGTTGGCGGTGGACACAGTCATGTGTTGCTACTGCGAATGCTGGGCATGAAACCCATTCCCGGGCTTCGTGTCACCCTGGTCAGCCCCGATATTCTGACGCCATATTCCGGTATGTTGCCCGGGGTCATTGCAGGTCATTACACGGCGGACGATATACATATTGATCTTGTCCCGTTGTGTCGATTTGCCGGGGCAGAGTTTATTCAAGCCAGGGTTGAGGACATTGATCCCTACGCCCAGCGAATCGAAATTGCCGGTCGACCGGGCTTAGACTACGACACCTTAAGTCTGGATATCGGCATTACACCGAATCTAGAGGTTCCTGGTGCGGCGGAACATGTGATTCCAGTGAAGCCGATTGGAGATTTCCTGGTGCGCTGGCGGGCATTTTTAGCTCAGATGGCCGAGGGCGAAGTTAATAATCTGGCGGTTGTAGGGGCGGGAGCGGGCGGTGTAGAGCTAACACTGGCCATCCATGAACACCTTAAAAATTTAGCCAATCCAGCGCTATCCAAGCCATTGCCACAGATGCATTTAATTGCCGCATCAGAGGTGATATTGCCTGGCTATCATCCGGATGTTCAGGTCCGAATTCGTCAGCAGTTGCGGGAGCGGGGCATTAACATCCATCTGGGTGCCCGGGTAAGCGGTGTATCTAAGACCGCTGTGCTAAATGATTTTGGCGGTGAAATTTTAGCTGATGCTGTGTTCTGGGTGACCTCAGCAGCCTCTCAAAGCTGGCTGTCCCGTACCGGATTAGAGTTAGATGAGTCCGGTTTTGTGCTGACAAAATCAACCCTGCAGTCCACCAACTTTGACTCGGTATTTGCCGTTGGTGATATTGCCTACAATCGAGATTATCCGAGGCCAAAAGCCGGTGTGTTTGCCGTCCGCCAGGGTCCGGTCCTATATGAAAATATTCGCCGTTATCTGCTCGGCCAAAAGCCTAAGAAGTTTAAACCCCAAAGCCTGTTCCTATCGATGATCTCCACCGGGGGGCGAAGTGCCGTTGCGGTGCGGGGTCGATACCGGGCGGAAGGGAGCTGGGTTTGGAAATGGAAAAACTGGATCGATCAGAGATTTATGGACCAGTTTAGAGCTCTGCCGCCGATGCCTGCACCAACCCAAAAAGGGTTGTTGAAGGACCTCGATGAACAAATGCGCTGTGGTGGCTGCGGCTCAAAGGTCAGTGCGGGATTGTTAACAGAGGTGCTACAAAATGCCGGCTTAAGTTCCGCAAGCCTTGATGATGCTGCAATCTATGAGCCGCCTAACGGAAAAGTGATGTTGCACACCGTTGATACGTTTAAAGCTTTTCCCGTGGACACATTTACCTTTGCTCGAATTGCCGCGCACCATGCACTAAGTGACATATATGCGATGGGTGGGCAGCCTGTTACGGCGCTTGCCATCATGACGGTGCCCTACGGGACGCCGAGGAAAATACGTTCGACGCTAGAACAGCTGGTTGCCGGCAGCCGAGAAGTGCTTGAAGAAGAAGCCGTTGAATTGGTAGGCGGGCATACCACCGAAGGCGCAGAAATGAGTCTGGGTTTTGCGGTGAATGGCATTGCGACTCAGTCAGACTTGATGACTAAACAGGGGTTAATGCCGGATCAGGTTTTAATCCTCACCAAACCCCTGGGGACAGGCACCTTGCTTGCAGCTGATATGCAATATCAAGCCCGGGGTGAATGGATTCAATCGGCACTGGCGTGCATGGACCAATCGAATCGCCAGGCCGCTGAGGTATTTAAGGAGTTTGGCGTGCAAGCCTGCACCGATGTAACGGGTTTTGGTCTTGCTGGGCATCTGCTTGAAATGTTGCGGGCGTCTCGCTGTAGTGCTGTTATTCAGCTGGATAAATTGCCGGTGCTGGAGGGTGCTCTTGAATGCCTGATGGACAAGAAAATTACCAGTACCTTGCATGAGGGTAATCGAGCAGCCTGCCCGGAAGTCACCCACAAACCCCATCGAAGGGCATCCCTGGTTTTTGATCCTCAAACCAGTGGCGGATTATTGGCCGCAGTAAACGCTGAAGATGCGGATCAGATTGTGCTGGCCTTAACAAAAGCAGGTTATGTGCATGCACGCCGCATTGGACGCATCTCATCTTCGGGTACAGCGCATCTGTACTTTGAATGACTGGCGGAATGACTGGCGGATTTAAACGCGATTAGTTCCCGAGGGAAACTCTAAATAAGGTACATCGGAGAGGACTATAGGACTAAATTGGTCTATGGGATGATATTGCTATCGAACCGGTTGGGTCCGACCTATTCTGGGTCATCGACAAGCTGGTCCGGTACTCGTAGGGCCAAGGTGACAAAACGCCAACCAGGAGAGTATTGAGTCAGTGCAGCTCGAATTGTTCAGCTCCGCCGAGATGATCTACATGAAAGTCTACGGTGATGTTTCCGCGGAATCGGTGCACCGCTGGACCGCTGTGTCCGGCAAACATTATACCAATCAGGCAGTTGTTTTAATGGATTTGCGTGAGTTAGTCAGCGTTTCGATTTCCGTGCCGGATTTTACCTCAAGGGGACTGCAGGAGAAGCAGGGTTTAAAGCCTGTTCAGAACGTGAAGATTGCCTATGTTGCAGGCGCAGACCTAATCTATGGCTTTGCCAGGGTGATAGAAACCGTGTGGCAGGATATTGTGCAAGTCGGAGTATTTAGAACTATGCCCGAGGCCACCGAGTGGCTTGGCATCAAAGACAGCAGTTTCGACCATCTCGAACTTCTGGTGCGAGAACCATAATTCGTTGGTACTATCCTTCCATGTTTAATGGGGGAGTTTAGTAGATGAACTACGGCGATATTTTAGACGCAGTAGCAACGGTTGTTCCGCAGGATCGACCTGCATTGATTCATGGTGACAAGATTATTACCTGGTCAGAAATGACCGATCGATCTAATCGATTGGCGCGCAATCTCTTGGCCAATGGTGCAAAACACGGCGATAAGATCGCCTTCTATACCCGCAACCGACCAGAATATGTTGAAGGTCTTGTTGCTGCCTTTAAAGCTCGCTTAACTCACGTCAATGTTAACTATCGCTATATTGAAAATGAGCTGCTGTATTTACTGGATAACGCCGACGCCACGGTTTGTATTTTCTCCGGTGAGTTCACCGGCCAGGTTGAAAAAATTCGAGCTCAATTGCCTGGCGTGAAGCAATGGGTTCAGATTGATGATGGTTACCCCATCATGGATGGCGCAATTGCCTACGAGGATTATGCAACCGAGGGTGACGCTAGCCCCTTAGGCATTAAACGAGAATCAACGGACCAACTGTTTATCTATACCGGTGGTACCACGGGTATGCCTAAAGGCGTTATGTGGAGTCTGGATGCACTGTGGAATGTACTCGGCGCAGGTGGCAATGCCCGCTTTGGTATCCCGCCCTGTGAAAACCTTGAGGAACATGTCGCTCGAGTCGCAGCCAATCCAGCTCCGGCTGTTAGTCTGCCACTACCACCATTAATGCACGGCACAGGTTTGTTGTCCGGCGTTGGTGCGATTGCCGGTGGCGGTACGGTGATAACACTGACCTCAAAAAGTTTTGAAGCCGAACTGGCCCTGAGCCTGATCGACAAACATAAGGTCTCAACCATTTCGATTGTTGGCGATGCATTCGCCAGACCATTAGTGGAATTTCTTGATGCTAACCCCGGTAAATATGATATTTCCTCGGTGGCGGCGATTACGTCTAGTGGTGTGATGTGGACCCGTGAAGTGAAGGCGGGACTACTGCGCCACAATGAAAACCTACTGCTTGCTGATGGATTTTCGTCATCGGAAGCAATTGGACTTGGTTCTTCAGTCATGACCAAAGACGAATCTATTGAAGTGGCTAAATTTACCATTGGGCCAAATTGCAAAGTGTTCACCGAAGAAGGCAAGGAAGTCTTGCCGGGCTCAGATGAGAGCGGCATGGTCGCAGTGTCCGGCTTCTTGCCCGATGGCTACTACAAAGACCAGGAGAAGACTGACAAGACCTTTAAGGTGATCAACGGCGTTCGTTATTCAATCCCAGGTGACTTTGTCAAAGTTGAACTAGATGGCAGCCTGACCCTATTGGGCCGTGGTTCAAACTGCATCAATACTGCCGGGGAAAAAGTCTTCCCGGAAGAAGTCGAAGAAGCGTTGAAATTCCATGAAAGTGTTGCGGACTGTCTGGTGGTTGGCGTTGCCGATGAAAAGTGGGGCCAATCGATTACAGCAGTGGTCGAATTGAATCCGGGCTACAGTCTGGAGGAAATTGAATTAAAAGATTTCTCAAGGCAGCATCTTGCGGCCTATAAGATTCCGAAGCGCATTTTTGTTCGAGAATCTTTAGAGCGCGCACCAAATGGCAAAGCGAATTACAAACTCATCAAAGAGTTTGCGGAAGAGCAACTGGCAACAACCGCCTAACGGCTTTCTACGCCGGAAAAGAACTGTCGCATCAGGTCACCTGCACTGGTGCGCAGATCAAATAATTCCTTGGTCCTAAGGACCTCATAAACAATACCGGTCAGATAACAGGAGAGGGCAACACTTAATGTTCTTGCATTGGTGTTGTCCGCCAATTGTCCCTGTCTGATTGCCCGATCAAAGTACTCGGTAAACAGCTCAATGTTTTTCATCTTGGCCTGGCGCTGTTTTTCGAGAAATACCTCCATCTCACCCGAATAATCACACTTCAAAAAGAATAGTGTCAGCAGGGCATGTTTCCGCGGGTTTTCCTGGACGTCGATTAACAGCGCAGTACATCGCTGCTTTAGCTGACCCAGGGGATCGGCGCTGAGGTTGTTCAGGTTATCTAACTCAGCGAGGTCCGCCAGGATGCTATCGGTAAGCGATTCATGCAGCTCATCGTATAGCGCCTCAAAGATGCAGAGCTTGTTACTGAAATGCCAATACACCGCACCCCGGGTGACGGACGCCCGGCGTGCGATCTCATCCAGGCTGGTTTTGGATACGCCGTTTTCATAAAACGCGTCGATTGCCGCCAATATAATCTGCTGGCGGGTTTCTGCGGCTTCTGCTTTTGTTTTTCTGGCCATGGGCAAGGATTATATATACATACAAGGATGTATGTAATAAACTTTCGATCATTCTTATCAATAAAACTCGCCAATGACTATTGGCTGTCTAAATCTACGTAGGTAATTCTTCCACAGTGACCCAGGTTCGTTTTGTTATCCCTGTCATCGCCGCGACCTTAATCGTAGCAACTTTCTTTTATTTCTCCGCTGATGCTGAAAATACCGCGGTAGGCAAGGGCGCCAGGCCGCCGTCCGCAGTGAGTGTAATTACGGTATCTGAACAGGATGTCGCCCAGAGTCGTGAACTCCCGGGGCGAACTTCCGCCTATCGAATTGCCCAGGTGCGACCCCAGGTCACGGGTATTATCCTGCAGCGTCTGTTTAAGGAGGGATCTCGGGTAGAGGCGGGCACGCAACTGTATCAACTCGATGACGCACAATATGAAGTGGCACTGCAGCGTGCTGAGGCGACATTGGCTGAAGCCAGGGCGGCAAAATTATCCGCCGAGCGCACCTTAAAGCGATATCAAACATTGCTCGGCACAAACGCCATCAGCCAACAGGGATTTGATGATGCCGAGGTTGCACTAGCAAGAACCTCGGCGGGTGTTGCTGTTGCAGAAGCCGCAACCGCCGCCGCAAAACTTGACCTTAATTACACCCGGGTTTATGCGCCGATTAGTGGTTACATCGGTAAGTCGCTGGTTACGGAAGGAGCATTGGTGACGGCCAATCAGCAGACATCATTGGTCACCATTACGCAGTTAGACCCTATTTATGTCGACATTCAAAGGCCCAGTACGGAACAACTCCCAACCGGTGACGGCGCACCCATCACAGTGACATTGTCAGATCGTTCCGCGATTGGCGGTTACGTTGGCGAGGGACAACTACAGTTTTCAGATGTGTTGGTGGATGAATCCACCGGTGCGGTACAACTTCGCGCTTTGTTTCCCAATCCTGATAAGCGGCTACTACCGGGTATGTTCGTTAACGCCCTGTTAGATCTGGGTACCGAGCGGGGCATATTGGTCCCCCAGAACGCCGTTGTTCGGGATCACGATGGCAAACCTTTTGTCTGGCGCGTGGATGATCAAAATCTGGTTCATCAGGTTTATGTGACGACTGAACGAGCTATTCAAAACCAGTGGTTCGTGACCGATGGTTTACAGGATGGCGATAGCATCGTGATCGAAGGCATGCACCGCGTTGCCGATAACGCTCCCGTGGCGCCCTACGCCGGGACACAATAACCATGGCTATGTTTTTTCTTAATCGCCCGGTATTTGCCTGGGTCATTGCCATTATCATTATGATTGGCGGCATGATCTCCATTGTAAAGTTGCCCATAGAACTTTATCCCGGGGTTGCGCCACCCACCGTCATGATCAATGCCAGCTATCCCGGTGCCTCCGCGGATACCGTTGAAAAAAGTGTCACCCAGGTGATCGAGCAACAACTTACCGGCATCGACAACCTTCGCTATTTTGTCTCCAACAGCGCGGACTCGTCAGCGACGATTATCCTGACCTTCGAACCGGAAGCCGACGGCGATACCGCCCAGGTGCAAACCCAGAACAAAGTGCAATCGGCAATTTCTCAATTGCCTCAAGAAGTACAATCCTTTGGGGTCAGAGTCACCAAGTCGAATAACAACTTTTTGTTGGTTGCTGGCTTTTCTTCTACTGACGGTAGTCTGACCCAACAGGAACTCGGAGACATGCTGTCTTCTCAGGTTCAGGATCAAATTGCCCGCATCAACGGTGTTGGTAATGTTCGACTGTTTGGCGATCCCCATGCCATGCGTATCTGGCTAGACCCTGCGGCACTGTTTAGTTACAACTTAACAGCACTTGATGTCACCCAGGCTGTAAGAATCCAAAACGCCAATGTCTCTGCGGGGCAACTGGGCGGCATGCCCGCGGTCGCGGGGCAGCAGCTAAATGCCACGATTACAGCCCAATCTCGGATGCATTCGGTTGAGGAATTCGAAAGTATTATTTTGCGGGTGAACTCTGACGGCTCCCAGGTTCGGCTAGGGGATGTCGCACGGGTTGAAATTGGCTCCCAGGCCTATGACCGCATTGTCCGCTATCGGCGAACACCATCCGCCGCCCTGGGGATTAGCCTTGCGACCGGTGCTAATGCATTGGCAACTGCCGAGGCGGTTAAGTCGCGCCTCGCAGAATTAAAAAAGACACTACCGCCCCAGATCCGCATCGCCTATCCGAATGATTCTTCACCCTACATCCGTCTCTCCATTGAAGAGGTGGTGAAGACCCTAATCGAGGCGTTTATCCTGGTATTTATGGTGATGTATCTGTTTTTACAGAACATCCGAGCTACCCTTATCCCCGCGATTGCGGTACCAATTGTATTGTTAGGCACCTTCGCTTCCCTGTCGATATTTGGTTACTCGATCAATACCTTAACCATGTTTGCTATTGTGCTGGCGATTGGTTTGCTGGTGGACGATGCAATTGTGGTGGTGGAAAACGTCGAACGCCTGATGAGCGAAGAGGGCCTATCACCCCGGGCCGCCACTGAAAAATCCATGGGCCAGATTTCTACTGCATTAATTGGCATTGCCGTGGTGTTGTCAGCGGTGTTTATTCCCATGGCGTTCTTTCCTGGCTCCGCCGGTGTGATCTACCAACAATTCTCCATCACCATGGTGTCAGCGATCAGCCTGTCGATTTTTGTCGCCCTGGTGCTGTCGCCAACCCTATGTGCAACGCTGCTTCGATCCGAGGATGTGAAAGAGCCGGAGCATGGTTTTTTTGCCTTCTTTAATCGTTACTTCGACCAGCTCAGGGATAAGTACCGGTTTATTTCCGGCATCCTCTCCAGACGAATATTCCGCTCCCTGGTGATCTACGGCATGTTGTTGGTGGTGGTGATGGTGACCTTCTCACGCCTGCCGACGTCCTTTCTGCCGACGGAGGATCAGGGCATTTTATATTTAAGTATCACAACACCCCCCGGTGCCACGGCGGAACGTACCCGCCAAACCGCTAAGCAGGTCGAGGATTATTTCCTCGATGAAGAGCCGGATACCGTTGAACACATGCTGACCATCAGTGGTTTTAGCTTTACCGGTATTGCCCAGAACGCGGGGCTTGGTTTTATTTCATTGTCTGACTGGTCTGAACGTAAGGGTAAGGATCAAAGTGTTTTTGCGATTGCCGAGCGGGCCAGAGGACCCTTAAGCGAGCTACGGGATGCATCGGTGTTTGCATTTTATCCGCCGCCGATTCGTGAACTGGGTAATTCCTCGGGTTTTGATTTCCAACTGATTGATGCCAATGGCATTGGTCACGACGGTTTGATGCTCGCCCGGGACCAATTGTTAGAACGGGCCAATGCAAACCCGCAGCTAATTGCCGTCCGCCATAATGGCTTCGAGGATCAACCCCAGTACAAACTGGATGTAGACCCGGAAAAGGCCAGCGCATTGGGCTTATCCATTAGCGATATTAACCAGACCTTACAAACTGCCTGGGGTTCAGCCTACGTCAGCGACTTTATTGATGCTGGCCGGGTGAAGCGTGTTTATGTTCAAGGGGACGCGCCATACCGCATGCTGCCGGAGGATGTTGGTAAATGGTATGTGCGTAACAAGGACGACAAGATGGTGCCCTTTAGTGAATTCTCCACCGGTAGCTGGTCCTACGGTTCTCCGAGACTCGATCGTTTTAATGGTAATGCCGCTGTAAATATTCAAGGTGCGCCAGCACAGGGTATTAGCTCCGGCGTAGCCATGGAAGAAATCGAAAAGATTGTGGCTGGCTTAGAGGGTGGCTTCCGCGTGGAATGGTCCGGACTCTCCTATGAAGAACGCAGCAGTGGTAACCTTGCGCCGCTGCTTTATGGGCTATCAATCCTTGCGGTATTTTTAAGTCTTGCGGCCCTATATGAAAGTTGGAGCGTGCCGTTGGCGGTGGTACTGATTGTGCCCCTGGGTATTCTGGGCACCATCATCACGACCCTGGCGGGGGACCTGAGTAACGATGTGTATTTCCAGGTGGCACTGTTAACCACCATTGGACTCTCGGCGAAGAACGCAATCTTGATTGTTGAGTTCAGCAAGACATTGCACGAACAGGGCCAAACCGTGATGGAAGCTTCATTAAATGCCATCCAGCTTCGCTTTCGGCCGATTATCATGACCTCCATGGCCTTTATGCTCGGCGTCACGCCCATGGCCCTCGCCAATGGCGCAGGCTCCGCCGCCCAGAATGCCATTGGCTACGGCGTCCTCGGCGGTATGTTCACCGCAACCTATCTCGCCATCTTCTTTGTGCCAATGTTCTATGTTGCCGTACAGAAGATCTTCAGCTTCCGCCGCGGCCCAAAGCCAGAGTAACGATTCGAAGCCCTTTTTCTGATCATTCGCGTGCTCTGGTTTCATCCGGAGCACGGGTTCGATAGACTGGCCGAGGTAGGGCATCGGGACTGGTGTTTCGCGTGGCCTTCAAAGCCATTGAGCTGCTGTTAAAGTGGCTGGTAAGTTCGATTCTTACCCCTACCGCCATAAGCCGCTCTTCGTCTACCTTTTTGTCGCCTTGTAGTTCTTCATGCTGCTATCCGTAAAAAGCGGTTATTGGTAAGCTAAGAATCAAGCTCCAGTGAACCTCTTCAATGCTGCTCTTTTCAAAATCCCTGGTTATGTCCGCATGAAATTCATCCACACCTCTGACTGGCACATCGGTCGGCAACTACACAATGTCTCGCTGCTCGAGGACCAGCGCCATGTGCTTGAGCAGATTGTGGGCTATATCGAGCAGGAGGCCGTAGATGCCCTGGTGATTGCCGGCGATATCTATGATCGATCGGTGCCGCCCGCGACCGCCATTGAAATGCTGGATGAGTTTATTAGCCGAATCTGCTCGGATATGAAGGTACCGGTGATCATGATTCCGGGTAATCATGACGGTGCTGAAAGATTGCGATTTGGTGCTCGGCAACTACAGGCAGCTGGATTACATATTCTGGGAGACCTCCGCCGGATTGAACAACCGGTGTTAATCAATGGTGTTGCCTTCTACGGCATCCCCTACAACGACCCGGAGACCGTACGTAATCTATTTAGTGTTGAAGTCTCTAATTACAACGACGCGCATACCTTATTGGTTGATAAGATTAAAGCCGCCCGAGTGGAAGGGCAGCCTAGTGTGTTAATCAGCCATTGCTTTCTTGATGGTGCAGCGGAATCAGATTCCGAACGGCCCCTGTCAATTGGTGGCGCTGATCGGGTGAGTTATGAACCCTGTGTTGATTTTGATTACGTTGCCCTCGGACATCTACATAGCCCTCAGCACAGGGGCAAAGAATTTATTCGGTATTCCGGCTCGATCTTGAAATACAGTTTTTCCGAGCAAAATCAGAAGAAGGCCATCACCCTGGTTGAACTTGATAGCAACGGATTAACAGCCACTAAACAGTTACCGCTATTGCCACTGCGGGATATGCGCACCCTGAACGGTGAGCTGCAAGATATCATCGACAAGGGCAAGGTGGACCCCGGCAAAGAAGATTACCTTTTGGTTCAGCTAACGGATCGCCATGCGATTCTTGACCCTATGGGTAAATTGCGAGCGGTGTATCCCAATGTGCTGCATCTCGAAAAGCCCGGCATGTTAGAAACCGGAACCCAAAAAGCAGACAGCGGCATGCTGAAACGCGGCGAGTTGGAAATGTTCCGGGACTTCTTTGTCCAGATCACCGGAAGAGAGCTAAGCGGGGAACAAGACGAGGCAATACAAAATGTACTCACTGAACTTCAACAGCAGGATGCCAAACAATGAAGCCTCTGTTATTGGAGCTTGTGGCCTTTGGTCCCTTTGCAAGTCAGGAGCAGGTCGATTTCAATCGGCTCGGTTCTCACCCACTGTTTTTGATCAACGGCCCGACCGGTGCTGGAAAAAGCTCGATTTTGGACGCGATTTGTTTTGCTTTATATGGCGAGACCACCGGTGCCGAGCGAGATGCCACACAAATGCGCTGTGACTTTGCCCAGCTGGATCTATTAACAGAAATCACATTAGAGTTTGCCCTGGGTGAAAAGCAGTATCGGGTTCGCCGTGTACCTCAGCAGGAGAAACCTAAAACCCGGGGAGAGGGTACAACCAACCATGCCGCTGAGGCTCAGTTGTGGGAGCTGGATGGTAGTGATGAAGGCAAGTTGCTCGTCGCAAAAAAAGTCAACGACGCAACTGCCACCATCAAAGACTTGATCGGCCTGGATGTTGAACAGTTTCGCCAGGTGATGGTGTTACCCCAGGGTAAGTTCAGAGAGCTGCTGTTGGCGGATTCTCGAGATCGAGAAAAAATCTTTAGCCAGTTGTTTCAAACCAGCATTTATAAACAGGTTGAAGAATCCCTTAGGAGCAAAGCTTCTGGCATCAGGCATGCGGTGGAGAATCACCAAAATCAAATCAGAGGCATTCTTCAAGCGGCGGAAGTTAATACCGAGGAAGAAGTCGCAGAGTCTTTGCAGACGCTCGCACCCGAACTAGCCACTGCACTTTCAACAAAAGAAAAGACCGAAAAGGACAAACAAGCGACTGAGTTGCAAAAGGAACAAGCCACGCAACTCAGCAAACGCTTTGCCGAGCTTGCGGATAAGCAGGCGCAGCTAGCCGCGACAAAGGATCAGGAAGCGGATATCAAGCGACAACGGCAAGCGCTCGCGCAATCACTGGCTGCCCGCGCCATTCTGCCGGCTTACACCAGTGCTCAAAATGAAGTGGCAGCACTCACACGTTTGCAACAGGAGCAAACGGTTAGTGCCGAGCAGGTAACCAATGCCGAAGCTGCATTGAAGGTCACAACCCAGGCGCTTGCCACCGCAAAAGAAAAGGCCCAGGCGTTAGACAAGCTCTTGAAAGAACAGCATGAACTTGAACAGCTAACATCTAAGAGCCTTCAACTTGTGCAGGCCAACTCAGAGCTTGAAGCTGCCGATAAAACAGTGACAGCAAGTAACACGCAATTAACCAAAATTCAGCAGTCATTAACTGAGTTGGATCAAGAGCAGGAAACCTGCTCTCAAAACATCAAGACTCTGGGGGAGGCGCTGGATCAGCTTACAACCCATCAAATTGCACTTAATGAACTCGCACAACGGTTGGAGCAACGCCAGCAGTTGGAAGCTGCACAACAGCAAGAAGCCAGCGACATCAAACATGAAACCACTGCGCGGCAACACCATGAAGCGGCTAAGCAAGCCTTTGAGGCAGCGTCCGAGAGTGCCATCAAAATAGAAATCGCCTGGCATGCCGGACAGGCCGCACTGCTTGCTCGAGATCTAAAAGATAATCAACCCTGTCCCGTATGCGGGAGTGAAGATCACCCAAGCCCAGCTGAAGACACTAACCTGGTTGATAAAGAAGATGTAGACCAAGCCAGGCAAGCTGAAGCAAAAGCCCGGAGTGTGATGGAGCAGGCTAAGGAGAAGCTAGACAAGGCAGCCAACCAATTAGCATTAATCCGCAAGGACATTCAGCGTTTTACCACGCAGCTTGGAGCATTAGCGGAGCAGCCTTTGCCCGAGGTGCAAGAAGCCCATAACAAGCTACAGACAGCAGTTCAGCAACTAGTCTCGAAACAAACAGAACAGCGAAAACTGCAAGAGCGAGTTGAAGCCATCAAGGTAAGCCAGCAATCTGCAAAAACCGAAGTAGAGGTTGCGACCGAACAACTGAATCAAGCCCGTGAACAGCAGATCAAAACCAAATCTCAGGTTGATCAATTATTAGCATCAATCCCCGAAGCGTTACGTGGGCCAGGTGCACTAGACAAAAAGATTGCGCAGGTCACATCGGACATTAATCAAATTAAAACCACACTGGAGTTGGCAGAAAAAAACTTTGCCGAGGCGAGCGCCGAGAAAGTTCGAGCAACCAGCCACCACGCGGTTTTAGACAAGCAATTAGAAGAGCAGGGCGCAGAGGTTCGAGATACGGCCAATGCTTTAACAACCGCCATCAACAATAGCCCCTTTGCGACGGAGCAAGAATTTAAGCAAGCCATGCTCGATGAAGCACAGCAGGAAGCTCTGACCAGCCAGATTCAACAATGGCAATCTGATCTGGATTCCTTGAACGGTGCAGTGACGCAATTAAAAAAGAGTATCGACGAGCAGCCCTCACCGGATCTAGAAGCTATCGATTTAATGCTCAATGAGAAAACAACGCTATTCAAACAGGCCGATGAAAGCTGGCGAACACTAGAGGCACGCAGCAAGCAACTTAAAGAGATACAGAAGAAGCTGATTGAAGCACATAAGAAAAATGAAGCGCTGGAAGCCGAATACAAGGTGATCGGCACCCTCAGTGAAGTGGCCAATGGTCAGACCGGGAATAAGATCAGTTTGCAACGATTTGTGCTGAGCGTGCTATTAGATGATGTGTTGATCCAGGCATCCCAACGATTAAGCCATATGAGTAAAGGACGCTATCAACTGATCAGAAAAGAAGACCGCGCCAAGGGCAACAAAGCATCGGGCCTTGAGCTTGAAGTAGAAGATGGCTACAGCGGAAAAACCCGTTCAGTTGCGACCCTATCGGGCGGGGAATCATTTATGGCAGCACTATCATTGGCACTGGGTTTGTCAGATGTCGTGCAAGCCTACGCAGGCGGCATCAAGCTAGACACGCTGTTTATAGACGAAGGCTTCGGCAGCCTCGATCAAGAATCCCTGGATCTCGCGATAACGACACTAATCGACCTACAGGCCACCGGCCGAATGATTGGGATTATCTCTCATGTGAGTGAGTTGAAGGAGCAGATGCATTTACGATTGGATGTGGTGAGTGGAAGGGATGGGAGCCATATTTCGGTGGTTGGGGTTTAGCGTACGGCTCGCATAAAAATTGGGCTGCAAGACCTATTGTGGCCATTACGATTTGGGTGCCTGATAAACTCTCTGACGCCTGGATGCTGAAACGCTATTCATTCGGTGACAGTTTGGACAACGAGCACCGGAGTCGTAGCGCGTAAGCGTAACTTTGAATTGTGTTCCACAATTCTCGCAAGCAGCTTCGTATGATGTAGTTCGCTGAAAAATTTCATTTTCAGTGTGCTCTTCATCAAAAGTTTTGTCGAGATATCCTGGTTCACCTTCTTTTTCATCATAAAATTCGGAATTACGTACACTTTCCATCATTCCACAGTCACCGACGTTTCTTCGAATTGCTGCAACGGCTTCTTGAATCGAGCAGCGAAACCACTCTCTACCTTCCCTTACATTTTCTAGGACCGTATGAACTTTCTTTTCGACCTGTCTCGGTTGCATGGTGAAAATTTCGTACTCTACGATATATGGGTAAGGTAATCCTGTTCTCCCTAATTCTTTAGCGCGTTGGTTGGGGTCTTTGAGAGTGAATCCAATCTTCAGAAGATCTGGCATTGCCCTGTTTGTAATAATGTATACCCACCCGCGCACTTCTTTACTCCCAATCTGATTCTTCATTCGCCATAACGAATCGCAAACCTATAAATTCAAATTATGATTCTAACGCTTGTGATATTGGGAATTTGGGTTCCAAAATATTTTCTATCAAAAAGATCAAGGATTGGCTTTGTAAGTCCGCATTCCAAGCAAGCTCTAGCGCTTTCGCAACAGCCAGAGGATTCTTTCCTAAGCTTTTTACATTTCCGTAATATTGCGCTGCTTGATTTTGAAAGTCCTTCCATCGTTCGCCTAAATCTGCTTGGGTTTTCTGGGTAATATTAGTGGTCCACATCGTCATGTTTGATAAATGAACATCGCTGTTCGACCAGTATAATGAGTCGTCCTGGTCCATAAGCTTTAAGATGGTTTTGTTGTCAGTTTTATGACGAGTAATCTCTCCTCTAATTTTTTGGAGCTTATTAATGTCTACTTGGTTGGTACTAGCTTCTAGCGATTCGATTTTATCTCGATCCTCTTTATTGGTATCTCCATCAAACACTACGTAGAGAGGAATTTTTAGTTCTTTAGCAATACAAATTGGGCGTATCAATTCACTTTTTCCATGGACTGGAACGATATGCCAGCCTTCTAACCGAAATTGATGTTTTTTATTCATGAGTTCGATATAAGTAGTTAAGTATCCAATATCTTCGATACCCTCGACGAGGATAAGCTTTTTGCAGAAAAATATTTCATTTAGTTCTGGTCGGAGCGTGGGGAAGAGCTTAGCCAACATTCCCGATTCTCTGACTAATCGCTCTCCTACTGCTTCGAGTTTACTTGCAAGTTCGCGATATCCAACACTGGATATTTCTGAATGACATGGGTCTCCGATTTCCCGAACAACTCTGACAGCCGAAAAGTTATCTCCTGGAATAAAATAGGGGCTATGGGTACAGGCTAGTATCTGACAATTTTGTTCTGCTAGTTCTTGAATTATTTCCGATAGATACTTAGATTGAGGTGGGTGCTGATAAAGCTCAGGCTCTTCAATTCCCATAAGAAGTGTTGGCCCTGAGCTTTCAACTGATGCCAGTTCTTGGAGAACAGAAAATAAAAATGAACGTTGCATGCCATGCCCGAATCTTGCAAGTTCGCCATTAAATCCTTTCTCTCCAACTAGAATATGTGCGGAAGGCTCTTCTACTTTTATTGTCTTGTCAGGATCTTGTTTCCACATAACTGTGGCTGTTGCTGATGGGTTAGACCAAACTTTAAGCTTTGTTTCTATTGACTTAGAAATATCTGCCAACACAGTTTGCTCAGCTTCTAGCATTGCTTGGTAATCAACTATTGTTTTTTCTTTGAGTTCTTTGACCTTGTCGCTGAAATTGACTCGTGACCTAACCGCTCTTTCCAAAAGCTGGCCAAGTGCAGAGGTTTTCGATTCCTCTGTTTCCGTAGTTGCATCCTTAGATGCAGATACGAAAATCCACTGAATGTAGGGAGCTAATCTATTCGAACCTTTGCTAACGCCGTAGAACTGATCCTCGGAGGGTATCGGCGAACATTTTTCTGGGTTTGCTTCCTCGTATTCGCGTAGAGCATCTAGCATAGGCTGCTTTTGTTTTACTTTAGGTAGATCAGTAAATTCTGACGTAATGTCTTCATATATTAACTTTAGCTCCTGCACCGCCACTTTTTGTTTCTCTGCTTCGAACCACTTCCTGAATGCTGCTATGCCTAATCTTGTTCCATATTGTTTGATTTCCGCTCTTCCAATCCCTATGTCGTATGTGGCTTCAGCGGATATAATTAGTTTGTCTTGGCGTACGTAGTCGGAAAGAGAATTTTTCGCTTCCGGACTTAGATCACTAAAAGTTACAGTTATTCTGATTTCTTTTTCTGTATTTTTATGATGGAAGTCGTCTTCTGTTAACTTACTTAGGTCGGTGCTCGCGTCTTTGTATTGGCGAAAGAATAAATTTAGTGCGTTCAGCACCGTTGATTTACCTGAACCGTTTGCACCCACAAAGCAGTTATAATTATCTAGGTCTACAGTTTCATCATCGAAAGAGCGAAAGTTTTCAATTCTTACTGATTCAATTTTCATTCTTGTTCCTTGAGAAAAACTAGAAAGTTTGCGCCTAAGCAGGAGTTGTCCTACTGCTGTGGTTCGTAAGTAGTATTCGAGTTTTTTGGAATATTATTTCTCTTCTAGTGTTGTTTCGTTTATCCATGCTTGGAATTCGGTAAGCGTCTTTTCATGCCGCCGCTTCAGCTTGAATTCATTACAAATAAAATCGACTGGATCGGTAGGCTGCTTCTGCAATGCTAACCTGGCCAACCCTTTTGCTTCTGGATAGGGGATCTCACTCCAATCGCGTTCATACCCCCACGGGTCTAAACCTCTCCATGGCATTTCATCTACGATCTTCTCGGGACTCGACCAGACAACGGGTCTATGAACACCGTCTCGGATTAATCCTGCCCAGGGTTTGATTAATTTGAGAATATGATTCCGTTGTTTCTTGCTGGTTCTGCTTAAGCCATGCAAGGTCGCGATATCGAAAGCGAGTTCGTGAAGGGTGATGCCGTCTTTTTCAGACAGGATATTTCTGGCGATCTCGATAAGCGTAGGTTCGTAGTCAGAATCAAAATATCGATTATGATCATGGGTTGCTGAAACATCGTCTGATGAGCTGGCGTCCGTAAATAAATCGGCTGACTTTTCAATCGTATTGCTAATCGGTAGTTCAGCATTCAATTCCGGTTGGGTAGGGGTTGCAAGCGGTTCCTTTGGTTTTACCTCAGGCTTAGTTCTGTCCTCTTCGAGAATCTGATTGAGACGGCGGTCTATTTTCTCAATTGCTTCTTCGGGGTCCTGGAAGAAGTCAGTTGACCATAGGCGAATCAGGCGCCATCCGAGATTCTCCAGTATAAGGTGACGAACACGATCACGGTCTCTTGCTGATGGTGAGCTATGGTAGGTCGCGCCATCGCACTCAATACCTGCTAAATAGACGCCGGGTTGATCCGGGTGGGTAACGGCGAGATCGACTCTGAATTTGCTGACTCCGATTTGTGTCTGAACCTTCCACCCTTTATTTCTCAGTGCTGAAGCGACAGCCTGTTCAAAGTCGCTATCGAATTGATCAACGCCGTAGTCTGCGGTTGTTTGTTCGGCTAATGCAATAGGTCCTTTTTCGGCGAACTCTAGATAATGTTTTAGATGTTCAACCGCTAATGCAGAGGTGCGGCTTAAATCAATCATCGACCAGTCAAAGCTGGCAAAAAGTAAGACCTCGCTGGTTGCCCTGGTGATGGCAACGTTTAGTCTGCGTTCGCCACCGGCTTTATTGAGGGGGCCAAAGTTCATGCTCATCGTTCGGCCACCTAATTCTGTTGGTCCGTAACCCAGGCTTAGAATGATGATGTCGCGTTCGTCACCCTGCACAGATTCCAAGTTCTTCACAAATACACCGTCGTAGGTGTCAGTTGATTGGAAATAAGTCTCGATTTCAGGATGCTTCCTTCGAGCATCATCTAATAAGTCTTCAACGGTTCGTTGTTGCTCCGTATTCAAGGTGACAACGCCAATACTTTGATGGCAACGCGCAGGGTCGGTCAGGCGTTTGATAATTTCGTCAACTACTGCCACTGCTTCTATGGGGTTGTTCCTGCCTTTGCCTTTAGAATAAACACCATCTATACGGTGAAAGGAGACGGCTGATGCTTTGGTGGATGACGATGGGTACGTAACCAGTGAATTTTCATAGTATTTACTGTTCGAAAATGCGATCAACGTTTCATGTCTGCTGCGATAGTGTCCCTTCAATCTAAGGTGGGGCAATCGGGCAGCGAGAGCTTGATCCAGTATTGATTCTAGATCCTCTTCATCGGGATCGTCGGTATCTACTGCGCCGCTGAAGAAACTGGTGGGTGGCATCTGTTTAGGATCACCTACGACAATCACGTTCTTACCTCTGGCGATAGCCCCGACAGAATCCCATGTTGTCATCTGAGAAGCCTCATCAAAGACCACAAGATCGAAGCCGCTAAAATCTGAGGGTAGAAATTGCGCTACTGAAAGCGGAGACATCATCATACAGGGACACAAATCCAGTAGACGTTCTCCCATTTCGCTAAACAGAGCTCTAACGGGTTTATGGCGGGTTTTCTTCTGTAGTTCCCTGGCAAGTACACCAAATTCTTTTGGACTATCTTTGGCAAATGGATCCGGTATTGTTTGCGCTGCTATTGCAGCAACATAAGCACTGGTGGTTTGGGATACCTCCGCATCAAGGTGTCTGAACTCTTGAATAAGCTGCTCATGGGTTGATGCCTTAAACTGGCGTAATTCATCGGCTTCATCAATTAGTTGTGGGGCGATCCAACGACAAAATGCTGTTAATACTTGATCTTCAACTTCATCTGGTAAGATGGTTCTGGCCTCAAGGGCATCCGTTAGCGTAGTCAGTTGATAACCTGCAGCTGACTCTTTGGCAGCCAACCACTCAGTCCATGCTTTGAACTTTGCAGCGTTCGCGATTAGCTCATCTATTGCAGCGTTAGTCGCATCTAGAGGTAATGCCTCATCAAACTCCAGATTCAATTTTGACGCCTCCTCTACAACTGAAGCGTATGTATCCCAAAACCTCTTGAATTCGTTCTTTTGGTTAACCAGTTTGGAGCTATCGAGAAAATCTCGGCCATCTATTAGCTTGGTTTTCACCGAAGTCAGTACAACCACCGGGTCATCAGATAAGCCGACCAGTTCAGATAGCGCTTGGTGTGCAGCCCTACCTTCTATAGCAGCTGACTTTAAGTTTTCTGCCGTAGTATCCCAACCTTGCCAAATCCTATCGGCTTCAAATGCAGAGGTGAGCGGTACGATGGTTTCTTGTAAACGGTATCCTTTCTGTAGTTCGAAAAGGACATCTAGATCGTTAAATTTTGTGTAACCGAGTTTTTTTGCAGCGCTATTGATCTTTAGCTTCGCGAAGAAGTGTTTAAACCAGCTATCCTTTGCGCTGCTATATGTTGATACCCAATCAGATACTGGACTGAGACTCAGAATGTCTGGTGATACATTGTGTCCGATGGTATCGAGCGTTTGATCAAATTCTTGTTTAGCCTCAGCGAGTTGTTCGAGGTCACCTAGTAGGTCCTTGGCTCCCTTCGCGACCACGTAACTCAGAGGCTTTGCTTCAATCGTTTCTATTAGTTCTGCCAGTGAGTGGATGCGTGTCACATTCGCAATTGTGGAATCGGTTAAGGTCACTTCAAAGTTCGCCGCCAGCATTGCTGCGCTAGGGTATAGGTCATTGACCGCTGACTGGTAACGCTTTAAACAATCTACAACCTGGCTTTGCCAGGCGTTTGACCAGCTTCTTGCCTTGAGTATCTGATACTGGGTGGGATTGAGATGAGCAATGTCGTTATATGAAATAGCAGATAATTTGGCAGTCTCAAGCAATTTATCTAATTGGTCTGCGGAATTGATCGGAGCTGATTCAAAACCCAGTGGCCAACTCAGTGTTAGATCATGTTTGTCCTTGTAAAGGACATCACGTGCGATAGCATCTCTTGCTGAGAGTCCGTAAATGGACTTCTTGTGTAGTGCTCTTACAAAATTATTGAGGCGGTCCCTTTTTTCTGTTAGCAGCCTAACTGATGTTATCCAACCTTCACTCTTCGCATCAATTCGTTTATCTATCGCCGCTCTAAGCTGGCTAAGCACCGCTTTTTTGTTTGCTTTATTGCTGTGCAGTTCAAGGCATAAGTGATCGAGTCCAACTTTCTCCATGCGCCGATATACTACGTGCAACGCTGCCATCTTCTCTGCGACAAAAAGTACTTTTCGGCCCAGGGCCAGGTTGTGGCAGATAATATTTGCGATGGTTTCAGACTTGCCGGTTCCAGGTGGGCCTTCTAGTACAAAGTCCTGAGTTCTTCCAGATGCTTCTACTGCTACTAACTGTGAGCTATCGCAATTTAGCGGTGTGAATATCTTCTCAGGATCAATCTTTTCATCTACTTCATCGCGTAAAACGAAATTAGCATCTTGTACATAAGCGTTCTGGGGATGATCCACGAGGTGTTTAACAAAGGGGTTGGTCTTTAAGTCGTCGATCCTATCTTTAAGGTCCTTCCACATTAAGTACTTGGCGAAAGAAAATGATGCTAGAACCAATTCTTCCACTACTTCGAATCCTGGTTGCTCCGCTATCGCAGCTCGGACAGTGTTCCAGATGAGACTTATATCGAGTCCGGACTCATCTTCCGGTAAGGAGTCTCGAAATTGATTGAGATCAATACTGTGTTCGGTGAAGAGGAACTCAATTAAAGTCATATTGAAAATGGGTTGCTCATCCGCTAGCTGACGCAATCTTATTGGTGCTTTTGCGCTGCTTCTGGTGAGTTGCGCAGGTATTAATATAAGTGGGGCACGATAAGAACGATCATCTTCAGGATTTTTTTTCCAGCGCAACATCCCAAGCGCGAGGTAGAGCGTGTTTGAACCTCCGTCTTCAAGATCGTTCTTGGCTTTTCTGAATAGGTTGATTGTATTCTGCTCTAGCTTTTTCCTGGACATATTGGCGAGCAGCACATTTTTGTTGAGTTGGTCTAACGCATATTCTCTATGGATGTCGGAACCGACCTGTAACCTGAATGTTTCGGAATTTCTCTCCGTATCGTGCGAGGGGCTTTCTTCAGCAGACAGAAATTTGAAGGTTGCGCCATCTGCAAAACTATCCTCCATTGAACCAATATCCGGACAAAATAGCTTAATGGCGACTGCTCGATCTTTTAGTGCGAGCAGGGCGTTACGCTTTGTGAGATCAAGCAATTTTCGCTGCCAAGAATCGATACGAGTTTCTGGAGTTTCGGATATGATCTGCTCATCGGCTCTTACTGGTGGCAATGGAGGAACAGTTGGCAATTCCAATGCCTGCTCTGATTCTGCGGTTGTCTCTTTAGGTTTTTCTTCAATAGTGGATAGAGGGCGGATTTTACGGGCTCTTGCTTGTTTGATATCGATTACATAGACAAACTCGTCTTCTTTGTCCTCGTTGATTAGTTCCCGTGCGTGGTCTCTAGCCTGTTCAAATGTGACCGGAGCAGAGTTGGTTACCAACGTACTTTCGAATAGGACGAGATCACGAGCATCTACTCTTTTTCGTAGATCCATAGGGTCGTCATTCGTGAGTACAGGAAAGCGTTCGTCTATTAGCCATACACCGACAAATGCATGTTCCTTGCTCAATGCGATGACAGGATTAAGCCCCATTAACTCGATGCAGCTGGAAAATAGAAGGGAAGTATCCAAGCAAGCGCTTATTTTCGAAGCGCTGATATCTGTTGCTAATCTAATGCGTTGCCCCACTCGAGCAAAATCTAAAGGAGGGGAGACGTAAGAGAGTCGCTGAGAGAAGATGACATTCCAAAGTGCTGCGGCCATTAGATACGGCTTATCGCGGGTATTCGATTGATAACCCTCTGCACTACGCTCGTGACCAGCTTTCTCCAACATTACGGTCACTTGTCGGACCAGTGATTCAACGTAGACACCATTAGGTTTAACAAATGCCGCTAACAGATCTGGCTGCCGACTTTCTCCTCCCCAGAAATTGGCTGGAAGAACCGCGATCGAAAACCTTTTTATTGCGAGTCCGGTATCGGAATCTTCACGCGCGTAGGCCCGTAAAGTGACAGTAACTTTCATTTCTTCTGTCAAATTCACGAGCGTGTCATGGGATATATTGAACGGGCGTTTCTGGAGTGAAATCACCTGTCCTGGCCGAATTTCGTCAACTGGCCACTCCTCGGGCGTAAAAAATTCGGGTTCGGAGGTCAGTCTGACGACGATGTTCCGCAAAGTTGGTTGATCATCGAGTTGCTCTGAATTTACGATTGGGAAAAGTAAGCTCAGATTTCGAAAAAGTGGGTAGGAGTTTTGTTGCGCCGCCAAAGAAAAAGTAGAAAGGTGCTCAGTTTTAATTGATAACTGTGGTTCTATTCTGGTTAGCGTGACGTCTTCAGAACTGGACATTCTTCCTCCGTAAAGCAGAACAACATAATGCTATGTCTCTGGCGTGCTTCGGGATACTACTCTCAGATCGGCTAGCAACAAATAGCAGAGCGGCTTTTCATTGTGTTTCATGCTGCGATTGGTTGTTTATCGTACAAATTCGTGAGTGGGAGGCTAGTTAACTAGAACATGTGAGTTGTTGGTTCTGCAAAAGGATAGGGGGCTAGTATTTAATGCCGAAATCGGAGTCTCCTGACTGGGCGAATTATTGTGATGTTGTCTGGCTAAATTCACTCATGCTCTGTTCGGCGAAATCTTAAAGATTGGCCGATTCAACCCAATGCTCTTCACTAATAATCGCAACACCAAGCCCTTTCTCTCTATTTGCGACTGCTTTTTCAATTTTCCGTCCGAAAGTTTCATGTATCCAGCTATCCGTGACGTAACTTCCAATCACTAAGTAGTCAACTGATTGGGATACAGATTTAGCGTTGTATCCACCAAGTTTTGTAATCACACCTTGGCAATCCTTCCTTGTACCGTATGCAAAAGTACCAGAGAAGATGAATTGCTTTTCTTCGAATGTAACTATTGGTACTGGATTATTTAAAGGTATAGTCGCCGACTTCGTGACTTCTCCTTCCTCAGGTAATTGACCTGTGAGCGAACTAAGTAGTTTCAGCAGCTCTTCTGATTCGTCGGCATCGAGAATGTTGTCAATCAACATTCCTTCCACTCTTTCCAGAAGATTCAGGATCATTGGGTTTTCGGAGTGTTGATTACGTTGCAGCCACAACCGAAGCATTTCTGCTTCCTGTTGATCTACCTTCCCATCAGCTATTAGTCCAATAGACAAACCGATCAATGTATCGACTTGTCTATCTTGGATCGATTTGCGATTAAAGCGTGTAAAGATATTTGTCATTACATCTCCTACCCGTTTCAGGCCCACCTGGATGCTAGCGCAATAATCAAGAGTCTGACAAATCCTGTGTTGATCGATTATTGATCAGCTTGAAGAAAATCAATTATATGAGAAGAGAATTTTTGCGTTTAGCATAAGGGGAGGGTTGGTAAGGAATACTCGCGATGGACAAATTTCGTTCAGTCATTAACGGATCAGATACGTTTTCTGGTCGCCTATTTGATTGGGTTGTACTGATCCTAATCGTAATTGCGGTGGTGGAGTTTTCCGTTGAGACTTTGCCAGGATTAAGTCAACGAACAACGTTGCTATTGGGGCGGATAGAACTTGTCATAACAATACTGTTTACCATAGAGTACTTTCTACGGGTTCTAGCTTCAGAAAAACGCCTCTCTTATGTGTTTAGCTTTTACGGAATCATCGATATTCTAGCGATCTTGCCTTTCTATCTATCTATGGGTATCGACTTGCGCTCCGTGCGAGCATTTAGACTTTTTAGGCTCATCAGGTTGTTCAAGCTCACCAGATATTCAGATGCAATGGATCGATTTAGAAGAGCTCTTGCGATAGCAAGAGAGGAAATCATTCTGTTTATAATCGTTGCTGTGATTTTGATTTACCTTTCAGCAGTTGGTATTTACTACTTTGAACACGACGTGCAGCCTAAGAAATTCGCTTCGATTTTTCACAGTCTATGGTGGGCTACTACGTCACTCACTACAGTTGGCTACGGTGACGCATATCCAATTACTGTCGGTGGGAAGATATTTACTTTCTTTGTGCTCATGGTGGGCCTGGGTATCATTGCTGTACCGCCAGGGTTGTTAGCTACGGCATTGAGTGAAGCAAGGGCGGATGAAGAAAAATGAAAACTCTTCTAGTGTGAGACAAAAATTCCCATAGGAAATAACAATTGGAGCGAAGTGAAAAATGCTGTTTTGATTCCAATTTTGCTCCTCTCTATGATCTGTCGTGATGAGTGAACGTGCTCTATTGGTTGATTTGGAAAGCGAATTATATGGAAATTACTTTTATCAATGGGAGTGAATTGAACACAAATGAATCGTAACCTTAAAATAAATGTAGATAGGGCAACTTGGCCAAAACGCGGTATGGGTCCTTCGTTTCCAAAGTCGTTCCAACCTGGTCCAAGCTCTTATCAGCTGAATATACCAGCAATGCTGATGATGATCGGTTACTTGACGACTCCTACTTCATCGACGGGCGTCTCATTAGGAGAGTTTTGGGCATGGGTACGATACTTGGCGGCGATTTCTGATCAAGAGGAATTGAGTTTGACGCGAAGCTACTCAGAGCTGGATGCGCATCAGAAAACTATTCTGAGTGACGACTTTGGTATGGGGGTACCTATACTATGGTTATGTGACAAGCTTTCCCTTGCCCAAATACTCGACGGTAGATATTTCATGCAGAGAGTTGCTGCTTCGGTTGGTGCAACCCAGCGGCGAATTGCGAAGCGCGGTCCGAATAAGACACCAGATTTTGTAGCTCGGGATTTGAACGGAAAGTGGCATATTGTTGAATGCAAGGGGACTCAATCGGGCTCGGAGTACAGCGAAAAGCAACTCGGAACAAAGGGGCCTCCAGTAACCGGAGGCGTTGCGCAAAAGTGCTCTATTATTTTTCCTCCTGGTCATACGGGGCAAAGGCTAGTGTGCGGGCTCGGCATTGGCTTAGACGATGGCGCAGGAAGCGTTCTTAAGGTTATCGATCCAGAGCCCGAAAATCCATTTGAAATTAGCTCCGATCAACTCATCTATGCAGAAGATGCAGCGAATCGCGGTGTTATGTCCAAGGCTCTCCGCATGGCGGGCTTCGAGATTACTGCAGAGGTTGTGGCCTCCCCATTTGGGAGTCGACCTGATTCGGTTCGTGAACGCTCGGCTAGGGAAGAGAATGCAAGAAAAGAAATGGTGGGTGAACGGGACGTTAGGTCGAGAGTCGAACTGGGTGACGATGCGGAGAGGCGCAAAGTTTTTGATGAAAACTATCGCGGGCGGGAGGTCGTGATAGAACTTCCCCGTGAAATTCGAGTGAATGAAGAGCGAATAAGGACGGTAATCGTCACACAAGGCGTCAGCCGCGAGGCATTGGAGGAACTTGAGCACAGGCCGAATGTGGAGGAACCAGCAGGCGAAGAAAACGTGTCATGGACAGGCCTTATTGGTAGAAGCGCGGTGAAGACAGACGGTCTCTCTGCAACGCTGCGAATTGGAAACATCTTTCGTTCTGAAATTAAGTTGGTATAAGGAGTTAGATGGATAATATTCCAGTTCGGAATTGTTCAGCAATGTCGGCCAACTTCTTGTTGAATACTGAAATAGATCGGGGTCTAAACTCGTTGAACTGTAAATTCGACTAATAAGATTTTCAATGTACAGATAGTTGTGTCTTTTCCGATAATTTACAGAACGAGAATATTTGTTTTTGAAGAATTGAATATTCTTGTGTTAGTCAATGAAAGAATCAGGAGGTGGATTTATGAAGCGATGGATGATTCTTGTTGGTTCGGGGGTCGCAGCCGCATATGTTATCTATACCTTGATTTCCATCTATTTCGTGCTTAACGGAGAAGGTGATCGAGTTGGACAGTTTGGAGATTCATTTGGTTTCTTTAATGCTTTTTTTGCGGGGGGTGCATTTCTTTCTGTCGTATACACTCTGAACTTACAAATGACTGAACTTCGTGAGCAGCGAAAGCAGTTCGAGAAAATGGCGGATATCCAAAGCCGTGCACTTGATATTGATATTCGGTTCGCGAGGCTTGAGTACAAACTGGGATTTCCTGTTGCGCGTGTGGAAGAGGATGTTGTAGTTGTTGCTGTTACATTAATAGTTAGTGTTACCTCAAAAAGGGCCACAAATGTAATGGTTTATCTCGAGGGCTTTCCTTCACAAGGTTGGGATGTATTGGAAGCAGGAATGGAAGTCGAATTTGAAGTGAACTTTCCGTTAGAATTTAAAGAATTTGGTGAGGATGGTCAATTGGTTGACCATCCAATGCAGCTTGTAGAAATTGTTTATCACTCCTCAGTTGGTGAGACTAGGGTAATTAGGTTCGTTATTGCGAGGTCTGGGCGATCGACTGCTTATTGGACTATGTTGGAAGAACTCCCTGGAGAAAAAAGAGCAGTAGAACTGAGGCAGATTTCTGGCTACTAAATATTCAGCCAACTCTGAGTATGCGACGATATAGGAATTTGTGGAGTTATGGTATCGCAATTGCATTTGTGAGAAATGGGCATTGTTCATGTAGAAATTGAGTCGGCTAACATTATCCAGACGATACGCTCTGATCGACGCCCCTCTAAATGGTAAATGGTGATTTTCGGTAGCGGCATTGCGCCAGAAGAAGGCTCTTGCGCTCGGCTAGGAATTATAAAGCAGCAGAGCGCTGCGATTATCGCGATTGTTTTGAGCATGTATGTGGCCGGTAGCATTTTTGGAAATCCAATAGACCACATTCCTTAGCGTGGGGGAACCTCACTGTAGGCACCGATTTACATACCTAGCGAAAGACTACAGATCCAGAGCTGAGTGTAAAAACCTGGCCACCCGTTCCTCTAACGATTGTTTGTCGCCTTGAGCCCCCAGCGTCACTGAACCCCGTGGATAGAAATGTCCATAGCCCGGCACCCAGGCAAACTCTGCATTTGTTTTCAACTGACCAAAGACCTGGAGCAATCCTGCGCTGCCCTGGCGAACGCCGGCGAGGTCATTCTGACCGACGACTAACAATAGAGGTGTAGCGGGGGCGGTTTGCGCTGTTTGAAATACGTTATATCCCCAGCCGCTTCCGGACAGAGATATAACAGCGGCGACATCTGCGCCGACCCCGTAGGCGACATTAATAGCGGTAATAGCACCGGAGGAGAATCCGCCGATGACAATGCGTTCTGGGTCGACGCTATATTCGTCCGCATGGGCGCGCACAAATGATATTGCTTTTTGAATATCCTCTGTAGCAGCCAAAATTCCTTTCCAAAGTGTTAGGCGTGAATGTTCATCAAGCGCAGGCAATCCCATTTGTTGCCGAACAAAATCAATACGGCCTGTGGCCTGGGGCGCTGTTGCTTGTTGCCAGGGCATCAGGCGCGGGTCGTCCAACGGTGTACTTATTTCTGGCTGTTCGGGTACTAGCCGATAGTCGATCACAAAACAGTTGTAACCGCGCCGTGCAAACTCATGGCAGTACTCACCGACCGGTGTATTTTGCGCACCGTCTTCAACATAGGATTGCGGGGCCTTTGAACCCCGGTGAAATGCGCCACCAAAGGCCAGTATTAAAGTCGGGGCAGGGGTGTTGCTAGCACGAAGCGGCTGATAGATATCAACGAGCAGGGGCCGAGCGTGAGGGTTGTCAGTGCCACCAACAACGCCTTCGCCGTACACCACATCTCGTTCGAGGGTGACCTCATACCGTTTGCTTAAATAGTCATCGGTTGATGCCACCGGTGCCGCAAGGGCTGTGCCTGTCTGTAATAGCAGGGCTGCGATAATAATCAGCTGGTACATATAGGCGGTGCTCTATTTGTTTTTGTTGTGCTGATTCTACCGGAGAATGAGAAATGGGGTCAGGTTGAATTTGGTAGATCGGATAAGGGAGATCGGGTCAGACCCCTTTGGTCAAAATTTGGTTGATCGGGTCTGACCCCTTTGCTGAAAATTTGAGTAATCGGGTCTGACCCCATTGTTAGAAACCTATGGTCTTCTTTGTCGAAGTTGCGAAGTCTGATTCAGAATTGGAGGCATCACGATGCCGATCAAAATTGCGATTAAGCTGATGACATATATCCCGCTGGGAATATGAATTCCTTGCACCAGCATTCTCTCGTGATCCTGAAGGCTCGCCCATTTGTGCAGGGAAGCCTCGGCAAAGTCATCGGTGGCAAACAGATCAACCAGGTCGCGGCGGCTGCGATATTTCACGATGACAATCCGATCCCAGTTGCTATTAGCCTGGTCAGCCCAGGTGCTACCGAAGATAGGGTGCGAGCCTCGTTTTATCATCAGGGACACCATAACTTCACTAAATCGATCATAGGCTTGTTCACCGCTCCCACTGAGTCCCGTGGCTTTCGGGTAGTCGGCAAGCTCGCGAAATTTGTACAGGTTCACGGTGTAGACGGGTTTACCGTCATCTTCGTTTAAGAATTGTCGCAATGCAGGTAGATCGTGCTGGGCGCCAGGCGTTTGAGTTTGTGCTTCGATTATCCCCATATAGCGATCAACCTCAGCGGGCGATAAAACATCTGCACTCCATTGGTACCAGTACATAAACACGAAGAGGATTGTCAGGGGGATGAGAACGCTCGGGTTTAACAGTTTGATTTGCATCTACAGGACCTCAGTCATTTAACTTGCATAATGCAAGTGGATGGCAGTCTATAGCAGGCTACTTGCAAAATGCAATCACTTTACCCATAGTGAAAACACTTCACAGATGACAATCACTTTATGGCTAGCAACGATGGCGCGTAACTCAAAACAATGTCGCTCGAACTGTCCGATTAATTTTGTATTGGAGACCTTTGGTGACAAGTGGACATTACTGATCGTTCGCGACCTAATGTTTAAGGACAAAAGGACCTACAACGAATTTCTTCAATCCGATGAAAAAATCTCGACCAATATCCTCGCCGATAGATTGAGAAAACTAGAAGAACATGAAATCGTGACAAAGACCGTCGCGCCGGATAATCGATCAAAAATAATCTATTCCCTCACCGAAAAGGGTAAAGACCTAGTTCCTGTCATGCTTGAAATTACCGCCTGGAGTGCAAAGCACGACAAGGCCTCTAACACACCCAGTTCGTTCTTAAAGCAGTTTAGGGCCTCAAAGGATGGGATGATTGAGAGCGTTCGTGCCGAACTTCAGGTCTCGCAATAGCGGAGTCTCAATTTTCTGTAGCCGTGTAAGCTATTGTTTATTAACGGTACGCGGCACTCTGGCTAGTTATTAATCACATTGATGTCGTTTAGCTGGGATTGGCCCCAATACCTGATTATTGGTTTGATAAATAACGCGGCTCGTGGGAACGTATGCAAAAGGTAAGTCGAAAAGGCAAGTTGATCTGAAAAGCGAGAACTAGTGTCTTTATGCCGATAGATGATAAAACGTTGTTGCCTTTTTATAAGGCTTTGATCGAAAACTCTCGAGACGTGGTCACGTTACTCGATGCGTCCGGCATCATCCAATTTAATAGTCCCTCGATCGAAGTGCTATTCGGCTATGGCACAGCGGAGCTTGTTGGAACACTTGTTTTTGACAGGGTGCATCCCGAAGATCGTGAATTAACCAGAGCGATATTGAAGGACCTGCTGGATAAAAAAAATGTGCCTCCCTTCATCGTTCGGTTTCAACACAAAAATGGCAGCTGGCTTTTTATAGAAGTGATTGCCCATTTTGCTGAAGCGATCCACGGCGTGATGTTGAGTTCACGGGATGTCACCGAGTTTGAAGAAACATCAAAAGCTCGACGTCTGGTTGATGCCTCGTTCGAAGCTGCCTTTAATGCAAGTAGCGCACTTAACTCAATTTCTGTTGTCGGTACCGGTGTACTCACTAATGTGAATGATGGTTGGCTCCGCGCCTTTGGTTGGTCGAGAGAAGAGGCGATAGGAAAGTCTGCCCTTGATCTCAATATCTGGGGCAACGAGGAGAACCGGGTAAAAACCATATCGGCATTACGAGAAAAAGGTTCGCTGAGGGGCTTTCGAGTTTCTGTATATACCAAATCCGGAGAGACACTAACGGTATTACTAGACGCAGCTTATCTACACCTTCCTGTTGGTACGCGATTGTATATCTCGGCGTTAGACATTACAGAGCGTGAGCAGACCGAAGAAAAGTTGCGGCAGTCACAGCGGCTTGATGCAATAGGCCATCTAACCGGCGGTATTGCCCATGATTTTAATAATCTACTGTCAGTCATTATGGGCCACGCAGAACTCGCCGCAAATGAGCCCGGCCTCACAGAGCAAGGGGTAGAATCGTTGGCGGCAATTGAGCGGGCCTCCGTTACCGGCGCAAACTTGATTCAGCAGCTTCTCTCATTTTCAAGAAAGCAGCATCTACTCCCCACCACCTTCAATTTTGTTGAACACCTCGAGTCAATGCGACCGCTGTTGCAAACTACCATCGCCAAGGACATCAACCTGGAAATAACCAGTTATAGGCGTGATTGGTATTGTTGTTTGGATACCCATCAGTTCGACAATGCGATTCTCAATATGACCATTAATGCACGAGACGCAATGCCCGAGGGTGGTACCCTGGAATTTATAATAGAAGAAGCCATTCTCACAGAAGCAGATGTCGAATCCCAGGATCTGCAGGTTGGCGAGTACATCAGGTTGAGCGTCAAAGATTCAGGCAGTGGCATGAGTGACGAGGCAAAGAAGCATGCCTTTGAACCATTCTATACAACCAAACAAGCCAAGGGCGGGAGTGGCCTGGGGCTTAGTATGGTGTTTGGGTTTGTCACCCAGTCAGGTGGCCGAGTGGATATTGAACCTGGGATGGATGGGACAACAATTTCGCTGCTGCTCCCCCGAGTGGCCGAGCCATCAACAATGGATTCATCTGATGTGCCAGTTGAACTACCGCAGGCGAGAAACGAAAAAGTATTGGTTGTAGAAGACAATACGGACGTCAGAGCACTGGTGGTGCGATTGCTAAAAACCCTGGGGTTTGAAGTGACGGAAGTTGGGTCTGGCAGTGAGGCAGATGCCCTGATTCAAACGCAATTTGATTTGCTTGTCTGTGATCTGATGTTGCCCGGCGATCAAAAAGGTCCAGATATCGCCAAGAACTTTATTAAGGCTCAGCCAAATGTCGCGGTTTTATATATGTCCGGTTATCAACAGGACATCTTGACAGCGGAGGATATTGAACCGGCATTGATCTCGTTTATCCAGAAACCATTTTCAAGGGAAGATTTTGCATCTGAAGTTTTCAAGCTGATGGAGCATGCCGGGTTAGCAGGGTCGGTTGAAGAGCCTGGTCGTTAAACATAAAGAATAGGTGCACGGGTATGCCGCAGATATTTGATCATGTTGTTGTGTTAAAACCAGAACTTTTGTTGGATCAGTTGGAGGCCAGCCCTGAAATTTATCAGAAGCTTGATGAGAACTATGATCAGTTTCGATCCCACACGTTAATTGCCGCACATCAGTTCACGGAAGATTGGTCCACGTGGGAAATGCACCCCCATGGTGACGAGTTGGTTGTGCTCTTGTCGGGGCAGGCTGTGCTCTTATTACGCCAGGAAGCTGGCGATGAATCCGTTGTGTTGAATAAGCCAGGAGCCTTCGCCATAGTGCCTAAAGGAACATGGCATACCGCTCGTATTTCTGAGGCGACCAGTATGTTATTTGTGACGCCGGGTGAGGGGACTGAAAATGAAACCTCTCCTCCATCAGGCGGCTAACAATATCTTCAAGTGGTTATAGCTGGAGTATAACGATGGCAAAAGTCAGAAGAGTTGATGCGTCGGAATATTCCTTCGACATATACAAAGACTGGTCGATCCTGCCAAGAAAACGAAAGCCAGGTCCGCCCGAACGCGTGGATGGGATGACCGTTGGTATTGTCACCTTGAAGGATGATGCCCCCCACAATGGTGAGATGCATCCCGATGGGGACGAGCTGTTATTTGTGATTTCCGGTCGAGTTCGTGTGACCTGTGATTCAGACCCCGATGGTGAATTAATCCTGGAGCAAGGTGAGTCGTGCATTGTTCCAAAAGGAGAATGGCACAAGGTCTCGATCCTAGAGGAATCACAATTGCTGCACATCACGCCGGGCCCCAATGGTGACCACCGGCCGTTAAGCTAAACGTAATGAAGCTTGAGCGAACCTTGTTTTGGCTCTCGTTGGTAGGTGCTATTGGATCTGTGCACTACATTGTCGTGTGTATTGAGCCGATTTTGCAGTGTTCCCTTTGTAATGCGAATGGCATCAAGTTGATGCAGTTGGTGCTTGAGTTGTCGCTTTATCTGTTGCCGAAGCTACTGCTGCTTATCTCTTTTGTTCTGTACTTCCTGAATCGAAAGCTGATGCTGGTATCGAATCTGGCTGCGGTATGTTTTGCGCTCGCACATTCTTTTTTCTACTACTTAGTCCTGGTAGAAATTAGCTGGGATCGGGATATTGACGTCGTCGTTTTTTATGTAAGGCACCTGCTTGCAATAACCTTTTTGGCTGTTCTGGTAGTTGTCACTTATCTAAACCGTTCAGAGGCTGCTCCTAGATTTGGATCAGTTGGTGAAACGAACTAAGGCGCGGTTTGCGCTAATGGAAATTGAACATGTTATTTGTATTTGGCGGACTGCCCTCTGCGGGCAAATCAGTGTTATCAAAATACCTCGCCGAGAAAATCGGCGCGATGCATATCAGAATTGATTCAATAGAGCAGTATCTGCGCACCTATGCGGATCTGGATCCAGTTGGTGTGGCGGGTTATGTGAGTGGCTATGCCGTTGCTCTGGATAATCTGCGGTTAGGGCATAGAGTTATCGCCGAGTCGGTAAACCCCATCGAGATTACTCGCGAAGCGTGGCGGAACGTGGCGACGGAATCCGAATCAAGACTATGCGAAATTGAAATAGTTTGCTCGAACATTGAGGAACACAAACAAAGGTATCTCTCCCGAGTATCAGACATCGAAGGTCTTACCTTTGGCCCCTGGGAAACCGTAACCGGGCGCGAGTACGACGCGTGGGCAAGCAAAGATTTTACAATCGATACCGCAGGTAAAACCGTCGCGGCATCCCAGGCGGATCTTTTAAATGAACTCACCCAGCGGGGATTTATCTAGCCCGCTGCCGTGTAGCGGTTTAGTGGATAGCCCGTAACCTTGTAACCGGCCGTTAACCCTAAGCATTCTCGTTCCGATTCGCAACGGCGATTTGCAGGTGTCTTCGGTGTCATCCAGGAAAGTGGCCTTGTCGGCCTCAATGCTCATGTTTCCCGATAATCGAAGCTGGTATTATGTCCGGGCACCCGATTCTGGGCGATATCTCAGATTTGGGAAGGTCAGATCATTAGATGAAAAATAGTCATTTGATGACCTAGGTCAATGTACTTTTGTGCACGTTGACTAAACTTGATGTTGAAATTAGCTTGGGAGGCGTTTGGGTGATAGACACCGGTTATAACTATCAGGTTGTTCGTCAATTTTCGATTATGACGGTGGTCTGGGGCGTGGTAGGGATGCTGGTGGGTGTGGTCATTGCCGCCCAATTGACCTGGCCCGCGCTTAACTTTGACCTGGAGTGGTTCCACTTCGGCCGCCTACGGCCACTACATACCAACGCTGTCATTTTTGCCTTTGGCGGATCTGCGCTTATTGGTACTTCTCTATTTATCGTCCAAAGAACCTGCCAAACCAGATTGATTTCCGATGGCCTGGCGGCCTTTGTTTTTTGGGGTTGGACCCTTGTGATAGTCCTTGCCGCCATTACCTTGCCCCTCGGGCTGACCACAACCAAAGAATACGCTGAACTCGAGTGGCCCATTGATATTCTGATCACAATTGTCTGGGTCGCCTATGCAGTTTTGTTCTTTGGGACGGTCGCGCGACGAAAAACTGAACACATCTATGTTGCCAACTGGTTCTACATGGCATTTATTGTCGCGGTGGCGATGTTGCATATTTTGAATAGCCTGGCGATTCCCGTTACCTTAACAAAATCCTATTCTATCTACGCCGGGACCGTCGATGCGATGGTCCAGTGGTGGTATGGCCATAACGCGGTGGGTTTTTTCTTAACCGCTGGGTTCCTTGGCATGATGTATTATTTTGTGCCGAAGCAGGCCGGGCGTCCGGTCTACTCCTATCGCTTGTCGGTGGTGCACTTCTGGGCATTAATCTCGATCTACGTCTGGGCCGGTCCCCACCACCTTCACTACACGTCGCTACCGGACTGGGTGCAAAGTCTCGGGATGGTGATGTCACTGATTCTTCTTGCGCCGAGCTGGGGTGGCATGATCAACGGCATCATGACCTTATCCGGTGCCTGGGATAAATTGCGTACGGACCCTATTTTGAAGTTCCTGGTGGTCTCATTGTCCTTTTATGGCATGTCGACCTTTGAGGGTCCGATGATGGCCATCAAGTCGGTGAACTCACTATCCCATTACACTGACTGGACCATCGGCCATGTGCATTCCGGTGCGCTCGGCTGGGTGGCGATGATTTCTATCGGTGCGATGTATCACTTGATTCCGATTACCTTTGGTAAAAAACCCGGAGAAATGTACAGCGTCAAACTGATTGATGTGCATTTCTGGATGTCGACGATTGGCACTGTTTTGTATATCGCTTCAATGTGGGTCAATGGTCTGATGCAGGGCCTTATGTGGCGTGCGGTTAATGTCGATGGCACGCTGACCTATAGTTTTGCGGAATCCGTGGAAGCCAGCTTCCCGGGTTATGTGGTTCGTTTTATTGGCGGGGCCATTTTCTTGAGCGGTATGCTCATCATGAGTTACAACGTTTGGAAAACCGTGCAAACCGCACCCAGGACGACCAAGGACGGACAGGTAATTGGTGAGAATGGTCAGAGTGGTGGGGAGGTGCCAGCATGAGCGATTTTGTCGAAAAAAATCTAGGTGTCATGTTGGTCTTGATTCTGATTGCGGTTGGATTTGGTGGAGCAGTCGAGATTCTGCCGTTGATGACCCAAAGCGTTGTCACGGAACCAATTGAAGGACTAGAACCATTGTCTCCCCTTGAGCTAGAAGGGCGTGATGTCTATATCAAAGAGGGGTGCCATGTGTGCCACTCGCAAATGATTCGACCCCTGCGTTCAGAGGTTGAGCGTTATGGGCATTACACCGTAGCCGGGGAACTGGTTTATAACCATCCATTTCTCTGGGGGTCAAAGCGAACAGGGCCGGATCTTGCCCGGGTGGGCGGGCTTTACTCTGACGATTGGCACAGAGTGCATTTGTTAGATCCCCGTTCCGTTGTACCTGAATCCAATATGCCGGGCTTCCCCTGGTTGTTTGAGAACAAATTAGATCTAGAAGTCACACCGAAGAAACTTGCTGCGCTACAAACCCTTGGGGTGCCTTACACCGATGAGGATATTCGCACTGCAACGGAGGGGCTAGAAGATAAGTCTGAAGCTGATGCACTCATCGCCTACTTGCAACAATTAGGTTTACTGATACAGGAGCGACGTTAATGGACCTTGGAGATTTGCGAGGCATAGGCACAATACTATGCATGCTTGGTTTTTTTGCGGTTGTCGCCTGGGCTTACGCGCCGAGTCATAAAGATCGTTTTGAGGCCGACGCAAACCTGCCTTTTGCGGAGGATATTGAGTCGTCTGGAGAGTCTAAATGAGTACTCTGGTCAGCTTTTTTGTTATTGCCGGTACGGTTTTATCTCTGATCGCATTCTTCTTGCTACTGCAGTTAAATCGAACTTCTACCAACGATTCTGACAAGACAACCGGTCACATCTATGACGGTATCGAAGAATACGATAATCCGCTGCCCGCATGGTGGTACTGGAAGTTTGTGTTAACCATCGTATTTGCCATTGCCTATCTCATCTATTACCCCGGCCTGGGTAATTGGGAGGGTATTGGCGGTTGGACCTCAAAGTCGCAATACGAAGAGGACCGAGCCATAGCCGAGGCAAAATATGCACCGGCATTTGCCCAGTATGCAGATTTAACTCTGGATGAAGTGGCGGCGCACCCCGACGCAAACAAAATGGGGCGACGTCTATTCGCCAATAACTGCGCTATTTGCCATGGTGCATCGGGGCAGGGCAGTTATGGTTTCCCAAATCTAACGGATGAGGAGTGGCTCTGGGGTAATTCCGACGAGGCGATCACCAACACCGTAATGCACGGTCGTCGGGCTGCAATGCCCGCCTGGGGTCCAGTGCTAGGGGAAAGTGGCGTCGAGGAAGTCAGTGAGTACGTGATGCAACTTGCCGGCCGAGACGTGGATGAAGCGTTAGCAGTAAAAGGTGAAGGACATTTTAATCTCTATTGCATTGCTTGCCACGGGCAGGACGGTAAAGGCAACACCATGTTTGGTGCCCCAAATCTTACGAACGAGATCTGGCTATACGGCAACTCAAAAAATCGAATTCAGCATATTGTCCGCAATGGGCGAAATGGTCAGATGCCTAACTTTGAAGCAAAATTAGGTAAAGACAGAGTTCATATTCTGGCCGGCTACGTCCGGAGCCTGGCAGCTGACGATGGCTGATATGGAGCGTATTCCTGCCGTAGAGGCAGAAGATTCAACTGTCTATAACCTCTACGAAAAACAGGAAAAAATCTATACGAGAAAAATCGAGGGGTTCTACCAACTCGTTCGGGCGTTTACCGGTTGGCCGTTGTTGATCGGCTATTTTGCGACCCCCTGGTTATCGATTAATGGGCATCAAGCAATCCTGTTTGATCTACCGGCACGGGAATTCCACATATTCTGGTTAACCTTCTGGCCCCAGGATTTTTCCCTGTTGGCCTGGGCCCTGGTGATTTCTGCATTTTCGCTCTTTTTTGTCACCAATCTTGCGGGTCGGGTCTGGTGTGGCTACACCTGTCCGCAAACCGTTTGGACTGCCATGTTTATGTGGGCGGAGCAGGTTGCGGAAGGGGATCGTAACCAGCGCATGAAATTGGATCAGGCACCGATGAGCCTTGAGAAAGTAGGCCGGCGTACTTTCAAGCATGCAATGTGGATTGGGATTGCCCTTGCGACGGGCCTGACATTTGTTGGATATTTTTACGACATAAAGGCCCTTATTGTTGACGCATTTAATGTGCAACTGCCGGTAGAAGCGGTGTTCTGGACTGTGTTTTTCACGGCGGCAACCTACTTTAACGCCGGTTGGATGAGAGAGCAGGTGTGTAAATACATGTGCCCCTATGCGCGTTTTCAATCGGCGATGTTTGATAAGGACACGTTGATTGTTAGTTACGACGCAGCAAGAGGGGAGGATCGCGGCGCAAGAAAGAAGAACGTTGATCCAGAGTCTATTGGCCTTGGCGATTGTATTGACTGCACCTGGTGCGTGCAGGTGTGTCCAACGGGTATTGATATTCGCGATGGTCTCCAATATGAGTGCATTAATTGCGCTGCGTGCATCGATGCCTGTAATTCGATTATGGATAAGATGGGTTACGACCGCGGCCTGATCCTATACACAACGGAACACCAGTTAGAAGGCAAAACCTGGACCTGGAAGCGGCCGAAACTGATTGGTTACGGTGTGGCAATTCTCATTATGTGTTCATTGTTTGTCGCGGTGCTGGTTAGTCGGCAACCCCTTGATCTGGATGTTCTCCGCAACAGGGGGCAGTTGTATCAAGAAGTACCCGGTGGCTTTGTGCAGAACACCTATCTGCTGAAAGCCATGAATAAGTCGTTAGAGCCCGCTCGATATATTCTGACGGTTGAAGGGCTGCCTAATGCGAAGTGGATCCCGGTTGAGCCATTCGAAATTGATGGCGGTGAGGTGCAGGACATTCCCTTCACGATTATTGTTGACCCCGATCAACTACCCGGGATGAACAACAAGATGGATATAGTCCTGCAGGAAGTCGACAGCAAACAGATTGTGAAAACAGAAACTCGTTTTCTCGGGCCAGGGAAGCTATAGCCATGGGGACCGTTAACCGCTGGCCTATCGTGTTGTTCTCTATCCCATTTGCGGCAGTGCTGTTTGGCATTGTCATGGTTTCAACCGCAATCTACTTTCCCGATGACGTTGTGATAGATGACTACTACCAGGACGGTAAAGCGATCAATCAACAGATTCATGCGGATGAGCGGGCGAGCGAGTTAGGCATTTCCGCGCAGATTGAAAAGGCAGAATCTGGTCAGTTCAGGGTTTTGCTCAACAATGCCCGGGACAGCGCAGTTCAGTTGAGTTTGCGACATGTCACGGACCAGGGTCAGGATATGACCTATACCCTTGTGCCCGACGAGGGAGCTGAGTACGTGGGTGAAACCCGTCTTGCTGAGGTTCTGAATTCGAAGGGTATCTGGTATCTAGAAATCCGCGGCCTTGATGACGGCTGGCGGCTTCGGCAGCGTTTAGTGGTGCCATTAACCAGTGTCACGGTGACGGCAGATGAATAGCGCGCTGCCGACAAATTTGGTTCGCTTGTCTTTGCAGGTGCCGGACATTCGCTGTGCAAACTGTGCGCTAAAAATTGAAGGCGCGATGGGTGAGTTGGTTGGCGTTCAACGCTGTCGAACCAATGTTGCTGAGAAGCGGGTGGTCATCGAACATGACCTGGATGTATTAAGCCAGCCACAGATCATTCAGGCATTACAATCCAAGGGTTTTGAGGCACTGGTGAGCAACAACCATGATCTCATCACAGAACGATTGCAGGCAGATAGCAAACTCATTCTAGCCAGGCTAGGTGTTGCCGGGATCGGTATGATGCAGGTCATGATGTTTGCCCTGGCGACCTATGTCGCTGGCGCAGACGGCATTGAGCGGGCATACGAAGTCTTAATGCATTGGGCCAGCTTCGCCATAGCAACCCCCGTTGCGTTTTACAGTGCTATGCCGTTCCACCTTGGCGCTATCAAAGATCTGAAACAAAGACGCCTCGGTATGGATGTGCCGGTCTCCCTGGCCATTATTTCTGCATATTGTCTTAGCACCTGGCATCTGTTTACCGTCGGTGATGTTTATTTTGATTCCGTCTGTATGTTTGCGTTCTTCCTGTTAATTGGTCGCTACCTTGAACTCAGATCCAGACAGCAGTATGAGCAAAGTGTTTCGATGGCAGAACGCTGCTTGCCTGCCACGGCTTATGTTGTTGACCAACAAGCAGAACTCGCGATCGATCTGATTAAAGTGGGTATGGTGGTTCGAGTCTTACCCGGCGACGTGGTGCCCGTGGATGGCATTGTCGAAAGTGGCAATAGCGCTGTGTCAGAGGCGGCATTTTCCGGAGAATCTGAAGCCTTAAGAAAACAACCGGGTATGCGAGTGCTGGCGGGTTCTGAAAACCTGGATGGTGAGATGACCATCCGTTGCACGGTTGCGGTTGAAGACTTTGTGATCTCAAAGTTATCGGAGCTTCATCAAGAGGCAATGCTGTATAAGCCAGCATTTTCTCTACTGGTGGATAAGGTAGCCGGATATTTTGTTGCAGGTGTTTTGTTGCTGGCGACAGCAACTGGCATCTTCTGGTACCAGGCGGATAACCCTGATTGGTTTGTGATTGTGATTACTGTCTTGGTTGTGTCATGCCCCTGTGCATTGTCGCTGGCAACACCCGTGGTCTATACCGTTGCAGTTACCGCATTGAAACGCCTCGGCGTGGTGGTGAGTGCTGGAAAGTTTCTCGAGCAACTCTCTAGCGTCGACCATATCGTCTTTGATAAAACCGGTACCCTAACGGAAGGTGTACTTAAAGTTGCTCAGGTTACATTGCTTACTGAGGGTTGGAGTGAGTCCGAAGTTCTGGCTCATTGCACGGCGTTGGAATTCGGTAGTCGGCATCCGATCGCCAGAGCCTTTGAAGCTGCTGTAGATCTGACGGCGACTGACATCAATGAGACTCCAGGGCAGGGTGTTGCGGGTTGGATCAACGGCCAGGGTTTTAAGCTCGGTAAGGCAGAATACTCAGGCTTTGCTGATCTTCAGCCACCCGTGGGGCAGGGCACCTGGGTCTTACTCAGCCAGCAACAGCCCATTGCCTGGATACGTTTGGAGGATGACATTCGACAAACCTCCAAGCAGTTAATTGAAGCATTGAAGCCAAACTTTAAGGTGTCGCTATTAAGCGGTGATCGGTCTGTCGAAGTACAGAGAGTTGCAAAATTGTTAGGTATCGGTCATGCGCTGAGCGATCTGTCACCGGCGGACAAGGTAGAACACCTACAACGGTTCCAGGCTGATGGGGACACGGTTTTGATGGTCGGTGACGGCATGAATGATGCTGCAGCGATGGGGGTTGCGGACACTGCGGTTGCAGTGAGCCCCGTTGATATTCTGGTTCAGGATGCGGCTGACGCAACGTTATTGCGTCAGGATATTCTGCGACTCTCAATGCTGATTAATTACAGCCAACGATTAAAGTCTGTGATCAGGCAAAACATCAGTTGGGCGGTGCTTTATAACTTTAGCGTGATTCCTTTTGCCGCGGCGGGGTTTCTTGCTCCGTGGATGGCAGCTCTAGGCATGTCAATGAGTTCATTGCTGGTGATCGCCAATGCGAATCGACTCAACCGTGTGGATAACAACATGAGTGATGAAAGTATGGCAGGTACAAAATAGTGGAAGCTATTTTTGTACTCGTTCCTGTGAGCGTCGGCATAGTATTTATTGCCATCATGACTTTTATTTGGTCCGTCAAACATCATCAGTTCGAAGATCTTGATAAAGAAGCAGAGCGCATTCTGTTTGACGATCAAGAACAAGATAAAGATTCAGAATAAGGAGAAATAAAAATGGGGCATCTATTGGGGATTCTGATTTCACCCTTAACCGAGTGGGAACGCATTCGAGATAAGGGCGATACCGTATTAGGTCACTACCTAAAGTTTATTATGCTGATTGCATTAGCCCCGCCCATTGCCTGGTATGTCGGCTCAACTGAAATTGGCTGGGAAGTTGGCGGTCGGCTGATCCGATTGACCCAGGAAAGTGCCGCGCAAATTATGGTGCTCTTTTATGTTGCCATTTTGCTTGGGATTGGTTTCCTCGGTTACATGGTCCATTGGATGTCAGAAACCTATGAGGCCAAAATTTCAACACCGGCGAAAGGGATTGGGGTTGCCGCCTATACCTGCGTGCCCATGTTCCTGGTTGGTCTGACGGGTTTCTATCCTGTCCTCTGGTTAGACATCCTGCTCGGTTGTGCAGCGGCGGGGTATACGGTTTATCTTCTCTACGTCGGCGTGCCGATTGTGATGAACATTCCAAAAGAACGCGGGTTTTTGTTTGCTAGTGCGCTAGTGGCCGTTGGACTTGTGATGTGTGCCGCGTTACTCGGTGCTACCGTAATTTTGTGGGAAATGGGCGCAATGCCTGTCTTCACAGATTAAGGAAATGATACCGACACGACTTTTGTTATCCAGGGTATGTATGACATAACCTGGACACATCCGGCTGAGTCTACCTGCCAACAGCTGCCGCCTAAACCTGTCGCCCGGAGCGTTGCTGCGACGGACTACTGGGTTGTAGATTCCTCGCGCTCAACATTCACCACCAGGTTTTTATTCACAAAAAGGTTACAGACACCCGGTAGCCCGCCACGCTTTACAACCCGGCCAGTCCCGGTCCGGCATTGATTGTCCAGTTCATACTCTGTTGTGCCTGAACAGGGCATCGAGCGCCAGGAGAAACTGAGGGTGTTGTCAATGAAGGTACCTTTTCCGCGAATGTTTGTGACGGAGTCCAGAGCACCACAAACAGCATAGTCAATATCGTACTCAGATTTTTTACCGTGGCGTACCGTGAATGTGTCTCGACAGCTATTCTCTTCAGCATCCACCAGTGATGCGTACCAGCGACCCGTAAGATCATCGCAACCTGGGCTGTCGGGTGTATCGAGTAGTGCAATTCGACGGGATGCAATACCAGAGAAAGTACCGGATGGGTATTGGTCCAGATAATCTTTGAAGTCTGCCTGATCTTGGCTATTCTCGATGCTCTGCCAGAACAACATTTCTTTCTCTGGGCGGGGATAAGCTGCTTGAGTCTGGTTGGCTATGGCCGGGGTCAATTTTGCTATCGGTGCAGTATTAAATACAAAGTCTCCCACAAGGGATGAGGACTCCCATGGAATCTGTTCTCCACCTGAGGCTTCCGATACCTGGCGCCTAACGGACTTAAATACTTCCTCTACTTTCAATCCGGGTTGGTCCAATGCTTTTAACAGTTCCTGGGTATAGAGACCATTTTCCCCGAGACCGTCCGAGGCAACTGAACCCGGTGCCGTGGCATAGGCGATTAATGTGCCCTGGGCCGCATCAACAACGGCGAGCCCCCTGGCGCCGCCACGAAAACGCCGCTCGAATGGATTGTTCCGGCAGGCATCAAGAATCACAATGTTGATCCTGGCTTCGGTTTCTTCAAGTTCCTCGAGAATGTCTCCAAGTTCGAGTGCCTCGAACCGCAAGGCACGCTCACTTTTTAGAGTTGCATCGATGGGTAAAAGATAATTGCGACCGTTTGCTTGGATACCATGACCGGCATAAAAAACGAGTGCCGTGGATTCTGTGTTGACTCGTTTCATAAAGTCCAAGACAGCCTGTTGCATGGTCGACAAGTCGGCATCGATTGCCTGAATGACTTCAAAATCGAATCGCTCTAGTTGTTTTGACATCGCCCTGGCGTCGTTGATTGGGTTTGAGAGCGGTGATTCCTGGTACGAGGCATTCCCAATCACAAGGGCAATCCGGTCACTTGCCAGGGCCTTGTCCAGGAGTAGTTGGGTACAAACTAGCGTCAGGAAAACTATTGTTATTTTTTTCATATTCGAACTAGGGCAATCTCTGGTTCAGGGATGGAGCATACAGAGAGTTTATCGGTTTGAGCGGAGGAGCGTAAGGAGGGTTAAACGGAGCGTCCGGGTCTGCAGCATTTTGCTAACTGGCGAATCAAAACACCTTCGTTTTGTTCATAAAGCAGCACCGCACCTTGATCATGCCAATAATCCGCGTCGGGAACAGTTCGAGCATTCACCAGAGCAATGATTCGAGTACTAACAGGCGTAATGGCAAGTAGTTGCGCCAGGTCATCGTGGGCTCGATCGACGTTCCGGGCATCCTCGATGATAAAGGCGAAGTCTGAGTCCTCAAGTAGTTTGATGGCCTGGGCGACATTGCTGACGTTAATGAGTGGAACTAACAACTGAGATTGCAGTTCAAATTCGAAGTGGCGTGTAAGATTGATGCTGAGACAACTCATGCACACATCATGCAGTGAGTTTAGATCACCCACATTGATGTAGATCAATAAGGACTAAGTTTCGCAGTGCGCCATTTGGCAGAGCTTATGATGATCCAGGATCTCAACTTCTTTGCCATCGACCTTTAAGATGGCTTGTTGTTGCAGCCGGGTGAATATTCGGCTGGTGGTTTCGACCGCAAGCCCGAGGTAATTTGCGATATCGGTTCTCACCATTGGTAGGCGAAAGGTTGTCGCTGATAGCTGTCTAGCACTGTAACGCTGGCTTAAATTGAATAGGAAAGCCGAGATTCGTTCTTCTGCGGTTTTCTTACCAATGAGTAGTTGAAGCTCTTGATCCTCTCGAATCTCCTTGCTCAGGAGTCGGTACATGTGCGTTTGTAGATTACCAATGGTTCGCGATAGCTCAGATATTTTATCGAAGGGAATTTCGCACAAGCTCGAAGTTTCCAGGGCCTTAGCGCTATTGTTGTAGCGCTTGTTCTCAATCGCATCGAGGCCAATCAGTTCTCCCGGGAGATAAAAACCGACAACCTGTTCGTTGCCTTTGCCGTCGATGCTGTAGGTTTTGACCGCCCCGGAGCGCACGGCAAATAGTGAATTGAATGGTGCGCCGCTTTCAAAGAGCATCTGGTTTTTTTGCAGAGGCTTCGCCCGTTTTATGGTCGAGTCTACAATATCCATTTCTTCAGTATTCAATGAGTAGGGCAGGCACAGGTCCTTTAGCCCGCAGGCATTGCAACTCACTGTATAGGGGTCAGGCTGTGACACGGATCCACTCCCTTGGGATATTGGAGAAAGTTTACCATATATATGCATTTACCTAGAGTCGTTGGGCGGCGTTGTTACGCTGGTGTTCACCGAGCAAGATGCCGAGCAAGGTGCCGTCCAGGGAAATTCTGGGGTATCCTCAAGTTCTCACCTGGGAAATGGGATAAATTTTGGTCACGATAGGCATAGTGTATTTTTCCGGTAGCGGAACCACGGCGGCGCTAGCTGAAGAGGTCATTGCCGGTATTACCGATAGTGGGGCGCAAGCGAAGCCATTTCGCATTCAGGGGGAGCAGATCATAAACGGCCGTTGGGATGATGAAGCGCTAGCGCTGCAACTTGATGATTGTGACGCTATTATCTTCGGCTCTCCGACCTATATGGGGTCAACATCCAGTCAACTGAAGTCATTTATGGATGCCATGTCCCCACGCTGGTTTACCCAGGCCTGGCGCAATAAGGTTGCGAGTGGGTTTACAGCTTCTTCTTTAGCCGCGGGTGACAAGGCAAATACGCTAATCGACCTGACAACCTTTGCCATGCAAATGGGCATGATCTGGGTGGGTACGGGGGAAAACTTCTCCGCTGGTGTAAATGCGAATGGGTTTTATTTTGGCGCTGGGGCAACCGCGAGCAGCCCGGATCAATTAACTGATATTGATCGTGCGACGGGTCGGCATCTGGGACGGCGTGTTGTTGAAGTGACGGATCGGATGGCATAAATGGAACAAATGGAACAAATGGAACAAACGGAACAAACGGAACAAACGGAATGATGAGTTTTTTCAAAAACCTGTGGCGCAAAGTCTTATCCGGCGGTGAGCCGGACGCACCCCTGGTCGAAATGATTCGAGCCGCCAAGGTGGACCCGCAAATCAAAGCCAGTTTGATCATGATTTTGCGGATGGATACCTTCCAACGTCGCTCGGCCATTGGTTCTCTGACGACCCGATTGCAGATGCAGCAGGCACCTGGGTCATTGATTTCAGCCTTAGCGCAACTGGAGGATGATGAGTTTGCGGCAACCACTCTAGCGCTTTTAGATGAGGACTCATGAAGTTAATTCAATAGTTGCTTATCATTGTGTCCATTTATGCCCTTTTTGACAGGTAATATCGAGGCTATCCTATATATTCAAGTTTAGAGATAGCCATTGATGAGCGAAGTCAGAGCAACAGATTCAGAAGTTCCAGAAATTCCAGATCCCTATTCAATACCTCTTGATGAGATCAATGTCGCCCAGCCGACTTTGTTCCAGTACGACGCCCATTGGGATTACTTCAAACGTCTTCGCGAAGAAGCGCCTGTGCACTACTGTGCGGATAGCGCCTTCGGACCTTACTGGTCTGTCACCCGATACAAAGAGATTTTTGAAGTCGACACCAATCATCAAGTGTTCTCTTCCGCGCGGGGTATCACAGTAGGTGGTCTAGGCGGTGGACCTGGACCAGCTAACGCAGAAAAGGCTGATGCTCCGTCAGATGCTCAGCCCGAAGAAAACAAACAGCAGGATTTTGCTGGCTTTGGTATGTTTATCGCAATGGACCCGCCCAAGCATGACCTCCAGCGTGCGACGGTCACCGGCGTTGTGGCACCACCAAATTTAGCCAAACTTGAAGGAACGATTCGGCAGAGAGCAGCCAAAATTTTGGATTCTCTGCCCGTCGGAGAAACCTTTGATTGGGTTGATACCGTGTCGATTGAACTGACAACCCAAATGCTAGCGACACTATTTGATTTTCCCTTCGAGGATCGACGTAAGTTGACCCGTTGGTCAGACATTGCCACAACACCTCCCGGTGTCGGCATTGTTGAGTCCGCGGAGCAAAAACGCGCTGAATTGATCGAGTGTCTTGAGTACTTCACCCGGCTTTGGAATGAAAGAGCCGCGCAACCACCTAAAGATGATCTGGTTTCTATGCTGGTTCATGGCGAAAGCACCAAGGATATGAGTCCTTTCGAATTTTTGGGTAATCTGCTGCTCTTGATTGTTGGGGGTAATGATACAACCCGTAATTCCATCACTGGCGGTGTGTACTTCCTCAATCAAAATCCTGGGGAATACGACAAGCTGCGAGCGAATCCAGCACTGATTCCCAATATGGTGTCTGAAATTATTCGTTACCAAACGCCCCTTGCCCATATGCGCCGAACAGCGCTGAAGGATACCGTTCTTAATGGACAACAAATTAAAGAAGGGGACAAGGTTGTCATGTGGTACGTATCGGGAAACCGGGATGAGACGGCAATTGCCAATGCGGATCAATTTATTATCGATCGCGAAAAAGCCCGGCAGCATTTATCCTTTGGTTACGGTATCCATCGTTGCATGGGCAATCGATTGGCTGAAATGCAACTGCGGATTGTCTGGGAAGAAATTCTGAAGCGATTCGATAGGGTAGAAGTGATGGCAGAACCTGAGCGTACTTACTCCACCTTTGTGAAGGGCTACACCAATTTACCGGTACGAGTTCACCCAAAGAAATAGTGCGGTAAGACTACAAAAACTAAAAGCGTCTGAAGCCATTCCAGGGCCCAGGCGCTTTTTTTTGTCTGATGTTTTACTTGGTTCCAGCAACGACCAACGGTGGTTTCGATGGGTCCTGCGCCAGGATTGTGGTCTCGTATAATTTTTCGTTTGCACTGTTATAGAACGCCAGGACCAAATTGTCTGGGGTTACAGAGGTATAGGTGAACCCAAGTTGGGCATCGTTAAACACCAATCCGGGTTCGAAGTCAGTGTCCGTCGGGATGCCGTGCTTGCCTCCGGTGCCAGAAACGATATAGAGCGATTCCGATGGTCGTTTGATGAGCTGTTGATTGTGATCATGACCGGAGAAGTATGCCGCAACCTTGAATCGGCTCAGGATAGGGGTAATCACGTTGACCAGTTCCCCGTCGAAGTAGTGACTTCCGCCCGTGCGTATGGGGACGTGGCTCGCAACCACTGTCCAGATTGCAGGATCACTCTTTTCAAGTAACCTGGTGAGCACCTCCGCCGTGTATTTGTGCTCACGGGAATCCGGTGACGTATCAAGATAAACAACCTTTAGTAGCGCTTGATCATCGGCGGCGCCATAGTATTGAATATAGTCTCTGGCGGGCATATGCCAGCGACCCGAACCAGCCCGTTCGTGGCTGTATTCAATTTCAGCCTGTTCATTGCCACCGTAGTCGTGATTGCCAAGCACTGCGTAAAAGGGTGTTTGATTGAGTTTGTCGCTGCGGTACATGTTCTCGAACTTGTAGAGCCATTGGGGATCCTCAACGGATTCGATGCCATAGCGATAGAAGTTGTCTCCAAGTAGCATGACAAAATCTAAATCCTTCTTTTCCGCCAGATCCTTTATGCCCTGGGCGACCTGCCATTGTCTGAAGTTTCCCGTGCCCTGATCCCCCAGGGAAACAAAAGAAACCTTCTCGTCGGTTAGATTGTAGGTGATGGCCTCATGGGGAGGTTCCCGCAGCAGATAGTATCCGACCGAAGCGGCGAGGGTGCCTACTAAGATCGTAATAGATGCCAATAACCCCATTCCGACATAGAAACCCTTATGGCGAGTGAAGGCGAAAAATGATGGTTGAGTAGCCGAAGTCAAAGGGTATACCTGTCTGTGGAATAGCAGGTGAGAGTTGGTTTTTGACGGAATCATTCGTAAACAGAGAAATAAAACTTAGCTCCGACTGATTTTACGGCAATGCGTATCTCACCTTATTCACGAAACTCTTGAGTGATCGCAATTATTAATCTTCGAAATTTTTCGAGCGAAGCAGATGCCTATGGTCCTGCGTCACTTAAGCTCTGGGCGGTGGCTTTTCTTAGCCTTGTGGCGCTTCAATGTTTGCTCCGAGTGGGGTTATTCACGTCAAACTTCGAGCTCACTCAAATTAGCTCTTTGATGGAGATTGTTGAAAGTTTTCTTATGGGACTGCGTTTTGATTTGAGAATGGCGGCCTATGCTGCTTTACCTTTGATCCTCGCACCCATACTTCGATTCCGGATTTACATGGTGTTTTGTCGGGTTTGGCTGACGACCTTCACACTGGGTTACGTCTTTTTTGCCATTGTCGAACTCGAGTTTTATCGGGAATTCCAGCAACGATTAAACGGCCTGGTGTTTCAGTATCTGTCGGAAGACCCCAGGACAGTAATTGCGATGCTCTGGCATGGTTTGCCTGTGATTCGGTATCTGTTGGCTTTTTCTGTTGTCGCCGCGCTGATTCTCTATGGCGTCATCAGGCTGTTTCGACAGTATCGTTTTGCGGAAGCACTACCCAGATCCATGCCTGTTGTATCCGTTGTCTGTGTGGTGGCCATGTTTATGGTCAGCGTGATGAGCGTCCGAGGCACAATGCGCACGGGACCACCCCTGCGCTGGGGTGATGCTTATGTGACGGATAATCTATTTTTAAATCACCTGGCCCTAAACGGCAGCTTCACGTTGATCAAAGCGTGGCTTAATCGAAAAGATGAAGCTGCAAATGGCAAATGGATGCAGTTGGATACATCGGTCGCGGAAACCAGAACCAAACAGCTATTATTTTTAAACGCAGACGAAAGCACCGCCTCCCTGCAGAGACCCATCGGTCGGGTTTCGGAAAACGTGCGAACGATAGGCGCCATGCCGAAAAACGTCATTGTTATTTTGATGGAAAGTTTTGCTGCCACCCACGTCGGCAGTATGGGCGGGAAACTGAACGTGACGCCATCCTTTGACGCCTTAACCCACCGGGGAATTTTGTTTGAACGCTTTTTTAGCAATGGTACTCACACCCATCAGGGCATGTTTGCCACTTTAAGTTGCTTTCCTAATTTGCCTGGCCATGAGTATTTGATGCAGCAGCCCGAAGGTCGACATCATTTTTCCGGGCTATCAAAGTTACTGCCTGACTACCAAAAACTGTTTGTCTATAACGGCGACTTTAGCTGGGACAACCAGAAGGGCTTTTTTGCCAATCAAGGCTTTGAAAACTTTATTGGTCGGAATGATTACATTAACCCAAAGCATGTTGACCCAGTTTGGGGTGTGTCCGACGAGGATATGTTTAACAGAGGACTGCTCGAGCTTGATGGGTTAGATAGGGATAAGCCCTTTTTTGCGGTACTGCAAACTCTGTCGAATCATCTGCCCTATAGTCTGCCCGATCCGCTTCCAATTGAACCAGTCATGGAAAATGGTGAACTCAGTGAGCGCCTCACAGCAATGAAATATGCGGATTGGGCGTTAGGTCAGTTTATGGCCAGTTTACAGCAGCGTCCTTATTTTGAGGATACTTTGGTGGTTCTTGTTGGGGATCATGGTTTTGGTACCGACCGGCAGTTAACTGGGGTGAATCTAATTCGGTTCCACGTTCCATTATTATTTATTAGCCCATATCTTTCGGAGCAGGCGGGTACTGTGATTTCGACTGTAGGTAGCCAGGTCGATATTGTCCCGACTATCGCTGGCCTGTTAGGTAGAACCGTAGATCATCAGTGTTGGGGCAGGGATCTATTCAACTTACCTATTGATGATGCCGGTTTTGCCATCATTAAACCCTCGGGTAGCGAGCCAACGATGGCAATGGTTAGCGGCAATAATATACTGACCTATGAGCCAGACTCCGGATCCCGTCTTTATCAATATGAGCTGGGTCCTTCCGCCCACGCAAACCCTGAGATTAATGGCTTGCGAGAAACTGAAATGAGAACGTCGTTGCAAAGTTATGTGCAAACGGCGCTGAAGGGCCTTGAGTCAAATCGAATGGGCTCTGAATAGTGACACCGAAAATCTGAGAGAATAAGCCTGATACTCGCGACTGATTTTTGTCTGAGTGTGCATCCAACCCAGAACTTATAACTGGGTTGTAGCATATGATTTCGGTTTTGCCCTCGATGGAAATCAATCGACGTTTTGACGTAAAACGTGTTTTGACTCACATGTCTAGCGCCACCACAGATACCATTCGCTGGCGTCACGTGTCTATTCTGGTGCTCTTTGTGCTGATCAGCGGCAACCTGAGCTTCTATCATCAACTCACCGCTGTATACCCGCTAACCCTGGATAACTTCAGCTTTATCGTCTCCCTCGGTGTGCTAGTGGCTGCACTGATCCTACTGTCCTACTGTATGTTTCGCCTGATTATGGGTGCTCGGTTAGCTGCGGTGTCCCTACTACTTCTGACCTGTTCCAGCGCTTTTTTCACAGATCAATTTGGCATCGTAATCGACTACACGATGGTGGACAGTTTTGTTCAGACCGATAGCCGAGAAATGCAGGGGCTGCTTTCCCCGTCCTTTTTAATTAGGATTTTGCTGCTGGGAGTCGTGCCAGCAATTATTGTGCTTAGGCTGCCAACCCTCAAGGTCAGTCATCTTCACGAATGGCGTCGCTCTGGGTTTCTCATGGGGTCAGCCCTGTTGGTCGTGATCGTATGTCTGGCGAGCTTCAGCCCTTTTTATGCGAGCTTTTTCCGGGATCATAAAGCCATTCGATATTACGTAAATCCAGTTAACCCAGTGTTTGCCATTAGCAAATATGCGGTGCGGAAACTGGAACAACCGATTTTGACATCTGTTCAGCCCATTCTTTTAGATGCGCTCGCGGCACCGAATACATCGCCCAAGCTAGTGGTGATGGTAGTGGGAGAAACGGCTCGTAGCGATCGATTTTCTTTAAATGGTTACTCTCGGGATACAAATCCTGGTCTCTCGGCGGAACCGGGTATTGTCAGTTACCCCGATGTTCGATCCTGTGGCACTAGTACGGCGGTTTCTGTGCCCTGTATGTTCTCTGCAGTGGGTAAGTCTGATTTTAATGATCGTTCTATTCTAGAGACTGAAAACATTCTCGACCTTCTGCAGCGAACTGGCGTGAATGTCCTGTGGCGTGACAATAATTCAGATTCCAAGGGCGTTGCGTTGCGGGTACCCTTTGAAGATTTTCGATCGGAGGAACGTAACCCAGTTTGCGATACTGAGTGCCGAGACGTGGGTATGTTGAGCGGATTACAGGATTATATAGAGCGGCAAAAGGGAGACATCTTGATTGTCTTGCACCAGATGGGTAATCACGGGCCGGCATATTCCGAGCGCTATCCCGCTGAATTTGAATACTTCACACCGGCCTGTCATTCAAAAGAGCTGTCGAGCTGCACTAAAGAAGAAATTGATAATGCCTACGATAATGCCATTCGTTACACGGACTTTTTTCTAACTAAGGTGATCAGCCTGCTGAAAGACAATCGCGATGTCTTTGATACGACGATGCTCTATGTGAGTGATCATGGCGAGTCTCTGGGAGAGAAGGGTGTTTACCTCCACGGCATGCCCTATATGATTGCACCGGAAGCTCAAACCAGTGTGCCGGTAATTGTCTGGGAAGGAAGTGGTCATGGTGGTGTGGGTGAAGACAATGATCTTTCTCAAGCACTGTCCCACGACGACCTATTCAAATCGTTACTCACAACCTATGGGATCCAAAATGTTTCGGCCGTCGAAGGTCGTTCATTTCTCTCGACTCGAACCGATGAGCCCGAGACTCGTTTTGCATCCGCTGAAGAATACAATGAGGATTAGTTAAGCAGCTTTTCTTAGAACGACTTCTTCAATTCCGCGGTAAATTGCAATGAACGCCCCTTGTCCTGGAAGTCGCCGCTGATGGGGTAGGCCAGATCAATGTGGATGACCTGTCCTTTTTCCGACTTACTGGGTGCAAGCCTTAATCCAATACCAACATTGGAATAGACAGTATTGTCCTGAGGATTACCGAGTTCATCGGTTCCGCCGAAGCTAGAGCCAATATCAATAAATGCCGCATACCCCAACCGAACCAGATTCAGGACATGTGCCTTAGTAAAGAGCCGTTGCTCGATGGTTAGTACCGTACTGTGATCGCCGGAGACAAAGTGGTTTTCGAATCCTCGTAAACCGCTGTTACCACCGAGAGTCACCTGTTCACCATTGCGTAGCTGGTGGCTAAAGGTACTGTTTAATCCAACATACAAGCTGCGTGAAGCGGTCTGACCGCGGTGGTAGGCAAGATTAATGTGGGCCAGAGAATCCTGCCACTCGTTGGTGGCATCAATCAGTTGACCTGACCAATCCATAGAAAGTTGAAGTAACACCTTAGGCGATGATATCAACGTGTCCCGATAAGATCCGTCGAGAATCAGTCGACTGTCATTTCCGGGAGCATAACCCAGGCTCGAATAAAATCGTTTGCCAATATGTAAGTCTTCGGTTCGGTAGATCTGGTTAATGTTGAAGGCCCGAGCATAATTATTTTCGATGTATTCAAATGCGGCAAACGGATAGTCCACGGCATAGCTGTCGGGTTGGCTGGTGGGAAAGGGTAGGTCATCTCCCTGCCTGTAATCCTTTTTACTGTGACGGACACCGAGCGTGTACCTATTGACGTGATGGGCCTGAATACCAGCGGAGAACCCATAGGAGAGCTCGGCGAATTCAGAGGTCACGCTGGTTTCTGCAATCTTGTCCCCGGCAGCGTAGAGGCTGCTGATTTGTTCATCGGCTCGAAATTGACTACGCCATGCACTTCGACTGTCCAAAGCGTAAAACGGACGACCGAACACGAACTCAACTAAATAGCCATCGGATCGGTTGGCAATTCGCGCATCAATCTCGCGGCGGCTGCCGAGATAGTTTTTATCCTGGGCGCGAATCTCAAAAGCACTTCTGTCTTCATCGCGTTCGTAGGCGGTGCTAAATCGTCGCCCAGTACCCAGGAAGTTGCTGTCTCGAATCCCAAGTTTAAATGCCGAGTCACCACCGGACGCTTTGTAGGATAGCTCCGGCGTTAGGGTCCAAACTTCCCGGGTGACCACCTCAAGGTCAACACCATCGGGACACTCTCGTAATATTCTCACCTTGGCGTCCGAGGTAAATTTTTGGTCTCTTAAGAGCCGTTCACTTTCTTTTATTTGTGCTTCGGATGCGACATCACCCTCTTCAAATAGCAGTTGGTCAAGTACAACGGAGTCGTGGGTATAAATGTGGTGTCTATTTACCCAGCGATACACAGCATTATTTTCATCGGGATTGTTCCGATCAAAAATAGGCAGTTTGTTGACCTTAATAGAATTTAGTTTGGCAGGTTTGTGGGGGCTGGTGGTATCCACCGTTTCTGTCCCCCATCTCGACACGTCAGCCGTAAAGTCGAAACTCGCATCGGCCTCGGCATTGCGGTCATGACAAACCTCTGACGCTAGAGCGTGATTAGCGAGTGATATCATAAGGACCAGGGCTTTAACTCTAGGCGCAGATACGGCCATCGGCAGACTCCATTTGGGTTTTTGTTGTTCCTTTTTCTTTTCTGTCTACTTCCGGTTTAGGCGCCGGCAGCATCACGCGTGCTAGCAGCAGATTGATGACCCAGACAATCAAGACTGTCCACACTGTGTGGGAAGGAAAATGTGCACCCCGTAAGGTCTGACCGACGCCAAAACTCATACCCAATGTCACCGCGACAATCAGTGCGCACAGGGCAAAGGTGGGCTGTTTTGCACGGAAGGCAAAGTAGATGGCGAGCAAGCTGAATGGGCCGGAAACATGTCCTCCCGGCCAACATTGGCCGCTACCACTCCAGAGATTAGACAGCTGGTTCAGGGGCTGGGCACCACCATAGATGCTGAGATCATAGGCACAATGCATACCTGTGGTTTTCTTTAACACTGAGACAGTCAGAGTGGAAATCACAATAGAGACCACCACAAAGCTCCACTCCCATCGAGCAAATTTGAGTGACGGTAAGATGTAAGCGCCGATAAATGTCAGGATAATGCCAACACCTATCGTGCCTACCAGTTGCCGACCGAGTGTGTGAAGTACGCCTTCGGTGAACCAATCATGTCTTAACGGAAATGAGTGACTTTGGCTGTCGTAAAGCAGCCCCATTATTTTAAAGTCCAGATCTGTAATTTCGATAACGCACAGAAACAACAATAGAATGATCGGCACTCTTGTTAGCAATGCGTGGGTGTCCAGGTTGCGCACAATCGCATCCCGAGTGAGTGAGTAGGGTTAGAGTCTCTGGCTGGAAAAATCATTCGTGGCATGGCCACTAATTCACATGAAAAATTCGAGACATCAGCATGGCGGCTTTGCTTTACCATTAATGGCAGAGCACTCATAAAGAAAAATTATGGCCAATCAAGAAACCAAAGGTTTGATGCGAATAGTTAATGCAACCATCTATTCCGCCCAGGGCTTTCGAGCTGCTTTTGCCCATGAAGAAGCGTTTAGACAGGAGTTATATCTGGCGTTGGTTATGCTGCCCCTGGGATTGTGGCTGGGACAGTCGGGAATGGAAAAAGCATTGCTGATGAGCGCGCTGATGATTGTGTTAATTGTCGAACTGCTTAATTCCGGGATTGAGGCTGTAGTAGATCGAGTCGGATTAGAGCATCACGAGTTGTCGATGCGTGCTAAGGATATCGGGTCAGCTGCCGTGTCTCTATCGCTTCTGAATGTTGTTGTGGTCTGGGGGCTTGTGCTCTTCCCCCAATTTGAATCGTTAGTCTGGGGTAGCGCTGCTTTTTGATAATCTGCTGCCGAGGGCCTCGAGGGTTTCAATTCGTTCGGGGCTGCTTGGGTGTGAACTTAAAAAGGGAAGGGGGTGGCTGCGACTTCTTTCCGACATTCGTCGATGTAGTTGTGCGGCGCCATGGCTATCGTAGTCAGCCTCAATTGCCCAGATGACACCCATGTAATCTGACTGCCTCTCGTCGTCCCGGCTAAATTTTGCGGTGACACTATCTAGCAGGGTTGAACTCGCAATATTTGCTAGTGGGTTGTTCAACACGGCGTTGCTAACGGTTTTGAGGATTTTGATTGGCATGCCTGCCTTGGCCTGGCTTTCGCCGTGTTTCAGTTTTAGATGTGCCAGTTCATGTCCGAGCAGGGCAGCCCAGAGATTGGGGTCCCCATCAATTAGGTCAAACATCGCAAAATTGACAAAGACAATATTTTGTTCGTTGCGCTGCCCGGCAGACGCGTTCGGCGTATCTCCCCGGGTAATAAATAGTGATGCTCGAGTTTCAGAGACCCGTTGGATATCGCGGTGGACATTATTGAGTACGCGCAGCTCGTCAACGCTCACCCAGCGCAGGAGTGCGCCATTACTACTGCGCAATTGGATTTCTTCGCCATCAAATTTTGCCAGGGAGGAGACAAACCAGGCATCGGGATGGAGGTCCGGGGTTGCCTCGGTGTAATCGCTCCAGTCGCTAAGGCCAGAGTCCTCCGGTAGATTCCAACCCGCGGCATAACCAACAGCATTGAATGAGCTGGAAAAACACAGAAGCAGTAGCGTAAATGGCAGAGACCTAGTACTGAATTTCATAGGCAATAGTCGGGTCATTACTTTTGAAAAGATAAAGTAATAGCTGACTTAAGACAATATTTCCGTCTGCCCGGTAGCGGCCTTCCATAAAGGCTTGCATGGCGTCAATTCGGCCATCCAAAAGCCCCCAGCAGGTCTCATGATCGGGGATTTCAAGGGTAATCGTGGGATTTGGGTGCTGACCAGCGGTAAATTCAAATGAATCCCCATGAACCAATAGGTAAAAGGGCACTCCTTCGGTAAATTCAAATTGAAAAGTGGTCTGATCCCCCGGTAAGAATCCAGACTTAAAATGTGGGGCCAAGGCGGCTGACTTTATGGCTAGATCGTCGCTCACTTTCTACCATTCCATGATTACAATATCGGCAGTTTATCACTGATCACAGGGAGTGGGGCTGTGGTAGCATACGTCGCTTGAAATTACGGGGGATACCCATTGGAATTTGTGCTCGAATATGGTCTTTTTTTGGCCAAAACCGTGACCTTAGTCGTGTCGTTTCTGCTGATTGTGGCGGTGGTGGTTGCGTTAGGAAGCAAGGGTCGACGGCCCGAACGAGGTCATATTGAGGTCTTAAGCTTAAACGAGGGCCTGAGCAATGTGACCAAAACGCTGAAGCAAATTGTACTGAATGAGAGTGACTGGAAGGCCGAGGCAAAGGCCGAGAAGAAAAAGGATAAGGAACAAAAGAAAGAACAACAGAAAGAGTTGAAGCAGTCTCAAAAATCCAATGTCACGACGGAACGCAAATCCCGGGTTTATGTGATCGATTTTGAAGGCGACGTTCAGGCGTCTGCTGTTGATCAATTACGCGAAGAGGTCACCGCGGTGTTGACCATAGCTGAGCCTATGGACGAAGTGGTCATACGGCTGGAGAGTCCCGGCGGTATGGTGCACAGCTACGGACTTGCAGCTTCCCAATTAAGCCGAATTAGAACCAAGAATATCAAGTTGACCGTAGCGGTCGATAAGGTAGCGGCCAGCGGCGGATACATGATGGCGTGTCTGGGGAGCCAGATTATCGCAGCACCCTTTGCCCTATTAGGTTCAATAGGTGTGGTCGCCCAGATTCCGAACTTTAATCGGTTTTTAAAGGGCAAAGAGATTGACGTGGAAATTCTGACAGCAGGGGAATACAAGCGCACCATGACCATGCTGGGAGAAAATACCGATAAGGGGCGAGAGAAGTTTATCGAAGAGCTAGAAGACGTCCATACCCTGTTCAAAGAATTTGTGAAGGAAAGTCGACCGATTGTAGACACCGATATCGTCGCAACCGGCGAAGCCTGGTACGGCCGCCGCGCCCTGGAACATAAACTTGTGGATGCCCTGCAAACCAGCGATGAGTATTTGATTGATCGTTGTGCTGAGGCTGAAGTTTTCCGGGTCAAGTATGTAGAGGATAAGAATCGGGTGGATAAAGTTCTGGATCGATTTAGTAGTTTCCTGAAAACACTGCTCCGGTCCAAGCTCAACTCCGGCGATCTTGAATATCAGGGGCCATTTCGCTTTTAGGCCTGTTTTAAAGGTATTAAAACAGTCTGTCCCGACAATATTTTTTAAAAACCATTAGGAAAAATCATGACTGAATTTCAGGCCTTCTGGGTTGAGAAGCACGACAAGACGGTTTCACACTCTATCAAGACACGTCAGGTTTCTGATCTGCCCGAGGGTGATGTCTTAATCAAGGTGAAGCACAGTTCTGTAAACTACAAAGATGCGTTGTCCTCAAAAGGCATGCCGGGGGTGACAAAAGAATATCCCCATACGCCGGGTATCGATGCAGCTGGTATTGTTGTGTCCTCAAAGTCCGACGCTTTTAAGACCGGCGATGACGTTATTTGTATTGGTTATGATCTGGGCATGAACACACCGGGTGGCTATGGGGAATACATCTCCGTACCTGCTGGTTGGGTGACCGCAATGCCCAAGGGGCTTGATGCCAGAGAAGCGATGATCATTGGCACTGCTGGGTTTACCGCAGCCCTTTGTGTCGAGAAGATTGAAGCCATGGGTGCCAAGCCCGCTGATGGACCAGTGCTTGTCACCGGTGCCACCGGCGGCGTTGGTAGTGTGGCGGTGATGCTGCTGGCTAAACTGGGTTATGAGGTGGTGGCGAGTTCTGGCAAAGAGAGTAAGTCGGCCTTCCTAAAGTCACTTGGCGCAACGAGGGTGATCGGTCGGGATGCACTTTCAGAAGAAAACAAACGTCCTATGTTGGCTATGGAATATGCCCATGCGGTCGATTGTGTCGGCGGTGAGATACTGTCGAATATCATTAAGTCCCTAAAACCACTAGGTAGTGTTGCGATTTGTGGTCTGGTGGCATCACCGGCATTTAACACCACGGTACTGCCTTTCATATTGCGGGGCGTAAATGTGCTGGGCGTGGATTCAGTAGAAATCCCCATCGAAATGAAAACCCACATCTGGCAACGTTTAGCCACGGATTGGAAACTCACGGGGCTCGAAGAACTCACCACTGAAGTAGGGCTAGAGCAATTACCCACCGTGATTGACGAGATATTTGCCGGCCAGGTATCCGGTCGTACCCTTGTGACCCACGGCTGATTCAGTTCTGTAGCAATGGATGCTGACCCTGTAAATCAGTCCCGACGAAGCTTGTCCGACACCGCAATTGGTGTCGGGAAGCGAAATACCACTAGATAGGACGAGATCAGGAAGGTCAAAATGGCCGTGGCCTGAATGACGTGGGAGGCATTTTCACTAATCAATGATTGGCTGCTAGCAAGGAAGGCGATCAGCAATGAAAATTCGCTGATCTGACCCAGGCGAAACCCAATCTCCCAGCCTTTGTCCCCGGCATCTTTGATTTGGCCAAGCAAGATTTTAAAGACAATTGGCTTGGCAACCAAAATAACACCGGCCAGGATCAAAGCGGGCACAATGACATGGCCGAGTAATCCGAGCTGAAACTCTGCGCCAATCGAGAAGAAAAATAGAATCAGGAAGAAGTCCCGAAGGGGCTTTAGATGGTTCGCGATATAAAGCGCAATTGGGCTCGTCGCAATCGAAACCCCCGCAATAAACGCACCGATCTCGTGGGATAAGCCAACAGCTGATGCGAGTTCGGACAGCCCAAGGCACCAGCCGATAGCAATCAAGAAGATATACTCGTGGAAAGCATCAAACTTTTCCAACAGCTTGAGTAGGGCGTACTTTACAAACAGCATCGCACCTAAACCCAGTAGGGGCAGAGCCACAATTACACTGAGCATTTTTGTCACCATTCCAGCGGATTCATCACCCGTTAGGAGTAATAAAATGACAATCGCCACAACGTCCTGAATTAGCAGCAGGCTGATGACAAGTTCCCCTGTCCGGCGATGATGTAGCACGGTTGTGGGCAGTAACTTGATGCCGATGATGGTACTGGAAAACATCATGGCCATTCCGATGACGCCGGATTCTATAAAGCTAAACCCAAAGGCGAGGCCAACCGCAAAGCCAAGCCCAAAGAAAATTAGACAACTTGATATCCCAACGAATAGGGCGTCTTTTAACATGTTGCTGAGCTTTGATGGCTGCATGTCGAGGCCAAGCAGGAAGAGCAAAAAGATGATGCCGATTTCTGCGACGCCGCGAATCAGTGTTGGATCAGAAATTAAGGAGGTGGCAGAGGGGCCGAGAATCACACCAATCGCAATATAAGCTACGATTAGAGGCTGTCTTGTATATAGGGCCAGCGTCGCGAGGATCGCGGCGCCGGTGAAAATTAGAAAAAACGATGTAAAGAATGATTCGCCCATAACGCAACTTTAGCACAGCCAATCAGGGATTGGCTGTGGCTTAACGGCGGCGGAACAGCGGTTCTGGATTGGCTACGGTGGCCTGATAGTTTTCTGAAAAAGCGTCTAGCGCCTCGAGACACTTGTTTGTGTCCTGGCCGTCAGCCAGTTCAAAGGCGTTAAAGCCACAGTGAATCATCTGGCTTAACTGGTCACGTCTGACGTCACCAATCGCTCTGATTTCACCTTGATACTGCATTGTTTTACGCAAAATACTGGCGCTAGAGTAGGCGCGACCATCAGCGAATGCGGGGAAGTTGAGGGCAACCACAGGTATTTCGTTAGCGAACTCAGCAATTGCTTCAATTTCGTCTCCCGCCTCTAACCAGATGCCGATGTCGTTTCGACCCTTTAACTCTTCGCGATGTTCGAGGTAGAAAGACAAAGGTAGTAGCGAGTGGCTGTCCGCCACGGAAGCTGATTCTGTATCAACCACCGTGAACTCAGAGTCAGCCAGGGCGCGATCTTTAATAATACTGGGCATAATAATGTTCTTTGTTTGATTTACTGTGCGGCGTAGACGCGTTCTTTAAAAGGTGCAATGCCAACGCGATTGAAGGTTTCAACAAATTGCTCACCCTCGTGTCGTTGCTCCACATATAGCGTCACCAACTTGTCGACCACACTGGGTATTTCGCTCCGTGCAAAGGATGGCCCGAGAATCTGGGCAATCGCAGCATTGGTATAGGCAGAGCCACCAACGGACACTTGATACCATTCTTCACCTTTCTTATCGACACCGAGAATACCGATGTTGCCGACGTGGTGATGACCGCAGGCATTCATGCAGCCAGAGATATTAATATCGAGATCCCCTAGATCATGCAGGTAATCCAGGTCATCAAACCTGCGCTGAATTGCCTCGGCGACGGGAATGGACTTAGCATTTGCTAACGAACAGTAGTCACCACCTGGGCAACAGATAATATCGGTCAGCAACCCAAGATTTGGGGTTGCAAGTTCGGCTTCACAAAGTTCTTTCCAAAGTGTGTAAAGCTCAGAGAGCTTCACATCCGCGAGGGTGGCGTTTTGCTCGTGGGTAACGCGAATTTCACCAAAGCTGTACTTGTCCGCCAGGTCAGCAATGGTTTCGAGTTGCTCATCGGTGACATCTCCCGGGGCAACGCTGGTTTCCTTGACCGCAAGATTGACGATTGCGTATCCAGGCTTTTGGTGCGCTTTGACGTTGCGGCCAATCCAGGTCTTAAAGGCAAAATCTTCTTTAAGGGCCTTTTCGTAGCCTGGGTCTGTCTCAGGCAGAGTTTCATAAGCCGGTTCAGTGAAGAAGGACTTGGCCCTGGCGATTTCAACATCGGTTAATGTTTCCGGGCCGCCTTTAATCAATTCCCATTCCGCTTCAACCTTCTCAGCAAACACTTCTGGCTTCATGGCGCGAACCAAAATTTTGATCCGGGCTTTAAATTTATTGTCCCGGCGACCATAACGGTTATAAACCCGCAGTATGGCTTCAAGGTAGGTGAGCAGGTGTTTCTTAGGTAAAAACTCACGAATCACCGGGGCAATAACCGGCGTTCTACCGAGGCCGCCGCCGGCCAGGATTTCGAAGCCAACTTCGCCGTCCCGTTCGACCATACGGATACCAATATCGTGGACTTGAACCGCTGCACGGTCTTCTTTTGCGCCGGTCACCGCGATCTTAAACTTACGCGGTAACCAGTTAAATTCAGGGTGGAAGGTCGACCACTGGCGAATCAGCTCTGCCCAGGGGCGGCTGTCTTCTAGTTCGTCCGTCGCAACTCCAGAGTATTGATCCGAAGTTGTATTCCTTATGCAGTTGCCGCTGGTCTGGATCGCGTGCATTTGGACGCTGGCAAGCTCCGCCAGAATATCTGGCACTTCCTCGAGTTTGGGCCAGTTAAGCTGGACGTTTTGCCGGGTCGTAAAGTGGGCATAACCCTTGTCGTATTGCCGGGTGATATGGGCAAGTTTGCGTAGTTGGACACTCGATAGCATGCCGTAGGGCACGGCAATTCGCATCATAGGCGCGAGTCGCTGGATATACAGGCCGTTTCGCAGTCTGAGATGGAGAAACTCTTCGTCGCTAAGTTCACCGGACAAAAAGCGATTCGTTTGATCGCGATATTGGGAAACTCGTTCATCAACCATCTTCTGGTCATGTTTATCGTAAACGTACATGCCGATCCTGCTGTGTTATGTGGGCGCCAATGTACCAGCTAGCGCGGGGTGCGAAAATAATCAATTTTCTATATCAATAGAAGCTCGGAGCATATCCTCTAGACTAGACTGCTCAATCGCTGGGTATCTGATATTGAAAGCGCGCGCATCATAACAAAATTTGCTGCACTGCGTGGTCGTATCTTGGCCTCACGGGACGTATACTTAAAAAAATATTGACCCAATTTGGAGCGTGTATGACTGACCATGAAGCCGTTGAATCATCTGAGGTTGAAGCAAAAGACGAGGACAGCACTGCGGATGCGATTAGTGCCATTGCTGTGATTTTGATTGCGGTAGTAATCGCCCTTTATTGGGTTTCTAACCAGTAAGACTCATTGCTGCTGCAAAGCCTTTTTGTAGCAGCGTTTGTCCCTGGCCGGGCCAGTTTTCCGCCTGTTTTCCTGGTCCGCCCTCAGGCTATCTTATACAGCTCTCCAGAAAAGCTCTCCAGAAAAGCTATTCAGAAAAGCTATTCAGAAAAGCTATCCAGAAAAGCTATCCAGAAAAGCTATCCAGTACGCCAAGAAATATTTCCCGCTATGTATTCTGATCCGCCCCTGCCAGCCAAAAATTAGGGTAGAACCAGCGCGACCACGGTGACTATTGATAGTACGAACAAAACGGTAAAGATAATCCCGCCGACAATATAGGGCATCGGGCTTGATTGATTGAAATCCCGTTCGCGATTTTTTGCAGACTGGATGCCAACCGCGGCAGCAAACACGCTCATCATGACCTGCAGAAAGGATGGTTTTGGATCATTAGACTGCTCGTCGGTATCGTTCGTTTCAGACATGATGGCTCCCAGACAAAAGACCGGCGCATTATAGCAGATTGAAGCTGGATTCCCGCCTGCTTCAATCCACTACTATTTAGTCACTACTACTTGTAACCGTTTACCTATAGCTGAGGACCGGAGACAACCAACGCTCGGTCTCCTCGACGGTTTGGCCTTTACGCTCAGCATAGTGCTCAACCTGATCCTTATCGATTTTGCCGAGACCGAAGTATTGGGAATCTGGATGGGAGTAGTAGAACCCGCTGACGGAGGACGCCGGCATCATGGCGTAGTGCTCCGATAGATCAACGGCAATTTTTTGGGTGGCGTCGAGCAATCTGAACAATGTGCCTTTTTCCGTATGGTCTGGACAGGCGGGGTAGCCAGGCGCAGGTCGGATACCCTGATAGGACTCTTTGATTAAAGCCGCGTTATCAAAGGCTTCATCAGCCGCGTAACCCCAGAATTCCTTTCGAACCCGCTCATGCATCCGTTCCGCCAGAGCTTCCGCCAGACGGTCCGCAAGGGCCTTTAGCAGGATTGAATTGTAGTCGTCCTGGTTTGCTTCAAACTCGGCCGCGAGTGCCGTCACACCATGTCCAGTACTGACGACAAACCCACCAATATAATCTTTCAAGCCGGTCTCTTTGGGCGCAATGTAATCGGCCAGACAGAAGTTGGGCTTCTCGTTAGGCTTGTCGATCTGCTGTCGCAAATGATGGAGCAGTTGGAAAGACTCACCTCGGTCATCGTCGGTGTAGAGTTCAATGTCATCGGTGTTAACGCCGTTAGCAGGCCAGAAACCAATAATGGCGTTGGCTTTGATCAGCTTTCCATCAATGATTTTTTTCAGCATAGCCTGGGCATCGGCAAAAAGATTCCGTGCTGCTTCGCCTACTACTTCATCCTTCAGTATTTTTGGATACTTGCCCGCAAGTTCCCAGGTGATAAAGAAGGGGGTCCAATCGATATAGTCCACCAGTTCTTCTAATGGATAGTCATCAAAAATCTTTGTACCAAGGAAAGTAGGCTTAGGTGGTTGGTAGCCTTCCCAGACAATCGGTGGTCGATTGTCGACGGCATCGCTATAGCGCAATGTGTTGCCTTTTGGTCGGCGGTTTTTGTTTCGTACGCGAATTTTTTCGTATTCAACACGAAGGTCTGCGCAGAATTCTTCTTTTAAGCCATCACTCATCAGTTTGGTCGCAACCCCAACCGCACGGGATGCGTCGGCAACATAAACCGTTGCTTCATCCTGGTAGTTAGGCTCAATTTTGACTGAGGTGTGGGCTTTGGAGGTTGTTGCGCCGCCAATCAATAATGGCAGATTAACGCCCTGACGTTGCAGCTCCGAGGCAACAAATACCATTTCATCAAGAGAGGGCGTAATCAGCCCACTGAGTCCGATAATATCCACCTTATGTTCCTTGGCCGCGGCAATGATCTTATCCGTGGACACCATCACGCCCAGGTCGATGACCTCGTAGTTATTACATTGCAGGACAACTCCAACAATGTTCTTGCCAATATCGTGGACGTCACCCTTAACGGTTGCCATCAGGATCTTGCCTTTGGCCTTCGACTTTTCAGTTTTCTCAGCTTCAATGTAAGGAATCAGATGGGCAACCGCCTGCTTCATAACCCGGGCGCTTTTCACCACCTGAGGGAGAAACATTTTGCCCGCGCCAAACAAATCGCCGACGCGATTCATGCCGGACATTAAAGGTCCTTCGATCACATCAATAGGTCGTGTTGCTTGGAGTCTGGCTTCCTCGGTATCTTCCACCACATAGGTGTTGACACCTTTCACCAGGGCATGGGCCAGACGTTCGTCGACACTTTCTTCTCGCCAACTCAGGTCTTCTGTTTTAGCAACCTGACCTTTACCGGTGTATTGCTCGGCAATTTGCAGCAACGCCTCAGCAGCGTCGGGTGTGCGGTTTAGGATCACGTCTTCGATCTTGTCTCGAAGATCTTTAGGCACATCTTCATAAATGGCGAGTTGTCCGGCGTTCACAATCCCCATGGTGAGACCAGCTCGAATTGCGTGGTAAAGAAATACCGCGTGAATCGCTTCCCGAACCAGATTGTTGCCCCGGAAGGAGAAGGACACATTACTGATACCGCCGGATAACTTCGCGCGGGGCAGGTTGTCTCGAACAAATTCGCAGGCATCAATAAAATCTTTGCCGTAGTTCGCATGCTCCTCAATACCAGTCGCAACGGCAAATACATTTGGGTCAAAAATGATGTCTTCCGGTGGGAAGTTTTCTTCATGGACAAGAATGTCGTAGCAGCGCTGACAAATTTGAGTCTTGCGTTCGAGGGTATCAGCCTGGCCGTCTTCATCAAAAGCCATGACAACCACAGCCGCACCGTGACGACGGCAAATTCGAGCCTGTTCACGGAATTCAGCTTCACCGGCTTTTAGGCTAATGGAGTTGACGATAGATTTACCCTGGATACATTTTAATCCCGCTTCGATGATCTCCCACTTGGAGGAGTCGACCATGATTGGCACCCGACTAATATCCGGTTCGGCGGCAACAAGATTCAAGAATTTGATCATGGCAGCCTTAGAATCAAGCATGCCTTCATCCATATTGATATCAATCACCTGGGCACCACTGTCTACCTGCTGTAGGGCGACGGCGAGGGCGGCCTCATAGTCTTCCTCTCGGATTAACCGGGCGAACTTTGCTGAACCTGTGACGTTGGTTCTTTCCCCAACGTTAACGAATAATGATTCAGGCGTAATATTGAAGGGCTCAAGTCCGCTTAAATGGCAGTTGGTACTGGAGGGCGCTGGTTTTCGAGGCGCAACATTTTGCACCATTTTGCTAAACGCTTCGATATGGTCCGGTGTTGTTCCGCAGCAACCACCAACAATATTGATAAGGTTCGAATCAATATAGCTTTGAATTGATTTGACCATTTCAGGCACGGTTTCATCATACTCACCAAATTCGTTAGGTAAGCCCCGGTTTGGGTAGGAGCTGACCAGGCAATCGGCGATGCGGGAGATATCTTCCATGTAGGGCCGCAGTTCATCAGCACCCAGGGCACAGTTGAATCCGACCGAGATAGGATTGGCGTGGCGAATGGATGCCCAGAATGCTTCCACGGTTTGACCGGAAAGTAGGCGGCCGCTGGCGTCAGTGATCGTGCCAGAAATCATAATGGGGTATCGAACACCAATATCGTCGAAGACTTCGAGGGCAGCGTAGATAGCTGCTTTTGAGTTTAGAACGTCAAAGATGGTTTCGATCAAAATAATGTCGGAACCGCCGTCGATCAGCCCACGAATGGCCTCGGAATAGTCGACCACCAACTCATCAAAGGTGATGCTGCGATAGCCGGGATCATTAACATCCGGCGATAAGCTCGCGGCTCGAGTGGTAGGTCCAACGGCGCCCGCGACAAATCTGGGTTTTTGGTCGGTTTCAACTTCGTCTGCAGCTTCCCTGGCGAGTCTTGAAGCTTCACGGTTGATCTCATAGCTGAGATCCGCCATGTCATAGTCGGATTGAGATACCCGGTTGGCGGTAAAGGTGTTGGTTTCAATGATGTCAGATCCCGCATTGAGATATTCAAGGTGAATATTCTTCAGTGCCTCCCGTTGGGTAAGGGCGAGCAATTCGTTATTGCCCTTAACGTCACGGTGGAAATCTTTGAAGCGTGAACCTCGATAATCCTCCTCGGTGAGCTTCAGCTCTTGAATCATGGTGCCCATGGCCCCATCCATAACAAGGATGCGAGTTTTTAGGAGATCAGTAAGCTGTTGATAGCGCGGAGACAGTTTCATAGGTCGTGTATCGGAATAAAATCGGCGCAAGTCTAGCATTTTAAGGGGGCTCGGACTTTGAAGATCTTAAGCGTGGACTATGAATCATGCTCATGAGTTGGTCTCGGTTGGCCCATTAGCTGCGGGCTGCGCGAGAGAAAACCACTGTAAAAGCAGGGACTTAACGTCAGCTGAGGCATTCTTTCATTAGCCAGATAGACATTGATTTAGTAAACTGCCGCCACTCGAGAGGTATCCCCTATGATTGAAATCACAGAATCAGCACAACAGTATTTAGTTGAACTGCTGAGCAAGCAAGACACACCGGACATTGGTATTCGTATATTCATTACTGATCCTGGTACCCCCATGGCGGAAACGTGCCTGGCATATTGTAAGCCGGGAGAGGAACAGGCCGACGATAACCGCGTTGAATATGCGGATTTTGTCTGCTGGATTGACGAGCGTAGCGTGCCTTTTCTTGAAGAAGGGCTGGTGGACTACGCTGCGGACCGCATGGGTGGGCAGCTCACCATCAAAGCACCTAACTCTAAGGTACCGAAGGTTTCAGAGAATAGCTCCCTTGAGGATAAGGTGAACTACATTCTGCACAGTCAGGTGAATCCTGGGTTGGCTTCACACGGCGGGAATGTGTCGTTAGTCGAGTTGATTGAAGATGAAGTGGCAATTTTACAATTCGGTGGCGGCTGCCAGGGTTGCGGTATGGTGGATATGACCCTTAAAGAAGGTGTTGAGAAAACCCTGCTGGAGCAATTGCCACAGCTAAAGGCCGTTCGCGATGTCACTGACCATTCCCAAACCGAAAACGCTTACTATCCCTAGTAAGCGTTCCGAAAACTCCGACGTAGCGTGAACTAAAAGCCAACTAGCCGGCTTTTAGTTCGCTCTCCAAAACTGGCGCTGATCGACTTGCCAGAACCGGCTTCACTGTATCCCGCAGATCACGAATCATCTTTTCCGTGGTTGCCCAGTCAACACATGCATCGGTAATTGAAACACCATAGGCGAGCTGGCTTTTGTCCGCTGGCACCTTCTGGTTACCTGAGTTGATATGGCTCTCGACCATAAAGCCAATAACGGATTGATTACCCGCGGCAATCTGGTCCGCAACATCGGACATGACGCTAACCTGTCGTTCATGCTGTTTCTCAGAATTAGCATGACTACAGTCGATCATCACATTAGCGGCAATACCATTTTTGAGAAGCTGCTGCTCGCATTCCGCAACACTTGTGGCATCAAAGTTAGTTTTCCCGCCACCACCGCGCAACACGATATGCGCATGGCTATTGCCGCGGGTATGAATAATGGCAACTTCGCCTTCATGGTTGATGCCCAGGAATCTGTGGGGCGCTGATACCGATTGCAGAGCGTTTATTGCGACTTCTAATCCACCGTCGGTGCCATTTTTGAATCCTACCGCTGACGATAGACCGCTGGCCATTTCCCGGTGGGTTTGGGATTCAGTGGTTCTCGCACCAATGGCACTCCAGGAAATCATATCCTGCAAATACTGAGGTGAGACGGGGTCAAGGGCTTCCGTGGACGTCGGTAATCCCATTTCTGACAGGTCAACGAGCAGCTTTCTGCCCATTTCTAATCCTTTCCGGATGTTAAAGGAATCGTCCATATCCGGATCGTTGATATAGCCTTTCCAGCCCACCGTGGTGCGGGGCTTCTCAAAATAGACGCGCATCACTAAAAATAACGTATCTGAGACTTCCTCGGCCAATGCCTTAAGCTTTTTGGCGTAGTCCATTGCCGCATCGGCATCGTGGATAGAGCAGGGTCCAACAACTAAAAATAAGCGAGGGTCCTCCCTGTTCAAAATGCGTTTGATGGTCAAACGACCCTCAGCAACGGTGGCAAGGGCGCTTTCCGATGCCGGAACCATCTTTTTAAGGTCGGTGGGGGTGATTAAAGTCTCTTCGCTTAGCACGTTCACATCGTCCAGTTTTATGTCAGTCATTGGTTTGTCCACTTCTAGCTTTTTGTCAGATCTATTTAGAAATCAATACCCACAAAAAAAACCAAAAAAAAACCCCAGTAAGCATCCGCCTATCGGGGTTTCCTGTCGGCGGATAAAACCGCCTAATTCTTACGAGCGGTTAACTATTAATAAAAAAATAATAGCCCGCCCAAAAATAGCCATTGGCTGTCTGGAGCTGTTTGTTACCGGTTCGTTGGTTGGTATTGCATTTCATGACCCGCATCATAGCGATGTAACCAATAATGCACAACCGCCATTTCTGTCCCGGGGAGCATCGGCTGTGGCATTGACTTATTTCCCCCAGAGCCTACCATGCGCCTTTGCTCGAATTGGACCGGTGTTTTGGTATCTCCCGTTGAACTAGATTACAACGTCATCAGTATTGTGCTGTTGGTATTAGCTGGGCTCGTCGGCGGGTTTATTAATACCCTTGCCGGGGGTGGATCGATGTTGACGCTGCCGGCGTTGATGATGCTCGGCATACCCGCGGATATTGCCAATGCAACCAATCGGGTTGGTGTTTTCCTGCAATCGGCAACAGCGGTTCGTGGTTTTAAGCATTACGATAAGCTGGACTCTGCCGCCATCTTGCCAATGCTGGTGCCAACGGTCGTGGGCGCCCTGGTAGGTTCGTTGCTCGCATCCTACTTACCAGTCAGTTTTCTAAAACCGACACTACTCATCACGATGGTGTTGATGGCGATCTATATGATTGTCAAGCCCGATGGCGTAGCGCCGGCGGAGGGGACTCGCGCTTTTGGGGTATTCGAGAAACCTACAGGCTTTGCAGCCCTGTTTGTCGCGGGGGTTTATGGCGGATTTGTTCAAGCGGGCGTCGGTTTCATTTTGCTGGCGGCCCTGGCGGGAAGCTTGCGATACGACCTTGTCCGGGCTAACGCGCTGAAAATGGTGGCAACCGGGGTTTTTTCAATTGTTGCATTGGCGGTATTTATCTCAAGGGATCAGGTGCTCTGGGTACCGGGCTTGATCCTGGCGGCGGGCACCATGGTAGGGGCAAGTTTAAGCGTTAAATTTGCAATCAACGTATCTCAATCTACGTTAAAATGGTTGCTGCTCGTCATGGTGACGTTAACCTGTAGCGGGGCTTTCTTTTATGGGTAGCACTGATATGGATAGCGCCAACTCTTTTTTATTCTCAATAGTGTAAGACAACGCGTAAGTAGTTATGACTGAAGAAACAGAAAAGTACCCCTCAAATTTTATTCGCTCAATAATCGAGAAGGACGTCCAATCCGGTAAAAATGCCGGTAACGTTGTGACCCGATTTCCGCCGGAACCTAATGGCTATCTTCACATAGGTCACGCCAAGGCGATTTGTCTGAGTTTCGGGATGGCAAAAGAATTTGGCGGCTCAACTTATCTAAGATTTGATGACACTAATCCGTTGAAAGAAAGCATCGAGTTTATGGAATCGATGAAAGAGGATATTGCCTGGTTGGGTTTTGAATGGCTCGAAATCCGCAATGCCTCGGATTACTTTGAGCAGTTGTATCAATTTGCGGAACAATTTATTTCCGAGGGCCTGGCCTACGTTGATTCACTTACTGCCGATGAGATTCGGGAGTACCGCGGCACATTAAAAGCACCGGGTAAAGACAGTCCCTATCGCAGCAGAACTGTTGAAGAAAATCTCGATATGTTTCGCCGCATGAGAGCGGGGGAGTTTGCCGACGGCGAACATGTGCTACGGCTTAAGATTGATATGGCATCACCCAACATCAATTTGCGTGACCCAGCTATTTATCGAATTCGACATGTCCATCATCACCAAACCGGTGATGCCTGGTGTATTTATCCACTATACGACTACACCCATTGTATTTCAGATTCCCTTGAGGGCATTACCCACTCTCTGTGTGATCTTGGTTTTGAGGACCATCGTCCTTTATATGACTGGGTACTCGACAATCTAAAATTGAATTGTCACCCCCAGCAGATTGAATTTTCCAGATTGAATCTTCAGTACACGGTGATGAGTAAACGCAAGCTGAAACAGCTGGTTGAAGAAAACATGGTGTCCGGTTGGGACGATCCCAGATTACCCACCATCGCCGGTTTGCGTCGTCGGGGCTATACTGCGGCTTCTATCCGGGACTTTTGTCGTCGGATTGGTGTGACTAAAAGTGATAACAATGTTGAATTGGCTTCCCTGCAAAGTTGTATTCGTGATGACCTGGAAGATATTGCACCCAGGGTTATGGGGGTTTTGAATCCAGTTAAGGTTGTGATTGAGAACTATCCAGAAGGCGAGACAGAAAATTTAGATGTCGCTAATCACCCCAAAGATGAATCGTTAGGTTCAAGGCAAGTGCCCTTTAGTCGAGAAGTGTATATCGACGCAGAAGACTTCCGCGAAGAAGCGAATCGTAAGTACAAACGAATGGTGATGGGTGGTGAGGTTCGACTGCGCCATGGCTATGTCATCAAAGCCAATGAAGTGGAGAAAGACGCAAACGGCAAAATCACTTTGATCCGTTGTACCTATGACCCTGAAACTCTGGGTAAAAACCCTGAAGGCAGAAAGGTTCGTGGTGTTATTCATTGGGTCGCTGCAGAAACAGCGGTGCCGGCAGAAATACGAGTTTATGAACCACTGTTTACGGTTGATTTTCCCGACGCTTCGGATTTGGATTACCGTGACTTACTCAACGAAGAATCTATGAGGGTGAAATCTGGATTTGTTGAACCGAGCTTATTGTCTGCGACTATCGAGGATCGTTTTCAGTTTGAAAGGGAAGGGTACTTCTGCGTTGATCGCAAGGATTCTACTCCGGAGAATATGGTATTCAATCGTATTGTCGGTTTACGTGATACCTGGGCCAAAATAGAACAAAAAACTTAGGAGAAGCTTTATGAAAATTGGACTTATACCCGTCAATATTGGTGTTCAATCTGCAGAGCAAATGGTTGGAATGGCTCAGTTGGCCGAGAATTTAGGCTACGAGTCGGTCTGGACCTTTGAACACGTGATTGTGCCGGAAGATTACAAATCCAAATATCCCTACGATGCCTCCGGTAAAATGGGCGCTGCACCGGACACAAATTTTATTGATCCACTGATTGCACTCACTGCCATCGCGTCCCAGACAAAAACCCTCCGTTTGGGTACCGGGGTGAATATTCTTTCCCAGGCAAACCCACTATATGTGGCCAAGCAAACCGCAAGCCTTGATATGATTTCCGGCGGCCGGTTTATGTTAGGTGTTGGCATCGGTTGGCTAGAGGAAGAGTTTGCTGCCCTCGGCGTACCCTTTGAGAAGCGCGGTGCCCGCTTTGATGACTATGTTGCAGCTATGCGTAAGGTCTGGTCCGGGGAAACCGTAGAACACTCAAGCGAATTTATTAACTGGACGGGCTTCAAAAGCTATCCCGTACCCACGCAAAACCCAATGCCCGTTATCATGGGTGGCATCAAAGGTAAGATCCATCAGCGAATCGCCACCCTGGGCAATGGTTGGTATGCACCGACATCTGATCCAGCGGAACTGAAAGTTCACCTCGACAAGATTCGCGCCGAGTGTGACAAGATTGGTCGCGACTTTAGCGAAATTGAAATCACCTGCATGTGGCCCGGTCAAGGCGGCAAAGAAGCTGTTGAGACAATGGCAGCTGCTGGTTGTCATCGATTGGTTGTACCGGTGTTTGCGCTCGGTGCCGATCCAGTTGCAGGTATCACCCAATTAGCCGAAACGGTGATTAAGTAAATTGAGTGTTTCACTCGATGATATAAAAGCGGCCCATGCACGGATAAAACCGTACATCCATGAAACGCCTATATTGTCGAGTGAACAACTGAATCGCGAAACCGGCGCCAGGCTGTTTTTTAAAGCAGAGCACCTGCAAAAGGTTGGTGCTTTTAAAGCCCGGGGTGCGACAAACACAGTTTTCTCCCTGGATGATGCAGAAGCACAAGCTGGTGTCGCAACCCATTCTTCAGGAAACCATGGTGCAGCGTTAGCACGGGCTGCCCAGCTACGTGGTATTCCTGCCCATATTGTTGTCCCTGACAATGCAAAGTTGGCGAAGATTTCAGCGATCGAATCCTACGGTGGGAATGTGATTCGTTGTGAATCTAATCTGGCCGCTAGAGAGGCAAGCTTAAGCACAGTTGTTTCGGCAACGGGTTCAACCGTAGTACATCCCTATGATGATGTTCGCGTGATTGCGGGGCAGGGTACAGCGGCGCTAGAAATTCTTGAACAGGTGAATCCAATTGATGCGGTAGTGATTCCCGTCGGCGGAGGAGGCCTGCTTGCGGGTTCAAGCTGCGTTTTCAAGGCGTTGTCGAATATTAAGGTCTACGGCGCGGAGCCTGAAACCGCCGATGATGCCCATCGATCATTTAAAACCGGTGTCCGAGTTACGCAGCACACCCCAAAAACAATCGCCGACGGTCTGCAAACCACCCTGGGTGAGCGCAACTTTGACATTATTCGTACGCTGGTTGATGACATCCTGCTGGTGAGTGAAGCGGAAATTATTTGCGCCATGGAACTCGTCTGGTCTCGTATGAAGCAAGTCATTGAACCATCATCCGCCGTTACGCTGGCTGCGGTGATCAAGAACCCGCAGCTGTTCCAAAACCAGAATGTTTGTCTCATATTAACCGGTGGCAACGTTGATTTGGCGGACCTTCCTTTTAGATCCGCTGGGTAAAACGGTTTATCGTGATTCTAGATAGGCTGCTTTGATCCAACCTAACAATTCTTTGTCGACCTGCTTGAGCTCCGTAATTTGTACTCTATGGGTGCACATGGTGCCAAAGGGGCCCGATGTCTCAAGTCTTGTACTGTGTGCCTTGTTGTTGAACTTTAATCCCAGATCAATGCGAGTTTTTGTAGAGGGTTGAATCAAGGCAAACTGTCGTTTCACCCTTAAACTTACGCTAGTCTTTTTTGGAGCGACTTCCACGTCTTTGCCGAAGGCAGAGATTTTTTTCACCAGTAGCTCAAAGATAGGCTTAAGGTCAGGTTTTTTCTCGTACTGGGCGGAAATAAGTTTGTCCGCCGGTGCTGCCCCTGCATCCGTCTCTCTGGCTTTGTGGGCAACAAAATTGGCAAAGCCGTGGGTAAAGCCATGTTCAGACTTCAAAAACTGGATCATCTCGCCGTGCTTTTCTAGTTTCTGTTTTCTGACCAACTTAACCCAGTGTTCAAGGGGCTTCCCAGTTTTCTCAAGTAATCCTGATTCCATTGTTGTTCTCCTAGATTGTTGCTCTCCTGGAACGTTGCTCTCCTACTGGAAGGCGCCAAGAATTGCGCCCATCAATGTCAGGGCGGTGGTGGCGTAGCCTGCGTTAATAAAGAATTGTTTCAGTGGGCGACCCTCAAACAGGTAAAAAACCCCTAGCATCGCGGAGACCCAGAAGGCACCGGTGAAAAAGCCAGCGGCAATCCCATAGGCCAGGTCAGCTTCGGGCCCAATAAACATGGCAAGATTAACAACCATAATAATATTGAGCACAAAAGCCGGGGCAAAAATCATGGCTTGATTTCGCTCGGCCATCATCTCGTCAGTAACTCCAGTCACCTTTGACCAGGCTTTACCAAAAATTGGGCCGTACCAGAGACCACCTACCACAAATGCTGAAACGGCAGCCGCCAGAACGGCTAGCCAGTTAATCGCGAGAAATGCTGCTGCAGGATCCATGTTTGCCCCTTTAGTTGATCGTCTTACGACGGGAATTCAAACTTTAGGGGATTGCAACGGAGGTTTATAGTAAAAAATTTACCTGTTAGCGGCTTATTTGGGTCCGTCAGTAGCGCTAGCCACGGTCTATTGGAACTGGCTGTTCAGTGTCAATCAGGGGGAAAAAGTTAGTTGCCTCGTGGTGTTTTTGTTCTGAGAGAAAATCCCGTGGACTGTAGCCTGAGAAATTCTTGAATTCTTTGATGAAGTGAGACTGGTCAAAGTAGTCACATTCGATGCTGATTTTATTCCAGGAGACGGATTGTTGTTCCATGATTTTGGGTAGGATCTCGTTGAAACGAACAATTCTTTGAAATGCCTTGGGGGTTAGCCCAACCCGGGTCTTGAAGTGATGGATAATCTGTTTTTGTGAATAGCCGCAGTCACCAATAATGTTCTTAAGTTGGGTTGTGGAATTCTCGATGATAGCAAGGACAATATCCGCAACAATTGCATCGGCTGCATCCTGGGTTCGTGTGTGCTCAGCTAAAAATGTCTGGGCATGGTCAAACTTCGCGGCGGGATTTGCCGCTTGAAGCAAGCTGTCTCGCAATTTTAACGTTGCGTTACCCAGGTTGGTCCCGAGGACTGCTTCAACCGATAGGACTCGATTTGTGAATTGACTCACATCACCTGGAAGTAACCTTGCCGCTCCGCCGGGTTTGAACTGAATCACAAACATCTCGCTGTCCTCATGGGCACTAATCGAGATGTATTCATTCTGGGCGCCGGAGATCCAGGCATGCCGAAGCTCCGCAATAGATTCCAGCGATTGGTTATCAAAGACGTTTCGAGGTTGATGGTCCAGTTCAAAAATCAGATACAGACACCCATCCGGTACCACCCGTTCGATCTTATGTTCCGGTTGAAAGCCCTGATAGTAAATAAAGCGCGCGCAGTATTCGCCAATTGGACCTGTGGGTTCATGCATTTCAAACAGCATAGCTAAACCTCGTGGCTATCTGGTTAACTTTTTATAAGGGAGCCCATCGCACCTGTAGTTTCTAAGTTCAATTGGCCCCTGAGTCCGGCGGCCCTGTGGACAGAAATATTTTGCATAATGGGGCTTTGCAGCATATTTAACATCGCTTGCCGAGAGGGATACATTGCGATGGCAACCTCATCCCAGAGTTCTTCGACTTCCCCCAGCATAAGCCGTTCGACATCAGCAGCGAACAACGCACCGCCGCCAAAATCCTTTAAGAGTTCAGCGACCGCTTTACCGTAAATGTCGTATGCCTCACGACCGGTAAGGTTGGTTTCCCTGCCATCTTCATACTCGGCTTTAGTTTTGAACTTAAGTAAATTCACCATATAGATCGGCCCTTCGGGGCCAGGTTCAAAGAACCCTGCGAGCTGGTCAGGATTGGGGATTACGCTGTTCTGATATTCCATTAGGTCATTCTCATTGGTAGCTGTTTAGTTTGGCCAGTAGATATATTCATCACCGGGCTCGTAAGCCTGACCACCGTGTTTATCAATTAATTGCGGGCTATCAATAAAGCTCGGCCACATGGGTTCAGCTTGCTCTGCATTATGTGCCGCGAGTAGGGCTTGAAGTTCTTTTAGCTTCTCTGGGTGAGTGTCAGCGAGGTTATCCTGTTCTGTGGGGTCCACAGCAAGATGGAATAACCACGGTTTGATTGGGCGATCTGCTCGGATAAGTTTCCAGCCATCACTAAGCACCGCCTGGTGGTGACCTTCGCGCCAGAATAAATTTCGCCCTGGCATGGATTTAACTTCACCCACGACCTCGGGCAAAAAGTTCACCCCATCTAGCTTTCGATCCGTTGGAATTTCAGCACCGGCAGCGGCTGCCAGGGTGTTGAATAGATCAATGTGATGCACGGGCGTGTCAATGGTCGTTCCGGAGGGGATTTTTACTGGCCAACTCGCCATAAAAGGTACGTGTATGCCTCCTTCAAAGTGATTCAGCTTCCAACCTCGATAGGGGTGGTTGATGTCATCAAGCTCAATATAAGCGGCGCCGCCATTATCGCTGGTCAAAACAATCATTGTATTGTCAGCAATACCGTTAGCTTCGAGGGCTTCAACCACCTGACCAATACCCCGGTCCAGGGCTCGAACCATAGCTGAATAGGTGCGGAGATTATGATCTTGGATATGGGCGAGGGCATCATAGTCCGACTTCAAGGCTTGTATGGGGTTGTGCAGTCCCCAGTGCGCCAAATAGAGGAAAAAAGGCTGATTCCGGTTTGCTTCAATAACCTTAACGGCTTCGTTGGAGTAGTAGTCCGTTAAATAGCCATCCGGCTCGAAGGTCTCGCCACCATTCCATTGGGCTGCATAACTCGCCGTGGCCCAGACCATTTTTTCGACTGGATCCTCGAGCTTTGAGTTCACCACATCCGGGTGATCCTCAGGCAAATAAAATGTTCCCGCCATATACAAGCTGTCATCAAACCCCTGGTCCTCAGGTCGCATGCCGTTAGTTGCACCGAGGTGCCATTTGCCGATATGGGCGGTGTAGTATCCAGCGTCCTTTAATACTTCTGCTATGGTGATTTCGGTGGTCGGCATCCCCAGGTCGCGCATATCTGGCAAACTGTCAGCAGCCTCATAATCAATATTAATTGGCTCGAAACTCGGATCTAATTCGTCCATCCAACCAAACAACCGTGCTGCCACCTTAAAGATGGGCGTAAACTCAAAGCCAAATCGTGTCGAATAGCGACCGGTCATAATTGATGCCCGGGATGGAGCACAAACCGCATTGGCGGAGTAGCCATTGTTGAAGGTCACACCGTTTTTAGCAATTGCATCAATGTTTGGTGTCATGATGGAACCGTCTCCGGCACCGCCGTTATATAGGGAAACATCATTGAAGCCCATATCGTCCGTCAGAATTAGGATGATGTTGGGCGGTCGTTCACCCGCGGTAACCGTTGCTTGAGTCGGGCCGCTGGGCCAGCTAACCGGTTGGTTTTCAGGCACAGGTGCTAGAATCCCACGGACCTTTGGCAGGCCCCAGACCAATAGATCAACGCGATATTGCCAGCCAACCGCTGCGGCTATCGCCAGGCTAAATATAAAAATCAACAATTTATTCATTGGGCAGAACCTACTGGGGATTCGGGGATGTCGTAGGCACAGCGAAATCCTGTGTGCACCAGGCTAGAGTCCGGTGTTGAGTGAGTGCGACCTGTTGTTCGATAACCGTGACAGACATCCTGGTCGCAAAGAAAAGAACCGCCGCGTAGGGCTTTTTCTTTTTTTGGTGAAGGTCGGTTATAGGGTCCGTACCAGTCAGCAGTCCATTCCCAGACATTGCCAGCCATATCCGTCAAACCAAGGGGCGTGATACCAGTTTTACCGAGGGGTGCTGTGTATAGATATCCGTCAGCGCCGGTATTTTTAAAGGGAAATTTTCCGTTGTAAACGTTAACGAGAAAGTCGCCGTCCTTGACAACCTTGTCACCGAACGCATAAACCGGGTTGCCGTACTGGCCAGCGCCTTTAGCTGCGTACTCAAATTCTGCTTCGGTGGGTAGTCGACCGCCAACAGCTTTGCAGTATTGTCCAGCGTCATTCCAGCTTACATGGGTAACGGGGTGATCCGCCTCGGCTTTGGCTTGATCCGGTCCCATCGGATATTGCCAATAGGCGCCATTCACCATGTTCCATCGACCGCTATCCATATCAAAGACCGCTGAATTACCAAAGGCTTCCGCTTCTGTTTGGTAGTTGTGTTGCTTCGCCCAGTGAGCAAACGCTGCAACGGACACCGGTGATATATCGAGTCTAAAACCTTTGACCGAAACTTTGTGCACCGGACGCTCATGGGGCATCCCTGTATCAGAACCCATAAGGAAATTGCCGCCCGGGATTTCTAAGCTTTGGCCGTTTGCGACGGTGGTAAACATCACGCTTACCGGGAGAAAAAAGGACAGCCAAAATGAAATTACACTCATGGGTCTAGACACGATTACGCCTCCAATACATCCAGCCGATAAATACAAGCAGCAGTATCGCCAACACTATCAACCCAACGGATGGTCCGTAACGTTCTGCTCTCTCGGTGAAGCGATTTAATGAAATCTGGCCCCGCTGGTCATAGCCCTCAAGCATTTCGATAACACCGTGGTCGAGCGCGTACTGCTCGTAACCCGAGAGCATATCCGCAAGCCGATCAGGTTGAGCTAAGCGAAGGTCCTGACTCTCAGCGGGATCAGTTTTGATGTTAAACAGGTGCCATTTGTTATCCCCCACAGGACCTCGATTTAGGACTAGCTTGTAGTCGCCTTTGAAAAAAGTCTTGTTGCCGCCCAGTTCAAAACCTACAGTTTCTGTGTCGGTTCTCACCCGCGAAGCGTTTCCACCCAGGATTGGAATGAGGGATTTTCCCTCGGCGCTTTTGATGGGCTCCGCATCGGCGATACCTAAAATTGTGGGGACCAGATCGGTGACAAATGTAAATGCTTCGCTGATTGGCGCATTCTGAGTCACCTTTGGTCCTGCTATGATCAAGGGGACTCGCATACCGCCCTCACCATTGAAGAATTTATAAAAGGACAGGGGAGATACCGCAGCACTGGCAAAGCTCGGCCCAATCATATTGTAGGAGCCAATTTCACCCAGGGTTTCGTACTCCGTTGAATAGCCGGTTGATTCAATCCAACTACCGAAGCTATATCGAACAAATGCGCTCTGACTCTCATCCAGCATATCGCTCGGTTCCGCACCGTTGTCCGACGTGAATATGAACAGGGTATTTTCGTATTTGCCTGTATCCTTAAGGTGCTGGATAAGACGGCCAATATGAAAATCCATGGCCTCAATCATGCCCGCATAGACCGCCATGGTTTTTGCTTCATAACGTTGTTGTTCAGGTGTCAGGGCATCCCAGTCCTGGGTCGTATTCATTTTTTCAAGGTTTAAGCCTGGGGGCATAACGCCGGCTGAGATGGCCCCTTCATACCTTTGTTGGCGAAGTGCATTCCAACCATCGTTGTAGGTGTTTAAGTATTTGTCAGTAAACTCTTTGGGCGCCTGAACCGGGATGTGAACCGCTTGAAAAGCCACATAAGCAAAAAATGGATCCGACTGGTTGGTGTCAACAAATTCAATGGTTTTGTCTACTAAGGTTTTAGATGAGTAAAAGTCTTTAGGCAGGGTGGTGGGTTGACCGTCGGCGTACCAGTTAGCCCTGTCGTAGATGGGCAAGTAAGGTCGTTGTTCCCAGTTATCAGCCCCCGTATCCGCAAGGATAAAGGTTCGATCGAAGCCCCGGGCGGACGGTAATGTCTCAGCTGTCTTGCCGAGATGCCACTTTCCTGCCATATAGGTTCGATAGCCCCGCTGGCGAAGCTGATCAGCGACGGTGGGCACGCCAGCCCGTAGTTGGCCCGCGTACTCGGGGGTACCCTGATGCTCCGGCGCCAGGGACTCTGGCATATTACCCATGCCAGCCCGGTGGCTTGAGATACCGGTCATCAACATAGCCCGGGTAGGCGCGCAGCTTGCTGCGGTGTGATAGTTGGTAAACATAACGCCACGGCTAGCCAGCCCATCAATATTGGGGGTGGATACTTCACTACCAAAAGCACCAAGATCAGAAAAACCGAGATCGTCAGCGAGTATCAAGACAATATTAGGGGGTGTTGGTTCTGCCATGCTCGCTAGAGCCAGGAATGAGATAAAAAGCCCAAGAAGGCATTGCCTGATCCGCACGTCCATTTAGTTAATGACAACCATTAGTAATGTTGACAAACTATATCTGAATTTTGCGGGCGATCAAGGGTAATGGCATTACAATCACGAATAAGGTCCACCATGATGGGTGTGCTCAGTTCCGAGGCGCTGGCTAACTTTTCGCGTAACAAAGCTGGCTACCTGCGAAAATTTCGAGTTGAACATCCGCGCGTGTATTACTTCCATCAAGCCGCAGACCCCCATAGCCACCTTGTTATTCAGAAGTTAGCTGCTCTAAAAGCACAGTATGCGCTGGATTTTGTGGTCCATCTGGTTGATCCGCCCGAAGCTGTATTTAAGGGGGATGTCACCAGATTTGATCACTGGACCCGGGACGATGCTGCGGCCATTGCGAGCTATTTTGATGTTCACTTTGAGCCGCTGCATATACCCACGGAGGCGGAGGTGAGTGTTGCAAATGGGTTGTTAAGTCAGGGGATAACGGATCCTGGTTTTGCGGATCGCGGGGTTGAGATCGGTGAACAGCTCTGGTCCGGCAAGTTAAACAATCAAACTCCAGTAAACTCAGGCGCCCAGCGCAATAAAGGTAATCAGCTGAGGAAACGTTTAGGCCACTACCTGGGTGGCACATTCTATTTTGAGGGCGAATGGTTTTGGGGTGTCGATCGGCTTCATTTGTTGGAGCGCCGCCTACAACGGGAAGGTTTTGGTCAGGGTGATTTAGTTTGCCCGTTACCAGAGCAGGCACAGTTTACCCAGACCAAAGCCGATTCGAGCATCGTCTTGGAATACTTTCCTTCGCTTCGAAGTCCCTACACGGCAATTGGCCATCGACGGCTGCTGCAAATGGTTGAATCCACTGGAGTCACACTCAAACTGCGCCCGGTCATGCCGATGATGATGCGTGGGGTCCCCGCACCCTTAGTTAAACAGCGCTACATTATGTCGGACTCGGGTCGTGAAGCTCGCTATTACAACGAGCCATTTGGTCCTTTCTGCGATCCTTTTGGTGAGCCGGTTAAGTGGGCCTTTGCCGCTTTCCACTGCGCTGATCAACAGGGTCTTGGATTAACTTTTGTCACTGAATATCTAGCGGCATCCTTTGCCGAGGGACTCAACATTCGAGAGCAGGCAGGGTTAGCGGAAGTATGCCGGCGGGCCGGTTTTGATTTGGCCCAGGTTGACCCGGGTGCGGACTGGCAAAGTGCGCTGGAAGAGAATGTAGCGCTCATGGCGTCTGGCTCTCTTTGGGGCGTACCGAGCTTTAGGGTATCAGGTGGTCACGCTGTCGATGGTTCAATGAACGATAAGGTCTATAGCTGCTGGGGCCAGGATCGTATATGGCGCGTTGCCGCGGAAATTGAATCCCGCAGTATTGAGGCTGGCCGGTGAAGTGGATCAAGATTGCTGTGGTTGGCCTTATATCAATTCCTGTAATCACGTTTGTGCTTTTCCAGATACCCCAGGTCCAGGACACGCTGTTTCGTATTGTGGCCCCCCGGGCGATGAACGTGGACTTTGGTGAATCGGAAAACCTGCGGGTCTTTGTCTGTGGCACAGCCTCGCCGCTGGGTAATACGCCGGATCGGGCCCAGGCTTGTATTGCGATCATCACACCAGAACATTTTTATGTGTTTGATGCCGGGGCTGGGTCCGCCGCTCGGTTACTCGGTGGGGGGCTTCCGCTGGCACGATTGGACGGTGTGTTCCTAACCCACTTTCATTCAGATCATATTAGCGATCTGCCAGGGATGGCCTTAAATTCATGGGTGCTGGGACGGGCAACACCTTTAACAGTCTTCGGCCCCAGGGGCATTAATCAGATCATCGAGGGATTGAATACCGCCTATCATCTTGATCGTTCCTATCGAACTGCACACCACGGTGCTGACTTTATGCCGCTGGAACTGGGCGATTTACAGGGAGCACATTTTGAACCGGGCGCGGTGCTGGAGTTAGACGGCTTAAAAATTACCTCATTTATGGTTGAACACAATCCGATTAGCCCGGCGGTGGGATATCGGATTGACTATCGGGGTCGATCGGTTGTGATCAGTGGTGATTCAATTGTCTCCGCCGGGACGTTTGAGGTAGCCCAGGGAACAGATCTGCTGATTCACGATGCCCTGTCTCAGGACGCAATACGGCCATTGATCGATACAGCGGATGCGCTGGGGAGAGATCGGACTGCAAAAATCATGCGTGATGTGGTGGACTATCATGCCGACGTCAAGTCCCTTGAAGCCGCCAGTCGTCAAGCGAATGTTGGGCAACTGGTGCTTTACCATATGGTGCCGACACCCGTTAATCCACTGTTACTCAAAATTTGGAATCGAAACCTTGCGGACACCACCATTATGGCAGAGGACAATATGCTCTTTGAGCTACCTGTCGGTAATAAAACCATTCGAGTGCAGCCATGAGCGAAGCTAGACGTCGAAGAGGGGATGAAACCCGCCAACGATTAATGCGAGCTGCAGAGTTTCTTGTTGCTGAGCACGGGATTGAGAATGTGACGGTGCGGGCAATCATTCAACAGGCGGCGCAAAAAAACGAATCTGCGCTGCAGTACCATTTTAAGACCCGGGATGGTTTGTTAGACGCCATTTTTGAAGAACGAAGTGCCCAGGTTCGCGTGGCACGGGAAGCATTATTGTTACCTTTTATGAACGGCAAGGTCGTCGAGCTAAGCGATATCTGTAGCATTATGGTACTACCGTCATTTCGTCTCGCGAGAATGGATGTTGGTTTCCGACATTATATTCGAGGCTTTGGACCTCGGATCTCGCAATCCTCCAGACCTGTTGAAATGCTGTTTACCAACGCCAAAGGCGAGGGTGCGGCTTTTGTGTTAAATAGATTGCACGAACTGTTGGTCAATATTCCAAAACCGATTCTTCAAGCGCGGTTAGAAAGTACGCTCCGATTTGCTGCCCTGGCGATGTCCTATCAATCCGCAGAAAAAAGAGGGTTTGATGGCATCGAGGGAGACAGGTTTATCGCCAACCTCCAGGACTCAATGGTCGGCATATTGTCAGCACCGGTATCAACAGAAACGGCATCTTTGTACACGTCTTAATCAGTACGCATGGTAATCACTGTCAGCTCTACCTGCTCCAAAGCGTTGATAATCCTTCTGGTGAGGGCAAGAAATTCTCGGTAGTCTCTGGTTTTGTCTCAAACTGGGAGTGGTACATGAGCGATCGAATTTATAGTGAGTTTCGATTTCCGAAACAAATGCTGGGGAATCAGGAATATGACGGTCACCTGTCCATCCATGATGACAAGATGGCAGAAGATCTGGGGTTCTCCGGAGCGCCGATTGAAGGCCCGACTCATTTCAGTCAATTTGTTCACCTCCTGCAGGAACAGTTTGGTGATGCGTGGTTCGAGCGGGGCTGTATCAGTGCTCATTATCAGAATATGGTGGTCGAGGGCGAAGAGGTTCGTGCCTATGTTGAACCACTTAATCCCGGCGAGACAATCGCGAGGATTGGTGCCGAGAAAAGAGACGGTACACCGGTTCTAACGGGTTCTGCATCCCTTGGTCCTGATTACGGTGATACTGAACTCAGTACTCGAATGGCAAAGCTACGCCCCTCGGAGCAATTGGTTATCTTGAGTAACCTGAAGGTTGGGCAAAAAGGCGCTGGCAATCCAGAACAAGCATCCATGGGCTTTGATCAGAATATGGGTGACCTTTATCCCTTTTCACTTAATGAAAAGCTTACAGCAATTTCAGAGTCTCATCCCTGGTACACCGAAGCCGGTGCAAAGGACTCACCCTGGGGCAAAGCGATTATTCCCCTTGAGATGATCAGTGTGTTTACCCAATACACGAGTAATCAATCTGGCTACCGCGCAAAAGGACCTGCGGTTGGATTGTTTGCCGGACAGGAGATAAAACTTATCAAAGGGCCTTTGTTTGTCGGGCAGCCTTATCTGTTGGAACGGGAAATTGTTGCGTTAAGCGAAAGTCGTAGAACGGAGTCTAACTGGGTTAAAACCTCTGTGTTTGATCCCGATAGCCGTGAGCTCGTTGCGGAAGTCATACTGAACAGTGCAACCATGAAAGATTCTTACGCGAAGTATGCTGAAGAAGCGGCTGCCTTGGGTAAGCAGCTAGATTAGTGGGATAAGCTGGTTCGTGCTTTGTATTAGGTGCGAACCAGTTTGATTAAGGTGCAGGAATATCCATTGTTCTTGACGTCGAATCGGTTTGCTTCAAAAAATCCGGCGGATTCGTATAATTTTCTAGCACCGTCATTTCCGTCAAGGACATGCACTTCGATTTCCCTTTCCTTTTCTTGGCCAGATATCTGATTGAGTGCATGGGTTAACAGCCTGCGGCCTGCGCCTTGGCGGAAGTAGGCTGGATCAACATAAAGCCAACCAATTTCCTGTGGCTGGATGCCAATAAACCCTATGACACGATTGTCCAATTCAGCGACGAACTTTTTTGCCGCCAAAAATTCTGCACGATCCGTTTTATCTAAAGCCAGAGGAACAAAAGCCCTCGGGTCGCAACTGCCCTGCAGTTCAATCGGCCGGCCAAGGTCGTGAATCTGTTCAGCTCTTGCTTGATCGGAATCTCGATAGTCCCTGATCTCAACGTGATGTTTGTTCACTGGGTTTTTGCCAATTTGCTTCAACGCTTTTGCAAAAGGCGTTGAAGCGGTTGGTGGGAGGAATTAGCGGCTGTATTGACAAAGTGTTTCAACTTTTTGCGAGGCAACCGCAATTTCACGGTCAGTTTGTGCAATCAACAACTGGTTCTTAGCAGAATGGCATTGGTTAGCATTCTCAACATGGAAAGCTTTAACTTCGGGTTTAGCCTCGCACATGGTGGCTTCAACCCGTCGTAAATTGGCATAGCGACCCCGTTCGACGGCGACACAGTCGCCCCGGATCAAAAAGTCTTTTTCGGTGACAAAGCTGGTTTTTGTGCCATCGTTTAAGGTCAGGTGGTATTGAAATGCCCGGTTGTCACCTTCCAGTACCTTTGCAGCGGCACCCCCTAGTACTGCACCGCCGAGGGTTGACGCAGCTCGTTTCCCAGTGCTTTGTTTGTGACTTAATATCAGGCCAATCATACCGCCCGCGATGGCACCGGCAGGCACAGCAGAGTCCACAGGTACTCGGGATATTCGATCAACCATCCCGTACTGGACACGTATTTCGCTGGCGCTGTGCCGCGGGATAGTGGTGGTACAGGCGCTTAGGCAGGCTATGGCCAGAGCTATAAGGATAATTCGTGTCATGTTCAAAGTTCCATGCTGGAAAGGGCGCATTGGAACGTCTTTTATCCCACAGCGCAATTGGAGTTTTGTATCATTTGGAGTGTAACAGGCTGGTTGGGGTAAAGATTGAATCCAATATCATGACTGGTGTCGTACTAGAGGTACTTTTTGTATTCCCTGGGGTGAAGTATCGATAGTCCAACGCTAGTTTGGTTCCGGAATGATTTACGGTTGCGTGATAATCCGGCTCTGTCCTACGCCGCCAGAATGGGAAAGGTCCTGCCAATTTTTATCCAGGACAAAAATTGTCCCGAGAGATTTCAACCCGGAGGTGCAAGCCGATGGTGGTTGCATCAGTCCTTACAGGCGCTAAACGATTCCCTCGACGGCCAATTGCATTGTCTAAGTGGCGACGCCTCTCGCCTTATTATTCAGATGGTGAAGGACAACCACCTTAAAACTGTCGTGTGGAATCGGGGCTATGAACCCTGGCAGATCAGCAGAGATGCTCAATTGAAGGAAGATTTAGCTGAGATGGGCGTTGCAGTGAAAAGTTTTAACGCCAACCTGCTCTGGGAGCCCTGGGAGGTGACAAAAAAAGACGGGACACCCTACAAGGTCTTCACGCCATACTACCGTCGCGGTTGCCTGGCTAAGTCTTCTCCGAGGTTGCCGTTGCCTGCACCGGAGAATTTGAAGATTGAGTATCAGCAAAGCTTGGATCAAGGCATTGAGGCACTGGGGTTAATGCCAGAGATCAATTGGTATAAGGACATTGAAGTTCAATGGCACCCAGGGGAGCGGGGTGCGTCGGATCAGCTTAGCCAGTTTTTACCCGATGGATTGCAGCAGTACAAAAACCATCGAGACTTCCCCGGCATAAAAGGCACCTCCAAATTATCACCTCATTTACATTTTGGTGAAATCTCTCCCAATACCGTTTGGCATGCGGCAATCCATTCCGTTGATGGCGAGCTTGATGATGTGGGTCTCGATTGTTACCTCAGCGAATTGGGTTGGCGTGAGTTTTCCCATTACCTGTTATTCCACTTTCCGACCATCCCCACCGTGAATTTCAGCACTAAATTTGAGCAGTTTCCCTGGCGGGATGACTCTAAGTCTTTGTCTGCATGGCAGCACGGCCAAACTGGCATTCCCATCGTGGATGCTGGGATGCGGGAGTTATGGCAAACCGGCACCATGCACAATCGCGTTCGAATGGTGGTTGCTTCGTTTCTGGTTAAGAACCTGTTGATCGATTGGCGTCAGGGGGAGCGTTGGTTTTGGGATTGTCTGCTTGATGCGGATTTAGCTGCGAATAGTGCTAGTTGGCAGTGGGTAGCGGGAACTGGGGCAGATGCTGCGCCTTATTTCAGGATTTTTAATCCCGTATTGCAGGGTCAGAAGTTCGATAAAAGTGGCGCATATGTTCGTCGTTATTGTCCGGAACTTACATTGCTACCTGATAAATATTTGCATAATCCCTGGGATGCACCGGCTGCGGTTTTAGCTTCAGCCGATATCGTCTTGGGCGTCCACTATCCGCTACCAATAGTTGATCTAAAGATGTCGCGACAGCGGGCATTGGATTCGTTAGCGATTGCTAAATCCTTCGCCTCTTAAGCGACGACTAAATAATCACCCGGCATTCAACTAGTACTCTGCAGTGATAAATGGTGTATATACACCTAATGTCGTTTTCTGTTAACCTTGAATCTTGAATCGGGGATCTTGAATCGGGAATCTTGAATCGCGAATCTTGAGTTGCACAGTTGCCTCCTCCTGGTATTTCTCAAAGCGAATACCGGGAGTCTCTCGCCGGGGCCCCCTCGGCGAGAGTTTTTGCGGCGCATTTTTGTACCTGCCTAAACTGGTGCCGGTTAGACACAAAAGCAGTTGCGGCTAGAATATATTGGCTTCGGCTGTCACTATCGTGTTTTGTCATCAAGAGGCTAAGCTGTGACTCAAGGAATCGAAACGACCATGTCCTTAATTGGGCCGGAGGAAAAGGAGCACTCCAACGAAATTGAAGTGCTTAAACGCCTGCTGAATTTTGATGGTGCAAAAGTGTTGGAGCTAGGTTGTGGTGCCGCCGAAAAAACCCGGATGATTTCGGAAATGACTAATGTCGAATCCATCGTCGCGTCAGAAGTAGATGAGATCCAGCAGCGTAAAAATCTACAGGTAAAGAATCTGAATAAGGTGACTTTCACCAGTTTTGGAGCAGAAAACATCGAGGCGGACGATCAAACCTTTGATATTGTGTTGATGTTTAAATCCCTCCATCACGTCCCACTAGACCAACTCGACACGGCTCTGCAGGAGATCCATCGGGTCCTTCGCCCAGGCGGAATGGCGTATATATCTGAACCGGTTTTCGATGGGCCTTTTAACAACATCATGCGGGTCTACCACGATGAAGAGGCGGTTCGGCAAGCAGCGTTTGATGCAGTTCAACGAAGTGTCAGGTCAGGATTGTTTAAACTGGAGACCGAATGCTTCTTTGAAAATCGAATACAGATGGAATCCTGGGACCAGTATGAAAGGAATATGCTGGGCGTGACCCATACGGAACATAAGCTCAGCGCAGATCAGTATATTGAGGTAAAGAGACGTTTTGAGGAGAGTAAAACTGAGCAGGGTTTTGTCTACCACATTCCGAATCGTGTGGATCTTCTCGCAAAGGCTGACGCCTAAGGTCATTCTAATAAGGTATCAACAGCGCTGCGTGATTAGGACGTAGCGCTGTTGACCCTCGGATTAACCTTTCTGGTCAGCCGCGATGGTTTTTGCGGATTCGCGTTCGTTTAGGGTTGCCAGCAAAGCTTTGGCTTCAGGAAAATCTCCCATTAGATCCATGCCGAGTACGCGTTTAGCGCAGGACCCTGCAAGACCCGCAGAATACATGAACATGATGTCGGCATAGGTAAAGCTGTCACCGGCAACAAATGGAGAGAAGCGACCATTTCGTTTCAGGCATGCCATGCCTTTTTCCAACGCCGCTTTTGCTTTTTCTTTGGTTTCGTCACTGACGGAGCCGCCAAAAAAGGCTTCTGCAAAGCAGGTCCGGGCGGGTAACTCTATATAGAGTTCAATTTCTTTGATCAACTCGCGGGTTTTTGCTCTCTCGTATGGGTCATCCGGTAGGAGTTTTTGTCCCTGACCCAGGTCTTCGAGATAATCGAAGATGACATCTGTTTCACTAATAAAACCCTGGTCGGTTTCAAGGCAGGGCACTTTGCCCATGGGGCTTATGCTTAAAAAGTCGGCTTCCTGACTTGGGCGAACATCAACAAACTCGTAGGCAATATCCTTCTCAATTAATGCCATTTTTACCATATTAAAATAGTTGCTAATCGTAAATCCGTGGAGCTTGAGCATGATGGTTCCTGGTAGGTGGGTTCTTATGTCACCATCATATCGCTGCTCAGGTGGTGATGAACAGCCTGCATTCTCTCCAACGTTCTAGCTGATCGCGGTTCAAGAGAGGCGCCGGTTCACTGAGACACCGGCGCGTTAGACTACATCAAGCAGCCTGCTCCATCGGTGGGGGTGTTTCCCTATCCAGGTTCAATGTGGAAATATCTTTGAATGCCAGCATTGCACCCACCCGACTAGATGCGCCGAGATAAAATCCAACCTGGCTGTTGGTCACGGATTTTGGATTGTGAAAGGTACCAAAGGCCATATCCCAAAGGGGCAGGTTAGCGTAGTTATAGCGATGTAGGCCACGTTCGTGGTGGACAACATGGCTCTCGGGTCGTTGGATTAAAAAACCCAACCAACGAGGCGTCGCGATGTTTGCGTGCTGGAACATGGCATTAAAACTTAGCCATACACCAGCAATCAAAGCGGCTTCAAGGTTGAGTCCCAGTAGCGGGAAAAAGACCAGGCTGCTCCAGGTCGTAAACATGAGTAGGTCTACTGGATGCAGGTAGTTGGCACTGAAGGCATCAAGTACTTCGGCGCTATGGTGCATCTGGTGGGCGACCCGCCAGGTCCAATCAAAGTGATGGACGCCGCGGTGATACCAGTAGTGTATAAATTCATACACTAATATGCCGATCCCAGCGCCGGCCCAGGTACCAAGACCGCTGCCATCAAATAGGTGGTAGTTGCCCAGTACCTCGCTCCAGAAGGTTGCGATGGCGATTGAGCTCCCCACCACCAGGATGGTGGCGAGGGTCATGCGGGTTTTCCACCAGACAGGTTTTTCAAATTGTCGGGCTTCATAAACCAGCGCCAACAACAGAAATGCCAGTATCAGTAGTAATGGAAGGATGGCTAAAAAGTCATTCATCAGTAACTCCTTGATCAAATTTAGCAAAACCCCTGTGGTCCTGCGATGGCGGGATATTCCCGGATCAAGTCGTTAAGTAACTGAAGTTAAAGCGTTATTTTCCTAAAATATTTATGTAATCGGGCTTTATTGAATGGCTTTGGCGGGGATTTGCAATTTAATGGTCCGCAGGTCCGATGATGACATACCGATGCGTTGCATCAAGCTAATCCAACGGGGATCTGACTTCATCCTGGCAAAAACCGGGTCAGCGTGAAATTCGAGGAAGCCCGCAAGTCCATTAACGTTGTATTCTATTTCCAGATATCGAAATGCGTTCTCGACATCACCCCGGTCTGCCATGACCTGTGCGTAGTTACCCGCAGCGGCATCACCGTATAGAGCCTGGACCGAAGCGAGCGCAGCGTCAGAAGCAGTGAGGTCCCCAGTTTTGTTGTATAAAAATGCTTTGCCGATGAAGCGAGCAGCTTCGAATGGCTCGTCTTCAATCACCTGGGCTGCCGCCTCAACTTTGTGTTGTGGCAGCAGCGCCCGCAATTGGCGGTAATGGCCTGCCGCGTACTGGGGGCTTAATGTGAGGGCATTGCGGATACTTTGCTCCGCTTCCGGGTATTGTCTGTTTAACATATAGGCATTCGAGAGATTGGCATGGCTCACGGGTGAGACTGGGTCTGCGGTTGCAACCCGTTCAAAGAGCAAGATGGCGGTGTCCAGTTGGCCAAGCGCAATAGCCAATACTGCTGCATTACTAATGATGCTGTTATTGGCTGGTTCTAATGCCAGGGCGTGATTATAGTGTGCCGCGGCTGAGCGGAGATTACTGTCGGCATGTAATGCAATCCAGCCTAGTCGATCATGGGCCGAGGCATTTTCTGGATCGATGGCGAGTGCGCGAAAGGCTGCTTCGTTGGCAAGGCGAAACCCTTCCTCCCGTGGTAGCAGTGAAAAACCCACCATATTGACGTAGAGACCAGCGAGTTCACTCCAGGCTGGCGCATAGTCAGCGTCGAGGGCGAGCGCTTGCTGGTACAAGGTGACGGCGTTTTCAAAACTCGTTTGGGTATGTTGTTCTGCGACATATCGGGCTTGTAGGTAAAGCCGGTAAGCCTCGGATGTGGGTTTTACCGGCTGTGCTCCTGCACCCACCAGGTTAAGTTCAAGCTGCTCGGTGATCTGTGTCGCAATATCCACTTGAATATCAAATATATCGGCCATGGTTCGATCAAAGCTCCCGGACCATTTCTGATAACCCGTTGTTGAATCGATCAATTGCGCTGTGACCCGCAGTTGATTGCCATTCACTCGAATTCCGCCGGTCAACACGTAGGCAACGTTTAGGTCCGCTGCGATGGCAGTGAAGTTGAGTTCGGGGGCGCTGGATGAATCGTTTGCTGAACCGCTTATTGATGAACGGTAGGCGCTGAATGAAGAATTTTTTGCCGCGATTTTTAACTGGGGCACGCCGGTGAGTAGGGTGGTGAGCTCTTCTGCGAGGCCTTCCGCAAGGTAGTTCTGGTGACTGCTCTGACTCAGATTTTCGAAGGGTAAAACGGCAATAGATCGGTCGTGAATGGGCCCGGGGGCAGCCGGTTGCATTACGATCAAAGTAGAGACGATCGCAATAAGGATCAATAAAAGTGCGGCAATGCTAAACCGATTGATTTGGATAATGGGTGTTTGACGGTATTCCGTAGAGGGCTCGGGCTGCTCTTTAGTTGGCTCGCTTGTTTCGCTCTCCGGCAGATTTTGCGCGAGGGACTGTACCGCTGCAATCAGCCGATAACCTCTTTTTGGTGCGGTTTGAATATAGGGCTCAGTCGTTTCACCTTTAAGTAGTCGACGTAATTCCGCAATGGTGGTCGTGAGAGGTTCATCGCTAACCGCCTGGGCTCCCCAGACAGAACTCAAAATCGCTTCCCGTTCTACAACCTGACCTGAAGAGTTCGCAAGTACAACCAGAACGTCCATAGCCTTGCGACGAACGTTTCGGGTTGTTGTTGTATTTTGAATGGTGCCCTCACCAGGTAATACAATCCATTCACCGAGTTGAAAGCCTGCCTGCAGATCCATTGTCTGGTCAAAGATTTAAAAATGGGATGGGCATCATACCCGATAACGCCGGAACGGCAGAGTGGGGCTCATCTGGTGGGATGATAGGTGAGACACCCGTATCTAATCCGGGACTGCGGAAAAAAAGTTTGCTAGAGCGCGTTGCTGTAATCGGTCCGGCACAAGTTTAATCGCGGTGGTACGAAGACTAGCGGCCCAGGCGGATTTCGTGTGGGCGACGTTACCAATGGTCCAGGATTGATTGGTCACCTGGCGTGTTCGACTAGAACGCACCTTTGTATAATGTTGGTAAGCTGTTTCAGCATCGACATTTTGCTGAAGACTTTGAGCTAGAACATAGGCGCTCTCAATTGCCATAGCCGCGCCTTGCCCCATATTGGGAGTCGTCGGATGAATTGCATCACCGAGAAAAACAATCTGACCTCTGTGCCATAAATCTACAGGACGCCGATCAATAATCGGCTGGGCGATGATGGTTTTTGATTCCGTAGATCTAATCAACTGGGACGCAACTGGTGTGAACGCTTGTTCAAAAATTGCCGCGAGTGCTTCAGCATCACTGGTGACAAAATTGATCAATGGATCTGAGACTACCGCGAACCAGTAAATTTCATCAGGATTAATGGGGACATAACCAAAGCGAGCCCCTTTCCCCACAACTCAACGCCGCTGCTTTTTTCTACAGTAGCCGGTTGATTGAGCTTTTTTCGATTGGTCACGCCGCGCCAGCAAAATTGATTAGCGTGTCGAACGGGTTGCATGGGTAAAATTTGTACCCGCAGCGTTGACCTGACCCCATCAGCAACAATAATTCTGTCAGCGCAATAGCTTGAGCCGTGTTTAAAATGACAGGTGACTTGAGTTGAGTCCGAGTCTAGCTGTATGGCCTCATGACCGAGGCTCACGTCCGAGAGTTCCCCAAGCAATACTTCATGGAGTCTGGCTCGATGTATGGCCACACTCATAGAGTTACATTGCTCACCGGCGACGATCAAGTTAATGCGTGATAGCACTTCACCGGAAGCATCCTTAAGTAGCGCTTCCTCTAGTCGATTGCCATGGCTCAGGATTCTGTCGCTTAAGCCAAGTCTGGAAAACACTTTCATGGCATTAGCGCCGAGGGTAATGCCGGCGCCAACGGCTTTGAATTCTGCTGCTCGTTCGAATACCTGAGGATTCAGTCCAAGTTGTTCTGCAGCTATGGCAGCTGTTAGACCGCCTATTCCAGCACCAATAATGCCAATGTTCATCTTACTTGCTCCTGTGGTTTACATAACATAACATATGTTATGGTCCTGAAACAAACGAAACAAACGAAACAAACGGAACAAACGGAACAACGATATGGCTACACTAGTACCTGAGGATTGGTTTTTCGCAGCACGAAAATTGCTAGTGGCGAAAGGACCCCAGAACGTCAATATGCGAGAGCTCAGCAAATTGCTGGGTGTCTCAACCGGGTCTTTCTATCACCATTTCTCAAATAGAGGCGATTTTGTGGTCAGGCTACTGGCTCATTGGGGTGAAGAGACCGAGCGGGCGGTAAACGATGTTCCCTCTACAAAGGGTAATTCCCTCGATGAAATCAATAAGAATATAGACCACCTGCTGGATCATCGTCTCGAGTCTGCACTTCGTGCCTGGGGTGTTTTTGATCCTTCTGTCGCCGCACAAATAGCACGAGTTGATGATAAGCGTCGTCGGTCGATTGCCAAGTTGTACGAGACCCGGCTCTCGAAAAGGGATGCGAGAAATCTGGCAGATTTACATCTTTGTGCATTTGCAGGTGCGCAGTTTATGTTTTCAGAGCAGCCGAAAGAACTTAAACGTTTTGGAAAATTCGTGAATGCCTGCGCCCAGAGGTTAAGCAAGCAATAGCCATTACGTTAACGATCACTGTCAGCACAATATTTACCGATAGCTGAAAGTATTTCTTGAGAGTTGATGGGTTTGGTCAAAAAGTGGTCCATACCCGATTCAAGGCATGCCTCTTTGTCACTGCTTCTGGCATTGGCGGTTAACGCAATGATCGGTAGGTGGCTTTCGACTTCTAGTGCACGAATTTCCCGGGTGGCTTCAATGCCGTCCATTTCTGGCATCTGCATGTCCATTAATATGACGTCCGGTGGGTCAAGTTGCCAACATCTCACCGCCTCCTTTCCATTGCAGGCATGCAGTACCTTGTGACCCGCTTTTTCTAAAATCCTGGTTGCGACCCGTCGATTTATGTCATTGTCCTCTGCCAGCAGTACCTTAAAGGACTTGAGGCAGGGCTGCGGATCAGCTTCGTTTTTACTCTGTTTGTTTGCGGCGAGGGTGGCCAGCGGGATTGACAAGGTAAACGTGCTGCCTACCCCAGGTTTGCTAATCAGATTAAGGCTGCCACCCATCAAGTTGATGATTTTTTTTGACAGGGCCAGCCCAAGCCCGGTGCCGCCATAGCGGCGATGTGTTGAATCGTCGACCTGTCGAAATGGGGAAAATATTTCTCCGTGTAACTCCTTAGGTATGCCAATTCCGGTGTCGGATACTCGAATCTGTAGCATTGTCAATTCGACGCCCATTGAAACAGCCTCGAAGTGAATGTTAACGGATCCGGTTTGGGTGAATTTGACCGCATTACCAACCAGGTTTGTGATGATTTTCTGAAACTGGGTCATGTCAGCGATGACTCGACCCGGAAGCTCCCCAGTCACCTTTACAATGAACTCAATGCCTTTGTCTCTAGCCCGGTGAGAGTAGGGAAGTAGTGCAATATCAATGGTCTGAAGTAGATTAAATACACGTGGTCGTAGTTCAAAGTTGCCTGAATCTAATGTCGAGATGTCTAACACTTCATCGATAATTTGCAAAAGTGAATTAGCGCTACTCTGTAGGGTTGTCAGATACTCACGTTGTTCTTTTGATAATTCTGTTTCAAGCGCGAGGTGGGCCATACCCAGTATGCCATTCATAGGGGTTCTAAATTCGTGGCCCATAGTGGAAAGAAACTTGGTTTTGGCGTGATTGGACCGTTCGGCTTCTTCCTTTGCGGCAATTGTTTCTGCCTGGGAATAAATAAGTGCTTCATGTTGCATGCAGGCATAACAGGCGGTCTCTAGCCTTTGCATAATTGGGGCTAGACCGCGCACATAGCCCTCCGCTAATGGCTGCTTGCGCCGGACTAATACCAGGCCAAGGGATCCAACTCGGTAACATTGATAAAAGGTATCCCCGTGTGGGAGAGAATCTCCGGATTGAATGTCTCGCCAATTTCCATAGGCATTTTGTTCCATGATGGCTTTAATTGGAGCGTAGGTTTCTGAGTCAGAGTTGCGTTGTTTAGGGAAACTATAAATTGAACTTAAAAGAGAGGGTTCCGATTTATCCTTAGCCTCGGGGCTGGTCAGCCAAACACTTCCCTCAAGACAGGAGAGTGATCGAAGTGCTCCGGGCAGAAACTTTCTCAACATGTGGACCAGGCGCAGGTCCTGGCCGATGTTCAGAGCCAGGGAGTATTGAATGCCTGTGAGTTCCTTTAGCGAGTTCATAGGCTTAGTGTTAATCCTGTTCATCAGGATGGGGTGCCGGATTATCCAGGGCAAACGCACCGACCACAGACGTTTTATTGTAAAACTCCAGACAAGCGTTCCCTGAAACGGCAATTTCCCCAAGGGAAAGCGCGCCAATGATTGGGTTTCTGTCAGGAATCACACCGGCAACACCGACCAGTTCCTCCTGAAAACGGTCCTCAAGATAGGCGACCCGGCTAATGCAATTAATAAACAAACAAACTCCAATCATTCTGCGGCCGCAGGCGACAGACTGCGCCGCGCGAGTAGACGCAGATATCAGATCGTTGGGGTCCCCTTTAAGGATGTAAACCTGGTTGTTGACGGGTACCTCTCCCACACAGGTGAGGTTCTCACCATTGGTTTTTATCAGATCTCGAACCAGCATCGGACCTTCAAGTCGTTCCAACCCAAGTGGATACCCTTTGGCAATATCGTAAAAGTTAGCTTCATCAATATGGATATCAATATCCGATTCAATTGTTTCCCTGTAGACCTCTAGAGCTGGTCGGTAATCGAGACCGGTAATCACATTGTCCTCAACGTTGCTGACCACAAAGGGTCCGGCGAACTGATGCCAGCCGTGTTCAACGCCAACTTGCATTCGGTAGCCCAAACCGATCATAAGGGCGCAGTCCTGAAGGATCCCTTCATTTGTATAAAGGCAAGGGCCTTGTTCTAGGCTAAGGGAGCCGGCGCCTCCACCGAGATAACTTGGGCCTGCGCCGATAACTTCGTAGATAGACTCGAGCGCCGTAGACAGCCGTACGGCAAGACCATCAACAATAACAAAGACAGTTTCACTGTCCGCAAGTAGTGGGTAACTCGCCTCTATTTGTTCGACAAAATCAGTCTGAGGATCCGAAAGGCCACGCACGATACCAATATCGACCCGATGGTTGATGCCGTTAACGATTGATCCGTGGACCAAATTTTCGGAGCCAGATATAAGTTGGGGGAATATTCCACCAAAAACAGGCAGGTCCAATGAACGCAGTTTTGCTGTAATGACTTCAGGGTCAAAGTCATTTTCATCACAACTCATTAGCAGTAGGCTTTTTGCCCCTTCCGCTATCGCTTGATCAATGTTGGCTAAAAAGGCATCGATGCTGCCCTTTCGGTCGATACAAATCATTGAAGTTAACTTCCTCTTCTCGCATTTTACCGGGGCAGGAATGCTCCAGCCCTGGAAATCAGGCATAGCGTCACAATAAGCCTAGATCGAAGTGGAGATTATTCAATGTTTGGCGAGATAGGGGCTATCCCGCATTGATTCAGCTTTTACAGCGTTGGTCTTTTATTGAACCAGGGTACGGCTTCTTCTAATTGCCGTGAGATTTGGAACAACAGCGATTCATTGCCCATGGATGCAACAAACTGCATTCCGATCGGCAGATTGTCCGAAGACCAGGATAGGGGCAACGAAATGGCAGGGTTACCGGTGGCATTGTATAGATTGGTATAGCCCCAGAACTGCCCGAAGTGCTCGCTGTAGGTTTCAAAATCGGTACTGCTAGTGTCCATAAAGCCAAGTGAAGGAGGGGGCATCAGAACCGTTGGGCTAAGAATTAGATCGTATTGCGTAAAGAATTCTTCGATTTGCCGGGTTGCAGCATGGATGGTAAAGATGGAACGCGCATAGGTTTCCCCTGACATTTCGGTTGCGAGGTTCACCAGCAATTCTGTATAGGGTTCAATAACCTCCGTTGTTGCTTTGATGCCAAGTAATTCTGCCCGGCGCAGAACGTTGTTTCTAACGTTGGTTAACACCAGTGCGCTGGCCGCCATACCGACGCTTTCTCGATCGTACTCAAAACTCTTTTCTTCTACCCGGTGGCCAAGGGACTCGCAAAGCGCCGCAGCTGCAGTGAGAGCATCTGCTACCTCGGGATGTGGTTGGCTTAAATTTATTGCATTTCGGTCCACTGCGATTTTTAACTTGCCCGGATTGCGTTCCAACATCTCAAGAAATGACCCGGCGAAATAAGGTGCGCAGTAGGGATCTCCTCGAGCAGGACCGTGGGTTGCATCTAGAAATGCAGCACTATCCCGCACGGACCTGGATACCACATGGGCGCTTGCCATACCTCCCCAGCCTTCACCAACATCCGGACCAAGGGGGGTTCTGCCACGGGTTGGTTTCAGGCCAACCAGTCCACAACAGGAAGCCGGGATTCGAATTGAGCCGCCGCCGTCGGTTGCGTGAGCGACAGGCAATATACCAGCAGCAACCGCAGCGGCAGCGCCACCGCTAGATCCGCCTGTTGTTCGGCTGAGATCCCAGGGGTTTTTGCTCGGACCAAAGAGCATGGGTTCAGTGGTACAGGCTAATCCGACCTCAGGTGTATTTGTTTTGCCCATAATCACAAGACCTGCTTTGCGATAACGCGACACAATTTCGCCATCATGGTCGGGAATAAAGTCCTTCCAGAGTCGACTACCAAAACTGCAACGCACATCCTTCACATAAGCTAAATCTTTTATCAGGAACGGAATACCGGCAAGTGGGCCCTCTAGTTTTTCAGCGGCGGCACTTCGGGCTGCGTCGTAGAGCGGGGTCACAATCGCATTAATCGAAGGGTTACGCTCGTTGGCTCGAGCTATCGCAGATTCCATAACTTCAGACGCAGACACCTGTTCTTGATCCATCAAGGTTTTTAGCCCCAGGGCATCGTATTGCTCATATTCTTTAAACTGCTCAGACAAATTCATTTCCTCTATTTCGTGGCTAACTGATGCAGATCAAGTTAACCATTCGCTAACTGGAAGATACTCAACCTATCAATTTGTAGGTGGGGAAGTAAACCATGTTAGAGAAGCACGATTTGATTCATGAACTACCTGAGTATCGAGAGCAGATTCACGAGATGAAACTGCATGACAAGCATTTTGCGAAGCTCTTTGCGGAATATCACGAGGTTGATCACGAGGTTCATCGTATTGAGTCCGGTGCTGAAAATACGTCGGATGACTTCCTGGAGGGTAGAAAGAAAGTCAGGTTGCGGCTGAAAGACGCATTATTGTTGATATTAAAATCTAACTAGGCGGTTTGTTGATCAGGGTCAATTACAGGTCAATTTGTCAGGTGCAATATCTGATTTAAGGATATGGCAGAGGAGGGAACTCACAATGCCAACCAAGCTTCTACACGAACTTTTCAGCCACGATGATCATCCGGTATTGTGGCTCTCCGGGCGAATCCTTAGTCTTATGGTTGCTGCCACGGTGGCATTGATCGTGACAGCAGCACTTATCTATTTGGAGCAATACCTGATTGAAAGTGGTGATGATAGGCTGGATGAGGCGCCGGCCACTCGACTCGTAGATGTAGTTCGGGTCAAGGAAGAGGTAGAGGTTGCTACCCGAGAGCGTCAGCAAAAACCCCAGCCGCCGGATGAAGCTCCGGAAATACAAAAGCCTAAAATGGTGGCAAATTTCGATCTCGATTCCGCTTACAGTATGTCGAATCCGGCGGATAATGTTTCTAACAATCTTCAGCTCGGTAAAGGATTTGGCTTTAGTGACGGTGAATATTTGCCGATCGTAAAGGTTGCGCCTGAGTATCCTCGGCGCGCTCTGGTTGAAGGGTTGTCGGGCTGGGTGATTGTCGAGTTCACAGTGGGCAAAGCCGGCACCGTCATTGAGCCAATAGTCGTGGATAACTGTGCGATCACCCAGAGAGGGTTAGACGTACCAGAATGTGTTGATCGTCCGAGTGCAATTTTTGATCGCGCTGCACTTAAAGCTGCTCGGAAATTTAAGTACAAACCAAAAGTCATTGATGGCGAGCCAATTGAGACATCCGGGGTCAGGAATAAAATTACTTTTGTTCTAGGTGAATAAGTGATTTGCGTGATGACTGCCGGTGGTTTGTTCGGCTTACTTCCAACTGGCATGGTGCTTTTTTTGATCTAGCTCAAGGCCAAAAGGGGAATTAGACGTTATTGTGCTATCTGCCTGCTCAAAATTCATTCCTACAACAGATCGAGGAAAACGTCATGTTACCACTCCCGCATCACTATCATGCCAACGCGAGATCTAAAGGCAACTACGTGGAAGTGTCTTCGGCAGGATTGCCGAGTTTAGCGACCTCTGCACCACCGGATTTTGGTGGTCCAGAGGATTATTGGTCACCGGAAACCCTACTCGTGGGTGCCATCGCCGATTGTTATATTCTGACTTTTAAAGCGATTGCAACAGCAGCTAAATTAGAATGGGTGAATATTCAATGTGAGGTGGTGGGAACACTCGACAGGGTGGACCGGGGTATGGAATTTATCCATTTCGACATTGTCGGCAAGGTTCAGTTAGTTCCCGGGCAAAATGAATCCGCCGCGCTCAAACTATTGGAAAAATCTGAGGCGAACTGTCTGGTTAGCCGCTCCCTAAAAGCGGATATTTCCTTTTCCGGTTTGGTTGTGCCTGAACTCTAGTGGCTTTGTTTTGAGTATTTTGAACTGAATGTTGCCGATTGAGTTGAGGCTTAATCGGGTGGCCCTGGGTAGTTGACCAACAGTTCTCTAAAGGCTTGTAAAAATGCATTGGAAGCTGGGCCCATATGCATGTAATCCCCGGCGCGTATGGTGTGTAGTCGTTGAATACTCCCGGTCCAAAGTAAGCCAGGTTGACCCTTAGAGCGTACTTCCACAACAATTCTCGCGATAAATCGTGTTTCACCACTGGTATCTATCTGTTCCGCAAAATCATCAACGCTGCCTCGCTGTTTAGTTGGTTCCTGCCCTAATTGTTCTTGGTGAAGTCGAAGCGTTATCACCACGTCACCATTATTAACGACGGGTTCATAACCATGTTCCGCTAACGCCACCGCAAAGTTGCTGATTAGCACGGGGCCGAGAAATGCCGGGAGCGATTCAGGATCCATTTCAAAAGTACTGAAGGTGGGCGGCAGCGGTGTCACGCTGGGCAAAACATCAATTTGTCTGGCCGTGGTACAGGCCGAAGCGAAAATGGTGAGCAGTATCAAACGAAAAAATTGTCGGAAAGGCTTATTCACGTTTGTTCCAGGCGAGTGTCAGGGCTAGATTCTGTCGAAACGGGCAGGGGCTGACATTGACCTCGATCAACGAACAGCGTTTTATCAGCAGGGATTCGTTATTATGTCGTCGCTTAATGATTAGATTTTAAACGGAAGTGTGGATCAATATGGGAAATTCAGTACAGGCCAATACCGGGCTTATCGGATTAGGGGTGATGGGGCGTAATCTTGGCCTTAACCTGCTCGATCATGAGCTACATTTGTCCGCCTACAGTTATTCAGAAACAGAACGTGCTGATTTTTCTCAATCGCTGGAAAACACAAGTCGACAGAAGTTCGCCAGGATCCCCAGCAGTCTTGAAGAACTGGTTTCGAACCTGAGTACACCTAGAATCATCCTGATGATGGTAACGGCGGGAGACCCGGTCGACAGCGTCATCAAGGATTTAACCCCGCTGCTGACCCAGGGCGACATTTTGATTGATGGGGGCAATTCCCACTACACGGATACCATGCGTCGGGAGTTAATGCTGAAGGAAAAACAACTTCATTACATCGGGACCGGTATATCGGGCGGCGAAGAAGGTGCCAGAGAAGGGGCTTCGCTAATGGTCGGAGGAAGCCGGGGTGCTTTTGAATTATCCAGTTCAATTTTCAAAGCCCTCTCAACTGAAGCAAAAGGAGAACCTTGTTTTGGCCATGTGGGTTCCGACGGTGCTGGACACTTTGTAAAAATGGTCCATAACGGCATCGAATATGGCGTGATGCAACTGATTGCAGAATCCTATTGCTTTATGAAGCAACATTTAGGTGAATCCAATCAACGGATTGCAGAGCAATATGCAGGCTGGAACCAGACAAAATTGCGCTCTTATCTTATGGAGATCACCGCAGATATCTTTACCAAACGAGATGATCAGACCGATGGCTTCTTAATTGATGTGATCTCGGACCGGGCTGGGCAAAAAGGTACCGGACGATGGACAGTTGACGCGGCGATGGAGCTTGGGGTGCCGGTACCGGGAATTGTTGCTGCGGTAACCGAAAGGCAACTGTCCGGATTGCATGCACTGCGACAGGCGACGGTTGCTCTTGCAAGCCAGCCAGGCAGTATGCATGAATCGGACCGGGCAGTTTGGAACGCCAAGCTCGAAAATGCACTCTACGCTTCAGTGTTAATCATGTACGTCCAGGGGTTGAGTTTGATTCAAGCGGCTAGCGAGCACTATGGTTGGCGAACCAACCTCGCCCAGGTGATTCGGCTGTGGCGCGGCGGCTGCATTATCCGAGCGGAATTATTAGAAACCTTAATCCAGGTGGTCGAAGAAAAAGAATCGCTACACCCGATACAGAGTGGAACCCTGGCAGCTGAAGTACAGCCGCGGGTATCGGATTGGCGGGAGGTTGTGAGTGCGAGTATCACAAGTGGATTACCTTTACCCGCGATGTCAGCCTCCTTGAATTATTTGTCTTCTCTGCACACCGCATACCTTCCGTTAAATCTGGTCCAGGCCCAACGGGATTACTTTGGCGCACATACCTATGAGCGAATTGACAGGCCCGGTGTTTTCCATACGGAATGGAATAGCCTGGATGAAAGCGAGTAGCCAGCATGATGGTTGTGGTTTGGGGTGTAAGTGGTTGCGGTAAGTCCACGGTGGGACAACAACTGGCCGATCGTTTGAATTGGCGATTTTATGATGCTGATGATTTTCACCCGGCAGCCAATAGGGAGAAGATGAGCAGGGGAGTGCCGCTTGAGGATCAGGATCGCTATCCCTGGCTTGATGCTCTTGCGAGTCTTATTCTTCAAACGAATCAGGCGGGTCTCAACGGTGTGCTTGCTTGCTCGGCGCTAAAGGTGAACTATCGCGATCGACTCGGCTTTGGCCGCGAGGATGTTTGCGGGGTACATCTATCTGGATCAGCGGCCGTGATTCAATCCAGGCTTGCGGCCAGAAATCATGAATTTATGAATAGTGGGTTGTTGGCGAGTCAGATTGCGACCCTGGAGCTTGCCGAGGAAGGTCTAGTGGTAGACATCAACCTCCCGCCCGCAGAGCTGTGTGACCAGATTATTGAATACCTGAATCTCTAGTAGAGCTCTTCATAAATAGCTAGGCCGCAAGCAGCCATACCGCAGCACCTGAGACATAACCTAAAACGGTACCCCGGTCGCCGGAACCATTATGCAGGCCGTCTTCAATGGCCTGTTCACTATCCGCGCCACTCATGACTCTCATCATAATTGGAACCTCAAATAGAGAAACGCTGACCGCTTTGGCGAAGGTCATGGCGAGTAGTGCCGCACGGCCGCCATTATCAATCGGGATAAGCATTAGGACCAAAAGCATTAGTCCCCAGTTTGCGACGTTTCCACCGAGACTCATGGCCAAAAATTGATTGCGGGTGTTTTTTCCATGATTAAAACCAAACATAAATATGCCACGTACATCGGGCACTATCGGCGCATAGGATTTACTCAGGCGGGCACCGGCAAAATGGCCCCATTCGTGGATGATGCTGGCGAGCCAGGCACCGACAACCAGAGCAGTCAGGATGCTGAGCAGGTTTGCTAGCATCAGCCCCGTTGCCAGATACCAGCTATCGGCGGCGGTCCAGCTGAGGAACAGGGCAAGGGCGACCAGGCCATGCCGGGTCCCGGCGCTTCTAAAACGTTGCCCGTCGGTAAGTTTGCGTGTTTCTGCCATGATGCGTCCTGCTGACCTGGAAATTGCTACGTGAGCCTTATTAAACAACAGCATGAATCGTTTGCACACCATATCGGCTCAGATTCCGGCTATTGTGTTTCAATTATGCGGCGGCGCAGTTAAAATTCGGCCTCCACATGACTGGCGACAAAACCGGCTAATCCAGCGGTCAGATGGAGAACACCATCAGGAAGTGTGGAATGTATCAATTATGCCGTTCGCCTGGGCGCTCAACTTAAATCTTAGGGAGATAGCCCCGTGACTTCGAACCTCGAGTTCCTCGAAAAAAATGATCCTGCTGTATACGCCGCGTTAAAAGGTGAAGAGCAACGCCAAAAATCAGGTATAGAACTGATTCCGTCTGAAAACTATACCTTTCCAGAAGTACTGGCTGCTCTCGGTAGTGTATTTACCAATAAATACTCAGAAGGTTATCCGGGCCGTCGTTACTATGGTGGCCAGGAATTTACGGACGAAATTGAAAATCTAGCGCGGGATCGTGCCAAAACAGTGTTCCGTTGTGAACATGCCAATGTTCAGCCGCTATCGGGTTCAGCCATGAATCAGGCAGTTTATCTTGGTCTGCTAGAGCCCGGCGATACTATCCTGGCGATGGACCTATCCCACGGCGGCCACTTGACCCACGGCGCCCCGGTTTCCCATATGGGCAAGTTGTTTAACTTCATTCGATATGTAACAGACCCTACCGACGGCTCCATCGATTTTGACCAGATCCGCAAAGATGCAACCAAGCACAAACCAAAAATGATTCTCGCTGGTTACACGTCTTATCCCCGGGATATGGATTACGCTGCATTTAAATCTATTGCTGATGAAGTCGGCGCCATCACCATGACCGATGCCTCTCATTTTGGCGGTCTGGTTGCGGGCGGATCAATGCGTAACCCCTTTGACGATGGTTTTGATATTGTCACCACCACAACCCACAAGAGCCTGCGCGGACCCCGTGGTGGTATGGTGCTGTGTAAGAAAGAATTTGCCTCGAAGATTGATAAATCTGTCTTCCCTGGCCTGCAGGGTGGACCGCACATGAACGCCGTTGCGGCTATTGCGATTACTCTACTAAAAGCGCAAACCGATGAGTTCAAGCAGTATGCCCATCAGGTGTTGAAGAATTCTAAGAAGCTTGCAGAAGTGCTGATGGATCGTCAGGCGTCTTTAGTCACCGGCGGTACCGACAATCATATGATGGTGGTCAACACCGATATTAGTTATGGCTTGGATGGGCGTGTTGCGGAAGAGACGCTAGACAAAGCTTCCATCACCACAAACAAACAAATCATTCCCGATGATCCTAAGCCACCGCTGCGACCAAGCGGCATCCGAATTGGTACGCCCGCTGCCACGGCGCGGGGTATGGTCGAGGAGGATATGGTTCAGCTGGGTAACTGGATTGCCGATTGTCTTACCAACCATGAAGATGACGATAAGATCCAATCTGTCCGCGCTGAAGTCGAAAAGTTTTGTGAAGGCTTCCCTGTACCGGGTTTAGATTAAGTACATTGACCGTACGATGCGTGCTGTTCGATTTGTTCGGCACGCTCGTGCACTACGATGCGGGACGCGTTAGCCAGTCTTTCCCAGAAACCTATCAATTTCTTCAGGGACTCACCGGTCCAACTGAATCGCCTGATTACAATTCTTTTCTTGCGCAAACCGAGCGTGTATTTGGTGAATTAGACGCCTGGTCCCAGGCCGAAAGGCGAGAATTCTCAATGCAGGATTTTGCTAAACGCCTGTTGCGGGAACTGGGTGTTGAGGCCACTAGCAATCTCCTGGATCAATTTTCAGATCTGTATACCAAAGAATGGTCTGCAGATGTCACAGCCGTGACGGGTGTTCACGCATTTCTTTCACGTTGCGCGAAGAAATTTACAACCGGCGTGATTACCAATACCCACTATGAGCCGATGGTGACAAAACTCCTGGCAGGAAAATCCCTCAAGCCCTTTGAGATTGTGACCACGTCGGTCACCCATGGTCGGCCTAAACCCCATGCCGATATTTTTCTTGATACCCTGGCTTCTCTCGGCATCCCGCCCGGGGAAGCTGTGTACGTCGGGGATAATTATCGTGCTGACTACTTGGGTGCGACTCAGGCGGGGTTAATTTGCTACCTGATTGGTCAACATGCCCGGGTACCAAGGGAATTTCAGATCCCCACGGTGCTGGATTTACCTATGCATCTGTTTCGCTAAATATTTTTGCTATACATTTTCAAGCACAAACGCTCGGACAATACGTCCCGCTTCTGTATAGACATCCTCCGTCGATTGGCGAGTTCGCTTTAGAATCTTAAAACCATGGTCGGCGGTATCGAGCTTATGCAGGCTGGCGTTGGGTAGTGCGCCAATGATGGGTTCTAGTAGGTCGAGTTCTGCCAGGGTATCCCGGCTGCCGGAAACAAACAGTTGTGGTATTAGGATCCGACTTAAATTCTCAGCCCGTTTTGTATCGGGCTTTTTGCTGGCATGTAATGGGTAGGAGAAGTACACAATCCCGGCCAGGTCCGGCTTATGTTCAGAGGCAAAGTGGGAGCTCATACGGCCGCCAAAAGAATGTCCACAGAGAAAGGTGGGCAGCTCAGGTTTTAATCCTGACGAGAGTGCCAGTGCGTTACCGATGGTTTCAAGACAAACCGGTAATCCGTCGGTTCTTCCGCCACCGGCTTGCATATAAGGGAAGTTGTAGCGAAGCGTTTCAATATTGTTTGCCGCCAGAGCATCCGCCAGACTTTGCATATGCAAGTGTGCAATATTTGCGCCGGCACCATGACCAAAGACAAAACGCGCAATCGGTTGCTGGGCGGATTGATGGATGGCTGAGACTGTGCCTTTCTCGGTTGTTGCCGTAAATGTGAGCTTTTTCATATCACTATGTTACGGGCAGGTTTTCAGGTCTGCCAGTTTAATTCTACCTTGATCCCATAGCAGATGGTGATTCGATCTAGCGGTGCTTATACTCCCAAAAGAAATTAAGGAGGTGAAACATGCAGCGCTGGGGCCATCGATATCGAGATGTCAGTACGGGAACGGTATTAGATACCTGGTTTCCTCGACCCAACAAGCCGGGTGAGCGTAGCTGCTTTGCCCGAAAATGCGGCTTGATAGAATCCGATAGGATTGAGATCAATATTGACGATTTTGATGTAGCACCTGCATCAATTGAAGAGGTGTATCTACGATTACATTTGCTCTCGGAGTGTGAACGCCCACCCAATAGTATGAATTTAGAGGGCATTTTTGGATTGCTAACGAATGTCGCCTGGACATCCGCTGGCCCGGTGTTGCCTGACAAGGTTGATGAGTTGAGAGCGTGCCTGGCGGAAGCTGATCAGCAGCTGATCGTCTTTTCAATTGATAAGTTTCCCAGAATGGTGGATTACGTCACCCCCACCGGTGTTCGAATTGCTGATGCGGATCGAGTTAGATTAGGCGCGCATCTGTGGCCAGGCACAACGGTTATGCACGAAGGGTTTGTAAATTTCAATGCAGGTACGATTGGCGCAGCCATGGTGGAAGGGCGGGTGACGCCAGGTGTAATTGTCGGCGAAGGATCCGATGTGGGTGCAGGCTCTTCCATTATGGGGACCTTATCCGGTGGCGGAAAACAAATTAACTCCATGGGTGAAAACAGTTTGCTCGGCGCAAACGCTGGGATTGGTATTTCTCTAGGGGATCGATGTGTGGTGGAAGCGGGTCTTTATGTCACGGCGGGCTCGCTGGTGACAATCAAAAGCGGGGAAATGGTCAAAGCGCGAGAACTATCGGGTCAATCCGATCTGTTGTTTCGTAGGAATGGCCGAACCGGCTGTATCGAAGCGGTAAGCTCAAAAGGCGTGAGTTGGGGCGGGTTGAATAAAAGCCTCCATTCAAAGGACTAGCAACACACTTAAGCGGTAGGTAGGTAATAGCATGGCAATTAGGATTGGTATAAATGGTTTTGGCCGAATGGGTCGTTTGACCATGAGATTGGTCTTTGATAATCCGGCATTAGAGGTAGTGCAGATTAATGACCCAGGAGGTGACGCAGAAACCCTGGCGCACCTGCTGACTTTCGATTCGGTCCATGGCCGTTGGCATCACAATGCAACGGGTGACGGCAACAACTTAAGGGTGGGAGACCAGCTGATTCGTTACAGCCAAAACAAATTGATTGAGGAAACCGACTGGTCTGACTGCAACATTGTGATCGAAGCATCGGGAAAGATGAAGACGAAGTCTGTGCTGCAGGGCTACCTTGCCCAGGGTGTCGACAGAGTTGTGGTTACGGCACCAGTAAAAGAGGAGGGTGTACTCAATATTGTGCTGGGGGTTAATGATGCACTCTATGATCCTGCCAGCCACAAAATAGTCACAGCGGCTTCCTGCACCACTAATTGTCTGGCCCCGGTTGTTAAGGTCCTGCAGGAAAACCTGGGAATTGTTCATGGCAGCATGACCACCATCCACAGCGTGACCAATACCCAGACTATACTTGATGCGCCCCATAAGGATTTACGTCGCGCCCGCGCCAGCAGTATGAGTTTGATCCCCACTACCACAGGATCTGCCACGGCGATCACCCATATATTTCCAGAACTCAAAGGCAAGCTGAACGGCCATGCGATTCGAGTGCCCCTCGCCAATGCATCGATTACCGATTGTGTTTTTGAAGTGGCGCGCGGGACTACAGCGGAGGAAGTGAATGGCTTTCTTAAAGCTGCTGCAGAAAATGAATTGAAAGATATCCTCGGCTTTGAGGAACGCCCGTTGGTGTCGATAGATTATCGAACCGACCCACGCTCGAGTATCATTGATGCCTTATCGACGATGGTGGTGAACAATACCCAGGTCAAAATTTACGCCTGGTATGACAATGAATGGGGTTATGCCAACAGAACCGCTGAGTTGGTACAGATGGTCAGTGCCGCCTAGCTACCGTGAGCGATAACTCGATCAATCCGGATACTCGCCTTTCTGCAGACGTTAGGCAGTATTTGCTGGTGACCGGTAACTACTGGGCGTTTACTCTCACGGACGGCGCACTACGCATGCTGGTGGTCCTGCACTTTCATGCCCTGGGTTACAGCCCGTTGCAGATTGCATTATTGTTTTTGTTTTATGAATTCTTTGGTGTTGTGACTAACCTCTTAGGGGGTTGGTTGGGGGTACGAATTGGCTTACACAGGACAATGAATATTGGTCTGGGTTTGCAGGTCTTTGCCCTTGGCATGCTGCTGGTACCTGCGATTATGTTGACAGTACCCTGGGTGATGGCCGCACAGGCGCTGTCGGGCATCGCTAAAGATCTAAACAAGATGAGTGCAAAAAGCTCCATCAAGGTCCTTGTGCCAGAAGATAAACAAAGCAAGCTGTTCCGTTGGGTTGCGATACTCACGGGATCCAAGAATGCGTTGAAGGGTGCAGGCTTTTTTCTCGGCGGTGCGCTGCTGAGCGTGTTTGGTTTCCAAGTGGCTGTGCTGGTGATGGCAATTGCGCTTGGTTTAGTCTGGTTGGCCAGCCTGATTTTGTTAAAGAAAGATCTGGGGAAATCAAAGTCAAAATCAAAGTCAAAACCAAAGTTCACTGAAATATTTTCTAAGAGCCAGGCGATCAATAGTCTTTCAGCCGCGCGCCTATTCTTGTTCGGCGCAAGGGATGTCTGGTTTGTTGTTGCGCTACCGGTTTATCTATCCGCTAATTTTGGTTGGGATCACTGGTCGGTCGGAGGGTTTCTCGCCAGTTGGATTATTGGCTACGGGATTATTCAGACCCTGGCACCGAGAATTACCGGCACGACTACAGATCGGGTTCCAGATGGGAAGAGCGCTTTTCGTTGGGCCTGTGGGCTAAGTGTCGTTCCCGCAGTGATTGCCGTTGCGATGGGCACCGGCTTCGAAACTGAAATTATCTTGATCGCTGGGCTATTGATATTTGGTGCTGTGTTTGCCGTGAATTCATCCCTGCATAGCTACTTGATTGTCAGTTACGCTGATCGAGATGGCGCATCTCTCGATGTGGGTTTTTATTATATGGCCAATGCACTGGGCCGATTAATAGGCACCGTGTTGTCCGGTTGGGTTTTTCAGGAGTATGGCTTCACCGCATGCCTGTTTATATCCTCGGCCTTCGTCGGGTTGGCCGCTGCGATTTCGCTGAGTTTACCTCATCAAAGGTCTCTCCAGACGAGAGTCTCGTAAGTAAACCGTGTCAAGAGGCGCATCAGTCGCGCTTGTTTATCCAACTCTGGTAACCTTTGACGATTTACAAAATCTGCAAAACCAATAGTATTGGCGAGAGTAATAAAAGTAGTGGCTCCAGAAGTTCAGTCCTGTGGGCAGGAGGAATTTAAGCTGAGTCTAAATAATCCTGAACTTGTTATAGCTGAACTGAGAAGGGAATCACGGGTTCTCAATCTGGTGCAAGCCTTTAACCGTAGAGGAGCTTAATGTCTATACCACGCCATCGTTACTCTCTGTCGCTGCCGCGATCACCTTCGGTAGCACCGGCGATGATGCAGTTCGTCAATCCTGTATTAACTAATACGGTGAGCCTGGCTCAACTGATGTTTGATGCCTATCAAGGTACGATTGATTCGGAAGATGAGACGCTTGAAGAAGCGATAGACGCCGTGGAACAATATTTTCAAGACAACCCCTTAGAGACGCACTCAGCTGTCCTGATGGAGGAGGGTGTTTGTATTGCAGCCTGTCTGGTCAGCTACCTGGAAAAGCAAAATGCGCCGTTGATTGCCTATATCATGACACGACGTGAATCCAAACAAACTGGATTAGCTCGTCTGCTCCTGGGTGACGTACTACAGAAACTCGAAGTGGCCGGGTATGAGCGGGTCCTTGCCGCGATCACCGAGGGCAACGAACCTTCTGAAAAGCTTTTTGCAAGCTACGGTTTTGAGCGAATGGGTAAATGAGTTAGGCCGCCGCTTGTGGAAAGGAGACATATGGCATGAATCAGCAGGGTATAGACCAGCACATTATTGCAGTCGGAGGCGGAGGGTTTCTGACGGAATCAGAGCCCGGTATAGATCAATACTTGCTTGATCAAGCGCGGTTGGTCTCAAAAAACGAGTCGCCTAAAATCGGTTTTATCGCGACTGCGAGTGGCGATAAAGCTACCCACATAGAGAGGTTTTATAACCGATTTTCAACCCTCGACTGTGTTCCGTCCCACCTGGCGCTTTTTCGTCGAACAGACTCCGTATCAGAATGGATTGATGCTCAGGACATCATTTTTGTTGGGGGCGGCAATACCAAGAGCATGTTGGCGGTTTGGGATACCTGGGATCTGGATACTCATCTCAGGGCAGCCCTCGTCAAGGGCACAATACTGTCCGGCATTAGTGCCGGTGCAATCTGTTGGTTCGATACCGGTGTCACCGATTCCTGGTCAAGTGGTTTGTCCCCTTTAGACTGTCTGGGTTTTTTGCCTGGAAGTTGTTGTCCCCATTACAGTCTGGATATGGAGCGACAACCTGCCTACCAACGAATGATCATAGATGGTGGTATAGCACCGGGAGTTGCGATTGATGACGGCGCGTGTCTTCACTTTATTAATGGCCAGGCAAAATATATTGTCTCGGGCCACAGGGGTGCATCCGCCTACTATGTGTCAAAAGCCACCAACGGTATCAGTGAAGTGGTAGTACCCGATGTTGAAACAATTGATGTCTCTAGCAGCTAGACCAATGGGCGAAAGGGCGAAAGTAGACAGTATTTGTTATATCTCAGCGGTAAGATAAATCTCGGACTGTAACTTATTGGTAATTTCCCGGATTCTTGTAATTGCATGAGTATCGTTAGCTCCAGCGAGTACCGCTAGGGCGCCAGCCGGATGAGGGCTGACGAAGCCGCGCCAGAGCTTGTCGTCGACACTGAACATTTTGTTCGGCGAATGTTCTGGTACAAGCAACACGGTGTATTGGTCTTCACCGTCTTTAATCACCAGGTGAGCCGCACTTTCACCATCAACGGGACAAATCGCTGCATAGACGACATTGTCGATAGAAGCGGTCAGTTGCAGACTTGCCATTAGCCGCTCAACGTCCTCGTTAGCCAGTGGCTGGTGCTCGCTGCCGTAAAATTCATGGGGTTGGTGGGCCGCATGGGCGAGTATTTTTTTGGTGCTCGGGGTTATGGTCGAAGATTGCTCATTAAGAAACGTGACGCTAAACAGCACTGCCATCAAAACCGATGCAGCCATCGCATATTGAACCCATTTTCGCCGTGGTTTTTGTTCCTGCAAAGAGTGATTGAGTAACACTCTTGCCGCCAGACCTTCGGGTACTTCGATGTTTAGCGCTTTTTCGATATCACTATCGAGATCAAGCACTTCCTGTCGAAAGCGTCGGCACTGGGCGCAGGTCTCCAGATGGGCCTCAGCTTCGCTGGGCTTCGCATAGGGATCCGAAAGAATCAGATGTCTAAATTCAAGGCAGTTCATCGACTGACAATTGCTCCTCTTCACCATCAAGAAACTTTCGTAATTTCTGTCTGGCTCGGTGTAATCTTGTTGCGACGGTGTTCCGTGGTAAGTCGAACATTGCGGCGATTTCTTCAAGGTTATAGCCTTCCAAAACCTGAAGGACTAATGGTTCTCGATATTTGACCGGCAATTTCTTCATGGCATTTCGCAGTGCCAGAATTTCAGGTCGAGTATCAAAATCCTGTCTTTCACTTGGGAGGGTGTCCATTTCGACATCAGAATAATCTAGCTGTTTTCGTTCAAACCTGCGGGCATTTTCTCGACGCAATATGGTGGTCAACCAACTTTTTGCGGCTCCTTCGTCTTTGAGGGAATCTAGAAATCGCCAGGCCCGCAGGAATGTCTCCTGAACGAGATCCTCCGAAGTGGCTTTTTCTCCGCACAACCAATATGCATAACGGTAAAGCCAACCGCTGTAAGCTTTCACAAGGTTTTCGTATTGAACTTGCTTTTGTCGCATGTTGCTAAGACCCGTCTCGTTGCTACTATCTTTCATAGTAGTTGAGACAAATCTGATGCTGGTTCGTTACAGTTGTCGAGAAAAAAAGGCCACCAGGGGCTGTCCGGATGGTCCGGGGCCAGCTGTTGCCACTTCGGATACTGAATAGGCGAAGCTACTGAGTGGTTTTTTTCACATTGCATATCTGGAAGGCTAAAGAGTCCAATTTGAGTAGCAGGAACTGCAGAGTAGAGCGCCTGTCTCTCATCATGCTTTCGCTGGAGGTCACAATAGTGACTGCGCATATTGCGAAGGAATACGTCACTAACCTCCGTGGGGATCAACCCAATCGAGTAGATTCTTTGCTGTAATTGTTCACCGCGCCAGTCGAGCAATCTTATTAGTGCTGTTTGACCACAGGCCGAGCAGCCGATGATGCCATCAACCACCCCCTGCCAATGCTCAAATTCGTACACAACAGAACTGGCTGGTTTATCTTGACCAGAGCCTTCTTGACCAGAGCCTTCTTGATAAGAGCCTGCTTGACCTGAACTCTTTTGATTAGAGTTCCGGCCGGAGTTAGCCCAGCTATGTTGGCAACTAGACAAGCTTTTTTGTGAACTGGATAAAACCGGTCATCATTTTAGCGGCGCGATCCCGCATGCCTTCGTCAATAAACTCTCCGGTCTCATTGAACGCTGAATAAGCGGCGGGCGCTGTGAGTGGAAAGGGACTTACATAAGCACCAATTCCCGACAGCATGGTTTTTAAATGAACAACAACTCTACCTCCGCCCCCCGGGCCTGGAGACGCGCCGGCGATAAAGATGGGTTTGTGCATAAAACATTGCAGATCTGGCGAGCCTTCTGTTGAACGGGTACACCAATCGATGGCGTTGAGCAGCACCGGTGGCATAAAGCCGTTGTATTCCGGGCAGGAGATGATAAGTGCATCCGCGCTACTCAGTTTTGCTTTTAGGGCGACGGCGCCTTCGGGTAACCCGGATTCCGCTTCGAGGTCCCCGTTGTACAGGGGCATATCAAAATCCTTAAGGTTTAGGGTCTCGGCCGATTCACCCTGGTTGGTGATTTCAACCGCGAGTGCAGCCGCGAGCTTGGAATTGTAGGAGTCCTGACGAGTACTACCTGAAAAAGCAAGAAATGATGTCATGGGTGCATGGCTTCCTATTGGATAGAATATGAGAAAGCTCTGGTATACCGGTTCCGCTCTTTTGGTTCAAGTATTCACTCCCTTGAACCGGTTAACCAAAGGGGTTTAATCTTGTACCAATGCCAGTGTTCGCGCTGACCTTAAATCAACCAGATTGTCAGCCAACTTTTCTCGAACTCATTATCTATAGGGGGTAATACATGTCAGAAGCAGAAGCAGTCACTGGGCCACTTCCCGTGGTGCCCTGGCTAAAGGATGCGGCCAGTAACGATCCGTATCTAGAAGGACACCAATGTGGTGAGTGTCAGGCGATATTTCTCGGCGAGCGTTCGATCTGTTCGAAATGCGGCGCCCGGAACAAGATGGCAACGATGCGCCTGTCGAACAAGGGCAAGCTGTATTCGTTTTCGATTGTGTATCGAAGCTTCCCTGGCATTCAGGTGCCTTACATTTCAGCCATTGTTGATCTGGAAGGTGGCGGCACAATTAAGGGTAATCTGATTGATGTAGAACCCGAGCCGGCGAATGTGAAGTTCGATATGGAAGTGGATGTTGTTTTTGAAGATGCACTCGGCCGAAAGGACTCTGATGGTAACAGCTACATCAGCTACTTCTTTAAGCCCTCAGCCTAATTTAACCGGAGAGTTCTTATGAGTGATGTATATATTATGGGCGTCGACATGATCAAGTTTGGTCGTTTCCCGGATAAAACTGTCCCGCAAATTGGTGCCCAGGCGGCATTGATGGCTCTGGATGACGCGGGTCTAAAAATTCAGGACATGGAGGCGCTCTACTGCGGAAATCTTGGTCAGGCTAATGCGATGGTTGGACAAAGGCTGTTACAGGAAATTGGCCAAACGGGTATCGGCGTTGTGAATTGTGCCAATGCGTGTGCCACCGGTGCAACAGCTTTTCGTGAAGCATGGATGTCAATCAAAGCAGGCGTACACGATGTTGTGCTTGCTGTGGGCGTTGAGCAAATGGGCAAAGGCTTGCTTGGTGGCGCGGGCGGCGGAGTAGGTATTCCCAGAGAAGGCCTGTTAGGTTCTAGCACAATGCCGGCGGTTTTTGCTGAGGCGGGTATGGAACACTCCCGTAAATACGGCACAACCTTTGAGCAGTTTGCCAAGGTGTCGGTCAAGAACCATCAACACTCAACGTTGAATCCCAAAGCAATGTACCAGATAGAAACACCGTTGGATGTCGTGATGAACGCAGAAATGATTTCGTATCCGAACACCAAGCTGATGTGTTCGGTTAATGTCGATGGGTCGGCAGCGGCTGTATTGGTTTCCGAAAAGAAAGCGAGGGAACTCGGAATGGCCCGGGCAGTTCGCGTGAAAGCATCTGTTCTGACTTCCGACCCCTATACAGATCGCGATCTTGTTATGCCGGACGTGAATGCGGTCACTCGCATTGCCGCCAAAAAAGCCTATGAGATGGCGGGATGCGGCCCAGAGGATATAAATCTTGTGGAGCTCCATGACTGTTTTGCGACGGCTGAAATTCTACACTACGAAAACCTTGGTCTGTGTAAGGATGGTGATGCGGGTCGCATGATCGACGAAGGAGAGGTGGCTCTCGGTGGCCGTATTCCGGTGAATGTTTCGGGCGGGCTCCTGTCGAAGGGACATCCGCTAGGCGCAACAGGTATAGCCAATATTTATGAAGTGTCGACACATCTTCGGGGTGAAGCGGGCAAGCGTCAGGTGGAAGGTGCCCGTATGGGTATGACTCACGTGATTGGCCTTGGCAGTGCATGTGCCATTCATATTCTGGAACGAGTGGCCTAGTCCCTTAGGTTTACAGTACATGAGGTGATGTCTCTTGGGACATCACCTTTTTCATTTGTATTGCCGACATATCACAAAAACCAGCGAACAAAATGAAAATAGGCGTAGTGAGCGACACCCATAACAATCTGAAAAACGTGCGAGAAATTATTGCGCTTTTTAATAGTGTGGCGGTCGAGCGAGTCATCCATACCGGTGACATTAGTCAGGCCAAGGTGATGGAAGCTTTTGCTCATCTCAACGCGCCTTTGTACGGAGTTTATGGCAACAACGACCAGGGTGAACTGGAGACCCTGGAGGCAGCTGCACTAAAGATGGGGTTCCATTTTATTCAGCCGCCGCTCACTTTGGAGTGGGCTGGCAGAAGGATTGTGGTGGTCCACGACCCGCTAGAACTTGAGACTCTGGAAACCAGCCAATTCGATGTGATTCTGCATGGGCACACCCATCGGCAGAGAATAGAAGTCAGCGATCAGAGTTTGATCTTTAACCCTGGAGAGTGTGCGGGAATGATGAAGGGCAGTAACGCCGTTGGTGTTCTGGATTTGGTTGCTTTGACCCCGGAAATACTTAACTTCTAGAGGCGGATGTCGGTTTCTGGCAGAAAGCCCAATTATTCTGAAATACCGTGCCACAATCTCGCAGAATTCGCCGCCGCCATAACCCTTTATAAGCCAACTCCATGTTCACTGGTTTCCCGCGCCGTAAAGAGTAGTATGGCATTTCTGGCTTTCTGGCAGGCTTTGGGGGATTGGCCCCTAGGATCAGTGCCTTGTACTAGCTAAGAAGCACTAATAAGAATTGAGGATAAACAACTATGATGGACCTAGATATTCCAGAACGATTGGTACCGGTGCGGGACAAGATTGACCAATTTGTTCGTACCCACATCGACCCTTTAACAGAAGAATATTACGACAACATTGATATTGGTGATCGTTGGGTTTTAAACGACCGCCAGCTCGAAATCATGAATGGTCTGAAAGACAAAGCGCGTGAAGCGGGTTTGTGGAATTTTTTCTTACCAGAAAGTCAGGGTGGAGCAGGGGTTTCAAACCTTGAGTATGCTCACCTGGCAGAAGTGATGGCTCGAAACCCGATTGCATCAGAAGTGTTCAACTGTGCAGCGCCCGATACTGGCAACATGGAAGTCATCGAGCGTTACGGTTCAGAGCAACAAAAGAAAGAATGGTTGGAGCCACTACTTGAAGGCAAGATTCGTTCAGCTTTTGCTATGACCGAACCAGGTGTTGCTTCTTCTGACGCAACAAACATTGCGACCAATGCTGTTCTGGATGGTGATGAGTGGGTCATTAACGGCGAGAAGCACTACATCTCTGGTGCCGGTGATAGTCGTTGTAAAATCATGATCACCATGGTTGTGACTAACCCTGATGCGCCAAAGCACTTACGTCAGTCTCAGATTCTTGTCCCTATGGATGCAAAAGGCGTAAAAGTTATTCGCCCCATGTATGTATTCGGTAAAGACGATGCACCACACGGTCATATGCACATCAGCTTTACCGATGTCCGAGTGCCAAAAGAGAATATTATTCTCGGTGAAGGTCGTGGATTTGAAATTTCTCAAGGTCGCCTTGGGCCAGGACGAATTCACCATTGCATGCGTTCAATTGGTGTTGCAGAGCGTGCGCTTGAGCTACTTTGCCAACGTGCCGTATCTCGTACTGCTTTTGGCAAGCCTCTCTCTGAACTGGGCGGTAACTACGACGTGATCGCTGATAGCCGTATCGAATTGGATATGTGTCGATTGGCGGTACTGAAAGCTGCTTACATGATGGACACCATCGGTAACAAAGAAGCTCGAAAGTACATCTCAGCCATTAAAGTTTCAGTACCAAATATGGCTTTGAAAGTCATTGACCGTGCGATTCAGATGCATGGTGCATTGGGTGTGTCTCAGGATACGCCTCTTGCGGCCATGTGGACTGGTCAGCGAACTCTGCGTCTTGCAGACGGACCTGATGAGGTGCATCGTCGAGTGATTGCTCGAGAAGAACTCAAGAAGTACCAGTAGTTTTCTACAACAAACCGGTGCTCAATTAGTGAAGCATAAAAAGGGGCCGTTTGGCCCCTTTTTTGTGAGCACGGGGTCGAGCACGGGGTCAGACCCAAATGAGCATTTTTTGGCATATCGGGTCAGACCCAAATGAGTGTTTTTTGGCGTATTGGGTCTGACCCAGAACTGGGGTCTGACCCGGAGCTGTGCCCAGAGCGGTCCGAATTTGGTGAATTAGGTGATGGGTAAGAAGCTCAGACAAACCGCTGACCAGTGCCAGCCCCTCATCATCTATGACGGGGTTTGTTATTTTTGTAATCGTGCCGTGCAGTTCATTATTGATCGAGACCCAACAGCAAAGTTTAGGTTTGCGCCAATGCAATCTGCTTTAGCCCAACAAAAAATCGAATCTCACTGCCCTGGTCAACTGGGAATCGACACGTTTATTTTGATTAAAGAAGGCCATGCTTTTATTTGGTCATCAGCCGCTCTGGAGATTTTAAAAGACCTCGATAGTGGTTGGCGTTGGTTGGGCGTACTGAAATACATTCCGGTGCGCATAAGAGATTTCTGTTACCAACTTTTTGCACGCAATCGATATCGGGTATTTGGTCGATCGGAGGTTTGTGTCATTCCGGACCAGGCGGTTCGAGGGCGTTTTCTGGGGATGACCGATGAATGAAGTTCACATTATCCAACCGGAGCAATGGCGAGCCTATCGGGACATTAGACTTGCTGCATTAAAGGATTCTCCCGATGCGTTCGGCAGTATCTTTGAGGATGCCATTCTTTACTCCGACGCTGTGTGGCGAGAGCGAGTGCAGGATATTAACCCTAATACGGATCTACCCATGACAATCTTGGAAGGCGCGGAGTTTGTTGCGCTAGGCTGGGTAAGGATCGAACAACCCGAGGTTTTAACAGCAAACCTTTACTCTATGTGGGTCGCGCCAAAACAACGTGGGAGGGGGTATGGGCGTTTGTTGGTTACGGCTGCAATTAATTGGGCGCGGCACCGGGGAATGCAAGAATTGGCCCTGGATGTGACCTGCGGCAATGTGGAGGCGGAGGCACTTTACCAATCAATGGGCTTCCGCCCGGTTGGAACCCCAATCCGGCTTAGACCAGATAGTGCATTAATGGAACAGCCGATGCGTCTAAAACTATAAAATCAAAAACGAGCATTTGATTGCAGGATTTAGATTAGAAGACTAGCATTTGTTTATGCCCTTCGACATTCAAATACGCAAAGCCGACAAGTTAATTTTAGCGAGAATCTGGGGGCGACTCGATAACGAGCTGTTCACAAATTACATTCTTGCGACTGAAGGGTATGCGCCGATTCCAGAAGACTATCGGCTATTGCTCGTATTTGATGAGGAGACCAGATTGGAACTGGATACCTCTCTGATTCGTGAGTTGGCACGTCGACCTCCGGTATTTAGCGCAGAATCGACCCGGGTGGTTGTCGCTACTGAAGATCTTGCATTTGGCCTCAGCCGTATTTACATCGCTGAATCGAGATTTTCCGGTGATCTATATGTCATCGTCAGGACATTAGAGGCCGCCGCGGATGTTCTCAATATTGACGTAAATGCTCTCGACTCATTGCAGTGGCAGGTATAGATCCGTCACCATATCGCTGTCGCGAACATCTGGTCCCACATTGACGTAGTGAAAGAAGAAGGGGAAATCCCTGAGCTCTTCGCCGCTGGCGGGTAACCATTCGCGATAAAGAAAATCCGCACCTGCGATATATTCTCGGGAGCCGAAGTGGCGCAGTTTGGCACATCGGCCTTCCGGTATTATCTTGGCTACGACACCTTCCGGGTTGGGCGCAATATCCCCTTTGTAGCTGACGGAAATATCAAATCGGTACTGTTCTGGTTCTGCCTCGCTATAGTGAAGTCCAAATGTGTCGCCTGATTGGGGGCTTACCCCAAGACGTTGTCTCCAGCCAATAAACTTTCTGGTGGTTTCATAGACGAGCCGTTCTGGGCCGCGGTGCTCCAGAGCAGCGATGGGGGTTTTTGCAAATGTGACAATTTCGACATCCATAGTCTGTGGCTCCAGTGTTGGTTGCGTATGTAGGTTGAAGGGTTGTACGAGTTTTTTGTTTTCATGGAACCGTTCCCAATTGGGTGTTTTCTTAAATTGGCTTGGACTGACGCCATAGAATTTATGGAAAGCGCGGCTGAATGCCTCAGGACTCTCAAAACCGGTTTGTTGTGCAATATCCATGACCCGGATCTGTGAGTTGGTACCCAGGCTTCGTGCTGCAATCTTGAGTCGAATCAGCAATACCATCCTACCCAGGGGCAGGCCGGTGAATGCACTAAACTGCCGATGGAAGTGGAATGGCGAAAAGTTTGCAACGGCGCTTAATTGGCCCAGGCTGAGTTTTTCATCTAGATGGGCGGTCACAAAATCCATTACGGTTTGGATTCGGTCGCGATACTGTTCCAGGTTGTGATTGTGTGCCATGGGTGAATGCTGCATGAGTTGGGACAAAATTACCTAGCCCATCTTGCTCAATTGCAAGATGGGAGGCCAATTGAGCGATCTTGTACTACTTTAGGGCCCGCCCTGGGTCAGAAATCGGCTAGGATAGGGTCAGATCTTGAATCTACGAGCGAGAATGTTGCCTTTGGCGGCGGGAATCGCTTAAATAGGCAGCTTAACCGAGGAATATGGTTTGACTCGATACTTAACCGCTTGCCTGACTACTTGCCTGCTATGGGCCTTAACTAGCGTTAGTCTGGCAGCACCCGCAATGCAATCTAGCATGAATGCTTTTTATGGCACTGACCCAACGCGGGTTGACTATGAGCTTCAGACGCTGGATGTCTATTGGCAGGACAATAAACGCAAGCGTCCAGCGATCATCTATTTGCATGGCGGTGGCTGGGCATTCGGTGATAAATCAGAAATTAATAATAAAGCTGATTTCTTTGTAGCCCAGGGCTTTGCCTTTATTAGCATGAATTATCGATTGCGCTGGGACTATCAGTTGTTTGATCAGCTGCAGGATGTGGTTGACGCCATATTATGGGTTCGTGACAACGCCAACAGTTATGGCATCGATAATTCACGTATTGTGCTGATGGGTAATGGAGCCGGTGCTCATCTGGCGTCATTGGTTGCAACGGACGCCCGGCATCTCAAACGGCAGGGGTTAGCTCTCAAGGACATCAGAGCGGTAGTGGCGATTGACAGCTTAAGCTATGACATTCCAAGGGTTCATAAAGAATTGGGCACATTTGTTCAACGCAGGCAGCATCGGTTGGTGTTCGGTGAAAAAGCCAATGTACAAATGGAGGCATCGCCGATCCACCATGTTAAAGTTGAGAAGAATATTCCGAGTTTTGCCCTGCTCTATGTGCCGGATGATGAGGCTTCCACAGTTCAGGCCCAGGCTTTTGCAAAACGGCTGATTGACGCCAAGGTCAATACCATCATGATTCCAGGTAATACCAAAACCAAACAAAGCATTGATGTGGAGTTGGGCTCGCCGGGTGACCTGTCTACCGGTGCATTGATGGCGTTTTTGCGCGCCAGTACATAGTGATTCGTTCTTTTCTCCTTACCGTTCTGCTGTTTAGCAGCATGAGTGCGCCGTCGATTGCCGCTGATCGTGGGACATTACTCAATCGGCTCTACCAACTTAATAATCCGCCCCCGGATCTCATCGCCGGCATTAAAACCTCAGCTCCGCAAAACCTTGATCACTATGCCCAGTGGCTTGAAGCTCTACAATTGCAGCCCGAGTGGCTCGGGCAGGTCAGATATCGCAATGAACCCCTGGTCGCCGGGAGTCGTCAAACTCTGGAAGTTAGCTTTCGACCGGGAACTGATATTGAGCCCGGCGGTAGAATTCTGCTCACCACCGGTTGGCAAAGCGGTAGCAGCCTTCAGGCAACTGATCCCCAGAGCGGCAATTACATAAGAGCAGAGGCAGGCGAGAGTATCGCCACAGATCTTATGCCCGTCTCAACGCGCTTTAAAGGTGCTTTTGGTGGCTGGTTCAACGGTCGTGTGGTGACGGCATTTGAGGTTACCGGAGCACCCGTTCGGGCGGGTGAGGAAGTTAGTTTTCAGATTCGCAATCTCACAGTGCCAGGCCAGGCTGGCCCCATGTACCTGCCTGTATTTTTTAGTCCTGGGCCGGGCCAGGATTGGTTCGGAGCACCTCTAGTGGAACTCATGGTTCGTCCAGGGGAGTTAAATCGTATTCAAGTGGTTGGTCCTTCACGTCTAGGAAGAAATCAAACGACATCAATCAAGGTCATACTCGAAGACCAATTTGGTAATCCAACTTCAGTAACAACGCCGGCGTTAGATGTGATTGTGGACGGCGCATTTCTGAGCAGAATTAACCCGGTTGATGCGGTGACGACGGTTGAGGGAATTCAATTTTCGGAACCCGGACGTCATCTTATTGAAGTTCGCACCGGTGGTGGGGGCACCCGGGGTCAATCGAATCCGATTGTTGTGCAGTCGGGAAGTCGGCAGGTTCTATGGGCGGATCTGCACAACAATAACCACTCCCTCGACTACAGTGCCAGTGCCCTCCATGACAGCTATCTAACACCGTCTATTTGGCAAAGCGCAGGGCATGCTAATTGGGTGAGTGATGCTGGATTAAAACAAGGCGGCTCGCGCCTAATCCTGGGTAACTGGACGCGTACCGGTAGTTCAATAGACTTACCCGATTTACCCCAGGTCGCATTGCCTTTTTATCCCATCGATCTTCGGAGTGTAGATGCTAATCGCTTACAATTGGTGGAGATCGCCAGTGGGGATTCTGCCTTTGAGTGGTATGCCAATCGATTGTTTAAGGCAGGATTCCGGCTCGGTGTCACGGGTTCTGCTTCTAGTTTGTTACCCCCGATTGGACCGGACCAGTCCTCGGCACTTACGGCTGTTATGCTCGAGGCCGGGCAAAGTATTGAAGCGGGTCTTAAGCAACGCGCAACCTATGTCACCTCCGGGAATCGTGCGGTGATACATGCATCCGTCAACGGTGCATTGCCCGGTAGGCGTATTGCCTCGTCCCAGAGTCGATCCGTTAGTGGATGGGTGCAGGGTACAGCGGGTATTGAACGGATTGATCTAATCAAGAATGGAGAAGTTGTAGACACGCTGAATGTTGCAGGAGATACCCAGAGCCAGATCCTTAAGGTCAGTATGTATTCTTCGTCCTCGCCGTACCTTGGCCAGCGGGATTTTCCCCGCAATGGGCGGGAATGGATCGGCTATGTGAAAGCCAGCGGTACCAACATTACTGAAGTTTCAGCGCCGGGTTTTCGCAATAGTACCAGGCAAGCGGTGGCTCAGAACGGTAGTTCAAGGGTCGACTTTATTACCTGGACCCACGGTACCGAAAGTAGTTTTATGGTGACTTTGGCAAATCTGGTCGAAGAGGGTGTTGTTGAACTTAACCTCCGAGCAGGGCACGAGGATGGAGATATTGTACCTGCGCTTCGCACCTCGGCGGTGATTCCTGCGGATCGACAGATGGTCCCCATCTTTGACCTACTTCAAGGCCCGGTCGAGCGACGAGTCAAAGTGAATGGATACGAAGACACCATTCGCTTTGAACTGGTGAATCAAGATGCCCCGGATTATATGACGTTTAATTTTACCGATATGTCGCCGGAATCGGTGGAAGACTATTACTATATTCGTGTTCAGCAGATGGATGATTATAGGGCCTGGACCAGCCCGGTTTTTGTCGGCGGCTTCGATGCGCCCTAGGCTGCTTATTTTTGTCCTACTGTTGGCACAGTTCGGCTGTGCCCAACTAGTAGCGGCAAAACCAATCAGCCTCTGGGTAATGCAGAGTGATCAAGCAAAGGTCTATTTGCTGGGCTCTGTGCATGTCTTACATCCCGATATGTATCCGCTACCGGAACCCATGAATGCGGCGTTTCAGGATTCTGATGTGACGGTATTTGAAGTCGATATGAATGAATCGACCGGTGCAACAGCCAGTATGCTGATGCAGGAGAAGGGTCTTTATTCAGGGCACGAGACCATATACACACAGCTCTCGGAAGAGACGCTGGGTTTATTGCAGGGCTATTTTAACGCCCAGGGTATGGACATCAAACAATTGCAGCGGGTCAGGCCCTGGATGTTATCGGTCAACATTGGTCTGATTGAGTTAGGCAAGTTAGGCCTCGATCCAGGTATGGGTGTAGATCTGCATTATCAAGCCAAAGCCAGGCAAGCGGGTAAGTCGGTGCTGGCGCTGGAGACCTTTGAACAACAAATCGAACTGCTCAGTGGTGAAACGCCAGCGGTCCAGGAATTGGGCTTAAAATTGGCCCTCCAGCATCTCGACGAGACCCCAGCATTTATAAACCTGCTGATTAAAGGCTGGGCGACCGGTGATGCAGATGGCATGTATCACGCTGCTGCCGCCGATTATGAGCGTCACCCGGAGCTTGAGGCACAGTTTGAGAGATTACTGGATCATCGAAACGAGGAAATGGCCCGCCAGATCGAGCAGTATTTGACAACCGACCAGACCTATTTTGTTGTGGTTGGTGCGCTGCACATGGGTGGAGACAAGGGATTGCTGAAGTTATTAGGGGCAAACCACGATATCCAGCAGATTCGGTATTCATCAGAATGATGGGCTTGCTGAAAGGTGTGAAGCCTCGATAAGATGTATGCAGGTCGCCCCTTCGGCCAGCCGTCCGCTACCGGCAAAGTCATTGGCAAAGGTTGAACAAAAATTTATTTGTATGGTCTCTTCAGTTAGCGGTTCTGCTCAGGTTATTCATCATGTATCAAATTGCATTGATCCAGTCTTGCTGGCACAAGGAAATTGTCGATCAGTTTAAACTCGGTTTTGCCGAAAAAATTGAGCCGTTGACGGGTGAGAAAGTGGAGTTCGAGTATTTTGAAGCACCCGGTGTCGTAGAAATTCCGTTGCTGGCTAAATTAATTGCCAAGCAAGGTCGATTTGATGCGGTAGTGGTGACGGGTTTAATTGTTGATCACGGTGTCTATCGCCATGAGTTTGTAGCGCAATCCGTTATGGATAGCTTAATGGGGGTGCAGATGGCCTCCGAAATCCCCGTAATTTACGGCATTCTGACTGCTCAGGACTTTATGAGCGAAGGGCGTGAGGCGTTTTTCTTTGATCACTTCAAGATCAAAGGCAACGAAGCTGCAAATGCCTGTGCCTTGACCTTAAAGAATATTGAGCGCATCCGGGGTACAACGCCCGAAGCGCTCAAGCAAAGCGTTGGCTCAGCGCTTTAGTTTTTCTTAAGCGCCTCTTCAGCTTTACGTTTGGCTTCTTTCGCTTTAGCAGATAGGTCGTCACCGACTTTTCCTGCTGTTGTTTTAGCGTCATCCAGGGCTTCTTGAGTTGCTTTCTTGGCGTTAGCAAGTGTTTCGCTGGTTGATTCTTTAGCGTCAGAAAGTGACTCATCGATTGTCTCGCCAGCGTCCTCTAAGGGGCCGTCACCGTCCATGTCCTCAATAGCATCCTGTATGTTTTCTACAGTGTCGTCCATCGCCTTGCCGGCTTTTTCTGCGGTACCTTCGTTGTTGCCACAGCTGGCTAGCATCACTAGGATGAATGCCAAAGATACAGATTTAGTCCAGTTCATAATGTTTACTCTTGGTGTGAACGAATGGGCAACATAACACAAGCGTGCACCTTGAATACGGTGTTGGAGAACGAATATGAAGGCAGTGCTTTGCGAAAAATTAGGAAGCTACAAAGATCTTGTGGTTCGGGAGATCGATGATCCACCTGCACCAGGGCCAAATGAGGTCAAGGTTGCGATCAAAGCAAGGGGCTTAGCCTTTGGTGATCTTGTTCGTTTTGAAGGCAATTATCAGATTAAATCTGACCTACCATTTGTCGTGGGCGGCGAGGGTGCCGGCGTTATTGTCGAAGTTGGTAAGGATGTTGTCGATTTAATGGTGGGAGATACAGTAACGAGCCCCGGTGGCTGCGTCGAATATGCCGTCGTGAAGGCCAAGCAGGTGTCAAAAATACCGGCGGGCGTGGATTTAAATGCGGCTGCATCTTTTCGAAGTAATTATCTAACCGCATTGTACGGATTGGAATTGGCTCGTGTAGAGCCAGGTGAGACTTTGCTGGTGCATGGTGCTGGCGGTGGTGTCGGTCTGGCAGCCGTTGATCTAGGCAAAACCCTGGGGGCTAAGGTCATCGCAACGGCCTCATCCGAAGAAAAGCTGATGGTGGCTGAAAAGTTGGGCGCTGACCATGGTATTAATTACAGTCATGGTTTTCGTGACCAGGTGAAAGCACTCACCGGTGGTCGCGGTGCGGATGTGATCTATGATCCCGTTGGCGGTGATGTGTTTGATGAATCGATGCGTTCCATTGCCCCCTTTGGCAGAATCCTGGTGGTTGGTTTTGCCGGTGGAAGACCCGCATTGGCAAAGACGAATCACATGCTAGTCAAAGATGTGAGTGTCATTGGGTATACCGTGGGGGGCTTGCAGACGCACAGGCCGGAGCGGGTCGAAGAGATGAATAATCTTTTGCTTGATTGGTTGGGACACGGAAGAATCAGTCCATTTGTTTCCCACGTGTTGCCGATGGAATCTGTGGTTGAAGCCTATCAGCTCATTGTTGATCGTCAGGTAATCGGTAAAGTGATTTTAGAATCAGCATAAAACCAACAAGAAAAAAAAGTGAATCAAGCTTAAAATGGGCTCTGCTATTCCCGGTCAAACAGAAATGAGAATTAGGTGGCTGATCCGATAGGCAGCAACCATCACTATTACGGAGATAAACAATGAAACAGGAAACGATCGCCATACACGCGGGTTACGAGACTGATCCGACAACTAAATCAGTGGCAACGCCTATTTATCAAACCGTAGCCTATGAGTTTGACAATGCACAACACGGAGCGGATCTTTTTGATCTGGCGGTTCCAGGTAACATTTACACCCGAATCATGAATCCGACTAACGATGTGCTTGAGCAGCGCATGGCAGCGATGGAAGGTGGTGTGGCGGGACTGGTTGTCAGTTCCGGTATGGCGGCCATCAATTATTCAATCTTAACGATTGCCAATGCTGGCGATAATATTGTTTCCACATCGCAACTTTACGGCGGCACCTATACTTTGTTTGCTCACATGCTGCCTAATCAAGGTATCGAAGTTCGATTTGCAGAAGATGATTCTCCCGAGGCTATTGAAAAGCTGATTGATAGCAAAACCCGGGCGGTCTATTGCGAGAGTATTGGTAACCCAGCGGGCAATATTATTGATCTTGAACCGGTTTGCGCCGCAGCTCATCGGCATGGTGTGGCGGTCATTGTCGATAATACAGTCGCCTCACCGGCTCTATGTCGGCCAATAGACTACGGTGCAGACATTGTTGTGCACGCGCTAACAAAATATATCGGGGGGCACGGTAATTCGATTGGTGGTGTAATTGTTGATTCAGGAAAATTCCCCTGGGCGGAGCACAAGGAGCGCTATGCGGTATTGAATCAACCGGAACCTTCTTACCATGGTGTGGTGTATACCGAAGCTTTTGGGCCTGCCGCCTATATTGGTCGCGCACGGACCGTGCCTTTACGAAATACCGGTTCTGCACTGTCACCGATGAATGCCTTTTTTATTATGCAGGGGCTCGAAACACTTAATTTGAGAATGGAGCGACATTGCGAGAATGCAGTTGCCGTCGCTAAATTTCTGAAATCCCACGATAAGGTTGAATGGGTTAACTACGCGGGTCTTGAGGATGATCCAGGTCATAACCTGGCGAAAAAGTATTGCCAGGGCACGCCGGCATCGCTGCTCACTTTTGGTGTTAAAGGTGGGTTTGAGGCCGGGGTAAAATTCTATGACGCGCTAAACCTGGTTAAACGCCTGGTGAATATTGGTGATACCAAAAGCCTGGCCTGCCACCCGGCATCAACGACACACCGTCAGCTCAGTGAAAGTGAGCAACTGGCTGCGGGGGTACGACCAGAAGCAATTCGACTCTGCATCGGTATTGAACACATCGATGACATCATGGAAGACCTGACTCAAGCATTAAGCGCAGCCTAGAGGAAAAGCTGAATCGTTCTATTTTTGAAAACACGCCCCAGCCCAGGTTGGGGTGTTTCGCTTAATCAGGGCTTGTAAGCAGCGAGAATAATAGAGAAAGTGGTTGCTATAACTATCTAACAATAGAATTCTAATTTTACGATAGAAGGCAGAGCTACCACTATGTCAAGAACGTCAAATACGTCAAGTACGTCAAACGAGTTATCACTCAAGACTATTTATGCCCACGGCAGCATCGGCTTGCCCCTTGCTGTTATTGGTTACCCTTTAGCCATATGGATTCCTGCCCACTACTCCGGTGGGCTAGGTATCAGTTTGGCAACCGTGGGTACAATTCTGATGCTGGCCCGATTTACTGACGTGATCAGTGATCCGCTCATGGGTGAGATTTCTGACCGATGGCGGACTCGATTTGGTCGACGCAAGCCCTGGGTGCTTATTGGTATGCCAATCATGATGATTGGTGTCTACAAACTTTTTATCCCGCCAGACGGCGTAGGCATTTTCTACTTTCTGATTTACCTCACCTTATTTTTCCTGGGTAGCACCATCATTGCCTTACCCCATCGAGCCTGGGGCGCTGAGTTATCTACCGACTATCATCAAAGGAGTAGGGTGACAGCCTCCCGGGAATTTTTTGTACTTGGTGGTTTACTACTGGCGGCCACAGTTCCCATGATTATTGAGATTACTGCTGACGGTGCAGGGGTAGGGGAGGTGTTCACGGTCCTCTGGCAGGATGCGATTGGTGCCTTTAGCGGTAACTTTGCGGATAAAAAGATTGTTGATCGTGCGACCTTAACGGGGCCGGTTTTAATGGGGCTCGCCTACACCGTTATTCTCGTTTTACCGGTTTGCGTGTTTATTGTCTTAACGTTCGTGAAAGAACCGCCACCCAGCAATAACCCTTCGGTTTCCTTGAAGGAGGGTGTGAAGTACCTGTGGAAAAATGGCCCGATGCGTCGGGTGCTTATTATTGCCTTGATGGTGATATTTGGTGAAGCATTTAGAAATGCTGTTTCACTATTCTTTATTCGTGACATTGTCGGTGTGCCGACGATCGGTGCTGCCTATTTCTTCTATTTTGTCGCTGGCCTGGGCGCAATCCCCTTTTGGCTGTGGTTAGGCAGAAAAATCGGTAAGCATTTAGCCTTTATGTGCACGCTGTCGACCGTGGCTGTTGTCAGTTTTGCTAATTTATTTTTGTCCTATGGCGATTATCTACCCTTCTTTTTGCTCTTCACTATTAAGGGCTTTTGTTTTGGTGGACTTCAATTCTTGCCCGTTGCCATGCTTGCGGATGTTGTGGATGTAGATACAGCAAGAACGGGAGGCAAGCGTGCAGGCACCTACTTTGCCATTCTCGGCTTGACGGAAAAACTCGCGATTGCACTTGGCACAGGTATATCACTGAATCTTGTTGGCTTATTGGGGTTTGATCCTTCTGGAGGCGTTGCTGCGAGCACCGAGGCAGGTGTGCTTTCACTTAGGCTTGTGTATTGTCTTGGTCCAGTTTTCTTCTATAGCATCGCAATGTATTTCATCTGGTCTTATCCACTGACGCCTCAAAGGCATGCGCGTTTGCGTGAGAGAATTGCACGGCAGGCTGTCAGACGTGGGGAAGTCGCTCGCGCCCTAGAACCATAGTTTGTAAGGGAAGGCCTGTGAAAAATATTATTGCGATAACTGTGGCTTTTATTTTTGCCAGTCCTGCGTTTGCCCAGGACTGCGTGATCTTGTTGCATGGTTTGGCGCGGTCTAAATTGTCCATGAAGGCAGTGGAATGGCGACTCGAAAAAGCCGATTACATAGTGGTGAACAATAGTTACCCTTCTACGCGACTCTCGATTCCAGAGTTATCCGAATTGTCTATTTCCCAAAGTGTCAGTGAATGTAATGAGCATAACTCTACTCAAATTCATTTTGTAACCCATTCTCTTGGTGGCATTTTACTCCGTCAATACTTCGCTGATCACGACATTAAAAACCTTGGCAGGAGTGTGATGTTAGGACCACCCAATCAAGGGAGTAAGTTGGCGGATTACATTCAATCCCACTCCCTTGGCAAAAAACTGCAACCCCAGGCAGGCCGTCAATTGGGGACCGGGCTTAACTCCGTACCGAAAGGTTTAGGTCCGGTGGCTTTTGAGGTCGGCGTGATTGCAGGCACCAGAAACCATCGAGTCCTCGTCTCGAGACCCCTTGATGGTCCTAGTGATGGCACCGTTACCGTTGCCGAGACCCGGGTTGCTGGAATGGCGGACTTTATTCAATTGCCGGCGACACACACGTTTATGATGTGGAAGGGCTCAGTGTTAGATCAGGTTGAATACTTTTTGCAAAATGGACAGTTTGATCATGGCGAAATAGAACCTTTGTCCTAGGAGGCCGTTAACTACCGTTAGAGTCATTTGGGTTTGTTATAGCCATTAGGAGCAAACGACTTACATTGCTCGAGCCAGAGTAGTTCCAGCACGATTAGATCTTCGCTGGGGTCGTAATCTAGTTCAAGGTCCTTGGGTGGTTCGATCGTATCGAGGATCGTAAACTCGAACATCTCTGCACCGAGCTTGTTCCAATCCTGCTGAAGCTCTGCACTTAAGTTTTCAGTGTTAGATCTAAGGGCAAATCGATGCCGATTCAAACGGGCATCAACGTCGCGGCTTACACCCACGTAGCATTTCTGACTCTGGGTGTTACGAATACAATAAGCACCAATCTTCTTTGGCTGTCGTTTGTATTCTTCCACTAGAAATTTTTCACGTTCTGTACGAGAACTCATCTGACTTTCCAAAGTGATTGTTGAGTGAAGCCCAGTGCTTTTGCCTCATGGTTACTTATAGCTATTAAAAGCATCCTGGCCAAACTCTTTTGCGACCCGGGCAATGTCCGTTGGTAACTTGTCCATTAACGTTTCAAAAGTCAGCTTGTCAGCGGCATACAGGGCGCGAGTTGCATCTTCAAAACCAGCAAGGTCTCCCGCCATAGATGAAAGGAAACTGTGGGTTCGATTCTGAGAAAGCCGTGCTCGATCTTGAGGTTCTGCTGCTTTTCGAGCCTCGTCCACCAACCGGCGCAGCGCAGCAGAAGCACCACTTGGCTGGCTTTCTAGCCATTGCCAATGTCGCGGTAGGAGCTTCACGGTTTTGCTTACCGCTGTAGGTCTTGGCGGGACAGTTGGGCTCGGCTTGGTGGCTGCCTTGGAAATCTCGGTGGTCTCCATTGGATAACGAGCCCGTATGTCTGATTCGCTGCCGCTGGTATCCAGTACCAAGGGTTCCCCTGACTCAAGATCAAACACCTGTATATCCCTGGAGTCAGCTAGCTGTAAGTGTGCATGGATATCCAGAGCAATTTGTTGTTTAGTCCCATTGCCAAAAATTTTTTGTTCGATAAATGCAACACACAAATTGTTGTCACTTTTAGGTAGTTCAGCTTTCATAGCCCTTCTCATTAGTCCTTCTCATTAGCCCTTCTCATTAGCCCTTCTCATTAGCCCTTCTCAATAATCATCCTTAACAGCCCAATTCAGCCATCCATCCTGGGACGGTTGGCGTGCATGGCTCCAGATAAGCCTGCATAATACTTGATTGATCAAGTATATGGCAAGCAATGATATTGTAGATAAAGAAAGTAAGTTGAAAATGTCATTTAATTGGCGGTTCGCTCAGCTCTGTCGTGCTGCTTCAGGCAACGGTGAATCACTGAGTCGAGTTAAGTAGTACTGTTTCGATACTTTGCCGCTGGTTTGGGTGAACCAATTAAATACCCAGAGCGTAACCAGTCACAGAAGCCACTATCTAGAGTTGATTGTGAAAGTAAAGAACATCGGGAAAACAGAAGGTTATATTCGCCTGAGCCTTGCTGTGATCATCATAGTTATTGTCTTTCTGCAGCCTACATTTGGTTTGCAGGAGAGTTTTGGCGTGATTGCGGCATTTTGCCTTTGCTACAACTTTTTCTATTCCCATTGTTACGGCTGGCAGTGGATAGGGATTAGCACCTACCGGAATGCTAAAAGTTGCCCCGTCGATGAAAGCTAAAGCCTTTAAGTATTCTGGCCTCTATCTCGCATGATATTTTTGGACTAGCTACCTAAACTAGCTACCCGAGTTAGACAGCACAACCAAACGCACTGACTCAACCTTATGTGCCGCGGCGTAACATTGGTTTCGCCAGTGAGTTGCGTCCCTGTCAATATCCCGCGCGAAATAGCGCCCTTCGTTGATGGTCCTATTTCCAACAATTAAGGTGTTGGAAAAGGCGAGGGCCGGTAGTGGTACCGGGGGTGGAATCCGCCGCTTTTTTGTCTCGTGAATGATGTCAGTGCGAAAGACTTCCAGCTTCTGAATTTGTCCGTAACCCTTTGCAACCTGTTGATAGTCGACCATCCAGATGATCCCACAAACAAGTGTAACTGTTGTGCCGACAGCAATATCAGTTCGATAGTGAAGTTTGTTGAATAGTTCGTAGGGAAACATCAGGCAGACGGCGATCACCAGGAAAAATTCAAGAGGAAATGCTGCTCGGCCAATAAAGGCAGCGGCTGGAGCAAAGGACAGCGCAAGTACCGACAGCACTCCGATACCTATAAAGGTGAGAACCCTTGGAAGTGCGTGATAAAAATGGGTTGGGCACCATCTCCAGGAAATAATTCCGGAGACAACCAATAGCCCAAGGAGGTAGGGGTTTGCGAAATCCATCAATCGTCCCGTGGTGATGAGCAGGACTTCAAAAAAAACCAGGGATTCACCAATTGAGTTCGCTCTAACATAGTTGCCAGGTGCTCCGACCAGCATTATCAGACCAATTGTTGTGCCCACGAGTGCAATTAATATGGGTCGTGAAACAGTTTGAGTTTTCCACCAGAACAGGGTGAGATGAACCCCTAGTATTGCTGCAACTGCGGCCCCCAGGTTTTCTAACCATGCTCCGACGAGGAACCCTATCAACGCCAGCGGTAGTAGAGCTGTAAAAGGGCGATTCGACCTCTGACTATTGGGCTTACCAGTAAAGGGTTCCGTCTCAAATGATTCCTCATCAAAGAGGCGGGAAAATAGCACCAGTGTCACAACACACCCCCAAAAGTATTGGATGGCCCCCGTTTTCCAAAGCACCACCTCTCCAAACCTATGGGGTGTAAACCAGATAAAAACAGCAAAACATACAAACACCAATAACGGTCGGCGGGAGCTTGCGTCTGTGAGCCTGATCACTGTCACGATAGCTAACAACATCATTAATGTATTGAGGATATTGAACATTAACAGGCCGGTTTCACCCAGGGCGAAGGTAAATCGGGACAAAAACATCACAACAAACCGGCCGGTCCAATTTAGATATTCACTGTGTACCGCAGAGAATATTTGTTGGATATCCAAACCGAAGGTGACACGGCAATAGTCGTCGGCAAATTGTGGAACACTCGAATTGAGCAAAAAGAATGCAATAAGGAAACCGGTCACCAAAATCCCAACTAGGATTCGAGCCGTACGTTTACCCCTGTTGTTTGTCAGAAGCTTGGCATTAAGCGGGATAGTTGAGGGAGGCGTTGGCTGTGGCATGTTAGGCCCAGATGAAAACAGCATGATAGTAGCCGTGGCTGTAAATCACCAGCCATCTGTCCGACCATACGTCAGGGTCAGCTTCCCCGTGCCGCCCTGAAGTGGCGGCTATGGTAGGCTAAGAGAAAAGGGGCAAAATATCATGATTCAAAAATTGTTAACTGGCATAGGGGTGCTGGTTGCGATTGTCATTCTAGGTCTGGCCATTGTGTTGGTCCCCGCCCATTTACAAATTCGTCAGGTAGAAGCAATCATCCCACCGGTGAATGACCTGATGAGCGGTGAATGGCTATCGTCTAGCGAAGGTCCAAGTGAGATTTTGTGGCTGAATACCGCCAGCCAAAAAAGTGCGGTGGGTACCGTAAGCCATGTTGTGTTTTTGCTTCGCTGGGAAGATGGCCGGTCATTTATGATTGATTCTGGCATGAACCCGGCAGATGCCATCGCATTTGGTGAGTTATTTGTCACGCTGTTTGGTGCTGCTCCGCCGGAAACGTACGGTGCTGTTGAAACGCAGATGGGCGATGCTGCCCAGAATATTCAGGGAATTGGCTTTACCCATCTTCACAGCGATCACACCCTTGGGCTAACTGCAATTTGTGAAGAGATAGGCGAAACCGCAACCATTTTTCAAACATCAGATCAGGCAAGCTTACAGAACCTTCATACCGAAGCGGGACAGGAGATTGTGAATACAGCTAAGTGTGGCCAATCAATACTTACTGATGACATTATCAAGCCTATCCCAGGGTTTCCCGGACTCGTCGCTATAGCTGCAGGGGGGCATACGCCGGGATCGACGATTTATGCTGTGCGAGTTGAAGGTAAAACCTGGGTGTTTGCCGGAGATATTACTAACAATAAGAACGACCTGGTACAGAACAAAGGCAAAGGCGTCTTGTACAGTTATTTTCTGGTACCGGAAAACACCAGGGCTCTCGGCCAATGGCGACCCTGGTTGGCGGGTTTGGATGCTCGCGATGATGCAGAGGTGATTATTTCTCACGATCTGTCAGCATTGCTCCAGAGCGATCTTAAACCGTGGAAGGCGTTTAGATAGGTGAGTGAGTAGATCATTTGCGGTGGTATAGATATTTAGCACCTGTGATCCTGGTCCTGGTTGGGGGGCTGCTTGTCGGTTGCACGACAACCCGGGTATTTATATTTACTGAAGGTTTAGAGGCTAATGAGGCAGCAGCACTAAACAGCGAAATATTAATGGCTGGATTTCAAGTTGTCACCAATACGCTTCCCGTCCCAGAAGGTGTGGCAAGGGCGACGATCATGTATTCCCCGGAGCATAGGAGCTTAAAGCAGATTGAAAAACTGCGAGACCTCCTGCTTGCCATCGGATACCCAACTGACCTGGAGCCTTTTTCGCTGGGTAACCATCATTACACTGGTTCAAATGTAGGATTTTATCCCACACCCTACACTGGGACAGAGACAACCGAACTGACGATTCAAGGTAGGGAGTTGTTTGGTGAATGCCCTGTTTACGATGCGACCCTTCAACTGAATCAAGACCTGACCTTTAGCTTTGATTTGATTGGCTTTGATGAAATTACTCATCAGGAAACCCATGATATTCAGGCAGGTATCTGGTGGCAAACCCATGAAGCAGTTTTCTTAAGCGCCGCGAAGCGCGAGTATGAATTTCGATTGGAACGCATCAAAGGTAGAAGTGATTACGCGACGATAGATGGCATCAGATTACTCCAGGTTGGGCCAGAGCAGTTGAAGGGACGCTGCAACTTTGTGTATCAGGAATTAGATCCGTTGTGAGTAGGGGCATTATCTGGAGGTTAAGAGATCTGAGTTTTGATTTCTTAGGTAGTTGAAAGGGTCTTCTGCGGCGCCGTTATGGCGAATCTCAAAATACAGACCTGCAGCTTCTTCGTTAAACAGTTTGCCAATGTCGCCAATCAATTGGCCCCGTCGAACCGTGTCGCCGACATTTACATAATTAAATTGGTTGTTAGCGTAAATAGAGACCAGGTCGTCTTGATGCTGGATCACAATCATATTGCCGTATCCGCGGATTTCATTGCCCGAGAAAATGACATTGCCATCATTGACCGCAACAACAGGGTCTCCTAATTCACCCTTAATGCTAATACCTTGATGGTGGGTGCGATACTCAATGGCTTTGGGATCAACAATGCCAAAGTTTACGGGCCAGGCAAATTCTCCTAGATCCGCGATGGTTTCGTTGGCGCGTTTGAGTGAATTTAACGTTTTGTCGAGGGTAGGGCGTTGCTCTGCATAATGAGACGCTGCGATTTGTGGCTCTATGGCTGGCGCCTCAAGTAAAGCCACGGGTTGTTCCTGTAGGAAGGATGCGTCAACCTCATCAATGCCAAGGAACGTAAGCCCGGTAATTAGCGCTGCAAAAAGTGAAGTCATGACAGCTTGCTTGGGCGTTGATAGCCAGTCTCGTTTCTTTTCTGAGGTTGTGGGCTGATTTAATCTCTGTAGGGTCTTCTGGGTTTCGCGCATGGCGCGGGTTGAATCTTTTACTGCAGATCGCATTTGCAGGAGCGTTTGCTGTGTATCGGTGTCTCTGGATTTTAATGCTGTGATCATTTCTTCAAAGCTAGCTTCCCGTGCTTCCAGGCGCTGAATACGTTGCATGCATCCATTCACTTCCTCATGTCTGGTTTGTAGGGTCAGTTCGAGTGCATGATTGTTTTGATGTAAGGTCTGGTTAGCACTTCGGGTATCTTCCAGGGACCGCTTGAGTTCGTCATTTGCGGTTACTATTTCTTGCATCGATCGTCCCATTGCGTCGACCACGAGCTTCAGGTCTTCGACTCGATCGTCTTTGCCGACTTTTTCCTGAAGGTTTTCCTGTTGGATCTCGTGATTTTTCAGCATGCGCTGGTGTTGGCGAAGATTGCCTTCGATGGATTTAACTCGCTGCTGTAGTTCTTGATGGGGCTGACTATCGAGTTGTGTTTCTAGTAGCCGCTGATAATTCTCTAATTGATGGCGAACGGTATCAAGTTCGAAATCCTGATTTTGAGTTCGTTTTTTCTGTTCACTGAGCTGAGTTCGTTGTTCCTGCTGGAACATCGAGTGCTGTTCCTTGACGGCGCTCGTTTGAGTTTTGAGTGCGCCGATCTCATCCATCAAGGCTCGATTGAAATTGTTAAAATCGCTGCTCAAACCCTGAATTGCGTTGCCATTTTTGGTCAGTTTCTCATCGGTTTGTTTACTGACGGTTTCGATTCGCTCGTCTACATCTTTGAGGATTTCGTGGCCAAGGGCGGCAAGCTGGAGTTCAGTTTGTGATTTGAGTTCTTGGATGCCGCTATCTAGTTGGGATTGTTTCTCCGCAAGACTCTGGCGCATATCCAGATCAAGTCGTCGCATTTTCTCAACTTGGTCCGCCAATCGGCCCTGTTCGGACTGGTCAGCTTCGTCCAGTCGTTGGTTGACGTTTTCCAGAGCACTTTCCATGGCACTTTCTATTTGTCTGGCTCGACTCTCGAATTGCATTACAGATTCGCGATACCGCGTCACGTCTCCTTGAAAGGCATCAATACGACGCTGGTATTGGCCGATTAGGTCAGCCTGGCCAGAGGTGTCTTCCTGGCAGGCAGCAACCGACAAATTAAGGCTATCTAAACGTTCCTGACAAATGTCCACACTCTGTTGGAAGCCCTCAATTCCATGTCTGAGTTTAAGGATGTTGTGAATTTCTTCTTGAAGGCTCCGGGTTTCAATGAGGACTTCATTAGTCTGCTGATCTGTTAATTCGGCTTTTTTGCTAACGGATTCTAAACCGCGCATAAACTCGTCATTAATATGTCGAGAATCTTCCACCGCGCGCTTTAGATCCTGTTGCGCGGCTTTTGCCTCGGCGTTGATCTCTTCGGTTTCAGCGGTAATGGCGTTTAGTGCATCAATTGAAGCATTGGCATTTGCGGTGATGGTCTCGGTTTGCTCGGTTGCACTGAGCAGTTCATCTTTCATAAGTGAAATCGAGGCGGCGGCTTCATTTGCATTTCCTGCAGCCTGTTCTGCGCCTCGACCAGACGCTAAGACCTGTTCCCTGAGGCTTTCAAGTTCGTTCTGAATACTCTGGGCACTAGCAATAATCCGTTCAGTTGTTAGGTTGTGTTGCTGGGAACTTTCAATCGCGTCACTGGCCTGGGTGACCAGTTGATTGGTCCTGGCATTCAAACTGCGGGTTTCTTCGCCGAGTATTGTCAGGTCCGAGGCGGTACGGTTGTTGTCGAGGCGTGAAGCCTCAGCGGATTCTAATTGTGTTGTGGCGGTTTCGCTCAGATGTAGTAATGCTGCCTTGAGTGTATTGAGCTCAGATACCAGGGCGGCGTTGGTATCTCGGGTTTCGAGAAAGCTCGCATGGATACGCTGGGTCTCATCATTGAGTGCGAGGCTATGGTTATTAATTTCCTGGGACAGGGACTGGGTTTGCAGTGTGTCAGACTGAATATCCATTGAACGTAGATTAAGCGATTCCGTCTCGCTGTGAAGCCTCTCGCTTGTATCGTTCATAAGGCTAGAACGATCCTGCAATTCCCGTGTTTCTTTAAAGAGCTTGCGACTAACTGCATTAACTTCCTGGATCGCACCATCAATACGGCTCACGGCTTCCTGGGCGCGGGTGACCGTCGATTCGGTATCAGCATTTAGCTGCTGGGTATCGGCATTAATCTGAACAGTTTTGCTGTTTAATTCCCGGGTCTCAGCGACAAATTGTTCGCCCTGATCCAGGTTCTGTTTTGCTCGGACTGACAGTGTTTCTAGCAGTTCGTCAGCGGTTTGTATTTTCTCATTGCTGAGTTTACTGAAGGTTTCTAATTGGTCATTCGATTGGGTAACAAACCCTTCCGTGAGGTGATTTACCCTGGATTCGAAAGCGGTGAACCTGAGTCGTGCGTCCTGGCCAAATTGGTTCAGGGTTGTGGATGATTCGAGCCGGGTTTCCTGGCTAATCTGTTCGATGTGTTCGTTGGCTAATCTGATGTTCTGATTAATGGTTTCATTCACCTGGGAGAGGTGTTGGTCCAGCTTTGCGGAGTTGTCTTCACTCGTGGAACGCAGGTGTGATTCTGACTGATGAAGCGCTTCATCAATCTTGCCGGTGAGTTGCTGCTCTTGATAGTTGGCTAACTGAACCAATGTCGCAGATTGCCTTGCCTGGTGTGCTTCTATTTCTTCCCGGCTAGAGGAAAGCAGGTCTGCAACCTGTTCGCTAAAAGACTCCGATAAGCCACTAAACTGTTCTCGGCTTGCGCTGAGCCATTGTTCCGTAGTCTGTTGCACCCCGAGACTTTGTTCCGTGGCTTCGATGGATGCTTGATTGAGGTTTTTGGTATCTTCGAGCAATGCTGCACCCAACTTTAGCTGTTCATTGCCGGCAACCACGAGGGCCTCTGCATCTGTAGCAGCTTTACGGGTGCGCTTGTCCGTAGCGCTGAGTTTTTTCAAACCAGTTTGGGTTCGGCTGTTGAGCGCTTCGGTGTTTTCGCCCATGGTCATTAAAGCGGTTCTGAGTTGGTCCAGTTCTTCCTGTAGTTCCACCGATTTTTGGTTCACTGTCCGGCTAGCGTCGGTCGTGTCAGCTAACTCTCGATTGAGTTTTAAGCTTTCAGCGGTCACCTTGATGGTTTCCTGATTAAGATTGCGGGTTCTCTGGTTTAGAGAATCGGTCGCCTCGTGCTGAGCCCGGGTCAGGTTTGATAAATAGTTGGCTTCTTTTATTCGCCCTTCAACCTGTCCGATGACATCCTGGGATGCTTTGTTTATCGCGCGGCTTAAGGTTGTGGTCCGTAGGGACTCTTTATTAATCTTTCGCCCGCGCTCCTGTAGTCGCTGGGCCTGTCGATTCGAACGTTCGGTACTGGCGAGTTTTTCAACCGCAACCTCGTGGAGACGTTCTGAACGTTCATTGAGCTTTAGCGTGTTGTTGTTTAGCTCTTCGGTAAATTTCTTGAGGCCAAGGGAAACCTCATTGGCGCGATGAAACTCATTATTGAGGTGCATCAACTCCTTGATCGGCGATTCCGGCATTGCTTCTATGCTGGTTCGATTCAGCTCGCGTTTCTCGTTCAGCTTCATGTGAGTCAACTTGCGTTCCAGCCAGTAGACCCGGTACTCCATTGCCTTTCGAGATGTTGGCAGCTTTCTCTGCTTCTGTTCCATGTCTGTCACCCCAGTACCGTCTCAATTTGACAGTTTTTTGATCACGCGGATGTCAATCCTTTGTCGCGCCTAGTATTAGGTATAGACCAGATTTTGGCGGCGTCAAATATTTGGATTGCATAAAGTTGTCCCGCGTCAGTTGAATGCCGCTGATCGGGACTCTATGCTTGCCTTCTTTTCCTTTACGGCATGATTTATGAAGTATTTACACACCATGGTCCGGGTGAATGACATCGATGCATCCCTGGATTTCTATTGCAAACACCTCGGTTTAGAAGAGTTACGTCGATATGAGAACGAGGGTGGCCGTTTTACCCTGGTATTCCTTGCTGCGCCGGGAGACAGCGAGGCCCAGGTTGAGCTGACGTACAACTGGGATGGTGATTCGCTCGGGGAGGGAAGTCGCAATTTTGGCCATCTTGCCTATGCGGTGGACGATATCTATGCAACCTGTCAGCAACTTCTGGATGGCGGAGTGACAATTAATCGCCCACCAAGGGATGGTCATATGGCATTTGTGCGTTCGCCGGATAATATTTCTATTGAGTTGCTACAGAAGGGTGAAGCACTGAAGCCCGCTGAGCCCTGGGTATCGATGGAGAATATTGGAGAGTGGTAGCCGAACTAATATTAATCCGACACGGCGAAATTGACGCCAACGTACAACGCCTCTGGCACGGTACAACAGACAGCGAGTTGAATCAGCTAGGGCAGCGCCAAGCCGATGCTCTTGGGCAAAAAATTCACGACAAATACCCTGATATTACAAAGGTTTACTGCAGTCCTTTAAAGCGAACTCTTAACACAGCTAAAGCGGTTGCAGTGGGTCTCGGCCAGGTGCCTGAGCTTTGTCCGGATCTGATTGAGTATGGTATTGGTGAGTTCGAAGGTACGAGTTACGAGGACCTACAAAAGCACGGTTTCTTCACTGAAATTGCCAACAGCCAAGATTTTGCTTTGCCAGGGGGCGAGTCTGTTAACGGCGTATGTGGGCGAATGACCCGGGCATTTCAATCTCTGGTGGCCAGCCATCCGGAAGAGCGAATTGCATTGGTTGGCCATGGTGCGGCATTTGGAATCTTACTGGCGAGCCTATTGGACGGAAATCCATTTCCATTTTTCGAGCGACACTTGAGTAATACCGGCATTGCTCACCTGCAAGTCTCCGATTCTATTGGGCTTTTAAGCTTTGATGATACGGATCACCTGGAGGGTTTATAGGGCCTTTGAGCAAAATACCTTTTTCCCGTTTACCTCTGTGCGTGGCAATGGTACAACGATAGTGCAAAGCATGGATGATATGCAGCAATCGATTTGAATGATTTGATCCATATGATTTGAACCATAAAGAGGGGTGGTAAGACGTGGTAGACGCAGTCGACGAACACTCGGATCGAAAAAGTCAGGGTGTTGCCCTGAATATGGCAATGGGCATTGATCGGGATGAAATTCTCGGCGCCGTACAGGAACTGATGGATCAGTTGACCCGCCATCCCCAGGCGCTGGGAGAGGTCTGGACCCAGGTGATGACGGATATGGCATCCATCACCATGGGCTTGAGTCCCCTGGATATCAGCAAAGATAATCGTTTCTCCGATCCAGCATGGCAGGAAAACCCGTTTTATAAGCGCCTTGGTCAATTCTATTTGTCCATGAGCAAAGCGATGGATCTCTGGCTCGAAAAGAGTGAGATCGAAGGGATGGATGCCAAGCGGGCCAGTTATCTGATGCGGATCCTTAAGGATTTTATTGCGCCGGTGAATAACCTCTACGGTAATCCTGCGGCGATGAAACTTTTGTTTGATACCCGCGGCGACAGTTTGATCAAAGGCGTTAACAATTTCCTCGATGATATGCGCCATAACTACGGCTATCCCGCGGTTGCTGACAGAAACGGCTACATCATCGGCAAGGACGTGGCGGCGAGTAAAGGCGCCGTGGTGTTCCGAAACGACCTACTTGAGGTGATGCAATATGAGCCAACCCAGCCTCAGGTCCACGAAATTCCATTCCTATACGTCTTCAGTCAGGTCAATCGCTTTTATCTCGGGGATTTGACGCCGGATCGCAGTTTGTTCCAGGAGTTACTGTCCGCAGGTATTACCGTATACGCCGTCAGCTGGCGAAATCCGACGGTCGAATGCCGTGAATGGAGCCTTGAAACCTACGCCGAGGGCGTGATTCAAGCCATTGAAGTCGCCCGGGAGATCAGTGGTAAAGAGCAGATTAACATCATGGGTCTTTGTGCCGGTGGCATCACCACGGCGGCAGCCCTTGGCTTACTTGCCGCCCGGGGAGATGACTGGATCAACAGCCAGTCGTTGTTTGTGAATATCCTCGATAATCGCCCTGAAGACAGTGATTTTGGGTTGTTTGTTTCGGAGCGCTCGATAGAGATGCAAAAGGCCCGGGTTCAGCAAGCAGGGCTCTTTGATGAAAAGGATGTTTTTGAGATGTTTGCCTGGCTAACTCCAGAGGAGAGTGTCATGGCGTTCTACCGGGATAACTATCTACTAGGCAAGAATCCGCCCGTGCATCCGCTTCTATTTTGGTCCATGGACTACACGAGAGTGCCCGCGGGGCTGCAATGTGATTTCCTGGATCTTGCCTGGGAGAACAAGCTCGCCAAACGCGACCTGATGATAGGCGGCCGGAGAATTGATCTAACCAAAATCACCTATGACACCTACATAATGGCCGGTAGCACCGACCATATTACCCCCTGGCGTGGCGCTTATCGGAGCGTTGGATTGTTCGGCGGGGACGTGGAGTTTGTTCTGACCAACCAAAATCATACGCAGACCATTAGTAATAAACCTAATAAGTACATGAAGTACTGGATGGCGGACCAGTTACCCGAGGACGCGGATGAATGGGTCGCGGCAGCCGAAGAATATCCGGGGTCCTGGCGGGAGCATTGGATTGCGTGGCTGAAAGCTCGTTCCGGTGAACTGGTTGAGTCAAAGTTGGAACTTGGGTCAGTAGCTTCACCGCCACTTGATGTGGCGCCGGGACGTTATGTATTTGAAAAATGAAAACTTATAAGAACTGTGGGAAAGCACAAATCCACCAGGAATCACGATAAAAATAACAAAACCAATCAATAGGGTTAAAGGGGTACACCATGGCAACTTACATTATGTTAAGCAATCTCACCGATGACGGCCGGAAGACGCTCAAGGAGCGACCAGAACGTCTAAAAGAGGTGAATAAGGAAATTGAGTCTATGGGGGCTCGGGTGACAGCCCAGTACGCCGTCATGGGCGGGTGGGACTTCGTGAATATTATTGAAGCACCGACCAATGAGGTGATGGCCCGGTTAGCCGTTGAACTAGGTTCACGGGGTACGATTCAGATCACAACATTACCGGCTATTGGGGTCGACGAGTTTGTTGAGATATTAGCCGGTACAGGTGCCGGTGGAGATTAGAGGTGCCGGCTTACGTACTGCTGAATAAACTCAGCAGCAAGGCACAGCGGGATATCCTCACCGAACCGGACCAACTGCGTGGTATTCGCCGGGTACTGGAAGAGTACGAAGCCAATATCCTGCACGACTTTCATATTCTCGGTAAGTTTGATCACTGCACTATCTTCGAAGTTTCTGACAACTTTCGTGCCCAGAAGGCGAGCCTTCATCAGGAGCTCACACGATCTAAAAACACTATTTTGATGCCCGCCATCGACATGCCGTTGTTTGAGAACATGATCCGTCGGGAGATCCGTACTGAGGGTCCCCATGAATGGCAGGTAAAGTGGTGGGCCAAGACATTACGCCTGTCATTTCGTTGGTATCAGTTTTCTCGCTGGATGTGGAAATACTGCAAGCCCTTCATTCGCACGGGGGTTGAGCATTTTGATGGGGTCCCCGCACCCTGCATCGTGGTAGGAAATCACACCAGCCATCTTGACGCCCTGGCCCTTTATCATGGTTTACCCCAGCGCATAAAATGGAATATCTATTTTGGTGCTGCAGCGGACCGGTGGTTCCTCAAAAACGGCGGTGGAAGGAAAGAATTGGTCTTACAACCCTGGTATAACTCATTGATTGGTGGGAACTTTCCAATCAAACGAGGAGGGGGTTCAGCCACCCTGGACTATTCTAAGTGGTTATTGGATCACGGGGGCAATTTGGCCATTTTCCCCGAGGGAACCCGATCTACCAGCAAACGCATGTCCCGCTTTAAGCACGGGGTTGCCCTGTTGGCGCTAGAAAAGAAAGTGCCTGTGGTGCCCTGTTATCTGGTTGGCCTAAATAAGCTTCGGCCCAAGGGTGTGCGAGATGTGACCCCGGGTCCAGTCTCGGTTAACTATCAAAAGCCAATCTATTTCCCCGAGGGTATTTCTGTCCCAGATGCGACCCAGATGATCTACAACTCTTTAAATACCGTGCATCAGCGCGTCATGGAGCATGGTCCTGAAGCCGCTCGATGGGACTGGGAACCTCCAGCGTAGAGATGATTGGTTTTTTACAGCCTGAGTTTCTGCGGGTATCGGAGTTGCGTCAGGCAATTAGAGAAACCCATCATCTCGATGAAGGCACCGTGGTTGCTCGGTTACTAGCGTCCGCTGATGCGGTCCCAATAGCCGAGCCCCAGGTGAAAACCCGCGCAGAAGCGCTGGTGAAAGCAATTCGAGAAGAGCAAAAGGGCAAGGGGGGCGTGGATGCCCTGCTCAAGGAATTCTCTCTATCTACCGAAGAAGGCATTGTATTGATGTGTCTCGCCGAGGCGTTGCTTCGGGTGCCGGACAACGATACGGCAGATGATCTGATCCGAGACAAGTTGATGTCCGGCAACTGGTCTTCCCATCTAGGTCAAAGTGACTCCCTATTTGTCAACGCTTCTGCCTGGGGCTTGCTGATGACCGGAAAAGTCACCCGATTATCCGCCGTTGAACAGTTCCAAAGACTCAATGGGGTGCAGAAGACAATCGGTCGTCTGGGTGAGCCTGTGATCAGAGTTGCAATGAAGGCTGCCATGGAAATCATGGGCACCCAGTTTGTACTTGGCACTAGCATCGAGCAGGCCACTAAACGGGGTAAAAAGCAGGAAGAGGAAGGCTACCGGTACTCATTCGATATGCTCGGTGAAGGGGCTCGAACCCAGGCTGATGCAGAAAAGTACCTTGCAAGTTACAAGGCTGCGATAACGGTTATCGGTCAGAGTCGACACAGAGACCAGGTACCGGGTATTTCGGTCAAATTGTCCGCGTTGCACCCTCGCTACGAACCCCATCGAGATCTGGATGTACTGATAGAACGGCTTCTGTCATTAGCCTTGCTGGCCAAAAGTTTTGCTATCGGCTTCACCGTTGATGCCGAAGAAGCCTCACGCCTGGATATGTCCCTTACCGTCATTGAGTCGGTGTTTCTATCCCCACTTTTGGCTGGTTGGGGTGATTTTGGCATTGCGGTTCAGGCCTACCAAAAACGCGCACCGGCGGTATTGGACTGGGCCATTAATCTGGCCCGGCAGGCGGGTCGGGTCATGAATATTCGTTTGGTCAAAGGCGCCTACTGGGATTCGGAAATCAAATGGGCCCAGCAGGATGGGCTGTTTGATTATCCGGTGTTTACCCGTAAGCCAGCAACCGACCTTTGCTACCGGGTTTGTGCAGAAAAACTCCTGAAAGCCAGGCCCGACGTGTTCCCTCAATTTGCGACCCATAATGCACAAACCGTCGCCACGGTGTTGGGGCTGGATGATCTGATGGGTGCAAACCGCCAGGGTTTTGAGTTTCAGCGCCTGCACGGGATGGGTGAATCCCTCTATGACGCTTTGATGGCAATGGAACCGGTGCAGTGTCGTATCTATGCGCCGGTCGGAGAACACAAAGAACTGCTCGCGTATCTGGTGCGGCGGCTTTTAGAAAATGGCGCCAACAGCTCCTTTGTGAACAATATTATTGATGAGACCATTCCAGCGGCTCGGCTGAGCGAAGATCCCGTGGCTATTGTCCGCTCCTGGACAGATGCCAGAAGTGGATATATTCCATTGCCGATGGATCTATACCGGATGTCCGCTCGGGAAGCGGGAAGCCGTGCGAATGCCCAGGGTATCGATCTTGCTGATGACCTGGTACTCAACGAACTAAAGCTGGAGATGGACAGCTTCTGGGAGTCCCGGCCAGCACCTGTCGCCGAGCAAGCGGATGCGAATCCGGTACTGAATCCAGCTAGCGGTGAACTCATTGGTCTTAACCGGTTTGCGACGGCGGGTGAGATAGCCGCATTAATTGATGGATTGAGGGGCGGACTCACAGCTTCTACCTCTGGCTGGTCAACAACAACTCCAGGGGAGCGGGCAGCTGCCCTTAGACGATTGGCGGACCTGGTTGAGCGGGATCTACCGGCGCTGGTGGCCTACTGTATTTGTGAAGCGGGCAAAACCCTGGCTGATAGTGTGTCGGAGGTCCGGGAGGCGGTCGATTTTTGTCGTTATTACGCGGATCAGGCTGAATCATTGCCGGATCATTATATGCCCCTGGGTGTTGTCCTCTGCATTAGTCCCTGGAACTTTCCGGTGGCAATTTTTCTCGGCCAGATTGCCGCGGCGCTAAGTGTCGGCAATCAAGTTATTGGCAAACCGGCGGAGCAAACCTCTTTAGTGGCGAGACATTTGGCCACTCTGATTTATGCGGCGGGTATTCCGGACATCGCATTTCAACTGCTTGTTGCTGAAGGTGAGGTAGTCGGAACAGTGTTAGTGCCTCATTCAGGCATTGCCGGCGTGATGTTCACTGGGTCCGATGAAGTGGCGCGGTTGATTAACCGTAATCTGCCTCGACACATCCCTTTGATTGCTGAAACCGGTGGCCAAAATGCCATGATTGTCGATTCGACCGCTCTTTTTGAACAGGTGGTGGATGATGTGATGTTGTCTGGCTTTAACAGCGCGGGGCAGCGATGTTCAGCGCTACGGGTGTTGTATCTACAGGCGGATGTGGCGGATCGAATCATTGCCATGATAGAAGGTGCGATGGCCTGTTTGAGCCTGGGAGACCCAGCATCACTTCAAACTGATGTTGGTCCTGTGATAGACGAGGCCGCCCGGCAAGCGCTAGAGCGCCATGTTGCTGTGTTGCGCCAATCAACGGGAGCCCGGGTGATCTATCAACTGCCAGTGCCGACCATTGGGAATTTTTTCCCACCAACCTTAGTTGAGCTTGATGATCCATCGATTCTGCAGCAGGAGGTGTTTGGCCCAATTGTGCACATTGTGCGGTATCAGAGAGCGGAACTGGATCAAGTGATCGAAAAAATCAATCAATCGGGTTTCGGTTTAACCTTTGGCATGCACAGCCGAATCGCAGAAGCATCGAAGCGGGCGGCCGCGGCCATCAATGCTGGAAATGTCTACATTAATCGCAATATGGTGGGCGCGATTGTGGGGGTGCAACCCTTTGGCGGGCGAGGGCGATCTGGCACTGGTCCCAAGGCGGGAGGTCCCAATTACCTGTATCGCCTGGTGCAGGCACCTGGATCTCGATTGGAACATGCAAGTGGGTTTAGTCCGCAAACCTCGGACCCGGAAACTTTTAATGGCAGCCTGGCAGAAACCACCTATCGACATTGGGCAGGTAAAACCTACGCCGAACGGGAAGCGGAAATCATGCCGCAACTTAGTCGGCTATCCGATGCATCCGCCAGAGCATGCGGCGCGGTTTGTGAAATTGCGCGCTCCATGCTGACGGCCCCTCACCCATTACCGGGGCCAACGGGTGAAGACGATCAGCTTCACTATGGTGCGAAGGGTGTCGTTGCAGTATTGCCGATTGCGGATCCTACGGTCTGGTGGTGCAGGGTGATTGCGATATTGATTACCGGCAACGTACCGATCCTAATTGATGCTGAAACCCGGATTAGGGAAGTCTTTTCTGGTCTCTCGGAGCGTGTATTTTATGCCACAACAGGGCAGTTGGCTGACCTCTTAATGAACCCATTATTGCAATTGGTTTTAGGTGGTTCCGAGGATCTGGTCACGGATTGGTGCCGGGAAAAGCTCGCCCGTCGTGAAGGTGCTATTGTGCCTTATCTAAGCGTTGTGGATCACCGGCAACTGGTGAGAATGCTGCTTAATGAGAAGGTGGTTTCAATTGATACCACCGCAGCGGGTGGCAACGCGACGCTACTGAATGCCGCGGGTCGAGATGAGGGCCTTGAGCCACAGCACGGCGCTTCTCTATAGGGCGCTGCTCGTTAGACAGGCTCAGCTTAACGACCCATAGCCAGCAATGAATACCCAACAGACAAATAACAGATCTTTACGGAACGTCATATGAAACTTTATCACTGCAAAGACTCTCGGTCCTTACGTGCACTCTGGGCACTTGAGGAAATGGGACTACCCTACGAACTGGAAAATATGCCATTTCCGCCACGGGCAACTGTGCCGGGATATCTGGACTTAAATCCAATGGGTACGGTACCCACGCTGGTTGATGGTGCAACAACTCTGACCGAGTCGAGCGGTATTTGTCATTACCTGGTGGAGAAGTATGGCCCCACGGATTTGGCGATAGATAAGTCAGAGGCGGAGTACGGTGAGTTTTTAAACTGGCTTTATCGTAGTGATGCAACCCTGACATTTCCCCAAACACTGGTGTTGCGTTATACCGTTCTTGAACCAGAAGCGCGTCGAGTCCCCCAGGTGGTTGAAGATTATTCAAAGTGGTACCTATCCCGACTGCGCGCCGTTGAGACTGCCCTTGAAGGAAAAGATTTCCTCTGCGGCGGGCGGTTTACGATTGCGGATATTGCGGTGGGTTATGCGCTGTTCCTGGGTACCACTCTGGGGCTAGACGAAAGATATAAACCCAATTGCCAGCGATATCTGGCGGCGTTGATGGCGCGCCCGGCACTGATTCGAGCCCGGGCGCTTTAAGCATTTAGCCGCGACGATTCACGGCTTTTGTTTAGCGGCTACCTTGACCATCGTCGATCTTGATGACGGTACCCGTCACGCACTCCGAGGCCGGTGAAACAAGGAACAAAAGGGTGCTGTCCATTTGAGCTGGATCGCAGATTCTGCCCCGGGGAAACATTTTGCTGATGTCTCCCATGCGCGCCACCATGCCATCCATCATTTCTGAGGAGAAAGCGCCGGGGGCAATGCAGTTAACGTTGATGTGAAATCTTGACCACTCAACTGCTAGAGCTTCGGTCATTCGCACCACTGCAGCTTTTGTGACGGAATAGAGCGACGAGGCTGACTGACCTGTTGTTGAGAATGCAGCAATAGACGCAATATTCACCATCCGGCCCTTGACCTTGTTCTCGACCATGCGCTTACCTATTTCCAGGGACAGAAACCATGGGCCCGTTAGGTTTGTATCGAATACATTGTCGATCAATTCATCGGACATCTTTAGCGCCCATTGCGCATCTGGAATACCGGCGTTATTCACCAGAATTGTGATTGGCCCGAGTGTGTCCTCAGCTTTGGCAACGGCGGCACGAATATTGTCTCGATCCGTCATATCCATGGTGATGGCCAGGGCTTTGCCGCCTTCAGCGGTAATTTCGTTGACCAGTTCCTCCAGTCGCTCTGCGCGTCGGCCGGTGACGACAACTGATGCGCCGCATTTTGCTAGCACCTTGGCAAATCTTTTGCCGAGACCAGAGGTGGTGCCGGTAATAAAAGCCACATCACCGGTCAGGTCATTGGAGGCATTGGGGGTCGGAAAATCGCTCATAGGTTATTGCCTTTAGATTGTCTTTAGATTGTCTTGATATTGTCTTGAGATTGTTTTGATATTGCCTTTAGATCGATAGTTGGAGAAAAATATTTACGCGTATTCCCGTTCAACCCGGGTTAACCAGTAGTCGGAGTCAAAATTCTTGTCGCCTAACAAATAGCGCCAAAACCGAACGCGATTCATCATTTCTAATCGACTGGTATCTGCCTCGAACCAGGGTTCATGTTTCATGAGGGTCTGGTGGATTTTGTCGCCGGGATCAGTGCCAGTCCAAAATATCGGCCGTTGTTCGTAGTGTTCGTTGCCAAGGTCCGAGGTATCCCAGAGGCGCATTTGCCGTTCACCGGGGTTCATTCGAATCTTAAACATATAGCGCATCTTGTCAGACATGTTAAGCCCGCCACCATGCCAGATCCCCATGTGCAGAAATAGTAGGGTGCCTGCGGGGCAGACCATTCGTTGTTGTCCAACAATGTTCTGATACCGTCCAATGGCTGCCTCGCTAACAATGCGTAGGTGGGAGCCAGGTAAATATCGGGTGCCACCCATATCAAGAGTGACCTCGTGGGGGTAATACATCATCTGCACATCAAATGCTTGCCTGGGGTCAATGGTTGAGTCCTGATGATAGTGCTGGGACTTTTGTTGGCTGCCCTCGTAAAATTTTGGCGGAAAGGTGATATGGAGGAAGTGATGATCAAAGTAAGGTTTCTTACCCACCAGACTTTCAATGGTGCCCTGAACAAAAGGCAAATTCAGAATGTCGTGGATAGCAGAGTGTTCCGGGTAAGCATCACTAAGGAGGCTACCGGGTCGAAGTACAGGAATAGCGCTGCTCGACATGACCTTGCCGTAGTGCTCCAGTGGGTTGCTAATTTCTTCAAGCGGCACATGGCCCATCTCTTTGAGAAATTTGTCGTTCAATTCTGGCGGCACAACGCTGTCAAAGCGGAGAACCCCCCGGGCGGCAAACTCTGCCATTTGCAAAGAATTGAGTTTGGTTTTGCCATCAGTCATTGATGTCTCCTCATTCATTTGTCGTCTCCGCTGATGAATCAGCCAGACTGACCATCTTTTCAAAGAAAAACTCGTATTTTAGATAATCGGTTCGGTACTCATTGCCAGGCACATGTGTGATCAGCGGGCTGGCCTGAATCAAGCGCCAGCCATCTACCAGAGCATCCAGACCATTCTTATAGGGGGGCGTGTCGTTATCGCCAGCCATGTGAAAATTTTGCCCAGTACCATCGTAATTTGCCCAGCCTACAACGTGGGTATCAAGGGCGGAGGTAGCAAGGTAAAGCACTAGAACTTGTTGTCGCGTATTCGAGTCAGTCATAACATCCTAAATCTAAGGAAAGTTTAAAAAGAGCCCGTGGAGCATGCCATTATCCAGGTTCTGATTCAGCACCTATATCAGCTCGAAGCAAACCTCGGAAGGCCTTCTGGGCGCTGCTTTCACCTTGAACCACCTCATAGACTTCCCGGGCAATTGGCATGACAACACCGTACTGGTCCGCCAGGGAGATGACGGCTGGAGCACTCTTTACACCCTCAGCAACCATAAACATTTCATCAATGATTTCGGTGATGGTGCGTCCCTTACCCAGTTCAAAGCCAACACTTCGATTTCGGCTCTGGGGGCTGGTACAGGTGGCTACAAGGTCTCCCAGACCCGCTAGGCCGGAGAAGGTTTGAACCTCTGCGCCCATCGCGACGCCGAGTCTTGTGATCTCTGCCAGGCCCCGGGTAATGACCGCTGAACGAGTGTTGTCTCCGGCGCCCTGACCATCACCCATACCCGTGGCGATTGCGATAATATTTTTTAGCACACCGCCTAACTCACATCCCACGACATCATGATTTGTGTAGACCCGAAACAGGCCACTGTGAAACAGTCGCTGCAATTGTTTTACGATCACCTGGTCCTTCATCGCGATGACACTGGCGGCGGCGGATCCCGCCATGACTTCCCGGGCAAGGTTAGGTCCAGTCAGCACACCCCGTGGGTGGGCCGGACAAACCTCATCGATGATTTCAGTCATGCGTTTTTGCGTGGAGAGTTCAAGCCCCTTACTTAAGCTGATGATGGGTACCCAGGGGCGGATATAGGGTTTGATTTCCTCAAGCACAGCCCGGAAGCTCTGGCTGGGAATGCCCATAATAATGACGTCTTTGTCGGCAACGGCCTCTTCAATATCATGGGTCGCCAATAGGCTCTCGGGTAGACTGGCATCCGGGAGATATCTTGAGTTGGTATGATTTGTATTAATTTCTCGAACGGCCTCGCCATTTCGAGCCCACATGGTGATGGGGGCATTTCGGGCCACCAGGGCAGCAACCGTTGTGCCCCAGCTTCCACCCCCTAACAAACCGACTTTTAGATCCATTTTTTGTGGCATGTAGTTAGCACCTAAACGTTTTTATTGTTGTGATTCTTCATCGAGTGTACCTGTGCAGCATTGATCTGGGTAGGTATGCTTGCTGCGCTAATTCCGGGTGTGAAAAGGAGTAAAATGAGTCAGTCCAATTACCTATCAGAAGCAGAACTTGAGGCCTACCAAGCCGATGGCTTTCTGATTCGTGAATCCGTTTATGATCCGCAGCAGCTCGAGGATCTGAGACTCGCCGCAGAGCGAGCCTGCCAGACCGCCCGCGATCTATCGAGCACCGGCAAAACCTACTTTCTGGATCAGAAGCGGTTTGTCGATATTGGGTTTCTCACGGTGCAGTTTGAACACAAACCCGAAACCGAGCTGGTGCGAGTCATAGAACCGGTCAACGAGCTTGAGCCCCGGTTTGAACAACTGATTGATGATCCAAAGCTGATTGAACCCATGCTGTCTATTTTGGGCGTTGAAGCCCTGGCACTTTGGACCGCAAAGCTAAATCTCAAACCGGCTGAAGAGGGGTCAGGTTTTGGTTGGCATCAGGATTCGCCCTACTGGATCCATGACAGTGACCACGTTGATTGTTTACCAAACGTTATGGTCACATTTGATGATGCAAATAAGGGCAATGGTTGCCTGCAGGTGATCCGGGCGAGCCATCTAGAAGGCTGTTTGCCCGGGACCGACGACGGTAGCCAATTGGGGGGCTTCTTTACGGACCCTGCCTGTTTTTGTGAGGAGGACGCGGTGGCGATGGAGGTGCCGGCGGGTTCTTTAATTTTTTTCTCGCCCCATTCAATTCACGGTTCGGGCCCAAACCGCTCCACACAAAACCGCAGAGCGATTATCCTGACTTATCAACCGGTTGGTTATCCGGCCTTAAAGTCAGGCCAGGTACGAAACATTGTTCGAGATGGGGTTCAAACTCCTTCAGAACACCAGGTTGCAGGTCCCCATGTTTGAGGATGTACGGGTTGTGAGCTTTGATGCTGACGATACCCTGTGGCACAACGAGCAGTATTTTTTAGATGCTCAGAAGAGTTTCTGGCAACTGATGGAAAAATTCTTGCCTGCCCAGGCAAGTGAGGCATTGATGAACACAGAAGTGCAGGATATTGAACTGTACGGCTATGGCATCAAGGCCTTTATCCTTTCATTGATAGAAGCATCTATCCGGATTTCAGAGGGTCGGATCACCAGCGAAGGCATCAACAGCATTATCGAGTTGGGTAAGCAGATGCTCGATAAACCCGTGGAGATCATCGATGGCGTGGAAGATGTTTTGAAATTGTTGGCCGGTCGATATCGGTTAGTCATGACGACAAAAGGCGATCTGTTGGAACAGGAGCGTAAGCTTAAAAAATCTGGTCTGACGGATTACTTTCACCATATTGAGATCGTATCGGACAAAAACGAGGGAGAATATCGGAAACTGATTCAACACCTGGACATTTCACCGGAGCAATTTTTGATGATCGGCAACTCCCTGAGATCCGACGTTCTGCCGGTTTTGAATGCTGGTGGTTTTGGTATACATGTGCCGTACCACACCACCTGGGAGCATGAAAAAATCGATCACATCATTGTCCACAAGCGCTTTGTGGAGATTGCCAGCATCAAAGATTTGCCGCAATTGCTGGCATCCAAAAGCTAACGATTGGGATGCTTAGCTGGCCAATATTGGGCCGAATTTTTCGGTCGACTGATTGGTATTTTTTGGCGAAGACCAAAAACCGAATCAGGTTTCGGATAATTTAAGTCTTATGCTAAGCTCCCAGCAGTTTTTGACACTGAATTCTTTCGAGGGAAATCATGAAAATCAAAGTCAATGGTCAGGAGCATGACGTCGATGTCACGCCGGATACTCCACTCTTATGGGTAGTCAGGGAAAAGCTTGGGCTAACGGGTACAAAGTTTGGCTGCGGCATCGCCCAGTGTGGTGCCTGCACCATGCATATCAACGGTATCGCAACTAGAACCTGTGTGTTGCCCGTAGGGGCAGTTGAAGGTGTTGAGATTACCACCATTGAGGGCATTGCGACTGAACAGGGCTTGCACCCAATTCAGGAAGCCTGGATTGCTGAGCAGGTCCCCCAGTGTGGTTACTGCCAGTCTGGTCAGATCATGTCCGCTGTGGCACTTTTGGAGTCAAATCCGAATCCAACTGACACGGAAATTAATCAGGCCATGTCCGGCAATGTGTGTCGATGTGGAATGTATTCCAGAATTCGTGGCGCCATCAAAAAAGTCGCAGCGGGAGAAGTTGCGATCTATGACCCGAAGGCAGCTGACGCTGCAACCAATGTCACGACGGAGGTGAATCATGGGTAAGTGGACCAGACGTGGATTTATTACCGCCGGTGTTGTGGGTGGAGCAGCCCTGGTTGTCGGCGTTGCTATTCGTCCCGGCAATCGCAATAGTCAGTTGGCAAAACATGTCGCCGGTGAAGGCGAGTCCCTGATTAATGCCTGGGTGAAGATTGATGAGCACAATCATGTCACAGCAATTGTGCCACATTCAGAAATGGGGCAGGGCGCGCAAACAGCGTTAACCCAAATGTTGGCGGATGAGTTAGATGCGAATTGGGAAGACGTAAGTTTTATCGAAGCGCCCGCAGAAGATGGGTACGCTAACGGTCCAATGGGTAAAGGCTACATTCTTGGCGATGCCAAGATCCCAGAATTGTTGGTTGGTACCGTCGACGGCGTATTCCAAACCGTCGCTAACGCCATGCATTTGCAAATCACCGGGGGTAGCGCCAGTGTTCGTGCAACCGGGGTTCACGGTATGCGGGTAGCGGGAGCGGCAGCGCGGCAAATGTTATTGGAAGCGGCAGCCAGTGAATGGTCTGTCCCCGTATCAAAGTTGTCTGCTAAAAATGGCATGATCTCCGACGGTCAACGCTCGGCCAGCTACGCCTCATTTGCTGTGGCTGCGGGCCAGCTTCAACCACCCCACACACCAAAGCTAAAATCCGCCGATCAATTTACAATTATGGGTACCCATAGGCCCAGACATGATATCCCCTCGAAGGTTGATGGCACGGCTATGTTCGGCATTGATGCTGAAGTTGAAGGGATGGTTTATGCTACGGTTATGGCAGCGCCGGTGTTTGGCTCTAGTGTTAAATCCCTCAATAGCGACGATGCAAACGCAATGTCCGGGGTGGTCGACGTGGTCAATTTGGATGACGCGGTCGCGGTAGTCGCCGATAGCTATTGGACGGCAAAAAAAGCACTGGCGACACTAAAGGTAGAATGGCAGCAAACCGGTGCTGCAATGTTAGATTCGGATAAAATATTTAGCCAATTCCAAAACGATATTAGCAGTAATGTTGCAGCTGGAAAGGTCAATTCGGACCGTGAGGAAGGCGATGCCGCCGCGGCATTTAAGAACGCTAACCGTATTGTAGAGCGTGAGTATCGAGTACCTTACCTCGCCCATGCCTGTATGGAACCGATGAATGCATTAGCACTGGTTGCCGACGGTAAATGTGAGGTCTGGACCGGTACTCAGAATCCCCTCGGCTTCCGCCACGAGATTGCAGCGGCACTTCAATTTGATGCGGAAAATGTCACCGTCAATAATTTCTATATGGGCGGTGGATTTGGCCGGCGAGCAACCGCTGATGCTGCCATTCAGGCGGCGAAAATTTCCCAGTATGTGGGGCAGCCGGTTAAGCTGATCTGGTCCCGGGAAGAAGACATTCAACACGACCATTATCGGCCCGCCGTCGTATCCCGATTCAGAGCAGCGCTTAACGCTGACGGACAACCGACGGCCTGGGAAAATTATTATGTGGATAAGCATGAACCAGCTGAAGCGCCACTCATTCCCTATGGTATTGCGAATCAGGCAATTGGTTCGGTCGACAGCCCGACCCACGTTCCGTTTGGACCCTGGCGTAGTGTGGATCATTCCCAGCACGGTTTCTTTACTGAATCTTTTATTGATGAATTGGCCATTGAGGCGGGGCAAGATCCGTTTGCTTACCGCATGGAAAAACTTAAACAACATCCACGACATAGCAAAGTTCTGGCGCTTGCCGCAGAGAAAGGTCGTTGGAATGCGCCTCTGGCTAAAGGTCAGGGACGCGGAATTGCATTTCAAGAATCCTTCGGCACTCTGGTTGCAGAGGTTGTGGAGGTGACGGTGCACGAAGGGCAGGTCAAGGTTGATAAAGTGACCATTGCAGTGGATCCTGGTTTTGCCGTTGCGCCGGATGGACTAAAGGCTCAAATGGAATCCGGTGTTATTTACGGCTTAACAGCAGCGTTGTTTGGTGAGATTTCTATCAAGGATGGTCGGGTCGAGCAGGGCAATTTTGATTCTTACCCCATGGTAAGAATGGACTCCTCACCCGAGATTGAAACCCATATCATCAATAGCATGGAAGCCTGGGGCGGAGCAGGGGAACCGGGTACGCCTGGGATTGCACCGGCACTCGCTAATGCTATTTATGCTGCAACCGGTACCAGGATCAGGGAATTGCCGATCAGCAAGTACGACTTGAATGTGGACTTTGTTGAAAAGAACGTTATGTCCACGTAGTAGAAACAAGTAGTAGAAACAAGTAGTAGAAACAAGTAGTAGAAACAAGTAGTAGAAGCTAAGTAGTAGAACTAAGTAGTAGGAACAATGGCCCTTCGGGGCCATTTTTGTTGCAAGCGTTTTTTACCAGAATGTCTGTCTCCGTCGCCGACTATACTCTGAGTATGCATCAAGGAAGATGAACCCCGTGGCAAAGCCCCAAACAGACCAAAAGACAATCCAAAAGTCAGAGTATGTACTGACACTTCACTGCCCCGACCGTGTGGGTGTGGTCAGTGCCGTTGCCGGTTTACTTGGTCAGGCAAAAGCCTTTATCACGGATATTTCTCAGTACAGCGACCCCGACAGCAGACTCTTTTTCTCTCGAACCGTATTTGACGATCGAGAAATGAATCTGAGCTTTGCGGAATTTGAAGCTGAAATGATTCGGCTTGGGGCTGAATTTGAGATGACCTATATCCTCCGGCCAGTGCTGCAAGCGCCTCGAGTACTAATTGCCGTGTCACAGTACGACCATTGTTTAAATACGTTGCTAACCAAGTGGCACTCAGGTGCCTTGCCCATCGAGATTGTGGGCGTGGTGTCTAATCATAAAAACTGCGAATCGATGGTGCGATTTTACGATCTGCCGTTCCATTATTTGCCGGTGACTAAAGAGAACAAAGTCGCCCAGGAACAAGTTTTAGCTAAATTAATGGGCAGTGCCGACCTGCTGGTGCTAGCTCGATATATGCAAATTCTCAGTGCTGGGTTTTGTCTCGACTATCCTGGTCAAATCATCAATATCCACCACTCCTTTTTGCCGGGTTTTAAGGGTGCTCGACCTTATCACCAGGCGCACCTCCGTGGCGTCAAAGTCATCGGTGCAACCGCCCATTATGTGACACCGGAATTGGATGAGGGACCCATCATCGTTCAGGAAGTCAGGCCAATTGATCACCGGGTTTCGGTGCCGCAAATGGTCCACATTGGTCACGACCTTGAGGCAACGGCCCTCGCCACAGCGGTAAAGTTGCACTCGGAGGAACGGGTGCTTCTAAATGGCGTGCGAACGGTTACGTTGTAAGGCTGCGCTGTAACGGATCAAGTCCGTAGCACTTTGCCGGGGCAGTACGTCTACAGGCTCATATCGCAACAGAGTAATTTTTCGACATATGGTATCCAATCGGATACCATATGTTTGTTGAAAATGTTCTGATTAGATTGTTATGACCACTATGACTAGCTCCGCCGAACAGATCGCAAAACAGCTCACGAGCGCACGCAAAAACGCGGGTTTGTCACTGCGCCAGCTCGCGCAACGGGCGGGTACATCCCACGCCACACTTTTGGCCTATGAAAAGGGCAAGAAGGTGCCGGGAACCTTAACCTTCCTCCGGATTCTTGAGGCCTGCGGTAATGAAGTGGAGTTTCGGCTTAAGCCAAGGGTTCGAGAGCAGGACGGCATTCTGCGCGGTGATGAACTAGAAGCTGTATTAAATTTGGCTGAGCAATTTCCCCATCGAGCGTCGCGTCATCTTGAGATGCCTCGATTTGGGAAGCCTTTACGTGAAGCAAATGGCTAGGATGGAAAACCTGGTCAACAAGATTGGGTTGCTGCACCGGGCCCTCGAAAAGGCTCAGCTACCCCATGCCTTTGGCGGCGCACTGGCATTAGCCTGGTGCACGGAACGGGCCCGCGGCACAATTGATATTGATATTAATATCCTGATTCCCGAGGCGGATTATCAGCTTGGGATCAACGCGTTGCCAAGGGATGTAAAGGTGACCAGGAAGGATCTACAGATGCTCAAACGTGAAGGCCAGGTCAGACTCTGGTGGCAGAAAACGCCGCTGGATGTATTTTTCAACAGTACAGAATTCCACCATCAATTGTTTGATCGCGTTCGATGGGAAACCTTTGCTGGAGAAAGCATCCCATTTTTATCCTGCTATGACCTTGCGGTATTTAAGGCGTTTTTCAATCGAACCAAAGACTGGGCTGATCTGGAGGAGATGCAAAAAATGGGGACGTTGGATATTGAACAGGTGCAGGCGACGTTGATTCACTACCTCGGCGCCGGCGATGACAGAATTTTCCAATTGGGCAGACTTCGAGATCTTTAATTTGCTTGGGCCCACTCAAGCCAGTACGCCACTGAGATTTTGTTTGGTTCGGTTCCGAGAAAAAAAACCTAGATCAATCTCCTGCTGAATGTGGGTTAACCGAAGCGTCGCTGGCGTAGCGTCATGGGTTTTATCTTGATCGATGATCTGTGCCATGACCTCGCCGATTAACGGTGCATTCTTAAACTGATTACCGCTTGTACCAATCGCAATAAAATATCCGGCGCGATCGGTTCGATCATAAATCGGAATCCAATCATCTGAAACATCATAGATGCCGACGGTGCCTCTGGCGGTATTGGGTATGGCCAAGTCTGGAAATCGTTGAGCCGCTCGCATGGTTTGAGTGGCCCATTGTTCGGTAAAGCCCGAATTGTAATTATCGGGGTCAACCTGTTGTTCAGGATCACAGGCAGGGTCTGCAGAGCCAATCACCATGTCCGTTCCATCCGGTCGTTGATAAACACCACAATCCAGGTCAACCAGAAATCTTGCACCACTTTTAAAGTGTTGGTTGTCGGCGTTGACATAGGCTACCTCATGTCGAAGCGGTCTAGTTTGAATGTCGAGCTCAATTCCCGCCAGTGCGTTAATTTGTCCAGAATGTGGTCCGGCGGCATTGATCAGGATGTCGGTCTGTATTTGATCACCGCCGTCCAGGGTTAAGGTGTTGTCGGTGATGGCCGTGATCTCACAATTGTAGATAAATTTTGCGCCGAGTTGGCTCGCCGCAAATTGAAGGTTTTGGGCGGCCAATTGGGGATCGGAGACGTACCCGGCAGCTTCGACCAGTATTGCCGAGGAGATCTTTCCGGCTGTGGGTTCACCAAAATTTGGGTCCTCACGATGTTTTGGCGGACCAAAACTATCCAGACAGATACCCGGATACAATTGACTGATCTGAGTTTGAGTCAAAAGCTCGTAGTTAACGCCAACGGCGTCCATCGCGGCAAGATTCGCCTCGTACTGTAACTCTTCACCTTTCCGGATAAGCACAAGACCGCCGCATTCGTGATATTTTGCGTAGCCGTTTGGTGCGCCAGCGCCTATAAATTCTGCCCATTTCTGCCAATAGGATCGACTTTCATGGGCAAGTGCTGCGGATGTTATGTGGGAGTAGATGGGTCGAACAATTGCTGAAGAATGGCTCGTTGATCCATAGCCAGCTGCTGGAAGCTTATCGATATTCAAGGTTTGGTAGCCGCGTTTAGATAGAGCAAACGCAATTGAGCAGCCCACAATACCTGCGCCAATGATCACGACCTGCTGATGAGTGTCCGCCATGCTCAATTTGCTCCCGCTAATTTTTTGTGTCCTGTTGCTAACACCGTTAGGATACCCCAATAACAAGAATTCAAACTGGATGACAATGCAAAATTCTGTATCAAGCCTGGCCTGGACCTCACGATTTGCTTTTCTTATGGCGTCAGTGGGATTTGCTGTCGGTTTAGGCAACATTTGGCGCTTTCCCTATATTACCGGAGAGAACGGCGGCGGTGCTTTTGTACTGGTTTATGTCGTTTGCGTGGTAACAATTGGTCTACCTATTTTGATTGCTGAGTTGATGGTGGGGCGGCACGGTAAAATGACACCCCCGGGTTCAATGAAAAACGTCGCGCTGCTCAGTCATAAGAGCCCTAACTGGGCCTGGGTCGGGGTGATGAATTTGCTGGCGGCATTCCTCATCATGATTACCTATAGCGTGGTAGCGGGTTGGGTCTTAAATTACTTACAGGTAGCTGCAGTCACAGGCTTTGCCGGCGTGGAGCCCGCTTCCGCAACAGCAAACTTTAATCAAGTGCTTGCTGAACCTGGACCGATGATGGTTTGGACACTCGTTGCGCTGGCGATTACCGGCTCAATCATTTATGCGGGTTTGCAAAATGGTATCGAACGTGCGGTTTCGATTTTAATGCCGATGCTGTTCACACTCATGGTGTTGTTGGTTATCTATAATATGGCGGTCGGCGGCTTTAATGAGGCCATTGATTATTTGTTTACCGTCGATTTCTCAAAGATTAATGCAACGGTTATGCTCGCGGCAATTGGCCAGGCGTTTTTCTCGATTGGTGTTGCAATGGCAGGGATGATGACCTTCGGCGCTTATCTACCGAATAATGTTTCGATTGCTCGATCAAGCCTGTTTATTATTGCAGCCGATACTGGGGTTGCGATCCTCGCGGGGCTAGTGATTTTCCCGGCGGTATTTGCTAACGGGCTTGACCCGGCGGGCGGTCCCGGTTTGATCTTTCAAACCTTGCCGGTGGCTTTTGCGAATATGCCGGCGGGGCATCTGGTCAGTGTAGTGTTTTTCCTACTGCTGTCCGTCGCGGCTATTACGTCTATGGTTGGCTTGATTGAACCCCTGGTGCGCTGGTCAGAAGAACGCTGGGGATATTCCAGACATAAAAGCGCCATTTTGATTCTGGGCTCAATTGCGTTGTTGAGTGTCGTCAGCGCGCTTAGCTACAATCACCTGGCCGATTGGAAGATATTTGGCAAAGACCTCAATTCATTAACTGACTTCGTCTCGAATCAGGTCTTTCTACCCATCGGCGGTATGTTGATTGCCATTTTTGCTGGTTGGTTTGTAACGGAATCTATTAGCCGTGGCGAGTTGTCGATCTCGGACTCCGCTTATCGTGTCTGGCAAGTGCTGATTCGATACGTTGCACCCCCCGCCATATTTGTTGTATTTGTGTTAGGTGTGACCTAAATCAACAACTAGAACATCTAGCGGCGAAAACTCAAGTTTTCTAACCAGGCAATCAGATTTTCGATCACATCCTCTTTGTTGATTTCGTTAAGCATTTCGTGGCGGCCATCAGCGTAGAATTTGGTAGTGGTCGTCAGGCCACGATTACGCCAGGCATTGAGCAATCGATTGATATTTTTAAGATCGTTATGGACCGGGTCCGCGGTGCCGGAGAAGACATAGATAGGTAATTCCTGGGGAATGTCACGAATCTGGTGTTTGTCCTGGCTGGTACCGACACCCGCAAAAATCTCCCCCAGAGAAGCAGGAAAAGGCACAAAGCCGCAGTACTCATCGTCCATATATTTTTGCACCTCTGCTTCGTCCCGGCTCAGCCATTCAAAACCATTGGCATTGGGATTGTCCGCCTCAAACGCTTTGTTCGCAGCCCCAAAAATCAAACCGCCGAGTAAATTGCTTTCCTTCAGGGCGCCAAGTCGTTTGTTTTCGAACCAGCACAAAAATCGGATCACCCAATTCATCACGAGGGGACCGAAGCCAGGGCTGCCGGATAGCACCAGGGCATCCAGCGTAAATCCGTAGCGAGTGACAAACTGCTGACTGAGCATGGCCCCCATACTGTGGCCCATCAGAATTTTTGGCTTACCCTGGGTTGAATAGGTATCCATCATGTCGTAAATATCATCGATGGTTCGATTCCAACCATCGGTACCAAAATCCCCGAGTGTTTTTGCGGTTAAGCCGTGACCACGGTGATCATTGGCAATCACAAGGTAGCCCCGCTCAGTTAGCTTGTTGGCCGTCCAGTCGTAGCGACCGGCGTGTTCTCCCATACCGTGGGCAAGGTAGATGGTTGCTCTAACGTCGCCTTCCGGTGCCCAGCGATAGGCGTGTAGTTCAGTACCGTCTTTTGCGGTGTGCTTGAAAGTTTCCACGGTTATAACTTTCCTTCATCGAGTAGTTTGTGAATCGCCTGGGCAACGCCATGATCGGTGTTGTTAGCGGTGGTAACCGTTGCTGCGTCTTTGATGAATTGTTCCGCCTGACCCATTGCAACGGAAGCACCGGTAACTTTAAACATTTCGATGTCATTCTCAGCATCACCGAATGCAACAACCTGAGACAGGTCAATATCCAGATGTTGGCAAGCAACCCGAAGGGCTTCTCCTTTGTTGGCTGCTTTTGCGGTAATTGTGATGACAATTTTGCCATTTGGCCCGATGGAATCGTAAAGGTTGATCTGGTCTTTCCATCGAGGCAACAGATTCGTTTTGATCTCGTTCACAAGGGCGGAACCCTGAATGGCGGCAATTCTGGGTTTTGGGTGGTCCGCGGTACTTAACTGGGGTACCCAGCGCATTTCCTCCGATAGGAACGACGGATCAGGTTCGCCGTCGAGTTTAAGCAACACATCCGTGTCCACCGTAATGGTTGCAATACAACGATTTGAATTGCACAGAGCGTAAAGCTCGGCGGTGAACTCATCCGGCAGACGGTGATCGAAAATATCCGCTTGTTGATCCGGTAGATACACTTCAGCACCGCTGCAGGCGATGATTGGACTACTGAGTCCAATTTCGTTGGCAATGCGTAGCGCCATCTGGCGCCAGCGGGCGGTGGCAATCACAATGCTAAAACCAGCTTTATGGGCGCGGCGAACCGCATCGCGGTTTTCGCGAGAGAGGTCTTCACCCACCAGGAGAGTGCCATCCAGATCGATCGCCAGTGCCTTAAATTGAGTCATAGTGTGTGAGTTGTGCCGAGTGAATCCCTAAAGCTATCATGTTCACTGATACTTGAACACAAGGCCGCCGGGAATGGATTCAGCTGCATGGTTAGCGCAGGTAAGGGAAGAGATCATTGCGCCAGATTTACCGATATGTGATCCCCATCACCATCTCTGGGATCACCCCCAAAGTCGGTATTTGATTGATGAGATTGCCGCGGATGTCGGCGATGGCCACAACGTGGTCAGCACAGTATTTATGGAATGTATGTCCATGTATCGAGCCGATGGGCCGAAGGAAATAGCGCCTGTGGGCGAGACGGAGTTTGTCCAGGGCGTAGCAGCAATGAGTGCCAGCGGAGGCTATGGCAATACACAAGTCGCTGCTGCCATTGTGGGATACGCGGACCTAACTCTAGGTGAAGATGTCCGCCCAGTACTTGAGGCCCATATAAAAGCAAGCCCTGATCGCTTTCGGGGTATTCGTCATGCCACCAGTTGGCATGGGGATAAGCAGATACGAAATGCCCACACTAGACCGACCGAAAAATTGTCGGAAACCGAGGCCTTTCGAACTGGATTTGGGGTTTTGGATGATATGGGCTTGACCTTCGATGTCTGGTGTTTCCATGAGCAGATCCCAGAGCTTGTCTCATTGGCGAAGGCGTTTCCGAAGGTGACAATTGTGCTCGACCATTTTGGTGGTCCCCTCGGGATAGGACCCTATACGGGGCAATTTGATGAGGTGTTCTCCGATTGGCAGACGTTTGTTGAGCCCCTGGCGAATCTGAATAATGTCCACTTTAAGTTAGGCGGCATTAACATGAAGATTAATGGCTTTGATTGGCATAAACGCGAATTGCCACCCACCTCCGATGAGCTTGTGGCTGCTACAGGCCGCTATTACGACCACTGCATTGACCTGTTTGGTGCGGACCGATGTATGTTTGAGAGTAACTTTCCCGTTGACAAGGATTCCTGCAGTTACCATGTGCTCTATAACGCCTTTAAGAAGATTGCGGCGAAGCGAAGCTCGGAAGAAATCGCGGCACTATTCCACGATACGGCAGTGCGGATCTATGATGTATAGCTCTGAAATTTGGTCTAATCCAGGGACTAGATTTGGGCGCAGGAAAGTTGTGTGGGTGGGGCGGCAATGAGTGAAGGCAGCTGTTACTGCGGGGCGTTGACGTTTAAGACACCGGACACCTCCCTGTGGTGTGCCCACTGTCATTGCACCATGTGTCAAAGAGCCCACGGGGCCGGTTTTGTGACCTGGGTGGGCTACCCTGAGGATAAAGTAGAAGTGAATGGTCCAACGTTGCGGTGGTTCCAGTCCTCGGACCGCGGCGCAAGAGGTTTTTGCCAGACCTGCGGTAGTACCGTGTCTTTTAAAGGGCGTAAATGGCCGGGAGAACTGCATATCGCCCGGGCAAACCTCGGTGATATCAACCGTCAGCCCGCAGGCCATGCTCATATTGAATCAAGGGTACCCTGGATAGAAAAGTCGGATTAAAAAGCTAGATGATCGGCCAGACAGCTAGTTTCCTTAAGAATGATTGGGGGCTCCGATCAATATCCATTTCCGCTCCGGCTACCTTGAGTTTGCCCTCGATACCCCTCGAAATTAGTGCGGTTTTGTGATTTTCTGCGGGCGAATTTGCCTTACCCTCACAAAAAAAGTCGAATTCTTCAGAGCTTCCCTAGTATCCTTGGGTTTTCCAATGGGATACCAGCGTGGACCGCCGAACGCTACTCACCAGAATTGTTCAGGGATTTAGTATCACCGGGCTCGGATTTGTCACCTATCCGTTTATTAAGGCCTGGATACCGTCCTTCGACAACACACGCAGCATGGACATTGATGTATCGGGTTTAAAACCCGGCGAACAAAAGCTCGTCCACTGGTTGGGCCGAAATGTTTTGTTAATTAAGCGTGAACCGGCAGCGATGGAAAAACTGCCAATATCAAAAGCAGACCTAAAAGATCCAGCGTCAGACCATTCCAATCAACCGGAACTCGCTCGAAATCCGTTTCGTTCTATTCGCCCAGAATTATTTGTTGCCTATACAAATTGTACCCATCTTGGTTGTGAAGTGATTGCCCAGGATCAACAGTTTAAATGCCCCTGTCATCAGAGTGATTACGATGGCGCAGGACGAGTACTGGAAGGCGCGGCAGCACCGCGGAATCTAGATATTCCGAACTATCGCTATCTTTCAAATCAACTTATACGACTCGAACAGTTGGAAAGCTAATGGCTAGTCAATCCGTTGCATTATTCGTGACCTGCCTGGTGGAGAACATCAAACCCGCGGTTGGTTTTGATACGATCACCGTGCTCGAGGACGCAGGTTTTGAGGTGGTGGCGCCTTCAGACCAGGTATGTTGTGGACAACCAAATTACAACGGCGGCGACAAGGACAATGCAATCGCAACCGCAAAGCGGGTAATCGATGCGTTTTTGCGTTATGACTATGTTGTGATCCCGAGTGGTTCCTGTGGCGGGATGTTGAAACACCATTATCCAGATTTATTTGTCGATGATGCTGACTACAGGGAAAAGGCAACAGCCCTGGCGAGTAAGGTTTTCGAACTGTCCCAATTTCTGGTTCAGGTAGCAGATTACGTGCCTCTCCCAGCCACTCATCCACGCTTTGATCAAGAAACAACAGGCATCGTCACCTACCATGATGCCTGCGCGGGGCTGAGAGAGCTGAATATTAGTGATGAACCCCGACAACTACTCAAGGGTGCAGGCGTCACCATTAAAGAGCTTGAAGAGACAGAAAGTTGTTGTGGATTCGGCGGTACTTTCTGCGTGAAGTACCCGGATATTTCCGCAGCGATGGCCGAGCGAAAAGTCCAGGATGTGTTGGGTACCGGGGCGGATACCCTTGTGATGGGTGATCTGGGTTGTATGTTAAATATTGAAGGTAAACTTCATCGAGATGGCCATCAGGTACAGGTAAAGCATTTTGCAGAAGTGTTAGCGGAGAACATTCGCGCGAACGGCAAGGAGTCGCGCTAATGGAGGTCACGTCCGATAAGTTTATTCCTTTGACCGAAGCCGCATTGCAGGACGACAAGCTGCAGTCAGCTTTAAAACAATTGTCGGGTCGATTGGCCGCTGGCCGCACTAAAGGCGTTGCTGATTTACCGGAGTTTGATCAACTGCGGACCGAAGCCCGGGACATTAAAAATCATACCCTTCAACACCTGGACCTATACCTGGAGGCTTTTGAGGAACGGGTGGTGGAGCAGGGCGGCAAGGTCCACTGGGCGGCAGATGAATCAGAGGCGCGGGAGATCATTTATCAACTTTGTGAGTCGGTTGAGGCAAAACGCGTCACTAAAAGTAAGTCGATGGTCACGGAAGAAATTGATCTGGTGCCCTATCTTGAATCCAAGGGAATTGAAGCGGTAGAAACAGACCTTGGGGAGTACATTATCCAACTCCGAGGTGAAAAACCCAGTCATATTGTCGCGCCCGCTGTACATCTAAGTAAGGAGCAGGTGTCAGAGACATTCTTTGTACACCACAAAAAGCTCGGGTTTAATGAAAAAATTGATGATCGAGGCGCGCTGGTTGCAGAAGCCAGACAGGTACTCCGCGATAAGTTTTTGGCCGCCGACGTGGGTATTAGCGGCGCAAATTTTCTGGTCGCCGAGACCGGCACTATTGTACTAGTCACAAATGAGGGCAATGCCGAATTAACCACAGCGCTACCCAATACCCATATTGTGGTGACGGGCATTGAAAAGGTTGTACCGACCCTCGAGGATGCATCAACCTTTATTCGGTTGTTGGCACGTTCCGCCCTGGGTGCAGATATTTCTGCCTATACCTCCTTTATTACCGGGCCAAAGCACCGGGAGGATGGTGATGGCCCGGAAAACTTCCATGTTGTGCTTATCGATAACGGCAGATCTGAAATGCTCGGCAGCGAGTTTCAGGAGATGCTGCGCTGTATTCGCTGTTCTGCTTGTTTAAATCATTGCCCCGTCTATTTGTCGGTTGGAGGCCATGCCTATGGGTCTGTCTACAACGGGCCGATGGGAGCTGTACTCACCCCTCAGTTGGCAACGCTGGAGGGTTCAAAACATCTGGCAAATGCATCTTCATTATGTGGTCGCTGTGAGTCGGTTTGCCCCGTGATGATTCCGTTACCAAAATTGTTACGACTATGGCGTGACAAGGAGGCCGAAGAAAAACTGAACCCCATGGGGATGCGCTGGGGACTAAAAGCCTGGGCATGGTTAGGACGCCAGCCTGGTTTGTATCGACTCACAACCGGCGTCGCGAATTGGGTACTCTATCGTTGGCCCAATCGGCGAGGGGGTTTTATTCACAAACTTCCAGCGCTGGCAGGCGCCTGGACCGAGCATCGTGATCTTCGGCAGCCCGAACAGGGTACCTTTTCTCAGCAGTATCGACGTAACGGAGGCAAGCGGGTATGAGCAGGGAATCAATCTTATCCGCGGTTCGAAGTCGTTTAGGTGTATCGACAACGGATCAAACTCGCCAGCAGACTATCCAATCAAGGTTAACTGCCCATCGGCAAAATACCCGTCCAGCGGTCGGTAATCTCGCGGGCAGTGAGCGAGTTAGCCAATTTATTGCGAGTGCCACTGCTAAGGGCGCGGAAGTGACTCGATTGAAGAATCTAGATGAAGTGGCAAGTTATTTATTGGCGAGCTTACCGAAGGGCTCACATATTTCGTTAACGGCAGCCGCCAGTCAAACAGGCCTGCAGTTGCCCGAGACAGAAATTGATGTCTGGACAAAAAAGACAAGTCTAGAAAACTGCCTCAGTACTTGTTTTGGCGCGATTGCTGAGAGTGGTAGTCTGGTTGTGAGAAGTGACGGTGGAAATAGTTTGACGCAAAACTTTCTCGCTGATCGTCACTTTGTATTGCTCCCGGTGGAAGATATTCTGGATTCCATGGAGTCAGTTTGGGATCGAGTCAGAGGTACCGGCGGAATGCCCAGGGATCTCACCCTGGTGTCGGGTCCTTCTAGCACCGGAGACATTGAGATGAGAATGGAAAAGGGCGCCCATGGTCCACGAGAATTGCATATCTTGATTCTAGGAGATCTGGTTTTAAAGGACGAAGTGGCTGAGTCATGAAACATCTACTGATTGTGTATCATTCAAAGGAAGGCAGCACAGGCAAGATGGCAAAAGCCGTTTATGCTGGAGCCAATCACCCGGACATTGATGTTGAGGTGCGGCTGTTAGAGGCCCTGGACGCTGGAGTCGATGACCTGCTCTGGGCTGATGGCTTATTGTTGGGTACGCCGGAAAATTTTGGTTACATGTCCGGCGCCCTGAAGGACTTTTTTGACCGAACTTTTTATCCAACCGAAGGCAAGGTGCAGGGATTACCCTACTCAATTTTTATCTCTGCCGGTAATGATGGCACCGGGGCGCTGAGTAGTATTCGTCGAATCTGCACCGGATACGCATTTAAAGAAGTCCAGGAACCGGTGATTAAAACCGGAGAACTGGACGAGGCAACCCTTGAAGCCTGTGAAGCTCTTGGTATGTATCTCGCGGCCGGAATAGAAAGTAGTATTTTCTAGTCAGCTTTTTAATCAAGCTTCTCTACAACCTTCCCATCGACAAGAAATACACCCGCATCGAGTCTGGCGAAATAATCTTTTGCTGCCGCCATCACTTTTTTCGACAACAGTAGGGCAGATATCGTAGTGGGAATGGCCATTAGCGCAAACGCCCCGTCCACCAGACCTACCATCGCATCAATCGATAACACCGCAGCAAAAACGGTCATGATGACTACTAGATAATTGTAGAGGTATTGATTGTGGGCACCGGCAATAAATCCAAGGCACTTTGAACCGTAGTAGGAGTAGCTAAAAATAGTGCTGACGCTGAAGCAAACGATACACAGGATTAGGATGTAAATCCCGACATGGGGAATCATTTTGGTGAAGGCGGCGGCGGTCATTGTTACGCCGTTTGCATCGGAACCCTGCCATTCCCCGGAGATCAATATCACCAGTGCCGTTGCCGTACAAATCAGCAGGGTGTCGATCACCGGACCAATCATAGCGACAATACCTTCCCGCACGGGTTCTGAAGTTTTTGCGGCGCCGTGGGCCATAGACTCGGTGCCGATTCCGGCCTCGTTAGAAAATGCGCCACGGCGTACGCCGGTTGCAATCACGGTTCCGATAGCACCACCGGCAACAGCTAGACCGGTAAAAGCATCGGTAAAAATCAGGGCCAGATTCTGGGGCACAAGTTCGTAGTTGGAAATCAGTATGTAGCCGACTGCACTGAGGTAGATTGCCGCCATGGTAGGAACCAACCTTGAGGCGACCAGGGCAATTCGTTGTAATCCACCAAAAATGACCAGAGACACAATTCCCGCCAGCAGCACCCCGGCAATGACGTTGAATTCAAAACTGTTCTCCGGCGCGAGCATGCCCTGTTCGATAAATATCACTTCTCGGATGGTCTGAATCAGCTGGTTGGTTTGAAACAGAGGCAGGCAGCCGATAAGCCCAGCGCCGCTGAAAAACATAGCAAAGGGTTTCCACTTTGCGCCGAGTCCCTCAGTAATCACGTACATCGGGCCGCCCTGGATCTGGCCGGCGGAATCTTTGCCGCGATACATGACCGCGAGGGTGCAGGTGAAGAACTTGGTGGCAATACCAACAATCGCCGTCATCCACATCCAGAAGATGGCGCCGGGACCGCCGACATGAATCGCCACGGCAACCCCGGCAATATTGCCCATGCCGATAGTGCCCGCCAGCGCACTACTTAAGGCTTGAAAATGACTAATATCACCGGGGGATGAATCAGAGTCGTACTTGCCCCGAAGTAATGCCACCGCGTGAAACAAGTAAAGAAAGGGGAGGAATCTGGATGCAACCAGAAAATAGAGGCCCCCACCTAGTATGAGGATTAGCAGCCAGGGTCCCCAGGCCACTTCGCCAAAGTAGATCAACGCACTTTCAAGGTTCTGCAAATTTTGTCCCGTTTTTGATCCTGTGTTTGATTGTCCAGATCATACCCTCAGCATAGGGCCGCGAGAAGTTGTAAGATAGGGCTTTGCACGAGAGACCTAATGGATGTTTGAAAAAGCCGCAATGCCCGTTGAATTGTTAGATCGGAGCATGAGTACACCGTTGATTGAGGTATGGTACGAAATTATTCAACTCAAGCAGCTTTTTCGCCAGGGCTGGATACAAAGAGGCATTGACCCAGGGAGCTGTGAAACCGTTGCGGAACATACCTTCGGTAATGCTATGTTGAGTCTTATGTTGCTGCCACGCCATCCGGAACTGGATGCGCTTCGGGTGTTAAAGATGGCCCTGGTGCACGATGTCGGCGAGGCCTATGTGGGTGATATTACCCCTTCTGATAATGTGCCAGCCGAAGAAAAAAAGGCGCGGGAGGAAGCTGCGATTCAGAAAATATTAGGTAAGTTACCCCACGGAGAATCGTTGATAGACGTGTGGGAGGAGTATGAAGCGCAACAAACCGAAGAGGCCAAATTTGTCAAACAGATTGATCGACTCGAATTTGCCATGCAAGCGAGTGTGTACGAACATCAGGGTAAAATTGATGGTGATGAGTTCTACGAGAAGGTGGCTGAGCAAATGACTTCTCCCGATTTGATCAATGAAATGGCTGTACTTAGAACTTTGGTCGGCAAAAATGCAGATAACCAGCCAGACAAACTGAAAGACTAACTAAAAGACAAACAAGGAAACAACAAGCAATGAAATTTCTAATGACACTGATCATGTTTGTCGGTCTTGTTGGCTGCGCAAGTCAACCGGAACCAACCGCGTTTGTTGCCCTGGCCAGTAATGCCAAGTCCGGCGGCATGAAAATAACGACCATAGATGGCAATCCAGTTTCGGAAACCGATGGCCATTATGTCCCACCGGGTAAACACGAGTTTCGTGTTGCGTGCCAACTGGACAACGGTGTTGGGACAACCTTTTCATTTGAAGCAGACCTGATCCCGGACCACTCATACTGCTTCTTTAGCAGAGACCAGGGTAAGTCCTGCACCATTATCTACACCCGGGTCGCCTGGGAGGGTAATGGGCTGGTATTTTGTCAGTAGGAATTACGCTGGGTGTGCACTCATTTCACTGATCCAGGTTACACATCCGAGTTTGCTGGGATTGAGTTAGTGTTTCCCTTACTCAGCTCCAAAACATCTTACCCCAAACCTCACTGACGATCTCGCCCGAGATCCTGGTGTTGCCGTTCATAAAACTCTACAGCATCGTTCAGATCAGCTACCGTCTCAGGATAAGGTAGGTCTGAGCCAACCCCGCTCTGGCTCGAATGATATGGAATACTGTAATTATATGGGTCTTCACCATTTCATGTGGGTACTTTTTCTGGATATAAATTCAATCCG